>NZ_VOXD01000022.1:17727-108661 GCF_008014675.1 Neolewinella aurantiaca | reverse complement strand
TAGTTTTTCAGGAGAGTTAGACCGGACCGGGATTCTAAATATTCGCTCAGCAATCAAAGTGTAGAGTGCAGAACGCAGAGTTCAGTCCTTCCGCCTTGGCACCGGCAGCAGCCTTGATTTTTTTGGTTCGTTTTTTATCAAGAAAAAATGAACGGGCCGAGGGGGAAGAGCTCAGTCCTCGGGCACTGACAGAGGAGCTCTACTCCGAGTGAACACACGTCGCCGCCCGTCTTACCTTGCCTGCCGGCGGCCTTCTTTGTCGGGGCAAAGAAGCAAACCCCTCGGGCTGTGTCCCCGGCTGCTCACTAATACGGTCACTGCTGGCCTAAAAAGCAAAAACTCGCCTTAAACTGATCCTTCGAAGCCTGGAACTGTCGGGAGTCGAAGCCCTTCGGAAATGCAGCAACTCAGTGTTGGCTCATACAACTTGCTTTTCTTAACGGCCACCAGCAACCGCATTAGTGGCCGGGGCCAAGGCCGAAGTAGCTGCGCAATGAAAATAGTCAGAGGCACCGGCAGATAAGTTCTACTCCGACTGAATCCAACAGGAAAATTATGCGACCGTAAGTCGCTAATCCCCGCTATTCCCCGGAGGTGAAGGCGGCCGGACCAAGGTTTACTTCAATGCTCCAACTTTCGTAATTGAAAGCAAAGCACAGAACTCCGACACTCCGCCTTCGGCCTTGGCACCGGCAGTGGAATCCGGTTTTTGAAGCCGTTTAAAAATGGAAACTGTCTGAGCGTTCCCGAAGCTCAGGAAGTAGCCACCCAGACTTCAACGGACCGATGGGGTTAGAAGCAACGTAACCAACGCCGACGCGAGTTTTTCCATTTTAGGCTTCAAAAATTGGATTCCACGATCAGCCGGTGGCACAGCCTTGATTTTTTGGTTCGTTTTTTATCAAGAAAAAATGAACGGGCCGAGGGGGAAGAGCTCAGTCCTCGGGCACCGGCCGCAGGCACGCAAGACGCGCTGTTGCCCTTGGCTTCTTTGGTGTTAAATCGACTTAGCTACGAATGATCGTTACATTCTTCGCCGGACGAAAAAGCATTAAAAAGCATGCAGTGATCAAGAAGCCAAAGTTGTATTGGGCCAGAGTTACCTGAAATCGTAGCGGACTATTGTAAATGACACGTTGAGTTTTGTCGAAGAGGAACTCCTCCGCCGAGCAATTACTTTTAACCATTGCTGCACCTGCGGCCGCGCCCCGAATGGTATTGCCTGAAAAAACTACAGTTCCTTCAGAGCCGTTTTGATGCGCTGGTATTTTTCGCGTTTGCGGACAACGATTGGCTCGGCAGCCCGCTCTGCGCAATCGGTAATCGGGCACCGTTCGCAGGTCGTATTCACCACTCTGGCCTGAATGGCGGGGTCGTTCAGCCAGGATATGGTCTCGTTCAGTTTGTCGTTGACCATGAAGCCCAGCGTGAGGCTCACGTTGCAGTCTTTGCGCGGGTGGCCGGTCCTCGCCAGGGTGATGCAAAGGTATTCGTCCTCGGTTCCGAAGTAGTGGCTGCGTTGTACATCGATTCGCATATTCCCGGATCCCTCTGCGGCCATTTCTTCCAGCAGGCTCAACGAGACCCAGCGGCGGCAGTAGCGCTCGAACAGGCCATTCTCGTGCGGATGGTGCCGGCGACTGAGGTGCAGTTCTTTATCGATCGTATAGTCGGTCGTGTCGGCTTCCTGCAGAAACCGCAGGAAAAACAACTCACGCAAGCCAAAAAACTTTGGCAGCACGTTGGTAAGCCGGTGGTAAAACATCTCGGGGGTGGCGTTATAACGCCGCATCAGCCCGAGGAAAGCTTCGCCATCCCAGGTAGGCAAAGCGAAGAATTCTTTGACGCTCTCCACAAACGGGTGCAGGGGGATGTGCAGGGCCACGCTGAAGTAGGTTGCCCGGCTGTGGTTCAGGACTTCCTCAAATACCTTGCTGCGCAACAAACTACTGGTGTTGGCGCGCTCGGTGAGTTTGAGGTGATTGAAGCCCAGTTCTTTACCGTACTGAAAACCTCGCTGACCGGCGGTCAGGTTGCCGTTGAGCAGCAACCGTTTGTCTTCGGGGAGGTAAACCGAACGGAACATCTGCAGGTCAGGGTGTTCGTTCAGTCCTTCGGGAACGATGGTGTAGCCGTAGGCCGACTCCAGAATTCCTCCGAGTGTGCGGGGCGGTACCGGCCTGAAGCCGGGTAAACCGTGTTTCTCCGAAAAGGCCTCTACGGAGTCTTCCAACTCGCTGAAGTAATTTTCGTGAAGCTCCAGGTAAGACCGCAGGGCAGCGAAGTAAAAGTTTTCCTCCCGCAGGGCGTAAGAACGGGAGAGCTCCAGCAGGGTGCTGATGAAAGCACCCACGCGGGTAGGAGCCTGAGCGATGAGGTCTGCCACTTTGCTCAACTCGATGCCAAACAACTCCAAGGGGAGCTCATTGAGGAAGTTGGACTGCAACAACTGGGTAACCGGAGCAAGGTGACGACCCAACTTTCCGTTGGTCAGTTCTTCCCTCGTGGTACCCAGCGCTTTCGCCAGGTTTTTTACCTTGTCTTGTTTGGGGAATTTCTTTCCTTTCTCAATTTCGTTGAGGTAAGAAAGGGACATGCCCGAAGCCTTGGAGAGGTCGGAAAAGGAGAGGCCCTGCTCCTGGCGAAGCTGCTTGACTTTGAGTCCGAAGATTATTTTTTCGTTGGAGGTTTTTGCGGTCATGTGGGGCTAAAGTAGCGAAAATTCGCAATTCAAACAGTTTCTTCGATTATTAGATTGCCTGTCAAAATGCATAACGGCGTTTCAGCGCAGGAGCGGAGCGGCACGAACAACAGCTTGCGGAAGGTGTGGTTGACACCTGCCTTTGGCCGAAAATATGACTTCTGTGACTAATGTATGTGTTTTGTTGTGAACACCGACTGTTCAGGGTGTAATTGTACTGTTGGAATTGCTGAAAACGCTACATGATTCTTTTCTGAAGATCATAGCCCCAGATGTTCGTACAGTAATGTATGAATTCTTGGCCTTATTCCCAAAGTATAAATCGCCCTGCGGTTCCGACTGGGGTGAACACGGTTGCTCAGAAAGACGAAGAGCAGGTCGTGCTCGGGATCAGCCCACACCATGGTGCCGGTATACCCGCTGTGGCCAAAGCTGGCGGCCGAGGCCTGCCTGGCTACGGAACTGGCGTCGGCATCGTACTCGATCAGGGGTTTGTCGAAGCCCAGGCCCCGCCGGTTGCCCTCGGCGGCATAATGCCGCCGGGTAAACTCCAGGAGGGTTTCCGGTTTGAAGAATTGCTGCCCGTTGTAACTCCCTCCGTTCATGAGCATTTGGTAAAGCTTGGCCAGGTCTTCGGCTGAAGAGAAAAGACCTGCATTACCGCTGATGCCGTTCATCATCGCTGCGCCCTCATCGTGGACCACGCCGTGCAGGGTTTGCATCCGGAAAAACGTGTCGACTTCGGTTGGGACGATGCGCTCGAGGGGAATATTCCGGTCCAGCGGCCGGTAGCCCAGCGTGTTTGCTCCCAGGGCATCATAAAAGTTCTCGCGCAGGTAAGTCCGGTAATCCCTTTTCGAGCCGTCCTCTACCCGTTGGGGCAGCAGGTAAAAAAGAAGACCGGAGTACTTGTATTCCCCTTCGGGCTTGACGGGAGATTTCTCAATGGAGCGGTAGATTTTCTTTTCCCGGAATTCCCGGTGCAACCACATGTCGTCCGTTAGCCTGATCGGGAAGCGCCGGCTGCTGTCACGACGGATGGTTCGGGCCCGGAAGCGGTAGTCGTTGGTTCGGGAACTGTCCCATTTTTTCTGCCACGGATACCGGGCGTTGCCCTTCAGCGTACCCTGCCAGTACGGAACCCACGGCAGCAGCCCGGCCCGGTGACTGAGCGCCGAGCGAACCGAAAGCTCTGTCTTGTCGGTTCCCGCAAATACCGGAAATTCTTCGCCGAGCGGAGCGTCGAGGTCAAGTAGCCTCCGGTCGTACAGTTGCATCAGGTAAAGCAGCCCGGAACTCGTTTTGGTAATGGAGGCCAGGTCGTAGACATCATCTTTCTGGACTTGTCGTTCATTGGCGTAGGTATGGTGCCCGGCGGTTACGTGCACCAGCGGTTTGCCCTTGTGCCAGGCCAGTACCTGAGCACCGGGGAAGGCTCCGGCCGCAATGCCTTCTTCGAGAACCTGCCGGATGGAATCGGCCAGAAGGCTTTCGGCCTGGCTCTGAGCCACGGAACTAAAGAAACATAGAAGGACGGAAAGGATCAGGTAGCGAAACATAAAGGTGAAATTGAGAGACAAGTATAACCTTTACGCATCGATCAGGACCTACGGCGCGAATTTTTAAACACTTTTTACTTGCCCAGGGCCCAAAACATACTCACCTGTCCGCCAAGCCCTTCCCTTCGGCTGGTTGCCGCCACGGTGTCGCCGGTTTTGAAGAGGTCGCTGAACCCGATGAGGTACCTGCCATCGAGTTGTACGGTCATCGGGCCAAGCTCTACGTTCAGGCCCAGCCCTATGATTGCGCCGTAGTTCAGCCGGCCGGGCAATTCAACATCGTAGTACTGGGATGGGGTAGAGGTAGGAACCTCGAAGCCTTCCGGCAGCGTAATCGTTTCGCTCAGGGGAAGCGAAAGGTAGGGACCCGCCTGAAGCATTGGCTGAATGCTGCCGTTGCCGATGCTCAGCTGCGTCAGGATGAGCACTTCGGCAAAACTGATCTTGCGCTCATAATTACTTGTGGTCAGGGTGTCAATGGTTTCTTCCCAGCCTGCGTTAGTGAGGCCGACTTCTGCCTGAAAGCCAACGAGCTTATTGTCGAAATACCGCAGGCTGAGGTTGTATCGCTGGCCACTGAGGTATTCGGTGTTGGCCGAAGGCGTAAAGTCGACGTCGTGCAACATTATCCCGAACCCGCCGCCGACCTGCAGGCGGTGGATGACCGAGGTGGTGTCCGACGATTGGCCGGAGAGTAAAACCGGAAAGAATAGAGTAAACAGGAGGGAATAGCGTATCATGGACCACAAAAATGCGACTTTCGGCGTTAGGTTACTACAATGCGCCTGTTACTTCCCCTTCTTTTGTGTTTTTCCTGCGTCACCGCAAAGCCCGTCGTTGGCCCTGATGTGATCGATTTCTTTATCGACAACGCCGGCCGGAAATACTACTTGCTGTCCGATGACCGCTTTATCACTTACAATGAACTGGGCCAAAACCACTTCTCGTACTACGATAGCAGTCTCGGTGCTCCGGGAGGAATCGATGTGAGTGATCCCTTCGCGATTTTGCTGTTTTATCCCGAATACGGAACCGTAGTAGTGGTAGACCGGACCCTGAGTGAGGTAAGCAGGATCGATTTGTTCTCACTGAAGGATGTCCGCCAACCGGAGGTAATCGCCCGCGCATCCAATCAGGGCATCTGGATTTTTGATTCGTGGGACAATCGGCTGAAATTACTCGACCCCCAGGGGACGCTGCGGTTACAGTCCAACGATCTGAAACTGGAGCTTCGCCCCACCAGCTCGCCCGTGGCCTTGTATGTCGACAGAAGTACCGTTTTGTTGCATTATGCCGAAGAAAACAAGTTGGCCGTTTTTACCAACTATGGCCGCTTCGAGCGCTGGGTAGAGTTGCCTGCGGCAGAACAATTGGGCTGGCGGGCGCCCATCCTTACCGGCAATTCTTCGGCTGGGCACTGGGCCTACCGTGCGGGAAATGATACGGCGGGGCCGCAGGTGCAAAGCGGGTTAAGGGGAAAGCTCTTCGATAGCCCTGAGGGTATTTATTACCTGGATGATCTGGGAGAAGCCCAACTAAAAACAAAAGAAAAATAAAATACAAACAATTTGTTTGTATTTGTGTTTTGCATTACATTTGTGTTGCATCGGGGGCGTTTCATGGCCTCACTCAAACTCAGCCTGAACGGAAATAACAGGATTACTTAGCAAGGGAGCCAGATTAGGAGCTCTCCCAAAGGTTGCAAAAAATGACTTCATTTCTTTCCCGTCTGATGTCCTTCGCAGGGCGTCACTGGCTTCGTCTGCTCATTATCGTCGGAGCCCTGGTTCTGCTGTCCGATAAACAGGTGAACTTCAACTTACGGCTCGGAGCACCATCGCCCGCTAAAACGGTTGTACCCAACGGCCGTACCGAACCCGCTGGAGGTGGCTCCCCTGAGCAAAATTCCGAAAAGCCGATCCTGACGGAATCGGAGCCGGTGTCCGATCCGGTAGTGCGTGCTCCCGAAAAAGCCGGTTTTCTCGAACGGTTCAACTTATTTGGATCGGACAAGCCGGATAAATACGATGAACTCACCCGGCGCGAGGAACAGGTAATTGCGGCTTTCATCCGCAGGTTCAGCAACGTTGCCCAGGCGGAGCAGGAGAAGTTCGGGATTCCAGCCAGCATTACGCTGGCCAATGCACTGCTGCATGGTCAGGCAGGCGAAGCGCCTGCCGCCAGGAGTTACCTGAATTACTTTGCGCTGGGATGCCACGACGAATGGTCGGGCAGTACTGGCAGGGTGGCTGGTCAGTGCGTGCGGGCCTATGAAAACGCCTGGACCAGTTTCCGCGACCACAGCCTGTACATCACCTCCGATAAGTACAGCGCCCTGACCCAGTTTAGCGAAACCGATTACCGCAGGTGGGCCGCCGGCCTGGAAGAACTCGGCTTCAACGACAGCGACGAGCTGGCTGAGCAGCTCCTGCGAACAATTGATAAGTTCCAGCTTTTCCGGTTTGACTAGAAAGGCAGTACCTTGCTCTCCGACAACAGAAGTCTTTGCTTATGACCATTCAGTCCCTCACTCTCGAAAACCTGCGCGGCTTTGCCGGCAAGCATGAAGTTAAGTTCACTGACCCGAACGTCGCCGCTTTTATCGGGGTGAATGGTAGTGGCAAGAGTACGGTGTTGGAGGCGATGTTAGTGGCTCTGCATAACCTTTTAAGACGTTCTGACAATAGAAATAACGCTGCAGTATATAGCTTGACTCTAGAGGATATAAGCATAGGCTATACGAGTGGAAGTGTCGCTGTACAAGTGATAGTCGATTCAGCAACCGGGAATAACTTGAGGATTAAAATTCCTATTCCAAGTTATAACGCTGCGGTAGAAATTAGTTATTCAAGTTTTAACGAAAAAGAATGGCTGAGAAACGCTATCGCCAATGAGACATCTATACCGATTGTGTGTGCATATAAAGCAGGCCTTCCAATAGAAATGGGGGAAGGTTATTATGATGAAGTCCAGTATAAACTAGGTAGAGAGCAAACTTATTTTGGAGCGCTTGACACTCAGATAGATTTCACAACTTTGACACACTGGCTGGAGGATCTTATCAATTTACAAAACAGCGAGGCGGTTAATAGAAGAGATTTTGACTACATTTTGCCTGAAATGAAAGCGGTTAATATAGGACTGGCTAAATTTTGGGGTGAATTGGAGGGAAATGGTCACGGAACCGGAAAAGTCCAGCTAGTAATCAAGACATTTGAGCGTACACTTACTTATGTCAAGAATGATAGTGTTTTGAAATTTGATCAGTTGTCATCGGGAGAACAACTTATCTTAGGCCTTGCATTAGATGTGATGTATCGATGTATCTCCGCAAATAACCATTTGTCTAACCCTCTTGAATCTCCCGGCGTAGTCCTAATCGACGAAATAGAGCTGCACCTACACCCCCGCTGGCAAGCCAATATCATAAAAGCACTCAGGACAACTTTTCCTAACATCCAGTTCATCGTCTCGACTCACTCACCATTGGTGATTAATCAACTGAGGGACGAGCAGGTATTTGCGCTACGAAAAGACGGCATCGTGCCGGGAACGCAAATGCAAGAGACTTATGGTATGGATGCCAGTGCCGTTATCACCAACATCATGGGTGCACCGAGTCGCCCTCCGGAAATCAGCGAGCGCTTTGATGAAGTAGCCGAACTCTTGAATGATCCTAGTCCGGAAAACCTGGATAAAGTTCGTGAGCAATTGGCTAATCTGCGTCAAACAATCAGCCCGAACGACCTAGAGCTTCTCCAATTTTCTAACATTCTAAGTATCGAAGAAAGTGCGGTTGATATCTAAAGGGAAAGAACCCGCTAAATTGGCTGAATACCGCAGTAAGGGAGAGCGGTACGATAACGGCATGGATGCTGAATATCGTGAACCCGTAATTACACAGTTGCTCAGTGAACAGGCAAATCGTTGTGCTTACTGTGGTGCAAACCTTAAGCAGCGCAAAACAAAAATAGAACACTGGGCCACCCGTTCTTTGCATCCGGATCGTGACTTGGATTACACGAATTTGCTGGCTGTTTGTTACGGCGATCTCTTTTGTGGAACGAATCTCCACTGTGACCGTAGCCGAGAAGATAAAACAAACCTAACGATTGACCCACTGAACGCTAACCATATCGCTCAGCTTTACTTTAGGAAAGACGGTACAATCAACTCCGACAATCCTGAACTGTTTTTTGACCTGGACAGCCCGAAACGCCTAAACCTAAACTGCAAAAATTTGGTGCGACTTCGTCGTAGCCTTCTCAACGATTTCAGAAACCAATTACGCAATCTTCAAAAGCGTGGTAAAAGGATTCAGTTTGATCATTTATTGCAAAAGGAGCAGGCCTCAGAAAGCAGCTTTAACGATATCATCATTGACTACCTGAAAAAGAAAGCATAGTCCGCAGTGACGAAATTCACATCGCCTCGATAAAAAATCCTACCCTTACCCTGCACCTGCGGCCCCGCCTAAATTAGTGTCTCTCATTCAATTATTCTATCTTCGCGCTACCGGAACGCCGGTTACCCTAATACTATCAACTCCGCGGGCCAGGGAAGAAAAGGCTTGCGCATATCCCCATCCAAGCCAAACATAATGGATTCTACCCCAGACAACGCCCCCGAAGAAAAGGAGGAGCCACCAACTGTCTATTTCGATGAACTCGACATCGCCGACGAAGTACTTGACGCCCTCGACGATATGGGCTTCGAGAAGTGTACCCCCATCCAGGCGCAGGCCATTCCCCCTTCCATCGAAGGGCGCGATATTCTGGCCGTAGCCCAAACAGGAACCGGTAAAACCGCTGCGTTCCTCCTCCCCGTCCTGACCGACATCTGCGACAACCCACCCACCAAAGTAACGACCATCGTGCTGACGCCCACCCGGGAACTCGCGATGCAGATCGACCGTCAGTTGGAAGGCTTTAGCTTTCACATGAACGCCAGCTCCATCCCCGTTTACGGTGGCCGCGACGGCCATAGCATGGCCCAGGAACAAAAAGCCCTCAAAACCGGCGCACCTATCGTGGTCGCGACTCCCGGCCGCCTGATGGCTCACCTCGATATGGGCTACACCGACCTCAGCGAAGTCCGTCACCTGGTGCTTGACGAAGCCGACCGGATGCTGGATATGGGTTTCGTCAATGATATGGTCAAGATCATTGATATGTTGCCGAAGGAGAAGTTGCAAATTCTCTTCTTCTCGGCTACTATGCCGAATAAGATCCGGAAATTCAGCCGGGAGATCCTCAAAGATCCGGTCGAGATCAGCATCGCAATCTCCAAGCCGGCCGAGAAAATCAAACAGAAGGCCTACTATGTAGCCGACTGGGCAAAGAACGCCCTCATCGAGGAGATCCTGAAGGAGAAGACCAAGACGATGGATCGTATCCTCATCTTCTGCGGCCGGAAGAAAACCGTACGGGAGCTTACCCGCCGGCTGGCCCGTAGAAATCCGAAGGTGAAAGACGTTTCCTCTGATCTGGAACAAAACGAACGCGAGGAACGCCTGCGGGAGTTCCGCTCGGGAGCCATCCAGGTAGTGGTTGCAACCGACGTACTCAGCCGGGGGATTCACATCAACGGCATCGATTTGGTCATCAATTTCGATGTTCCGGGAGACGCTGAAGACTACGTGCACCGCATTGGCCGTACGGCCCGCGCAGCGGCCGAAGGCGAAGCGATCACACTGATCAGCGGCGATGATCGCCGCCGCTTCAAAGCCATCGAAGAACTGATGGAAATGAAGGTCGAGCGCCTCGAAGTTCCTGACCGCCTCAAAGACGACGGCGGTGACCGCCGTGGTGATCGTCGTGGCGGCGGCGGAGGACGCGGACGCGGAGGTGACCGTAACCGTGGCGGAGGCCGTGGCCGGGGTGGCAACCGCTCCGGAGGGGGTGGGAAGCGAAACCACGATAAACCCCGCAGCGAAGGAGGCGACAGAAAGCCCCGCAATGAAGGCGGAGGAAGCGATAAACCCCGCAACGAAAGTAGTGGAGAACAAAAGCCCCGTGGCGAACGCACCCGTAGCGAACAGCCCCGTGACCCCAACCGCAAGCAGCGGGGCAGGGGACGTGGCAGAGGGCGTGGCCCCAAGCCGAAGAGCGAATAAAAACGGACAAAAAAAGCACGAACGAGCGATCGTTCGTGCTTTTTTTCTGCTGTTGAGTATTTGAAGGGAGTGAAAGGGTTTGTTAAGCTCAGGTGGCGCGGGTTGACAAGTCACTGCACCCTCTCTTTATGGCTGTTGAACTACCATGTTTTTACCATATCCGCGATCATTTTTCTGGCAAAATTTGCTATACCTTTCCCAATTTGAAAGGAATCAGACGATGCATTGAGGCTAATGCAACATTGTCGCATTAATGCGTGTATTTAAAGCAAATAAACTCATTAATATGTCTGACTCGAATTTCGAAATAGTAATAATTGGCGGTAGCTACGCTGGTCTTTCCGCGGCACTTGCTCTGGGCCGCGCCCGCCGGAAAGTATTGGTTGTCGACGCAGGAGAGCCGTGTAACCGCTTTACGCCTCATGCGCAGAACTTTCTTACCCGCGACGGTACTCCTCCCGCTGAGTTGCGACGGCTGGCCATGGCCGATGTAAAGAAGTACCCAACGGTAACCTTCCGTGAGGCACGGGTTACAAAACTGGATGGAGAATTGGATGAATTTCAGGTCTTTTTCGGAGAGAATGAATCCGCTACGGCCCGGCGCGTGATTATTGCGGTGGGAGTTGTTGATCTGCTGGAGGACATCCCCGGTCTGGCCGAATGCTGGGGTACTTCGGTTATTCACTGCCCGTATTGCCACGGGTACGAGTACAACGACCAGCCCACCGGCTACCTTAGCAATACGCCGGATACACCCGGTTTCCCAAAAATGCTGCTCAACTGGACTCCCGATGTGACGGTGTTTACCAACGGCCCCGCTGAGTTCGAGCCTGAAGCATTGCAAAAGATGAACGTCTCGCTCAACGAGCAAAAGATCGTTGAGCTTCGTCACGAAGCAGGTTGCCTCCGGGAGGTCGTCCTGGAGGGAGGAGAGACAGTCTCGCTTGCGGCGTTGTACTATCGTCCTCCGTTTCGCTTAGGCTCGGCTTCTATTGCCGGGCTTGCACCTGAATTACAGGAGAGTGGCCACATCAAAACTGATGCTCAGCAGCGAACCTCCATCCCCGGCATATTCGCGGTGGG
This sequence comes from Neolewinella aurantiaca, assembly GCF_008014675.1. Classification (GTDB taxonomy): domain Bacteria; phylum Bacteroidota; class Bacteroidia; order Chitinophagales; family Saprospiraceae; genus Neolewinella; species Neolewinella aurantiaca. The sequence goes on along the minus strand of NZ_VOXD01000022.1, from coordinate 97,203 downwards.
CGACTGCGCACACCCAATGAGGTCTGTTGCAATAGCGGTTGCCGCAGGCAACGTTGCCGGTGCAATGGCGAACCACGATTTGATCTGACCCGGTAGTGGACGGGGCGGCGGCAGAAGTCGTCGCCCCGTCCGCAACCATGAAAGCCCTTCATTGCACCTGCGACCGCGCCATAAGAAGATTGACATTTACCGGACCTGCGACGTTGAGCTGAATGAGTTTCCTATCCTGGCAGAGCGTGACACCGGGCAGTTGTACGTATCGCTTTACCGCCGGGGTATGGGAGTGGTTGCCTCGAAGGACCCGGACGCTTCCAGGGACAGGTGACTTTACTTTTTAACGAATTTGATCGTTTGATTCGACTTATCTCCGACCGTGAGCAACGTGTAAAGACCGACGGGTAAAGTTCCCACGTTAACCTCGACAACATTTTGCTCTGTCGAAACGGGTGAGCGGTGTACTTCCTTCCCATTTTGATCATAAATGAGGATGGTATGCCCCCTAAAGCTGGAAGGAACTGATACGGATAAAATGTCGACAACGGGATTAGGGAAGATCGTAACCGTTTGGGCCTCCAGATTGCCAGAAGGTTTGTTCGTCTTTGCGGCTTGAGTGACCTCACTGAACTCAATAGGAGAATTGTCCTTTGCTGTTGGGAAGTTTCCAATGATTTCCCCGTCGATAACAAGGTCTTTTCCTACCAGGTGGCTTTGGCTTTTTGACAGGAAGTTCAACGGGAAATCAGGGTAAAACGAGCGCGATGCGGACAGGTTGGAATTAACCCTCGGATAACTATCTGCCAATTCTCCTACGGGTTCTCCGTCTATGACCAGTACCCCGTCAACCAAAGCAGCTCCTGAAGACGATTGCGAAGGATCTTTTGCAAGCCGGGCGCTAACACAATCATCTGTACAGTCCCAGTCACTGTTTAGCCTCATGTGATGGCAACAGGCTTTAATGAATTTTCCGTCGGGCTCTAACGGAAGACGGTTGATGATGTAGCATTTAAAACGAGAATCGCTACAAATGATGATTTGGCTGTGAGGATCTTCCTTTTGAGCCTGGGCAGGAAGGATACTGAGAAACCCGAATAGTAAGAAAAGGTACTTCAGCATATGGGTAGGGTTTGAACAGACTTCAGGATGAACCACGTTGGTTGTCAGCTAGAACAAATATATGCCCCCCCTCATTTAATCAAGTTTTCTACGTTCTTCCCGCCGTATTGACTCCGCTTACGAGTAATAGAAATTTCGGGAAGGTTGCTTTTCAGAGCGTAAACCCGAAAGCACCAAAATTGGAAACCTTTACCTTTGGCGTTTCTAACAATGAGGAGCCCTTCGCCTGTTTTATATAATGTCACTATGTCTAAAGACTATACCGCCTTCGCCAATCGCCTTCGTAAAATGGCCAAACATTACGGTAAATGGGCTCGCCGTAAGGAGATCGAGGTGTACCGGGTCTACGACGCCGACCTGGATGAGTTCCCAATTCTCGTAGATCGATATGCCGAACAGGTGTACGTTTCCCTCTACCACCGTAAGGGCGAAATCTGGACCGAAGAAGACTACCAGGACCGCAAACTGGCCTACCGGGATATTATCACGGAAGTGCTGGGAGTTGGAAGAGATAACGTATTCTTCAAGCTGCGCAAACGGCAACGGGGAACCGAACAGTACGAAAAACTGAGCATCGTTAAACGGGAATTCACCGTCGTTGAAAACGGCCTGGGCTTCATCGTTAACCTCACCGATTACCTCGATACGGGCCTCTACGCGGATCACCGCGACACCCGGATGATGGTAGCCGAGCGCGTCGCTAAGGCCGGGAAGGAAGTGAGGGTGCTCCACCTCTTTGCCTATACCTGTTCCTTCGGCGTCTACGCCGCTGCGGCCGAAGCCTTCCGGGTCGATAACCTCGACGTTTCCAATACCTATCTGGAATGGGGGAAACGAAACTTTGAACTCAACGAGATCGACGCTAGCAAGCACCGTTTTATCCGCACCGATATTCTGGAGTGGCTCCGCGAACCTAAACTGACCAAGTACGACCTCATCATCATCACGCCACCTACCTTCTCAAACTCCAAACAGATGAAGGAACCTTTCGACCTGCAGGCCGATCACCTCAAGCTGATCAACAACTGCACGCCGAAACTGAACGAAGGAGGCTCCATCCTCTTCGCCACCAACGCCCGCAAGTTCAAGTTCGATGAGAGCAACGTGATGGGCGCATCCTCCGTAAAGGAAATTACCAAGCAAACGTTACCGCAGGATTTCCGGAAGAAGAACCTGCACCGCGTCTGGGAAGTGAAATAGGAACTAGAGAACTAGAGAACTAGGGAACTAGGAACTAGAGAACTAGGAACATAGAAACTAGAGGGCTGGATAGCTAGCCCCTAATTTCTAGTTCCTAATTCCTAGTTCCTAGCCCCTAATTTCTAGTTCCTAAATCCTAGTTCCTAGCCCCTAATTCCTAATTCCTAGCTCCTAGCTCCTAGCCCCTAGTTTCTAGTTCCTAGCTCCTAGCTCCTAATTTCTAGCTCCTAGCTCCTCATCGCTTCGACAGCGTCCATCTTAGCTGCGAGTCCTGCAGGGATTGCGCCGGCTAAAATGCCGACAACCGCAGAGCCCAGAATCCCAAAAATGGCGTACTTGACGCTAAGTGTGATTTGGAAACTCTCGAAAATTGAGTTCAGGACCATTGTGGCACCAACTACCAAAAGAAGCCCGAACAAACCTCCAATGATGCAGAGGATGACGGACTCGGTAAGGAACTCCAGCAGAATTACGAACTGACGAGCGCCCAGTGCTTTCTTCACCCCGATGAGGCTGGTCCTTTCTTTAACGGAAACGAACATGATGTTGGCCACACTAATGGCTCCGACTATGATAGAGAAGAACCCGATCAGAAAGCCAACGGTATTCAGAACACCGAAAATTCCACTGACCTGATCCGCGATCATGCTTAGCTGGTTCATTGCAAAACTGTCGTTTTCGCGGGGGCGAAGGCGCCGGCTGGAACGAAGGATACCACGGATATCGTCTTGGACCTGTTCGAGAGAGAAACCTTCTTTTGCTTTCACGGCAACACTGCCTCCAAATCGGTTACGGTTTTTGAGGTTGATGAAGCGTGCGGCATTTGTGTACGTCACCATGATGGCATCATCGAAATCGAGCGGATTGATGAGGTCCCCGCCCGCAGCTTCCAGAACACCGATAACTTCATATTTACGCCCCCCCATTTTTATGGTCTTGCCCACTGGCTCGATGGCGCCAAACAGCTCTTGTGCAATTGTAAACCCGAGCAAGACCTTGTCTGATCCTCCGTTGTATTCTGCAGAGCTCCAGTACCGGCCTTTGCCGATTTCGATGTTGAGCATCCGGTTGAGCTCGTAAGTGGTGACGAAGAGGAAACCGCCTTCTACTGTATTTCTTTGGTACTTCAGGGTTTTTACGCCGGGTACTGTCCAGTAGGAAACCAGCGAGGCGGTAGGCATCCGTTCTTTCAGCGCTTCGTAATCGTCGTGATCAGGATAAGGGCGCTGGTAATATTCCCACCAGTCGCCGCTGTTGTCTTTCCAGGGCCATTTATCGATGTACACAACATCGTCTCCGAGTTTGGCCAGGCTTCCCTGCACGCTGTCTTCCAGAGATTCCACTGCAGAGAGAACACCAATGATACAGAAGATCCCGATCGAAATGCCAAGCAGCGAAAGAAAAGTGCGCAGCTTATTGCCGGTAAGCTGGGCGATGGCCTGGCGGACACTTTCGGTAAAGACCTTCAGAAAAAGCATGAGAATATCGGTTTAGTCAACTGAACCGCAGCTTTTCTCCTGAGAAGAGGATGGCTGCGGTGATTACCGGCAGTATCCGCCGGAAGTCAAATATCGCTCAAGATACAATTCAGGCGCAGCCGCAGGTGCATACATAGACTAAAGGCAGGGAAAGTTGGACCAACGGTTAATTTTCCTGGCCAGAACATCAACATTCCATCCCCCTGAAGCCTTACTTAATGGCGGGCTTACAACCATCTTGTAAAATACCCCTACCTTTGCCCGCTATTTAAAGTCTCCGTAATATAAATTGCGGCGGCTTTGGGCGAACACTTATACTGTTTTTGCCTTCAACCATCAACGAAACATCAGGGACTAAAATTAGCCAAGGGAATGAGGACGAAGCTGTCACAATTCAAATTCGAACTAAACGAGAAATTAATCGCCCGTACTCCCAGCAAGCGGCGGGACGACAGCCGAATGATGGTCGTCAACCGGGAAACCGGCGAGATCGAGCACAAGATGTTCACCGACCTGCTTGATTACTACGATGAGGGAGACTCTCTGGTATTTAACAACACCAAAGTTTTTCCGGCCCGCCTCTACGGCCTCAAGGAAAAGACCCAGGCCCGCATCGAGGTTTTCCTCCTGCGCGAGCTCAACGCTCAGGCCCGCCTGTGGGACGTTCTCGTTGATCCGGCCCGGAAAATCCGCGTAGGTAATAAGCTTTACTTCAACGATAAGCGGGGCGTTACCCGCCTCGTCGCCGAAGTAGTAGACAATACCACCAGCCGCGGACGTACCATCCGTTTCCTTTACGACGGACCGAACGACGAGTTCCTCAAGGAACTCCACGGCCTCGGTAACACGCCCCTGCCCAAACTACTGGAGCGCGAAGCCGACGCCCGCGATGCAGATCGCTACCAAACCGTCTTTGCCTCCGAGATCGGAGCGGTTGCCGCGCCAACGGCCGGCCTCCACTTCAGCCGCGAAACGCTGATGCGGATGGAACTCAAAGGAGTTAAGAAGGCAGACATTACGCTTCACCTCGGTCTCGGTACCTTCAGGGCTATTGAAGTCGAAGACCTGTCTAAGCACAAAATGGACGCCGAGTACTTCCGCGTCGAGCAGGAAGCCTGTGATACCGTGAACGCCACTAAAATCGATGGTGGAAAGGTCCTCGCCGTCGGAACCACCGCCATTCGCGCCTGCGAAAACAGTGTAAGCGCCGAGCGCCTGCTGGCTCCCAACGAAGGATGGACCAACAAATTCATCTTCCCTCCTTACGATTTCCACATCCCGGATCACCTGCTCACCAACTTCCACCTGCCGAAGAGTAGCCTCTTCATCACTACCTGTGCTTTTGGTGGTATCGACCTGATCCTGGAAGCTTACGCCCAGGCGCAGAAAGAGAAGTACCGCTTCTTCGCCTACGGCGACTGTATGCTGGTTATATAAAAACCGCCCTGGCTTTTTGTAACAGAATTTAGCCGAAGCCCGGCCCGATTAATTTCGGGTCGGGCTTCGTCGTTGGCTCATTTGTCTTCCGCTTTGCACCTGCGGCCGCGCAAAAAAAACGAACACGCGAATGGTAGGCTCGCGTTTAATCGGTGTATCAGTGCATCACAATTAAATAAAACTATCATGTCTACCACAAAAAACCTTTTCAACGAAGAAGCCGTCGCAAAAATCAAAAACCTTGCCGATGGAGGCTTCGTCATGCTTTGTACCGATCTCGACAGCAAGCCGTTCAGCTCCTGCCCGATGAGCGTACAGCAGGTCGACGACCAGGGGAATCTCTGGTTCTTCAGCGGTAAAGACAGCGACCACAACGCCGACATCAGAAACGCCCCCGCTACGCAGGTGTTGCTCGCCAACTCTTCCGACAGCGACTACCTCAGCCTTTACGGCAAAAGCACCATCACCGAAGACCGCAGTAAAATTGAAGAACTCTGGAGCCCGGCCGTGAAAACGTGGTTTCAGGAAGGTAAAGACGATCCCAACCTGAGCCTCATCCGGTTTACCCCCGACGAGGGATTCTACTGGGATACGAAAAATGGGAAAATGGTAGCGATGGCAAAAATGATGGCGTCGGTCGTTACCGGCAAGACGATGGACGACGACGTGGAAGGAACCCTGAAAGTGTAAACCTGTCATCAACTGAAATAAAAGAGCCCCCGACCGGTGACGGTCGGGGGCTTTTGCGTCTTTATGATGTATCCGCGTCAGCTTCGGCTGCCAACCTCCCACAGGATCAACAAAGACCAAAAGGAAGGTGACTTAAATTAGTATGTAGTTAATAGCGGAATAGGCTATCGTATTTTAACCAGAAACATGGGTTTTTGCCCACCAGTTACACGGCAACCCCGGCACCGCTTGCGCGGCGAGCCGGGGTTGTTTGTTGCGAGAGGAGGGGCTGAGATACTGGTAGTCCGGGAGGGAATCGAACCCCCATTACCTGAACCAAAATCAGGAGTAATAACCGTTATACCACCGGACAAAATTGGAGCGGATAGCCGGAATCGAACCGACATCTTCAGGGTGGAAGCCTGTAACTCTGCCATTGAGCTATATCCGCAAATTTGTACTCCAAAAAGGATTCGAACCTTTACTGAGCCGGATGCCTCTGCCGTTGGGCTACCGGAGCTTGAAATGGAGCCGTTTCGTGCACGACACAGGAAACCCCGGCCAGAGGCGGAGAATCGGTTAGATGCCGTACTGATACTTTCATAGAGCGCGCGCCTTCCCACGGGCGCGGAGACCGTTGGCAGACACTTATTGTGCGGGCCGGGCGCCTTGCCCCCGAAGCCCTCGCTGTCGTGATTTTTGAAGTTGCATAGGTGGAAATATTTGTCGTCTGTACTTGCAGACGGAGAGATAATGCAGGGAGCACCGGGATTAGTTGCAGACAGGAATGATTTTGTCGTTAGCCCACGCAGCTTTTCAGGGCGACGGCGCGCAGGTGCAGCAAAAGGATAAAGAAGCAGGGTAGGCCGCAGCCAGAGAATGTTGTCTTCCGGGTGCTACGGAATCTGCGCTGAATTCCCCAGAAGCATAAAAACGAGTGTTGCTTGCAGAAGTGTAGTGTTTATGCGGGTTTGAGCCGTATTCGCGCTGGTCGTAGCCGTATTTAAACGTTTATAAACGCAAGTATTCGAATAAAAGACGACTAGCACCGGGCGGTTCCCTCAGTTTTGCTGGCGTTCAACCGAATTGTCCACTAAACAAACAGAACTACCATGACTTCCGAATCCCTGATTGACATTCTCGACGGTCTGCGCAACGGCGTAGACCCCCGTACCGGCGAAACCTTCCACAAGAAAGACAGTTGTCTCGGCCAGCCTGAGGTGCGCCGCTCGCTCAATAGCCTCATTAAAACGCTTACCCTACCCGTTGATCCGGAGGCGATCAACATCCCCGATCAGCTGGTGAAGGAAACCTGTGCTGCCCTACGGGAGTTGGGTTATGCCCCCTGCGTGGCGCAGCTGGCTAAAATATTCATCGGTAGCCGCTCCATTGCTGATCATTCATTGAAGGGTCTGGTCGCCTACAACAAATACCGGGGCGTGTACAAGCGGGAGCTGATCCATACTCATCTGATGGAGTTTCACCGCCGGTTCCCTGAAATCCTCCCGGAAATTGCCAAAGTAAACAAGCGCACGGTCCACGAGCCCTGGGGGGAGATTGATTTCTTCCGCGTTGCGGTCTTTGATAAAATGGACATCGAAAAAGAAGCAGAGGTGAAAAAAGCGATCGACGGTCTTGGTCTGCGTAAAGAGAACCACCGGCTGCCGGCATACATGCAAAAAGCCCGCGAATCTTACTCCCGGTCCTTCGAGCCCTGGGTACGGGACGAGCAGGCCCTACTGATCGAAGCAATGTGCTACTCCAACGATTTGAAGCGCCTGTCGGATATCTTCGGACGTTCTCCGCGCTCGCTGGAGAGTATGGGGCAGCGACTCATCTTTGAAAGTAAGGAGAAACAACGGGTGGCCTGAAAACAAAATGAGCTGTCGGGAAGAACTCCCGACAGCCCATTCTGCTGTGAATCGCATCAGAACGATGCTTCAGTATTGGTTACCGCTTGATCAGGCGGTGGACCATCTGACGGCCATCTACACTCACCCGAACGAGGAAGACACCGGAGGCACGAGGCTGGAGGTTGACTGTTTCGGCGTTGTAGCCAGCAGCAACGTTCACTTCCTGCTCGCTGATGGTGCGGCCGGTCAGGTCAGTCAGTACGATCATAGCTTTACCTGCGGCCTGAGCCTCGAAGCCAACGGTAACCTCGCTGAGTGCGGGAACAGGGAAGACAGAGAGCCCGGTATCGCCGAGGGTATTGTTGGTCAGTTCAACGATGTTGCTGAAGGTGAAAGTACCGTCGAGGTCTACCATGCGGAGGCGGTAGTAGGCATTGGCGAGTGGGCTTTCGTCCATCAGTTCGTAGAAGAGCTCTGTCTCTGAGTCGCCAGCGGCAAGTACTTCGCCGATTGCGGCCCAGTCGTTGTTGGCGTTGCTGCTGCGCTCAACCACGTAGCGGTCGGCGGCTTCCTCGCGGGCAGTAGACCAGGTCAGTTTGTTGGCTTTTTCCATCGCCTGTCCGTTGAAGGAGATGAGGTCTACCGGCAGGGCCGTGGAAGCGGATACGGTGAACTCTCCGCCGCTGGCAAAGTAGTCGTATACTTGAACAAAATACGTTTGCGGTGCTGCGGCTCCACCCCTTGCTGCGGGAACGGTATATACAAGGGTTTCGGGGGCATCTACTCCACTAGCGTGTTCATCTACGCACTTTAATCCTACCAGATTTTCGCAATCTCCGCTGTAGAGTCCAATTACCATGTCGGTTGTCCCGCCAGTTGTAATGGTAATTACGTCTCCTGCTCCGTTAGGTACCGTTACGGTAAACCATAGATCATCGTTGTCATTGCCGGTACAATAATCTACGCTTGCAGATTGTGTGGCATCAGAACTGTCATAAGTATCACCGCTGGCGGCCGTAGGCGCCCCACTGATATCGGTAAGGGCGATGGCACCTGCACAGGCGTCGTTCGGGGGAGGGCATGCTGCAGGAATGGTAGCGGTCCGGGTAATCTCACATGTTCCGTCCTGATCGTTGGTGAGCGTAAAAGTAATAGTGCCGCTTCCCGGAGGATAGGAATAAGTGATTTCGCCAGTATTAGTAATGGTTGTTGGTGGTGTGCCATCACTTACAGACAGGCTGGTGGCGGAACCGAGGCTGCTGATGTCAAGTGTCACCTCATATTCTCCACTGAGATTACAAGAAGTTGCCACCGTTGCTGTTGCTTCGGGGGGCGCACAAGTCCCACACTCAATTCCGATGGTGAAATCCCCCGTTTGGGTACTTGTGTTGCTGTAATGACCAACAGATGCGTAATAAGTAACCCCACTAACGGTAGTGAAGGTGTAGTCTTCAGCTGTTCCACTGCCACCGCTATCAACACATTCTTCACTGGTCAATGTGCCGGCGCAATCTCCGGAGTATACACCCAGTTCAATGTCGTAGCCTGATTCAGGGTCTGCGGTAAGCGTTACGTCGAATCCGTTGCCGCTGAAAGTGTACCATACAGCAGGCCCCATGTCGCAACCAATGCCGTCAGCATTGTCCGTCGCACTAACCGTACTTCCGTCAATTGGAGTTCCTCCGCAGAAGAGAGCTTGTGCCGTAGAGCACTCGTTGTTCGGTGGGGGGCAGGTAAAGCTTTGTGTTGGACTGGTTATAAAACATGCTCCATCCTGATCGTTGGTAGTTGTAAATACAACACTGGTGCCGGAGGCATAGGGACCGAAGGTGTACGTATCGGTCATGGATGCCGTTTGAGTCGGAGAACCCTGGTCGTCAGCAATAGTTAGAGTTGTCGCAGTGCCTACGTCAGAAATTACTATTTCTACGTAGAACTGGTCGTTGGCACAATCCTCAGAAATGGCATAGGTTGCCGTTGGGGAAGCGCAGTTCAGGCTGTAAGCACAAATCGTGAAGTCACCAAAGGAGTTATTTCCTGACTCAAATAGCCTTAACGTAATCGTTTCTCCTGGCGTGCGTCCAGTAAGCTCAAGAAATGGTGTAAAGCTACTGCCGCCGTCATCGTCACATTCAATGGCTATTAATGCGCCACAGGTACCCGAGTAAGCCTGCATGACCATATCCGTAGGACCACCGGCAGTGCCTACTTCAATGGTAAGGTCACCAGATGCTGGTACGATTGCCGTGTACCAGACGTCCTGCCCGGCACCGAAGCTCCCACAAGTCGGAGTGGGTGTGGTGCCCGAAGCGGTAGAACTCAAATTGGTTGTAGTTAGGGGCGCAGAGCAAGTGCCATCTGTTGTAACGGTGAGGGCTTCGGCACCAGAACATAGGTCGTTCGGTGGAGGGCAGATAAAGCTTTGTGTTGGACTGGTTGTAGAACATGATCCATTCTGGTCATTAGTGATAGTAAATACCACGTCGGTTTCGGAGGCGTACGGCCCAAAAGTATTTACTCCAGAGAGGTTGGCGGCTTGTGTTGCTGAACCCTGGTCGTCCGCAATGGTAAGTGTGGTAGCACTTCCCGGATCGGTCACCGCTACATCGATACTGAACTGACCATTGGCGCAATCTTCAGCTACAGTATAGGTTGCAGTAGCCTCAACGCAAGCTCCTGGTTGAGTCGCGGAGAAGTTGTCGAGATAGATATACCAGTCATCCGCATTCCAGGTGTATTCAAAGCGGAAGGTTACGTCGTCTCCTGCCGTCAGAGTATTAGCAGGGATCGTAACTACTTGATTTGTACAAGTGCCAACGGGGGTAGTTGTTGTCCATATTGAAGAAAAGGTGGAGCCGTCAGTAGAGTAAAGGAGTTCCACCTGGCCGAAATCGCTATCAGCAGCCGAACTGGTGCTGTAGTAGTCTACTATTTTGTAGTCAAAGGAAATAGTTACTTCGTCAGTAGTTGCATTGGTAGCAGTATTGGTCGTTACTGAACCGGTTGCACTGCCGCTGTAGATGTTATCCCGAATTGATGTGCCGTCACAGGCCCCAAAAGTAGATGAGGAACTTCCGGCGTTAGACCATGAACTGGGAAATCCGGATTCAAAGTCTTCGTTTATTCCAATCTGTGCGGATAGGCTACCACATAGTAGTAGCATAGTAAAAAGTAAAAGTGTTCTCATTTAGTGAGGTTTGGTCTGATCGGCAACAACCCGAGACTGCAGCAAAAAGCTGGTCGGGTAAAAAGCCATCAGGTGGAGAGGAAATTGAATTAGGTATAGTTTGTGCCCCTTTGAATGTGTAGCATAGTATGCTTAACTATGGCGAAAGTACAAAATATTATTCTCCTTAATCAAGGACTGCGCGTTATATTTGAAAAAACAATAACAGTAATTCCTGCCTTTTTATGCTGCTTTCGAAGACCGGTCGCTCTGCACCTGCGTCTGCGCCCGGAACAGCATCCATGCCTGCGGCAAACCGGGGAAGAAAAGCTCCGGTAAGAATAAAGTGAGCCTCAAAAATTTTTTCTTTTGGCAGTGCACACGCAATCCGATTTGCCGTTACACCATTGCGACCCAAACAAATACGCAGGAGATAAACATTTGTCGGCTACCTTTCTCAAATCGTAGTTTTTTGATTTTGTCTGCTTTTCTCCGTATTTTCGCGGTCGCCAAAACAATATGCTTCCCTTAACTTCGGTTAAAGGGTCGTTAAGACGGTTTCGGCCGCTAAATCGCAACCCACTTTCTTTACAAAACGGGAAAACTAAACAAGCACTAAGCTTTCTTTCATCATCTTCCCCAAATCACACGTTCCGTACAATGGCATTTACTAAATCGCCCACTTTCAAGTACATCAAGAATTTTATCATCGGCGTTGGTGCCGCGATTGTAATGCTTGGTGCCCTCTACAAGCTCCAGTCCTGGGAGATGCCCACCATCGCAGGAATCAAGTTTGACCTCATCACCATCGGTCTTGGTATTGAAGCAGCACTTTTCGCGCTGATCGGTATCCTTGGCCCTGATCCTGACTACTACTGGGACAAACTCTACCCCGGCCTCAGCAGCTACGACGGTGACGTTCAGCCCCTGACTTCCGGCGGCGCAGCTGTTTCTTCCGGCGCTGCTCTTAACGGAGAAGTAGTAGAGCAGCAGCTCGGTGGTATGTTGACTGAGCTCCAGACTATGTCTAAAAGCATGAGTAGCCTCAAAGCGCTCCAGGATGCAGACTTCAGCGGCACCGGTGAGCAAGTTCGCCAGATGGGCAACTTCTACGCTAAGCTCAACGAAGCTATGGCCGACCTCGCAGCAACTGCTGACGAAACCAAAGCGTACAAGTCTAACATGAAGTCACTGAACGGTAACCTCAACACGTTGAACTCCGTTTACGGCAACATGATCAGCGCTATGCGCGGCCCTAACGCATAAGCAGCAACCGCTTAGCGCAATACATTCCCCTTTTCATAAGCAAACCGACGCGGCGGCAACGTTGCCGCCGCGTCCGTTTTTTAAAAATATATATCAATGTCAATTCCAAAGGAACCCCGGCAGTTGATGATCAACATCATGTACCTCGTACTGATGGCCCTGTTGGCCCTGAACGTCTCTGCTGAGGTTATGAACGCTTTCCAAACCCTCGATGAGGGTAACCAAAACTCCATCGCTACCGTAGACGAACAACTCGACGCTACGGTTAAAGGAGTTGAGACCATCCTGGAAGATGATTCCAAGAAGCGTTTTCAGCCTATTCAACCAGCTATCGAAGAAGTCCGCTCCATCTCCGGTGAGTTCGGTACTTACGTCGATCAACTCCGTGACTTGATGATCGACAGATCTGGTAACAATAACGGTGAAGTTGACGACGAAGATTACAAAGTAGACCACGGTGTACGTGCGCTTCGTGGCAAGAAGAACAAAGACATCACTACCCGTTTGCTCGTCCTTGGCGAAGACGGTCAGGGAGGTCTCGGTGCTGAACTGAAGGAAAAAGTTATCGAAACCCGCCAACGCCTCATCGATGCTTACTCTAACCTGTTGACCGAGCACGGCCAGAACATGGACCTTAAGCCCGCCGATATCGAGGCTAAGATCCAGAGCGTTGCCGTTAACATGCCTTTCAATATCGATGATGAAGCATGGAAAGAAGCTGATCGCCCAAGCTGGGAAGATTTCAAATTCGGCCACATGCCCGTAGCTGCAGTAATGCCGCTGCTTTCTCAGATGAAGTCTGACCTGAAAGTTTCCGAGTCTAACCTCGTAAACGATATGGTCAGCCTCGCTGGTGGTAAGGTGATTGAGATCGACAAGTTCTTCCCGGTTTTCAACGCCGACCGTAGCTACGTAATCGGTGGGGAGAAGATCAACGCTAAGGTTTCTGTAGGTTCTTACTCTTCGAGCCTCGATCCTTCTAACGTTGATCTCCGTGTAAACGGACAGCGTCTGCGCATCAACCCTGACGGTACGGCTGACTTCAGCATCACCGGTTCAGGAACCGGCCAGAAAACACTCACTACTTCTGTTGCGGTAACTAACCCGCTCACGGGAGAGGTGAAAAGAGGCGAAGGCAAATTCACCTACGAAGTAGGCCAGCGTTCTGTATCGGTTTCTGCCGACAAGATGAACGTTTTCTACATCGGTGTGGATAACCCCGTAACCGTAGCCGCTGCCGGTGTTGCCTCCGGCGACGTCCGCGTAAGCGTTACTGGTGCAGCTTCTAAAAAGTCTGGTAACAACTCTAATCTGATCGTAACCGGTAACAGCGTAGGTGACGCCAAAGTAAACGTGACTGCTAAAGGACAAACTCTTGGTTCTTTCGATTTCCGCGTGAAGCGGATTCCTGATCCGAAGGCGAAAATTGGTGGTAGCACGGGTGGAAAACTCCGTTCTAACATCTTCAAAAGCCAGTCTGGCCTTTACGCTGAGTTGGAGAACTTCGACTTCGAAGCTAAGTGTGGCATCACCGGTTTCGAATTGCTGTACATCCCTAAGCGTGCTGACCCAGTGGTGAGCACCAATGCTGGTGGTAACTTCACCGCCAGCACCAAGAAACTGGTAGACCTGGCTAAGCCGGGTGACAACTTCACCATTCGTAACATCAAAGGGCGTTGCCCCGGAGACAACGGACCACGTGACCTTGGTACCATGAGTTTCCAGATCCAGTAAATCCGTTAAGGCCGGCGCATCGTTTGTATATGCCGAAATAAAAACGGATTTTTGCGAGCCTTCCGGGAAATGTTCCGGAAGGCTCGTTTTTTTTCATGACTTTTACACTATGCCCGTTGTAAGCTACGTTCGTAGATGGTATAAGTCATTTTCCCTCTTTAATCACTCCCCTCCCATGAAGGCAGCTCTTAAACTGGCCCTCCTGCTTCTGCTCGGTACCTCTTCGGTTCTGGTTGCCCAGCGCCCAGGTAACCCGCAGGACAATCCCGATAATATTACTCTTCCCGGAACCGGCGACCCCGCCAACCCTTCCGATAATATCTTCATTACGCCCGTTAATGACATCGTAGAGAAGCGGACCAAGAACGAACGTCGTATTCTGGCGTACGAGAACATCCGTGAGGCAGACATCCTCTGGCAGAAACGCGTATGGCGGGTACTTGACGTAAGAGAAAAGATCAACCTTCCTTTCTCTAATCCGGAGCGCCCCCTCATCAATATCCTGATGGAGGCAGCGAATGATCGTAAGATCGAACTCTACAGCGTACTGGATGATAAGTTCACCACGCCGCTTACCGAATTGGAGCGTGGATCAATCGCAGGTGGAATCGACACTGTTCCCGTTGTTGACCCTGAAACTTACGAGGTAACCTACTCTCTGGTGCCACGTGAACTGAACCCGGACGATGTTCGTCGTTACCGCCTTCAGGAAGTATGGTTCTTCGACCGGGAAAGCTCTACCATGAAGGTACGCATCCTCGGTATTGCCCCCCTGATCGACGAACTCGACGAGAACGGTAACGTAATCACCGAGCGCCCCATGTTCTGGGTTTACTACCCTGGCGCACGCCAGGTACTGGCCAACGAGAATGCCTTCGCTACTGGTAACGATGCGGCCAACCGCAGTTGGGAAGACGTGTTCGAAAGCCGTTTCTTCAACAGCTACATCATCAAACAAAGCAACGTAACCGATCGCCGGATCCAGGATTACAAAACCGACGGGCGTGAGCGTCTGATGGAAGCTGAGCGGATCAAGCAGGAGATCTTCAACTTCGAGCACGACCTCTGGTCTTACTAAGAAACTAACCCTGGTTCTCGACTTGTATCCGTCCCTCTTGCCGGGGAGAATTACCAGCACCCGGGGAGACAAGAGCCGAGACCTCCCGAAAGGTTATTTTACTACGATAAAAATGCGCTGTTGGCCCCTTGGCCGACAGCGCATTTTTGTTTTTAGGAGCGTGCTTTTCTGTCTCCTCTCCGGGAGACAGCGTTAACCCAATACGGTCTTCACCTCTACGGTTTCGTGCAGCGTCCGGTGTACGGGGCAGCGGTCGGCAATCTCCAGAAGGCGTTTTTTCTGTTCCTCGGTCAGGTCTCCGGTGAGGATGATGGTACGGTCGAAGTGATCGATTTTGGTGGGCTTCTTGTCCACAAGGATCATATCTGTTGCGTAGTCTTTCCGGTGGTCGATGTGTACCTCAATATTTTCCAGGGGCCATTTTTTTCGGCGGGCGTACATCTGAACGGTCATAGCTGTGCAGGCGCCCAGTCCGGCACTGACGAGCTCGTACGGCCCCGGGCCGTAATCGTTGCCGCCAATGCTTTCGGGCTCATCGGCGACAAGGTGGTGCTGGCGGACCATGACCTCCGTTGTGAAACCTTCATCTCCGAGCCTTACTGCGACTTCTTTGTCCGATCTGAGGGGCGCGGCCGCAGGTGCAGTGATATATCTCGATGACCAGCCAGCAATAACCTGGCCGGTATAATGAGCATCTTCAGCCCGGGTCAGGAGGTGGTCCGCTCCGTCGAGCGAAACAAAGCTTTTGGGATGAAAGGCAGCTGTGTACAGTTTAGCCGCCTCATCGATGTTAACCGTTGTGTCTTGCGGAGAATGGAGAATGAGCAGCGCCGCACCGAGGTCTTTAATGTGTTCGAGGATAGGTTGCTGGTCGAGATCGTCAAGGAATTGCTTCGCAATCCTGAAGGGGCGCCCGCCGATGCTTACGGTAGCCTCGCCTTCGGTCTCGATCTGGTCGATGTCTGCGGCGAAGTGGGCCGAAACATGATCCGGTGCAAAGGGGGCACCGATGGTGGCCACCGCTTTTACGGAGTCGATCATCCTGGCGGCGCAGAGTACCGCTGCACCACCCAGGCTGTGGCCAACGAGAAGAGCCGGAGCATCGTAATGCTCGCCGAGCCATTCTGCTGCGGCAACGAGGTCTGAGATGTTAGTCGTGAAGTTGGTGTCTACAAAGTCGCCTTCGCTGTTGCCCAGTCCGGTGAAGTCGAAACGCAGTACGCCATAGCCCTGTAG
The DNA here is from genome assembly GCF_008014675.1 of Neolewinella aurantiaca. Lineage (GTDB taxonomy): Bacteria > Bacteroidota > Bacteroidia > Chitinophagales > Saprospiraceae > Neolewinella > Neolewinella aurantiaca. The sequence continues at coordinate 80,973 of NZ_VOXD01000022.1, read as the reverse complement.
GTTCAGTTCCCGGCTTATGTACCTGACTGCTGCCAACGAACTCGAACACGTAAAGCAGTGCGCGAATAACGCAAAAGCATGCGGATGACGGTTTACCGGAAGCTCTAACCTTGCAGCGAGTTGCTGCCCCCGCCCGTTGGGAAAGTAGATCTTAGTGCTTTTCAAAGTAATTGGTTTAAAAATGAAACAAAATGTTTGTTTTTTATCACAAATACTTTAAATTTGTAATATAGTTGCTTCGGTCATCAAAGGTGAAATTTTGGCGAGGTGATAAAAGCGGCCGCAAAAGTCACCTGGGGTGGCCGGGGCAACTATAACATCACTGATGTTGTCAGGAGCGGACAGTGATTATCTTACAAGTGTTCAAACTCATCCCAAATCATGTCTACACCTCCCGAAATTAAAAACAAACCGAAGCTAAAGGAAAACGACCAATATGCCGGTCCTGGTGCCGAGGAGCGTGATCGCCTTCGCGACATTATCATCGTTTTTGTGACCTATCCGCTCACCCCCACTGAACGAACATCGGAACTGGCCGACAAGAAGCCTTGGCTGGAGTTTCTGAGCTTGTTGCTGAAGGTAAGCCTGGCGGCTTACGCACTTTACGAAGGAGTAACAGGCTAGGGGCTTGCGCTTTGCTCTTCAGAAAAACTTCGTTTGCACCTGCGGCCCCGCCTGCTAATTTTCGGCCAGGTAGGCATGGACAAACTTCACGGCCATGGCCCCTTCTCCTACGGCGGAGGCTACCCGGTTCATTGCGCCGGACCGTACATCTCCTGCCGCAAAAACACCCGGTTGGGAAGTTTCGAGGAGGTAGGGAGCACGCTCTAATGGCCACTTCGTGGCCCCTTCTTTGGTCGCCGTAAGATCGCGCCCGGTAACCACAAAGCCACGCTTGTCGATGGTGATCTGTCCGCGTTCGATCCATTCAGTACGCGGGCGTGCACCGATGAAAACGAAAACGGAGTCGGCTGCGGCGTCGATAACAGAATCATCCTCCAGGTTTTGAATGAGAAGTTGCTCAACCCGGTCGTCGTCTCCGTTTACTTCCTGGATTTGGCGGTAACCGTGCACCTTGATGTTTTCGATTCCGTCGATTTGATCGATCAGATAGCTCGACATGCTGGAGGTCAGGTCTGGTTTGCGAATCAGGATGTGCACCTCTTTTGCGAATTTGGAGAGGTAAACCGCTCCCTGCCCTGCAGAATTGCCGCCACCCACAACGTAGACGATTTTGTTGGAGCAGGCATTGGCCTCCGTCATTGCTGCTCCGTAGTAAACACCTGCGCCAGAGAACTTGTCGGCCCCTTCGGCCGGCAGATGGCGGTATTCCACGCCGGTGGTAAGAATAACGGCTCGGGTTTTCACCTCAGAACCATCGTCGAGGGTAAGGATTTTGTAGTTGTCCTGAATCCGAACGTCGGCGACTTCTCTGGGGGTAACCACCTCCACGCCAAAACGAAGCGTTTGGGCCATTGCCCTGCGGGTCAATTCCGCACCGGAGAGTCCGCTCGGAAAGCCAAGGTAGTTTTCGATGCGGCTGCTCGTTCCGGCCTGTCCACCGGGTGCTCTTTTCTCGATCATCAATGTGTTGAGGCCTTCGGAACCTCCGTAAACAGCGGCGGCCATTCCGGCCGGCCCACCGCCTACAATGACGACATCGTACATCGGCTCGTTGGCCGAGGCACTCATTCCCAATTTTTCGGCCAATACAGGCAGGTCGGGGTTGGGGAGAGCATCACCAGACTCGAGGACGACAAAGGGAAGCTCTTTATTTTCGCAGTTGTGAAGTTGCAGTAGTTCCTGCCCCTTTTCGCTTTGGGCATCCACCCACTGGTAGGGCTTGAGGTTGGAGGCAAGCCAGTCTTTGATGTTGTGGCTTTTAGGAGAATACTGATAACCCACCACCTTTACGCCCTGGAATCCGGGACGGTAACTCAGCTTCCAGTCCTCGAGCAATTCGTTGAGGACGGGAAACAGCTTCTCCTCCGGTGGATTCCATGGTTTCAGCAGGTAGTAATCGAGCTGAACGTCGTTGATGGCCTTGATCGCAGCCTGGGTGTCTGAATAAGCCGTTAACAATGCCCGCTTTGCGTCGGGAAAAAACTTGCGTGCTTTTTCGAGAAAGTCGACTCCCGGCATTTCCGGCATCCGCTGATCGGAGAGGAAGAGTGCGATGGTTTCACCTTTTTTCTTCAGTTCTTCTACCGCTTCAAGAGCTTCGTTGGCACTCGTGGTACTGATGATGCGATAATCTGATTTGTACTCATTGCGCAAATCGCGTTTGAGAGAACGGAGTACCTGCTGGTCATCGTCTACGGAGAGAATTACTGGTTTCTTCATTAGGCAGGATTATGGTTGCAAGTTAAAGGATATGTGTTTAGCCGTGGAGTTGAAAATCGTTATAAGGGGAAACAGACCCGGAAGCAAGTGCGGCCGGGTTCGCTTTCCATACCAATACTGCCGCTGTGTCGCTCGAGTACCCGCCGGACGATGTCGAGCCCCATTCCTGTGCCTTCACCGATTCCTTTGGTTGTGAAGAAGGGCTCGAAAACCCGGCTCTGTATGTCGGCGGGAATGCCTGGGCCATTGTCTTCGATGTCGATGCACAGGTTTTCTCTTTGTTTGTAGGTGCGGATGGTGAGTTGAGCGCCTTCCTGGCCCTCGAGTGCATCGAGGGCGTTCACGATCAGGTTGGTCCATACCTGATTGAGTTCTCCGGGCAGGGCTTTGATGAACGGAAGGGTGCGGTCCCACTCTTTCCTGAAACCTATGCTCTTGTCTTTTTTGAACTTGAATTTCAGCATGGTCAGTGTCGAAATGAGTCCTTCATGAACGTCTATGAACTCCATGCTGGGGTCACTGTCCATGTGGCTGTAAGTTTTGATCGAAGTTACCAGTTCGGAAATCCGGGTGCTGGCGGTCTGAATTTCATCCACGAGGGATTCAGTGGTCAGGGAGGCTTCCAGCCACCAGAGCACCGCCTGAAGGGAGGGGCCGGTAACGATTTTGGCCAGCAGGTCGAGGTGCTCCGATTCGAAGCCCCAATCAATCAGGGTGTCGACAATCTCCTCACAGTCTTTGATGTCGTGATCTTCACACCAGTCCTGCAATTCATCAATCAGTTCTTCCCGTTCAATGAGGCTGAGGTCTTCACCTGGTTTGAGTTGCTTCGCGGCTATCCGTTCAAACAGAACGTCGTTCATCTTATCGACATCACTGTCGCTCACCCTCATTTTGAAGAGCGCTTTGATCCTCTCTGGTGTCTGTTGCAGGTGGCGGTGCAGCTCCTGAGCGGAACGGATCATGGCCGATGCCGGGTTGTTCAGTTCGTGGGCGAGCCCGGCGCTCATCTTACCGAGTGCCATCAGTTTCTCATCCATCAGTTGCATCTGCTGAAAATCACGGACGCGATTGGTCATTACACCCACCAGTGCCTGGGTGAGGGGGTAACTCTGATTTACCATCTCGGTGAAATGATCCTTGTGCAGTTGCAGGAGGCTGGTAGGAGCGGTTGTTACACCCTCTGCGGCAGATGTGGTCATCCTGCTGAAGGGTAACAACCCGGCAACCATCGGTGCTTCCCAAACCCCCATTTCCCGTTTACGCCCTTTGCTTTCCCTCCGGATAACGTAACCACCGGTAAGAACAACCTGCATATGGTGAACGGGCTCATCGCTCCGTACGAAGTACTCGTTCTTCTCCAGGCAGTGATAGGTACTATTATCGATCAGCCATTTGAGGGCAGCATCACTTACGTCGGCGAAGATTTCAAACGCACGAAGCTGTTCCAAAAGGTTTTCTGGTTTGGGGCAGGTAGTCATGGCGTCTTAACGTAGGGCAACGGAGAAGGGTTGTTAACAAAAGTTATACGATCTGTTTTTGCTGACAATCAACTTGTGCACGGCTTTGGGGCCCGTTCAGAACAGGTCGTCAACCCAGCGCCACGGCATCCAGCCGGAAAGACTAAGCCTGAACGTAAGCCTGTTGATCAGGTCTCCCTGCTGTTCCAGCAGCATTTTAGTGTCGGGGTCTGCAATCAAAGGGGCAAATACTCCTATCCGTCCCTTCATCGCGCTGAGCGAAACTCCGCCAACCCAGCTGAATTCGCCGCTGAGGGGATCAGCACTGAGGCTTTTAAAACCGTAGTAACCGGCATCGAGGAACAAACCGAACGGGAGGTATGCGGGGAAAGCAGGAAGGTCGGCATCGATATTTATGGCGGTCATGTAACTATTGCTTGTGCCGAAAGCGAAGGCAGAACTGATGGGCGCCCGAAATCCTCCCTGCCGCTGTTCGAGTTGCTGGCCATAAATGCCATCAAGGTTACGGCCCAGGTAAAGGTCATCGTAACGGTAGTCGCTGAAGGCATTGTCGACCAACGAAAAGCCGGAGTTACTGCGTACTGCGCTTTCGCGCAGTTCATTGGCCAGGAAGACACCCCCGAAGAGCCGGTAGCGGAGAAACCGCTCTTGCTCGTATTGGTAGCCGCCGTTTACGATGCCCTCCAGCTTAAGGTGACCCGCCCGGAAGGGCGTTGCCTCATCAACAACCTTCGCTTCCAGGTTGAGGCTAAAGGCAATGGGGGTGATCTCCCTCGTTTTAGCGCGGCTGTAGCCGAGCCGCCAGAAATACTCTCCTTCGGCGTCTTTCCCTGCAATCTCGCCGGTGGCTGAAAACTCAGGACGGTCCTTTTGCAGTAGCACCATCCGGAAATTCAGCTTGCTTTCGGTTTCAGTAATCGGGGCATGCCTAAAGGTCGTTTCCGCCTTCAGGGCGTACCGGAAGTATGAGTAAGGTGTATCGGTCCGGCGTAATGTGAAATCGCTGAAGCGTTGTACTCCAGCACTCAGGGTGCTCTGTTCAATTCCGCCACTGCTGCGCGGCACGCGCAGGCGGATACCGGCAAAGCCATTCAGCGTTTTACTCTCAAAGCCGTACAGCGGCGCGAGCATCCATTCCAGGCGTCGTGGTTCCAGCGTCCGGTTGTGCAGGGTTGCCCCGATCATCGGCCCGTCGTGCTCGTTGAATGCCGCGATAGGGGACGCAAAAATCTGACGCTTGTTCGGGTTCTCCTGATTGGTGAGAACGCCCAACGAGAACTTTCTTCCCTGAGACATTCCTCCTTTGGGGTAAAGATCGAGGGCATTGCTTTTTTCTCCTTCGGGTTGTGGAACCATCCGGTCTCCTTTATGGTAGGCAACGAAGCCGGGTGCTGCGCCCCGGTTCCAGTTCGAGGTTTTAGTAGTAGTGAAGGCTTCGCGGAACCAGGGTTCGGTTTCCAGCCCGAGGCTTTCGTTGATGGTGCTGAAAAAATCGTCCGGCTGGGGATGACGGAACTTCCAGTCTGCATAATAAGCCCGCATCGCGCGGTCGAACGCTTCGGTGCCTGCGTGGGCCTCCAACTCCTTAAGCGCAAGAGCGGGTTTGCTGTAGGCCTGCAGCCAGTAGTTGTACTGACTCAGACTGTCCGACCGGGTGTCCGGAGCCTGGTCTTTTCCCTGGCGGGCGAGGTAGTGGTACCCCAGTCGGTCGTAGTCAATTTGCAGGTTGGCCAACTCGATGCCAGCAGGGCGGTCGGGCCAGAACTTCGCCATGTACCGGTGCTCGTAAAAAGAGTTCAGCCCTTCGTCCATCCAGGGGTGGGCGCGTTCGTTGCTGGCGAGGATGCCGTAAAACCAGTTGTGTCCAATTTCGTGCGCCAGCACCCGGTCGAGCCCCGCAGCACTCCCGCTACGCCCGATAACGGTAATCATCGGATATTCCATGCCGCCGCCGGCGCTGAGCGCCGACTGTACGCCGGTCACCTGCGGATAGGGGTACGTGCCTACCTGTTCGGAGTAAAAGCGGGTGGCACGCTTAATGTAATCCGTGGATTTTACCCATAAGCCGGCCTCGGTGGCCGTGAACATGGACCAGACGTGAATGGCATCCTCTCTTTCTGCCAGTTGTAGCGTGTCGTGCAAAACCCGGAAGCGCTTATCCGCAAACCAGGCGAAATCGTGTACCTGCTCGGCTTGCCAGGTAAGTGTTTTTGTTCGTTCCGAAGAAGTCGGGAAAGTTTCCCGGACAAAGCCATCGCTCAGTTCTCCTGCCGCTTTGCTAATGTTCAGGTGCACCCGGTCTGCTTCCGCTTTTTTCAGGAGCCAGTTGCGTTCGTCGGGGTTTTGCAGCACCCCGGTTGCACCAACGACGTAATTTTCGGGAAGCGTGAGGTGAAGGGTGAAGTTGCCGAATTCACTGTAAAATTCTCCCTGATCGAGGTAGGGCATAGGGTGCCAGCCGTTTTTGTCATATACGGCAGGCTTCGGGTACCACTGGGTAATCTGGTATGATTGGCCTACGTGACCGAGGCGGGAAAAACTGGCGGGGATTTTCACCCGGAAAGGGGTTTCGATTACGGCACTACCACCGGGGGGAATAGCTCCGGGCAGCAAAACATCGGCAACGTCGGGAGCGTCTCGGCGGAACTTATGTTCGGCGGCTGTACCGTTTACCACAAATTTCAGGCTGTCGAGTGTTCCGCGCTGGCGTTGCTCAGAAAAGTGGAAGTCGGTTTTTCCGTTACGGAGTTGTTGTTGAGCAAATTCTGTCTCGTCGGAGCTGTATGCTTTTGGCCAGAAATGAAACGGAATGACGGAAATCGAATCGGGAGAATTATTGGTGTACGTGAGTTTCAGGTGGGCGTGCAGTTCGTGCCGTTCATCATCGAGTTTCGCGTCGATAATAAAATCAGCCTTCTGTTGGAAGGAAGCATCTTGGGCGCGGCCGCAGGTGAAAAGCAGGGTAAAGAGCAGGGTGAGAAAGGCGGTAAGGCGCATAGCTGGAAATTGAAGGCGTAAAATAGGGATTCGCTACTTGGTTTTCTTCCACCTCTGATTGCCGGAGGAGCAAGGGGAATCCGCTTCGGGCACCAACATAAATCCGGAGAGAGCCGCTTGTCTCAGTTAATAAAAGTTAATGAAGGTTGAATCAGCCAACCAAATTGGCTGTTGGGAGGTCTACTACATACGTTTTATAAACAGCTGAACCGTTATCTTAACAAGCTCTAAAAGTGCATCATCAAATGAAAAATTTCCTTCTCATTATTCTGGCCGCCGTTGTCGGCGGATTTGCCGCCCTTGGCGGCGCGCAGTACCTGGGGCTCAACCAGGACACCCGGTACGTCGAAGTTCAGGCTCCGCCAGCATCTAGTATGACTAACTTCGCCGCACCAAGCAATACCGTTAACGTAAATCCGGCGCCTACCGCCGGTTTCGCTACCGCTGCGGATAAGGCATTGCCCGCTGTGGTTCATATCAAAGCTTCTAAACAAGCCCCCGGTTTTGGAAGTCGTGGAGCTCAGGGTATTGACCCCGACCGTCTCCCCGATGCTTTCCGCGATCTTTTCGGCATTCCTGAGGGAGGAGGCCAGGGAGGAAGCCCCGCTCCCCTTCAGCAAGGATCAGGGTCTGGCGTAATCATCAGCCCCGATGGTTACATTGCTACCAACAACCACGTAGTCGATGGTGCTGAAACCCTCGAGGTCGTTCTCAACGACCAGAAAACTTACGACGCCGAAGTAATCGGCGTTGACCCAACCACCGATATTGCGCTCATCAAGATTGATGCTGTCAACCTGCCTACCGTTCAGTTCGCTGACAGCGACAAGCTGAAAATCGGTGAATGGGTGGTTGCCGTTGGCAACCCCTTCAGCCTGACGAGTACCGTTACGGCGGGTATCGTTTCCGCCAAGGGCCGCAGCATCGATATTGTCCGCCGCAGCGGTGGCGAGATGGCAATCGAGTCTTTCATTCAAACCGATGCTGTCGTAAACCCCGGAAACTCCGGTGGTGCTTTGGTTGATATCAACGGAGACCTGGTAGGCATCAATACCGCAATCAGCAGCCCTACGGGTGTGTTTGCCGGCTACAGCTTTGCCGTTCCGTCCGCTATTGTAAAGAAAGTAGTTCAGGATCTGCGTGAGTTCGGCATCGTGCAACGAGGCTTACTCGGTGCCCGTATCATGGAGCTCAATACTGCGTTTGCCCAAGAGAAAGGAATCGACCGTGACAACGGCGTCTACGTCTCTGAAGTAACCGAAGGGAGCGCCGCCGAAGAAGCCGGCCTGATGAACGGAGATGTGATCACGGGAGTAGACGGTGTTACAACCCTTCGTAACTCCGAACTGCTGGAGCAACTGGGCCGTCACCGCCCGGGAGACGTGGTTAATATCGAATTTGAACGCAACGGAAAGCAGAAAACGGCTACGGCAAGACTGCGTAACGCTAACGGAGATACCGGCATCATCCGCCCCGAGCCAGAACCGGAGTCAATCTCCAAACTCGGTGCCGAATTTGTGGAGCTCGATGAAGGAACGGCAAGTAAACTCGACCTGAAAAGTGGTGTTACCGTAGCTGATATCCGCAGCGGTATCATCTCCGAACAAACGCGCATTCGGCCCGGCTTTATCATCACCAAAGTCAACGGCCGCCAGGTAAGTTCGGTGTCCGGTTTCCAGAAAATGATTGACGGCTCCAACGGCACGGTTTCTCTGGAGGGGATTTACCCCGATTCCCCGGATCGTACGATGAAGTACGGCATCGTTAAATAAGATTTTTTCCTCAATAAAGCTAAGTGAGAATATTGTACCAGCCCTCCGCTCTTTAGCGGAGGGCTGTCTTTTTACCCGGACGTATTGTTTCGGTTTTGCCGGGGCATTGTCTTTATATGACATAAAAACGGCACGTCCGGCACATCCCAGAGCTGCATTTGTTCGTATACAATACTATGAAACATACCTTTCTGGTTATACTGCTGGCCTTGGTGGCCTTATCGCTGCCGGCTGCGAATACGCCGCCGGATACGGTGACGGGCACGCTGCGGTTTTCGGTCAACAACATAAAACATGCAGGTGGCACCATTTGGGTAGGGGTTTACTCTTCTGAAGATGATTTTCTGGACCGGGAGAAGGCACGGCTGGTCGCAGTCAAGGTCAGCAAAACCGGTGATAAATTCATTGAAATCCCGGAAATGATCGTTGGTAAAGAGTATGCCCTCGGTCTTTTCCACGACGAGAACGACAACGGAGAGTTCGATACCAATTTTTTGGGTCTTCCGGCGGAGCCCTGGGCCTTCAGCGGGAAACTGAAAAGCCGGTTCCGGATGCCCCGCTTTGAAGAGGTGAGTTTCCGTTTTGAGGAAGGCGCGCCGGAGCAAATGCTGCGCCTCAGGACTTGGTTTTGAGGCACTAAGGGTAAGATGCAAACTACATCAGGTAGGGGAAGTGCTTGATGTATGGTGTCTTACGGGTATAGCTGCGGAGAGAACTGCTCCTTCAACCTGTTTTGCACCTGCGTCCTCGCACCATAAAAATCAAACCAATGAAATATTTAAGCCTTATAGCCCTTTTTGCCCTGCTCTTCTTTGCCGCCTGCCAGGACGATGATGATCCGGTACAGACAGGAGACATCGCCACAACTATTCAATTCCGTGCTGAGTACGATGACACCGACCTTGCCATCCAGAGCGCGACCTACGCGTATCCTACCGGAGCTGAACTCAAAGCAACGCTGTTTCAGTACTACGTGTCGGACCTTACCCTGATCGCTGCCGATAGCAGCGAAGTGGAATTGTCGGAAATTGAACTGATCCGCTATGATGATGCAACTGCCGACAACATTGAAGAACGTACCTACGATGTACCAGCCGGAGATTACATCGGCCTGCGTTTCGGCCTCGGTGTTAAGCCAGAGCTGAATGCTCTGGACCCAAACAACTTTGCGGCTGACGACCCACTGAACGAGAACGAGTTCTGGAACTCAACGGCCCGCTACGTCTTCGCCAAAATCGAAGCAAACGCCGATCTCGAGAACGACGGAACCTTTGATACCGGGCTTTCTTACCATATGGGGAGCGACGCTTTGTACAGCATAGTTACTTTTACGGGCTCCTTTACGCTCGACGGTGATAATGACCCACAATTGATCGTGACCTCTGACGTGCTGAAGGCCCTCAGCGATGGCATGGATACTTTTGATATCGCAGACCCAGAAAAACAGCGCGTTCACGGAGGAAACCAGGCGGTTGCAACCGAAATATGGGAACGGCTGGCCGGGCAGTTCGAGCTTTTGATTCAGTAAACGGAAGTTTATGTCCTCGAGCTCCGTTTTTGTGGTCAGGCGAATATTGTACAACAGTTGGTGTTTTGCTCTGGTGTTGTGCGTCGCTTCGTGCCAGCCTTCGCCGCCTGTAACCCAGCTGATTCCGGAGCCTGAAAAGTTTGCCAAAATCATCTACCCTCCGGATAACCCAACCACGAGAGAAGGATTGGCACTCGGAAAAAGATTGTTCTACGACCCCATTCTTTCGGCGGATAGCACCATCAGTTGCAGTACCTGCCATCTCCCCGAACTCGCTTTTACCGATGGCCGAAAGGTGAGCAAGGGCATCGGAGGGAGAACCGGGAAGAGAAACTCGCCCGGCCTGGTTAACATCGGTTACCTCCACAAAACGTTGTTTTGGGACGGAAGGGCGGACGATCTGGAAAGCCAGGCGCTACATCCCGTGGCTGACCCCAACGAAATGGGGGGAGACTGGCCGCTGTTGATTAGTAAACTCAGGAGGCACCCTGATTACATGCCCGCCTTCCGGCGGGCGTTCGGTCTCTCAGATGACCGTGAGCTAAGCCCGGACCACGTCGGGAAGGCGCTCGCACAGTTTCAACGTTCACTCATCTCGTCCGATTCTAAGTACGACAAGGTAGAACGGGGCGAAGCAGTTTACACGGAAACTGAAAGACTGGGACATGCTATTTTTTTTGACCTGGCGGATGAGCCTGATCCGGAATTTCATGGCCTGCCAACGGGAGAATGCGCGCATTGCCACATCCCGCCTCATTTCACCAACCAGAAGTTCTTCAACAATGGTCTCGATGAAGCAGATTCCTTAGAAGATTTCAAAGACATCGGCCGGGCCTTGGTAACGGGCTCTGTTTACGATAACGGAACTTTCCGCACTCCCGGTTTACGTAACGTAGCCCTTACGGCACCGTACATGCACGACGGGCGTTTTGAAAACCTGTACGATGTCGTAGCGCACTATAATTCCGGAGGCCATTACGCCGAAAACCGGAACGCCAATATCTTCGAACTTGGTCTCTCAAACGACCAGGCCGAAGCATTGGTCGCTTTTTTACACACCCTAACGGACAGTTCGTTTGTTAACAATCCGGATTATCGCCAGTAGTAATTAGCCGAAACATGAAACGTTCCCTCCTCCTGTCCGTGTTGTTTACCCTCTTCGTCGCAGCAAGCTGCGAGCCGGATGAGCCCGTGGTGTGCCCCGAGTGCCCACCGGATACCGAAGGACGTGAAGTGACAGGCCCCTCCGAACCAACCGATTTTACCCTGGAAGTGCCCGACTACATGCCACGCCCCGTACTCGACGAAGATAACCCGATGACAGTAGAGGGGATTGCGCTGGGCCGCCGTTTGTTCTATGACAAAATAATGGGCAGGGACAGCTCATTTGCGTGTGCCGACTGCCACATTCAGGAGAAAGCCTTCACTGATGGCCGGGCGCTGTCTCAGGGCGTTAGGGGCGAAAACGGGCGCCGCAGTGCTATGTCGATTGTAAATCTGGCGTTCAATTCGAATGGATTTAACTGGGACGGTAGTTCGGAGCAACTGTGGGAGCAGGCTATTCACCCGGTCGAAGATATGCTGGAAATGGACGAAGACTGGGAGCGGGTGCTTGAAAGACTGAGGGAACACAACGACTACCCTGAGCGTTTTCGGGCAGCGTTCGGTATCGACCATACTGATCAGATCAGCCAGGAGCTCGCCATTAAGGCAATCGCCCAGTTCGAGCGAACCATTATTTCTGCGGACAGCCATTTTGATCGCTTCTTTTACAAAAACACGGAGTTTCTTACGGAAGAAGAGCAGCTTGGAGCCGACAGCCTGTTTTTTGTGGAGGACGTTCCTGCGGGAGTTCTTCATCCTGGGTGCGGACATTGCCACAACAAGCCTTCGTTCGGAGACAATAAGTTCAAGAACAACGGCCTTGACGATGTCGCCAGTCTCGATGATTTCATTGACCTGGGCAGGGGAGAAGTAACCGGAAGCCGTTTCGACAATGGCAAGTTCCGTACGCCGACCCTCAGGAACATTGCTTTGACGGCCCCGTATATGCACGACGGACGTTTCAATACCCTTGAAGAAGTTCTTGACCATTACGCTTCCGGAGGCCACGGGGTGGAGAATGAAGATCCTAATATCACCGGCTTCCCGTTGAGCGAACGCGAGAAGGTCGCTCTGTTGGCGTTTTTACGCAGCCTCACCGATGAGACATTAATCTCCGACGAACGCTATTCCAATCCTTTCTGATCGAAAAGCAACAGACGTTCAATTGGGCGCTGACGCAGGTGCAGCGAAGGTTTTTTTGTTAAAATTCCCTGTTTTTGAAAAAAAATCGGGCTAAAGCAAATTTTTTCTTCGGCCGATCATTTACTGTGATGATTATTGTAGTTCACTAAAATTTGATCTAAGTAGTTGCTTTTCAAGGCATTGAAGGTTTTTTCTTGTTGAAAATTATTCACAATAAGTTTAATCTGTCTTTTTTTTCGGCACGATCGTCCCCGATAATTGTATTGTCAAACGAAAGCAAAGACCGAAGAACGCTTCGGTATTTGGAATTACACAGAGATTCGCCGAAGGTAGTAAGTCGGCCCGGACAAATGGAACGGCCGACTTACTACCCTAAGTTTTCTCCCCTCGTTTTTGACCACAACCATAGAGATTCAGGGCTTAAGCCCTCTTTTTTCGCAATATTTTCATGAGATTACGATTTGTCAAAAGGGTCATGTTCAGTTAAAAGCTGAATGTGACCCTTTCTTTTTTTATACGTTTATAAATACCCAGGGCAACTAACTATTTGTCTACAAAGCAGGCTAATGCTTATCTTGCCAACTGAAATCTTTCCGGAAGATCTGGAAAAAGAGCTAAGAGGACTATTTACGAAAGAAGCGGGTTTCCCGGGAGAGCGGTGTTTTTGAGCCGGGAACCGGGGAATTCGTATATTTAATGCCGGCCTTTCCGGCCCAGACCGATTTAATCCGACGACCTTCAAGTCGTACGTTATCATTTATCCCAATTTAGCTTTAAATCATAATTCCATTATGTCAACACATCTACAATTTTATTACAGGGGCTTTCGAAGCGCCCTGTTATTGGCGTTAGTCTTTTTGTCCTCTTCTGCATTTGCTCAACTCAACGTAACCGTGACCGGAGAAGACATCTCCTGTTTCGGACTCGCCAATGGGTCAGCTACTGCAGCGGTAAGTAATGGCACTGCGCCGTTTACCTATCAGTGGAGCAACGGAGGCGCTACCGCTACCATCACTAATCTTAATGCCGGTCCGTACAGCGTCACCGTCACTGACATCAACGGCCTTTCGGGGGCGGGAGCGGTCACTCTGTCCGAGCCTACCCGGGTCACTGCCGTAATTTCTGAAGCAGGGGAATGTTCTGCTCCATTTGTGATTGCTGCGGAGCCTCAGGGTGGGGTAGTTCCTTACACCTACAACTGGTCTACAGGAGCGGACACCCGTGCTGTAAGTGTCCCCGCCGGCGATTACTGTGTAACCGTAGTCGATGCCAATCTATGTGGATACGTTGCCTGTACTACGGTCGACGAAAACCCTCCTGCGGTTACCCTCGTCGACGTCGATGCTCAGTGTGATGGTTCAGACGACGGAGCCATCACCGCTAACCCTTCTGGTGGTGTAGCGCCTTATTCTTACTCCTGGACCACAGGGGCCAATACACGCACTATCACTGGTCTCGCTCCGGGTGTTTACCGCGTAACCCTTACTGATGCCAGAGGTTGTACCGCTACCGCAAACGCAGTCATTGACGAACCGGACCCAATCACCGGTAACATCTTCGGAGACAATACTGTGTGCCCCGGCGAAGCAGATGCCTTTATTCGCATTGCTCCTCAGGGAGGAACTCCTCCTTACTCTTACGTTTGGTCACCTGGTGGCCAGACCGGGCAGGGCATCGGGCCACTCGGGGCCGGCACTTACGGAGTCACCGTTACTGATGCCAACGAATGTACGCTGGTCGATACTTACGTCATCACTGAATCTCCTGAGGTAGATGTAGTAATAACCGGTGACATGCTCCTCTGTGGAGCAGGAACCACCGGATCGCTTACGGCATCTCCCGTTTCGGGGCCTGCAAGCCAATACACTTACCTGTGGAATACAGGGGCTACCAGTCCTACCATCAACAATGTTACCCCAGGTGATTACACCGTTACTGCAACCGATGTGAATGGTTGTACGGCGACGGCGACCGCAACTGTACGCCTTATTAATCTTTCATTGAGCCTGAACAGTACCGCTACCACTTGTATTGATGCTGCTGACGGAACAGCAACAGTTGTTGCTACCGGAGGTGATATGCCGTATTTGTACCAGTGGAGTAACGGACAAACTACTCAGACCATTACTGGTCTCACTCCGGGTGTCTACGGAGTTACTGTTACCGAAGCCAACAACTGTAAAGTTTCCGGTAATATTCAGGTAGGTGCTCCGCCCGCACTGAATATCTCTGTTACCCCAACTAACATCGTCTGCAACGGCGATAACAACGGAACCATCGATGTAACGGTTACCGGAGGAACGCCGGCTTATTCCTACTTGTGGAATGACGGCTCGACCGCCGAAGACCGGACGAACCTCTCTGCAGGCACTTACGGCCTCACGGTTACCGATATTAACGGATGTACCGATAACATCACAGTTCAGATCAATGAGCCTGCCGTTCTTGATATCAATGAATTTATCACTAACGTATCCTGTGAAGGTGACGCATCGGGAAGTATCGAACTGGCAGTTTCCGGCGGTACACCTGCTTACTCTTACGCTTGGAGCAACGGATCAACGACGCGTATTCTTAACAATCTTTCTGCCGGAGTTTACACCGTTACGGTGACAGACGCAAACGAATGTACCCTCGTGGAAAGCTACACCATTACCGAGCCAACCGCCATTGACCTTTCCGGAATCGCCTCTAACGTGACCTGTTTTGGTGAAAATGACGGCTCGATCGACCTCACAGTTCTCGGTGGTTCGCCCGCTTACATCGTAAACTGGAGCAACGGCAGCAACTCTGAAGACCTCAGTAACATCGGAGCCGGAACTTATACAGTAACCGTTACGGACGCAAACGAGTGTCAGGAAACAGCGTCTTTCACCATCACGCAGCCTGCTGATTTGTCACTGACCGCTACACCTTCAAACCTTGATTGTGCCGGAGACAACAGCGGCGCGATCGCCGTCACTGTTTCCGGAGGTACCGCACCGTACCAATTTGCATGGAGCGACGGCAGTACCCTTGAAGACCGGAATGGTCTGGCCGCTGGAACGTACAGCGTTACGGCTACTGATGCTAACGGTTGTACCGAGTCACTATCCGTCACCGTCAGCGAGCCACTCGCCCTGAATGGCTTCACTCAGATCACCCCTGTTGCTTGCGACGGAGGTGCTACTGGCGCCATTAACCTCACTGCCGAGCGCGGAACGCCTCCTTACTCTTTCGTGTGGAGCACCGGCGCAACAACCGAAGATATTACCGGGCTTACAGCCGGTAATTACACCGTGACAATTACCGACGCGAACAGCTGTACGCTCGTTCAAATCTGGACCGTAAACACGGTAGCGCAGATTGAAATTACCGGTAACGTTGAAAATGCAGACTGTAATGATACCAGTACCGGCAACATCGACATCACGGTGTCCGGAGGTTCTGGTACGTATGCTTATACCTGGAGCAATGGTGCGCTTACACAAGACCTCACCAACGTACCAGCCGACACTTACACCGTTTCAGTAACCGATGCCAATGAGTGTACTTCGGTTGCTTCTTTCACGGTTACCGAGCCCGATGAAATCAACCTTTCAGTAACTGCTCCGGACATCGTTTGTGGCGGTACCAACTCAGGTGCGATCACAGTATTCCCCGCCGGGGGAACAGGGCCCTACTCTTACCTCTGGAGCAATGGTGATACTGGTAACATGATCGATAACATTCCTGCGGGGGCCTACACCGTTACGGTGACGGATGCCAACGGTTGTACTGACGTAACGGCTGGTATCGTTCTCGACGAACTGCCCCAGCTCACCTGCGAAATAACTATTGACCAGGAAGCTACAAATGGTAACAACGGCCAGTTGTCTGTTGCTGTCGATGGAGGAACTGCTCCCTTTACCTATGCCTGGAGCAACAACGAAACGACCCCAACCATCAGCAACCTCTCTGCGGGTACTTACTCGGTTACTGTTACTGATTTTGCCGGCTGTACCACAGAGTGTATTGCCACCCTGCGCGCACTTGCCGGCATCGGTGACTTCGTTTGGGAAGACTACAACGCCAACGGCCAGCAGGATCCCGGCGAGCCGGGCATTGAGGATTACCCGGTATACCTCAAAAATGCTGCTGGTGTGATTATCGATTCCACCCGCACGGATGCCAACGGAAACTATTCGTTCATGGGCCTCGAGCCAGGAACTTACTCTATCCTGTTCATCGAACCACCGGGAGGCACACGTACGCTTTCCAATAGCGGTGACGATACAACCGATAGTGATGGTGATCCTGATATGAACGGGATGACTGATACTTACACCCTCGCTCCCGGGGAATTCAACATGACCGTTGATGCCGGATTCTTCGCTACTCCCGGAGGTGTAATCGCTGACCCGTGTAACTGTCTGAATAACAATACTACTGACTTCGATGGCCAGTTCACGGAAATTCTTGAGATTCGCTCTAACCCAGGCCAGACCTGGACGATCCTGTCTAACTCCAATATGTATTTCCTGGATAGCGATGATCCTCCTGCCGCACCAAACCCGGTACCGGTTGGTACCGTGATTCCTCAGGTTTCGATGGATGGCGATATGGCTGTTTACGCCTTTGAGTTCCTGCTTGTAGATAGTTTCCAGTATGTCTCCGTGATTTCTAACGGAGTCTACAGCCTTGAAATCGCTAACCAGTGTTTCTACCCCGTGGTCCGTTACGTAGAAGAGCCACCTGCGTCTATTTGCCGTTTTGATCTTCCTTTCCTGCTTGATGGCTTTGGTCTCATCAATAACCAACCACTGCCAGGTGATGTGATATTCACCGTTAACGGAGAGACAGTGCTTGAAATCGATCCGGCAAACCTGCCAGTGGGCGAAAACACCATCACGGCGAGCTTCGTCCCCGACAATATGGACCTTTGTATCGCTGATGAAGAACTACGGTTCCTGCTTACAGAAGACTGTAATGCGAAACTTGGAGACTTCGTATGGCAAGACACCAACGGCAACGGCCAGCAAGACCCAGGAGAACCCGGGATCGAAGGCGTCAAGGTTACTGTTACCAGCCAGGACGGAACGTACATGGATATGGCCTTCACCGATGAAACGGGGATGTATATGTTCTCGGTACCACCAGGAACGTACAAAATGACCTTCGATGCTCCGGAGGACTTTGTGCCGACTACCGTTAACTCTGGCAACGATGCTACTGACAGCGATATGGACCCCGCTATGTTGATGACAGGATTCTACACCGTTGGACCCGATGAGATGGACTTCACCATCGACGCTGGTTTCATCAACCCCTGTGTTGCCAATATCGTTAATCCGGGAACCATCGGCTTCAGCCAGGAGATCTGTGGACCGGGTAACGTTCCTGATCCGTTTGTCGAAATCGCTCCGGCTACCGGAGGAGAAGGTGCGATTGAGTACCTCTGGATGTTCAATACGAATGACCCGAACCAGGATATCAGCTTCTGGCAGCCTATTCCGAACACCAACAGCCCGAATTATGCGCCTGGAGCCGTTTCTCAAACCACCTATTTCACACGTTGTGTGCGCCGCAACAACTGTCAGTACATCGAGTCTAACGTTATCACCATCGAAGTTGGAGACGACGCGGTGGCCGACATCAGCGGTCCAACTTCGATCTGTGTCGGTGAAGAAGCGATCTTCCAGGCTGTAAACCCCGGTAACGGAGCATCGATCTCCTGGAACTTCACTGGTTCTTCAGAGGTGGAAAGCACCACCGGACCGCTGGCTACTACGAGCTGGGCCACTTTCGGTTCCTTCAGCGTAACGCTTACTGTAACGGCCAACGGCTGTACCAGTACCCATACCCGCAATATTGCTGTTCTGAACAATCCGAATCGTTGTGGCGGAAACCTGACTGCTAATGGTTCGGTCAACAACCTCGTTTCGCGTGAAGTGACCATCGAATGGCAGGTGCCTTACGACGGATCAGACTACAGCTTCATGCTCGAACGCTCTACGGACGGACAGAACTTCGAAGGTGTTGCGAACGTGACCTCTCCGGTTTTTGTGTCCGGTAACGATATGGCAATGTTCCGCCAGGAGGACGTGAGCCCGCTGGCTGGCCGTACGTTCTACCGCGTCCGGATGATCGATGCACAGTATGGCGACATGGTTTCTAATGTGGTAGAGATGCAACTGGCCGGAGTGTCCAATGCTCTGGGCCGGGTATTCCCTAACCCCGCGAGCAACGGCATGATCCACGTGGAAATGACCGATGAAGCAGCAAACGAAGGAGACGCAAGTGTCCAGTTGTTTGATGTACGGGGCAACCTTGTCGCTCCGCGGATCTTCCTGCCGGTAGGTACTGGAGTAATTAACCTCCCGACCGAGTACCAGGCTGCAGGCGTGTACTTCCTCCGGGTTTCCGTTGGAAATCAAACCGAAACGCACCGGGTGATTATTGAGTAATTCCCTGATTGGGCTCGAAGGAAACTGGTCCTGGTTTTAACCACGCACGGGCACAGTTACTTCGGGCAGCCTTAACAGATGATGCCCCGACTTGTAAAAGTCGGGGCATTTTTTATGGCGCAAACGCGGGATGCAATAACCGGTTTAAAGCCACTCATCGCGCAGGAGAGGAAGGGCCCCGGAAGGAACTTTCACTGCACCTGCGACCCCGCCTGAAAAAGGCAATGTAGGAATGCCTTTTTTTGGCAGTATAAAAAGCCGTAATTTTGCGGCTTCTAAAAGCTCTGAACTTATGTTGAACGTCAATGACCTAACGGTACAATTCGGTAAACGTGTCCTCTTTAATGAGGTGAACCTGCAGTTTACTCACGGTAATTGCTACGGCATTATTGGGGCAAATGGCGCCGGGAAATCTACCTTCCTGAAGGTGGTGGCCGGTGAACTGGACCCTACCCGGGGGCACGTCAGCCTGGAGAAGGGCAAACGTATGGCTGTTCTGAGTCAGAATCACTTTGGTTTCGAGGAGCACACCGTGCTGGAAACCGTGAAAATGGGCCACGAAGTTCTCTACGCAATCGAGCAGGAAAAGAACGCCATTTACATGAACCCCGAAGCTACTGAGGCCGAGGGAATGCGTGCCGCCGAGCTGGAAAACAAGTACGGCGAAATGGGAGGGTGGACCGCAGACTCCGATGCCGCCGAACTCCTCTCTAATATGGGTATCAAAGAGGATGTGCACTACAAACTGATGGAAGAGCTCTCCGGGCCGGAGAAGGTGAAAGTACTGCTCGCTCAGGCACTTTTCGGGAACCCCGATCTGCTTCTGCTCGATGAGCCTACGAACGACCTGGACGCACCAACGGTGCACTGGTTGGCTGACTTCCTCGCCGATTTCGAGAACACAATCATCATTGTTAGTCACGACCGTTACTTTTTGGATATGGTCTGTACGCACATTGTCGACATCGACCGCCAGAAAGCCAATATCTACACCGGTAACTATACTTTCTGGTACGAATCGAGCCAGCTGGCGCTGCAGCAACGTGCAAACAAGAACAAAAAAATGGAGCAAAAGCGGACTGAAATGCTGGAGTTTATCCAGCGATTCAGCGCCAATGCATCCAAATCCAAGCAGGCAACGAGCCGGAAAAAAGCGCTGGAAAAGCTTGACATCGAAACGATTCAGCCAAGTTCGCGTAAATACCCCTTCATCGCTTTTCAGCCCGAGCGGATGCCCGGAGATCAGATTTTGAAGGTTGCCGGCCTGAGCAAGAAAAGCCCGGACGGTACCGTGCTCTTTAGCGACATCAGCTTTACGATGAACAGCGGAGACAAGATTGCGCTGCTTAGCAATGAAGCAACAGCTCTCACCGCTTTCTACGAAATTCTTGCCGGAGAACTGGAGCCTGACTCTGGTTCCATCGAATGGGGACAGACAATCACCGTACAGCACCTGCCGAACGAAAATGCGGAGTATTTCCAGGAAGGAAATAAACTGGATCTCGTGGAATGGCTGCGGCAGTACTCTGCGAACAAAGACGAACAGTTCATCCGTGGATTCCTCGGAAGAATGCTCTTTGCCGGAGAGGAAGTACATAAAGACTCAAGCGTCCTTTCAGGAGGAGAAAAAGTCCGGTGTATGCTCTCGAAGATGATGCTGAACAGCCCCAACTTTCTACTGCTGGACGAGCCGACGAATCACCTTGACCTTGAATCGATCACGGCTATGAACAATGCTCTGAAGGACTTCAAGGGCAACTTCATCATGAGTTCTCATGACCACCAGTTGGTAGAAACCTCCTGTAATCGCATCATCGAAATCGCCCCCGGCGGAATGATTGACAGCTTGCTGGAATACGATGATTATCTTACTTCCAAAGAGATCGCTGCTAAGAAAGAAGCGCTTTACAAGGCTACTGCTTAGCACCGGATCATTCGGACTGAGTGTTTAGACACTTAAACTTAACATTACTTTTTCTTTACATTGGCTTAATGCAGGCTACTTTCGCAGCAAAGAAATAGTAATTGCAACCATTTGATTATTTTATTATTGTTGATTGGAGTTCTCGTGCAAAACCGAGCCCCGTTAAGCCTACCAAAGATGCCATCTGGGTAGGAGAAGGAAAGAACCAGGGAAGGGTCACGTCACGGTACTTCAGGACCAGGGATGCTGCTGTTGATTATATCGAGAAAAAGCTCGTCAGACTTGTCAAAAACAAGAAACGCGTACTCGTGGGGTGGGATTTCGTATTTGGATATCCTAAAGGCCTGGGGCCGGCGCTACGCATTAGTAAAAAACGCCCGTGGAAGGGCATCTGGAAATTACTGGAGAAATTAATAATCGACAAATCTGATAATGATAATAACCGGTTCGCGGTGGGTGCTGAATTAAACAGGCGCATTAGCCTGGGCAGCGGACCCTTTTGGGGTGTTCCTACCGGACAGAGTGGCATTTTTTTGGGCGCTAAACGTGATTTCAGTTACCCTGTTGTGAACAAGCGGAGCGTACTGGAAGAGCGCAGATTGGTCGAAGAACGGGTTCCGAAGATGCAGCCAGGGTGGAAATTGGCTTACGCCGGAAGCGTTGGTAGTCAGGCCCTTCTGGGAATACCCCGGCTTTACCGGCTGGCCTTCAAAAATAAGTCCCTGAAGTCGAAAAGCGTCATCTGGCCCTTCCAGACCCGCTTCGGGAAAGCGATGCCTAAGGGTGCCTGTGTTGTGCATGCAGAAGTGTACCCCAGTATGATTCCGCTAAAGGGGAAACATACAATTCCTGACCGTGCGCAGGTGAGGGCTTATGTTCAATGGTTACAGGATGAACAGAAAACGGATAGCCTGGAGTCATGGCTTGCCGGACCTCAGGACCTGAGCAAGAAAAAACGTAAGAAAGTACTTCGTCATGAGGGCTGGGTACTCGGTGTTTCCTGATGGAAATACGGGCTGAAAACACCCTTGATTCGCCTCTGTAAAGGAGTCCTGTTATTTCGCTGCCAGACTACGTGACTATTTGACTAACTTTGCGCCTTCAAAACCGCAAGGCTACATGACCGAGAGGAAAATTAAATCAGCACTGATCTCCGTATACCATAAGGACGGCCTTGGCCCGATCGTGGATACTTTGAATAATCTGGGAGTGACTATTTACAGCACCGGTGGAACGGAAACTTTTATCCGTGACCGGGGCATCAAAGTCGTACCAGTAGAAGACCTGACCGGATACCCATCCATTCTGGACGGCCGGGTAAAAACCCTTCACCCCAAGGTACACGGTGGCATCCTGGCCCGCCGTGAGGAGGACCATCTTAGCCAGCTGGCTAAATACGATATTCCCGAAATTGACCTGATTATCGTTGACCTGTACCCCTTCGAGGAGACGGTTGCGAATACAGAGGAAGAGGAACTCATTATCGAGAAAATCGATATTGGAGGAATTGCCCTGATTCGTGCTGCAGCGAAAAATTACAAAGACGTAGTGATTGTTCCCAGCCGGGAAGATTACGCAACTCTTCAGCACATTCTGGACGAAAAGGGAGGTGTTACCGAGTTGACTGATCGCCGGCAGTTGGCACGTCGTGCTTTCGCAACGAGCAGCCACTACGACACGGCTATTTTCAACTACTTCAACGAGGATGGAGGCCTGCCTGCCCTGAAGATCAGCCAAATGAACGCAACGCCATTGCGTTACGGTGAAAACCCTCACCAGGAGGCCACCTTCTTCGGCCGGATGGACGGAATGTTCACCAAGCTGAATGGTAAGGACGTAAGCTACAATAACCTCGTTGACATCGACGCGGCTGTAGGGATGATGCGGGAATTCCAGAGTGGGGACCCCGCATTCATTATTTTAAAGCATACCAACGCCTGCGGCGTTGCTGTGCGGCCCACCCAACTGGAGGCTTGGCAAACAGCACTTTCGTCCGATAACGTCTCGGCCTTTGGTGGGATCCTGATTACCAATAAATCCGTTGAACTGGGAACTGCCCAGGAAATCGATAAACTCTTTTACGAAGTGTTGATCGCTCCGGACTTTACCGATTCTGCCCGTGAGTTGCTCAGCAAAAAGAGCAAGCGCATCTTGCTTCAGTTCCATCACCTTGATCAGCAGACGAAGAGTTTCAAAACTCTGCTCAACGGCGTAGTCGTACAGGATACGGATCTCAAGACCGAGGGCGCTGCCGATTTCACAGTTGTGACGGACCGCGAGCCAACAACGGAAGAGGTGACCGATCTCGTCTTTGCCAATAAGTGCGCCAAGCACCTTAAGTCCAATACCATCGCTTTGGTTAAAGATAACCAGATGATTTCGATGGGCTGCGGTCAGACGAGTAGGGTAGACGCGCTGAAACAGGCGATTCAGAAAGCTGAAACCTTTGGTTTCAGTACGAAAGGTGCCGTGATGGCATCTGACGCCTTTTTCCCATTCAGCGATTGTGTCGAAATCGCCCATGATGCGGGTATTACCGCGGTCGTACAGCCGGGAGGTTCTATTCGGGACAAAGATTCCATCGCCGCATGCAATGCAAGAGGCATGGCCATGGTGACGACGGGAATTCGTCATTTTAAGCATTAAACCAAATTTTTAACGCCTGCTTAAGAACCGCGACCACCCCGTCGTGCGTCTTATGGGCGACTTTACCAATGATGGGCACCACATCGGATCATCAGCTAGCCATTGATATTGGAAATACTTCGGTCAAGGCCGGAGTGTTCCTCGATGGGTTTCTGACCGGGCCGGTTACCCGCTTTACGGACCAGGAATGGGAAGTAGCGGACCGGATGGTAACCAACCTTGGGGTTAAAAACATCATCTATTCCACGGTGGCAAACGTGCCACCTGCTAAGTGGATGGATAAATGGAATCAGGCGGGTCGGTTTACACTGGCCCTGAAACCTGAGCTGCCGCTGCCGTTCACCTCGTTATACGAGACGCCGGCAACGTTGGGTCAGGACCGTATCGCAGCGGTGGCAGGAAGCCTTTCGCTTCCAACTTCCTCTGCACCTGCGGCCGCGCCTGCTGAACATCTGCCCGCCCGGCTTATCGTCGACGCCGGTACCTGTATTACCCTCGATCTGATTGATGGCGATGCCGTGTACTACGGAGGAAACATAAGCCCGGGAGTTCGGATGCGGCTGAGATCGATGCATGATTTCACCGCGAGACTGCCTCTCGTTGAGCCGGGAAGCCTCTCCGGCGAAGTGGGCCGTTCTACCGAAAAGGCACTCCTTCACGGAGGACAGTTCGGTGCAGCTTACGAGATAGAAGGTCTTTTCCTCAGACTACGCGAAACTTTCCCCGATCTGGAGTTGATCCTGACTGGAGGAGATGCGGCGCTGTTGGCTGGCTTGCTTAGCATTCCTAATGTTATTTACCCCAATCTGGTCCTGCACGGGCTTAATCAAATACTGTCATATTATGTTCAACACCAATCGTAAATCAAGTCTGCTCCCGTTGCTGCTTCTGCTCTTGTGTGGAGGCTTTAGCAATGTGGCTCAAAGCCAGGTGTCGAACGCTTCCGATATTCGACCCAAGCTGAACAGCCCGCTAAGCCGATTCGGATTGGGTAACCCCGTGGACCAGTTCTATGCTGCTCAGGCAGGAATGGGAGGTCTTATGAGTACATATCAGGATGCTTTTCACCTCAACATTCAGAACCCCGCCACCCTTGCCAGTTTGCAATCAACCAGCTTTGAGGTAGGAGGGTACGGCCGCTCTGCAAATCTTTCTGATCGGAACTCATCGGTGAATACCTGGCAGGGTAACCTGCGCTATATCTCACTCGGTTTCCCGTTGCGGAACCCCATCAGCCTCAACCTTGCACGGCAGCAAAACATCTGGAATGGTGGTATGGCGTTCTCGCTTATCCCGACTTCTGACGTGGGGTACGACCTCCAGATTGATGACGACGATCCTGATTTCGGAGAAACTTCCAATACACTGAAAGGTACGGGAGGTACTTATCGTTTCTCCTGGTCTACGGCACTTCGTTACAAATACCTGTCGGGCGGACTGAACGTGAACTACAATTTCGGCAAAATAACCAACAGTCGCGTTGTCACCTTCAATGATATTGAGGAAGCGCTCGCCAGTGAGTTTGTTGAGGATGTAGCTATAAAAGGATTCAGCCTCGGTTACGGTCTGCAGTATGCATACAACTTCAAAGACCTGGATAAGAACGGTGAGATGCGGCCCAATGGTAAACGAATCATTATTGGTGTTAACGGAAGCATCGGTAATGAGATACGCACTGACGCAAGTTTGTTGTTCCGTCGCTTTAGTCCCACCGGACAGTTGGCGGTACAGGATACGCTGAACTCCGCAACGAGCCAGGAAGGAACACTGAAACTGCCAACGTCTTACACCGTAGGTCTGGCCTACGAGAAGATCAACAAGATTTATGTCGGAGTAGAATACGGTAGTACTTCTAACAGCGAATACCTTAATACTTCTTCGCCGGAGACATTGTTGGACGCCAATCGTTTTGCTTTTGGCATCCAGTATATACCGAATGCCAACTCCTACAACAAATTTACACAACGGATCAGGTACCGCGCCGGGCTTCGGCTCGAAGAGGACGGCCGGTCTGTAGATGGTGTGCAAGCACGCCGGAATGCTGCTACAATCGGTTTAGGACTGCCTTTCCGTCTTCCACGTCAGCAAATCTCGTTTGTGGATCTTGCGTTGGAAATTGGTAAATTTGGCGTTCCTGATATTTTGGACGAAAACTACATACAATTTACACTGGGTTTCTCTCTTAACGATAACTCCTGGTTCTTCAAACGCAAACTCAACTAAAAAAACCAACATGAATACTTTCATTCGCTTCGCCAGCCGGGCCTTCGCTCTGCTTCTTGTGGTCAGTGCAAGCATGAGCCTCAACGCTCAGTGTGCTACCTGGAACGATTCGCCTGACAAGGAAACGGCGGAAAACGCTCACGTGTCTTACCGTAATTTCGTTAAAGACGCTCAAGATTTTACCACCCTCAGCGAGGAGGAGTTCAATGCTGCCTTCAAAGACTGGCAAACGGCATACGGTATTGCGCCGGCAGCTGACGGTCAGCGTCCTTTCCATTACATCGACGGTCGCGAATTCTACCGCGCTATGGCCAAGAATGCAACGGATGACGCCAAGAAGAAGGAATACAACGACCGCGTTATTTCCTTCTACGACGAAGAGCTCGAGTGCTACCCTAACAACAAGGCTTTCTTACTAGGACGCAAGGCATATGATATGTTCTACCTGCAGGGCTACAGTATGGAAGGAATCGACCTCTTTGAGGAAGCTATGGAGGCTGGCGGTAACGATACTGAGTACATCGTCCTTGCGCCACTGGGTCAGCAGCTCAATTACTACTTCAAAACGGAGAAGATCGACAATAAGCGTGTCCGCAAGCTCTACGATATGGCAACCAAAATCGCGGATGTGAACATCGACAAAGGTGATGCCTACGCTCAGTACTGGGAAGCAGGAAAAGCGAACCTGGACGCCAGCGTTCTTGAGTTTGCCGATCAGATCTTCGACTGTGCTTACTTCAAAGAAACGCTCATCCCTAAATTTGAGGAAAACCAGGAGGACTACGAAGTAGTGAAATACATCCTCTCCAAGCTCAAAGATCAGGGCTGTCCGGAAACTGATGCCGACGTACAGCGCGTTCAGGCCAAGTACGATGCAATCTACGCAACCCTCAAAGGGGAGCAGGAAGAAAAGCGCCGCCAGATGAATCCACTGTATGACGCCAGCATCCTGATGGACGAAGGCGACTACGCAGGAGCAATCAAGCGTTACGAGGACGCTATCGAAAGCGCAGACAGCGACGAAAAGAAAGCTCAGGCCTACTACCAGATCGCTTCTGTTCAGTCCAGCAAACTGCGCCAGTATGGCGCTGCCCGCCAGAATGCAAACAAAGCTGCTCAGCTCAATCCGGGCTGGGGTAAGCCATACCTCATGATTGGTGACATCTACGCCCGCCTCGGTAGTAGCTGTGGTGATTCTTACCAGCAGCGCCTTGCCGTTCTCGCTGCGATCGACAAGTACAACCAGGCTAAGCGTGTGGACAGCGAGGTGAGCGGCGACGCTAACCGCCGGATTGCTAACTACCGTAGTTCTATGCCTATCAAGTCTGAAGCGTTCCAGCGTGGAGACAGTGAGGGTGATCGTATCAAGGTAGGCTGTGGTATCGGCGAAACCGTTACTCTGCGTTTCTAGACCTTATATATATAGGTCTCTGTTTTACAGTGTGCCGATGAAACGGCCCGCCGGGAAATATTTCCTGGCGGGCCGTTCCTGTTTACAGAAGCTTACCTCTGTTCTGTGGTGACCAATCAGGGCTATTCGGACACCAACAATCATCAGGCGGGAGCGCAGGTGCAAAAATGTGTGGATGAGCAAAGTTTGGAAATGCCGGCCCTGGTGCGCTAACGCAAAGAAATTGAATACTTTAGGTAAAGCCGTGTTCGCTCCTCAGAAAGGAAAAAATCATAAAATTCTTCCTGGGCTTTGTGAAAGCGATTTCTCTTAGTAGCTTTACGCGATAAAAGTGACCTAATGTTTAGCTAAGCCTAGTGTTTTAGCGATCTGTAACCATAATTTAAGTCCTTCTACGGGAGGCGACCTGTTTAATCTTTTAAATCGTAATCTTATGAAGCAAGCAAGACAATTGCTTATGTTGGCCATCTGCTGCCTTTTCAGCTTTGCGCTAACAGCACAATCCTACGCTGGTTCCAGCGTGGGCGATCCCATTCCTGCAGTAGGCACCGGTGGAGCTCCTTTCACCCCTACCGTAGTTACTTTTGACGTTGGTGCTTCTGGCATCATCAATGAAGATGTGGTTTTCCAGGTAGAAGTTGATCTTGTCCACACTTGGGTAGGCGACCTTTACATCGACCTCACTTCTCCTGCTGGTACCGTACACACCCTTACTTTTGGTAACGGTAGCCTTTCGGACAACCTCGAGAATGTTGTTTTTGACGATGCTGCTGGCATCAACATCCAGGACGCTGCAACTCCTTACGCTAACGCATCTTACGTTGCTGAGCGTGGTTTCCTTAACGCTGCTTTCGGCGGTGAGGAAATGGGCGGTACATGGACAATGAACATTTACGACCTTGCTGGCGGTGACTCCGGTACTATGGGCGTATCTGCTATTGTTGTTTCTCCTTTCGTATCTGCCATCACTGTTCCTGAAGAGGAAGTAAACCTCGCGGGTATCAACTCTCTCAACCTTACACTTACTGATGGTTGTGAAGGTCTGGTAATTCCTGAAATGGTTCTTACTGGTGACTTCGACGCTGACGGTAACGGATTCTCCGTTCCTGCTTCAGCTTTCGATGTTGTAGTTATGGACAGCAACCCGAGCAACGGCCCGATCGTTGACGGTTGTGGTACTTTCCAGTACCGTGTTACTGTTAACAACGACAACGGTCCTGATGTAAACTTCGGTTTCACCGGCGACTACGACCCAGCTGGTGGTAACATCACTGTTACTGAAGGCGGTCCTACCGTATCTGCAAGTGCTGAAGCTTACACCATTACTGGTGTAGATGGTGGAGGTACTTCTACTGTTGACATTTCTTTCATCGACAATGGTTTCGCATCTTTCGTTGTTGAAGGTAACCGTCAGGCAGTTGGTGATTTGATCGACTTCTTCCAGGTGACTTTCGAAGGTGTTCTTGTTTACCAGAACTCTTTCCAGGACCCAATCAACGGTGATGATGGACTCGTTCCTTTCCGTGCTAAAATCAACGAACTCGAAGTTTCTGCCGGTGACGTTGTAACCCTTCTCTTCACTGAAGACGCTGAGGACGACGGAATCGTTACTGAAGTTTCCCTGACTGACTTCTCTTTCTCTACTGCTGCTGACCAAGGCGCTTTCGGTGTTACTGGTTTCGTTACCACTTGGGGTACAGTTAACGCTGAAGACAAAACTGCTCCTGCTGTAGTTGAGACTCCTGCTAACATCAACCTCCTTTGTGTTGACCTCGACGGCAACAACCTCTCTACACTTCCTACAAGCGTTAGCCGCTGCTACCGTGTGAATGCTTCTACTGGTACCACTATCCCCGGTACTATGGCTTCTGCACTGAACGCTCGCCTTCGCGCCCTTACTAACGCTCCTGTTGTACCAACCTTCACTGACGGTTGTTCTGACGAGATCGAAGTATGTGTAAGCGACGCCGTTGCTTACGGTGCCGATCCTGCATGTGATGACGTAATCATCACCCGTACTTTCGTTGCAACTGAAATCGCTGTTTGTCCTTCTGCTGCTGGCGAGGGCAATCCTTCAGTTTCTGCTTCTTACACCATCACTTTCGAGCGTCCATCACTTGACGACCTCGACGGTGACAACATCGAAGATGTTGTTTACTACGAAAGCTGTGGCGCTGACCCATCTGTACGCCCTGCTCCCCGCACCCAGGACTTCCCGTTCCTCGCTGTTGGCGATCGTACTTTCAACCTGTCTACTGGTTCTGCCGTATGTAACATCGGTGTGACTTTCGAAGACGGTCCTTCTATCGTTACCTGCCCGAACACTTACAAGTTTGTTCGTACTTACACTGTAATCGACTGGTGTGAGCCAGGAGACGTTCGCACTTTCACTCAGGTAGTAAAAGTTGGTGACACCACCGCTCCTACTTTCGTTGGTCCTAACGTACAGACTGACGCTGACGGTACCCTCGTTTACGGTACTAACGCTGGTAACATCTGTGCTGCTTACATCCGTCTTGACGATGTAACTGTAACTGACAACTGTGACGGTGACGTTACTATCTCTGCTGAGATCTTCCCTAACGGCGACCTCACTGCTGCTCCAATTGGCGCTTTCACTGTAGTTCCTGGTGGATCTCCTGAGCTTACTTCTGCTATCCCAGCTGGTACTCACATCCTCCGTTACACTTACTCTGACGTTTGTGGTAACACCGGTGTAACCGACTACGACTTCCGCGTTGAAGACCAGACTCCTCCTGTTGCTATCTGTGAGGACGGCCTGAACATCTCTATCGCAGGTGGTGCTAACAACGGTTTCGCTGTACTGACTCCTGAAAACATCGACAACGGTTCTTACGATGACTGTTCCGGTGTAACTCTCGAGATCGCTCGTGTTACTGCTACTAACCTCGCTATCGGCGGTTACGGCCCACAAATCACTCTGACTTGTGACGATCTTGGTACTGTACGTGTTGGTCTTAAAGTGACTGACGCTCTTGGTAACATGAACTTCTGCTGGTTGGACGTTCTCGTTGAGGACAAGCTTGCTCCTACTTGTGTTGCTCCTGGTAACACCACTATCACTTGTGTTGAGTACAACGCTAGCCTCCCTAACGACATCACTGACGCATCTTTCGCTCAGCTTGACGCTCTCTTTGGCGAAGCTGCTGGTGTAGACAACTGTGGTACTACTATCACTCAGACTGTTTCCGGAACGATCAACAGCTGTGGCGTTGGCCGCATCACTCGTCGTTTCACTTCTACTGACGACGCTGGTTTCACCAACACTAACATTTGTAGCCAGATCATCGACGTAATCGGCATCCACGACTACCGTATCACCTTCCCAACTGATGAGTCCGGTGACTGTATGGAAGTACCTTCTTACGACGCTGTTGTAGCTGAGGAACTTGCTTGTGACCTGATCACTACTACTGTTGACGTTGACACTCTGCGCACGCAGGACGCTGGTGAGGAATGCTTCAAGCTCCGCCTTACTTACGACGTAGTTAACTGGTGTGAGTACAACTCACTCGGTGAGCCTTACGTGATCCGTCGCGACGCTCCTGGCGCTTTCGACCGTACCCGCAACCCACGTGACATCGAAGAGGACCTCCTCTACGTAAACGTTACTCCTGGTGCTAGCACTGCTACTATCAACGACGACGTAGCATTCTACAGCCTGATCGGTACTGACCGTATCTTCAACCCAGCTCCATCTGCTCAGGGTGACGTTGCCCTTGGTGACAACGGAAGTGGTGACATCAACGATGACAACACTTACGGTACTAACGTATACGACAGCCGCGGTTTCTTCCGCTACACGCAGTTCATCAAGATCTACGACGAAGTAGCTCCTGAAATCACCTTCACTGAGCCAGCTGAATGTTTCGCTGGATCTGGCGAAGGCTGCCGTACTACTGTAACTCTCGAGTTCACTGCTACTGACGAGTGTTCTGACGCTGTTGTTTCTGTTGAGCTTGACGCCAACTTCACCGGTGCATTCGTTGCTGACAACGCTGCTGCCCTTGGTGTAAGCGTAAGCGTAGCTAACGACGGTGACGGAAACTACACCGTAACTGCTACCAACGTACCAGTTGGTGACCACGCTATCCGCGTTCGCGCATCTGACGGCTGTGGTAACTTCGACGTTCAGATCATCGAGTTCTGTGTAACTGCTGACAAGTCGCCTACTCCGATCTGTATCCAGACCCTGACTGTTACCCTGATGGACGACGGCAACGGTGGCGGCATGGCTGCTATCTGGGCATCTGACTTCATCGCTTCTCCAATCGTTGACTGCTTCGGTAACGTAGTAGACAAGTACAGCCTCTACCGCTCCAGCGAAGCTGGTGCTGCTGGCTTCACTCCTGTAGTTGGTGTTCTTGGCATCGACGACATCGACTGTGATGACTTCGACAACGGTACTGTAAGCGTACGTGTATACGCATTCGACGACAACGGTTCTACTCCTGACTACTGTGAAGTAATCATCGAGGTACAGGACAACATGGGCCACTGTGACGGTTCTACCGGCAACCTGTCCGGTCTGATCGCTACTCAGAACGACGAAGCTCTTGAAGGTGTAGAAGTAACCCTGACTGGTGCTAACGGTATGGACGCAATGTCTATGACCAACGCTGGTGGTGACTTCGAATTCAACAGCCTCCCGCTTGGTGGTGACTACACTATCCAGCCTGCATTCGACCGTGCTTTCGAAGCTTCTGAAGTTAAGTCTTCTGACGTAGTTGCTATGATCGGCCAGATCCTCGGTACTACTTCTTTCGAGAACGCTTACGACTTCATCGCTGCTGACGTTAACCGCGACATGGAGCTGAACGTATTCGATGCAATTGCTACAACTCAGCGTATCCTCGGTCTTGAGGACGGCTTCGAAGGTGGCAACTGGGTATTCGTTACTGTTGACACTGAAGTAAACGTAGCTAACCCTTACGGTGTAGCTTTCCCTGAGGTGTACAACGTGAACGACCTGGAGGGTAGCCTCCGGAACGTAAGCTTCGTTGCTATCCGCCTCGGTGATGTACGTAACGGCGCTGGCCGTACTGCTCAGACCCTGAACGTAGAAGATGCTCAGCTCGAAGCTGGTCAGGTTTACTCTATGGAACTGAACGGTACTGAACTGGCTGCTTTCCAGGGTACTATCGAACTGGCTGCTGGTCTGGAACTCGTTTCTGCTGACTACACCGGTGAAGGTGCTATCAACCTGAACAACGCTGCTGAAGGTCTGATCGCTGTTGCTCTTCGCAACAACGCCAGCCTCACACTTGAAGTACGCGCTACTGAAGCCGTTACTCTGAGCGAGCAAGTTAGCCTGACTGACGCTATCACTGTACGTGAAGGTGTTGCTGCTAACGGCGTATCTAACGGTCTGGAACTTAGCTTCGCTGGTGTTTCTTTCGAAGTTGCTAACAGCCTCGAGCAGAACACTCCTAACCCCGTTGCTAACGTAACTACTATCGCTTACACTCTTGCTACTGCTGGTAAAGCTACCCTCAACATCCAGGATGTACAGGGTCGTACCATCATGGTACGTGAGTTGGAAGGTGTTGCTGGTCGTAACGTAACTACGGTTGACGTTAACGAACTCGGTGGTGCAGCTGGTATCCTCAGCTACACACTGACTGCTGGTGACTTCTCTGCTACCAAAAAGATGGTTGTTGTTCGCTAAGAACGGCTAATCCATAAGCCCTCCTTTACTGGAGATGAAAGGCGGCCCCTTCGGAGAAATCCGGAGGGGCCGCTTTTGTTTTTTCCGGACAACTCCGCACGGAGGCCTGAGGAGAGACCGCTGTTGACAAGCTCTCATTTATGAGGAGCTCCCGGTTGTCTTAGGAAGAAAAGAGGAACATGAACAAAATTCCGTACTTTGCAGATGAATACTTTGCCCTGATCGTTGAAGATTAAGGAGGGGTGTTTTGAAAGTGTATGGAATACCACCTGGTTGAGGGTGCTGACCTTCCGACCAACTATAACGATTATATATCCATGTGGAAAAATCTTAAGTCTTACTTCATCGTCGAAGAAGAGGGCGGCCCGAAAGTGGCAAAAACATTGCCCGATAAATCAAAGCCTGTAGAGGGAGCCAAGGGCTCTGCTACCCCGAAGGGGGCACCTGTTGCACCTGCGCCCCCGCCTGCTCAGCGCACAGTGTCGGGTAGCGTTAATGATCGTTCGGTGAAAGTTCTGATGGAGGCAATGGAGGCTAACAATCTGCCTGGATTCGATTATCTGGAATACAAGAAGTCGCTTCAAAACCTGAAGAAGATGGATTTTACCGATAGTATTCGATTTCAGACAGCATTTGCCACGGCGCAGAGTATGGGGGTAACCCCGGGGCATCTGCAGGAATCTGCGCAGCACTACCTTTCTGTTTTAGAGAACGAGCACAAGAAGTTCTCCAATGCGCTTAAGGCGCAGCGTGCGGCTCAGGTCAATAATAAGGAGGCTAAACTCCAACAAATTGATGCTGATATAAAGCGGCAGGAGGCAAAAATTAAAGAGTTGCAGTCTCAAATCGAAAAATCCCGGGCAGAACAAACTAAACTGCGGGAAACGATAAAAGGAAGCGTAGACAAATTGGCCAAAACCCAGGCTGATTTTGAAACCACACTTAGTGTGATTACGGATGGTATCCGCAAGGATATGGCAAACATGAAAGAATTCCTGAAATAGTCGATGTTTTCGGGGCGCTCGTCGATGAGGATAAACCTGCGGCGGTTTTATTCCTTTTGTTAAGGCGCGGTCCGTTGATTACCTTTGACCGTTTAGTTAAACTACTGAAAAGAAAAAATTATGGAAGCACCACAGATGAAACCAAAATCTTTCTGGAAAAAACCAGAAGGGATTACTGGTTTGCTTTTTCTGGCAGCACTGGTCGGAGGCGTTGGCTTTCTGGCTGTTTCATTACCCTGGGCAACGATTCTGGCAAGTACATTCTACATGGCTGCGACAATCGCGGTTCTTGGTGTGCTTATTTACATGGTGCTCGATCCTAAGATGCGTAACCTTATATTCTATGCTTACAAGAGCGTGATGCGTGCCATCACCGGTATGTTTGTGCAGATTGACCCAATCGGCATTTTGAAAACTTACGTAGAGGAGTTGCAGAACAACCTGCGCAAGATGAACAAGCAAATCTCCCAGCTTCGTGCTCAGATGCACAAGCTCAAGGAACTGATCGTAAACAACGAGCGGGAGATCAAGAATAACCTGCAGATTGCCGGTAAGGCTAAGGAGACCAATAAGCGTAATGTGATGATTCTGAAGAGCCGCCGTGCCGGCCGCCTGAAGGACAGTAACATGCGTCTGGAGGAGCTCTACAAGAAGATGGAGGTACTCTACCGGGTACTGACGAAGATGTACGAGAACAGCCAGATTCTGGCGGAAGACATCAAAGATCAGGTGATGGTGAAAGAGCAGGAGCGCAAAGCGATCCACGCCAGCCACGGCGCGATGAAGTCTGCGATGAGTGTCATCAACGGTGACC
Organism: Neolewinella aurantiaca; assembly: GCF_008014675.1. Classification (GTDB taxonomy): domain Bacteria; phylum Bacteroidota; class Bacteroidia; order Chitinophagales; family Saprospiraceae; genus Neolewinella; species Neolewinella aurantiaca. Next base: position 46,469 of record NZ_VOXD01000022.1, on the reverse strand, counting down.
CGGACCAACGGGCAATGTTTGATATGGCGATGGAAAACATCACCGAAGACGTTGCTAACAAAGTTGGTGAAATGGAACGTTTCATGGAAATGTCCGCCAATTTTATGGATTCCGTTGACCTCCAGAACGGCGTCTTCGAAGAAGAAGGCATGCAGATGCTCGAGCAGTGGGAGAAGGAGTCCACAAGCCTTCTGCTTGGAGAGGAGAAAGACCAACTTCTACTTCAGGCTCAGAGCGACAACGAAGTGCTCGATCTTGATGCGCCCGTTCCGGAACGGGCACGGCAAAGCGGAAGCAAGAACCAGTACGATTCTTTCTTCGACTAATTAATGAGATCAACTAAAACCGGTCTGGTACGGATACTTTCTGTGCCAGACCTCTTTTTTACCCCGTCGGAGAAACCGGCGGATAACCAACACTCACACTGATATGGCACGCCTGACAACATTCAGCAAGCTTCTCATTACGATTCTTATTCTTTTGGCCCTGGTATTCGGCTTCAATTTCCTTACCAACGGCAAGCTGCTCAGCGGCGTTCTGGGAGGAGATGAAACAACCGTTGAAGCAACAGACGGAGGGACAGGAACCTCAACCACAGGAAGTGCGACTACCGGGAGTAGCTCTGGTGATCCCATCCGGGTAGGAGTAGTAACCTGGGGCGGGTACGCCGGAGGTCAGTACTTCAATGAAGGCTTTAAGGCTACCAACCAAAGCCGGTTCAAAAAAGAGTATGGCATCGACGTAGAGTTCGTACTGAACGATGACGTTGTATCGAGCCTCAATGCCTGGAAGAACGGTGACATCGATGTGCACTGGTACACTATTGACGCTATGCCAACGATCATGCCGGAGATGAAGGATTTTGATCCGGTTGTTCTCTGGCAAGCTGACTGGTCGCGGGGTGGTGATGCGATTGTAGTTAAGCGTGGGATCAATTCTGTTCAGGACCTGCGTGGTAAAACCGTGGCGGTAGCTGAACTGACGCCCAGCCACTCTTTCCTATTGTGGTTACTGGACGCTGGAGACCTGAAGCCAGAGGATATCAAAATTGTTGCGCAGCCATCCGCCATCGAGGCCGCGGCAGCATTCAAAAGCGGGCAGGTGGATGCTGCTGTAGTCTGGTCTCCGGATGATGAGCTGAGCGTTCGTTCCGTTCCGGGATCCAAAATTCTGGAAAGTACCCGTTCCGCGTCTAATATTATTTCCGATGTATTCTTCGCCAAGCGCAGCTACGCTGAGGCGAACCGGGACCGTCTTCAGAAGCTATACGAAGGGTGGATGCGCGGTGCCGCGGAGATCAACTCCAGCGCTGCAGCCAAGCAAAAGGCAGCTAAAATCCTTGGCCGGGAAATGTCGCTTTCTGAAGCTGACGCCCTGGGGATGATGAACAATGTACGTCTGACCACACACGGCGATAACGTCAACTTCTTTTCCCAGAACTCAGATTTTCGTGGTGTAACCGGTGGTGACCTGTACCGCCGCATGGCTCAGGAATACAAAGACCTGGGCTTCATCAACAGTAGTATTGCTCCCTTCCGCAGCGTAGCTTACGGCGGCAACCTGGTGTCTGAAGCAAACGCCCGCCTGACGGGTAGCGAGCATGCAGGAGAAGGGCGAACGGACTTCGCCCCGGTAACCGAAGAAGAAGGAACCGACAAAGAAGCCATTGCGACCAAGCGCATCAGTATCAACTTCCCTACCGGCGTTTCGACTCTTGACGATAACGCTAAGCAGATCATCGATGAAGAATTTGTACCAATTGCGAAAGCGTTTGGTAATGCCCGTATCCGGATTGAAGGAAACACGGACAATACCGGATCGCTTGCAACCAACATCGCACTCAGTAAAAGACGCGCTCAGGCAGTAGCGGCTTATCTCACCCGGGAATACAATATGGATAACGATCGTTTCATCATTGTCGGTAATGGCCCGAATAAGCCAATTGCCAACAACTCCAGCGAAAGCGGGCGGGCGCAGAACCGCCGTACAGATTTTGAGATAGTTCGTTAAACTCTTTATCAAATAAATATATTCGGGAATCAGGGGCAGGCGGAAGAGCGCAGTCCCTGATTTCTAAATTACAGCAAATGCGTCGGCTACCTCCCATTACGTTTCTCATCATTGGCTATATGCTCCTCGCTTTTGGGTGGTGGAGTGTTCTGTTGTTACGTAAAAATGAGGAGGCACATGATGCCCGGGTTGAACTGTTCGCTTTGCAAATGGCGGTGCAGCGGGAAATCGACAAGCCAGCTGACTTTCGGGCTACCGAGGCTTATTATGACCTTGCGGAGTCTTTCCGGCGCCAGCAAAATATGATTGTCGGAGAGTCGGTGCTACTGGTTCTAAGTCTTGCGGGAGGCCTGTTTTTACTCTTCAGGAGCCTGCGTAAAGAGATCAGCGCAGCAGAACAGCAGCGGAACTTTCTGTTGAGTATTACGCATGAATTAAAATCGCCCCTGGCGGGAATACGGCTGATTCTGGAAACATTCCAGAAGCGCAGAGAATTGAAACCGGAAATTCAGCAAAAGCTAAGTACCAACGCTCTTACTGAAACAGATCGACTGACTGCTCTCGTGAATGACCTGTTGCTAAGTGCTAAGTTGGAGCAGGCTTATCAGATCAATGAGGAAGAAATCGATCTGGGAGCATTGATTCAGGACGCAGCAGATACGGTTGCGATGAAATATAAATCGGCTAACATCCACGTCGATATCGAGGCCGGAGTAGGGAAGGTCAGAGGTGACCATCTGGGGCTTATGAGTGTTGCGGTGAACTTGCTGGAGAATGCAGCCAAGTACAGTCAGCCTGACCCGGTTATTCATACGTCCTTACAAAGAGGTGGTGCCAGTGAGTTGATCTGGGAAATATCGGACAACGGGATGGGAATCCCCGACCGTGAAAAACGACGGGTTTTTACAAAGTTTTACCGGATAGGTAACGAAGATACCCGGACCACCAAGGGAACCGGGCTGGGGCTTTTTATCGTGAAAGAACTCGTGGAAAAGCACGGAGGTCAGCTGGAGTTGATGGATAATAAACCGCAGGGGACGACATTCAGGATTTACCTGCCCACAACTGAATAAGATTGCTGAGACAACATTGCGCATTAAACCTTTTCTTTGCACCCGCGGCCGCGCCTTCAATCTGTGTTCCGGACGTTACCAACTAACCAAATAACCAAGTTGCCATGCAATCTACCCCACTAACCGAAATTCACCGCGCCCTGGGCGCTAAGCTTGTGGACTTCGCCGGCTTTGAAATGCCCCTGACCTACACCAGCCTCAAAGAAGAACATTTCGCGGTTCGGGAAAAAGCGGGAATATTCGATGTGTCTCACATGGGGGAATTCATCATCCGGGGAGCCGGAGCCCGAGATTTGGTACAGTACGTTACCAGCAATGACGTGGACAAACTCGTGGAAGGGCAGGCACAGTACAGCTGTATGCCCCGCCCTCAGGGAGGAATCGTGGACGACCTGCTGGTCTACCGCTTGCCCGCCAACCCCGCTATGGGGATGAGCAACGAGCACCCGGCCTACATGCTGGTGGTCAATGCCGGTAACATAAAGAAAGACTGGGACTGGATCTCAGAGCATAATTCTTTTGGCGCAGAAATGATTGACATCAGCAACCAAACTGCGTTGTTGGCAGTACAGGGGCCTCTGGCCACTGAGATCCTGCAGCCTTTAACGGACACCAACCTCGAAGATATTTCTTACTACCATTTTGTACGCGGGAGCCTTGCCGGACACGACAATGTGATCATTTCTGCGACCGGATATACTGGAGCAGGAGGGTTTGAGTTGTACATCAGCAACGATGCAGCAGAGTCGGTATGGGAAGCGATACTGAAGGCGGGGAAAGAAGCAGGCCTTATTCCCTGTGGTCTTGGTTCAAGGGATACGCTTCGCCTGGAAAAAGGATTCTGCCTGTACGGTAATGACATCAATGACACCACAACACCACTAGAGGCCGGCCTGGGCTGGATAACAAAGCTCAAGGCAGGCGATTTTGTAGGCCGGGATCACCTTATCGCGCAGAAAGAGGCCGGCCTTGAACGTCGCCTGGTTGGGTTCAAAGTAGCTGGTCGTCGTGCTCCGCGCAACGGACACGGTATTCTGGATGCGGATGGAAACAAGATCGGAGAAGTAACGAGTGGGACGCATTCGCCTTCGCTGGATTACCCGGTCGGGCTGGGCTACGTTGCTTTGGGCCAGCATACACCAGGGACAAAAATTCAGATCGATCTGGGCCGCAAGTCCGTTGAGGCAGAGGTCGTCAAAATTCCGTTTTTGTAGGGCCAGGAGCTGAAGCTTATCGAAAAGTCCAGCTTCCTGTAGCTTTTCGTTTCGCCTCTTCGTCGTCTTTCCACCGAACGAGTTCGTGATACCTGCCGTTTGCCCAGTCGCTAAGGCAATTATCGTAAAACTCGCTGCCGGGATCTCCCGATGCCCCGCCGGGCAGGGTACCCCATGCACGGGGTTGTGTACCCAGTTCCACGACCATCCTCCAGCTTGCACCATGCCCACTGCTCAGTGCCCGGGGCGCGAAGCGTGCCCCCCCGGTACGGATGAGTTCTGAGCCAAACCCTGGTATGGATCCGAGGTGCTTCACGTGGGTGTTCCGGTATTCTGCCCAGGGAACCGGCAGCTCTCCGGCGAGCTCTTCCTCGATTTCATCGAAGGCACGCTGCGTCAGTGTGGCAGCCGTTTCTTTGAAGTTTGGGGTAGCCTGAATGTCGAAAACCGCATTGCGGGCATCTTTTTTGAGTAATTCGTTCCATTTCCATAGCTCCGGTTGGAGGTAACCGGAATCACTCGGCATTTCATCGAAGGTGAGGGCATAAACCTTGGTTCGCCACATTTCGAAAAAGGTCGCGGCGCGGCTTTCTCCTTCGCAGCGGTAGTCCCATTCAGAGATGAGACGCAGCAGCTCGCGGCCCTCGTCGGTAAGGGCCTGGCGGTTGATTCTGGCGATAAGCAGAGGGGTAAGTTCTTCGGCGAGCAAAGAATGGCTGCTGAGCTGAAGCTCCTTCATGGTCTGCTGTGTCATGGTGGTTTCCCGGCTCAGGTAGCGGTTGATGAGCCGGCCACGGTATTCATCGAATCCGCCGGTGTAAGGGTAGGGGTAGTTTGGCCCCGTAGTCGTTTGGTTTGCAGATGAGACAAACCCCCGGGCGGGGTTTTTATGCACTGGTCTTTCGGAGAAGGGTACGTAGCCGCGCCATGCGTTGGTAATGGTGTTGCCAGGGGTGGTGAAGCGCCCGGTCTGACCGGGTGCCCGGATCGGGAAACCTCCGTTGGGGCGGATGGCGATATCGCCGTTCTTTTCCGCGAAGATGAAGTTCTGAGCGGGGTCGATGTAACCCTTCAGTGCATGCACGTAGTCATCGTAATTTTCGGCTTGCATCAGCCCGAGAAAGGTGCCCGCCATGGTGTGCGGGCGCACGTCTTTACCCGGGGCATCGTGGCCCAGGTACCGCATTGCGTGGTCTGCGTAGGGCCCATCGTAGTACGGGACGGGGCCAAACACCGTCCAGGGAGTTTGAATGATGATGGGCTTGCTTCCCTTGAGGTGAAGCGTATCGGTCACTATCCGGGCGGGTGTTTTTACTCCGTCCAGCAGATAATGGGTGCGTTTTTCGTCGGTCCACTCGATCCGGAACCAGTCGGTAACGTCGTGCCCTACGTTCGTTTCACCGTAGGCGATGTGGTCGTTGAAGCCCATGATGATGCCCGGTGCGCCGGGCAGGCTTACCCCCCGTGCGTTCACACCGGGGATGCTGATTTGAATTTCGTACCAGATGCTGGGCAGCGATAGGGCCAGGTGAGGGTCTGAGGCCAGGATCGGGTGGCGGGTGTTGGAATGTTCCGCATCCACGGCCCAGTTGTTGGATCCGTTATCGGGGTGGGCAGGCATGAGGGTATAAGGTTCGTGGCTCACGGCATCATATCCACTGGCCCCGATGGCATAGTCTTTTGGGTGCGCGGTCGCAGGTGCATACTGGGTTGAGAGAAGCGCGGTTGAAACCTGATTTTGCACCTGCGTCTCCGCCCCTTTTTTATACCTGCCGTCGTCCGGAACGATGGGGCTGTCTGCGGGGAAACGGCTGGGGAATAAAGCATTGAAGACGTCCTCGCCCAGGTCTGCTTTGGTTTTGTCGGCTCCGGCATCGGAATAGCGGCTGCTGAGGGATTGAGACATCCCTTTCATCAGCAGGGCGGTACGGTAGGGAGACCATCGGAGCGGCTTATGGCCCAGGATTTTATACTCGACGGGGTACTGCCGGGGTTTCAACTGGTCGATCCATGCATTTACGCCTGCGGCGTAAGCTTCGAGCACCTGCATGTCTTCGGGGAAGTTGACCCGCATGGTATCGGTTTCGTTCTTCGCTGCCTGCCGGAAACCCCGACGAATCTGCATTGAATCGCGGGCCAGGGTTCTGGTTCCGAGCACTTCGCTCAGGCGGCCTTCGGTGGCGCGGGTGCTGATGTCCATTTGCCAGAGCCGGTCGGCGGCACTAACGTAACCCTGCATGAAGGCTGCACTCTCCAGGTCCGGCGCGAAAACATGGGGAACGCCCCGGTCATCAAAATGAACGCTCCCCTTTGCCAGCGGATGATCGAGGTTCAAACCAATTTTCTTCGTGCGGTCAGTAAGTTTTGGGCGGCTGTTATGCCAGAAGCCTTTCTGGGGGTGAAAAAAGTTTCCGAGAGCAGGAACCGGCAGACCTGCCGGGCCGGAGTAGGAGCCGAAGATCAGCCAGAGCAGCAGAACGATACCTGAGGTGGCGAGATGGACGTATTTCATTTGCTTTCTGTGTAAGATCCTCTTTCCTTAACCGTAGTTGCAGGATGGGAGTTTGTTTTTGCGATAGGGCTTTTGACCAGAACCCGTTAGAACAGATGACCTGAGAGAGGTGCCGGAAACACCCCGGGCGCTTGTTCCGGAGGGAAGATACAGTAGTCGATTCAAAAAGAATTGATTCCCGGAAATCATAAAGTGCCCGGCAAATTCGCATTATCCCCGGCAGAAGCTTTTCTTTGCGTCCTCTGAGGCTATTTAAATAGCCTGGAGGAACAGGCTCTAAAACTGCTTTGGCTACATGAATATTTTCCGTTTACTGACATTCACCTTCCTATTATTTTTCGCCCAGTCAGCAGTTGCTCAACGGGGGAACCCCGCTACAGCGGATACGGTTAGCCTGCAGGGGCAGTTCGATGAGATGCTCCGGGTTTCGAGCAAGTACCAGATTTATAAGACGGTACGGCGTGATTTCCTCGATGCCTTCATGGCCAACGTGAGCGATTCAATCGGGGTCTACACCAATGAGATCGAAAAGCTGGAAAACCGGATCGATGAGCAAAACGCAAAGATCGCCAGCCAGGGAACGACCATCGAGGAGCGCGACAATCAGATTGCGGCCTTAACGGGGGAAAAAGACAGCGTCAGTTTGCTGGGCATGTCGTTGTCTAAGACAACGTATAGTGTGATATTCTGGTCAGCGATCATCGGCTTGCTTGCGATGTTATTCTTTGCTTTGGGCCGGATGCGCCTTGCGGTCGGTGCGGCACGGGAGGCTCGTCAGGATTTCGAAAAAGTGACCGAAGACCTGGAGAAGAGCCGCAAAAACCGGCTTGAGGTGGAGCAGAAGCTTCGCCGTCAGTTACAGGACGAGATCAATAAGAACAAATAAAAAGCCCCTGCACCTGCGATCGCGCCACCTTCTCGTACTGCGGGAGATGAGTCGCTTTTGCGCATGATTCAGGGCATGAAAAAGGCCTTCTGAGGAGACAACTCACTTTCAATGAAAACTTTAAGGTTTTCAGCACAATAGTGGAGCCTCCAAAGCGGTTTAACTTTTCGTGAGTGGCAAGATTGTTTAATATCGTTTCATCCCGACGTATATTTGCCGCCGCGAATTTTGGAAAAAACTCGGTTTACCTCAGCTTTATGAATTACTGGAAAAAAATGCTGCCTCTCCTTTGTATGGTAGCCATCCTCGCCTCTTGTGGCAAAAACGATCGCTCCTCCACTACCGGATGGAAGATGAACGACACCAAATGGGGCGGTTTCGAGACCAAGCCTGATTACGAAGGTCAGGAGACTCCACCGAACATGGTGTTGATTCCGGGTGGAAACTTCGTAATGGGTTTCACCGAAGAAGACGTGCCTTACGACTGGGACAACATCCCGCGTCGTGTAACCGTCTCTACTTTCTACATGGACCAGACGGAAATGAGCAACGAAGACTACCTCTTCTACCTCGACTGGACTTACCTTTCTTACGGAGAGAGCTACCGTGAAGTTTACCTCAAAGCTCTGCCCGATACACTTGTGTGGCGTGATGAGCTTTCTGCCAACGAGCCCTACGTACAGAACTACCTTCGCCATCCTGCTACCGCCAAGCACCCGGTTGTGGGTGTAAACTGGCGCCAGGCCCGTGAATTCGCCCGCTGGCGTACCGACCGGGTAAATGAGGCGATCCTCATCGATAAAGGTATTCTCAACCCAAGCCCTGATGCTAAAGATGATCAGGTATTTGTAACTGATTCTTACTTCGCCGGTCAGTACGATGGTACTCCCCGCAAGCAGCTTAAAGATCTCCGTACAGGAGGTGAGCGCCCCGTGAAACTCGAAGACGGTATTCTCCAGCCCGAATTCCGTCTGCCAACCGAAGCAGAATGGGAATACGCTGCACTGGCACTCCCCGGCCTTCAGGCAAACGAGAAAGACGAAAACTACACCGATCGCCGTATCTACCCCTGGAGCGGAACCAGCGTGCGCTACCAGCGTCACGATAAGTACCAGGGCCAGATGTACGCTAACTTCAAGCGTCGTGGTGGTGACTACATGGGTATTGCCGGTAAGCCAAACGATGGTTCTTCGATCACTACTCCTGTATTGGAAAACTACCCCAACGACTTTGGTCTCTACAACATGGCAGGCAACGTGAACGAGTGGGTAGAAGACCTTTACCGCCCGCTGACCACTACTGACCTGAGCGATGTGGAGAACCACGAACTGAACCCATTCCGTGGTAACAAGTTCCAGGATGTTGCCCGCGACCCGGTAGACGGAACGGTACTGCCTAAAGACAGTCTCGGTCGTCTGCAGTACGAGTACGTAACGGACGAAGAAGCTGCTGAGCGAGACAACTACAAAGTTGGCCGCCCGTACGATTACCTCGATGGTGATGAGCAGAGTCTTGCGAGTTACCAAACCAACAAATACACCCTCATCTCCAACAGCGCCCGCGTTTACAAAGGTGGTAGCTGGGCCGATCGTGCTTACTGGCTCAGCCCCGGTACCCGTCGCTTTATGGAGGAAGAGAAATCAAGCCGTACCGTTGGCTTCCGTTGTGCAATGATCAGCATGGGTGGAGACAACGCCGGCGGACGCCCAGATGCCCGTGGTGATGAAAACCGCTTCGGAACATCTCCGAAGAAGCGTCGTCGCTCGCGCCGCTAGGTTGCAGACCTGTACTACCTGACCTTTGGGAAGAAACTTCCTGAGGATTCAAAAACTCCCCGTTGATTGTTTCAGCGGGGAGTTTTTGCGTTATGTTGTGCTTGCTTGGTCCTGAAATAAATAAGACGTAGCGTTCATCGCTCCCTGAAAGCCGTCAATAATCACGTTCGGCCAGAAGCGGCTTAGCGGCTTGAATAGGTGATGATTCGTATTTACCGGGAAACTAGTATGCTAAAATTTAAGACCAACTCAGGGAAAGTCTCCTTATTAATGCTCAACTAAGTTATCTTCGTGGTATTATTGTAAATTCTACACTATCCCCCCTGAAAGATGAAAGTTACCGACCACCAGAATACAAAAATTGTTGCTACTGTAGGCCCAGCCTGCAGCTCTACCGAAGGCCTTAAAAGTCTGATCCTTGCCGGTGTCGATGTTTTTCGGCTTAACTTCAGCCACGGGTCACACGAAGTCCATGGTGGCACCATAGATAAGATCGTGAAGCTTAACGAAGAGCTGGGGACCCACGTGAGTATCCTCGCCGACCTCCAGGGGCCGAAGCTTCGTGTTGGAAAAATGGAAGGTGATGGTCTTCCCGTAGAGGAAGGTCAGATCGTCACCTTTACGAATACAGAATGTGTCGGTAACGCTGAACGGGTTTACATGAGTTACCCACAGTTTGCCGAAGACGTGACGGTAGGCGAGCGCGTACTGGTCGACGACGGTACGCTTGTATTCGAGGTAGTGGAAACCAACGGTACCGATACCGTCAAGCTGAAGACACTCTTTGGTGGTGTGCTCAAATCAAACAAAGGGGTAAACCTGCCGAATACCAAGATCAGCCTGCCCAGCCTTACGGAAAAAGACCTGGTGGATCTCAAGTACATCCTTACACAACCGGCAGTAAACTGGATTGCACTCAGTTTCGTGCGTTATGCAAAAGACCTCAAGGGGCTGAAAAAGCACATCGACGCAGCGGGACACCCGGCCAAGATCATCTCTAAGATTGAAAAGCCCGAAGCAATCGAGAACCTCGACAAAATCATCAAGCACTCCAACGCTATCATGGTGGCGCGTGGTGACCTCGGTATCGAAGTGCCGATGGAACGACTGCCCATCATCCAGAAAGAGATCATCCGGAAGTGTATCCAAAGAGCCCGTCCGGTCATCGTTGCAACGCAGATGATGGATTCAATGATCAACAACCCCGGCCCAACCCGGGCGGAGGTCACCGACGTAGCGAACGCTGTTCTCGACGGAACGGACGCAGTAATGCTTTCGGGAGAGACTTCGGTAGGTCGTCACCCGGCCCTGGTGGTGAAAGCCATGAACTCCATCATTGCTGAGGCAGAAAAGATTTACGAGATCGGGATGAAACGCCCTAAGTCGAACAGCAAATCCGGAACATTCATCAGCGATGTGGTTTGTTCCGCTGCAGCCTGGGCAGCTCAGAACGTGGGGGCGCGTGGCATCGTAGGCATGACCCGCACGGGCTACACGGCATTTAAGCTTTCGAGCTTCCGGCCCAGCTCTAAGATCTACATCTTCAGCGATCTCAACCATATGCTCAATACCCTGAGTCTTTGCTGGGGAGTCCGGTGTTTTCACTACGACAACTTCACCAGCACTGATCAGACCGTTGAGGATGTTACCAACATCCTGAAAGAAAATGGTCACGTTGCCGAAGGCGACATGATCGTGAATACCGGCTCTATGCCACTGGAAAAACGTCGTCGGACCAACATGATGAAAATCACAGTGGTTGAGTAAACGGAAGTTTACTTCGCGTTAAAACGGTCAGGGCCGGTAAGTGCAACAACACTTACCGGCCCTGAAAATTTTAACAAGAAACCGCCTGAAACCCTCGTAGTGCAACACTCGCAGAGCAGAGGCGTTACATAAAAGAACTGATCCCTTTTTATGCGTACTGCACTTTTACTCTTCCTGTATTTCTTAGCTGTCCCGCTTTTCGCTCAGGCCGAAGCACCTACCGAAAGCGACATCAAACGACAGACCAGTTTTATCGAGGCGAAGCGCGAAGCGCTTCTGGGTAAGACTGAGAAAGCCATCGGCATGTTCGAAGAACTCGTGGAGGCGGCTCCTGACATGGACGCTGCCCACTTTGAACTTGGTCGGTTGCAGTATGCTGCCGGAAATACCGAGGACGCTATCGATCATATAAGAAAAGCCTACAGCAAGCGCCCTGACGAAGTGTACGCATCGTTTTTAGCGGAGTTGTACCAGGCAAGTGGTCGTCATAAAGAGGGAGCCGATCTGTACGGAGAGTTGATCCGGAAGAATCCGGAAGAAGCAGAATTTTACCTCGAGCGGGCTGCATTTTTGGTTCGTGCTCAGGACGTAAAGGGCGCTATCTCTGTTTACAACGAGCTGGAAGATAAAATTGGTATTAACGTTGAATTGGCGCGGCTGAAGCACTCCCTTTACCTGGGGCAGGGAGATGAAAAGCGGGCCGAGAAAGAACTCCTTGCGCTCGTGGAATCCAAGCCGGAAGACCTGCGTTTTCGTCATATGCTGGCAGGATACTACACCAGTCAGGATGATAAAGCGAAGGCGCGCAAAGCCTACGAAGAAATTTTACAATTGGAACCCGCCGACGTACGGGCGCAACTGGCACTGCAGGATGTGGCGCCGGCGAAGTCTTCGGGTAACGATGCTGAACTGATGGCGCTTTTGGGCCGGGCAGACGTAGACATCGACCTGAAGGTGGGTAAGCTGTTGCCTTTAGTTAACGAATTGGCGCAGACGCAGGATGCAGAGAAGGGTAGAAGAGCAACGTTGCTGGCCGCTGAGCTCCGGCGGGTTCACCCCGACGAAGCTAAAGCCGCTGCTTTGCAGGGCGATGTGTTTTTTCACTCCGGACAAATGGAGGAGGCCGCCGCTGCGTACAAATCAACCATTGAGCTGGACGACACAGTATACCCGGTTTGGGAGCAACTGCTTGCAACGCTGTACCTCAGTAATCAGACGGTGGAATTACGCAAGTACGCAGAAGAAGCGCTCGATGTTTTCCCTAACCGGCCCGGTGTATACGTTCATTACGCCCTCGGCGAAGCTTTCAGGTTTGATTTCTCCGAAGCGAACTCTCTGCTGGAGCAGGCCCGGTTTATGACCTCGTCTCAACCGGAGGCCAAGGCTGCGATGGAGCAACTGGCCCTGGCCCTGGCCGGCCTGGAGGCCGGCGACGCAACGGCTAAAATCGATTTTGCCCAACTGCCCGGCGGAAAAGAAGGCCCCCTTGCCTTCCTGATCGCAAACGGCGGAAATACGACAGCCCTGATCGCTTACGACAGCCCGCAGAATACCAATTCGTTTTTCCTCGAGATGCTGGGTGATGCCTACGTGAAGTCAGGCGACAAAGTTGCTGCGGCTAAAGCATATACCCGTGCTAAATCAGCAGGAAGCAAATCGTCTAACCTTCGGGGTAAAATGACTAAAGTACAATAAGCAATTTTTGCTCGTTAAACCAGATTTTGCACCTGCGGCCGCGCCACGAAAAGAAAACTTCTCCGGGTGTATTGCGGCAGATGGTCGTAACGTCCAGGCGGTGCACGATCTTTCAAGTATTCCCCAAACCATCATCACCGATTCAATCTACTATGCGCACACTCTTTTTACTGGCATTTACCGCCATCACGCTTGCTTCTGCCTGTAACAAAAAAGTAACGGGCAACAACGATGGTCGGGATGGCCTGGCTACTACGAGCAAAGCTGCTAAAGTCATTCAGGGCCTTGAAGACAACAGTTTCGACGCAGAATACCTGGAAGGCTCGGCCCGCGTTAAGCTGGAAAGCGAAAAACTCAACATTGGCGGAAGCGCCACGATCCGCCTGCACAAAGACAAGGCGATCTGGATGAGCGTGAAAAAATTTGGCTTCGAGGGCGCACGGGCGCTGATCCGGCCAGATTCTTTCTTCGTTATAAACCGTTTGAACGGAGATTACACAGCAGAGCCACTGAGCTATATCGAAGAGAAGTATAAAGTTCCTGCTCGTTTTGACTTGCTTCAGGAGATCGTACTGGGCAATGCTGTATTCTTTACCCGCGACCTGAAATTGCAGACGGAGGGAGACACCTACACGCTTTCTGGTCATGATAGCCGCTTTGCGACCCGGCATACCGTAGACGCCAACGGTTTCCGGCTGATGGAAATGACGCTGAACGAACTGGCCCAAAACCGTACCCTGAGTATCAGTAACGCAGACTTCCGGAAAGCCCTGGGCAAAGAGGATGGCCCCGACTTTGCTTTTGAGCGTACGGTAAGCATTGACGCGAAGGCGACGGGCCCGGCGAAATTAGACCTTACCTTCAATCGCCTTAAATTTGAAGGTCCGTTAGCGATGCCGTTCGAGCGCCGCTAACGGACCACGAAGCCTTTTCCGTTCTTATGCTTCCGGGGTGTTTTAATCCTTGTCTTCGGAGTAGAAAGTCTCTTTGTCCTTTACGATCACCTTGCTACCGCCCTTCAGCTTGCGGCTAAGTTCGGTGTAGGGGCCAGAAACTACTTTGTCCCCTTCGTTCAGGCCGGTTTTGATCTGGATAACGTTGGCATCCTGAATGCCGGTTGTAACTGTTTGCTGGCGCACGGTGTCTCCGCTGACTACAAAGACGACCTCTTCGAGGTTATCGGTGCCAGCAGCTTCATCGTCATCGGTTTTCTTTTCGCGGGTGGTTACGGCTTCGATGGGGACGGAAACAATGCCTTCGGCGGTTTTGGTGAGGATGTCGACACCGGCCGACATTCCGGGGCGGAAGGGGTAGAGGTTGCCTTCGGCAACCAGGTCTGCGTAGCTTTCGGGGTCGATGCTGATTCTGACTTCAAAGTTGGTTACCTGATCGGAGTTCAGTACGTTGTCGGCAAGGCCGGCAGTAGTGCTGGAGTTGGCGATTTGGGTGACGCGGCCGGTGAAGGTGCGGTTGAGGTACGCATCTACTTCCACTTCTACTTTATTGCCGATTTTGAGGGTTGGAACATCGTTCTCGCTCACTTCTACCCGGACTTCCATCGCGTTGAGGTTCGCAATACGCATCAGCTCAGTACCGGTCATCTGGATGGTACCCACAACGCGTTCGCCTTGTTCTACATTGAGCAGAGATACTACTCCGCCCATTGGTGCGTAGATGGTGGTGCGGCGCAGGCTGGTGCGGAGTTCGCTCAGGGTTGCTTCGCTGGACTGTACGCCAAATTCGGCTGCTTTTGCGCTCTGGCGTGCACCGGCGATGTTGCTCTTGGAGGCGGAGAGGTTGGCTTCCAGTACGCGGAGGTTGGCTTCACTGGCTTCCAGTTCGGCCTGGCTTACCACTCCGTCGGCGGCCAGGGTTTTGTTGCGGTTGTAGATCACGCGGGCGTTTTCGATCTGTGCTTCAATCTGCGTCTGTTGAGCTTCCAGGCTTTTGATCTGCGCCTGAGCGTTGGCGTACTGCGCCTTGCTGCTGTTGACCCCGGCAACACCGCGGGCAACCTGACTTTGGTATGCATCAGCGTCGATTTTTGCGAGCAACTGATTCGGGACAACACTGTCACCTTCTTCGACGTAAAGTTCGACGACCTCACCTGAGACATCCGAACTGATTTTGACTTCTGTTTGCGGGAAAATTTTTCCGCTGGCGGAAACCACTTCCTGGATGGTACGGGCTTTGGCCTCAGAGGTGTATACTTTCGTTCCGGATTCTTTGCGGCCACCAAAAGCGACGGCGGCAATGACGCCGATTACGATCAGAGCGAAAACGGCGATGATTATCTTACGAGCCATGATTGAGTAGATTTCAGTAAATGTAGGTTGCGTCTTTTGGGGATCCCGAAAGCTATCGGGTGGGCAGGAAGCAATAGTGTGAGTGGATAGAGTGGTGCAGGGCACCATCTCCGGAGAGGTGGAGTTGATTGGTTAGTTGAGCGAGAAGCCCTGGCCGAGGTAGAAACGGATGACCTGGCGGTTGAAAATGAGCTGGTATTTGCTTCGGGTAAGTTCGGTTTGTGCCTGTTCGAAGCGATTAGAAGCAGTAACGAGTTCAAGACTATTGGCGGCGCCGGCCTTATAACTGCGCTGCGCATTGTCGTAAGCCATTTTAGACGCTTCTTCGCTTGCCTGAGCGGCGCGGTAGGTCTCCTGTGCGCCACGCAGGTTGGAAAGTGCAAGCTGGATGTCGTTGCGCAGTTGGTTGTCGGCCTGCTCAATGTCGAGCTCTGCGTTGGCCCGTTGAACTTCGGCGCGTTGAACGTTGATCTTATTGCGGCCCTGGCTGTAAATCGGAACGCTGAGGGTCATCCCTGCTGACTGACCGAAGTTCCGGTCGAGCTGATCGAAGTAATTTAGGGTCTTGAAGTCGGCAGAACCACCGGTGGCAACCAATTCTGAGATGGTAGCGTCTTCGCCGTTGATGCGGACGGGAACCATCGGCCCGAAATCGAAAGTAGGAGGAATGACGTCAATAGGGTTCGTAAAATCTTTAGCTGCAGTAGAGAAA
Organism: Neolewinella aurantiaca; assembly: GCF_008014675.1. Lineage (GTDB taxonomy): Bacteria > Bacteroidota > Bacteroidia > Chitinophagales > Saprospiraceae > Neolewinella > Neolewinella aurantiaca. Next base: position 30,519 of record NZ_VOXD01000022.1, on the reverse strand, counting down.
TTGGTACTGACACTACCGAAAAGACTAATGGAGGGCCGCATTCCGGCTTTTGCAATTTCGATGCCCATTTCGGAGGACTCTCTGCGGAGCTCAGCAGCAGCGACGGTAGGTTGGATGCCGCGGGCGGAAGAGTAGACTTCGTTCACATCGTAGGTTGCGAAAAGCTCTGTTTCGGAGGGGTTGAGTTCGGGCGTGACGATCTCAAAATCGGCGTCGAGGTCGAGCTCCAAGAGGATCTTAAGGCTCAATTCTGCCAATTCAACCTGGTTTTCGAGGTCGACGATGGCGCGCTGGTTGGAGGCGCGCTGTGCTACCAGGTCGAAGCGCTGTGCTGCCGGAAGTGCTCCGGCTTTGATCAAAACGTCGGTATTGCTCAGCTGGTCGTTGGTAAGCTGCAGCTGCGCCCGGGTATTGTTGAGCTGTTCTTTTAGCAGTACAATGTTGAGGTAGCCGTTGGCTACCTGTAAACCGATGTTGTTGGCGGTCACCTTCTGGTCGAGCCTGGCAGCGGCGAGATCCACCTCCGACTGACGAAGGGTGTTCTTTATCAGCCCTCCGTTGTAAAGGCTTATTCCAAACTGTACCTGATAGCCCTGGAAACCGATGGTTTGCTGGTTGAATTCGTTGGTGGTCGGATCAATTGTCCTACCCAACTGTACCCCGACGTTGGTTGAGCCGCTGGCGGTGGGTAATCGGTTGTTCTTGGCCTGCTGCTGATTGAGGCGGGCAATCTCAGTTATGTTGTCGAGCTGCCGGACCTGAAGATTGTTGGTAAGGGCGTACTCTACGGCACGTTCCAGGGTCCAGGTGTCTCCGCTCTGGGCGAAGAGGCTGCCGGTGAATAAAAAAGAGACTAGGAGGAAGTAAACTTGGCGCATGGGCGGTCTTTTTGACTACGGTTGGCAAAGCTAATAATTGGACAGGGGCTGGGAAGTTTTATCTATGAATGAATGGTTTTTCTAGACGACTTACTCTGCCAGAGGCCTCCTAAGGATTTTTTGCGGTGTTAACGGTCGCCTTTAACCCGACCATGCACCTGCGTTCGCGCCTGAAAAAAACTGTTTGCTTTGAAACTAAGTTATCCGGAGAACTTTATCGATCCTTCAGGGCATTCCTAATCCGATAAAACACTGCAAATGACTTACTCCAATGAATGGCTCCTTGAGAGACTGGCACAAAACCGGAAACTGAAATACCTCTATTTCTGGGGCCATCGTGTGCGGCCCGATGGCGTGATAACAAAATCGTGCCTGAGTCAGTGGTACCCTGCCGGCTTCTCGTACGAGGGGCACAGCTACGCGACGGCGGAACACTGGATGATGGCGGGTAAAGCAAGGCTGTTCGGGGATGCGGAAGTGCTGGAGAGGATTCTAAGAACCGAAAACCCCGCCGTTGCCAAGAAACTTGGGCGGGAGGTCAGAGGATTTGAAGTCGATGTCTGGAAGGAGCATATGCGGACCATCGTTGCGCAAGGCTCTTGCCTGAAATTCAGTCAGAACCCGGAATTACTGGCTTACCTGAAGACAACCGGAAACGAAGTTCTCGTGGAGGCAAGTCCTTTTGATCCGCATTGGGGAATTGGCATGTCAAAGGACGAAGCCGAACGAGTTACACCGCACGATTGGAAAGGAACCAACTGGTTGGGTTGGTGCCTGATGGAAGCAAGGGATGAACTGATGCACCAGGTTTAATCCACGTTACTGTTCATTTGGCTGGTACCGACCAGCCGGTCGTACCTGCCGCCAATCGGGCGCCAGTAGATCAGGGCCAGGTAATCGTTCTCCGTTTCGTCGAAACTGCCTTCGATGTAATCATAGGTGAACCGATCCGATGCTTTGGTACTGCCGGGAGGGGGATTTTGCTCCACCACGTAGTGGTAGTTGTAAAAGCCCTGTTTCAAAACCGCCTGACCGACGTAAGCACTGATCTGGGTGTTCCAAACCATTTTATACTCAGGTTTAAGCTGGTTTTCTGTAAAACCACCAAAGAGGTAAATGTCGCGGTCGAGTTTGGTATTGGTTGCGAGGACGAAGGTCATGCGCACATAGTCGCCGCTGTAGTTGTAATCGAAGCGGTCGAATGTTTCGCCGCTTTGGCTTTCCTGAGTAAGCTGGAGGGTCAGTTCTTCGAAGCGATCGTTGATGTAATCGCCGTTAAAATCTATGTACCCGAGGTATGTGCCGTTGTCGCGTGGGCGGTCGGCTTGCATCATCATGGCGTAGCCGTCTTCTTCGTTGGTGACGCTTACCATTTCGGTACGTGGGGCGCGGACGGAGCGAATGTCCAAATTGCGGTATTCGTTGCCACCAAAGAAACTCACCTGTCCCTGATAATCGAAACGTACCGCGTCGTTTTGGAGCAGGCTGGGCACGATGCCAGTCACGGCATTGTCCCACCGGTTGTTCTGAATAACCGTTGCGCGGAGTTCACGCAGCGGGTTGCGGACCTGCATTTGCTTGGTCCCGACGGTGAGGTCGACTTCCTGATGCGTATGGATCTGATCTACGATGGAAGGACGCATAACCCGTCCGGTGACGCCTGCCAGTTTTTCCTGCACCATGAAGCGACGGGTAATTACGGGGATGGTTTCGTCTTCGTCGTCGTAGACTACCAGAAGGTAATTGCCGCTGGCGCTGATTTGCATGTCACGGTTAGGGAAAACGAGTTCGTAATGGATGTAATCGCGCAGCGTCCGGATGCTGAAATCGTAATCGTCGAAATAACCGATGGTATTGCCGGCATTGAACTCCAGCGGGCTGAGGCTGGAGGGTTGCCAGTCCTGATCGCAGTGGATGAATTTGTAAGAGTAGCGGCGAACTTCATCGTTGAAATCATCAAAGGATAAGCGGAGCTTTCCGCTGCCGTTGAGCTCGATGAGTGGGTAGCTGTGGAGTACTCCATCGAGGTGAAAACGGACAGTTTTGATGTTGTCGACGTATGTATTGTCGATAAACAAGAGGTCTTCGTCCTGGGCCTGCGTCAGGGCAGGAATAGCGAAAAGAAGGAGCATGGCGACGGAGCGCAGGTGCAGGGTAAGCTTTGAAAAAGTGAGATTCATCCTGAGTGTTTTCTACAAAAAGGTAAACATTGGTTTTGGGTCAAGGTCGAGTTTAAGTCAGGGTTTGACGTTTCGTTAAGACGTTAAGGGAGTTACGGGCCACAACTGGTGAGCGTCGGTGCCTGATTTTGCGGGGCTTCACCCGGGGGTGACGAAGGGACTGCCCTTAAGGTGAAACCGCCAGGGTTTCTCTGCCCATTCACCCGCTTTAACACCGAGGCCAATGCGTTTGGTCGCTACGATGCCATCTTTCGTTACGGGAGGGGTGGTTACTTCCAGCCGCAATGGGTTTTCGGGGTCGAGGAGGTCCGAGCCATAAAGGGTTTTGTCCTTAATCCCGAGAGCCTTAGCAAGAACGCCGGGACCGGTCGTTAATTGCCGTTTAAGTTTTGTCATCTTTCTACGGGCTTTGATGGTTTCCAGGCCTCTGTGGGGAGCGCCCGCACGAAAAAGGATGGCGTGGGGCGTCCCGACCGGACCGGTTACTACGTTGAGCATCATGTGGGTGTGTATGGTGTAGATGTAGCAGCTGCCGGGTGCGGCCCAGAACACTTCCGTCCGGGCGGTGCGGGTGTTATTGCGGGCGTGGCTGGCCAGGTCGTGCGGAGCGTAGTAAGCTTCCACTTCGGTAAGGAGTACGGAGGTTTCCTGGCCATCGGCTTCAGATATGAGTTCTACCCCGATGAGTTGGCGCGCGATGGCTACGGGGTCTGATTGAGCGAGAAGTGAGGTAAGGTCCATAAAGCGGTAAGATATTTACTCCTTCGGTAACAGGAGGTGAGGATTTGCCGAAGGCAGCTTTTTAGGATGCAAAGCGACAAGTGGAGGCAGCTCCATAGCGTCGGTGAGTATTTACAACGATGCAGGCGAAAGGGCACAAATGAGATTTTTTTACGGGCGTGATGTGCTTTGCAGTACTTCGTGCTTGCCTAAGGCTCAGCGGAGAGGGAACCAAAACCTCGAAGAAGCCGCCAAGCGAAATGTTCAGTAGTATGAGAACGCTCAGACAGTTTCCATTTTTTAACGGCTTCAAAAGCAGGATTCTACTGCCGGTGCCAAGGCCAAAGCCAGAGAGACTGCATTCTGTACTCTGCGTTTTGATCTCTACAAAAAAGCGGTGAGTGAATATTCAGTAGTATGCCTTCTTAATTATGAATTCTATTTCGAGAAAATTGTTGTCCGAAAGAGACGCATACAGTTTTTCTGATTAAATCGGACCGTCGTCGCTGAGGTTTACGTTCGCAGCCAGCCTGTCGAAGTAGCTTTTATTACTTCCTGGTCAGAAAGATTTTGCCGGAAAAGATCGAGGTGAAACATGCACGAAAATACGGGGCGGATGTATTGGATTAAATCGTCATTACGTCCGGGTTTTTATGTGTTCTGGGTTGTGCTGAGTTTGTGAAATATTATTCTTTTTTGCATCAATTTTAGTGTATTAATGATTGAATCTTATGTGTTCGTAAGTATTAAAAATTGAAAAAGAGTCAAGTTTACTTTTTTGTATGTAGCTGTTTTTCAGGCTTTTACATGATCGTGTTTTTGCTTTTTTGGGAAAACTATACCGAGAGGTAAACTGCGTGACCGTCTTCTTGTGGGGGGGCGATTGGTAAGAGATTTGTACCAGAATCAATTACTAATCACCCATAAATAATCGATATCATGACTTCTGAAGATATTTACGATCTCCTCCAAAACGGATACATCACCCTCAATGAAATCATGGCTGAATTTGGTCAGGAAATTTACGACATGATCAGCTCCATCGGATAATCTGTTTTATTGATGGCGAAATAGGAGTGGAGCTTGCAATAGGTTTTACAGGGGAATATGTTCTTGCAAAACCCACCGTTAAATCGGCCGTACACCAGATTGTCGCTCAACCCCCTCTCAGCCTCGCTACGCTGGGGAGAAGCAATCGCGACAATCTGGTTTGAGCCACTCTGACTTAAGCCTATTAGCCCGCCCTGAGAATGTCAAGGAATATCTTCCATTGGGCTTCGTAGGGGATGAACTCGGTACTAGCGGTATCAATCAAAAAGGCAGTATTCTCGAGAGCCATGAATTCTGCAATTTGTTTCTTTTCACCGAGCTCTAATGCGTCCGCGTCGAAATTATAGCGGCCTGCAGAAGCAAGAAGCTGTAGGAAAAGACCATTCCGCCGGTGTTCCGGTTCAGAAAGGTAACGCTGTACATATTTGTCTACACTTTCCATCCGGTCAATAAACGTATCGTAGTTTCGGTGGATGACGAGATGGAAGAGTTCAATGATCCGAATATGAATGTTGTACCCCTGTTTGTTTTTTTCAAACACTTGTACCTGGTTCATAAAACGATGCAGACGGAAGTTTGCCACCTGAGACGGTAGGTTTTCGGAAGGAACCAGACCTGCCTTTGCCAGTATGAACTGATACGCGAAGATGAAGTAGTAGCTGAGTGCGTTTTCTTTGGAGTAACCTTTTTTTACCTCTGCAATGTTAACCGCTCTGCTTTCAACGACTGACTCAGGGTAACGACCCAAACTTAACAGCGAGATTATTCGATAGAATATATAGACATACCTGCCAAGGGTTCCGGGAACGCTCAGATGTTTCCACTCTTCAAGTACCTGCAGGCATGCGTGATGGTCTCCCAACTTTGAAAGTTGCACAATCAGACTCGTGGCTTTCACCTTCAATAGGGAATCTCTTCTGTAGGTTTGATTTTTGGCTCTTACCAGAGCCTCTTCGGCAAACTTCCGGCCTAAGGCCGGATCACGACGGAGCATGGAAATTGACACCAGGATGCCATAACCGTAATTAACGACTTTTGTGCCTTCCCTGTTCCGGGTTAGTTCCACGGTTTCGTTAAACATGGCTTCAAATGAATTTCCTGCTTCCCGCAACCGGCGATCCCTTCTGGTCTCCATCCCCCGGAGTTTGTAATAGTGCATTTGCAGGATCCCGAGGGTCTCTTCCTGTTCTGCGTTGTGGGCAACTGCTTTGCGGAAGCGCTGAAACAGACCGGGGTTGTACAAGGGGCCGGCGTACAGCTCACAAAGTTCTTCAGCCGCTTCTCTGGCGATCCGGAATTGCTCGACGGACTCTCCCAGTCGGAAAGCCTCCTTCATCAGCCATTCCGTGGCCATTACTTTGTGCCGGGCTTTGCACTCCCTTCCCCAGAGCAGGTACATCTTAGCAACAAATACGGTCGAAGGCCCGGCATTCTCAACGGGAGTAGTGAGCTGGCACAGGCGGTAAGGAAGATGAATTTTAAGTTTAGCTTTCAGTTTCTGGTAAGGAGGAAAGCTGCCGTCTTTACCCGCACCGTACAACTTTTCAGCAGCCTCTTCGTCAGTACCCACTACCCCATGAATCAGGAGGTGGAAGAACTGGTTGAGTAAACTCTCCTTACCCGAAGTATTATCCGGAATGTCAAGCAGGTGAGCGACTCTGTCGTAACCTGATTTTAGTTCGAGTAAGTAATCCATTGGGAGTAAGGTTTATGAGACTAAGAATTATTGGCCTGCCAGATTACAGAGAGAACAACGCTGAAGGTGTCAGACAACTAAAACTATAACAAGCGGTCTGTTGACCTGGACGGGCTAATAGCGTGCGGTGCCTTTTGGGGGACTGACTGCGTAGCACAAATCCATAAATTCCCGACAGGAAGTAATTCATTAAAGGATCTCAGGCAGAAAGGTAAGGGCGGCGTGGGGCTTTTTCGGATAATGTAGGAATCATTATTTCCCAGAGTAATTCAAAAGTTATCAGTTCGATATCAATTCCATTATCGTCAATTCCGGGCTTGGTGGCTTTTAGCCGCTTTAGTGTTTTCGTAGTCTTTCTTATCGTTGCTGCCCGGTGGAAGTTTGCGGCGGCACTCTCGACCAGGAGTTTGAGGAAAAGATGGAGACGATATTCGGGAGCACTGGAAGAAAGGCGTCCGGGAAGCTTATTCTTCAATCCGGCCACTACACCAGCTGCTTTACGGTAAGATTTACTTTTCAGCAGATCTAGACACTCTATTATTCCGAGGTTGAGTTCGTCACCGGCAAGCAGGGAGATATTTTTTCCTCCCCTCCGTAGTTTTCGCTCTTGCTGGGCGATCAATTCCAGTACGGCGGGTTGTCCGGAATTCAGGAAAGCAAGGGTACGTAGATAAGTCAGCCACCGGCCGCGCTCTCCCTTGCCAATGGTGGTTACTCCTCCTGCGTCCGCAATACATTGCATCAGTTCAGTGGTTGTTTTTGTTTCGCCGCAGCGAAGTAAGAGGATGGTTCCCATTTCGATCACTTTACCAACCTGGCTTCTGCTTTTTTCCTTACTGAAGAACTGATACAGTTTTTTCCAGCAAGCCCATCCTTTTGTGAAGTCCTCCATAGCGGCGTAAATCATCACCTGGGCGTAAAGGAAATGTATGAATGGTTGCTTCTCTTTTGGGAAGTATTCCCGGAAAAAGCTCAGCGCACGGCCGGAGTGTAGGAGTGCGCCGGGCCAGTCTTGTTGGTCAATTGCTATCTGAGTCAGAACTTCACCCCCGGCATACTGAATGTCGTAGAATTTGTGAACGCTTACAGCCTCTTCTATTTCGGCAAGGGGAATTCCGGCGGGGTAGGGGAGGCCTTCAGCGCTGGCCATGCGTTGGTCCAGGGCGGCCATCTTACAGCGTGCGGTAATGCGGTTCACCGTAATGCACCGCCGGATTTCCGCCTCCGTTTCCAGTAGTTTTACTTCGTCGTAAGCCCGGTAACCGTAAATAGCCTGTAGTAGCTGGAGGCATTCAAGTTCCAGGGATACGTGGTGGCACTGTGCGGCATGCTTTACCAGAAGGTGCAAAAATTTAGTCCGTGCCTCTTTGCTTCGTTCTGCCGACATGAAGAGCAGAGCGTTGGTGCGTTCACATCGCTGAATCATATCCTTGCGGGAAGGAGAGGAAGTATAACGACCATTTGGAGTCAGGTAAGCTTTGAGTGTGGCCAGGTTCAGCTCATCGAGCAGTGCCAGAAAAGGAGGGTGAGATGCCGTTCGGGTGCGACCGTAAAGAAGGCGTGCCATCTCCAGTTTACCGGTTGCGGGTGCTTCCTGCAGGCGCAGGAAAAATTGTTGAATTCTTTTTGCTTTTTTAGGCGTTTGTGTCCCATCCATATTGGCCAGAACTTGCTCCCAATTAACGTAAGAAGAGATTTCCCGTAACAATTCCATCTGTATTGGTTTGTTAATGAGCCGGTTTAACCGATCTGTTCACGACCCCATTCGTCAGGCGTCGTTGCACAATTATCGTGTAGCGATGACTACACTCCGGCTCCCGCACCTGGTAAATAAAAAAGTGGCCCGGAAATCGGTCAGGTCAGGAAAGTTTAAATCGGTTTGGTTTCTGAAAACAGTTTCATGAAGTAGTATTCACGCAATGTATGAAAAGTGAGCCAGAAAGACGATCGATACTGTTTTTTTGTGTACACCCCCCGAAATGATTTGCTACCCCAGCCAGTCCGCAAAGACTCCGCCCACTTACAGCCTTCAGTTATACACCTCACGACCCTTATCCAACCAATAGTGTACAATCCGAAATACGCGATTGTAATAATTCTGGCGGCTATCGTGTCTCTCCTGTGAGGGCAGGGAAAACCATATACCTCATAACACGGCCCTTTATCGTCCACACCGTAATGGGCCCTACGGGGACGCAATTTTATTTCAGAGAGAAAAAGCTGGTTGTTTGCTCGATAAGCTGACTTTTTAGAGGCGCAAACGCAGGTGCCGGGAAATGTTTTGATGCAATGATGGGGTGCGTTATTTTTTAATAGGTTGTTGATTTTCAATCACTTGTGTGGTTGGTAGCTTCGTTTTTGTCGGATTTTATGCGGAGATTTTTTTTGCTGCTGTGTCTCGTATCTGGTTTACGCTTGCCCCCATATTTGCTGATGTCAAAGGGAAACAACTTAAAGCCCTCAACCAAAACCGGAAGCAATTCCACAAACTATAATTCATCATGAATCTGGACCGACTTAAAAAAGGATTAATGATTCTCGAACTGGAAGACCGTCTGGAGATGGTTCAACTTTCCGCCCTTGCAGAAGCCCCTACGCGGCGCTGTGATCGGGAGTCCTGCAACGAACCCTCATAGCATAACCCATATCAGCCATGAAAAAATCTTTCCTCAATCTCCGTTCCGGTCTGGAAATTCTCGAACTGGAAGACCGCCTGGAAATGGTGCAACTATCAGCCCTTTCCGCTCAGGGCAGCCGCCGCTGCGACCGCAACGACGACCCCGAAGAACCAGACGATGACAATACCCCGTGGTACTAACCATCTTCCTTCTCCGCCAAACACCAGTACGCCAGAAGAGCTCATAATACAGGTGATGACCAAGGGGCTGAATATCCACGAAATCACTCAAACAACTGCATCATGAGAACTTTACCGCCGGACTCCGGCGAACTCCAAAAATACCATTGCCCCCCATACTATCATCTTCTATCCGCTGAAGACAGGGCTGATACTCCGGGGCATTATCCAACTAATTCATCAATTTTTTCACCATTTAAAGATTATTACCATGATTAATTCCACTAATGACCTCAAGAAAGGCCTTTCCATCATCGAACTCGAAGACCGCCTGGAAATGGTCCAGCTTGCCGCTGCCGACGCCGCTTTCACCCGTCGTTGCGACCGCGAAGGTTGCCCTGAGGAAACGGTTAGCCCGGAATAAACAATTTCGGAGCCGTGAATTATTCACCCATTTAAATTAATAGCAATGCTAATCGACAAAAATAACCTGGACAAAGGGTTGAAGGTCATTGAGCTTGAAGACCGTCTGGAGACTGTACAGCTAGCTGCAGACCTTCCCATCAGTGCCCGTTGTGATCGCCGTAACGATGATTGTGGCTGCCCTGATGTGAAGTAACAAGATCCAAAATCCATTTTTTTAATTCATAAAATTAAGTACCAATGAAAGATCAAACATCAAACCTAAAACGAGGCCTCGAAGTCATCGAGCTTGAAGACCGGTTAGAAACCGTTCAGATGGCAGCCGATCTACCGATCAGCGTTCGCTGTGACCGGAGAAACGACGACTGCGGCTGCCCCGAGTAAACCGCCTGAGCCTCCTTCGGCTCTGAAGTATTCAATCATTTATTTTTTCACTCAATAATTCATTTACCATGTCTGATTCTAACAACCTCAAGAAAGGCCTCGACGTCATCGAACTCGAAGACCGCCTGGAAACCGTACAGATTGCTGCCGCTGGCGATGTTCGCAGCGACCGCTGTGACCGCTGTAGCTGTGACAATCCTGCGTAAGGACCATATCTAATCAATCATCTAATTTTTATACCGAGTCTTGCTGAAAATCGGATTTTAAAAAAAGAGTAGGCATAAGTACTTAATCATTCACAATGAAAATATTATTCTTCTCCCTTTTTGTCATTTCTTCACTCATCTTCACTAGCTGCACCAATAAAAATGAGACTATTCTCAATACGCCTTCAGTTGAAGAAATCACACCCAACAAATCAGGAACAAATCTAGCTCAAGTTGTTCCAATAGCAGAAGACACTGCAAACTATATCCTACATACTTTAGCTTCTGTGTCATCTGCTGATTATGACACTCTATACTCAACAACTATTGTACTAGGCTTGACTTATAACCTACAAGCAGCTTACTTCATTAACTACTCGTCTTCTAATGAACAATTAGTTGTCTTTCCTGCAACCAATGCTAATGGCGATGACTATAAGTTAGTGTACTCGTTAGAGGCTAGATTTAATGCTAACTCAGACTTGCTTCTTCAAGATGGATTTTTCGTCAAAACAACTGCTAGAAAAAGCTCAATAACTACATTAAACGTAGATTACATCTCCATCTATGGGGATAATATTGCTCACACTTTATACAATGAACTTGATAACTCTACTACTGTAATTTCTGTTTCTAGTGCATATGTGTCAAGCAAACTGTTTGGTAAGTGGGGTAAATGCGTAGGTAGCGTTTTAGGCTCTTTTTTCGGTGGAGGTTCTGTAGCGGGGGCTGTTGGAGGACTAACATGTGCAGCTTTTGGTAAGCCTTGTGCGGCAACAATTGCAGTAGGTTGCGCAGCCTATGCTGTTGTAACTCTCGATTATACCTGCTGCGATCATGGTGCTACACGATTGCCAGGAATGAATTTCTAATGCTTTTAACCTCATAAAGCGTGGTAAAGTGGTTGTGTCCAGCTAACTACTTTGCCACTCTTGTTTAATGGTGAGTCTGACAACTTATACAAATGCGATCATTTTTGCACAATTAATCAATACTGCTTATAGCAGTAGGACAATTAAATAGTCACAAATAACAATTGATCATGAATAGATTTCTTTTTTCTTTCGCACTTTTAGTTGCTCTTGCAGTTAATTTGCTATGTGTATTTTATCTAGAAACATCTTCTAGCATCAACATGCTAATCTATAGCTTAACTGCCTTTTTATACATCCCTCTTGTTACTATCGCTAGAATCAAATACCTAGGATGGCCTGTTCGGGTCTATTTTTATGAGATGCCGTTTACCGATCTTAAAAAAATAAAGAAACTTTTTTTTGGAAAAGTTTCGGACGGCTAGCCAAGGAAATTACCCTCTTTCTTTTTAAGTGCTTTCCTCCTAAATCATGCTGGTGCTTGAAAAACTGGCGGTGTATCAGAAGTAAGGATGGAGCGTTAAAACGGCAGATAGTCCAGAATCATTAGCTTTAAAGCGTCCAAATTCTTTGGCTGATGTATACCATCTGTCCCGGCTGCCATTCACTAAAAGTAGTCAAGAATGGCTCTACGCACCATGGGAAATAGAATTACCGCTGTAAAGACTGTAATCGTCAGTTCGTGATGAACAACAAGCATCTTATCCAAGCACAGGTCAGGGAGTTGATCGCTAACTGCCTGCTGGAGCGAAACAGCCTGAGACCCATCTGTCGCATATTCAATGTAAGCTTGTCTTGGCTTCAATCTTTTGCAACTTCTGATACACCTCACCTAATTTTTTTCACTCAATAAATTATTTACCATGTCTGATTCTAACAACCTTAAGAAAGGCCTTTCCATCATCGAACTCGAAGACCGCCTGGAAATGGTCCAGCTTGCCGCTGCCGACGCCGCTTTCACCCGTCGTTGCGACCGCGAAGGTTGCCCTGAGGAAACGGTTAGCCCGGAATAAACAATTTCGGAGCCGTAAATTATTCACCCATTTAAATTGATAGCAATGCTAATCGACAAAAATAACCTGGACAAAGGGTTGAAGGTCATTGAGCTTGAAGACCGTCTGGAGACTGTTCAGATAGCCGTGGACCTTCCCATCAGTGCCCGTTGTGATCGCCGTAACGATGACTGTGGCTGCCCTGAGTAAAGAAGAACAAGAAATCGAAACCATTTTTTTAATTCATAAAACTAAGTACCAATGAAAGATCAAACATCAAACCTAAAACGAGGCCTCGAAGTCATCGAGCTTGAAGACCGGTTAGAAACCGTTCAGATGGCAGCCGATCTACCGATCAGCGTTCGCTGTGACCGGAGAAACGACGACTGCGGCTGCCCCGAGTAAACCGCCTGAGCCTCCTTCGGCTCTGAAGTATTCAATCATTTATTTTTTCACTCAATAATTCATTTACCATGTCTGATTCTAACAACCTCAAGAAAGGCCTCGACGTCATCGAACTCGAAGACCGCCTGGAAACCGTACAGATTGCTGCCGCTGGCGATGTTCGCAGCGACCGCTGTGACCGCTGTAGTT
>NZ_VOXD01000022.1:0-17635 GCF_008014675.1 Neolewinella aurantiaca | reverse complement strand
TTCATTTACCATGTCTGATTCTAACAACCTCAAGAAAGGCCTCGACGTCATCGAACTCGAAGACCGCCTGGAAACCGTACAGATTGCTGCCGCTGGCGATGTTCGCAGCGACCGCTGTGACCGCTGTAGTTGTGACAGCCCTGAATAAGGACCGTATCTAATCAATCATCTAATTTTTTTCACTCAACTAATTATTTATCATGTCTAATTCTAACAATCTCAAGAAAGGTCTCAATGTCATCGAACTCGAAGACCGTCTGGAAACCGTACAGCTTGCCGTAGCCGGTGATGTTCGCAGTGATCGCTGCGACCGTTGTTCCTGTGAAGAAACGGTATCACCTGAGTAATTTCGGTGGTTTTGCTGCTAATGTTTTGCTTACCTCAGGGCGGTGCTTCCACCGGGTTGCACCGCCCTCTTTATCACTATTCAAAGTCTAAATTATGTTAAATATTACTACTTCCCAGGTAAGGGCTATTGAGTTGTCTGACGTTGGCGGTGAAGAATTCATTGTTTTCGTAAATGACCGCGCATTCAATGTCGGCCCAATTTTATACCATATAATTCAGTGGTTAAAAGAAGAGCGCTCTATTCGGTACATTACCTCCGAGATAAACCGCCAGGAGGGCCTTGATGTAACTGAAGTCGAGCTGACCGAAATGGTCAACGATAACTTTGCAAAGTTGGGCCTCGCCGACTCCCCAGATCATAAGCTGAAAAAGCGTCGTTCCGAGTATATTCACGGCAAAGTACAGATAGTAGGTGAAGAGTGGGTCGCTGCGTTATCTGAGCCCTTTAGCGGGCTCTTCAAACCTGCCGTATTTATTACCCTCACGATTCTCGGGACTCTGGTTACCGGCATGTTCTACTATATGTACGGCAACTGGATCAGCGGACAGGAGTTTGGCAATCCTACGCAGGTTTTACTGATCTACCTTACGTTGGCGGGTATTTTCTTCTTCCATGAAATAGGCCATACTGCCGCCGCCAATTGTTTTGGTATCAAGGCTAAAGAAATTGGCTTCGGTTTTTACTTCATATTTCCTGTCTTTTTTACTGATGTAACAAAAATATACGCGCTGCCGAAGCGCAAAAGAATCGTTGTTAACCTGGGGGGGATTTACTTCCAACTCATCGTCAATACCATCCTGATTGTTGCCTGGGCGCTTTTGCCCTGGTCTGCCAACCTGGCTAAGGTGACATTATCCCTTTTGGTAAGCACCAATACGTTCGTACTGCTGTACTCATTGAATCCTTTCTTCCGGAACGATGGGTATTGGATCTACAGTGATCTTTTCAATGTCAAAAATATGCTGATCCGGTCTTACCGTTACCCTTTCGATCTGATCGGTAAACTCTTCAAAGGGCAGCTTAACGTGCCCGAAATCGAATGGCCTTTGCTGGTCTTTGCCTTAGCGAACTTTACGTTCATAGGTAGCTTTGTCGGGGTTTTCGTCCAATCATTCAGCACCCTGAGCACCCAGTTTTACGAGACGGTCTTCAATCCGAATTTTTTCCGGGACATCGGGGAAAATAAAGGGTTCCTGCTCAAGTGTCTCTTCTTCTACGGTGTTATCGGTTTCTTCCTTACCCGCTACTGGAAAGTACTTATGAATATGATCCGCCGTAAGCGTGCTGCCAGGGCCGCCTAACCGAAACGGCTTAATGTCTTAAAAAAAGACGGACGCTCTAAGCCTCTCTTTCTTCTCTCACTCTACAATTAATCAAACCATGACTTTCTCCGAAGGAACGGTAAGGGCATCGCGATGCCTTGACTACCGCAAAAAAACAGAAGGCTACGAAGTTACCCACATCCTAAGTGGCCGGAAGTTCCTCATCAGCGACCCCGCTAAAGACATCCTCGAACTGTTGGAAAAACCCAAGGACTACGGGATCCTCTCGGCCGAACTGTCTTACTATTACGACGAGGCATTGGTAGAAGCAACCCTCAGTAAACTCCATGCCAACGGCATGCTGGTGGGAGAAGACGAGGATGAAACCTTTCACCTCCGCAAAACAGACTTCCAGTTGTTTGGGGTAGAAGATTACGTTCCCGGGCGGAGCGACCGCAGACAGAGTGTATTGGCCGGAATCCCCTTCGGTGACGGCAATACGATGGACCGCCAGTGCGCAGACTTTTCGATCTTCCTCCGCCGGTATTGTCACAACTACCTCTCTACGCTCAACGCACGCATCAACCAGGTCGATTTTCGTTTTCTGGGTGCTCCGAACGAGAATTTCGTTGGCCTGCGGAAGGCATTCTCTGCGGGCGACATCGTCGATGCCGGCGACCTCTACGTACACAACACGGAGTTCTCTTCTTCGATCTACGGCAAAATCGAAAGGTTGACCCAGGAGATTACAGCAGCCGGCGACGTCTCGGTTTTGCTGGGCGGCGATCACTCAATAAGCTACCCGGCCATCAAGGGAGTGGCGGCCAACCATCCCCGGCTGCAGATCGTCCAGTTCGACGCTCATGTGGATACTTACGCCAATCGGATTGGCAACATCTACACCAGCAACGAGCGGGCACCTCATCATCACGGTAATTTCCTTAGCCGGGTACTTGATCTGCCGCAAATTGAACACGTATACCAGTACGGCATCCGGGGGTGCTTCAATATGCGGACAAGAAACCACAAACGTTGCTCCATCTTCTGGGCGCACGAACTGGAAGGAGTTCTGGCCGACAGTACGCCTTCTCCGTTGCTGGAAGACGTTCCGGTTTACCTGACCTTCGATATCGACTTCTTCGACCCGGGGATTGCCCCCGGTACGGCTACTCCCGTAGCTGAGGGAGCCTCCTACAAACAAGGAATGGACCTCCTGCGGAAAGTGCTCGCTAACCATAATGTAGTTGGTGTGGATCTGGTCGAAGTAAACCCTCACCGGGACAAAGGAGAACAGACGATGCAGTTGGCCACAGCAACCCTCCTCAATATTATTAACCAGGTAAATTCGACAAGTCATGAATAATTCCAATTACCGCCAGGTAGTGGACAAAGCGATTCAGGATATCGATGCATCTCTTGCCAAATCTGTCACCGGAGACATCAACTACCGGCTGGGGCTTGAATGCAAGGCAAATCTTCAACGGTTCTTTCCCGGTAATGACTTTGACCATGCAGCTTTTTACCGCGATACCCTGATCAACCGCGAATGGGCCATTGCCGACGAAGACAATGACTACATCCTGAAAGATGCCGAGATCAGAGGAGATAAGACCTTTCTTCAGCCCGGAGCGGGACCTGCGATCTACTGCACCTTCCACCTGGGCTCCTACCGCCTGATCAATTTCCTGCTCTCCCGGAGCGGGGTAGACTTCAGCCTGGTAATCGATGATGACGCTGTAAGGCTTCAGGCTGATAAGTTCAACAGGATCTACGAGCGAATGGAGCGTAGCCCGGAGTACCCAGGAACATTCAGCATCCTTAATGCTGAAAAGCAGAACATCGGCATCAACATGATCCGAACACTGAAAAGCAACCGCAGTTTGCTTCTGTACCTCGATGGTAACAGCGGGGTAGGAGGTATGGACCGGCGCGACGAGAAGCTGCTGAGTATTGAACTTCTTGCCGGCCGGATTCTGGCCCGCAAAGGGATCAGCTACATCAGCTACCGGACGAAGACACCGATCGTTCCGGTGTACAGCTTCCGTGAAGGAGATAAGAACGTACTGGAACTTTTGCCAGCGGTTTACCCTGACGTTGCCATGAGCTCCGATGAGTACTGCCAGGCAACGACACAACTGCTTTACGACAACCTCGCCCTGCACCTGCGTACGCGCCCCACCCAATGGGAAGGATGGCTTTATGTACAGAAGTTTGTCGACTTCGATGAAGCTCCGCTGGTCGCTGAATCCGCTGCTACGGAGGGGCTGAGCTTCAACCTGAGTCGCTACGATATTTATCAGAATCCTGATGAAAAAGGGGTGCTGTTTGATCGCCACGACTACAGTTACTTCTCTATCTCTAAGGGGCTCTACACCGTACTCAACGATACGATTGAAGCAGGGTGCCTCCAGTATCAAATTAAACGTAATCTGCTCGATGACCTGTGCCGCCGCGCCGTGTTGATCGCAGCCTAAACCATTCTACCATGAAATATTTTACAAATAACTTTTTGTTCTTAGCGGCTGCGTTGTTCCTTACTTCGCAGGCCTTTGGCCAGGCCATCCGCCTTACGGGAGTACTTACAGATTCCGATAATTCGCCTGTCGAAATAGCCAACGTTCTTCTGCTCAACGAAGGAGGAGATTTGGTGACCGGAGACTTTGTCTATGACGGTTCGTATTCCATCGAAGCCCCTGGTGCGGGCACATACGTACTGCATTTCACCGCTATAGGATTTGCCGATGGCAGTACGCCTCTTGATCTTCCGGAAGGCGTGGACTCCTACGATGTACCAACCTTCGGGCTCGAGGCCGCCGGTGTGGACATTGCGACAGTAGAGGTGACTGCACTGAGAAAGCCATTATTTGAGAACCAGGCAGGGAAACTGATCGTCAATGTAGGAGAGAGTCAGCTAGCGGCAGGTTCTTCGGTTCAGGAACTACTCGCCAAAACGCCAACCGTTCAGGCCGAAGAAGAAGGTGGGGTATCTGTCTTCGGAAAAGGACAGGCAATCGTCCTGCTCGACGGAAGGCGTGTGACCGGAAACGAACTTACCTCCTTACCCGCCGACGATATTGAGAAAATTGAGGTGATCTCCAATCCTTCTGCCCGCTACGAAGCGAGTGGCCGTGCCGTGATCAATATTACCTCTAAAAAGAACCGCCGGCAGGGAACTTACTTCAACCTTACCTCTTCCCAAAGGTTTGGCCGCCACTGGCGTTCGTCAAACGGGGTGCTGGCCAGTTTCCGGAACAGCAAGGTCAATCTGCAAGGCAGTTACTATTACCATCCTTACAAAAAAGACTTCACGGAAGAGTACGAACGCGAGCAAGGGGAGGTAGCCCTGGATCAACGGATTGACCGTTTGCGCGACCAGCACCGGGCGCATACCTACCGCGCTTCGCTTGACTATAACCTTGGCCCGGAATCGGGCATTGGCCTGCAGTACCGGGGTGCCGCACGGGGGCAGCGCGACCAGGTCAGCAACGTCAACCTGATCAGCGGAGCGGGTGACCTGACTGGTATTTTCAATGCTTCCAACTCCGGCGAGAGTTCCATGCGAAACTCTCTGACCTTCAACTACTGGAAGAATTTCGGAGACGACGGCAAAGAACTGCGCTTCATCGCCGACGTTGTAGACCACAACTTCGATAAGTCTGAACTATTCAACGAAAGCTTTCGGTATACGGGCAGCGAGGACGAGAGCCGCCAGCGGCAAAGCACCAACCGTAGCGACGTGACGGTAGGTACCGCCCAGCTTGATTTCACCCTGCCAACGACCTGGGGAGCAGGCTCTCTTACCACTGGTGTACGTGCTGTTTCAATCGAAAGCCGCAGCTCTCTGCTGTTTGAGGAAATGATTGGATCCGTGATGATTGAAGACGACAATCTTTCTAATAAATACAATTATCAGGAGAACGTAGGAGCTGGGTTTACGGACTGGGCCGGTTCTTTCGGTAAGCTGAAGGCACAGGCTGGTTTGCGCGCGGAGTACACTCAAACGGACGGAGTCAGCCGGGGTGGAAACGGTACCGTAATAGACCGTGATTACCTCAATATTTTCCCGAGTATCGGGTTCACCTATCCGGTAGCTCATCAACTGGATATGAACCTGAAGTACGGCAAACGGATCGACCGGCCAAGTTTCGGAGACCTTGATCCTTTCCTGTTTTATATCGACAGCCTGTCTTACTCTCAGGGCAATCCTGACCTCCTCCCCGCGCTGTCTCACAACATTGATTATAGCTTGATTTACCGTCAGTTCGCCTCCTTCAACGTTGGATACCAGGAGACCAACAACGCGCTGTTTCAGTACGTAGAACCGATTCCTGACCAAGAGGGAGGTGCCCGTTTATCGATGCGCAACCTCGACCGGGTCCGCACCTTCAGCGTGGGGCTGACGCTGCCCTACCAGACAAAAACCTGGACGACAGTAAACAACTTCGGGATGAAGTGGAACGAGGTGTCTACGACGCTGAATGGCGAAGAACTGGAGTTCAACCGTCCGCTGTGGTACGCGGCTTTTTACAACTCAGTGAAAATTGGCAAGGGCCTTACCGTAGAAGCAACTATTCAGTACAACAGCTCTGGTCAGAATGGCATCTTCACCTTCTCGCCCAACCTGCAAACCAATGCAGCCATCAGCAAGAAAATGCTGGGCGATAAGTTGAGCCTTACCCTTTCCGCTAATGACTTTTTTAACATCGACCGGAATCGCACGCAGGTGAATATCGAAGGGCTGGATGTCAGCACCGAATCATTCTACGATGCCCATTGGGTACAGTTCGCCGTCAAGTACCGGGTTGGCACGAATAAGAGTAGTAAGCTCGACCGTTCGATCGGAAACGAGAATAGCAACCGTATCAATTAATTCGGACTCCCGGAATCAAAAGCCCACCAACCATGATACTCGTTCTAACCTATCGTAAATATGAACAGGGCACCGACCCGGTTATCGACTGGCTTATTCGCTACGACGCGCCGTTTGTTCGCCTCGACCTCTTAAGCCTTCTGGAAGGCAGGAACAGGCTGCACTTCGAGGATGATGGCCGAATCATCATTGATGGCTACGACCTGCAGGATCAGATAAAGGTGGTGTTCTACCGGCGATTCTTACGCAGCCTGCCGCTCGATAACTGCCAGGAACTTCCCCATCATTTGCCTCAACTCCGTAGTGACCTGAACCGTGAAGCGGCGGATGTTTTCCGGGAGATTTTTCGCCGTCTCTCTCACGCCCACTGGCTGCCCGATTTTGAAGCATCTGAACGGGCGGACAACAAATTGCACATGACCAAACTGGCGCGGGCGGCAGGATTGCGCGTCCCGTCTACCCTGGTCTGTAACCGTAAGGATACGCTGCTCGATTTCTACCGGAAAAAACCGGGGGGACTGATCTGTAAGCCCATCAATTTTTGCGGATATTATTTCCGGGATGGCTTTGCGTTCACAGCCTACACGAAGATGGTGGACGAAGATTTTCTGAAGGCAACTCCGGATCGCTTTTTCCCTACGCTGTTTCAGGAAGTCGTCGAGAGAGACTTTGAACTGCGCATATTCTACCTCGACGGGAAGTTCTTCCCAACCGCCATCTACTCCAACGACTACGGCGAAAATCTGGCCGATGTCAAACTGATCGCAGAGGAGGATACGACGCACAACCTGCCCTTCGCACTCCCGGAGGAACTCAAGGAACGTCTTGATGCATTCATGAAGTCGGCAGGCCTCACGACCGGCTCGATCGACGTGCTGAAAGACATGGACGGAAGGCATCAGTTCATCGAAGTGAACCCGGTGGGCCAGTACCTGGCTCCGGGCCGCAAGTGTAATTATTTCATCGAAAAAAAGATCGCCGAATGGCTAATTCAAAAAAACAGGGAAGCGAGCGGCCTCCGGTCGCTTTCACCACAAAATCTTACCGTGACCTCCCCCTCCATTACCGCCACCTGAAAGGGCAGCGCCGGTCGGAGAACCGGGAACTGATCAGCGGACAACGCTTCAGTTCTTCTACTCGTCATGGTGCCGGACAGTACCTAACTACCTCACTTTACAAACCGCTCTCCAATCTGGAGCCGCCTCGTTTGGAGAAAAACCCTTCCCATGAAACTTCCTGATAACTGGCGAGAACTCTACTTTACTCTATTTCCCGATGTGGTCCTGGTAAAGGGGGAAAGAGACGCTGCCGCATACGACTTTAACCGCGCCGAACTCGTGCCCATTCCTCCCGTTCTTTGCGATCTGGTCGAGGAACTGGAAGTACACACCTGTGGTGAACTCGCTGGTTCACTGCCCCCGGATCAAAGTCCGTTGGTGGGGAAATACCTGAGCTATCTTCTGGAAAAAGACTTCGGTACTTTCCGGGAAGAAATCATTGCCTTCAAGCCCCTGGATCGCGATTGGGACCAGAGCAATGAGTTGCTGAGCGCCCAGTTAGAGCTAAACGCATCTTCTGATTACAACGTAGCAGCAGTACTGGACCAGATAACGGATCTTAATTGCTTCCAGCTGGAACTCCGTCTGGGTGAAAAATGGGCGAACCCCGAAGCGGTGGAAGGGCTCCTCGAGCTCGTCCGTGGCAGCACCCTCAGGGCTGTCGATCTGTACCTGACCGACGGAAGTGCCTGGACGCCGGAAAGAGGAGATGACCTGTTTGCCCGGCACCCCAAGCTGCTTCACTTTATGGCTTATGCTGCACCAACCGCCTACGAAAAAACCTTTCATCCGGGCACTCTGAAAATGGTTGTGCATCCTCTTCCGAAAGGAGAGGAGCGAAGGAATCATTATAAGGGACGGTACATCGTGAATTACCAGTACTTCACCGAGGCACTTCGCTTCAACCCGCTACTCAATCGTAGGGTAAGTGTGTCCTCCTTCGGGTATTGGAAGAACGACCTCATGTACGAAGAAACTTTCGGTCATGTGACCGAAAGGAAACTAACCGAAGTACTGGCAAGCCCTGAATTTACCCGGCTTTGGAAAGTAAATGCAGATCGCATCGTCGACCTCAAGGATTCCGCCAGACGATATGCCGTATGGCCCGCCGAGCCGCTTACCGCCCTACAGGACGGTTCCGGTTGTTACACTTTTTTCACTCCATCACTCTGAATGTCTTATCATGAAATATATATTCGATAACCACCTCACTAATTTAGTAACGGCCGAAATCGTCTTTGGCTCTCCCCGTCGGAATTGTCGTAACCTGGGCATATGCAAGGTGCTCACCGAGTCTGGCGCAAAAGAACAATCGCTACCCGATTGCTGCTTGTCTGCGACGGCTAATATCCTGATCGGGGACTACGGCCGCCTGCTGATGTTGTTCCCCATGGAGGGAATCACCGAAGAGGTAATCACGCGCTATTTTCAGGGAGACGTTTTTACGATAGAGAGTGCTTACACCCTGCCCCCGGAAGTATGTACAGCACTTGGACGCGACGGAGGGCGACTCTCCGTTATGCCGGGTAAATTCCCTGTTCTTATGCTGGGGGAAGGCTTACTCATATCTGTGCCACTAATGGCCGTCAGCAACGAGCACTTTGGCCGCGAGGAGGTCTACCGTGAGTTATTGACAGGAGCTATTGCGGGATAGAACGGTTCAGGGGGGAGACAAATACTGGCACCTGCGTACGCGTCCGAACAAACGGCATCGTAATACGAGGGCGCGCACGCAGGTGCAAGGGGAGTTGAAAAGAAAGGATCACCCGTGAGCGCAGGTAAAAGCAACCCGGTCAGAACTGATAACTTCCCGTCAGGGGAAGTTGTCACCGGGTCCCGGGAAGGTATCGCCAGCCAACAGCAACTGGCGGTGGCAATTATTTCTATCCGTTGGTCAACAGCTTGTTTGCCGTTAAGGACTACCGGAGGATTGAACTGAAGTTTTACCGCACAAGCCCCTTCAACAATCTATGTTTTTAACCTCACCCTGCATCCTGCGGCCGCGCCTGCTGAAATCTACGATTTGATTGTTTTGCTCTACCGTTCAGCATTTCGGCCGATGAGCAGGCCGAATGAGAGATTGTCGATGAAATCAGGGCAGCTATCTAAACCGCCCACACTGCCTGGCGGAAGCCCCGAAGTTTGTTTCATCAATCAGGAACATCACTTCTGATTTAAAACAGATATCGCCATGAACAATCGAATTTTCAAATCATTCAGCGGACTTACTTTACTGACCTTACTGATGATCGTCTTTGCTTCTCCGGAAGTTTACAGCCAACGTAACCAACCCCGCAAGACGGAAACAGTGAAGGTCGTGAAAACCACGAGAGCTAAAGCCAAATCACCGGCGCGGGGAACCAAAGTGGCCGCGCTTCCCCAAAAGACGACGGTAATTACCCACCAGAACAGCAAGTATCATTACCGCGATGGGGTGTACTACAAGCCCCAACAGAACAATTACGTTGTGGTAGCTCCGCCCGTCGGCGTGCGCGTGAAGACACTGCCCGCCAATCTTCCTTATTTGCTGCGTGGCAACAAAAGATACTACCTCTACCAGGGTAGTTACTATTACCCCGTAGCCGAGGGCGGCTACGAAGTGGTCGATACTCCCGTAGGAGCAATCACCGATTGGCTGCCGGAAGGGTACGAAACCGTCGATCTGGACGGTCGGGTGTACTACCGGGTAGACGAAACCTACTATAAGGCTGTGCTGGAACCAAACGGCAACGTTGTGTACGAGGTCGTGCGGGTGTAGGAACACGCGCTTAGTCTCTGTTTTTCGCACCAAAGTGGCGGTCGGGCTTCAGCACGAAAATGGAAGCATTTTCGGATATTCTTAAACCGAAAGCCTACTTTGATGCGTTAAGCAGTCAGACAAAATATATCCAAAGATATGGGCGCTGATTTCCAAATGAACACCAATCTCTCTCCTGGCATACAGGCGATGCTTCCGTTATTGTACGCAGCCTGGGCCGACCGGCACCTTAATTTGAAAGAAATTCACGCCCTGCGCAAAAAGGCCAATACCCTGGCGTTTCTGACGGAAGCGGACAAGAAAGAGTTGATGGAATGGACGGATCCCGTCCGTCCGCCCGCCCGCGAGTTGTTTCAGCAGTGGCAAACGATGGGGCGCAACGCAGCAGAAATGCTGCCCCCCGACCGGAAGGCCAGTCTGGCTGAACTCAGTGCCATCCTGGGCCATAATGCCGAAGGCAATGCTGCCGACCGGGCTGCTTTCTGGGATCAGCAGATCAATCCGCTGACCGAACTGGAACTCGGCCTCGGAGGCATCAACGAAACTACTTACCGCGGGTTATTCCCCCGCTTCGATCAGCGGGAAAAACTCGTGGAAGCCGTCCGCGATGCAACCGTGAATCCCGCTGAATTTCAGGCGGTCCTCGATGGAGAACACGCAGATACCATCGCCCGGGTAAAAGAAATTCTTCTGCGTCCGGCCTTCGAACGCAAGACACTGCGCATAAAAGAAGAATACCGCGATCAGGTGCTGGAGTGGTGCAAAATCCTGGGGCAGGAAGGAATTGGCGCTATGGCCTTCCCCGAAGAATACGGCGGTGAAGACGACATGGGCTCTTACGCAGCGGCCTTCGAGACGCTGGCTTACCACGACCTTAGCATGACGATCAAATTCGGCGTCCAATTTGGTCTCTGGGGAGGGGCCGTTGCTAACCTGGGCACGAAGCGCCATCACGATAAGTACCTGCGTGAAACGGGAACGCTGGAGTTGCCCGGCTGTTTCGCGATGACGGAGACTGGCCACGGCTCCAACGTGCGCGGCCTGGAAACCACCGCAGTCTACGACCACGAAACCAGGGAACTCATCGTTCACTCACCGAGCGTTGCGGCGGGCAAAGAGTACATCGGCAACGCAATGCACAGCAAGGTCGCAGCCGTATTCTGCCAGCTCATTGTTGGCGGCGAGAGCAAGGGCGTGCACGCCGTGGTGGTCCCGATTCGGGACGAAGAGCATAACACCCTGCCCGGAGTCCGGGTGGTGGACAATGGCTATAAGCTCGGCCTGAATGGGGTCGACAACGGGAGGCTTTGGTTTACCCGGGTTCGGGTCCCGGTAGAGAATCTGCTGGATAAATTCGGAGGCATCAACGCTGCGGGTGATTACGAAAGCGAGATCGAGAACCCCAGCCGCCGCTTCTTCACGATGCTCGGCACCCTGGTGGGCGGGCGCGTTTGCGTACCGCGCGCGGGAATGAGCGCGGCCAAGTCGGCCCTGGCCATCGCAGTCCGTTATGGACTGCGCCGCCGCCAGTTTGCCGCCGATCCGCTGAAGGCGGAGACCATCATCATGGATTACCCCAACCAGCAGCGCCGGTTGATTCCGCTGGTGGCCAAGGCTTACGCCGTACAGTTCGGCCTTGATTACCTGCTGGAGCGCTACGTGAACCGCTCCGAAAAAGATATGCGGGAGATCGAAGCGATGGCTGCCGGACTGAAGTCTTACGCCACCTGGTTCGCTACCGCCGCCATCCAGGAGTGCCGCGAGGCGACCGGTGGTAAGGGCTACCTGGCCGAAAACCGCTTCGCCGACCTGAAGGCCGATACCGACATCTTCACCACCTTTGAGGGTGACAACAACGTGCTGATGCAGCTGGTAGCGAAGTCTTTGCTGACCGAATTCAGTAAGTCCTTCAAGGAAGACGGAAACTTTGCAATGCTGAAATTTATCAGCCGCCGGGTCTCTACCATTGTTACGGAACAAAACCCTTACGCCATCCGGCAGACCGACCGGGCGCACCTCACTTCGCGGGCCTTCTACCAGCAGGCGTTCGACTTCCGTGCACGGCGGCTCACAAGCACGCTGGCACAGCGCCTGCGGGCTTACGTGAAAGACGGTAAATCATCGCACGAGGCCAGCCTGTTGTGCCAGACGCACATGATTGCGGCGGCGGAGGCTTACGTGGAGTCGCTCTGCCTGGAGCACAGCCTGAAACGGGTGGATGCGCTGGAGAGCGGCCAAACCAAATCGGTCCTCAAAAAAACGATCCAGCTCTACGCGCTACACACCATAGAGAGTCATGCAGGCTGGTACCTGGAGAGCGACTACATCGCCGGGGTTAAATCCAAGGCCATCCGCAAAGCGGTGGACGTGCTTTGCGCCGAATTACGGTATGAGGTTGGCGCGCTGGTGAATGGGTTTGGTATTCCGGATGAGCTGTTGGGGGCGCCGATTGCTTTGTAGGTTGTTTGGGGCGCCTTCGGGCTGTTTACAAAGCTGGAACCTGCAGTAGCTCCGGCTTTAGCCGGCAGCTTGAACTTTGAAAAATCCGGACGCTCGAAGACTTGCGATAACTCCGCCTGCGGCTACGCTATCACAAGCGCTTTGAGATCCTTTGAACACCCGTTGAGGGTCTTGAAGCGCGCTGAAAACGCAGCGCAGCGGAGTGATAAGCGTCTTCAAGCGCCCGGCAGATGTGAATCCACGCCCAGAATACCACACCCCTCATGGGTATGAGGTTGGCGCGCTGGTGAATGGGTTTGGTATTCCGGATGAGCTGTTGGGGGCGCCGATTGCTTTGTAGGTTGTTTGGGGCGCCTTCGGGCTGTTTACAAAGCTGGAACCTGCAGTAGCTCCGGCTTTAGCCGGCAGCTTGAACTTTGAAAAATCCGGACGCTCGAAGACTTGCGATAACTCCGCCTGCGGCTACGCTATCACAAGCGCTTTGAGATCCTTTGAACACCCGTTGAGGGTCTTGAAGTAGGGTGTGTAATCTGATTCTATTATCCTCCGTCGCTTTTTCGTAGCTCTCGCTCCATACGCTTCCGGATGCCGTACCGGTTGTGACACACATTGCGGCACCGCCACTCGTCAAGTCGTGGGCCGCTGACCTGGCGCATGGCTTGCTGTACGAAGTCGACGGATATCTTGCGGTTGTACAGGGGCATGGAAAGCACGTCAGCAGAGATAGCTTTCATGCCGCCTTTGTTCTTATATCGCCCGAAGATACTCTCGATGATGTCAGAGCAGCACTGTACACGTATCCAATTTGCGTAAAAGTCGGTATGGTCGGCAAAGTATTTCATCATGGCGGTGATGAAGTCCTTTGCTTTTTGGGTTAGCTGGGGCTGCATCTGTAGGTAGGCTACCACATCGTTTATCCATCCGTCCCGGCTAGCCTGACTAAGCCCTTCATATTTCACCGGGGGGCGGTAATAACTATCAAGCGGTGTACTTGGCGTAAGCGCAGATCGAGCCATCGGTTGCGTCCGCTATTCAATCGCTCCCGCAGCCTCACATCAAGTGACGAACCGTAGGCATCGATTCGATCCATCCATGCCACCAGGGTGAAGATACGTCCAAAGCGGTCCTTGTCCCGCAGCGTGGTCGGAAGTGCGAAGGCGTTGTCGGTCATCGTCAACTGCTGGCGAAGTAAGCCGACACTGGCATTGAGTTTGCTTAGTGCTGCGTCACCCTTGAATAGTTTTTTAACTACGTTCATCATCACGTGGCTACAGTCGCTAACGACCGGCAGGGCCAGCTTGCGTAGCGCAGCCAATAAATTACTACCCCGGTCACAAATAACGTAGCGTAAACGGATACCGGGGCGCTCAGTCAGCAAACGGCTGATAAATGTAGCCACTTCATCTGCGTTCCAGGACGACTGTACTTCCATACCTGGAACCTCCATGTCAGAGACACACTGCCGGCGGCACAACCGGAATGCCCAGGAACGACTCGCGATCCGACAACGTTTATCCCTTCCGGTATACAACGCCTTACTCGACTGGGTGAATTACGCTCAGGTCAATAACCTGTCAAAGGGCGATATGGGCAAGGCGCTCCACTACGCCAAGAACGAGCTTCCCAAACTAAGGGCCTGCTTAACCGACGGCCGCCTGGAGCTAGACAACAACCTAATTGAAAACTCTATCCGGCCGCTGGCCCTGGGCCGCAAGAATTATATGTTCGCTGGCTCCAACAAGGGCGCTCAGCGCGCGGCGATGATGTATTCCTTTTTTGCCAGCTGCCAAAAACTGGACGTCAACCCAAGAGAATGGCTCAAGGATGTACTTGAGCGGTTGCCGGACCACCCTGTTAATGGGCTGGAGACGTTACTGCCGGGGGAATGGGGTAAGGATGGTGAGGTGTAGTTGGTCGGATGGTTACAAACATTGACGGTTCTTCTTGTTCGTTATGTGCTAACATTATTGCAGGGTAGACCTTGCAAAGGTATTTGCTTTTTGCCCGCGCTTGATGAAAATAATAGGCTTTTTCAGGAAATTACTTTCAATCCTATAATGTCTTCAACAATGGGCATGCGAATAAGGTTAAGCTTTCGTTTGTTTTTGAAATGTCGATATTTTTTGAAAAAAAACCTTCGAAAATTTTGCAATAAAGCTTTTAATGCTTAAACGGGGCTCGAAGTTTGGGGAAGTTTGGGGAAGTTTGGGGAAGTTTGGGGAAGTTTGGGGAAGTTTGGGGAAGTTGTTATTATAACTTCTGTACTTTGGTACAGTTAATAGGCTCCATTACGCCTTTGAGTAGTGGTCCGTTACCGGCGCGGGATATAGATCGGAGTTTAAATCCTATTCTTATGAAGCCTTTAATACTTAGGTTTTTGGTTCTTTTTGCTGTAGCGACGTTTGGCATGATGCCAGTTAGTAATGCTACCGGAGGAGGAAATGGACCCTTTTTAGATGTTCGACGTAACACAAATGTTTCTTGCGATGACGGCACCGAAGTAAGGCGCTGTGATTTGGGTCAAGGGCGTTGCGAACCTTGGATGCAGAAGTTTTGTGCCTTCGGTCCGCATTCGTAACATTACCTCACGGTGTGACAAGTTGTTGGGAGTTCTATTTCTGCTATAATGTATAATTTTATATGATTTGTAATCTATAGCATGAGGTGTGAATTAAAATAATTATGTTAACGTCTTCTGTGATAGATTTATTTAAATAAATGTATTGATGCAGGGATGAAATTTCCAATAACAAGTCATTTTTGGTGCCGAAAGGTAGCTTATATTATACAGTGGTAAAAAAGTAAGATATGAATATTGAATTTGCGAGTTACTTTCGGCAAGATTGGGCTAAAATCATTTGTGGGTTGTTAATTTTTTTTCTTTTTGAGAGTTGCGCTTCTGATGGTGCCATAAATAGCGATGTCATAAAGATTGAGGACGTCAGCCCTGTTGTTGACGAGGAATGGTTTGTAATAAATGATTTCATTCCATTGGTTTCAAAAGACAATGTAGATTATCTCTACTCTTTTAATAAGATTCTCCGATCTGACGATGGCTATTACTTACTTCAACAAGAAGGGACCGAGAGGACCATTTTTAAATTTTCGAATTCCGGAAAGATGTTGAGAAGTCTTAATGGACAGAGTAATTTTGAAAAAAAATTTTATGCTGCTACTGATATCGATCTTGTAGATGGCAATTTAACAGTGTTAGATCGTTATGCAGGAGAATTATTATATTTCGATTCGGATTTATACTTTCTCCGATCTTTTAAATTTGATGAAGATAAAAAGCCGCAAAATGTAGCATTTGTCACAAACAAAGAAATTATTGTTCGCCCAGATTTTATAGAGAACCCACGGAGTTCAATTTTGTATGGATATATAACTGATCAACTATCTTTAGTGAGGCCAAAGGCTTTAAGCGAAGTTGCAGGTGCGTTAGCCCGCACGGTACAGTCAGCAACGTTTGAAAATTTTCACCAAACTAGTTTAGATAATACTCTTTTGTACACAGAATTTTATGATTGGAGGATTTTTGATGTTAAGGATGCTACAATACGGGAAAAATACACGGTAGAATTAAATGATGCCATGAGGTATACGGAAAACGAGATGCTGCGAATGAAGTCCATGGATTCAGATGAATTATTTGAGTTTTCTGCTAGAGTTAAGAAGTACAAACATATAGATTATGTATTTGAAAGTAAAAATTAT
The DNA here is from genome assembly GCF_008014675.1 of Neolewinella aurantiaca. Taxonomy (GTDB): domain Bacteria; phylum Bacteroidota; class Bacteroidia; order Chitinophagales; family Saprospiraceae; genus Neolewinella; species Neolewinella aurantiaca. Next base: position 1,161 of record NZ_VOXD01000022.1, on the reverse strand, counting down.
CTATTTTTATCAAGTATAAGGCCTGGTGAACGATTAATAGTAATTAAAAATCTCACGACGAATAGAGTGAAGTCAGGGGTGATTGATTTACGTAATCAACAATATATAGAAGGACGTGGTATTCCTCCATTAAAGTATTTGAAAGGAATTACAGATAGTGGGAAGCTTATATTTTATTTCCCAGCAGAGTTATTCGCAATGTATGGGAGCGAAGTGAGAGAAAAGAAAAATACTGGTCAGAAATTGAACAATGTTGAAAATAAATTGCTGCATGCGGCTAATATTATGACTCCATACTGTAGCTATGTATTAGCGGAAGTTACGTTTAATGACAAAGTGATTAATTAGCATGATTTTAATGCGCCCAATAGTGAAGGATGGTTTTGGTTATTGCGAAGTTAAATGCGCAAAATAAAAAAATAGAGGGCGGTATATTGAATGTAAGGGTGGCCATCCCTTGAAAATGGCAGTGGGGCAAGGTCGCTTTCTTATAAGTGACAACGACAAAAATGAGCTCATTTGCCTCAGCTGTACTAGCGGAAAGATAATCAAGAACGGTAAGACCTACTACGGAAAAGAATCATATGTGTAAAGATTGCAACCGCCAGTTCATCGCTGAAAGCAGCCCCGACGAAATCAGGCTTACCGTAATCCTTGTGTTGAACTGACCCGCCCACGACCAGGCCCTATGGGTATTCAATCAAAAGAGTCGGTCCTTGCCGCGAAGCGGAGGGGTAAAATCAATGATTCCAGACTTAAAACTGGGGTGTGCACCTCCCTTAAACCACAACTGCTCAATAGTGGAAATGCTTGTCTGAGTTTCCGTAACTTGCAGGGGCTTGGTAGCCCGGACTATTATGGGAACGATTTTGGGCGGTGTATCAAATGTAAGGATAGGAATCTAGGTTTCGTTGCCACAAGAAATATCGGATTGCTGCGACATGATTGCTGAGGTCTTTCGAGAAGCTGAGCGTCTTTCGGACGAGCCTGCTAACTCGCGCCCTTACACCGGTAAAGTAGCCCTCTATATAGTAGGTGAAGGCTTTTCCCGGCTTGTGCTGCTCTGGAGGGATTAGTTGGTAGTAGCTTTCAAAATGATCAGTAGCAAATTGACATTTTTGCCTTAATCGACTTGGGAGTTTGTCAAGGATAGCTTCAAGA
>NZ_VOXD01000021.1:87027-116508 GCF_008014675.1 Neolewinella aurantiaca | reverse complement strand
TTTGCAATATTTGGGCAGCGAGAGTTTCGATTTTCGTCGGGTAGGTCATTCTTGGTAGGTGTGAGAATCACCAAGTTAAGGGCCTACCCTTTTTTAGAAGCCTAAAATCGTAGCGGACCATTGTGATACACACACTTTTTGAACGTCTCCTGCGGCCGGTGGTAGAGACCTTATATTTGAGCCTGACAACCGGGTTCAGGGAAGGACTTGTCACACGTACTCCCCTTAGATAAATACTTTTTACCTGGCCAGAACCACACTACTGAACATTTTTGATTTCCCGTCTAACCCTTCGCTCTTTCCAGAAAGCTTCGCCTAAGGCTCAGCGGAGCGGGAACCAAAAATGTCCGACAGTGTGGGGCAGAACATCAAATAACTAATAACAAGTTTTTAAAATTTCCAAATACGTTCTAAATCATAATACAGAGAGAAGAACTATGATAAAAGTTATTAACTTCCTACTTCTGGCAATATTGATTTCTAGTTGCAAGCCAAACGAAAATGAATTTGCCAAGAAAGAAGATTTCGCATTCATTACGGATAGTCTAAACGTTGACACTCTGTTAGTGAATAATAAGTTAGCAGGTTTTAGCCTCACTGTTTTTGAAGACTATAGCGTTGTCTATTCTAATCAATTTGGCGTTAGGTCGTTCGAAACTGATGAGAAAATAGATGAGAATACCGCTTTTTCAACCGCATCGATTTCTAAGCCTGTTACGGCACTTCTTTGTCACATTCTAGCAGAAAAAGAATTAATCGATCTGGATGAACCTATCGAGAACTATTTAAAAAGATGGAGTTTACCCGAAAATGAGCATACTGAAAATACGAAGCCTACGTGGAAACATCTGATGAATCATACAGCGGGAACAAGTCAACATGGCTTTGCTGATTTCTATGAAGGTGATACGATACCATCAATCAAGCAAAGTCTTTTAGGGCAGCTTCCGAGGTATAATCAGGAAATCGAGTTTCTGTTTGAACCAGGAACTAGTTGGCAGTATAGTGGAGGTGGATATGTGATTATTCAAATGGCATTGGAAGACACTTTCCAAGAGCCTATCTCTGAACTTGCCCGGGAGCACATATTCAAACCATTGAATATGACTAATACGACGATGAAGCAGCCCAACGAGAAAGGTTTCTTAGAAAATGTAGCACTTGTTCATAATAAAGATGGAGAAGTAATACGAACAGGCCTACCCATAACGCCACAAGTTGCGCCATCAGGTATGTGGTCAACCACCAATGACTTAGCAAAACTGGCGATTGAGATCCAGAATGCATTGCGAAACGAAAACAATAGAGTTGTATCTCACGAGGTCGCTAAAGAAATAACCAGAACAACAGCTCTCAAAAATGCTGTAGGTGGCTGGAGTTACGGATGGCAAAAAACCTTTGGTTTTGATAATTACGATTGGTTCATGTGCAATGGCTCTAATACCGGAGTGGGAGGAGATGTTTATGCAACAATGACTGATGGAAACGGCTACGTTTTTCTTGCCAATGGCGACAAACCCAATCGTTTTCCCGTAATTAACCAAGTCCGCCAAAAACTGCAGAATTTGATGGGGTGGAGTGTTGAGATTAAGGAAGATGAAATGCAGGAAATGCCTGATGAATTAAAAGCTAAGCTTGTAGGGACTTACGAGGACTTCTTATTTCAACAACCTAAATTACATGTCGAAATAGTGGATGAAGGAGGCAAAATGATTGTGAAAAGTCCGTATTTTGATTTTTCTATGGGAAAGAATAGTGAGCTAATCTATTTGAAAAACGGATTTTTCAAAATTATTGACTATCCAAATCTGATGAGGTTTGATTTTGATGATGAGGGGTTAGAAAAGGTATCCTTATTCCGAGATGATATCAGTACTGAAATTAAGGTGGAGCACAAAAGTTAGTACACTACTCTACATAATTAGCTCCCTCTCCGCTGAGCCTAAGGCGAAGCTTGTCTGAGGTGGTCCGGGGGGCGAAGGTGGAAAATCAAAAATATAGAGTAGTTTTAAAAATTAGTCCACGACCTCCTACTATCAAAATGGGAGTAAACCAGATTGTCGCTCAAGCCCCTCCCAGCCTCCCCACACCGCTGCGCTGGGGAGGAGCAATCGCGACAATCTGGCTTGCGCCTATCAAAATTCGAGTATTACCGATCTTGATATCACGTAGTAAGCCATACTAATGGGGCGGACGGGAATTGCCGGGACAAAGGAAAGAACAGAGAACAGGGTGTACTTCTTTGTCTTATCTTCAACTTCATTATTTTCTGCTCGGTACAAGATGGTTTACTCTAAAGAAGCGAACCTCCACTGCTAGACAAATGAGATGACCGGGCGCTTCAAGACCCTAATGGGGTATTTGTTTAGCAGTGTAGAAGCGAACCTATTCCCAAACTTAAAGATATGCTACTGTCCATAACTCAATCCCCCGTAGGGTTCATTCATTTTCTCTCAGCTGTTGCCGCGATGCTGGCTGGTGGCGGAGTGCTCTTTCTGCCTAAGGGGACCGTACTTCATCGGCGATTGGGCTACATTTACGTTGTAACGATGGTCGTTATGCTGGGTACCGCATTTAGTATTTATTCACTGTACGGTGAGTTTGGTCTGTTTCATTACCTGGCGGTATTCAGTTCACTGACCCTGATTGGAGGGATGGTTCCTGTTATTTTGAAGAAACCAAAGCCAGGTTACGTAAGTATGCACTTCAGCTTCATGTACTGGTCGGTTATTGGTTTGTACATGGCCTTTGTGGCTGAAACTGCGGTTCGGTTACCTCAGACAGTAATTGCAGATGGTGTACCTACGAATACCTTTTACACTATGGTGGCAATAGGTTCCGGCGTAGTGATGGTGGCCGCAAACGTCTCTTGGTTCAGGAATAAAAAGCGTTGGCAGGCTAAATTCGATACGGTAAGTACACTACAGTCTGTTGACAAATAAAGGCTTCCGGTAAAGACAGCCAACTTCGTTAGGGCGCAGACCAGATTGTCGTGCTTGCTCCTGCCCGGCGTAGCGATGTGAGGAGGCAGGGATTCGGGGGAGCGACAATCTGGTTTGCGCCCCTTCGTTATGATTGTCTTACCTGAGCTTTACCTGTTTTAAAACGCTCCCTGCACCTGCGGCCGCGCCCGGATAAGCCCGCTTTATTCATGAATCCTTCCCTTGATCTGTCCTCCCTGCACGGCTTTATCCAGCGTATCCGTTTTCGCGTAAATCACCGGATCAGGAGTCAGTTTGTTGAGGTCCGGCTGGCCGGCGTCGACCCAGCAGGAGTACCAAACGGAGCCGATGGCTAGGATGGACGCCCGGAAGCGTTCCTCGACCATGCCCTGCATTTCTTTATCCCAGGCGGCGGCAAACTCGGCTGACTGCGTCTTGATGGTGCGCCCCAGCCGCTCATCGAAAACCATTTGCTGATCGGAGGGGTAGGTTTCGCGGAGACGCTGTTCGGTGCGCAAGACGCTATCTACGAGGGAATGGCTTTTGAGCACAATGTCCCAGTAGAATTCGCGCGGGTTTTCGATGTACTCTGCTTTGCCGACGAAGTAGTCGTAATTGTTGTCTGCGAAGAGCTCCGGTATCCGGCTTTCCCAGAAGCCGTGGATGCCGGTCTGGCCTGTCATCTGGCCGTTATAATTTTCGGTAGTGTGAAGCGGAACGTGGGCATCGCCGACGTAATGCCCCATTTCGGCGCAGTACCGGAGAATCCGTTCAGCGTCCTCGGATTCGAAAGCTTTGGTAATGCGACGGTGCATCTGTTCGAGGTGCCAGGGCAGGATGCCGTACTCCGAAAGATGATCAACGATCGTTACTTTTTCTGCGTCTTTTGCTACGGGGAACCCGATGATTTTCAAAGCGGATGGAGCTACCGTTATTTCGTCGTCGTAGTAGGCTGGCAGTACGTCTTTGATCCAGAATTCGCGGTAAGCATTGAGCTGAATTTCTACCTGATTTCCGCCTGCGCTGCTGCTGAGCAGCACCCGGCTTTCACGGTCGAAGAGGTAGTCGGGGTCGGCTTGATGAATGGTGTCTACGGTCCAGCTGACGGTGTCTTTTCCAGGAGTGATGATTTTGAGCTCACCTTTCCAGAGCAGGGCATCCGTCCAGCGGCGGGGCACGAAAGCATAGTCTTCGCTTTCTCCCCAGTGGTCGATGTCAATATAGTGGCGCACCGCTTCGTGCTTGGTGGCATAGCGGCGTTTATCGGGGTCTACTGCGTGGTCTGTAAGCCATTCTATGTTGGCACGAAAGAAAGGCATCATTTCGTAGTCAAGGGTAAAGACAGCCAGGCGGTTGATGCGCCGGTGGCCGAAAAAGCCCCAGTCAGGACTGATTGCAACGGCGGAGGCCGTAAGGGCCAATACCGCAACGACGCAAAAGATTAGAGACCTGATTTTCATTTTTCTTTGGTTTGGTAGGGGCTAAGATACGGCAAGAGGAGTCCGCAATCGGCAACTATCTTTGCTGTCATACGTCTATAACTACGTATCCCTGACGGAATCTTTCAGCCTTCATCTTTGGGGTTCAGGTCGTCGTTCGAATCCCTGATGCCAAGGTGTTGCCGAAGGATCCCGTACAGATTTTCAAATTCTAACACGGAGGTCAGACTCTCATTCCGTGACGCTTCATCCTTACCACATGGCCATATTAAGCCGCATTGGCAATTATCTGTCGTTGATCAAGTTCTCCCATACCATCTTTGCGTTGCCGTTTGCACTGCTGGGCTTCTTTTTAGCGGTGCTTGACGCAGGTGCTCTGCCGCTCAAAGATCTTTTACTGGTGGTGCTCTGTATGGTCTTTGCCCGCTCTGCGGCCATGGCCTTTAACCGTTGGCAGGATCGGGATATCGATGTGAAAAACCCACGGACTGCGGTTCGGGAAATCCCGGCTGGCATCATCTCCAGTAAGGCTGCTCTCGGTTTTGTTTTTCTCAATTGCGCCTTTTTTGTGCTCTGCGCAGGGCTCCTGAACCCCCTTTGCCTGTGGCTCTCCCCCGTTGCATTGCTGGTGATTTTAGGGTACAGCTACACCAAGAGATTTACCTACCTCTGCCATTTCGTGCTGGGGCTGGGCCTGGCGCTTGCACCCATTGGCGCCTATCTCGCCGTTACCGCTCAGTGGGCGCTGCTACCTGTGTTGTACGGTATAGTCGTATTGCTCTGGGTGTCCGGATTTGATATTATTTATGCCTTGCAGGACGAAAGCTTCGACCGGGAAGAGCAACTGTTTTCTATTCCGGTTCGTCTGGGCACGGTGAACGCCCTTCGCCTGGGGCGCATCCTTCACTTCGTATGTGCGGGTGTTCTGGTTACCGCTCTTTTGCTTCAGGCGCAGCTGTATCCGGAGTTCGCTTGGTTAAGTTTCGTAGCCGGAGCGTTGTTTCTGGCGTGTCTCGTTTATCAGCACTCACTCGTCAGGCCGGGTGATCTAAGCCGGATCAATCTTGCGTTTTTTACCACCAACGGAGTTGCCAGTCTGCTGTTCGGAGGGCTCTGTATTCTGGATATTTACCTGTAAGTGAGTTATTGAGGCAACTCAATGACGCTTTACCTCACGCTGTGATTTCATTTGTGTGGCAACCTCGTGACCGAGGTACCGGTCTATCCAACCATGAAAAATATAGATCACCGGCGTCATCAGAATTGCGGCAGTGAATTTAAAAGCATACTGTACGGTGGCCACCGCCAGTAGTCGTGACCAGGGCCAGGGCTCAATGATGCCACCGAAGAGTTCTGGTCCGAGTTTGAAGGCTATCCCCAGTACTACAAGGCTGTCTACTAGTTGTGAGACAAGGGTAGAACCCGTAGCCCGTAGCCACAGCCGAGACTCTCCGGTTGATTTCCGTATCCGCCGGAACACGAAAACGTCCGTCAATTGAGCCAGTAGAAATGCAGAGACAGAACCAACAATGATGAACATACCCTGACCGAAGGTTACCCGAAACGCTGCCTGACTGTCGGGGACACCATGATTGATGGATTGCTCCACCCACCAGTCGGCCGGTACAAGTTGTATAGCGATGAAGATCATCAGGAAGGCGTAAAGAATCAGCCCTACGGTGAGGTAACTCAGTAAGCGGACGCCTCGCTTCCCGTAGTATTCGTTGAGCAAATCAGTCATCACGAAAACGACGGGCCACAGCAATACACCGGCGGAGAACTGCAGCGATCCGGTTTCACCGAATAGGTTGAAATCCCAGGGTGCCAGCCCCAGGGAATCTTCCAGCGTGAAGATCTTTACGCCTATCAATTCCGCGACCAGGGCATTGGCAACAAAAAAACCGGCCAGAATTATAAATAGCCGGCTTGGTCGGTGGGAAATCACATCGGTGGAGGAAAGAGAAGAACTGGTTGAAGTGGGCATGATTTCGTCAGGCTTTTTAAACTGAGCGGGTAAGATACGGCAACGGTATCACCACGGTTTTTGTAAAAAATCCGCTGGCTTCGCCGGAAACCGCCCCCCGGTACCAACGGAAGTTGCCTACCTTAACGTCTCAAATGATAGACTTCTCTGTTCATCTAGTACACCCTCTATGCGTTTAGGCCTGATTACCCTTGCCCTTTTTTTTACTGCTTTCCTTGCCGCTCAAAATTACGAGTCCCGAATTCACTACAAAGTGAAACTGGGCGACACTACGCAATTGCATCAGCTCATTTTGCTGGACTATTCGAAGCTACTGGGCGTAGCGCTTGAGGCGGATGCGGTCAGTATCAGGTTTCAGCTCCGTTCTACATCCGAAGTTTCCGTTATTCCCACCAACCAACTCCGTTTTTTGGGGGTATTCACTTCCGGTGAAAAGGGTAAGGGGGGCAATGGTACTAACGCGCCATCTTCAGAACTTACTGATTTAACCTACGAACCAACGGCTTTGCCCTACAACTCTAAAGGGGAGGTGAAAATCATTAACCTGCTGTACGCCACAACGGAATGGAACCTTAATGAACATTTCCAACTCGGGGTGGGGCTCGCGGGGCCATTGGGTATTCTCGCTACGCAGCGGGCTCGCTGGAGCTTGTCCCCGCTGCTGCACGTCGGGGTAAGCAACAAAATGCTGTACGTGCCGGTGGCGGCAGTTTTCAACGACCGCGTCCCCCTTCTTGGTGATGCCCACCTTATGCTGACGGTGGGTAACAACCGTCGTTTCCTGAACTTAGGAACGGGCGTGTTGTACGATAATTCAGTGGAGGATGGTACTGCCTGGGGCCACCGTATGGCTTTTGGCGCGCGCCTGAGTGACCGCTGGACCGTCTATTCTGAGGCACTCATGATTCTCACAAAAGAACGTCGGTTCAGAGAGCGCAACGTGATCCTGTTACCTACTTTCAATGCTGCGCTGAGAATACGAAAGCACCGTTGGAACTTCGGAATCGCCACGGTGCGGGAAGAAGGTTTCGACTTCTTCCCGCCACCTATTCCTTATATCGGCTACTCTTACTTTTGGGGAAACATCAGGGCTGCACCAAACAAGTAGTTGCGTCGTCACTCAGATTTGGTGCAACCAGTCAGTTCTCTTGGCGTGCTAAAATTCAGTCCCTTTGGTACGGGTCAGCTCTGCAAACAAACCGTTGAGGCGGTCAAGCAGGGAAGATTTGTGCTTGTTTACGATCTTTCGTGCGTCGATGCTTTCCACCCGGGTCAGTTCTCCCATTGTTCCCGTCGTGAAGACTTCGTCGGCGGTGTAGAATTCGGTGAGCGACAGTCGTTTTTCCACGGCGGGTATTTCGTTGTCGGCACATATCTGCAGCACTGTGGCCCGGGTAATTCCTGGAAGGCAATAATCAGCGTGTGGGGTGTAAACCACTCCCCGGCGGATCGCAAATACGTTCACGCCGTTTGCCTCGGAAACATATCCGTCTTTGTCGAGCATAAGCCCCGCATCGGCTCCGGCGTTGTTGGCTTCGATTTTCGCCAGGATGTTGTTGATGAGGTTATTGTGGTGGATTTTGCTGTCGATACTCATTGGGCTGTTCCGGCGGACAGAACTGGTGGTCAGCTTGATGGAGGGCGGGTAAACGGGAGGCTTGTATTCGGCCAGAACGATCAGGGTGCAACCAGCCTGATTGAGCCTTGGGTCCATGCCTGATGTGATTTTAAGGCCACGGGTAAGGGTGAGCCGGATGTGCACGCCGTCGCGCATGTTGTTGGCCCGTAGGGTCTTGAAAATGGCCATCCGTACTTCTTCGCGCGAGGGCAGGCCGGTAAAGAGCATGGCGTGAGCCGAATCGAAAAGTCGGTCGAGGTGTGCTTCCAGCGAGAATACCCGGCCGTTGTACACCCGTATGCCTTCCCAAACTGCGTCTCCTCCCTGAACGGCGCTGTCAAATACACTTATCTTAGCTTCGTCGCGGTGAAGCAATTTTCCGTCGATGTACACCTTCAGGTCTTTGTTGGCTGGGTTGAATTCTTGTAACATTGATATGTTTTTAGTGGGTTGTTATTGTTCGGTTTTGGCTGGTTATGGGCGGAGCGCCGCTCCGAGCATTTCTTCGTAGGCCGGCCGGCACGCTTCTGCGATGGAAGCAAGGGCAGGGGAGAGGTTATATGTTTTTTCTTTCCAGGGCTGGAAGCCGGTACTCTTGTGAACGTTCCCGTACCAGTGAGCAGCCCAGATGCCGTCTTCCGGCCGCGCGCCGGGTTCCCAGCTCAGCATTTGCGGAGTGAAGGGAATCCCGAGCCGGTCACAGAGCTGAGAGAGGACGCTTTCTGGGTTTAGCAAGAGGAGCCGGGCATCGACGACCGCAGTGAGCTTTCCTGCCTTTTGCAGGCGCTGAAATAAGGCGAATTGCTGAGGCACCCCGATATCCCGGGCGGTTACCTTTTCTACTACCTTGCTGAAGGAATTAAGAATGGCGCGCGGATCACGGATCAGGAGCACGTTGTCCATTCTATCCAGAAAACCGGTGTCGATATCAATCAGGTGGTGAGTCATTTGCTTAAAAACCACTACCTCCTTCTGGTAATCGTGGCTGAGCATGCGGGCGGTGACCTCGTTCCCGTTGTTGTTCTGGCTTTGCAGGATATCCTCACGGCCAGGATGGTCTGCTTCCGTTGGTTGCCGGAGGAGATAGTGGGCGTACAGCGGCTCGTCTTCCACGGCCGTATCGGGGCGCTGAGCAAAACTGTACATGAGCGCCGTACTTATGTTGCGCGGCGACGACCAAAGGTTGATGCGGTTTTTCATGGTGGGCAGTTATGAGTCTTTTCCCAGCCGTGATCTGCTTATTTTAAAACGACCAGGGCGGGGGCGCAGGTGCAAAGTGAGGACGCAAGCAAAGCAAAGATTGTCAGGAAACCAAACGATAGGGCCAAAGGATTCTATCTTGGCCCCGAATTTAAGTGCCGTAACCAAATTATACTGTTATCACTTCAGATCAACTATCCTTCGACCGCAGCCATCTCTGGCACCCATATACCTCTCTGTCGAAGCCTCTGCCCGTCTACCCGGTAGCGTCGGCCAGCGGAGCAACGATCACCCTGGCGGATGGCTGGGAGCTCACCGATGGGATGGCTTCGTGGTGGTGCGCAGTGCACGGCTACAACGTCCCGGAACTGAACGCTGCGCTGCAGGAACAAACCCTGAAAATGAGCCACGTGATGTTTGGTGGTTTCACCCACGAACCTGCCGTGGAGCTTGGTCGCAGACTGGTAGACATCACCCCCGCCGGACTCAACAAAATTTTCCTGGCCGATAGCGGCTCCGTCAGCGTAGAGGTGGCTATGAAGATGGCCGTTCAGTACCAGCACGCCAAAGGCGGGCGGCAGCGGAGTAAGTTCCTCACCTTCCGTGGCGGCTACCACGGGGATACTACCGGGCCGATGTCCGTCTGTGATCCCGATACCGGGATGCACGGCCTGTTCAGCGGTTTCATCCCCACCCATCATTTCGTTGGCCGCCCTCCGGGCGGCTTTTCGGCTCCTGTAGATGCAGCTTACGTCGCTGAACTGGAAGAGGTTTTCTCTGCCTGCGCTGCAAAATGCGCCGCCTTTATTTGTGAACCCGTCGTGCAGGGTGCGGGCGGGATGCATTTTTACAACCCCGCTTACCTCAGGATCGTCAATGACCTGTGCACGAAACACGGCTTGTTACTCATTTTCGATGAGATTGCAACTGGCTTTGGCCGCACAGGTGTGATGTTCGCTGCCGAACACGCAGGTTTTACTCCTGATATTATGTGTCTGGGCAAAGCACTCACCGGAGGCTATATGACCCTGGCCGCTACCCTCTGTACGGATGAGGTGGCCGACGTAATCGGGCAGAGCGAAGCAAGGGTGCTGATGCACGGCCCGACCTTTATGGGCAATCCGCTTGCATGCGCGGTCGCGGTTGCAAGCATCGACCTTTTGCTCGCTTCACCGTGGCAAAAGCGGGTTAGCACTCTTTCCGAAAACCTGTCTTTGCACCTGCGCCCCGCCGCCCGAATGGGCGCCGTGAAAGATGTGCGGGTGCTGGGAGGAATTGGAGTCGTTGAAACCCACGAGCCCGTTGATGTGGCCAAAGCTCAGGCTTTTTACGTAGCCCGGGGCGTTTGGATTCGCCCCTTCGGAACGCGTATTTATCTGATGCCACCCTACATTGTCTCCGCAGAAGAAACGCGTAAGCTTTGTCGGGTAATTTTGGAAGAGCTGGAATCGAGAAGCCAGGATGCCCCAACTGCGGCTCCTGGCTCCTGATGTACTATTCCTCGCCGCCCGTCTTTTTCTTTTTGAACGGGTTGAATTTCTCCAGCTCCTCTTTGATCGAGTTAGCTCCGGGGATTTTATTGAGCAATGAATCGGCCCGCAACGAATCGAGTTTCAGTTTCTTCCGAAGCTCTTCGGCAGCCTGGGCTTTCAGGCGGTCGGTTTCCGCCTGGGCGGCGCGGGCAATGCTGTCCCGAACCTGCTGTGCGCGCTCTCCGGCTACGTTGCGGAGGCTGTCGATCCGGTGCTGAGCATCTTCCTTCACTGCGTCTACTTTATTATCGACTTCGGCCTGAATCTGCTCTTTTCTGTCGTCTACTTCTGCGGTGACCCGATCCTTGACGGCGTCTACTACGGCGTCCTGAACGGAGCCACTCTGACCGTCTTTGCTGCCTAACAGGTTAAACTTGAACTTCGGGTCGCTGATGCTGCCCAACAGGTTGATGTCTACGTTTAAAGTATCTCCCGGGCTGATGTCCAGTCCCAGTTTTGTTGCCTGCCCGGCAAGCTGATCCAGTGCCGAAAGGGCAGTACCGGTAACGATGTTCCCCTTGATCATGGTGCGGGGAATGGCGGCGCGGATGTTGTAGTCCATGTCCTGCTCCAGGCCGTGGGTTCCTTGTACCTGTAAGGGAATTCCGGCGACGCTGAAGTTGAAGGGTTCGATGCTTACATGGCCTTTCTGAATCTGGAAAAAGGTGACCATGTTCTTGAAGGTCGGGCTGCTCTTCAGTTCTTCCACATTCAGTGCCTGACCAATTTTGCGGGCGGGCGTGAAACCGGCCAGTTTCGCTTCGGCGGTTTCAAATAAGCCTTTGGCATCGATCGTGTTCAGTTTTGGAAAGAGGTCCTGACCCAGTTTGCCTTCCAGCACGAGGTCGGTGCTGAACTGTCCCTGCAGGAACTTACCGATTGGTGCCAGCGCCGCGAAGGAGTTGAGGGTGCTGAAGGCCTGGCCGAAATCAAGGGATTCCATGTCGTAGTGGAAGCGGAAACCCGGGTCTCCCGGCTCCGATGTGTCATACGCTCCGGCGAATTTCATGCGGCCACCGAGCAGGGCGGCACTTCCGTCTTCCAGAACAGCCTGGCCGCCCTGCATCACCAGTTTGCCAGCCATCTGATCGATGTTCATGTTGTCGTACCTGACACGGTCAGCATTGACGTTTACGTTGAGGTTGATGTTCTGAGGAATAGGTACAACGGCTGAAGATTCAGTAGTTGCTTCCGCCGCCGCCGGGGCCGGATCTTCTTCGGTCATAAAGTCCGCCAGGTCGATAAATCCGGACCGAACGGAAAGATCTCCGCTCAGAATGCCTTCACCGAAGGTGTAGTCGAAAAGGTCTTTAATGGTGCCGTTGGCGGTGAAGGAACTGCTGCCCAGGGTACCGGCGGCGGTGGAGATTTCCATGCGGTTGGGCTTAACGTTGCCTACTGCCTTGAGGTCTTTGGGCCGGTAAGTGGCGTACTTAAGCTCACGGATATCGGCGTCTACGTCGAAATCGAAGCGGTCGAAGACCGCCGTTGTTTCGGTGGCTTGGGCCTGACCGGCGTTTTGCAACTCAGCAGGGCTGAGGGAGGCGGTACCTTCTTCTTCGGCGGGCATCCATTCGTCGGCGTCGAAGAAGTTGGAGCGCAGCGTGAAGTTGCCGCGCATGGTTTGGTCACTGGTAAAGTAAGCCAGGGGGTTGTCTATCTTGCCGCCGCCGCTCAGATCGCTCCGTCCCAACGTTGCCGAAAAGGTTGGTATGTTGACCGATTGGGGGCTGAAATCGGCGTTTGCACTGGCAATACGAACTGCTGGCAACTCATCGGTTACGTAAACGAAGTTGCTGATGGCAACATCTCCGAGAACGTTCAGGTCCTGGTACCGGCCTGCATTCAGCAGGCTCTGGCGAACGCGGTCGAGCGTGATGTCGGCAACGATCTTCCCTCCGAGTTCTTTAACGCCTTCAAGGGGCATTGCCTGGGCCCATTTCGCAAGGTCAAGGTCTCCGTTCACGCGGGCATCTATGTTAGGATCTGAGAGTGGGGTAGAGAGCTTGAGCCGCCCCCGGAACGGGTCTCCGCCGAGGTCGAAGTCGAAGCGGGGAATGTCGATGACCATATCGTTGAGGTCAGCGCTCGGGCTGTTGACGCCCACTTTTGCGTCGATACCGGAAATACCGATCGGGCGTCCGGGGTACTGGACGCTGCCGGAACTGATCTCGGTGTTAACGGTGAAAGCGGGGTAGATTTCTTTTTCACCGTTGAACGGGCCGTCGACGGTTCCGTTCAGGGTGAAATTACCGGTTGTTTTCACATCTTCATACCCCGCGGTGTAGGCGGAAGGAATGAGGCTCCAGAGCTGGCGGAAGTCGTTGGCCGGAGCGTTATAGTCGAGGTCGAAGATGATGTCGCCGTTGTCTTCCATATCGATGCTTCCTCCGAAGACAAGATCGAGCGCGTTGAGCGTGATTTTGTTGTCCATGAACGTGTAGCGGCTGTTGTTCAGGTCTACGTTCACCATTGCTTTGGCCAGTACCTGTACTTCGTTGAGGTAAGCCATTCCGCTCTGCTTAAAGGTTACCGCGTCGGCTTTAGAGTCGGTATCGAGATCGAAAACGGTGGCGGTGAAGTCACCGTCGCCGGTGGTCGTCAAGCCCTCTATTTTCATGTAAGTTTCGGTCGTGCGGTCATCGTAGATGAAGGTGCCGTCGTTGATCTCGTAGCGTGACAGGTTGATTTGCGCGGTCGCAGGTTCAGTGGTCGTTTCTTCGACGGGTTCGTCTCCTTCGGCTACGATGAGGTAGTTGGCCAGCTCGGGGGTGAGGACGAGCAGGTTAATGAAGGGTTCGTCCAGAATGACCTCGTCGATATTATAATTGCCGTCGCCTCCCACTACCGACCAGAAGCCGACGTCTACCTGAGCGCGTTTGGCGGTCATCAGCGGCAGGCCGGCGAAGGTGTCGATACCCATTATTTCAACATCATCGACCACCAGGGAAACATCAGGGAAGCTTCTGAGAAAACTGAGGTTCACATCCCTGAAGTCAACTTCGGCCTCCACGGCTTTATTGACGCCGGTCTTTACGTTGGCAACGATCTGATCTTTGAACAAAATAGGAGCTGCCAGCAAAAAGCCGACACCCAGAACGATCAGTACCACGAGGGCGATTAGAATGCGTTTTACAATTTTCATGGTTGGTTTTTATAAAGTTCCTCAGCGGATCGGGCCTGAAGTTAGTGTGAACGAAACTATGACTTCTATATAGGTACAACGTCACATTTTAAACGATGCCCGGTTGCAGTAGATTACATACAGTTGCTTAGCAATTACAGACTGAACGTCATAAATCTGCTGAGGTTTGCAAAAGTCCGATGTGACGTTTCCCGATTCCTGAGTCTTTATCAGGAATGCTCTCCATAACAGCATACCTTAAGGCGTTTACATAGCCTGTGCCCTTGCCGCAATGCGGTATTTCCGGCAACCGCCCGGCGCAGCAAATGAAAAACTCAGAATGCCGGTAGTGTGCTTCACAATATAACCTCAGGGAGAGCTCAGGAAAGGAAATTATGACCGACCAACAGTTCAACAACTACGTGAGTGAAACCAAAACAGTGTTTACTTCCGTTGCGCTCCGATTTACATCAGACTGGCAGGATGCCCAGGACTTGCTCCAGGAAACGCTCCTGAAAGTTTACCGTTCCCGTGATACCTTTGAGGAAGGAACCAACTTTAAAAACTGGGGACTGATGATCATGCGCAATACCTTCATCAACGAATACCGCAAGCGGAAAGTCCGTGGCAATCTCCTGCGGCCGGTGGAACTGACCGGCATGGCCGAAAAAGATCAGGTAAGCCTCAACGACTCCGGCGAGCAGCGACTCTTCGCTAACGAGATCATCAGCGCGATCGATAGCCTGGACAAACTCTACAGCGTCCCCTTCTCCATGTTCTACCAGGGCTACGAGTACCAGGAAATCGCCGTGCATCTTGCACTGCCCATCGGAACGGTGAAAAGCAGAATCTTTACCGCAAGGGTAAAACTCAAGGAGCGTCTGCGTCAGTATGCTTAGTCCGCAACCTTCTGTCGGGTACTCAGGTGACTGCTGGCTCAGAGAATTGTTCAGGAAGTATACCATGCAACAGTAGAGTCGGCGTTCCGCGAAAAGTCAAAAAATGCCCGTTGTTGAACGCTAGTTGCTTACTTAGTACATTTGCGGCAGAAATCAGGATAACAAACATATGCCCCAAGGTACCCCAGACTACACCTTCATCAGGACCTTTGCCGAACTTGAAAACTTTGCCGACGATTGTCGGGACATAGAGTGGATGGGGTTCGACACCGAATTTATTGGCGAAAAACGCTACCAAACGTTGCTTTGCCTAATTCAGATAAGCTGTGAGCACGGCTACTACCTGCTCGACCCAATCGCCGTAGACAACCTTGATCCTTTCCTCGATATCCTCGAAGATCCGGCTGTCGTTAAGATCACCCACGCGGGCGATAACGACTACCGCCTCATGAATAAGCAGTTCGACTGCATCCCGCAGAATGTTTTCGATACCCAGATCGCCGCTGGTTTCATTGGCCACCGTTACCCCACCAGCTTTGCCAAGCTGGTCGAGGCCGAAACAGGAGATGTGCTCGGCAAAGGCTCTGCGGTAACCGATTGGAGCAAACGCCCGATGAGCCCCAAACAGATCAAATACGCCCTGAACGACGTCATCTATCTGCGCGAGCTCTACGATAAGATCATGGAACAACTGGCCGCCAACGGCCGCCAGGAGTGGGCGCTGGAGGAATGCGCAGCAATGACCACCGAGGAGTACTACTACCGAGACCCGAACCACGAATTCCTCAACAGCAATATAGCCCGCAGCAGCCGGACCAAAGACCGGGTATTCCTACTCCGCCTTTACGAATGGCGCCGTTCTACCGCCGAACACAAGAACTACAGCAAGGAAATGATCCTGCAGAGTAAACTCATCTCACAACTTACCCGCGGGGTAAGGGGAGGTCTTTCCTCGATGCTCGAGAACCGTCGTTTGCCGCAGAGTACCGTGAAACGCTACGGTCAGTTGTTCGTCGATATGTACGAACGTGAAGCGACTCCGGAGGAGCTCGCTATCGCAAAAAGCATTCAGCGGAGCAGCCAGGAAGACGAAGAAGACGATATGCTTATCGAACTGCTTTACCTCATCATGAAATACCGTGCCAACGAAGCCGACATCAGTCATGCGCTGGTGATGCCCCGCAACGCGATCAAACGGATGAAACAGGACCCGGAGACCAGGAAAACTATCCTGGGCAGTGGCTGGAGAAAGGAGCTTCTCGGCCCCGACTTCGTCGGGTGGCTCAACAACTTCAATAACCTGAAGTTGAAAATTGAGGGAGGCAAAATCTCGCTCGAGGCCTAGTGCCTTGTCAATTTTAGGGTTAGGTACTGGTAGGTTTTAGTGGCTGGCAAGGCGCTCAAACCGGTCCGGACAAAGGGCCCTACAGCAGAAAAGCCAGTTGAAAAGTTGGCCTGTCATTCATTGGGCAGGTGCCGACTTTTCAACTGGCTTTACTCATTTAAAGCTGGTGCTTATCGCACCACGGCAACCCTGCGGATTACAGTTCCCACCTGGGTAGGCATGGCCAGGAAGTAGCTTCCTGCACTGAGGTGCCCGAGCGATACTTCCAGGCGGCGGCTGCCTTCGGCAGCAAACGTAGCAAGGGTTCGCCCGGTGAGGTCAAGAACCTGAACCGGTCCGGTAAGCGCCTGATTGCCGGCCTCGATCGTGAGAAGGTCAGATGTGAGCGTAGGGAAAACCCGTAGGCTTTCGTCCTCCACTACTGCTTCATCGAACCCGGTGTTCAGGTCTCTCTGGCCGGTAGCGAAGAAGTAACCCCAGTGGCCACCGTTGATGATTGCTCCGGCAGATCCGGAAGGGGATATTTTGTCTTCAGCCAACGGAACTACTGCCAGTACCCGTGTACCATCGGTTGTTCTTGCATCGAAGACAATGCGATCATCTTCCAGCCCGTAATTGGGATAGTTCACA
The DNA here is from genome assembly GCF_008014675.1 of Neolewinella aurantiaca. Classification (GTDB taxonomy): domain Bacteria; phylum Bacteroidota; class Bacteroidia; order Chitinophagales; family Saprospiraceae; genus Neolewinella; species Neolewinella aurantiaca. The sequence continues at coordinate 99,795 of NZ_VOXD01000021.1, read as the reverse complement.
ATGCTGTTCTCAAAAATGGTTGCAGAGGCGCCCGTTTCGATGTTCGCTCCGATAATCTTGTAGGTTTCGTTCGCAAAATCAACTTCCTCGAAGGCAATGATGTAAGGTGAGTTTTTAGAAAACGTCGGGTTACCGATGGAAATTCCATCAGGCAACGTGCTGGACAGTTTTTGGATGGTCCCGTCTCCGAAATCACCCGAATCAGAATCCCAGGCTCGCATCAAACCGATGTCCCAAAACTCTAGGCCGTCATCCAGTCGGCTGAGTGCATCGTACATCAGGTAATTGCCGCCGGGCTCCCATTCCATTGCGTCAGCGTAGAGTACGTCGCCGGTACTGATGCCACCGGCAGATGTCGGATTTGTCAGGGTGAAGAACTGGCCGGATTGGCTGACGAAGTCGTAAATCAGAATATCGTTGCTTTGATCGGTAGTGGTTACCGCAATACGGTTACCATCTTTACTCACGGCAACATTGAGCCAGATCGTTTGCGGATTGTTCTCGATGAAGCCGAGGGTAGCGGAAACAAAGTTGTACGTTCTGAGGCGCCCCTGGTCGTCAACAAAGACGGCAATTTCACCGTCGTCGGTCAGGCTGGGGCGGCTGCCGAGGTTTACGCTCTCGAGTGGATTTTCGAGGAGATTGCCGGCTTCGTCGGCAAGGAAGAGTGCGGATTGGTCCGTATTGGCGAGCAACAGGAACCGGTCGCCTCCGTTGGTCTCCAGATCGACGGTGTAATCACCAGCGCTTCCACCAATGCCGACCCCATCGAAAGCGGCGTTGGCGGCGTTAACCACCTCACTGCCGTAAAGGTCGGTCGCTGCGTTGGTTACCGCAATGCGGAGGTCCGCAAACCGGCTGGAACGCGTGAGGTAAGTTGTCAGAGCGCGGTAGTAGACCTGCTGGGCGCGCTCATCGCCTACCGCCGGGTCTGAACTGAAGAGGTAAAAGGCCCGGTTCGTAATCCCGCTGTTGATGTGGACTCCACCGTAGTCTCCGTCTGCGGTATTGGGCAGGTTCACGAATTCATCCATATGTTTAGGCTGCCAGCCGCGCTGGCCAAACGCCGATGCTCCGTTGTTAGGCAAGCGCAGATCGCGCAACGCGCCGGAAGGAAAGGCTGTGGTAACCACGTCTTCCCCCAGGCGGTAATCTCCCGTTTCACCCTCGATCAGGTAGCCGAAGATGTCAGCAAACGATTCGTTCATCGCTCCGGGCTGTTCTTCGTAGACGAGGTCGGCCGTAGCCTGAATCACCCCGTGGGCCATCTCGTGGCCGGCAACATCGAGCCCGCGTGGGAGGCTTTGGAAAGCGCTTGCTCCATTGCCGTAGAACAAGGCGCGACCGTTCCAAAAGGCGTTGTCCATTTGGGTGCCGTCCGTTTCGTTGATGTTCATAAAAGACAGCACGTTGCCACCGATGCCGTCGATCGAATTCCGCCCGAAATTGTCGAAGAAATACTGGTAGGCATCTCCGGCGTTGCCGTGTACGCTGGCTTCGGTCCTGGTCCAGTTTTGGTCGGTATTGGTGCGCAGGGCGGGGTTGAAGTCGTCGCGGAGCGGGCTTCCGCTCTCTCCGTCGTAACTGGCAATGATACCGTCGATCTCTCCGTCGACGACGGTGAACATGGGCCGCGACCCATCGACGAGGTAGAACTCATCCTGAAGCGAAAAGGTATTGATGGTGACGAACTGATCGTAGAGGTTGCGGACGTTGGCGGTGGCTGGCCCGTCCATGAGCAGAGCAGACCGGCGGGTTTCCGGCAGATCCGTGACTGTTTTGTGTCCGGAACAACTTAGCCCCGGAGCGATGCCGGCGTCGAGGCCGCAGGTGTGAGTATTCTGGTGGACGATCTCGCCCGTACCGGCGTCAATGAAGAGGCTTATGTGTTCTTTGAGGTTGGGCCGAACGTTGGCGTGCCAGGCGAGGACCGGGGCGTCGCCCCCGGCGTACACGACGAGTTCAAGCTCCAGTTGCGGGCCGGAAATCCAGTCCAGTTGCCGGTCCGTCAGGTTGATCCATTGATCCTCAAACTTACTTTGCACCTGCGTGCGCGCCACTTCTTCAGTAATTGTGGGCAGGATGCTCAGATCGCGCGGGCTGGGCTGCAGCCGGCCGGTATAGTAATCAAAGCCATTGCCGTTGCGGGCGTGCAGCCGTGCGTCGGCTGGCAACACGTTGAGGCCCTTGTAAATCTGCCGTAGGCGCAGGTGGGTATGGCCCAGGTCGTCGGTGGTTTCTTCCAGAATTCTGATCTCATTTTCCGGGTCCTGAAGGCCAAGGTGAGCGGCAACGGCGCTGAGGTAAGCGTACGCATCCGCCTTGTCGGCCGGTGCGGCAGCCAGCTGCCGGGGCCGCCCCGAAAGGGCAAATACCTGGCCGTTGTCCTCATCGGTTTGTACACTTACGCCCGCAACGCCGGGCAAGTTGAAGGGCGTAATCCGGTCGATATTCAGGCGCGGACGCGGGTGCAAAGAGGGGTTGTTTGAAGCACTGTTCTGGCGGTTGAGACTGAAGTCCAGCTTGCTGACATCAATATTTACCGGTACCGTTCCCGTCCTGCGCTCAGGTTTGAAATCCTGCTGGGCAAAGAGGGAGCCTGCACACAAAAAGCAGGAAATAAGAAGGGTAAATCTGGACATATCACGTTCATTCTGGATACTCAAAGGTACGTAAGTGTACTGTTCTGCTGGTTTTTTACCTCCTGTGTGATGTGCGTTGATCCTTCATACGGCTCCTGAAATGCCTGTGAAGTGCTGGCAGTGAGGGGTGAAGTAGGAAATTCGGGAGGCGAAAGGATGGAGCGGGAGTTCCTGAAGCATACTGATGCATCAGCTAACTGCCTTGTCTGACGGCCGGAAGCACAAGTAGGTAGTCTTTATGCTATTGCACATCATGCTTCTAGCCTGAAAAATAACGATCAGGTCAATGAGATAAAACCTGTTCTCGATCAATCTTCCCGGCTAAAGCTCATAAAATGGGAACCTGAGGCTGTCGAGTAGCACTGTCAGGCGGGTAATCTCTAAAAGCGATTTGCCCTGCCGGAGCGGGGCATCAGTGTGTTCCGTGCTATCTTTACACAATGCAAGCCGCTCAAGCCAAACCCGATAACGAACTGGTTGCCGCCATCCAGGCAGGTAAGCAGCACCTGTTGTCCGAGTTGTACAAACGATACGAGAAGAAAGTCTACTACCGCTGTTTAGGGGTTGTGAAAGATAAATCCCTGGCGCAGGACCTGGCCCACGATGTGTTCATCAAAGTGTTTGCCAACCTTAATAAGTTTAAGGGTACAGCGGATTTTTCGTTCTGGATACACGCCATCACGTACAACCACTGTGTTTCTTACCTGCGCAAAGCCAAGCGTCTTCGCTTCGACCCCATCGAGCCGGGCGTAGACCAGGTTGACGATGGAGATGAGGCCCTGACGGAAAAGATCGTTCATGATCTCCAGATCACCCAACTCGATCATTTGCTTTCTTCGCTGCCCCGCGAAGAAGAATTACTGCTCTTAATGCGTTATCAGGACAAAATGCAGATCCGTGAGATCGCCACCATCCTGAGTATCGGCGAGAGCGCAGTAAAAATGCGCCTGAGCCGCAGCCGGAATCGTCTCGCCGAAATGCTTAGCCAGATACAGACCAATGAAGAAGAATAAGACCCGCCGCCAGGAATTGCTCGAGGCCCGCTTTGCGGACCTTGCGGCCGAGCGCAAGGCCGAAGTTGAAGTGCCGGACAGCCTTGCCAGCGAGGTATTCGGTACCCTCGAAAAAATAGAAGAAGCCGAAGAGCCTGAAGACCTCATCCCCCCGGTACAAGAGAAGATCATCGACCTGTTCGAGGAGAAGCGGCCGTAGCTCTGGCCAACGAGTGGCTGTCTTTTAGCAGCGAGGTACTGAACAGAGGCCGGGTATGAAATTTTTTTCATGCTACCGGGTGACCAATTCGCATAACCAGACTCTTTATTGCAGGCACAACGACCAAATATTTTATGGTGCCGAAGCAAAAAGATAATGTCACACAAATACACAGTAGAAGTACTGACGTCCGAGGTGCTGAAGGAGATTCCCGGCCACTGGACCACGAAAGATTATGTCAACCTCCTCGATGAAATGGAGTACGGAGACACCGCCGACCTGACCGATGAAGAAATCAAAGGTATGGCGCTGATGTCGCTCTCCGACCTTGAAAAGGACGAAGCGGCAGAGTTGTTGTTGAACTATGTTTTCAGCGAAGAAGAGTTGAATGAAGGACAGGTCCGGAATGCATCATACGAGATGGAAGACGAGGTGCTCTGGGAAGAATATCCTGATCCGCTGCTGCACCCTGGTTTTTTTCGGGTGGGCAGCCTGTTGTACGCCGCTTTCAGCGGCGGCTTCCCCAAGCCGGATGCCCGTCGCCTGAAGTTGAAGGTAAAGGCCGCTACGGAAGAGGGTAGAAGGGCTCTGGCAAAACCGGAGCGTGCGTTTCTGACCCGTCTCGTAGCGGGTGGTCTTGGCGAAGGCGCCTTGATCCATCGCCTCTTCGGGGGCGAGCTGCGGGGCGATAGCTTTCCGAACGCTCCCGGGATTATCTGGTCCGGAAAATCAAGCCTGTTGCCCGACGGGGTGTACGAATTAACGATTGTCAGTTCCGGTTACTGGCTGAAAGAACTGCAGGCAGGGCAAATTTTCGAAGCCAACGCTCATCCTGACGCTATGCTGGTGGTGTAGCACTAATCTCCCGAATTCACCGCCCGTTATGTATTCCCTCTCCCGAGGAGAGGGGCCGGGGGCAGGGCTGACGCATAGGCGAGTTAAGCCGTGTTAAACCCCCTCCCCAACCCCTACGGGGGATGGGCTAATGAAAAAGCTACGCGTTTTGGGTTGCAAGCTCTTAGGCGGTGACTATGATCTCGAGCTAAAAGCTTAAAATCGAATCCTATGCGTCAGCCCTGGGGGCCGGGGGAGACGGAAATTCGTGCACCTCGCAACACACATCACGCAAACAATGACTAACTCTATTTGGTCAGATTTCTGTTATTTTGGTTAATGTAGGGCACGACTCCGGGATGTAATCCGGAGCCGTGTCTTTATTTCTGAAACAACGGGGAACTCCAGAAAAGACACTAAGAGCAGGGCGCTTATTTTTCCTCCCTGAGGGCCCGGACCTTTGCCATCAGCGTCTGGAAAAATGCTCCGGCTTCAGGGCTGGGGGCACTGCGGGGGCCGGACCACTGAAGCTTTTCGGCTGCCCCTTCGGTGTACCGGGTCATCATGGTATTCATGTTTGCTGCCTTACGGGAGGAAGCCTTAAAATTGATCCGATCGAGTTCGGCGATGAAAACCATTCGTTCCTCCTTCTTAAGCTTACCGATCTTTTCGAGTTCTCCTGTATCACGGTTCTTGAAAAGAACCTGGCCGTTGTCGAGCAGAAAGATGTATTCCCGGATTTCGCCGGTGTAGCCACCCGCATTACCGAAGTGAAGGCGATTGTCGGGCAGCTTGTTTACTGTGTATTTTTGACAGCAGGTAAACAACAGCAGCGGCAGGATATAGATAAATAGGCGCAAAGCAAAAGAGGGATGGTTAGGTCGTAAGATACACGCCTACTCCGATACCTCGTACTCCTTGATCTTCCGGTAGAGGGTTCGTTCGCTGATACCGAGCTCAGCGGCGGCCTCTTTGCGGCGGCTGTTGTGCTTGCGCAGGGCTTTTTTGATGAGTTCTTTCTCTGCGTTCGCCAGGCTGAGGTCTTCGTCGACAATTTCACTCTCTGCGTAAGCCCTATGCATATCGTGGTCGACGATGATTGGATCGGAAGACTTGTAGTCTGGTTGTTTGGAATGTGGCCTTTGTCCGTTCCCTGCACCTGCGTACGCGCCACTGCGTGGCACATCGGGAGTAACCACGTCGAGGTCTCTGAGGTCGTAGGCTTCGGAGGCTACGTTACCGGCATCAGCTGCGGCAAATCTGTCTATTTCTGCGGCAGCAGCGGGGTAGTTGCCCGGCATAGCCAGAGATTGTACCCGTTCAACGTCTCTGACGCTGAGGTTGTTACTGCGGATGAGGTCTGCGATCAGGTTCTTGAGCTGCGTCATGTCCTCCTTCATGTCGAAGAGGACTTTATAAAGAATGTCGCGTTCCTGAAAACTGTTGGCCGAGCCTCCGGGCTGGTCTTCCCGTCGGATGGCGGGAAGGTTGCGTTGCATAAGCTGAGGCATCAGCTCAGCGAGGTCTACCGCTGAGAGCTCCCGCTTTTCGGAGAGAATGCTCATTCGTTCGGCTACATTCTTCAGCTCCCGGATGTTGCCCGGCCAGGTGTACTGTTCCAATAACCAGCGGGCTTCCTCGTCGAGTTGAATAGCCTCGATGGATTGCTTCTCGGCAAAATTATTGGCGAAAAAGCGGAAGAGCAGGTAAATGTCTTCGGTTCGTTCCCGAAGACTTGGCATTTCAATGGGAACGGTAGAGAGGCGGTAATAAAGGTCTTCTCTGAATTTACCTTCGCGCACCCTGTCCAGTAATTTCCGGTTGGTTGCGGCAACGACCCGGACATCTGTTTTCTGGACCTTATTGGAGCCCATCCGGATGAATTCACCGTTTTCGAGAACCCTGAGCAGAAAAGTCTGGGTCTGAGGAGGCATTTCGCCGATCTCATCCAGAAATATCGTTCCCCCGTCCAGGGTTTCGAAGTAGCCTTTCCGGTCTCCGGTGGAACTGGTGTAAGCACCTTTCACGTGTCCGAACAGTTCGGAGTTGATGGTTCCTTCGGGCAGGGCGCCACAGTTGATGGCGATGAAGCCCTGGTGCTTGCGTGTGCTGTTGTCGTGGATGAGACGACTGATGACCTCTTTACCGACACCAGACTCGCCCATGATGAGTACGGACAGATCGGACGGAGCGACCCGGATAGCAGTATTGAGTGCGTTTTCCAGGGCGGGGGACCGACCGACGATGCCGTAGCGGCGCTTTATGGTGTCGAGATTTGCCATATTGTTCGGCAGTTTTAGCAGTTGTTCCGGAGCCTGGGGCTACAGTAGTGTTTCAAAGGGAGATAATGGTCTTCTTGGCCGGGCAGGCAGGCTAGAGACTGCCAAATGGCTCTCCGAACAGCGTTGCGGAGGTAGAGTCCAGAATTTTCACCATTACGTAATCACCGGGCTTTTCGCCTTCACGCTTCGGGAATACAACCATTCGGTTCTGGGTTGTCCGGCCTTTCCAGTCTTTATCGGATTTTTTGGAATCACCTTCGATAAGGACTTTAAAGCTTTTACCTACTTCAGCGGCGTTAAGTTCGCGGCTGATACTGGTTTGCAGTTCGATGACTTCGGTGAGGCGGCGTTTTTTGGTCGCTTCGGGTACATCGTCTTCCAGTTTACGGGCTGCGGGGGTTCCTGGCCGCTCGCTGTAAAAGAACATATAGCTCATGCTGTAACGGGCGAACTCGACCATGCTCATGGTGTCCTGGTGCTCTTCTTCGGTCTCGGTACAGAAGCCCGTGATGATATCGGAAGAGATGGCACAGTCAGGCATGATCTCGTAGATGCGTTTGACCTTATCGATGTACCACTCCCGGGTGTAGGTGCGGTTCATGAGGTCAAGTATCCGGGTGTTGCCCGATTGTACGGGCAGGTGGATGTATTTGCATACGTTTTCGTGGTCACGCATGGCGTAGAGCACATCGTCGGTGATATCTTTAGGGTGGCTGGTGCTGAACCGGATGCGCAGGTCGGGGTCAACCGCTGCGGTCATAGTCAGAAGTTGCGCAAAATTGGTTACTTCGCCGGTTTCGGGGTTTTCCCATTTATAAGAATCGACGTTTTGGCCGAGGAGGGTTACCTCCCGGAAGCCTTTATCGAAGAGATTAGTCGCTTCGGCAACGATACTGAAGGCAGAGCGACTGCGCTCGCGGCCCCGGGTGTAGGGTACCACGCAGAAAGAACACATATTGTCGCAGCCCCGCATGATGGAGATGAAGGCAGTTACGCCGTTGCTTTGGAGACGAACGGGACTGATGTCAGCGTAGGTTTCTTCACGACTAAGGAAAACGTTGACGCCTTTTTCGCCGTCTTCTGCACCAGCAACGAGGCCGGGCAGATCGCGGTAAGCATCCGGGCCTACTACGATGTCGACCAGTTTTTCTTCCTCGAGGAACTTGGCCTTCAGGCGTTCGGCCATACAGCCGAGAACCCCGATCATGGTGCCGGGTTTGCCTTCCTTGATTTTATTGAAAACGCGAAGTCGTTTGCGTACGGTTTCCTCCGCTTTCTCGCGAATGGAGCAGGTGTTGACCAGAATGAGGTCGGCGGCCTCCATATCACGGATGGGGCTGTAGCCGGCTTCACCAAGGATGGAAGCGACGATCTCAGAATCTGAGAAGTTCATCTGGCAGCCGTAGCTCTCGATGTAGAAATGCTTGGCACCCGGCTTTTTGGGTGCGAATTCAGCACCGAATGCTTCGCCCTGACGCTTCTCGTCAATGGTTTTTGCGTTCAGGTCCTGGATGGTCGGATTGTCGTTGTACATAAGGGATGCCCTTTAAGGAGCGCGAAGATACGGCGAGGGCGTGACAAATTGGCAGAAGGTGGCTGGTATTTTGTACTGTATCCGTGAAAGAGCAGAAGTATTGTTGTTATGCCGCTTCATGATGGTGAAAAAGGCTTACCTTGATCGTGCTTTCCACTAATCAAAATGTTATGACCCCAACTGTTAAAGTACTGGTTGTTGAGGACGAGATGATTATTGCCGCCAAAATCAGTCTTCACCTGGAGCAACTGGGGTATGAGGTGGCAGGTATTCTGCCCCGTGGCGAGGAAGCTGTTCTTTACTGCCGGGAGTCACCGCCCGATATCCTGCTGCTCGACGTTAACCTGAAGGGAATTATCGATGGTGTGGAAACTGCCAGGGTACTCCAGCTCGAGGGAATCATTGTACCCACCATTTTCCTGACGGCCAACAGTGACCAGGAAACCTTTGACCGGGCCAAAGAAACCCGACCCCAGGCGTTTCTGGCTAAACCCTACCGGAAAACAGACCTTGCCCGGGCCATCGACCTTGCTCTTATTAACTCTTCCTCTGCACCTGCGGCCGCGCCCCGGGAACAGCCTGAAGCTCCCCATTTGCTTAACGATCGCATCTTCGTACGTCACAAAGACCGAATGGTGAAGCTCTTTCTGAACGAGATTCTCTACGTGGAAGCTGAACGTGCTTATTGTAAAATTGTAACCGCAGATACCGAGTACCTGCTGAGTATCGCGCTGAGGAAATTCGAGGAGCAATTGACTTCTACTGATTTTATGCGGGTGCACCGTTCCTTTTTGATCAACCTGACCCGGATCGACGAAGTTGCAGAGGGACATGTTGCCCTTGCCGGTAAAGCCATCCCGATAGGTAAGACCTACCGGGAGGCTTTTACGGGCCGTGTGAATCTGATTCGATAACTCCTTAATCGCTGACAATAACTACTACTGTCCTCCTCGCTGACCCCGTCTGAACGAGTAACAAGTAGGAGCCAGGCTCGAGGTTGAGGTTGTAATTGAAAGAGTAATCCGAACGTCCATTATCTTCCTGGCGATCGATTAACGTTCCGTCGAGGTCGTAAAGGTTGAGGAAAATCCGTGCTTCGGTAGTTAGGTCGACCGTTGCTGTGAAATTCCCATCGTTGGGGTTGGGACTGATGATGATGTCTTCAATGCCCGAACGGGTAAGCCCGACGGATGGAATCGATGTACTGTCAGCGTGGACGGTTATCCCTTTAGTGATCAGGTCATCGCAGCCGTCAAAACTGGCAAGGAGGCTGAGGTTATATTCTCCTGCTTCGTCGAATACGAACCAGTACTGGTTCTGCTCCTGGGCCACCTGCCTGGCGCCACTCCTGTCGAATATCCATTCAACGGTAGAAGGCGCCGGCCAACTGGTTTCGAGTACGACGATTGAATCGCCAACTACCACATCCGAAGGTAGAACCATGCCCGCTACAAAGGTTTGGCCAGTAAAGTTGACGACCACATCTGCGTTGGCCATACAGCCACCTGCTCCGGCAACCGAAATAGAATAAGTTCCCGCCTCATCAATCAGTACAACCGGTTCATTACTGTTGAATCCGCCTGGGCCGGTCACGAGCGTATTAGTGTATCCTGTAAGGTCGAGCGCCCAGATATCATCCTGGCAGAGCGTCGTATCGGTCGGTAATTGCAGCACGGCTACGGGAGCATCAGGGAGTGTATAGCTCCTTTCGGCCTGGCATCCTTCGCTGCTGGTTACGGTTACGGTGTAAGTAGTGCCTCCGTTTAATTCATCGGTGAGCGGACCATTGGTCCCGTTAGACCAGATGAAAACGTAAGGAGCAGAACCACCGCTTACCTCAACCTCCAGGCGCCCGTCGAGGGATTCGGCACAGGTTGGAGGAACGGAGTCTAACAGTGAAATGATGAGAACCGGACCGTCAGTAAGTGTAGTCTCCACCGTTTCTGTACAACCGTTTGCGTCGGTGACCGTAACGGAGTAATCCCCGGCTACGAGGTTGGATACAGACTGGGATACAGCGTTTGTACTCCACAGGTAAGAGAAGGGTTCGGCTCCTCCGGTCGGCCGGGCAATAAGGCTTCCGTCCGAAGCCCCTGCGCACGTAGGGGCAGCAGCATCAATTGTTACTTCTGGTCCGTCGGAGTAGATTACTGTAGCTTCAAGCATGACTTTACACCCCAGCGCATCGGTTACTTCAACGTTGTAGTCGCCAGCAATTAAACCTGTCGCCGTTGAGGCGTCAAGTAGCGCATCATGGCTCCATACATAGGTGTACGGTGGGCGGCCCTCGGTGATGGTTACGGTAATGCTGCCCTGTCCGTCTTCACAGTTGGTGGGCGTGGGGGTGATGGTAAACGAGGCAGGGTTGTCGAGGCTGTTCACTATGATCATTGCTTCGGATGAGCAACCCGCTTCGTCCGTAACGGTAACCATATAGTTGCCGGCGGTAAGACCTGTTAACGCAGGGCTGTTCTGGCCCGGAGCATGGCTCCAGTTGTAGGTTACTTCTCCGGAGGCATTGGGGACGGAAATAAGGATACTGCCATCCTCCAGGTTACAGTTAGCACCTATAACTTCGTCTTGCACTACAGTTAAACCCATGCTGGTCGGAATCGAGAAAGTATTGGAAATGCTACATCCATTAGCGTCGGTGGCAACGATTTGGTAAACGCCACTGTCAAGTTCGGTAGCATTGTCTCCGGTTATGGTCGCATCGTGACTCCATTCGTAGGTGAAAGGAGGTGTTCCTCCGGTTGGAACTATGGTAAGCGCTCCGTTGGATTCTCCACAGCTGGTCGGTGTCATACTGACGATAGTGAGGGAACCGGGACCGGCTACTTCGATGAGTTCAACGTTTAATGCATTGCTGCATCCGTTAACGTCGGTAATGGTGACACCATAATTGCCGGCACTAAGGCCTTCTGCGGCGTCCTCGTTCAAATCACTATCATGACTCCAACTATAGTTGAAGGGAGGCGTGCCTCCACTTTGGTAAGCGACGTTTATAGCGCCATTTTCCATTCCGCAGCTGCTGTTGATTGCAGATGTAAGACTGATCTGAGGGCCACCGGAGTTCTCGATCGTAAGGCTGAGGGTGGCTGTGCAGCCATTGGCTCCCGTTGCCGTTACTGTATAGTTGCCAGCAGCTAAATCGTTCGCCGTGGCAGCATTCAACTCCGGGTCATGGCTCCAGGTATAAGACAGGGGGTCGGTCAATCCGGTAGTTACTACTGTAGCTGAACCATCGTTTTGGCCACAGCTGCTATTGCTCTGGCTGCTTTCCATAATCGTTGGTGTTTCACTGCCGGCTATGGAATAGGTTCCGCTAACAGCGCAACCGTTTACGTCGGTAATAGTCACTGAGTAATCCCCCATAAGAAGGTCCAGAGCTTCGTTTGTTACGAGGCTCGGATCATGGCTCCAAACATAGGTATATGGAGCGGTGCCGCCAACCGGGGTTACCAGTAGAGCGCCATTATTGAGCCCACAAAAAGTACCCGTTTGCTGAACAATCGTGATTTCTCCAGGTCCTTCGGAAGATTGAATATTGAAGGTTTCCGTATCAAAACAGCCGTTGGCATCAGTGATTGTAAGTGAGTACTCTCCTGGGGGGAGGTTCGTCGCTGTAGATTCGGTGAGGTTGACATCATGGCTCCATTCGTAGGAGTATGGGCTGGTACCTCCGCTTATCGTTACGCTGGCGGTTCCATCGGTGGCAGAACACGAACTGTTCTCAACGGAAATTTCACTGATGGACGGTCCGTCCGGATTCGAAACAGACGTCTGTATCTCGACCGAACAACCTAAGTCACCAGTGATGGTGACACTGTAGTCGCCACTGGTCAGGTTTTCTGCCAGCGGTGCGTTCAGGTCATCGTCGTGGTCCCATTCGTAGGTATAGGGAGCGGTGAGGTTAGCCGTTTCTACCCTGATGAATCCGTTGGCTTGTCCGCAACCGGCATCTCCCTGTTCAACGATGTCTGCCGTTGGGATTTCGCTTTCACCGATGTTGTACATCCCGCTGATCGAACAACCGTTCGCGTCAGTAATGGTTACGGAATAATCACCCGCAGGCAGATTCCTGGCATCGTTTATGGTCAGGTCTGCATCGTGGCTCCAGTCGTAAGTGTATGGAGGGTTACCGCCGACGGCGGCAACCTGCAGGATTCCGTTGTCGAAGCCACAGATGGTCGCCAACTGCAGGTCAACCGTGATGTCACTTGGCCCTTCGGTGGTCTGAATGTTAAAGGTTTCTGTTTCAGAA
>NZ_VOXD01000021.1:0-86928 GCF_008014675.1 Neolewinella aurantiaca | reverse complement strand
ACCGCCGACGGCGGCAACCTGCAGGATTCCGTTGTCGAAGCCACAGATGGTCGCCAACTGCAGGTCAACCGTGATGTCACTTGGCCCTTCGGTGGTCTGAATGTTAAAGGTTTCTGTTTCAGAACAGCCATTGGCATCGGTGATCGTCAGGGTATGCTCTCCTTCGGGCAAGTTGGTTGCGTTGGGCCCGGTCAGGCTGGCATCGTGGCTCCACTCGTAGGTGAAAGGGGGAGCACCTCCGCCAAGTGTAATACTGGCTGTTCCGTCATTTTGGGCGCAGGTCGCAGGTGCAGTGGAGAAGTTGGGCAGCAGTGCGGTAACCTCAGCGGTTACGGTGGCTTGCAGTTCATCAGTACAGCCCGTCGCATCGGTGATCGTCACGTTGTAATCTCCGGCGATAAGGCCATTGGCCTGCGGGGCATTCAGTTCGGCATCATGGCTCCATTTGTAGGTGAAGGGGGCTTGTCCGCCACCATCGTAGCTGATGGTAATGCTGCCGTCAGGAGCGGAGCACGTACTGTTCTCAGTAGAAACCAAACCTATTGATGGTCCATCTAGACTGGAAATGGACGTCTGAACTTCCGCAGAGCAACCCAGGTCACCAGTGATGGTGACACTGTAGTCGCCACTGGTCAGGTTTTCCGCCAGCGGTGCGTTCAGGTCATCGTCGTGGTCCCATTCGTAGGTATAGGGAGCGGTGAGGTTAGCCGTTTCTACCCGGATAAATCCGTTGGCCTGTCCACAACTGGCTTCACCCTGTTCTGCTATCTCTGCAGTTGGGATTTCGCTTTCGCCGATGTTGTACGTCCCGCTGATCGCGCAACTGTTCGCGTCCGTAATGGTCACGGAATAATCACCCGCAGGCAGATTCCTGGCATCGTTGATGGTCAGGTCTGGATCGTGGCTCCAGTCGTAAGTGTATGGAGGATTGCCGCCGACGGCGGCAACCTGCAGGATTCCGTTGTCGAAGCCACAGATGGTCGCCAACTGCAGGTCAACCGTGATGTCACTTGGCCCTTCGGTGGTCTGAATGTTAAAGGTTTCTGTTTCAGAACAGCCATTGGCATCGGTGATCGTCAGGGTATGCTCTCCTTCGGGCAAGTTGGTTGCGTTGGGCCCGGTCAGGCTGGCATCGTGGCTCCACTCGTAGGTGAAAGGGGGAGCACCTCCGCCAAGTGTAATACTGGCTGTTCCGTCATTTTGGGCGCAGGTCGCAGGTGCAGTGGAGAGGTTGGGGAGCAGTGCGGTAATGTCGGCTGTCACGTTTACCAGCAGGGCATTACTACAGCCGGTAGCGTCGGTAATTGTCACACCGTATTGGTCGGCCACGAGATCGTTTGCCTGAGGGTCGTTCAGTTCTGGATCGTGGCTCCAATTGTAGGTGAAAGGGGCTTGCCCGCCACCATCGTAGCTGATGGTAATGCTGCCATCCGCGGCGGCACACGTGCTGCTTTCTACTGATTGTAAACTGATGGATGGGCCTTCGAGACTGGAGATAGTAGTCTGTATCTCGACCGAACAACCCAGGTCTCCCGTAACGGTTACGCTGTAATTCCCACTCGTCAGGTCATCGGCAAGTGGCCCGTCCAGGGCCTCATCGTGACTCCATTCGTAGACGAGTGGCGCACTGAGGTGTTCTGTTTCCACCCGGATGAAACCATTGGCCTGGCCGCAGCTCGCTTCACCTTGATCCACGATTACAGCTGATGGGGTTTCGCTTTCACCGATGTTAAAGGTGCCGCTGATCGAACAATCGTTGTCATCCGTAATGGTGACTGAATAGTCACCGGGAGACAGGTTTCTGGCATCATTTATGGCCAGGTCTGCATCATGACTCCATTCGTAGGTGTACGGGGCGGTACCTCCTACAGGTGCTACCAGCAGAATACCATTGTCGAATCCACAGATGGTGGACAGGTTGGTGATTTGGTTGATGGCCGTTGGCCCTTCAATAAGTTCAATGCTGAAGATCTGCACTTCGGAGCAACCGTTGTTGTCGGTAATGGTTACGGAGTAATCACCTGCTGCCAGATCGTCAAACCGGGCCTGATCTTCGGCCGGGGCGTGACTCCAATTGTAGACGAAAGGTCCAACACCGGAAAGGATCTCAATGGTGGCTGTCCCGTTGTCGTCGGTACAAACGGCATCATGAACCTCGGTAACAACAGCTGCCAGATCAGCCTGCGCTTCAAGGTTTACCGACACCATCGCCGAGCAGCCAAGGCTACCCGTAACGGTAATGTCATAATCCCCCGGAGCGAGATCAGAGGCGGATAGGTCAGTCAGTAAGGGATCGTGACTCCAGGAGGCGGTAACGGGGGCGGACAGAACGGTAAAGGTGAGTTCAATGCTGCCGTTGTCTTCTCCGCAAGTAGGAGCAGTCTGACTTGCAACCGTCAGGGTAGGAGCCTCGCTTCCTTCTATGGTGAATACTGCTTCAATGGTACAGCCATTAGCGTCAGTGGCGGTTACAGAGTAATCGCCCGCTGCCAGATTTAGCGCTTCACCGACCGCAAGGTTTGCATCATGGCTCCAGTTGTAAGTGAAGGGGCCATTACCACCCTGCGGTGTAAGGTCAAGTATGCCATTATCCAGATCACAAAAGGTATGCAGCTGAGTGGTCGCCTCAAGGCCGGTTGGCCCCGAAACAAAAGCGATGTTGAAGTCAAGTTCCAGCGTAACCCCAACCGCATCGGATACCGTAACGATGTAGCTTCCGGATGATAAGTTATCAAAGCTGTTTACATCCTGACCGGGAGCATGGCTCCATTGGTAAGAATAAGGGGCTATACCGGTTGTTACAGTCACGGTAGCCGTACCGTTATCATCGGTACAAATCGCATCCATTAACCCCGTGATTTCAGCGACGACCGGATCAGGGCCATCAAGGACAACGGTAAGGTCGTCCGAACAGCCATTGGCTCCGGTAACGGTAACGGTATAGGAGCCATTGGCCAGGCCTTCAGCCAGCGGTGCATCGAGGTCGGGGTCGTGGCTCCAAACATAGGTTAGCGGCGCGATCATGCCGGAAGTGGTCACACTAATGGAGCCATTTTCTAATCCGGGGTCAGGATCGGTGCTGCTTTCAAGACTGACCACTGGTGTTTCACTGGGATCAATGGTAAAGCTTTCTGTGTAAGAACAGTCGTTGGCGTCAGTTACCGTAACGGTGTATGCTCCGGGAGCAAGTTCTCCGGCTGTATTGCCTTCCAGGTCTGCATCGTGGCTCCATTCATAGGTGTACGGAGGAGTACCGCCCGTAGGAGTTGCTTGCAGAGCACCGTTGTCCAGCCCACAAGTGGTATGCGTGAGAACCGTTGTTGTGATGGCCGTTGGACCGCTGATCAGACCAATACTGAAGGTCTGAACGGAAGTGCATAGGTTCGCATCTTCAACCGTGACGGAGTAGTCTCCTGCATGCAGGTTATTATAACTTTCTTGGCTCACACCAGGCGCGTGGCTCCAGTTGTAGGTGAACGGAGCTAAACCATTGGTCGCTCCAACAGTGGCCGTTCCGGTCCCGTCGATACAAACGGCATCGTTTACGTTTGACAGAACGGTGGCTAGCATCTCTCCGGGGTTGAGGGTAACAGACGTACTTACTGTACATCCCACATCTCCGGTAAGGGTAACGTCGTAGGTTCCCGCAGCAAGGTTAAGGGCGGTCAGGTCAGTGAGGTTTGCATCATGACTCCACATTGCTGTTACGGGTTCGGCCAGGCCGGTATGAGCGAGCGTAATGCTACCATCGTTATTATCACAGGTAGGATCAGTCTGGGTGGTAACCGACATGGTAGGGGCAACACTGCCACTGACGGTGAACGTTTCTGTCGCCTGACAGCCGTTGGCGTCTGTGATGGTGACATCATAGTCACCGGCGGCAAGGTCAGTTAGGGTAGGGCTGTTGATCGCAGGGAAGTCTGCCCAGGTATAGGAATAAGGCGCCACTCCACCCACGGGGATAAAAGAAATAGAACCATTAGCTTCGCTGCACCGGGTACTTTCTACGTTAACGCTGGTTATACCATCGATCGATGATGTACCGGGTAGGAAGAAATCACTTGTATGGAAGCAACCGTTTATATCTGTTACCGTAAAAGAATAGTTCCCCCCCGTCAGGTTCTGGGCTAATGGACCAGTCCGTAATAAGTCATCGCTCCAGGTGTAGGTATAGGGAGGGGTTCCTTCAGTGCTGTTCAAAGTGATGGAGCCGATAGCTTGGGAACAGCTGTCGGAGCTGCTGGCCTCGACCGTTACGGTAGGCGCATCATTAAAACCAGGGATGTGCACGGTGATAGTAGCAGAGCATTGTTCGCCATCCGTTACTGTAACAAGGTAGTCCCCTTCTGCCAAATCGCTGATACTGGGCCCACTTTGTCCGTCCGGCCAACTGTAGGTTAAATTGCCATAAGCGCTGGTAGCGGAAAGTGTAGCTGAGCCGCTATTAGTACCGCAGAAGTCGGTTTGTACATCTTCAATTATTACTTCCACCAAAGGCCCATCCGGAACAAAAACAGATACCGCATCACTTTCACATCCTCTGGAATCACGAACCGAGAACTGGTAAAGCCCACTTGATAAGCCGGTAAACAATTCCTCAGTCTGATAAGTAGATCCTTCCAGCCGATATTCAAAGGGAGGGATTCCGTCATCAGCCGTAACGGATACCGTTCCGTTGTTGCCTCCAAAACAGGTGGGAGGAGTGGGAATGGCAGAAGCTGTGAAGCCTGCGGTGCTTGGTACCTCTCCGGTAATGGTAGTAGAGCAGCCTTCAGCATCCGTAACCAGAATACTGTACATACCTGCTTCAAGGCCGGTAAGGATGTTACTGCTTACGGCTGTTTCACCATTCAGTGAGAAGGTGTATGGGGCTACTCCGCCATCGGGGGTGACGAGAACCTGGCCGTCATCTCCACCATTACAGGTAGGGGCGGTAGGGGTACTGATGGCGGTGAGGTTACCATCCTCCCGGATGAGTTCAACGCTCAAGGGGGTAGTAGGGCCACAGCCACTGTCATCAAGTACCTGAACATTATAAAGACCTTCTTCCAATCCGGTAAAACTCAGGTCACTCTGGGGTGCCCCACCATTAATGGAAACAGTAAAGCTTGCGGAGGCGGGGAAACTGTTTTCCACGATCTCTACGGTAAAGCTTCCCTCATTAGCACAGCCAGGCTGTACGATGTCCACGATCTGTGCCACCAGCGGATCCCGGCCTCCCGGCGAGGCGGATCCTTCCCGCTCGCAACCGTTGGCGTCTACGATCCGGTAATTGTATTCCTGGCGGGTGAGCTCATCCCGGAAAACCGTCCCGTTTTGGGGGATGGAGATTGGGCCAGGGGCGTCGTCCAACCAGTCAAACTGATAGGGGCCAGTGCCGCCATCCAGGTTTAGGGTAATGGTTCCGTTTCCTGCTCCCTGACAGGGGCCTTCGTCAGTAGTGGACACCTCCACGGAAATAGCTCCCGGGGAAGGGGCGATTTCGATGCTCTCTTCTATGTAGCATTCATTGCCATCCTCGATGCCCACCAGAAGATTGCCGGACTGAAGATCGAGAATGTCCAGTACGGCGGGTTGGTCCGCTGGTATTGATGTTACTATCCCATTATGAAAAAAGGTAATTGGCGCTACTCCTCCCGTAACGCGGAGACTTACCTGACCGTCTGCTGCACCAAGGCATGTCTCGCCCTGATTGATTTCTACTACAGCTTCTAGTGGATCGGGTAGCGCTTCTACCTCGAAAGTAAAGGATTGGCAATCCTGGCCGGTAGCAAAGTTGCTCAACTGAACCGTCACCATGCCTGGTACGAAATCCTCCAACAAAATAATAGAATCCGCGGTGGTGACTGACGCAGGAACAGGAATGATGCTACCTCCTGGTGTCTGGGTGCTGAAGGTGAAGACGGTCTCGCCCAGGCCACCTTTCAATTGCAGCAGGCCACGAAGCGGGTCCGCGGGGTCAGGGGGGCACTCTTCGCGTGCAAGAAGTGTCTGGGTGAAGCTAAGCTCGTAGTCTCGCATCGGGCTATAGTCTGGTTGTATGCCATCTGGGAGACTGAAAAGACAATCATTAGCATCCAGCATTTCCACATAATATCTATAGCGTCCCGAAATCTCGTAGGAGGTTTGTGGGGAGAAATCATAAATGACATCATTTATAGGTACTTCTTGTCCAAATATCCTTCGTACGATACTGAAACGGTAGGGTGGCACCCCTCCCGTCATATTGCTAACGGTTAGAATAGCTCCGCTACCATCGCATTCCAGACCTTTCGTGAAAGAGGCTGTGTATGACATAGGGTCGGGGCTGATGAGCTGTAGAAGGTCTTCCGGTGCGGGGGCAGGCGGGTGAGACTGCGCGGTACATTCTGTACCGTTGTCGTAAGTGGTAGACGGTGTAATTCTGGCAAAGTAATAAAGGTCGCTCGGGTCGGTGCCGGAAGAAGCTCCTGTTATGGAATTTTGGGGGTCTGGCAGGCCATCCATCGTAAGGGTCGTGTCCAGAGAGTAGGGCAAACTGTACCGTGAAATGATGACTCCCGGATCGGACGTGGTCGTAGGTGCTTCAGCGGCGTATACGTCCAGTCTAAAAGCTTCATTCGGATCGCCGCCGCCATACCGGACGGTGATGGAACCACCGGGGTCACCGAAGCAGGGTGGGTCTGTTTTTCCGATAATCTCTACGAAAAGAGGTGGGGGCGGTACGGCCGCTACGGGAACGACATTCGAGGGGCAGGTAATCATCCCGTTGGGGTTAAACCGTACAGTGGCCAGTTGGAAGGCATAGTCGCCGGGAGCCTGGTCCCGGAGTAGTAATTCCTGCACTGGAGCGGTGGGACTGGTAAATAAGACTGCCTGTGTACTGCCCAGCGGGATCGCCTGGGCGGGGTCTCCGTCCCGCAGGATGATACTAAATGCACAGGGAGTGGCATCATCGTTGCAGTACCCAACGTCAGGCACACCACTAAACCGGATTCGGAAATCCACCAGAGGGAGCCCGCATTGGTAGCGGGTACTGTAGCTCACATCGAAAATTTCTAGTTCTTCCGGCTCGGTAATCTCGATCAATTGAGAAGCCCGGCACCCATCTTGATCCTCAACCTCCGCCAGATAGGTGCCCGGCAACAGGTTCTCGAACAGGGTCTGGTCGCTGTAAGCTCCGGGTGTACCCCCCGGGGGGGTGAGACGATAAGTCAGTCCTATTCCAGTTCCTGCGAGTTGAATGCTTCCGTCCGCATCTCCATTACAGTCCAGAACAAGCTTGGACGAGTTTTCCTCAGCCATCACGCTGACCATGGTTGAAGACGGAACCCGCACTGGCTGGGTCGCCGAGCAATTACTCGCGTCCGTAACGCTGAAGGAATAATCGCCACCCAACAGGCCAGTAAAAGTATAACGGACAGAACCATCTGTCTGGGGAGTGGCGGAATCTAGTACTCCACCTCCTAGCATTGGGATATACCCGCCAGCTCCGCCAGCCACATCAACGGTAGCTGAGCCACTAGCAGGGTCGCAGGCGGTTGGTGCCACCAGTTCATTAATGGCAATGGTAATGGGAGGGTTTGGAGCAGTAACGGAGAAAGCGTAGGCGCGCGAACAGTAAGGTTGGTCAAACCGACTAAAGGTTACTACATAATCCCCAACATCCAGTTGCGCAGTATAACTACCTCCGCCGGAGATGTTTTGGCGGAATACCTGGCTATCTCCTCCACCAGGGAGTGCCCCTAGCTTTCTGAGCACGACCTGATTAGTGCCCGTGCCGTCATCGGGGGCGAAACTCACCAAAACAGTCCCATCCGCGCAGTTCAGCATTAGGCTCTCTCCCGGTTGTGGGGCAAACGTACCGCTGGCCCGGTTAGTGACAGGATCTATAGTTAAGTGTTCAGATATTTGTTGACACCCCCCGCCGTCATTTAGCGTGAAAAAATACGTCCCGGGGTTCAAGCCCGTAAACTCGTGTACCGTAGAGGAAGATAAATTCATGACCTCCGCAATGGGGGTCAGCGGATCATCTTCATGGTATAGCATTATATCCACCTGGCTCGCGTGATTAGGATTTCCGCCAGCAGCAAATATTGAGCCGGTAAGTTGCTCACAACCTGTGGGCCGGATGCCCGAGGTGGTGATCACGGGAGCATTGCGGCTAACGATTTCAATATCCTCACTGAAAGTACTACAGGCGGGGAGGATTAAGTCCGCGGCGTCGCGCGTAAGCCGGGTAATGATAATATTGTAATTATCCCTTGGAATATCTTCTAATACGAGCGGCAAATTTGGGTTGTCTATGGGCTGGTAATTTCCTATAATCCCGGAGGAAGGCCGCAACTGGACACGAAATTCATCCTGCGGACGTAGGTTCTCGATGCTGTTGAGGGTGATACTGCCGTGGAGCTCCCCGGGGCAGGGGTTTTCGTAAGAAATATGGATGTCGGAAGAGAGGATACTGGGCATAACGTCCACGAAATCCTGATTGAGTTCCACAGGCTCTGCTTGCGTTAGGCACGGCCCGAGAACGGCTCTAAACATGCTATTGCCATCCAGGGAAATGCGCTGTGAATTACTAGTGGGGATGCTGTTAGTATATTGAACCCAAGTAGCTCCGTTGTCAGTTGATTGCTCATAATATACGTAGCCTCCAGATAAGCTGTTGTTCAACTGAGTGGTCATATAAACTTGTCCACCCGCACAAACATCCGCTACCGGTTCGCCATCAATATTACCGGAAATGTTTATTCTTTGTATTAAATTCTGGGCCTCAAATTCCACCGAAAACTCCAACTTAAAAGGGGAGTCGGGATCAAATACAGTACCGTCTACTATACGTATGTTAGGCTGATTCGGAACAAGGGTCTCTGGTCTCCAGATTAAGCTGCCGATGCTTGCCATTGTTATTATATAGTCATCGTTTGCATCGGGTGTGTCGCTATTGCCGGCATCTTCTTCCCAGGCGTCGAGGTCATCAAAGACGACCCCGATGCCCGAATTACAGAGGTTGATGGTCCGATGACCAGAAACTAGGTCTCCGGTGACGACGGTTTGATCGTCGATGTCGATCCATCCGGTCGTCTGAATATTGTCTAATTCTACCAGAATGGTATTGGCTATTGGGGAGCCTAAGCCCTGTAACCGCGCATTGATAAGATAGCGGGGATCGGGACCTCGCTCGTCCTGAGCGATGGGCATGTCACAGTACACCCGCGTCAGTTTTACGGTATAAGTTATGCTCGCTGGGTCTTGCGCAAATAGCAGAACAGGCGTGCAAAAGGAAAGTAAGAACAGGTAGTGGAAGACTTTCATTCTAGGGAAGATTAAAATAGAGAAGGTGGCGCGACCGCAGGTGCAGAGGGAGGTTCATTTGAGCAAAGATGGTCGTTTGGGTCCCTTGCTTTTTAACCCCGCTTTGCACCTGCGTTTGCGCCTAAAAGTTGACAGTAACCACTGAGCTCTGGCAGGATAGCCCTCCGTCAGCGTATACCGCCCGGACGCGATATTCATAGGTGGTGTCCATCTTAAGTGGGCCGGAATCGGTGAAGAGAAAATCTTGCTTTTTATCGGTTGTTATGGTGGCCTCGATTCTCATCATGGCCACGATGCCCGGCGTTTTTCCCGGCTTGTTACGGAAAATCTCGAAACCAATGAGGTCGTCGTTTTCCGGGGAGTACTTCCAGTTCAGATCGATGGAAAAGGCACGTCGGTCCGGACTGGCTTTGACTTTGCCGACGGGCCGCCGGATGAAGTCGTCGATGACCTGCCCACGCAACACGTCGGAACTGGCCCGCAGGCCGGAGCGGTCTACGGCGTCGAGTCGGTATTCGTGCGTTATTCCCGGCTTCAGATCGCTGTCACGATGATGACTGGTTTCTTTCTCGGCGGGGTAAGGCAGGGTACGAATCAGCTGCCAGCTAGTGTCACCGGTGGGTCGGCGGTACAGCTCATGTTGTTCGATGTCGGGCGTCCGACTGGTAGCAAAGTACACATCAATGTGAGCCGTCGTGTTCTCCAATCCCTTCAGCAGTGGTGCCGCCGGGGCGATGGTGTCTGGCCGTAATATCTCAATGTACTCGGAAAAGGGCGATGGATTGTGCCGCACGTCAAGGGCCGTTATTTTGGCGTACAGGCTCGACGTTAGGGTGTTGAGGGTGGTCTCCCCGATGTAGTAGTCGTTTACGAGTGGGCGGTCAGTGGCTAATTTGAATTCCTCCTCTGGCTGGTTGGCCAGCCAGATGCGGTAGCCGAGCAGGTCTTCTTCGGTGTTGGCATCCCAGTTCAGGATTACTTTGCCGTCGTCGGTGATGATGCCCCGTAAGTTGACCGGCGTTTCCGGCGGCGTGGTGTCATTGGGCTGTGCCATGATGGTGAAGGAGCGAAGCTCACGGTCGTACTGATCGTAGACGACGATCTGGTAGTAATTGACCCGCATTGGCGCCTCGTCGCGAAAGTTGCGGGCTTCGGCGGGCAGCAGGTCACTCAGGGGCTCAAAGATTCCCAGGGCATCTTTGGCCCGAAAGACCTGGAAATTGTTAACCGGGATGTCTTCGGGAAAGGTCCAGCTGATATCAAAGCCCCCCTCTTCGTTGGGGAAGGCACCCGCAATCGAGGGGGCCGTTGCCGGCAAGGGATCCTTACCCATGCCTTGTACTATAGTGCTGGGCGGACCATCCTGAGCGAACGGCGTACGGCCAATCACCCGCATGAAATAGGGACGGTTGTTCTCGGGTAAGGGTACCTGATAAAAGGCTGTGGGGCGTTGATCCTCTTTAAAGATCGGCACGAACGGCTCTTCGTTTACCCGTTCCCAGCTGATTCCATCGCTGGAGCGTTCGATGTGATAGCTGGTATAAAAATTCCGGGCGGTGGTTACATCCCAACTGAGCACACCGACTTTGTCTTCAAAGGTTGCACTGACGTCACTGATTTTTGCCGGCAGAAAGCGGCTACCTGCTTTGACGGTGACGAAGGCACTGTATTTATCATCCACGCCAATCAACTCTTCGGAGGCACCCTCCAGACTGTAAACGTAGGTTTCATTGGCTCGTACATTGGTGTCGGTAAAGGCCAGACCAAGCACTTTTGCTGCTGTCCAGGACTGGTCTGCCGCGTAGAGCCCGAAGCCAAAACGGTTTTGCTGGTCGGTGGCACTGTTAAAGAGGGCTCCCAGGGATACGTCGTCGTTTTCGTCCGTTGAGGGCAGGAAGCTTTGTCCATAAATAGCCTGGCCACCAATAGCGACGAAGTCGTCCGTTGCTCCGAGGGTTTCGAAGGTAGCTAAGGGAGCCGGCCGGATGTCGGCGGCAATAATCACCGCTTCTTGCCTTTCAGCTAGTGGTAGCATTTGCCCATCCCGCATCACCGTTTGCCGGCTAAGCCGCAGGCCTTTGTCCCGTATCTGCCGCCACATCTCATAGCTGCCGGGCGCCCACCGGATCTGAATACTGTCTGTACTGGCATTGGCAATCATCGCTAGCTGGATTTCCTGCTGGGCGGAGACCTGACCACTAAAACCGTAGCAGACAGCCAATATCAGTAGTAAGCAGAATGTGCTGCTGAACTTATTTATTGCCATTGAGTACTTCATAGGGGACTTGTAATTTGTAGGTGGAAGAAGGGGTAGTTTGGCCGGGAATGAAGTATTCGATGATCATTTCATAATTACCGTAGGGCGTGTAGATGAAATCCCAGCTCATGAAAGCTACAAGCGTGGCATCATCGGTGCTAAGCAGGTAATGGTTGACCTGGTTCCAGTAATCGGCGTAATCCCGGTAGGCCTGATAAGGCAGGTTGTAGCGGAAAAGCATTTGCCGGGGCTGGGTGAAAAACTCTCCGGAGCTGATGTCCGTATTCTGCAGGTAGGGTAGGGGCAGGTCGCTGTTTTGCTGTAAACTGGCGGCTCTGAACGGAGGCATACCCAATGGTTCTTCCTCTCGCCAGCTTAAGGTGAAGTTGTAGGGAGAACCGCTTGGTGAGGGGAAGTTGTCGTAAACGTTTGGCTTCAGGTGGACGTTGAACCAGTTGTCTTGGGTTACATCCGGGTTGGCCCGACTGCGGATGAGCGGTGCGTAGTCTTTGTCCGTATCACGGAAGCCTTCCAGTTCGTACCGATCGAATACTTCGGTCCCGTTGACCGCTTCTCCAAAATCATTAATGCTCAGGAAGGGGATGTATTCTCCGTTCTCATCCACAGTATCCGTGAGGGCCAGAACTTTTACAAAGGAGAAGTCTCTTTCCAGATTCTCCATTTTTTCGGCGAAGGTGCCGAATTGACTGGTGCGGAAATCAAGCCGGTAGATGAGGTGATCCTCCGTGGTTTCCAGATTGCCGTTAGCCTCCTGGGTGGCTAAGAGTACTTCCGTATTGGCGGAGTCCGGGAGGGTCCCCTGGTCGATACTCAGTAAGACATCATATACCTCCGCTATGTTATCCGTAATGTCCGCATTTTGCCCTACCGCTTCGTCTATGATTTCGAGGAAGCTAACTGTGGAGGACGCCAGGTCCGTTGCGGGAATAACAAAGCTTAGCTGGTTGCTGGAGTTGTCGTAAGCATAGCTTGAACTGTTGACTACTGCCGCACCCTGCTGGAAGCGGACACGCTGACGCCATTCCGCCGGATCGATGTTTTCAAACAGATAGTCCTGGCCCTGTTTGAGCTGGATGAAGCCCCGGTCGCTTTCGGCCGTTAAGAAGCTTGCCTGTCGATTGATGGGGTAGGCATATTCTACGTTGTTTTCAGGAATATAATCGGGCGCAGGGCCGGTACGGAAGTAAGCAATATCGTCCTGATTGGGTGGAATATTACCTCCCAGGTTTACCAGCTCATAGGACCCGTCCCCGGAACGTTTCTGTAGTAGCTGTGATTGAAGACGAACTTTATAAGTCCGGAAAGGAGGCAGAATATCTGTAGGAATGAAGGCTACAACGGTGTTGTTCTCACTCCACTCTAATGTGCCGGTGATGATGATGTTCTCGTCGATGGAGTCCGTTACGCTAAAGCTCTGCAGATTTGGCATCAATTCTAAGTATTCTCCTGTCTCATCAAGGAGAACTGTTCCTCGATTCATCGGAAAATTGAAGATGGCCTGCGGGCGGGTGAAGACGCTACTCTCCTCTGCTGACCCGTTGGGGGTAATACTTTGGACCAAGCGAATATTTTGATCTCCGGTGGGGACGACCTCACATTCCTGCCCGACTTCAAAGTCAAACTTGCAGTCGCCTTTGATGAGGCCATTGAGCACGGAGAATTTGCCGGCTACCGCTCCCTTAGCCCAGAAAGGATTCGGGAGGCGGGCCTGCACCAGCGCCGCGGCGCCTACTTCAAGGATTTTTACCTTTATTTTCAAGGCGCCGATGGCGATGTCAATACCTACTTTGCCTTCCAGGTAGCCATAAAGCTGCCCTGTAGCGTACCAGCCATTGAAGCCAATGGGGTCGGCGTTATTGAGGTCATTTGTACAGCGGGCGTTAAGGCCATAGTCTTTTAGCATCATGTCAAATCCGACTCCGCCGTAAAGCTCTGCGTAAAAGATCAGGAAGTTGAGCTTCGGCATGTTCAGGTCCAGGCTGGCACCGAAGAGCAAGCCGCCGGCGTTGGCGAAAGCCGGGTCGTCGCGGGCGATGTTGCCGAACGATGGATCATTGAGAATATTAAGCACTCGTTGTGGAGGGTCAGGAAAGGGGTCAAGAATGGTACCTGCTTCTAGATAGGCGGACAGAATCAGGCCGATGGCGTCGATGGAGCCTAGTGGCTTAGATCTTACCGTGTCTGCAGCCGTCAGCGGTGTGCTGGAGTCTGATGGCAGGCTCTCGTCGCCATTACCGTCGGCCCGGGCCAGGTTGGCCAGTTTGCTGACGTCGTAACTTAGTTTGATCGGGGTGCCCGGCCGGCCGAGGTAGAAGTACCAGTCTTCTTTTCCGAAGTAAATATTGCCCTCTCCCGCAACGTTGTTTGGGTATGCGCCCCGGATGTAGGCGATGCCAGGAGGGGCAGCGACCTGCATCCGCATATAGGCCGAGAAAGACTCGTTGGTAAAGTCGTAGCCCATATCGGCGAAGAAGGCAATCGCTGGTTTTGGGTTAGGAGTGGCTGGTGTTCGGGGCGGCGTCATGATGTTGGCGTTGCCCATCAGCCCGAGGTAGTTCAGACTACCATTGTCGTTGAAAATAATCTCGAAGGTGATATCTCCGTTGAAGACTTCACGGCGGACTGCGCCGAAGGCTACCATCGCTTTAATGCCGATACCGACACTTTGCTCGGGCACATAGCGGACACCGGAGAGACTTTCTCCCAGCTCATCGGGTAACTCCAGGAAGTCGGGTACACTGGAGGCAGGGTCTTCACCTGATTGAAAGGCATTGGCCAGATCGGATGCTTCACCAACTACGGCCAGGGTGTCGCTGGCCAGCGGTTGGTCGATACTGATTGAATCTGCTTCAGACATGGGCAGGTCAATGCTTGCAAAGCCCTCCCGTTTCATGTGGTAACTTACCCCGCCGCCGAAGCCATACAGCGCTACGCCGGTCGTGCCGAGTACGATACCCGGGTCAAGGGCCAGGTGAGCATCAGCGAAGAAGTACCGGAAGTCTTCCTGGGTATCTTCATTTTTCTTGGTGCCAAACATTCCTGCCACCGCTACCCGAATACCCGGTGTAAAGGATGCTTGGATACCGCCCTGGAATCCGGTGCCATATACCGGGTGGGTCTCGTAATTTCTAAGGTATCCAGCAAAAGCAAATCCCGGGCCCTGGTAGTTGATCGAGAGCTTATCCAGTCGTACCCGCTTAAATTTCCATTCCTGTTTGCGGGTGTCGGGGTCTACATTGACGTCACAGATGACGAAGGCGCGGCCGTTGGCGCCAAAGCCCTGGTCATCGCTTTTGACGAGATTGAGCGTCAGGTCGATACCAAAGGCGACCTCGTTTTGCGCCTCGTTCTGGAACAGGCCCACCTGGTTGAGATGAAGGGGGAAACCGGCTGCCTTAGACTGAGATGAATCCACCGACGCAATCGCCCACGTTCCCACCTCTGCAAGGTAGGGTTTCCGGGAGGAAACCTTAAAGTCTTTAAATGAAATGTAGGGTACCTTCAGGCTGTTGGTGGTGTCTTGGGGTTCAGGGACGTTGTTGAAGTCAGCACCGCTGGCATCGCTTGCTCCTCCCAAAGCTCCCCCCGCACCTGCGTCCGCGCCCTGATCGTTGTTTCCGCCACCTAAGCTGGGCTTAAAGGTGATTTGCCCGTGCAGCTCTGCCGAAGCAGCGAAGGTGTCATCCGTTTCTCTGTATTCCAGGGATATTTTGGTGTTGGGGTCAAGCCGGACCTCGGCTACGAAGGCATTCATCGTTAAGGAAGAGTCGCGTAAAGCGAGGCTAAAAGCGTATCGGCTGCCCGGTTGGATGTGGCAATTATAAGTCAGGTTAGCATCTACGGCTGGCACGATCAGTTCGCCGGCAATGGCCAGTTTTTTGAATTGGTTCTGCTGGATGCCTAGTGCCACGGTATCGATGCCGATGGCCCAGGAATCGAGGCGGCCAGTATCAATCGACAAGATGTTGGTGCCAAAAACGGTTCCCGAAAAGCCAGTTTGGTCGATGATCAGGTGCTGCGCCCCGATGGTGACCGGAACTTCATGGTCCTCTTTGCCCGTCAGGTTGTTCGGGATACGGATGCGGGCGCCACCCAGATAGAACCCTCTCCATTGCGGGTTTTGCAGACCTGTGCGTAGGGTCGGGTCCGGGCTGTCCGTCACCCCGTCGTACACATAACCAGAAGGAAACTGGACTGATGAAGGCGTGCTGGTCGTGGAAAAATCGAAAACGGCATTCTGTACGGAAAATGCCCAACCTGGCAGGCTGTCGAGTTCAAACGGGGTAATCGAGATGTCCCCCGCAAATTCTCCCCAGCCATCGGCGAAGGCGGCGAAGGTGCCAGTGACATAACCGCTGGCGTCTCTTTCGTAGGTGTAAGGATCAACGGGAACAGCGACGTTCCGGCAAACTTCCACTTTCATGTCGATAGCGACCTGATTGACGCCCTGACAGTCGAAGCGAACGTAAGTGCCATTGCCACCATTGATGGTCAGCTTCATTTTATCATTCCAACTGAAAGAAAGGTCGGAGAGCATCTTCAATTTCGTCTCTCCCTGTAGGCCGGAAGGGCCAAAACCTACACCGATGGCCTGGAAGGCCGTATGCTGGTTGACGGAAGGAATTGTTGCTGAAAAATAGGCGTTTAGGAAGGCCCCGGCAGGGGTGAATTTGATGCCGTAGATCGCCAGCATATTCGGTGAGCTACCGAGCTTCACCGGGCAGCTCACTCCGCCGTTAAGTAGGGATGGATCCGGGACGCTGCCCACAATCCCTTGCTTGGCGAACATCCGGTCTGCCGTCCAGATATAGTCCGCCGTCCAGGGGTTGGCAGGGTCGTTATAATCCAGATAATTGTAAGGATTTAAGCTATTCCATGGGTTCCAGATGTTGCTGCCATCGTATGGTTTTTCCGCGGTATAGGGGTTGTTGGGGTTGTTGTAGTCAGAGGGCGTATAGCGGGCACGGGAGTTGTTAGGATTGTACTCATTGTAAAACTGGGAATCGTCTACCACCACTCCACCGGTGCCCGTTGTACTGGTGGGGTCGAATGGAATGTAGTGGTTGTTGTAGTCAGGGTTACCAGAAGCATAGAAGTCATCGCTCTGATAGGCAACGACTGAGGGAGTATCTATCGGAGTGCTTGTGTCTCCGCAGAAGTTGAGGGGCATGGTGTCTTGGACGGCAAAAATTTCCCCTACGGTCATGAAGCCAGAGAGACTGGAAAGGCCTTCGTCGATGGCCACCACGTTGCCGTCGTACACCACCCGGTCGGTATTAATGAAAAGATTGTTGAAATGACAGTTGAAGGTTTTGAACAGCCAGGGGATTTTAACCTGGCCGAGCCCCTTCCATCCGCCCGTTCCGGTGGGGCTGGCACTTCTGATCTTCATCTTGAAGCCACCGACGGTGACTTCCTGGCCAAAGGCCAGTTCTGTAAGATTGGTGCGATTTGTAGGGAGTTCCAGGCTATTGACGGAGGCACTACAATCAACTTCGTCGTTGGGAATGCCTTCGGTCGTGAATTCGAAAACCTGGCCGAAAAGTCCGCCGCCGGCGGAGCAAATAGACTGTAGTTGTACTTCATAGGTAGTACCTTCCGTAAGGTCAGACAACGCACGCCGGTTTCTGGCAGTAGGCGTAGACTCATACCAGTTGGGGCTTCCAGTTGCCCGGTAGCGAACAACATAGCTGGATACGCCCTGAACAAGTTCCCAATTTATTCGGGCTGCATCTGTACTGATTTCAGTAGCGGAAACACCACCAGGTGCCAGACAGTCACTTCCGTAATCGAAAAAGACGGGCTCGCTGTAGCCATCATTACGGAAAGAACTGTTGTTCATTGGATCACGCGCCTGTACGCGGATCATATACTCATGACCTGGTTCCATTGTGGGAAATCCAGCATCGATCACTGCCGTTGTAATGCCGTCCACCCGGGTTTCAACGAAGGGTTGCTGTAAGGTGTAAATCTGTTCCGGTGTAAAGTTGGTCGTAGGATCTACCTGGTATATTTCCACCCGATAATCAGTAATGAAAGAGGCCGTATGCCGGGCCTGCCACTGAACGATAAGATTTTGCGGGTTAAGCGGTTGCTGCTGGCCGGTCGGAGAGAGTACCACCGGAGGGTCAAGTAAAGAGGCTTGTACGAAGGTGCACGCCCGGTCCGAGGCTGCTTCTTCCTGCGCCCGGTTGTAATCGAAAGCCCGTACACATATGGTGTAGGAACCATCGGGCAAGCCCCCGTTCTGGATGTAGCTCTGGCGCGAATATCCCGTGAAACTCAGATGATCCAGGTTCAGGTACTCACTCAGCTCAATGCCGCCGAGCTGTACTACCTGTCCGTAATTGAGGTTAATGGGTGTCGGCAGCCAGTTGTTATTTGTTTGTAGCCGGATACCGTTCCCCTCGATGGTCAGCTCCAGCCGTACCTGGTAATTCCCGTCATTCCGGTCATTCAAGAGCAGCGAAACGCCCAGGGAATTGTTGAGCGGGTCACTCCATTCGCTGATCTGGTTGGAAAAAGGTGGCAATGATTGCAGCACCGCAGTGACGGGGTAAGACTGGGCAGAAACGCTCAGACTCAGTAGAAAAACGAAAGAACAAATAAGGGTGCGTAGGGAAGACATAGCGTGTATAATTGTGACTAGTTCCGTAAATCGTTTGGGATGGTTTTCCTCTCCTCCGGACGGCTCTTTTCGGGAGCGAGGACACGTCTCAGGTGTAGGAGCTTGGTGGACGTTACTTTCTGTCGTCAGAAAGCTTGTCATGCTCAGGTTTGTCTTTACGCCCAATACTGCCTCCGAAGCTGTAGCCATAGGTCAGCGAACCGTACCACTCCCGGAAGTTGCGGTCGGCCAGCTCGGAACCAAAGCGGTTGATGTGGTTGGCCCGCAGCCCCAGCCGGTGGCTGTTGGCCAGTCGGTAGGTGCCGCCCAGCGAAAGATTGAATACGCGGTTGCTGTCGCCGTTTTGTTCGGAGAGGCTAAGCGCCGTTTGCAGATGGGTAGCCAGGGCGTTGTTGAAGAAATTCTTATTGATGCCCAGGGTGGGGGAAAGGGCATTGTTGTTGATGGTGCCAATGCGGGTGGTGTTGTACGTCAGGCCGGTGTTCCACTGCAAGCCCGCGTCAGGATTACCCGCAGTGTAAGCTAGCGAAGCCACCGTTACCTGACTGTTGGCGTTTTGATTCACTTCATCATTGACAATGTTATTAGCCAGTTGCCGCATCAGCATCAGGCGGAGGGAGGAGGGCTTATCTTTACTTCCCAGTTGACGAAGTACCATTACGTTGGCACTTTGGGTTACCTGGGCGAGGAAGATGCTGTCAACCGGGGCAAGTAGATTGGTCCGCGCCCGCAGCTTAGTGTCGTTGCGGAAGTTGCTGTAGCCGCCGCTCAGCATCCACTTATCGTCGGGGCGGTAGTTAAGGTTGGCAGAGGCAATGATGCGGTTGGTTGATTCCTGTTCCTCACTGTCCAGGTTGGTGCGCTCAAGTCCGCCGTTGACAAAGACGGTCAGTTTGTTCTCCAGGAAACTGCGGTTGAGGCCGAGGGTGATGTTTTCGGAGTCTTTATTGAAAAACAGCGCGCCCAGGGTCCGGAATCCCCGCGTAATGCGTTCGTAACGAGCCTGCAAACCATAATTTGTCTGGTTGTAGGCCAGCCCGATTTGGTATGCCTGCCCGGTTTGGGTCTCATCGGTGGGGGAGAACAGGCCGAAGAGGGAATTACCGAAATTGGTTTCGGCATCGCTAAGCGGAGCAGCAGAACGATTGCCGTTGAAGGCCGAGTGGGCGAGTTCACCGAAAAGCGATAAGTTTTTTCCTAGTTGCTGCCGCCCCTCCAAGCTGATCACTTTATTGTTTTGCAGGCCAAGGACGGGCCCAAGCTCCGTCTGTGGAGGCAACCCGTCCTCCTCCTGATCGTCAGCACCAAAGAAGTTGGCGTACAAGGCGGTCTTTTTACCGCCGTAACCAACTCGGAACCCGTATCCATTTCGCTGGTAAAACCCGTTGAGGTCGCCCAGGGCATTAAGGTCGTTCGCCAGGGCGCGGTTGAGCTTGCCGTAGAATCCGGACACATGAAATTTCCCGGGCTCCAGTGTTAGTCCTACACCCCGGAAACTGATGCCCGCCATGGTGTAGCGACTGAAGCTCATGCTTCGGTCTCCGGCATGAAGGGTTGCCCATTTGTAGCGGGGACTGATGCCAACAAAGGAATAAGAGGGTAAGCCAAAGTTTTGGTTAGCTTCCGAAAAGACGAAACTGAACGGCGCATTAATACCCAAAAAGCTGAAGTTGAGGCTGGCCCGTGCTCCCCACTGGAAGTTGTCCCGCCGGTTCGCAATGCCCACCGCGTCATAAAACTGACTCGTCAGATTAATGCCGCCGGTAATGCTGAGCTGCTGCTCTTTCAGGTTCTTCAATCGGTTAATCGTCCCTTCTACATCCTGTGCGGCGCAGACGCAGGATGCAAGCAAAAGAACAAAAAGCAGTGTGTGTCGGGATGAATTGGGCATAACATTTCAGCTAAGTTCCAGGGAAGGGCAAAGGGACCCTCTCCCGGTAATTAGTGCTAACATATAGCTTTGCTTCTGCCACGGAAAGAAGCTCTTTCCGAAGGGCTGATTCTGCTTTCCGAAGGTTTTTATCACCAGGTATAACTACGTGTTTTTCTCTCTTGTCAAGGTTTTTTCCCATCTTGAGGAATGGCAGCGCTGAAAAACATTCTCCTTCTCCAGATCACCATCTCATTCATACTTGTCTCCTGTTGCGGTAAGCTTTACGGGCAATGGCTCCCCGTTGAAGAGGTGGAAGTCTTACTCCCCAATGGAGATGTCTACGAAAAGTCAATGGAGGTGGTGCATGTTGACCAGGCGGGTATGCTATGGCTGTCTAGATATCCCGATGGATTGGGCGTTTATGATGGCGAAAAAATGATCCCTTACGGCTTCGAAAACGGGCTCTCCACTAATGTCTGGTACGTCAGTCAGGATGAACTGGGATTCATCTGGCTGGGCACCAGAAACACAGCTTCTGAGAGAGGTGGTGTTCAGCGATCCAGCAAGCCCTTCCTTAATGGAATTCTCCCCAAGGACGTAGTGTTTCTCGATTCTCTGCCCGGATTACCTCTTTTGGATGTAGAGGTCTCTGCTCTTAAGAAGGATGAGCTGGGCAACCTCTGGGCGGCATCAGTAGATAGCTTGCTGATCCGGTATCATGTCGATGCCGAGGGGACTGTTTCTGCTGATACCATTGCACCGCCAACCGGTGTGTTTGGTGGTTTAATGATAGCTTTCAAGGAGCAGCAGGCTTATCTGCTCGACCGGGATGCGAGCCGGCTTTATCGTGTTCCAATCGACTATGAGGTGGGAGACACCATGGAACAAGTAGAACTTCCGGGAAGTACAGTTGGAAACATCCATTTTGGACCCGGTGACCGCCTGTATTGGAAGGGGGCAGAAAGACTGTTTATGGCAGACGCTCCTCTAGCCAAACCGCTGGAAGACATTAAGAATAATATCCGGGAGCTGGAGATGGGAGTTGTGAAGGAAAATTTTGTATTTCCTGATAACGAAACAATGCTGGTTCTATCGACTGGCAATCTGATCGAGATCAACACCAACACACTCTCTATCCGCCGGATTTACGATTCTGCTCTGGACCTCAATGTCAAACCCTTACTCGATATCTTTAAGGGAAGGACCGGTAATATTTGGTTGGCCACCAACGATGGCCTGGCGAGAATGCCGGTAGACTACCGGGCTTATTTGAGCCCGAACCTGCATTCTACCGGCTTGAGTACCGGCCTGGGAGATGAAGCTACTGTACAGGCGGCCCGAATGACCGGACCCGAAGGGAAGTGGCTGACCATCGGTACTTCTCAGGGGCTACTTCTTCGTTCGGAAGAAGGCACCTGGACTGCAGTCGGCGAAGCAGAAGGTTTACCCTATCCACAGGTTTTGGGAGTCGCATCCGATGATGAAGGGCGAATTTGGGCTTCCTCCCGTCAAAGCGGCGTCAATTTACTTACCCCCGAATCAAACCCTCACGATATCAGGGTGGCCAGTAAAACCCTCAATTTATTTGACCGGCCTTACCTCATCCATCAGATTCCCTCACTTTTGTCCTACGTCCCAAGTGCATTAAATTTGGAAAGAGCATCTGGTGGAGACCCGGTTCCATCCATCTGGGGAGGGAATGGCACCTTCGGAATGGTACTCTCTGACGATGAGCCCTGGTACCTTTTTACAAAGGAAACAGGCCTGGAAACAGCAGTCCTGACTTTTTATGAAAAAGACGAGCAGGAGCATCTTATTGCAGCTAACATCCAGACGGGTGTTTTCCGCTCCAAAGAGCCATTTACCTTCGAGGAAGTGCAGCGCCTCGCAACCAAAGGCAAGGCTGTTTCTAAAAACAGATCCTATGCCGGCGTCCGGGATACGGGGCTTTTTGAACACATTCCCCTGATTTGGAATGATGTTGTATTCCCCGCCATAACGATCATACGAAAATGGGAAAATGAGCTCTGGGCTGGTGTTCCCGGTGGAGTATTGATCCTTGATCTTAATACGCTTAAAGCTCGGGAATTCGTCTCTTTGCAAGACACCTTACGCACCCCCACTGACATTGCTTTTGATCCAGACCGAAACCGGGCGTGGGTTATCACCGGTTTGGGGCTGTGTGAAGTGCATTTGGAGAACTACGAATTACTCAATGTCATCCGTAAAGCAGATGGCCTTCGTGGCGAAATCGGATACGGACCACAGTGTACGGTACTAGACGAAACCGGAACCATCTTTTTCGGGTCTGAAAAAGGGCTGGCGGCTTATCGTCCGGAGTTAGCAAGGCACGCAAAAGACTCCTTTGCCCTCTACGTGAGAGAAAACGATTTATACCAGAATGGCTGGGGAAAAAATGAAGCTTATTTCAGTTATGCTGCCCTGGATTATGATAACAGGAAAAAACAATATCAAACCAAACTGGAAGGCTACGATGAAGAATGGTCGGATTGGTCTAAAGACGCCAACCTTCGGTACACCAACTTGCCCGCCTACCTGTTCCCCAAGGTCTATAAATTCAGGGTCCGGTCCCAAACAACGAACGGAGATTGGGTGGAGAACGAGGTTCCGACTAAGATCGAAGTCTCTCCCCCCTGGTACCTGACTTGGTGGGCGGCGCTCATTGGTCTGGGCTTACTCGCCCTGATGATCCGCTGGTACCTGCGCTTTCAGCTCCGCCGGCAGGCGGAAGCCCTAGCCCTGCAGGAAGCCGAAGTCGTCCGGGAACAACGCGATGAGATCAAACTGAAGAACGATCAGAACGAACTTCTCCTCAAAGAAATCCATCACCGCGTAAAAAATAACCTCGAGGTCGTTTCCAGCCTTCTGGAACTGCAGTCGGTAGGACTCGCCGATTCAGATGCACGTGACGCCATGCAGGCCGGACAAAGCCGGGTGCAAAGCATGGGCCTCTTGCACCAGAAACTGTACCAGGGAGATAACCTGGCGGCCATTGAGATGGAAGACTATTTCAATAACCTCGCAGAAAGCTTACTGGAAACCTACGAAGCAGAAGAACGAATCAAGGTCGACGTCAAAATGTCCCCTCTGGAACTGGATGTCGATACCGCCGTCCCCCTCGGTTTAATCGTCAACGAACTGCTCACCAACACCATCAAGTATGCGTTTGGCTCGGCTGCTGAGGGCGAGGCCGCAGGTGCAGTGGAAGTCGGGCTGAGCAAGGAAGGAAACAGTTACCTCCTTCGGGTCAAAGACAACGGCTCCGGCAAAGACTTCGACGCGCCGGCCACCGGATCCGGCTTCGGTACCCGCCTGGTAGACCTCCTTTCCCGGCAGTTGGGAGGAACCCTCAACGAAGTAAATGATGGAGGACTCAAAACAGAGTTGCGGTTCAATGAACGACCATCCTGACTCCCCTTCGGAAAGGGAAAGCCACCCTTCGGAAAGAACCATTCGTTGCCGTTCACTTCAGTCCTGAGTTTTGGACCAGAACACAACTCATACGCTATGGCTTTTCAATCCGGACAACTCACCATCACCAGCGACCCACGATCTCCCGACCCGCGTCGGGATCGGATCTACGTGCACTACAAAAAACGAATGACGCGAATCATGACCTCCGAAATCCGCTACGTAGAAGCCAATCGAGCCTATTGCCACCTGGTTACTACCGACGGTCGTGAATTCACCCTCTCTCTTTCCCTTGGCGCCCTGGAGCGCCAACTGCCTCAGGGCAATATCATACGTATCCATCGCTCTTACCTGGCCAACGTTCTTCATATTGATGGAATCGGAGACAAGGCCCTTCGTACCGGCAAGAAAACCCTGCCACTCTCCCGGAATTGCCGCGAAGAACTATTCAGACGTATCCGCGTAATTGGCAAGGGCTGAGCCGGAGATTACCTCCAACTCAGCCCTTACGCCAGACCTTCAATCTTTTAGGCCCAAACTCAATCCATCGTGATCGAGATGGATGTTTTGCCGTTAATCGCCCGGCCGGTCTGTTGCTCGTAAAGTTCCAGAAAGCGGGCGTGGCCTTCCTCAGAGACCTTCTTACCGTTCACTTTCAACTTCTGAGCATCAACGGAAAGTTTCCTCAGTAGATCGTTGCCTTCGATCAGGCCTTCGCGCTGAAGTTGTTCCACCAGCACTTCGTAGCTGGCTTCGCGGCGCTCCATTCTCATCTCTTGACGCTCGATACTGCGCAGCTCGCGTGCTGCGCTGCGCTCCTGCCGTTCCATGTCCCGTTGCTGCAGTTCAATGTCTCTTTCCTGGCGCTCCAGGTCGGCCTTCATGCGGGCCTTTTTGCGCTCTAACTGCTCAATCATCGTCTCCATTTCCCGAATTTCTTCTTCGGCCTGGTGGTGCTCTCCGGTGGGTATGTCCTGATTCAGCCCTTTGGGGTCCATCCCGTTGGAGTGCCATTCAAACGATTCGTCGATGCCGGTACTGTCAATGAACCAGCTACCGTCATCGCCCCGGAATTCGAAACGCATGGTGTTGCCGTTTCCATCGAACTCGAACATTCGTTCGATGCTTTCGCCAAGGCGTTCACCCATCCGTTCGAAGTCTTCGCCCAGGTTTTCGAAACGTAATTCGAAGCTCTCGCCCAATTTTTCGAAATGCTCTTCCATTTTTTGCAATGACTCCTCATCGGAGAACATGCCCATGCCAGAGCCGATATGCTGATTGTCGGTACCGGTACCCAGCAGATTCTCGACCCGGTCCATATACTGGTCGTATTTACTGGCCGGAACCTCCTCTCCGTCAACTTTCAGCGATTTGATTTCATGGTCCTCTACGGTAAATTCAATCGAAGATCCATTGCGGTACGAACTCACTTTATGGCGCCCGCCGGGCAAACTGTCGATTTGAGTAGCCGCTGCCGCAGGTGCAGAGAAAGTTGAAAGAGCATCGCTCTCCGCAGCAGAAATGGTTGCTACGCTTAGCAGCAGACCAAATAGGGTGAAATACAGTTTCATGGTTGATTGGTTGTGGTGAATACAAAAATAAGGACTTTAAGGAATCCTGCCCAGACCTGTTCTTACAAGAATGACGATCCCGGTATCCAAGGGTTGCATCCTGCTCAACGACTGAGTCCGGGCACTTCTCTTCAAAAAAGAAAACACCGTAACATTGTCGCAGGATCGCGCCGCAGAAGCCAAAAATGCCACCGATCTGAGTTACCTTGCCTCCTATGTTGACCGACTATCACAACGCAAAAGACATAACGCTCTCTCAGGACTTCTGCTGGGGCGAAGAAGACGTCCGGCTGGCTGCGGCCGGAGGCCGCATTCTTGCCGCGCCACTCCTGACCGACCGCCCTCAACCGCCTTACGACCGGGTAACGATGGATGGCATCGCCATCCACTACGCCGCCTATGCTTCAGGGAAGCGCAGCTTCCCCGTTGCCGGCATCGTTGCTGCGGGAACCAAACCGGTTACACTGACCGATCCCGGTGGCTGCCTCGAAGTAATGACGGGGGCGGTGCTTCCACCCGGAACAACTACCGTCATTCGCTATGAAGACCTGGTCCGTAAAGGTTCGGAATTCTTACTTCCGGAAGGAATTGAGGATAGTAAAAACATCCACTGGCGGGGCAGCGATGTCGAAGAGGGGCAGGAACTGCTCTCTCCCGGCGCGCGCATCGGTGGTGCAGCTATCAATCTTCTGGCGGGCTGCGGCTACGCCGACGTACGCGTAAAAAAACTACCCCGTGTAGCCATCATCGCCACCGGCGACGAACTTGTCGGGGTAGCAGAAAAGCCCCTGCCACACCAGATTCGGATGTCGAACGTATTTCATCTCCGGCACCAGCTGGCAACGGCTGGCATCGAAGCTTCGACTCATCATTTGGCCGACGATAAGGCCGAGCTCACTACTGCGATCACAACCTTACTTGCCCGGAACGATGTCCTCATTTTCAGCGGCGGGGTCTCGAAGGGGAAATACGACTTTCTCCCCGAAGTGCTGGCGAATCTCGGCGTCCGGAAACTGTTGCACCGGGTTGCTCAGCGACCCGGTAAACCGATTTGGGTAGGGCGAACCGACGAAACGATGGTCTTCGGTCTGCCGGGGAATCCGGTTTCGAGCCTAACGGGGTTGCTCGCTTACGTAGGCCCGTTTCTGCGCCAAAACCTGGGCATTGCCACTCGTGAAGAGCTCAGGTCCCTAGCAATGGATTTTTCGTTCGGCAAAGACCTCACGCTCTTTCAGGTCGTATCAACCGATCCTGCGACCCAGTGCGTACAACCAGTTGCCAACGCAGGATCGGGCGATGCGTCCAGCATGCTGAGGGCCGATGGGTTGCTGGTTTTACCGCGCGAACGTTCAACTTTTAAGGCCGGCGAGGCTTTTCCGTTTATTCCTTTCGATAAGATTCTATGAAAAAGCCACACCAGAAACATCCGCCCCTGACCCGTCCTGAAGGCGATCATTACGCCCGTACGGATATAGCCCTTGTTGGTTCCACCTGCGCTGTAATGGATAAGCTCATCGTTGAATGGGCCGAAAAACTTCAGCCCGATCACAATACCCTTACGGTGATCGGAGACCATGCTGATCCGCTTGCCGGCAAGTTGTTCCAAACGGGCAATAAGCGCTTCGGTACGCCAGCCGAAGGCTGGAATGAGTACGACGAACGGCTTCAGCGCGGCCACTATGATTGTGCCCTCGTCAACGGAAATCATTATCCCGCCGCGCACCAGATCGTGTTCGTCGACGAGCAGAAAGCGAGTACCCTGGAGCGCCGCCAAGAGCAACTGACTGATGTGTCGGCGATCGTGATGGTAGATGAGGCTCGGCAGCAGGTGCCGGCTTGGTTGGAGGAACAATTGGCCGATCGGCCCGCTCCGCTGGTCTGCACGCTGTCGGAAGCAGAAAACATGGTCTTACCCCTGCTTCTCAACTTACTTGGCACCCGCGTCCCCGCCCTGAAAACCCTCATCCTTACCGGCGGCAAAAGTGAACGGATGGGCGAACGTAAAGCCGACCTCGTTTACCGTTCCGATGGCCAGACGGAAGCCGAACGCCTGGCATCTATCTGTGATGAATTACTCCCCGGAAGTGTCCATATCTCCGTCGCTGAACCCGGGCAGGAGCCCGTGGGCAATTTCCCTAACCTGGCTGATCGCTTCCCCGGCCTGGGCGCCGCCGGCGCCATTGCCACCGCCTTCCTTACCGATCCCAACGCCGCCTGGCTCGTGCTCGCCTGCGACCTTCCTCTGCTCGAAAAAGAACAAATTTCTGCATTGATCGAAGCCCGAGCCTCCGGCAAACTCGCCACAGCCTACCAGCTTTCGTCCCAGCGATTTCCTGAACCTCTCGTTGCCATCTACGAACCGAAGGCTTACCCGCGGTTATTGCAATTCCTGGCCATGGGGTATGCCTGCCCGCGTAAAGTATTGATCAATAGCGATGTAAAAGAGTTGGTAGTGGAAAACGAAGCCCCTTTCACCAACGCCAATACGAAGGAGGAGCGCGAAAAGGTACTTTCCTTGCTGCAGTAGTCCTGCGCGCGACGCGCTACCTCAGATCATAACGAACCAAAGAACCAACTTACCTTACCTGTCCTTAAAGAGCCTTAACCAAGCCAATGACCAAACAATCCACCCACCACCTGCTGATGGTCCGCCCGCGCGACTTCGCCATCGGTAGTCCTACGCACATCGATAACCTCTTCCAGGAAATTGCTCCGCCTGAGCACCAGCGCGAGATCGCCGCCGCTGCGCAGAAAGAGTTCGATAACTACGTTGAAGTTTTACGGGCCAATGGCCTGCGCATAACCGTAATGGACGATCAGGAGGGCATCCCCACTCCCGATTCCGTATTCCCCAACAATTGGTTCAGTACCCACGATGATGGCCTGTACGTAACCTACCCTATGTTCTGGCCACAACGTCGGATCGAGCGCAGACAAGACGTGCTCGAAGTGCTGGACCGTGACCACACCATCAACCGTACACTGGCGCTGGAACACTGGGAAAACGACGGACGAATCCTGGAAGGAACGGGCAGTCTCGTCCTTGATCGTCAGAACCGGATCGCCTACGCCTGCCACTCGGAGCGGGCTACTCCTGCTGCCATCGCAGACTGGTGCATGGCGATGGACTACGCTCCGATTACTTTCGACGCTCTGGATAAACGCGGAGGAGTGATTTACCACACTAACGTGATGCTTGCCGTAGGCACAGATGTCGCGCTGGTGTGTCTGGACAGCGTCCGTGACCCCGCCGAAAAATCCAAACTGACGGAGAGCCTCGCCCTGACGGGAAAGAAAATTATCGGTCTTTCACTCGATCAGGTAGACAACTTTGCCGGCAACGCACTGGAAGTCACTACACCGAACGGACCAGCCTGGGTGATGTCAACGACGGCATTTAATGCCCTTGATCCGGCTCAGAAAGAAGCCCTCGGAGCGCCGATCATACACGCAGCATTGCCCGTGATCGAGAAATATGGCGGTGGAAGCGCACGTTGTATGATCTCCGAAATTTTCCTTCCGGGCAAATAAAACCAGTTGCAACCTTGCCGTTCGTCACCTCCGGCGGGTTTCGCTTCGGCCAGGTTGGAAGTTACGCTTCCGGCAAACCAAAAATCAATCATCAAATAGCTTAATATCTAACTCATGCTAAAGTACGAAAACCTCCTCGTCGAGGAAAAAGAGAACATCCTTCACGTAACGATCAACCGCCCCAAAGCCCTCAACGCGCTGAATCAGCAGACGATGAGTGAACTCGAGCAATTGTTCGGGAAGGACTACGCCGACCGTAAGGACATCATCGGTGTACTGCTGACCGGATCAGGAGACCGTGCCTTTGTTGCCGGAGCCGACATTAAAGAATTCATCGGCGTTGCCTCCGAAGGCTCCGGCAAGGAGATGGCTACCCGCGGGCAGGACGTTTTCTTCCTTATCGAGAATTTTCACCGTCCGGTGCTTGCCCTGGTTAATGGTTTTGCCCTCGGCGGAGGTTGTGAACTGGCGATGGCCTGTCATATGCGGATTGCCCACGAAACTGCCCGCTTTGGTCAGCCCGAAGTGAACCTCGGCATCATCCCCGGCTACGGCGGTACCCAACGACTCAATCAGTTGATCGGTAAAGGGAAAGCAATGGAACTTACCCTGACGGGTAACATGATCAACGCCGTCGAAGCACATACGCTCGGCCTTGTGAACTACTGCCTCCCCGCCGGAGAGGCAATGGCCAAGGCGCTGGAGTTGCTCCAAACGATCGGGACCAAAGGTCCCGTTGCGATCGAGGAGTCCATCCGGGCCATCAACGCTTACTATGCCAGCAGCGATTTCGTGGCTGAAGCTGAAGCCTTCGGCCGGGCATCTTCTACTGAAGACTTTATGGAAGGTGCTTCTGCCTTTGTTGAGAAGCGTAAAGCGGACTTCAAGGGGAAATAGAATGGATGGGTAATTTGCATTTTATCCATAAAAAAAACGGCTGATCTCCTTGCCTGGAGATCAGCCGTTTTTTGATTGAACCAAGGGGAATACAGCTTACTGTACTTCTTCCAGCTCAACGTAAAACACGAGTTCGGAGTTGGCGGGGATGCTGCCGTCTGGTGTACCCTGAGCACCGTAACCGAGCTCAGCAGGAATGAAGAAAGTTGCTTTTGCTCCTTCCTTCAGCAGAGCGATACCTTCATCCCAACCGCGGATGACGCGACCGGTACCAAGCTGGAAGGGAATACCTTCTCCGCGGCCGAACGACTGGTCGAATACTTCGCCGTCTTTAGCGAGTTGACCAATGTACTGAACCACTACTCCTTTACCAGCTTCAGCCTGGGGGCCGGTGCCTTCTTCGTGAATGATGTATTTCAGGCCTGATTCGGTGGCTTTAATGTCACCATCCAGTTTGCCGGCACGGTAGTCAGTAACGACTTTTGCTGCGAAAGCAAGACGCTCGGGCTCGAGTGCGCGAATCTTCTCAGCTTTTGCGGCTGCCTCGGCTTGTTTGGCTTCCTGGCGAGCGGTGAAGTCTGCCTCAGAAACGATTTCGGTAACGATTACGTCGTAAAGAACAACAGAGTCGTTCTCCATGCCCGGGGGCTTGGCTGGGAACGCATCGATGTTTACACGAACGACGGCACTGTCTCCTACGCGCATGTTGCGCACTACGTCTTCAACGGGGCCGATTTCATCAGCGGTTGCGGTTGTTTCGGCAGCCTGGATAACGGGGAGTTCGCCTCCACCGGTGCGGGTGCTGAACAGCGTACTGTCACCTTCCGTGCGCATAGCAGCGTGGAAGTAGACAAAATCGCCGGGCTGTACCATGTCACCACTGCCGCCAGCAGTGAAAAGTTGATAGCGGTTGCCAAGCTCGGTAGACTGCATGGCAGTACTGCCACCATCCTTCTCGCAGGCGTAAAATACAGAGCCTGCAAGCAGCAGAAATAATAATGAACGCATAATTATTGGTTGTTAAATTCGTGGTAGGCCGCATCAATTTCAGCGGCATATTCTGGTAATAGATTTTTAAATTTCTTGATCGTCGTGCCGAGGGGAGCAAAGCTGGCTCCTCCTGCAGCATTTTTGTG
Source organism: Neolewinella aurantiaca (assembly GCF_008014675.1). Taxonomy (GTDB): domain Bacteria; phylum Bacteroidota; class Bacteroidia; order Chitinophagales; family Saprospiraceae; genus Neolewinella; species Neolewinella aurantiaca. The sequence goes on along the minus strand of NZ_VOXD01000021.1, from coordinate 56,285 downwards.
GCCACCGCCTCTGAAGTGAGACTTACAGATTTGCTGTACGTCCATTGCTCCCTTAGAGCGGAGCGACATCTTAACGATGGTTGGCTGTTCGTGAATGAACGCCGCAATCATCATTCCCGGCATGCGGAGAACGTAGTTCACGATACCTTCGGTATCTCCGCGCTGAATGTCAAAATGTTTGTAGTCTTCTTTGGAGAGCCACAATATACCTGTACGGAACTCGGGAAGGATCTCCATGTTCACCAGGCAATGACCAAGAATGCGCAGCTGCTTCTCGGTCATGCTGTTCCAGATGTTGTCCTGAATCTTGTAGTCGTCGGCTCCGGCTTCCAGAAGTTTGGCGACGGTGCGGAACAGAGCGGGGGAGGTGCTGAATTTGAAACCACCCGTGTCGGTAACGATGCCGGTGTACAGGCACTCAGCGATCTCTGGTGTCACCCAGCCGGCGTGGCCAAGGTCAGCGATGAATTTGTAGACCATCTCGCAGGTTGAACTGGAGGACGGGTCAGAGAACATGAAATCGGCGATAGGCTCAGGGAAAAGGTGATGGTCGATCATGATGCGGGGACGGGAGTCTTTGTCCAGTCCGGCGGCCACTTTGTCTATTCGGTCAAATGAATTGAGATCGAGAATAAAAAAGATGCCTGCATTGTCGATCGCCTTGCGGGCCAGCTCTTCTTCATCGTCATATATGATGATGTCGCTTACATCGGGCAGGAAAGCAAGAAAGTCTGGATAATCCGAAGGAAGAACAACTTTTACCTGATGCCCCTGGCTTTGCAGGTAATGGAAGAGGCCAAGGCTCGACCCGACAGCATCGCCATCCGGATTACGGTGACTGAAGATAACAACATCTTTCGGGCTGGCGAGCAGCGCTTTGACTTCATCTATGTTTGGTTCCATACAGGGGGTTCTTTCGCAAAAGACGGGCAAAGGTAGTCATTTAGTCAGTCAGTTATGTAGTCTTTGCGGTAGCAGGAACAGGTAATCATCAGTATTGGTGGTTTCTGAAGTAGTAGTTGTTGAATTATTAAATGCGTGCGGCGATTTTACGTTGCTGTTCGAGACTGTTCAGCTTAAGCACTCCTGATATTGGGTGCCTGAGTAAAAGACTAATTAACTACCTTTGCGGCCTCAAACCATAAAAACCAAAATTAACTATGGCTACCAACCGCACTTTCACCATGATTAAGCCCGACGCAGTTCGTAACGGACACATCGGTGCTATCCTCGAGCAAATCAACGCAGGAGGCTTCAAGATCGTGGCAATGAAGTACACCAAACTCAGCGCTGAAAAGGCTGGAGAATTCTACGCCGTTCACGCTGAGCGTCCGTTCTACGGCGAACTCGTTGAGTTCATGAGCAGCGGCCCCATCGTTGCGGCTATCCTGGAAAAAGACAACGCTGTTGCCGATTTCCGTACCCTGATCGGTGCGACCAACCCCGCTGATGCTGCCGAAGGCACCATCCGTAAGCGTTTCGCTACCAGCATCGGCGAGAACGCCGTTCACGGTTCTGACAGCGACGAGAATGCAGCCATCGAAGGCAGCTTCCACTTTGCCGGCACTGACGTGTTTGCATAAACCGTAAGGATCTGAAACCAGAAGTCATGAACCAGAAGACTATATCTCTGACTTCATGACTTCTGGTCCCTTGGCCCCTAAGCCCTGTTTCCTCTTAACCATTATGGACTTTTCTTCTCTCCGGATCCTCGTCCTTGGCGACGTAATGATTGATCGGTACCTGGACGGTAAGGTCGAGCGCATCAGCCCTGAAGCGCCGGTACCCGTTATGCGGTTGAGCGATGAAGAAAACAGACTGGGAGGAGCAGCCAACGTAGCGTTGAACCTGAAGGCCCTCGGCGCCACACCGTTGTTGGCGGGCCTGGTTGGCGACGACGCCAACGGCGTCGTTTTCCGGGAACTGATGGAAGGGCTTGGCCTTTCCTCCGATTTGATCGTTACCGACCCGGATCGCTGCACGACCGTCAAGACGAGGCTGGTAGCTGGAGGACAACAGCTTATGCGGGTCGACCGCGAGGATACGCACGACGTTCAGGGCGCGGCCGCAGGTGCACTGCAAGACGCGGTGAAAGCAATGCTGGCTGAGGGCTCCGTCGACCTCCTGTTGTTTCAGGACTACAACAAAGGCGTGCTCTCCGCCGATGTGATCAGGAGCGTTATTGCGCTCACGCAGGAACACAATGTTCCGACCGCGGTAGACCCCAAAGACCGCAACTTTATGGCTTTTACGGACTGTACACTCTTCAAGCCAAACCTCCGGGAAATACAGCAGCAGGTAGACTTTCCCGTTCGTCCTGTACTGGAGGACCTGGATAAGGCCGCCAACGTACTATTTGACCGCCTGCAATGCTCGGCGGTGATGATTACGCTTAGCGAACATGGCATCTACGTCAGCGCCGGAAAAAAATCCGCTATTTACCCGACCGACGCCAAAAAAGTCCGCGACGTGAGCGGAGCCGGGGACACCGTAATTTCCGTTGCCGCTTGTGGCCTCGCCGCAGGTATGTCGTTGGAGGATATCGCAAAGCTTTCTAATAAGGCTGGTGCTCAGGTGATTGCGAAGAGCGGGGTAGTAGCTGTTGATCTGGAAGGTTTAAAGTAGCCTCTTGAAGGGAACCTCCTTTACTATTCAAAATTTGTTGTGCGCACAATGGAGTGCAAAGACGAAAATCGGAAAGCCCGATTTAACGCGGCTTTCGCCGGATTAAAAGTATTGGTCAGCTACCGCTCCTTGCCCCTAAGCAACATTCATCCGGATGATACCAAACCACACAATTGCTGCCCAGCCCCAAAGCACAAAACCGTAGATGCACCGCAAAACGATAACGGAAGAAACGTGCGCCTCGAGAAAATGCCAGGCAAAACCCGCCAGGATAAAGCCGAAGGACCACATCATGCCCGCCATAATCATAGCTGGCCAAACCCAGTCTCCTTGCCAATCGTTCAGGGCGGGGTAGGCCCGAAACAAAAAGGATACCGGGTAGTACAAAGCAGCACCTAAAATCCCCATACTCACGAAGCCAAGGATGAAACTGCCGACAAACCCAATGGCGGAAAATTTCGTGGCGTAGGTTAGGTTAGTCCAGAATTCTACCATTATTGTTCAGGCTTTAGGATCATCCATCCTCCTTTCTCTTCTTCGGTATAAAGGCGGAAGCTGTCTCCGTAGGGAGGCTGCAGGATTTCGGATCGTTGCGTGCCAAGGTAGCCAACTACGGTGACTTTTACGGGCACCTGGTCTTCCCAGTCGGGCGAGAGGTTCACCTGGCCGGCTGATGGGAGGTATATCAGGTAACTCCCTTCGCCGTCCGTAGCGGCCATGGCCGCGGTATTGTCTTCCTGTAACAATCCGGGGGCGGGCCTCAATTCGTGGAACTTAAGGTGCCGCTCCACCACTCTGATGCCCCTGATACTGGCCTGTGCCAAACCGTTCAACCCGTTCCCGTTGGGCTTGGGACGATGGAAGGCGACGCTGGCCCCCTGCAGAATGCTTTGGTTAAAGGCAGCAACACTAATGCGCCTTTGCGGCACAATCCCGGCGTTGACGTTGGCTACCCGGCCCTGCTCCCGGGCATCAGCTTCGATGTATTTGGCCCAGTAGACCATCCAGGGGATGAGCGTGTTCTCGGGTACCTGAACGTTGTAGATGACGTTATGGGCAAACAGCGTTGCGGAAAGAAGCTGGTCGACAAAAAGAGTTTGCGTCGCTATGGTTTCAACGTAAATGTCTTTATATCCCATCGAGCCGGGTACAGTTCTGAAGAAAGGGTGTTCTCCTTCCAGATAATCCTTGCCAAGATAATCGAGTGCTCCGGCCCAAATGGTACTGTCCCACATAGTACTGATGTTATCGAGGTCCCAGACTGTTATCTCGACAACGACGCCTTTGGCCTCCGCGTAGCGGACAAACTCTTCGAGTTTGCTCCAGTAATCTTTCGCTCCGGCGGATGAACTGTCGGCCGCAAAAACGGGCGGGGCCTGCGGCCCGCTGAAGGCAGGTAGCGAAATCCGGATGTAATTGCCTCCTGCTTTATGAAGGTAGTTGAGGTCTTCTTTCCAGTTGTCTTCCAGGAAAGGAGCTTCGAAACTGCTACCACCGAGGAGCAGTTCGGGGTTTTCTCCGTCCCAGCTCCACCAATTTACGTCGCCCTGCCAGGGCTGAAGCATTCGCTCCGAAGTGCTGGCGGAGGGTTCGTCGGGAATTTCCGTGGCGGAGCAAGCGGTGAACAGAAATAACGAAAGAAGGAAGAGAAAAAAGTTACGGATCATAGCAGGTTGTAGGATGCAAGGTAGGGATGATCTGGTGGGCGGTGGGGCGTAGACCAAAACTACTGGACAGGCAAAAAGTTGGAAGAGGCCGCGAGGTGGCAGAGTTTCGCTCCGGTAATCTTTATCGATTTAATTATGCTATTGGAGGTTGCTGTTTTTGCTTGTTGCCAGATTGGGTTGAGAAGGCCGGGTTCACGGTAAACAGGCTACCAGCGTTTGAAAAACCGTTGTAACAACGACCGAGACTCAGTGATGATACTGGCTTCGCCTTCCATGAGCGGGCCGGGCTCGAGGTGGTTACCGGTAGTGGTGTTCAGTTCGTTAGGGAAGGTGACTTCCACCGTGGTGATGCCGCCGGTTGGCAGGCGTCCGATGCTGATGACTTCGCCCTCAACGGAGCCGTACTCGAGGTAAGGATAGCTATCGAAGCGGACGAGGACACGCTGGCCAACGGCCACCGCTCCCGAGCCTTTATTGGGCAGGTCGATCCGGCCGATGATGCCGCCGGCGTTGGCTGGCAGGACCATGCCGATGCTTGTGCCGCGCAGGAGGGTCCGCCCCGGGCGGATGTCGCGCTGTAGGAGAACCAGCCCATCCACCGGGCTGGTGATAGTGTAATTGTTCTCCCAGCCGGCTACGGCTGCTTTCAGGCCGTCGTAAGCATTGCGGAGGTCTTCTCCGGCCTGATTGAGGCTGCTGGGCAGGCCGCCGCGGTAGCTGTCGATCTGGTTGCGCATCAACTCGATATCGAAGCTTGCAGCACGGACTTCACTGCGGCTGGCGTTGAGTTCATCTTCGGTTCGTTCAACGTTACGGCGGGCGGTGATGAGCCCGGAACGGTTGTCTACTCCGTCCGTATTGAGTTGTTCTTCCTGTTCGAGTTTGGCGCGGTTTCGTACCAGCCGGTCTTCCAGCCGGCTCTGGAGCTGGCGTTGTTCGCGGATGAAACGCTCCTGGCGGGTGATCCGGCTTTCCAGCTCTCTGGTAGTGAGTCCATCTAGCCGGCGGTCGCGCAGATTGCGGTACATCTCCTGTTTCTCCTGTAGCTCATACACCGCCTCCTGAATCTCGCCGAGGTTCCAGTTGGGGGGGATGAAGAAGTTGGAAAGGCCGGCATCGGATTGATCCTGATTGGAACTGAGGCGTTCGGAGAGTTCAAAAACATCATCGAAGGTAGCAAGGCTGCGGGCAACCATAAGAACTTCGCGCGCACGCACTGAGTCTTCGTGCGCAACGAGAAGGCGTGCAATAGGGAAGTCGTCGGGGGCTTCCAGTGGCCGTGGCGGATCAATGGTGGTGAGTACAAGGTCGCCGGTAACCGTGTCGGGGTACTCATACAGATAGCTGATCAGTGCCAGGCCAAAGATGCACACCACCATAAAGATGGTGCCGTAGAGTGTTATCCAGGACGGAGGCCTGTTGATGATTTCCTCCATGTCCTGGCTCCGGGGAGCGTACTGCCAGTCTTGTTTTGTTTCCTGCATGGCCTGGTTTTGGCTGGAGATGTAAAGTAAAGCAATTTAAGTAAAGCAAACTGCCAGCTGCGGGACGATAGAATTGTGGCCTACTGGAGCCGTATGCTAATATCTGTAAACGACGGTGTACAAAGCATGTTGCCACTTTGTCGGCAAGCAGTATGAGCAGAAGGACTTCCCTTTTTCTTACCGGACTCCTTGAACCTCTCACTGCACCTGCGTTCGCGCCAGATGAGAACCGGGGCGCCTGATCGTTGCATCAGTTTCCCAGAAGGGTTTGGTTCCTGACCAACCGGAAATAGTTAGACCGGGTAGCCATGAGTTCGCGGTGGCTGCCCTGCTCGACGATTTCGCCGTCGTTAACGACGATGATGTGATCGGCCCGCTCGAAAGTGGAGTGGCGGTGGGCAACGATAACGATCGTTGAACCCTCCATGTACTCAAAAAGCTCATCCATGATCGTTACCTCTGTGAAGGCGTTGAGCCCGGTGGTGGCTTCGTCGAGAAAGAGGTACTTCGGCTGGTGGTAGATAGCGCGGGCAATCAGCAGGCGTTGCTGCTGCCCCCGGCTGAGCCCGGCTCCGGCTTCTCCGATGATGGTTCCGTAGCCCTGCGGTAAACGATCGATGAATCGTTCTATCTGGGCAATTTTTACGGCCCGGATGAGACGTGCCTGATCGATGTATTCCTCGCCCAGGGCGATGTTTCTGGCGATAGTGTCACTGAAGATGTAGCCATCCTGTGAAACGACACCTGATATCGACCTCCAGAACGTTTTGTTGAGGGTGGAGAGATTGGTGCCGCCTACCATGATTTCTCCCTCGCTGGGCGTATAGAAGCCTTGCAACAGCTTGAGCAAGGTAGACTTTCCGCTGCCTGAGGTGCCAACGATGGCAGTTACTTTTCCCGCAGGGATGATGGCATTGATGTTGCGCAGCACCTGAGGAGCATTGGGCAGGTTGTAGTGAAAGCCAACCTCTTTGAGCTGAATGTTTCCGTTGCCGGGCACCACACTCAACCGGTGGTTCGTGTCTTGTTCGTCCGACTTATTGTGGATCTCGTTCATCCGTTCAAGACTGATCATACTTTCGCGGTAACCACGGACGAACTCGGTGAAGTCTTCGATCGGACTGTCGAGCTGGGCCAGAATGTAGTGAATAGCCACGAGTGTCCCGATGCTGAGCTGGCCCTGCAAAACAGCAGTCGCCGCTACCAGTGTGATCATTAGGTTCTTCAGCTGATTAATGGCCGTACCACCGGTGGTTTGCCACTGGTTGATATGACTGAGGCGTACTCTGGTGCGGTACTGCCCCGAACGCTTCCGTTCCCAGGCCCAGCGTTTTTGCCGCGCGGCGTTACCCTGTTTTATTTCCTGCATACCGTCGATGATCTCCATCAACTGCTCTTTACCGGCCGCGCTTTGCTCGAACAGCTTGAAGTCGAGGTCGCGCTTGCGACTTTCCTGATAGCTGACCCACAAAACATTGAGCAACGTGCCGGTAAGAAAGATGAAAAACAGCGTTGTACTCCACAGCGCGAGCACGACGGCAAAAGCCACGAAATTGATCATGCTGAAGACCCTGACAAGCGTGGGGCCCGTCAGGAAATTCTGAAGCCGCTCGTGGTCATTGATGCGTTGCAGCAGATCGCCCCGGCTGCGGCTATCGAAGAACTCGAGGGGCAATTGGGTTAGTTTCTTGATGTAATCGCTTACCAGGCCAACATTGACGCGCCCCCCGATGTGCAACATGATGTAGCGGCGCAGAGCGCCGAGCAGGGTAGTAGAAAGCAATAAAACACCCTGGGCGATGACCACGAGAACGATGAAGTTGTAATCGTCATGGACGATGCCGAAGTCTACCATGTTCTTCAGCAGGTAGGGCATCACGATCTGAAGCATGCTGGCCAGCAACAGACCGGCACCGAACTGCCAGAGCAGGCCGCTGTAGTTGCGGAAGTATTCGGCAACGTAGGTCCAGCTGCTTTTATCGATGCCTTCGCGGTCTTTGGCGAAAAAGTCAGGCGTACTTTCCAGTACGAGTACGTTACCGATCGGGCGTCCGTTAGGCTGTTGTGTGGTGGCCCAGTGCTGACGGAAATCAGAACGGCTCAACTCCATTTTTCCGAAAGCAGGATCGGGATTGGCAACAAAGTAGCGCCCGTTACGAACGCGGTGAAGAACAACAAAATGCTCTTCGTCCCAGGGAAGGATACAGGGCAGCGGAATTTCTTCTTCCAGCTGGTCTAGGGTCACGGGGAGGGCAAGGGTCTGCAGGCCAATGGCCTCAGCGCCTTCACTGATCCCCAGCAAACTGACCCCCTCGCGGCTGATGCGTGTTTTTTCGCGCAAGTGCTCCAGGCTGTAATAACGGCCGTGGTGACGTGCTACCATCCGCAGACAGGCAGCACCGCAATCCATTTCCTCGAGTTGCTGATAATAGGTAAACCCTAACATATTGATGTAAAGATAACGTGTTTTTAGCGATATGTTATTGTCTGGGTTTTAGAAGGACAAATTGCCGCTCCTGAGTAATCATATACACGGTGGTCTCTTACGCTTTCTGCGGGCGCGGCCGCGGGTGCAATAAATGCTTTTGAGGCAAGGAGGCTTTAGCTAGCTTCCCAAACGCTCGCCGGAGAGATGCCTGCCATCTATCGGTTGCATCTGTTCAGAGCTGTCTGCTTAAAGAGTGATTCGTATGTTGTTAACCTACTTTACCGTAACATCAAAGCCAGAATAACCGTAGTTTTAGGTGTATTTTGTGATCAACACGTCGCCTACTGCTTTGGGCCCTCCAGGCGGGATGCCGGGAGAGAATTTTGTATCCGTAACTCACACGAAAATTATTTAAACCGACGTAAATCAAATAGAGATGAAAGTTACCGCCGAGAAAAATGAGAAAGTAGCTGAAATGATATTTGGCTCCATTTATCCACATTACTTAAAAAGGGTGGAGAAGAATGGCAGGACAAAACAAGAAATCGATCAGGTTTTAGGATGGTTTACCGGCCTTGATGAAAAAGAATTACAGACACTTATCGACGAAAAAGTAACCTTCAGAACCTTCTTTCAAAAAGCTACAATACACCCCAACGCCGGTCTCATTAAAGGCGTGGTCTGCGGGTACCGTATTGAGGAGATCGAAGACGAGTTCGAAGTGTACAAGCAATGCAGACGTATGGAAAAGCTGATCGATGAATTGGCAAGAGGCAGAAAGATGGAAAAGATACTACGGGAAGTAAAATGATAAAGAATAAGAAAGCCAAATGGATCGTGAGGGGAATACTGCTCGTAGGGACACTAGTTTCGTTGTATTTCGTTCCGTGGATTCTGGTAAAGGTGTGGATTCTGCCAATCCCTGATACCGTTCAAGAGCAAGTAGACGAGGCAATCGGACACGGATTTGACGGGATGATTGTTTACGTAGACCAGGCCGGGAAGCCACCAGCATTTTATACCGGTGGCTGGAAGGACAGAAAAGAGAAGATACCTGCCGACCCGGAATCATTGTTCAAAATAGCCAGCATCAGCAAGCTGTACACGGCTGTGGCGGCCACTAAGTTGGTCAGGGAAAATCGTTTGGATTTTGATAAGTCACTGGCAGATTACCTTCCGGAATTAAAGGGGCGGATCGAAAATTCAGAGAAAATCACCCTAAGGATGATGATTCAGCATCGGTCCGGAATTCCAAATTTTACGGACGATCCTGCTTACTGGGTCAATGAGCAGGAAAACAGCAAAGACGCCCTGAATTTCGCTCTCGATCTGCCAGCAGAGTTTAAGCCGGATCAGGGATATGGTTATTCAAACACTAATTATCTACTCCTCAGAAGGATTATGGACAACGTTCTGGGCTACAATCATCATGAGTACATCAAGGCTGAAATCCTCGTTCTCCTTAAGTTGGAAAATACCTTCTTCTCGACTTCTGAGGTAAACTTAGACGACGTTATGAGCGGATATTACGTAGGTGACGATGATGATTTCAAGGAGAATGAAAACGGAATGCTGGCCACGGCAGAAGATGTGGGTAGGTTCTTGCGCGCCCTGAACGACGGGTCAGTATTCGAAGAAGGAGAACAGGAGATATATCCCTATGAATACAATCATGGAGGTCTGGTGGTCGGTTACCAGAGCCTCGCAGCGTACCATAAGGACATCGACGCAGTCGTTGTGCAGTTCATCAATACTACCGACTTTAATGGTTACGAATGGAACCTTTCGGAAATTGTGTTCAGTCGAATTGTAAAAATTCTACGCAGGAATAGTTAGCTGTAGCAGGATGAAAAAACTCAGCTTGGAGTGTGACGATATTTGCTGGCTGGTCCACTAGCCTTCGCCCCAGATCCGCCATCCGGCTTCTGCCTGGTGCACCAGCATTCGTATCCCGGCTCCGGTGCCTGCTCCGGCCGCTGCGGCCTTTTGCAGGAACAGGGTAGGGTTCGGGTTGTACACGAGGTCATAACAGAAATGTGCTGGCCCCAGCGCTTCGTAGGGGAGGTCCGGGCAGGCGTCTGCGTTGGGGTACATGCCCAGTGGAGTTGTATTTACGATAATGTGGTAGTCCTGAATGAGCGCGGGGCTAAGGTCGGAGTAAGTGATCCGGTTTTTGCCCGCAGAACGACTTACGGCCTGAGTGGTAACGCCCAACTCCTGCAGGGCTTCGTGTACGGCCAGAGACGCACCGCCGGTGCCAAGCACCAGCGCGTTGGTTTCTTTGAGGAAGGTTTCCAGCAGGTCTTCGTCGTGGGGGAGGCCATAAGCGTGTTCGGTCCAGTTGTACTCCCGCAGAAATTCCAGTAAGTCGGTTTGGAAGGCGAGGTAATCGGTGTTATACCCGGTCAGCGTTCCGTCTTTTTCGATGCGGATGCAGTTCACTGCCCCGATGTTCTTCGCAGCAGGATCCAGGCGATCGAGGTAAGGGATCACGTTCTGCTTATGCGGGATAGTAACATTGATGCCCTTAAGGTCGGGGTGTTGAGCCCGCAGGTCGTCGAAGCCCTTAAAGTCTTCTATGGCGAAGTTCAGGTACTGATGCGTATCCGCAAGGCCAAGCTTGGTGAACTTCTCGGTGAAATGGCCCTGGCTGAAGGAGTGGGAAAGAGGGAAGCCAATTAGTCCGTAGGTCATTGAAAGTTTAGTTCTGTGTTCTCTTTTGTTGGTGTGCTTCGGAGGTACTTCGTGCAGTCGATTGAGAGGTGCACCAAAACGAGTGCATCACAAGAAACACGATTATATTGATTCTGCCGGTGGCAATACTTCGTAGACTCCAACTTCTAAAAGCTCAGCCTGGCACCTGCGGCCGCGCCTTAAACTTCTTCCAGTACTTCAACTTCCTCTTCTACGGGAGGAGCAAAACGGTCCATCACGTAAACGATGGCGAGACCAGCGAGGAAAGCAAGAATAACACCCACGAGGAAGGTGGAGTCACCTTCGTACGATGCGGGGAGGACGGGCTTTTGCAACAACGGAACCTCTTCGCCCGAACTGTCGATGCGCGTGGAGAGCACGTTTTGCCATGGCCACAGCGTACGCAATGAACCGAGCATGAAACCAGTCAGTAAAGCCATGGTCTGGTTCGGGAATGTCTTGAATGTGTAGGTGATGACCCGGCTGAAAACAGCGAGACCCGCCAGGCAGCCAAACGCGAAGATGGCGACGGTCAGCAAGGCTCCCGTATCCCCTCCGGCCATATTCCGAACAGCTGTAAATACCGGAGTGTACATACCCAGCAAAAGAAGAATGAATGAGCCAGAAATGCCGGGTAAAATCAGTGCCGAAATAGCGATCATACCCGCAAGAAACACCAGCACAGGGCTGGTACTTCCCGCCATCGGGTTAATGGTAGTTAGCCAGAAAGCAAAGGCTGTGCCGAAGATGAGCAGCGCAATTGCCGCAAAACTCCACTGTGTGATTTGTTTACCAATGTAAACCGCCGAAGCGATGATGAGCCCGAAGAAAAAGGCCCAGACCACCGGAGGGTAAAGTTCCAGCAATTCTGTAATCGAGAATACCGCAATGCCCAGGCCGACTACCATCCCGATGCCCAGTTGCAGGATAAAACCGCCGTCGGCAGCCTTCCAGGCAGCTGCTATACCTTCTTTGCGCAATGCTCCCAATACCCTGGGACCGAGGATGCCTCCGATAGCTTCCAGTAAGCGGGCATAAATGCCGGTGATGAAGGCAATGGTACCGCCACTGACACCGGGTATGGCTTCCGCCATTCCCATGGCCATGCCTTTTAGAATTGTTGATATACTCATTTATCTTCTGGTCTTGAGGTCTGAAAAGTGCTATTGTCCGCTCGAGTTTCAGAGGGACGCAGTTTTTACGTTTCCTCCGGGCTCTGTTTGCCAGACTTTATCATTGCTTTACCGCTTCGTACATGGCTTCGATCTCAGCGAGATTGAAAGTACCGTCGAATGCATTTTGGAAAACGAACTCCTGGTCGCCCTGGTAGATAATGTACCGGAACCCGTAGAGAGAAGTGGAGTCAATCATATTCTGGAAGATAAACCCGTCCTCTTCTTCCCGGACGATGCTCTCGAAATAACGATTGTCACGGACAAGGTCCAACTGTTCGGCTTTAAGTTTGGCCATGTCGTTGGATGCCGCCCTGCTGGCAAGCACCTGGACGGAGTAACGATCGTCTGCGCTCTTGATCGTGACGTCTTGCATTATTCCGGAGAGGTTAGTGGCAGAGACTTTCGCACTGTCGGGTGCGGCAATCGTCACGGGGATGTTGTACTTCATCAGGTCAAGTGGTTTCCACTTGCCGGCATCGGAATCGGCACCGCATGAAAACAGAACGAGGGTAAGAAACATTGAGCAGAGGATGCGCATAGGTTGGTTTTTTTGCTCCGCAAAACTAGGTTACCCCGCGGCATTAACGGGCATTTCCGGAAATATTATTGGCAATGGCCACATTGTTGGACGTTTTTGGTTCTCTCTCCGCTGCGCCTCAGGCGCAGCTTGCTGGAAAGGACGGAGGCTGAGGTGGAAAATCAGAATGTGGGTAATGGCCCGACAACGAAGATTTTCCGGGCTCCGAAAAGCCGGCCCAGCCGAACAAAATCAATGCCGACTGCTAATTATTCTTTAGTTGTTTGTAAATTTGCACTTTCCCAACAAAACAGCCAATGATTCAACGCCTTCACATCCGCAATTACGCGATCATCGAAGAACTCCAGCTCGATTTTGCGGAGGGCCTGAGCATCATTACCGGCGAAACCGGTGCCGGCAAATCTATTGTTCTTGGAGCTTTGAGCCTCATTTTGGGGGGAAGGGCCGACGGCAAGACGCTTTTTGATACCGGTAAAAAGTGTATCATAGAAGGACGATTCAATATCTCTGCCTACAACCTCAAAGCTTTCTTCGAGGAGCAGGACCTGGATTACGATACCGAGTTGATCATACGTCGGGAGATTACGCCCTCGGGTAAAAGCCGTGCCTTCGTGAACGATACGCCGGCCAACCTGAAAGTGTTGCAGCAACTGGGCAATACGTTGATTGATCTGCACCAGCAGTTCGATACGCTTTATATCAACAACGCTGAGTTTCAGCTGGAACTGTTGGATGCGCTGGCTCGGCAGCGGGATGCAGTGGCCGTTTATCGGAAGCAGTACGCCACACTGCAGGCCAATCGTCGCCGTCTCAACCAGCTCAACGAGGAAGCTGCTCAGGCGCGTCGCGAGCAGGAGTTCATCGAGTTTCAGGTCAATGAGTTCGATGAAGCCGCCCTCCTCGCCGGAGAGCAGGAAGAACTGGAAGGTGAGCGCCACCGCCTGAGTAACGCCGATGAGATCAAGCAACTCACGAACGGTGTGTTTCATTATCTCTCCGAAGACGACAATGCCGTAACGGACCAACTCCTCTCCATCGGGCATAAGCTTCTGCCGCTCGCTGCCGGAGACCCTAAACTCAAAGACATCTACGACCGATTCGAGGGTATCCGCCTCGAGTTGGATGAGGTCGCATCGGACCTCGAAGCCTTCGGCGACGATACTGAGGTCAACCCGGAACGACTCGAAGAAGTGGAGGAACGTATCAATCTCATCTACCGCCTTCAGAATAAGCACTCGGTAACCTCCGTCGGGGAGTTACTGGCTATCTATGAGGAGCTTTCCGGTCGTCTGGGCCATTTCGCTGATCTTGGTGGAGAGATCGAGAAACTGACCGCGGAGCAGAAAACGATTACTGAAGCACTGCAAAAGTCAGGTCTTCAGTTGCGCAAGGGCCGCAAGAAAGTGGCTCCTCAATTCGGAAAGCAGGTTCAGGAGCAACTCGCTGAGCTCAGCATGGAAAATGCTCAGCTCGTGGTCGACTTCAAGGAACTCGCGGAGCCGGGACCACACGGTCTCGATGACGTACAATTCCTTTTCAGCGCCAACAAAGGCGGAAGACTCCAGACCATCAAAGCCGCCGCTTCGGGCGGAGAAATGAGCCGTTTGGCACTGGTGACAAAGTCCCTCGTCGCTTCAGCGATGGAACTGCCTACCCTCATTTTCGATGAAATTGACTCCGGAGTATCCGGAGACGTAGCCCAGAAAATGGGTAAGATCCTGACCGATCTCAGCCAGCATCATCAGGTCGTGGTCATCACGCACAGCCCGCAGGTGGCCAGCCGTGCCGATCGCCATTACTTCGTGTACAAGCAAGACCACGACGATGCGGCCCGGACCATCACAAAGGTGCGCGAACTCAACCAGGAAGAGCGCATCCGTAGCATCGCGGTGATGCTGTCGCAGAACCCGCCTTCAGACGGTGCCCTGGAGAACGCCCGGGAACTGGTTGAGGGATAAAAAGCGGTGGAGGAATTGTTAGCCGGTGTGCCGGCGCTGGTTTTCAGTCGCAACCCCTCCACCGGTAGGGTTACCCGGCTACGCCGTTGTCTTTTGCGAGCTGGAAGAACTCGTCGAGGTTAGGCGTGATGACGATCTCGGTGCGACGGTTTTTGGCACGGCCTTCGGCGGTGGTATTATCTCCGCGTGGGTCGAATTCAGCGCGGCCGGAGGCCGAGAGACGGGCGGGATCGACGTAAAATTTGTCGACAAGCTTGCGTACTACCGCAGTGGCGCGGCGGGTAGAAAGTTCCCAGTTGTCCTGAACACCGTTGATGTTAACGGGGACATTGTCGGTATGGCCTTCAACGATGACGTTGAGGTCGCGGTGATCGTTGAGGACCGTGCTGATGTTTTCCAGCACCCGCTCGGCGGTAGCATTTACGCGGGCGGAGCCCGAGTTGAAGAGCATTTTATCGGAGATGCTGACGTGCACCTTACCGCCACGTACTTCGACGTCGATGTCTTCGCCGCCAACATCGTCGAGTGAGCGCTTCAGGTTCATCACCAGCGCCAGGTTGAGGCTGTCTTTGCGCTGAATGGAGGTGTTGAGGTCACGGATGTAGCTCGTTTGGCCACTGATGCTCTGCAGACTTTCACGTATAGAAGTTGCGCCTTCTTTGCTGATTACGGAAAGATCTTCCATGCGGTTAAGCAGGTCTCCGTTGGTGCGTTGAACGCTTTCCAGCTGGGTGGCCAGCATCTCACGTTGCTGTTCACTGGAGCTGAGTTTTACTTCGAGCTCTTTGACCTTAGCCTGATTGCAGGACGTCAGAAACAGCAGGCTGAGCAGTGTGATGGTTAGTGTGGTTCTCATTTCAGTAGTTAGTTTGATCTGGTGAATTAACGCTTTCCGGGGTGTGGTGTTGTGTTTGCCTACCGCACCGGTGCGTCGGTAAGACATTAAAGATTCCGTTTTAGTGGGGTGAATGAGGTCTTAATCGAAGATGACTTCGGTTGCTCCGTACCCGTATTTTTTGTTGTATTCGTTCTTGAACTTACGTACGTATCGGGTTTTGCTCAGGACCTTGTGTACCTCCCGTTTCAGAATGCCGTCGCCGACGCCGTGGATGACGAAAATATTGTCGACGCCGAGCTTAAGTGCCATACTCAGGTAGTTCTCGAAGTGGCGAATCTGGGTGCTGAGCACCTGATCGCGCGGAACTTCTCCAGGGTCGCGGACGAGCGCTTCGAGGTGAAGATCGATGGTGTTTTCGAAATCCATCTTAGCCCGGAGATTGGTCCGGCCTGGCTTCTCCGCAGGTTTTGGAGGGGGATTTTTGGCCATCACTTCGCGGGTCAGTGCTTTAAGGGTGGGGCCTTTGGGCTCGGCAGCAGGTGCCGTGGTCGGTTTTTTGAGTTCCGGGAATACAACGTAGAGATGCGCTTCGCGGTAAAGCTCGGGCACCTCGGTCAGCTTATTGAAAAATTGTTTGCCTTTGATGCTTACTTTTTGAAAATGCCGTGGCCCGGTTCCTCCGGGTATGATGGTGCGCACATCGAGTTCGACGCTCAGTTTTTCGTTGAGCCAGCCGTACTCTACGGGGTCGAGGCGTTTTTTGGTGTTGGGCTCCATCTGGCCTACCTTGATCCACCTGCGGTCGGCATGGGTGAGAACCTTACACTCATAGATGATCTTATGGGGCGTACTGTTGAGCAGATAGACTTCGTAGGCGACGGGCATGGCTTCGTTGCTCAAAACGGTATCGAAAGCAATTTGAACGCCGTTGCCACCCGAGACTTCAGCATTGCTTCTTTGCTGGGGTGGGGGGCTGTGCCGGGGCGGGACGACCCTGGTTTCAGCGGGTTCCAATGCTTCAGTAGGGATAGGTATATGGCCGAGGCCTCCGTCCAGTTTTACCTGAACCAGGTCTCCGGGTAAGAGCTTGGTTACCTCGCCGTAATTCTCGGTGCGCTTCATGCGCACTTTTTGTCCGATTGTAAACTTCATGGTGCGAAGGTAGAGCCCGGGTGGACTAAAGAGGTTGTTTTAATTCACATTGCTTTTGTATGAACCTCCATTGCACCTGCGTCAGCGCCGCCTGAATCAGATTATTGAGCCAGTAACTACTGCTTATTGTCGCAATTACGGCCGGATCAATCTTCGTTTTCCTTCCCGCATATATTCACGGACGTTGAGCCAGAAGGCTGCGAAGAGGTAAAACAGGACCGATGACCCAAGGGAAAGGCAGGAAAGGTAGATGAAATACATGCGAACGCGCCTGCGCTGAATGCCCATACGGTCAGCCATCCAGGCGCACACCCCGAAGGCGACGCGTTCTACCTTATTGCGTAAAATGTCCATGTAGTTAACTTACTTATGCAACGATTTGGAGTTGGTGAATGAGGAGATTTCCTTCATCAGCTCTACGGGCAAGGTAATAATTTTTTTCTCCCGGTAGTTCAAAATCAAGGAGTTTTGAGGCCAATTTTTGGCATCAACCAGCCAGAATCCACCTCTTTTACGGTTTCTCCGGCAAGTTCGCTGAGGCTGAGCGACTCGATTCCGACCCGGATCAGGCGCAGTACCGGCAGGCCGACGGCTGCACACATTTTGCGAACTTGCCGGTTTTTCCCTTCCGTCAGCGTCAGTTCGAGCCAGGCATCGGGTACGCTTTTGCGGTAACGCACCGGCGGAACCCGTTCGGGCAGGTTTTCGGTTTCTTCATCGCTGAGTATCCGGGTTCGTAAAGGAGCGCACTGGTGGGTTTTCCCCTTAGCCCTGATGGTGACGCCGCGCTCCAGTTCCCGTAGCTTTTCGGGATCAGGCACGCCTTCTACTCTCGCCCAGTAAGTACGACCATGTTTGTTTTTAGGGTGCAGCAGGGCTTCGTTCAGCTTACGGTCGTTGGTAAGTATAAGCAGCCCCTCGCTGTCACGATCAAGACGGCCGACGGGGTAAACATCCTTCGGAAACGGGAACAGATCACCAAGCACCCGGTGCCCGGGCGCTTCGCGGGTGAACTGGCTGAGCATCCCGTAGGGCTTGTTGATAAGGTAGTAACATGGCATATGGCGAAGGTAGTTTGCGGATGATCCGAACGTAGGGTTTTAGCGGTACAAGGGGCTTTCCGCTTTCTCCTGCAAACGAACACCACATGATCGCTGGCGGTTTTATTACCAAACCACTCCTGCTAAGTATGTTATTATTTGAAATCTTCGGAATTACTTTTGACCTTGATCCACTTTTTCTTGAGATCAAGAGTTGGTGGACGAGCTTCCTCAAGCTTCTTCCTAATATGCTGCTGGCGATCATCATCGCATTGATCGGTTGGGTGGTCACCCGGTTTCTGAAGAAATACTTCGATAAACTGAGCCGGAAACTGGTGCGGGACGGCAAAATTGCTAACCTGATCAGCACCTTGCTCACTATTCTGGTGGTTGCGATGTTTGGCTTACTGGTCCTTTCGGTACTGCAGCTGGATGGCGCAGTAAACAAAATCGTTGCCGGTGCGGGGGTGGTAGGACTTGCCGTTGGTTTGGCCTTCCAGGACCCGATCCTGAACTTCTTCAGCGGTGTCATCCTTACCGTCCGTTCTTTATTTCGTGTTGGTGACCTCATCGAAGTAGACGGCCATCTCGGTAAGGTCAGAGAGATAACCCTTCGCCACACAGCACTGGAAACCCTACAAGGGCAGGAAGTGATGATTCCGAACAAAATTGTCGCTCAAAGCCCCCTTAAGAATTACGACTTGTTGAAAAAAAGAAGGGTGGATATCGCCTGTGGTGTAAGCTACGGTGACGACCTCGCCAAGGTAAAAGATGTAACCATAAAAGCCATCAAAGACAACGTAGCGCACGACGAGGCTAAAGATGTACAGCTGTTCTTCAACGAGTTCGGCGGTAGTTCGGTCAACTATACCCTGCGGTTTTGGCTCGATCAGCGTAAAACCGGACAGGCTGATTTCCTGGCCGCCCAGAGTGATGCGATCATGGCCATTATGACCGCTTATAACGACAACGATATCATGATTCCGTTCCCGATCCGTACACTCGACTTCGGTATTAAGGGAGGTGAAAAACTCTCCGGGATGTTGAAAGGCATTAATGAAAAAAATATCCAAAAAAAATCTTCAAAATCCAACGGAAGCGAACACGCAATAAACGCTTCCCGTTCTAATAAATAGACGAGGGATTGTAACCTTCGGTAGACTATCACACCTTATCGGACTAACGTCCTTTTTAACCAAAAAAAAACATTTTATTATGAAAATCCGCATTCTCACCCTCACCCTTCTTTTTGCCATTGCAGGTGCTTTTTACAGCTGTGCTGAAAATTCTGACGCCGACCGTGCAACGGATGAAATGGTAAACGAAACACAAAACGCCATGTCCGAAATGGGCGCTGAAATCAAAGACGAGAGCAATGAGCTCGACCGCGAATTCAGAGAAGCCCGTATGAACATCGATGCACGTATGGAAGCCATCGAGGCCGAAATGGAAACTGCATCGGATGATGCCAAGGAAGAGCTCAAGAAAGAATGGGAAGAGCTGGAGTCCTACAGCAATGATCTCGACGATCGCATGAACCGGGTTGGCGACAACATGGAGTCTGGCTGGAAGAACTTCAAAGGCGACGTCAAGAAAGGCTGGAAAGACTTCACCAACGAGTCCAAGCAGTTCCTCAAAGATGTGGAACGCGCCACCGATCCAGAAGGAGACCTTGACTAAAAGGTAAATCTCTTGTGGCTTTAAACCACCAGACAAGTAATTATAAGCTAGCCCGGTGATTGTGAACAACACTCACCGGGCATTTTTATTTAAAGAAAACTATATATCTACTATGAAATATCTATTCATCCTCCTTTTTACGGCATATGGCTTCATGCTTAACGCCCAGGTAAAATCGGGCATTACCGAATTCGATAAAACATCTATGTCTTCCTTATCAATGGACCTCGACGCTGACTACGAAGAAGTCGCCGATGTCTGGGAAGACTTCTGGAAAGACCGTTACGACGTCGATTTCGACAAATTGAATAAAAACCGCAGTTCTATCTCCTATGAGGCAGAACAGGCAGTCGTACCGATCATCAGCCAGAAGAACGCTGACCTTTACGCCAAATTCGGAGGTACAACGGAATCTGCCAGAGTCAGTTTCGCAATCGCTTATACCGCCAACGATGTAGTGACCGAAGAGGCTCACCCTAAACAGTACGAAGCCGCCCGTGCCATTATGCTCGAGTTCCGCACTTTCTTCTATACCCAATACTTCGACGAGAAACTCGAGAAAGCGCGAGAAGACTTAGACGATATCCGGGACGATAGTTCTGACGCAAGTAAGGATGCAGAGAAGGCCCGGTCTAAGATCGAGAAGTACGAATCGAAAATCGAAAAGTACCAGGAAAAAATCGAGAAGATGAGAAATGAAGTCGGCAGCGATCTTGAAACCGCTGAAGAAAAAGCGAAGCGAGCCCAGGAGCTGGAAAGCAAAGTCCGCGAGCTCGAACGCTTGCGGGCCCGCTACGTAGGTTAGGGCATCAGCCTTCGGCAAATGAGCAGGCCTACGAAAAGACTTCGGTCCGGATAACTTTCTAATTAACCAAAATGAACTACAATGATTACCACTAGCAAAACAAACCCACCTAAATTACATAATGACGTACTGAGCAGTTTTGACACTGCATCGGCCAGCCGCAACTACGGTATTGTCCTTGGTCTCATCACCTCCGCTTTCCTGATCGTGATAAACATGATTTACGGAGGCAACGGCGGTGACCAACTCAGCGTCCCGCTGGGGATCAGGTTCTCCAAGCACCTCCTTATCATCCCTGTGCTTTACCTGGCGCTCAGGTCTTTTGCAAGAACGATGCCCAAAGGGCATATCTTTAAGGGCGGACTGATACTCCTGTGTTACATAGCAGTATGGACCGCCGCAACGATCGGGCTGGCGAACCTTATCTTCTACCTTGCAACTTCCTCTTCTTTTGAGCAGTTTATGAACGAAGGGGCAGACTTTCTCAGCGCAACGATAAACAGTGGTCTGCTTATCTTTGAGACTGTTGTTTTCGTCATGATCATCGGCTTCGTGATTCTGCAAGGCTTGAAGGATAAAGGATCTCCAGAAGATTAATATATGAGTAACGTCCAATTCAGTATTCAAAAGCTGGCCTACGCCTTAATCTGCCTGTGTATAGCGCTTTACGTGTTGTACATAGGCAGTGGTTTTTTTGTGCCTATCACTTTTGGTGTTTTGTTTGCTTTTATGCTGAAGCCTGTCTGCGATCGTATTGAAGATGTAGTCCGCAGCCGGGTATTGGCGATCCTCCTTACGTTACTGATCGTTGGCTTGCTGATCGGCAGTATCTTTTCTTTTTTCTTTATCCGGGTAAGCGCCGTTGTTAATGAAGCTGACAACATCGTGCTGAACCTGCAGGATACTATTACTGAGGTGCTGAACAGATGCGGAGCCTGGTTCGGAATGACCTCACGTGAAACTACCCGCTATTTCGACGAAAACTTCATGAACTCAGTTCTGGAGCCCTTCCCGATTCTGACTTCGGGGCTTACGGCTTCGGGCTACGTGATCGGTAACTTTCTGCTCACAATTCTTTATACTTTCTTTTTTCTGCTGTACCGTTCTGCTTTCAAGAACTTCCTCATTGGTCAGTTCGGGGATGCTTCCCAGGCGGAGGGAGAACACACCATTAAGGAAATTCAGCACGTCGCCACTGATTACCTGAGCGGAATGCTGATTGTGATGCTCGTGCTGGGGGTACTCAACAGCCTCGGCTTATGGATAATCGGTATTCAATATCCTTTGGTCTGGGGTTTTCTCGGCGCGTTGCTCGCCATTATCCCTTATGTAGGGACTACTCTGGGGGGGCTGCTCCCTTTGCTTTATGCGATTGCAACCACCACCACGCTCTGGCAACCCGCTGCGGTAGTGGTTCTGTACACTTCCGTTCAGTTTGTAGAGGGGAACATGATTACACCCAAAATCGTAGGAAACAGCGTCAAGATTAACGCCTTGGCGGCGATCATTGCCCTTATCCTTGGCGCGGCCTTTTGGGGGCTTGCGGGCCTCGTTCTGGCCATTCCGCTTCTGGCGATGCTACGCATCATCCTTGACCATATCAAGCCCCTGAAGCCAATCGCGCTGCTGCTCAGCGACGACTTGTACGATCATTCCGATATCTTTCTTACAGAGTTCCACAAGCCAGAGTATCGGGTAACAAGTCTGTTCAATAAGAAAAATTACATCCTTACCCAGCCCCGGTTAGCTAAGAGCCGTAAGGTAGTCAATAAGGTAAGCAAGGCCAATCCCGAGGTAATTACCGATCCCAAAGCCAAAAAGCGAGACAGCAATACCAGCAGCAAGGAGCCGCTTGTTCCGTAGTGCCGCCGCTACCTGAACCACAAAAACAGGACCGTAGAAGCCCGCAACGTAGCTAAGGATCATCGTGTCGCGGTCAACGTCGAACAGCTTGCACAGAAGCAGGTGCAGAAGCGTGGTGGAAACAAGCGCAAGGGCCGAAAAGTAAAGCAGGTCCATCCCGTCCGCAGCCAGCGCTCTGAAATCGGCCATCAGGCCGAGGGCCACACAAAAGACCAGAATAAAGTACTCGCCAAGGGGGTAACTGTTCCCGATCCGGTCGGATAGGGGGCTGGTGGCAACAACCAACGACAGGGTAGTGAGCACCAGTATCAATACGGTGAGGTCTTTCATTCCTCCGGTCAGCAGGTAAGTTACACCCACACTAGCCGCGGTCACTCCCAGTGCGGTGCCGAGTTGTACCAGTTGTCGGGGCAACCCGATCTGGTCCTCTTCCTCCGTCGGTGTTTCGTGGCTTGTTGTTTCTGAAGCGCGGTAAAACCGCGCAAAAACTGCGGGTAAGAAGGTTACCAGTCCCAACAGATAGCTGCCACCCAGCAGCACGTCTGCGGCCTGAACCAGAACCAGGTATTCCGATGGAGCGTCGAGCGCCAGGCCAATCGCCTGTACGTTAGGTGTTCCGCCGGTATAAAGCCCAACGAGCATGCCGGCAATTTTCCAGGAATCCTCGATCTGGCCACTCATCAGGTAGCCAACGACGCCGGTGCAGAGTAATCCTGCAAGGCAGCAGAGTACGAAACCGAAAAGCATCTGACCCGCATACTTAAGGCTTTCCCGTATCCTGACCGCAAAGAGCAGGAGTGGTAAACCGATCAGCATACTGGCTCCGGCTACCGATTCCATCAGCTCGTTATCGACTTCCCAGAGCCGAAGGTTACTGACCAGGATCCCGACCAGGTAACAAGCGATAATAGAACTCAGCCATGCGGGAAACAGACCTTTACGGTCGGCAAAGCGGGCAAAAAAAGGAAACGCGATACAGAGAACGATCGATGCAATCATGCCGCCAAGGTAAGTGGCAGCGGCGACCCGAACGAACTGAGTGTTGTTTCGGGGCGCGGCCGCAGGATGCAAAAAATGGATGAAAGCAAGGTGCTCACGGAATACTCCGGTCGTTGGGCCCTACCCAAACCTTTGTCTTTAATAACGGAGTTTCTGCACGTCGGGTGCTCCGATTCTCGGCAGCGTAACCAGGTAAAAGTTAGTGTAATCCAGTTCGCTGAAGCGCGGGTGTACGTTAGAGTCCGTAAGGTAATTCGTCATGGCCGGCGTCGTGTTGCTGTGGCCAACAATCAGCACGACCTTACCCCGGTAGAGCGATCTGAGCTTTTCTGACAGTTCCTTGAGCAGGGTAGGACGGTAGGAAACTATCTTGAGGCCGTGGTCATCTGCCGTTGGCTTGGCTGTGAGCTGGGTTCTTTTCGTATCCGTGCTGTACACAGCTGCCAGGTCTACGTTTTTCATGATTTCCTTAAGGCGCTCAGCGCGTTCCGTTCCCTGTGGGGTCAGAATCGGATCGTCACCGAAGTCTTTTTCTGCGTGGCGAACCAGGTAAAAGGTCGTGACCTTCTCATCACCGAATTGCTCCTGGGCTGCCTTGCGGGCCGAAGTACAGGAAGAGAGAAACAGGAATGTAACGGTTAGTAGTAGTAGCGTCAAACGTTGTAGCATAGGTCGCAAAAATAGTTAACGTTCAGTTTATGTCGGGTACATAACTTTTCAGGGTATAGGGCAAACGCATCAAAACAAAAAGTTGCTTAATCTTAAACAGCTAATGGCAGTGTCAAATATTCTGAACACCCTGCATCGGAGGTGTGATGAACAATACGATGCGTTTGCCCTGTTTATGGGTGTGTAAGAATGGTCCGCTACGATATTAGGTAACTCTGGCCCCACACGCTGTAGACGCGAAGCGAAAGAAGGCCGCCAGCAGGCAAGGTGAGAGGGGCGGTAAAGCGTGCTTGCTACCAGTGCCCGAGGACTGCGCTTGTTCCCGTTTTGTCCGTTCATTTTTTCTTGATAAAAAACGAACCAAAAAATCAAGGCTGTGCCACCGGCTGATCGTGGAATCCAATTTTTGACGCCTAAAATGGAAAAACTCGCGTCGGCATTGGTTGGGTTGCTTCGAGGCTCGTGAGTTGGTCGAAGTCTCTGATGTTGATTTCGGGGCTGAAGGAACGCTCAGACAGTTTCCATTTTTAAACGGCTTCAAAAATCGGATTCCACTGCCGGTGCCAAGGCCGAAGCCGGAACGTCTCAGTTCCGTGCTTTGCTGCCAATTTCAGAGCTTTGGAGCATTTAGGATAAGCTTTTGTTCGGCCGTCAGCTGTTCTCCTCTGCGCAACAATTTCGGCCTTAGCCTGGCTGCCTTCACCTCCGGAGAATAGCGGGGATGAGCGACCTCCGGTCGCGCAATTGGCAAGAAAAGGTTCAGTCGGAGTAGAACTTCTCCAGCGGTGCCTTTAGTTATTTTCATTGCGAAGCAGCTTCGGCCTTGGCTCCGGCCACTAATCCGGTTGCTGGTGGCCGTAAAAAAATTAAGCTGTATGAGTCAAAACGGAGCGGCTGCATTTCCGAAAGGCTATTAAATTCGACGGTTCCAAGACTTCGAAGGGCAAGGTTGATGGCGAGTTTTTGCTTTTTAGGCCAGCAGTGGCCGAATTAGTGATCAGCCGGAGACACAGCCCGAGGGGTTTGCTTCTTTGCCCCGTCACCTCGCAGAAGCCGCGCAGCGAAAGAAGGCCGCCAGCAGGCAAGGTGAGACGGGCGGTAAAGCGTGCCTGCTACCGGTGCCTGAGGACTGCGCTTCTTCCCGTTTTGTCCGTTCATTTTTTTCTTGATAAAAAACGAACCAAAAATTCAGGGCTGTGCCACCGGCTGATCGTGGAATCCAATTTTTGACGCCTAAAATGGAAAAACTCGCGTCGGCGCTCTCTTAATTGCCTTAAAGCTGGTCGGTTCGTTGAAATTGGCGAGCTACGTCTTGCCCCCCCCACGTTTTCGTTGTGCATTTGGTGATTCACACCTTTTCTGGCGCAGAGCCAGCGATGCATACACATCCCTCTCAGTATAAACCAATCCCCATAAATCCTTCATCCCAGGAGCCCTGAAAGCTCAATGCTTCAAATAAACATTCTCTCCCTTCATTCCCCGTTCCTTGCCGATATTGTGCGCTCAATTATACCTCCGTAGATGATCAAGCTCGACAATATTACCCACATCGCTTTTGATGCCGATGACACCTTATGGGGGCACGAACACGTTTTCGTAGACGCAAAAGCCCGCTGCCTCGAATTACTCCAACCCTACATCAAACCGGGAATGGATCTTGAGCAGGAGCTCTACGCTTTTGAACGGAAAAATCTCAAAATATTCGGTTATGGTGTGAAAGGCTTCTCTCTTTCCATGATCGAAACCGCCATCGAGCTCTCCGAAGGAAAGGTCCGGGGAGCAGAGATTCAGCAAATCATCGACCTGGGTAAAGAAATGCTGATGCACGAAATAGACTTGTTGCCCGGTATCCCGGAGGCGATAGCTGCTTTCCAACCTCACTTCAAGCTGATGATCATCACGAAGGGAGATCTCTTTGCTCAGGAGAATAAAATAGCCCGCAGCGGGCTGGGGCCTGAGTTCGACATCGTTGAAATAGTTTCCGAGAAAGACCCCGATACCTACCGGAACCTGCTCAGACGGCACGGAATTGCTCCGGAGAGCTTCCTGATGCTCGGCAACAGCCTGAAGTCCGATGTATTTCCAATCGTGGAGATCGGGGGGCAGGCCGTTCATATTCCCTATAAGTACACCTGGCACCACGAAGCGGCCCCGGATGAAGACCGACCAAGCTACTGGGCTCCGGATGGAGGGGTTAAAGAATTAACCCGGTTTGTGCTGAATAACCTCTGAGTGTAAAACTGGCGCAAATCAGGTTGTCGCGGTTGCTCCGCCCCAGCGTGGCGATGTGGGAAGACTAGGGAGCGATAATCTGGTTTGCGCTCTGTAAAACCTGCTTTTCTGGTGCGGAATTTAACTATATCCGAACAACTTTTACTGCGGGAGGAAGCGTTTGCTACACAGACTATTGACTGATAATCGAACAGCTGTGCAAACATTCACATCCAACCTTCCCGCTCAAACCGCTCTTGGTAAATTTTACCTGCATCCCTGGGATAGCCAGGTACTTGTAGACTGGGCCAAATCTTTGGTGCAGCAGGGTAAGAGTGAGAAAGAATTGACCGTACTTTCGGGTATGGATCGTTCAGGCCGGGAAGATATCCTTAATCAATTCGGCACGGTCGTTTTGGTGAATAACATTGCGGTCAGCTTCGATGAATTCACCGCGGTTTCTGCGTACCTCAACGATCTTCGCACCCGCGTTCTCGCCGACAAGATTACTCCGGAAGCAGCGTTCGCACAGGTTCGTCCGCTTGCTTACGACCTCAATGGCATTCAGCTCACCGGGCTCAGCGAACTGGATGAAGACCTCAACCTTCTGGATTCCGGCGAACTACCTTTTTACAACAAGGAAATTAACGCGTCGAACAAGAAGATTTTTATCCGCCGCTTCTTCAGTGAAATGGACATCCTCCCTCCCCTCAATTCGGAGGCTGTGCTTTTTGATCGGAACGAGCCCGCCGGAGCTGAGCTCCGGGCTCAGCTCGAGAGTAGCATCATTTTCATCTTCGTTCTTGCGTTTTTCCTCTACCTGCTGATCCTTCTGATGGCAGTTGGATAGGCGTCTTCATTCTCCGTTTTCGTACCTGATGCCGGTACCTGATTTGGGGTTCTGGCTGATTCCCGGCGTTTACTCCGGAAAATGCACCTTCCCCGAATATTCAGGTCGGATTAGGAAAGTCTAAACGGCTTGAATTACGTACTTTTGCCGCCCGCTATGAAAGATTCTCTTCCCCAAATTATCGAAGCCGGCGTCCAGGCCGCAATTTCTGATCTCTACGGCGCCGACGGCGCCGCTCAGACCATCACCCTGCAAGCTACCCGCAAGGAGTTTGAAGGAGAGTTCACAGTGGTGACTTTCCCCCTTACCCGGGTAGCAAAAAAGAAACCGGACGAAATTGCCAATGACCTG
Organism: Neolewinella aurantiaca; assembly: GCF_008014675.1. GTDB lineage: Bacteria > Bacteroidota > Bacteroidia > Chitinophagales > Saprospiraceae > Neolewinella > Neolewinella aurantiaca. The sequence goes on along the minus strand of NZ_VOXD01000021.1, from coordinate 29,258 downwards.
GGCGAGTACCTCAAAGAAAAGGTCGACGAGGTAGCCGATTTCAACGTCATTAAGGGGTTCCTTAACCTTGTTATTCAGGATAATTACTGGAAGGAGTTTCTGCTGAGCAGCGCCGTAGCCGATGATTTCGGTAAGGCTTCCGCTAACGGTGAAACCGTAGTGGTTGAGTTCTCCAGCCCGAATACCAACAAGCCGCTCCACCTCGGGCACGTCCGGAACATTCTCCTGGGATGGTCCGCCAGCCAGTTGCTCGAAATGGCTGGCTACGACGTAAAGAAAGTACAGATCATCAACGATCGCGGTATTGCGATCTGCAAATCGATGCTGGCCTGGCAACTCTTCGGCGACGGCGCAACGCCCGAAAGCACAGGTAAAAAATCTGACCATTTCGTTGGTGATTTTTACGTGTTGTTCGAGCAAAAATTTCAGGAGGAATACAAGCTCTGGCAGCAGAGCGAGGAAGCTCAGGCAATCTTCGGGAAGTCTGCCAAAGAAGGCCTCAGCGCTGAAGCTTTCTTCAAGAGCTACAGCAAAAAATACTTCAACGACTACAGCAAGTTGGGCGAGCAAGCCCGCGAAATGCTGCTGAGGTGGGAAGCGAACGACCCCGAAGTTCGTGCGCTGTGGGAAAAAATGAACAACTGGGTGTATGCTGGTTTCGAAGAAACCTACGCCGCGCTCGGTGTTACCTTCGATAAACTTTACTACGAGTCTAACACCTACGTACTCGGTAAGGATATGGTCGATAAAGGTCTCGAAATGGACGTCTTCCACACCCGCGAGGATGGTTCTGTTTATGCTGACCTGACCGACGCCAAGCTTTCGGAAAAGACCCTGATGCGGGCCGATGGTACCAGCATCTACATCACTCAGGATCTCGGCACTGCACGCCTGCGCTACGATGATTTCGGAGCGAAGCGGATGCTCTACACCGTGGCCGATGAGCAAAACCATCACTTTGCTACGCTCTTCGAGTTGCTCAAGCGCCTCGAGGAACCCTACGCAGACGGCCTGTACCACCTAAGCTACGGCATGGTGGATCTGCCCAGCGGAAGAATGAAATCACGCGAAGGAACCGTCGTCGATGCCGATGACCTGATGAAGGAGGTCATTCATGAAGCACGGCTGGTAAGCCAGGAGCGCGCTGCAACCGAAGGTCTCAGCCAGGAAGATCAGGACGCGATCATCCGGCAGATTGGTCTGGCAGCTCTGAAGTTCCACATCATCAAGGTCGGACCACAAAAGCGGATGACTTTCGACCCCAAAGAATCGGTTGATATGCAGGGCCAGACCGGCCCCTACGTGCAGAATGCCTACGTCCGTACGCGTGCTGTTTGGAGGAAAGCCGATGAAACCGGTGCCAGCGCTGATCTCGACCTGGCTAAAGATTACACCGATCTCGCTCCCGCTGAGCGGGAACTTGTTCACCAGCTCTATGGCTTTCCGGAACTCGTTAAGACCGCCGCCGAAAGCTACGATCCGAGTCTTATCGCGATGTTCTGCTACGAACTGGCAAAGAACCTGCATAAGTTCTGGCACGACCATAGCATCCTGAGCGCCGAAACTCCGGCGGCCATTGCCTTCCGCCTGCAGTTGTGTAAAGCGGTTGGGAATACCTTACAGTCAGGCATGAACCTGCTCGGCATTCAGGTGCCGGAGCGGATGTAAGCCGTCGGCAAACGTCGAAATCCGGTTCCTGCGGTCGTCCGGATACAAGACATTTTTATGGTTTGTTATATTCCCCTCATGTGACCGGGGAGGTATAGAACGGAAAACCTCCCGGTCCGGCGCCAGAGCGGTATGCGCTGGGTGTCGGGACCGGGAGGCTCGTTGCCGTTGACCTAAAGCGTCAGCGATGCGCCAATTCTGGCGGTAGTACCCAGCACTCCGAAGCCGGTAACTTCTACGAAATCGGTATTTGTCAGGTTTTTTACATCGACAAACAAGCGGAGGTTTTCGCGTTTCAGGAGGCGGTATTCAGCGTAGGCATTCACGATCAGGTAAGGATCCAATTCTACTTCGAAGGAAGAAAAATTCTCGTCAAAGTAAATGTCGGGGCGTTCACCGGTGTAGTGAGCGGAGAGACGTACCAGGAAAGGAGCGTAACCAGTGTAGGTAAGCCCCAGCATACCGGTAGTGCGGGGTCGGCGGTAAAAATCATCCGTTTCCGTTGTCCCTCCGTTTCCATCGGGTTGGCTCAGCTTGCCCTTCACGTAGCTCACGTTGCCGTTTACGGCCAGACGTGGAGAAATAGTGCCGGTTCCGGAGAGTTCGAAGCCTATATCTGACAACTCATCCCGGTTCTGGTATCCGAGGGCGAAATCGTAGGTGACCACGTCTTTAATGATTCGGCGGAACACGTTGAAATTCAGACTGTAATCGCCATCGGGTTCGCGCAATACTACGCCCGCATCTACGGAGGTAGCTACCTGTGGTTGCAGGTCGGGGTTAGCTCCGAAGGGGCCTTCAAGTTGGTCGATGGTTGGGTTTTGGTAAGCGCTGGAAAGACTGGCCCTTGCACTGAAAGTTTCGGATGCCTGCAGCATCAGCGCCAGAGAGTAGTTGCTCTGGGCGTCGTAGCCGGAACGGCTGTTGAAGCGGTAGCCTGCTTCGGTGAGCAGAATTGGCGTAAGCTGGACTCCCAATTGCAGATAGGGGCTGGTGGTGGCCATGCCCGGTTGGCCGTTGGTGCCGGGATCTTCGGGACGGAGGCGTTCGTCGCGATGTTGTACTCCAGCCGTTAAATAGGTTTTTTCGGTAGGGAGCCAGGTCCCGAAGACGTCGGTTTGCTGAGAGCTTGCGTTGAAATTAGAAGTTCCAAATACTGCATCGTTAAAGGCACGATCCGATTTTGTGTAACTGTACCTTCCGCCCAGGCTGAGCTTGTTTTTCGAGTAGTCGACGGCTATGCTGGGCATCAGCATTTCATTGGTGTAGGTGTTCGCTCCGTCCTGGAAAGAACCGGCGTCATAATCTCCGTCAAAGGTTGCGTAGCGCAGTGCGGGCCGAAGGCTCAGGTTTGGGGTGGGGCGGTAGGTAACGCTACCGTTCACGGTTTGGCGCTTTGCGCCGTCTTCGTTGTATTCGGCGGTGCTGCCTTCGGGCTCCACAGCTTCGCTGATGCCGTCGGTTTTGAAGTAGTCGTAGCCTACCTGGTAGTCTAGTTTTTGGCTGTGGCCGGAGACGCTGATTCCGCCGTCCAGAGTACCGTAGTTTTGGGCGGCGGCGCGCAGGTGCAGAGCTGGTCTTTTCGGAGAAGCAGGGTTCTCGGCACCCTTCTTCGAGATGAGATTGATCACTCCGGCTACGGCATCTGAACCGTAAAGCAAAGACTGAGGGCCGCGCAGAATCTCGATCCGTTCGATTCCGTCCAGAGAGAGTAAGCGCAAGTCAACCGCTCCGCCAAGGGAGCTGGGGTCGAGCAGGGGCTGCCCGTCGAGCAAAATAAGGGTGTACTGGTTAGCGCCGTTGCGCAGGAAGACGGACTTGTCTTTACCCGGGTTACTGTAAGCGCCGTTGATGACAATACCGGCCTGCTCGTTGAGCAACTGACCCAGGTCCGTAGACCGCGCGACGGTAGCGGAATCGATCACGCTCACGTTTTGCGGGCTGTCGCTTTGCAGTTGGGCAAATTTAGCGCCGGTGACAACAACCTCCTCAGCGGAGGTGGAAATGAGTTGTTCCCCTTCTGTTTGGGCCAGTAGGCTACCAGTTACGAAAAGGAGTAATAATGTAGATAAGTGAATACGGTTCATAAACAAAAGGGCAAAAATGACCTGAAGCCAGGTCACCAACCTACACCAAACGCTCATCCGCTATACCAGTGAAGGATTGGGAGGAGCGTACGATTTGATGTACGTCGTCAGTGAAGCACCGCGCTGAAGAGTAGAGAGAAAAGCAGGGTAGGGCCCGCAGCAGGAAGTGTTGGAGTGAAGAGCATTGCCCTTTAACCATCGTTGCACCTGCGTTCGCGCCGCATAAGCAATGTCTTGGCTGCACAGAATGATCTGAGCAGCAAGCCATATGTTCGCTTTCATCCCGCCTCTTCCACCGAGGGGCAAAATAAGTATGACGCCGCCGGGCAGGTCTTCTGGCTCCTTCGCTCATCGGGTACCTGCCTTCCCGGAAGTCGATTCCAGTGACGTTGTTTGGTACCCGCTTCAACACGGATTTACAGCTACGGGGATAGCTCCGGATTTTCACCGGATTCCCATTTTAAAGTTTTCAGCAGTTGCTGCTCAGTAGTCGGCGCAGAGGCCGACCGATGAACTACGGGCGCTGAATACTACCCTTTGGCGGCGCAAACATAGTGCTTTTGTCGATAGGGCATCTGCATTTGTCTACAATAATATACCAGCCCGTTTTGCGCGGCTATACTTATTGCAGAAAGGTAGCGGGCCTGATTGATCCACTCTGGCACGAACCTGCTTATTTCTTCACACACGTTGTCATGGCTATACTTATATTCGTGGCAAGCAAAAACACTACATTATGTACTCTTCCGACGAAACAATCGACTCCGATTTCCTAAGCCCCGATGAGGTGCAGCCCACTTTTGTCGGCTTTGGCCCGCGCTTTGGCGCGGCACTACTCGATGTGCTGATCATGATTCCGGTTACAGGAGCAGCAATTTACTTCTCGGCCATTTCTATGAACGTAAATGTTTACTTCCTGCTGATCTTAGTCAGTATACTGTACAAGCCGGTTTGCGAAAAAGTACTGGGAGGTACGCCCGGCAAACTGATCCTGAAAATGAAAGTAGTCGGTAAAGGAGGCGTTGCCCTGAGTTGGGGGCAGGCAATTATGCGCTACCTGCCGTGGTTGGTTGGGGCACTTTTCAATGTGTACATGCAGTATAATGCATTTCAGATTCCCGGCATCGAAGACAATGATGGCTTTGCCGACTATTCGCGCATGGTACAGGAATACCAAATTGAGAACGGAGGGATAATGCTCTCTATCGTTCAGAGTCTCATCGGGTTACTTCCTCTTGTTTCGACCCTGTTCGTTTTGGGTAACAAAAAGAAGCAGGCTGCACACGATATCCTTGCCGAGACCTACGTGGTAAGTACCAAACCAAAGTATTAACCCATACTACTGGACATTTCGCTTTGCGGCTTCTTCGAGGTTTGGTCCCCTCTCCGCTGAGCCTAAAGTGGCTGTAAATTCAGCCATCAAGACTTTCGGTAAAACAAGATGCCCCGGGCGTTACCACCAGTGTACTTGCAGAAAGAAGTTTATTGGTTGTAACGTCCGGGGCGTTTTACTCAAGTTTTTGAGCGCTTATTCTATAGCGCCGTGCCCCACTTTCACGTTGAAGGGCTTACAGAAGTAAAGCACGTAAGCGTAAGACTCGAGGTCTGCTCCTGAAATTGTGTACTCGTGCGCACCGCTGAAAACCTGTACGGCTCCGATCTCCAAAGCACCGCTGCTGCTGTTGGGGTTGTTGCTGAGGTAAACGTAGAGGCCTGGGAGCCCGTCGTCAGCAATGTAGTCACCTCCGAAGGTGAGCTGGAGATCTTCAGAATCGGGGATTTCCGACAGAGTGAACTGCCCAGTCAGGTCATAACTACTGGTAGTACTTACTGTTCCTGACTTCATCATGGGCTCTTCGATTATTACGGTGGAAGGACCTACCTCAACGGCTTCGGAAGCCGAAGCAGTCTCACCAAATTCATCGGTATAAGAGAGCGTGATGGTCGTTTGGCCTTCGGCCAGCCCGGTAGCCAATCCAGTTTCCGAAATGCTCAGTATTTCCGGATCGGCTGAGCTCCAGTTTCCCGCAACCTCTTCCATTTGGCCTACATTATTGATGAACTGCTGGCCGAACTGATGGGAGGTTCCCTGCTCTATCGAAGATGCGATGTTCTGAATGCGGATAACCGGCTGGACATAGTCATCCACAATATCCTCACCGATACAGGCTGTGAAGAGGATGACAGGCAGGAGAGAAAGCAGAAATTTCATAAACGTTGGGTGGTTTAGACCGCTAAGATAAGGGCCGCATTAAGACAACGAACGGCAGAAACGCCCAGGTGTCGTTAATGCGATAGATGACTGCTGTCTTGTCAAGTAGATTCCTGCACCTCAGGCGCTGTTGCTTTAGAGCATCACTCCTGGCTTTGGTTACTGCTCAAAGGCGTATTGAATCAGATTTGCGCCCATTCTGAGGGCGGCTTGTCTGATTTCGGGAGGATCATTGTGAACCGATTCGTCCTCCCAGCCATCACCGAGGTCACTCTGGAAGGAATAGTAAACAACCAGACGGTTTTCATAAAAAATACCATAACCGACGGGGGCTTCGCCGTCGTGCTCATGGATTTTCGGGAGGCCATTGGTGAAGTCGAAAGACTGATGGTAGACGGGATGGCTGTAGGGTAGTTCGACAAGGGCGAGGTCCGGAAATACTTGTTCCATTGCCAACCTCACGTAGGGGTCCATGCCGTAATTATCGTCGATGTGTAAAAAGCCTCCGCCCATGAGGTAGTTGCGCAGGTTTTCTGCTTCAACGGCGCTGAAGACAACGTTGCCGTGGCCGGTCATGTGCACCCACGGGTAATTGTAGAGCTCGGCGCTTCCCACTTCTACGGTGCCGTAATCAATATCGAAGTCGGTTCCCAGCTGGTCGTTGCAAAACGCCGCCAGGTTGGGCAGGGCGGTGGGGTTGGAGTACCAGTCTCCGCCGCCGTTGTACTTCAGGAGGCCAAGGCGAAGAGGCGATGTCGTTGCCGGTGCCGAAACTGAAGAAAGACAGAGGACGGAAAACAGGGCAATAAGAGAGAATAACTTTTTCATAAATATTTTATTTCCTCCAGCTTGCGGAGCGGTACGTTCCTTTTACCAATTCAGTTGTTCGATGGTGTGAACCGCGGCGATGGCCGCAGTTTCGGTACGTAAACGATTCGGACCCAGGCTGGCGTATTTATAGCCGTGAGACCGTGCCATTTCGGCTTCGGCCGGGCTGAAACCTCCTTCGGGGCCGATGGCGATGGTTACAGACGTATTTTTCCGACAGGATTCGTGGAGGAGCGGCGTACCGTCGGCACCGAGGTAAGCGAGGAAGCGGTCGTGATCGGGGTTGGTTAATTCCATTGCTCTTTCGAAGGGGAGCAATTCGCCGAGTTCAGGTTTCCAGGCCCGGAGGCTTTGCTTCATAGCTGCTTCGAGGACCCGCTCCAGACGGTCGGTACGGATGCGTTTTCGTTCGGAGTGTTCGGTCAGGATCGGCTGGATAAAATCGATTCCGATCTCGGTTGCTTTTTCCAGTATCCACTCGAACCTGTCAATGTTCTTGGTAGGGGCAACCAGCAGGTGAAGCTGGTGTTTTGCCCTGGGTTGTGGTTCACGAACGAGAGAAACATCGAGGAGACATTCTCTTTTCGATATAGCTGCCACTTCAGCGGAAAACCAACTCCCACGGCCATTTACCAGATTGATGCGGTCCCCGACTTTTTTTCTAAGGACCTGAAAGGCATGTCTTGCTTCGACTTCCCGCAGCGGATGGGTTCCTGGCTGCAGATCGGGATCATAGAATAATTGCACGGACGTAAATTCTGAAAATGAGTAAAACGGACCACCGATCCGGCGTACTAATTAACGGCAACAACTCCCGCAATTTCGGGTACTCTACGTCTTAGTGCTTCTTCAACACCGGCCTTCATTGTCATAGCGGTCATGGAGCATCCGTTACAGGCTCCGAGCCATTTTATTTCTACGATTTTTCCTTCGGAAATATTGACTACTTCAATGTTCCCGCCGTCGATGGCGAGGTGAGGACGAACGTCGTCGAGGGCTATATCTACTTTGGCTATCCAGTCTTGTTTTTCGTCCGGCGTCATGGGGATGATTTGTTCAGGATAAAGGTAACGTTTTTTATGACTGGGTAGTTGGCCTGAGACGATTCTGTGCGAAAGAGTACTGCGACTTTTCCCGCTGGCGGGGCAGAGATGACGCTCCGCGGACAGTTGACTTCAATGAGCCTCATTCCACGACGAACCGGTACCCGACACCCCGCAGCGTTATAATTCTTACCCGTGGGTCATTCTCCAGCATCGCCCGCAGCTTACGTACGTACACATCGAGGTTACGGGAATTAAAGAACCCGTCATCGTTCCAGAGTTCAAGGAGAATTTGTTTGCGATCAATCACCGTTTGCCCCTGGGCGCGGACGAAGAGGCGGAGCAGCTCGGCTTCCCGGTGACTGAGCTCGTACCGTTTTTCGTTCCGAAAGCTAAGACGAAGGTTAGGGTAGTCGAAGAAGAAATCGCCGAATTCGTAAAGTTCAGAAGCCGTTTCGGGGCGACGGTGCGCAGGTGCCGTTTCGGTTGATGGAGCAGGGCCGCCTTCACTCAACGAGACCAGGTTTTTCATTCTTACCAGTAATTCCTCCATGCTGAATGGCTTACGGACATAATCGTTACCTCCGGCATCGAATCCGGCAAGGACATCCTTCGCCTGGGTCCTGGCCGTGAGGTAAAGAATGGGCAAACGGGGGAATTGCTCGTGCAGGCGCGTCCCGATCGTAAAGCCGTCTTCCCCCGGCAGCTGAACATCGAGTACGGCAATGTCGTATTCGTCCGCTTCGGCGAGCGCCTTGCTGGCGCTTTTGCCGTCGGTAAACCAGTCGATCTCACAGTCTCGGCTTTCCAGCGATTCTTTGACGATGCGGGCCAATAAGGGCTCGTCTTCCAGGTAAAGGACTTTCATAAAGTGTGTGGTATTGGGTGAACGACAGGGTAGAAGAACCGGAAATGCGCCGGCCTGACGGGGACTGAAAGGTCGCTCGCAAATGAAAGACCGACCAAAACGATAAACTTAAGAAATCAAATACAGAAGTTTGGATTTAATTTACTCATCCGATATTTTCTTAGATTGGGAATATTGCTAATTTCGCGGAATTTTGACCGTAAAGCGAGCTCCGCCAGCAGAGGTGTTATCTACCTTGACCGAGCCTCCGTGGGCCTCGGCCACCTGACGGACAAAAGTGAGCCCCAGGCCGTGCCCCTTAACCGCATGTCCTTCGCCGGGGCGGGTAATCCGGTAGAAGCGTTTAAAAATGTTTTCCCGTTCGCAGCTCGCTATGCCGGGCCCATTGTCAGAAATGGTAAGCACTGTGTCGTGCGCCTGACCGGAGACCGCCACCTCAATTTTTGCGGGTGAACCTCCGTATTTGCAAGCATTGTCTAACAGGTTATATACAAGGTGGTGCCAGTAGTGGGGGTCTACGTCAGCGTCTACGTCTCCGTGGATGTGCAGCGTTAAGGCTTCTTCGGGCAAATTGTACCGTAAGGACAGGCCCCGCCAGGCATCGACCACTGCATTTGTGAGGTTGGTTTTCTGGAAGCGAAGCCGTTGGCTCAGGTCTCCGGCCTGGAGAGAGTCTATGGCGCGGTCGGCCATTTGGTCCAGCCTCTTCAGTTCGGACTGGCCGATGGCCAGGTACTCCTGCCGTCGGGCGGGGTCTTCGTCTGCTCCGAACAGGTTGAGAGCCTCCAGGGCAACGCCTACGGTTGCAATGGGGGTTTTTAGTTCGTGGGCAACGTTGGCCACCAGGGCGTCCTTTTGTTTTAGTTGCTTTTCCTGTTCGTGGAGGTTTCGGTAGGCGGTGAAAAAAGCAAAGCCCGTTGCACCAAAAAGAAGGAAACCAAAGAAAAATTCCGGCAATAAGCCCAGAAGTACCGTTGACCGGTAATTCGTGATCTCGAAGTAGGACGGATCTTTGTGCAGGCCGGTATTGATGAGTTCCGTTTTAACCCGCATATCGGCGCTGTTGGTTAGAAGTCTTCCGGTTTTATCGCTGAAGCGCAAAGGAGTGAGGTTGACCTTGTGTCGGTAGCGGAGGGTGTCAAGCACTTCAGCGGGCATACTGCCGAGGGTGAACCCATCGTCCTGAAAGTGAAAAGTGAAGGTCTGGGAGTCAGCCCGGAAAGGATTATCCTTGATGGTGATGTGCCGTGGGAATTCGTAACTGTAATCTCTGTTATTTTTCTCCGGGAAAGTGAAGGTTTCCCCCTTGCCGCCAGAGAGCATTTTCTCAAGACGTTTATGGTCGTTTTTTTTATCCGTGTGATCATCCGGAAACCTGAGGATGATCGGTGACTGTCTCTGACTCTCGGGCATTGCCTCCACGATGATGCGTGCGTTTTTACGCATCGAGCTGATGCTATACTCGAGGTAAGCCTCGTTACGCTGGAGGCGCTCGATGGGGTCTCCGCCTTCCCATACCGGGCCACCGCGCATGAAGAAGGGGACTGCTTTGCGGAAGACGTTGTTGACCAGCAGGTCATCGAGATCACGTTCGACCTGTTTTCGGAGCTCACTTCTATCGTGTTCATAGGACTGGTACCACCAGGTGCCCAGCAAACAGGACATCAGGAGCATGATGAAAGAGAATACGTACAGTAAATGCTTCATTGGTAATACAAAGAACGTTCGGTAAGCCACAGTGTACAAGCTGCTTAACCTTAATTAACCATCATTAGCCGGGGCTAACAACAGGGCGGGATAGCGCTCCTATCTTTGCATTACCCCCGAAGGAGCACTGCTGCTTAACCACCCCGGCACCTGCGTCAGCGCCGCCTGAAGAGAAGGGTATTTTGTAATCAACTACACTACGCAATGAAATACTTTACTTTCTTACTTTTTATATGTTTCTCGATCGGTCTGCAGGCGCAGGTACAATACGGCACCATAGACTACGTGCGCACGACCGAGATGTCTTTGCCAAAGGGAGACTTCCCCGATAAGGTCGCGGAAAGTCTGCACGAACAAATGGCCGCTGCGGGGGCCTTCAGCGCTAACTTCAAAGCAACTTTCTCTCCCGATGCTTTCAGTTTCGTGGAAGTTCCTAAAGAAGTGGTTTCCGTCCAGACCGAACTTGCGGGTGGTGGGATAATGATCATGGAGACCGGAGGTGAAGAACCTTCCTCATACTATACAGATACGAAGGCAGGTAAAGTCGTCAATCATGATTTCATTTTCGATAAAGGATTTCTGGTGGAAGGAGACGCCGAACAACTCAACTGGACCCTGACCGACGAGACCATCCCGCCGAGCGAGGCAACTGCGGGCCTGGACCTCAGAGTTGCTACCGCAATTACCGCTGCGGGTGATACCGTTACGGCTGGTTATGCGCCTTCTTTGCCTATCGAAGTGGGCCCGCTAAACTATTACGGACTGCCGGGCGCAATCATAACGCTCCGCATACCGGGGGCAAATGGGGCTTCGGTTTACCGTGCTACGTCGCTATCCGTAAGCAGCGAGCCCTTAAAGATCGCGAAGCCTGCTGAAGGGAAAAAGATATCGCTCACGAAGTTCCGTTCGGAAAAGGCGAAAAAGCAAAAGATGATGAAGCGAAGGTTCAACATCGATTAGTGAAAAAATCAGGAGGGCGTTTTAAACCTTTAGAATCCCAATCTGTCGAAAGAATAAGGGCATCTGTCGATGCGGGCGGGTTAAATATCCTATGAATTACAACAATTGTCGTACTTCGTGGTAATAAAACCAAAACAACCTTAAAACATACTATGCAATTTCAGTTCCGATTCCTCTTCGCCCTCCTCTTTTTGGGATTCACGGGTGTACTCTCCGCTCAGATTACCAGCGGTACCATCGATTACAACGAAAGCTTCACCTTCGATTTCGGGGACTGGATGCCAAAAGACCGTAAGGAAGAAATGAAAAAGCGGATGGCCAGCGGTGAATTCGACCGGACGGGACGCCTTCAGTTCACCGCTGATGCTTTCAGCTACTCTCAGGTAGTTGACGAAAACAGTTCCGGAGGCGGGCGCTGGGGGCGATTCAACGAAAACCCGGACATCTTCTTCACCAGCATAAAGGATAGTACGGTCACCGATCGCCGGCAGGTGATGGACCAATCGTTCATCATGGAAGACAAGTGGGTTGCTCCGAAGTGGAACATCGCCAATATGAAAGTAGGGATGAAAGAGATTCCGTTACCCACCCAGCTGGCTACCTCGGTATCCATTGAGGGAGACACGCTTACGGCATACTTTACGCCCAGCATTCCGCTTGGTATTGGCCCCCGTGGCTACGGAGGACTGCCTGGAGCTATCGTTTACCTGAAAGTTCAGCGCGATGGCCGCACGACCGAATACAAAATGACAACCATGCAGCCCAACGCCGAGCTGGACATGGAAAAACCCGCCGATGAAAAGGTAATCACTCGTAAAGAGTTCGACAAACATATGAAACGTGCAACTGAAATGATGGAGCGCCGTCGTCGCGGTTGGGAACGCTCAAGAGGATAGTCATTAAGCAGGAGCCGGAAGTAGCGCAAAACCCTGGCATAAGACCGGGATCCCGTACGCTCGATTTTTCAGTTTCCGGCTCCTGACTTTCTCGATCTTTAACCATAGTCTATCCATTAATCCATAGAACCAAATGAAATACCTGTACATATTAGTTTTCTGCCTGTTTATCAGCGGAGTAGTCTCCGCTCAGGCTGAAATAGTTGCTACCGTAACGGACTCCACCGGTACTACTTTACCAGGAGCCAACGCAGTGCTTTTGCGCTCGGCGGACAGCCTGCTCACCAGTTTCGGTACCACCGATAATAACGGTGTGTTCAGGATGCAGAACGTTCCTTCGGGAGATTACCTCCTGCGGATCACTTTCCTGGGCTACGAACGTCCCGATCAAACCATCAAGATTACTAAAGACGACCAGTACCTTGGCCTCGGTGATCTGAAGATGTACCCTGCCGGTTTCTTCCTCAACGGGATAGAAGTGAAGGCAGATCGGATTCCCATCCGCATGAAAGGGGATACGATGCTCTACGACGCTGACGCTTTTGCCGTTGGCGAAAACGCAGTAGTCGAAGACCTTATTCGTCGCCTGCCGGGGATGAGCGTTGACGCCAGCGGACAAATCACCTGGCGTGGTAAGGCCATCAACGAAGTAATGATCAACGGTAAACCGTTCTTTGCCGGCAACTCAACCCTGCTCACGCAGAACCTCGATGCAAAGGCCATCACGAACGTTGAAGTCTTTGACCAAAAGACCGACTCTGAAGAAATCAGCGGGGTAGACGACGGAACCGAAAACATGACCGTTAACCTCGAGATGAAAGACGAGTTTAAGGCCAAAGTTTTCGGCGAAGTTTATGCCGGCTATGGTACCAACGACCGGTACCAGGGCGGGGGAAAGGTCTTCCGGATCAGTGATGAAACTCAGATTGGCCTTTTGGGCACGATCAACAACGTAAATAAAGTCGGTTTCTCCGGCAATGAAATTTCGGGATTCAACGGCAGTTCCGGCCGGGGCGGAGGTTTCCGTTACGGAGGCAACGACGGAAGCCTGCCTTTTGACAGTGGCAACGCTACGGGGCAAAACCGAAGCATCGCCACCGGACTTAACTTCGGACAAAGCATCGGTAAGAACGGGCAGTTGACGGCCGACTACGCCCTCTTCGATCGAAACCAGGTACAGCAGTCTACCTCATTGGAAGCTTACAACCGTGCTGCCGACCAGCGGGTGGTGGAAACCCTGGAAGGCAACGCAACCAGCCAGTATAGCCATAAACTCGGCTTCGAGTTCCGCCAAAAGGTAGATTCTACCTCACGCATCCGGATTAACGGTTCAGCTTACATCGTTGGCGGAGATAACGAAACCCAGGCCTTCACCACCGTGAAGAACGACGGTGAATTTGTGGACGATTACAACGTCCGGGAACTGAACACCAACGAACAACCCGGAGGAGAGATCTCCCTGAGCTACAACCGCGGCGAGAGCGGCGGACGCAGAGGCCCGGGCGGCCCGCCTCAGGGCGGCCCACGGCGCACTTTCGAAGCCAGTGCCAATGCCTCTTATGAAAAGAACCAAACTGATCTGGATTTACTCACCGAAGGTCTGGACGAGACCTCCAACAGCGAGCTCCTCGGCGCTTTGATCAACGGTACGCAGTTGCAGAACCGGGTAACTAATTCTACCAACCTTTCCGGAAACCTGCGGTACACCGAACCGCTCGGACAAAACTGGCGTCTCCGCCTGGGTGGTGGTTACGGCCTCGACCGTGATGAAGGAGACTACCGCTTCCTTTTCCAGGAAGACGAGACCATCAACCTGCTCGACCGTGACTGGTCTACCCTGGAAGGGGATGTTTCATTGATTCGTACTTTGGGGAAGGGCGGCAACATTTCCGTCGGTACAACTTACGAGGCGAACAACCTCAAAGTTGAAGGCGATGATTCGCTGGACGATAATTACAACTACCTCCTCCCGTACATCCGCCTGCGTAGCCGGTTCAAGAAAGGCTTCTTCAGTGCCAATATCACCACGAGCTCCAGTGCTCCCAGCATCAGCCAGCTTCAGACCATCGTTGAGCCTTCGGCCAACGGTCGCTCCTCGGTAGGTAATCCTGATCTCGAACCCGCAAGAAACACCCGTTTCAATACCTTCTTGTGGTTCAACGATCAGTTCCGTGCTATCAGTGCGAACGTAAACTTCAACGTTACGTACACCGACAATGCATTCGGTAACGCAGTGACGTTCACCGACGGTCAGCAGATTTACCGCCCCGTCAACGTAGGCCACGCGTGGCAGGGGAGTGTGTTCTCGGGCGTCACGCTCGGCATCAACGCCATCAACGGTGAACTCAGACTGGAAGGTAGTGTGAACGGTAGCCGGGGTACCGGATTCGTTGACGCGGTAGAACAACTCAATACCTCCCTCAGCACAACGGTTGGTGCCAACATCACCACGGAACTGAACGAAGACAGCTACCTGAAGCTAGGCTACGACCTGAATAACTACATCAACTCCTTCGAAGGGGAAGACGGTGGTGTCAGTACCGATGTAACGCAGCTTACGCACAACCTGCTGGCGCAGTTTGAACTTGAAGTAAGCCCTAAATGGCGCTTCGAAAGCCGCTTCCTGTACAGCATCTACGCCGCTTCTGATTTCTCGGCCGAGGAGAACATCCCCGACCTGCGCCTCAGCCTGGAGCTACGCCCGTTCCGTAAGAAGCGTCACTTCTTCCGTATCTCTGCTTCAGACTTGTTCGATCAGAACACGATCATCAACCGTTCGGTCAACAGCTTCCTGACGCGTGAGACCACCAGTGATGGCCTCGGGCGCTACTTCCTGGGAACTTTCCACTACAAAATATAGAAAACCAGTTAGATGGCAGCGCTGGCACGAAACGCTGGCCGGACGCTGAAATCTATAATCAATTTCTACATTTGTGAAATAAACGCGCCGGGGGAACTAATTGGAACTACCTTTGTCCATTATTTCATCTCCTTAAAAATCGCAAGACAATGATTGAAGGAACAGTTAAATTCTTCAACGATACGAAGGGTTTCGGATTTATCGCCCCGGAAGACGGTAGCAAAGACGTGTTCGTACACGTTAGTGGACTTATCGACGACATCCAGGAAGGCGACAAAGTGAGCTTTGAAGTCGAAGATACCAAGAAAGGCCCAGCGGCCATCGAGGTACGCGTACTCTAGATATAAATTTTTAGACTACCCCACTATCGGTAAAGCCCCGTCGGATTCATTTCCTGACGGGGCTTTCCGTTTTGTCGTGAGACTGCCGCGAAAGCTTGTTGCTTAACAACTTTGCCGGTATTAAACTGTTATCTTTGTGCCTTCAAAATGATGCCAAATGTCAAATTTCCTATACCTCTTTACTGTAATCTTCGCCGTTTTCGGTGCTGCTTTTGTGCTGATCAACATCCGTCATCTTGTAACGGGCAATGAATTCAGAGGTACTTGCGCGAGCAATAACCCTATGCTGACCAATAAAGTTGGTACATGTGAGGTTTGCGGTAAGAACCCGAACGAAGAATGTAAGATGCCCGATATGCCGCAGGTGAAGTAAACAAAGCTTTCGCTTTAATTCCGGTTTTATCAAACCGCTCCATTGCACCTGCGCTCCGGCGCCCGGATAGAATGGATCGGTAAAATTATATTGACTTCTGCTTCGGACTCCTGTGTCGCTTAGCGGCCTGATATGCCCTGGAGAACTGAAAGTCCGTAGCAGTTGCAGGAGCATGCGTACCCGGCGCGCACGCAGGTGCAAAACGGGTTAAGCGGCACATCTCTCTACCGGTCACATTGTACCCAAACGGGCAAGGCTCACCCAAAAGAGCCGAAACACTCCGCTTACGATAAAAGGGCTCCGGATTGCTATTCCCCGGTCTTGGCTTCCAGCTCTTTGAGAATTTCCTCGTCGGATTTTCCCAGGTTTTTGAGTAACATTTCCGTATCGTCTGCGAAGGAGTGGGTTGGGTAACTTTCCAGGAAATCATTATATGCCGAACGGGCAGCGTCGAGATCCTTCAGGTCTTCATCGTACGTGAACGCGAGCATAAATAATGCTTCCGGGCTTTTGCTGAAAGCAGGGTAGCGCTCGTAGACGTCACGGTAAATGGCTGCAGCTCTTTTAGGGTCGTTCATTGCGCGTACGACTTCGGCGGAACGGTAGAAGGGCATGGCAGCCATCGTGTCTTCGGGGAACTTATCGGCCAGTTCCCGGGCAATTCTCGAAAAATCCTGGCTGGCCTGCATATTGAGTTTCCCGGTATTGGAATCGCTTACCGCTTCAAAATTATCCATCAGTAATTTACTGACCGTTGCGGCGTTTTTTCCGTTTTCGAGGGCATCCTCTGCGGCCTGGTAAGTATTTTCAACCACTGGCGTTTGTTCGGCAGGCGGCGCATCGTTGCCCGCACATCCCGATAAAACAATTGCAAATAGAGCTGAGTAGAATGGAGTCGTGATACGCATACGAATGAAATTGAATATTACTGATTAAGAATTGGCCTTCTGCGAAGCCTGAAGTAACAGCCCGTAAATGGCCTCAATTGATTTGCCACGTAACAGTAGCTTCTCAACCTGTAAAAGGTCGGTAAAGTAGTTGGATTCCGTCGACTCGTTCAGGTGAGATAATTTGAAGGATAGCATGGCATTACGCACCAGCGAACAGTGCAGAACGAGGAAGACCTCTTCCGACGGATCATAGGTCACCAGCACCAGGGTGTTCTCCGAATCACGGCCAAGCGGCACGAAGTACGGGTAAGCGAGGTAGTTGTCGGTACTGGGGTCGTAGAGCTTTGCCTCGAAGAGCGGGTAAATGTACAATCCGGTACCCGCGGGGCCTTCGGGATGGAGCAGGGAAGCGAGGTCTTTGAGCTTTCTTTGCTGAGATTCCACGGGGCCATACACGTCTATTTCTTCCCGGTTGTAAGGAAGCCAGCTCTCTGAGCGCAGGTCATAGTATTCGTTAAAGCCCAACCGGAGCTTATAGTCGAAACGTTTGTAGCCGGGCACTACGTAGCCGGGGTAGTAATAGTCTACTCCGCGGGAACGGCAGAAATCCATCTCCAGCAGCATCGTATAGTAGCCGAGGCTGAATGAGCTGAGCAACGGATCGTAGATGCCGAGGATACTGGCTGCGGAGTCATCCCCCAGGTCGAAGTAGCTTATTCCGACCAGCTTGCCACTCACTTTGTCACGGATAGTGGTCTCCCAGGTATTGAAAATACTGGTGGAGTCGCCGAAGTCTTCGAGGCTTTCCGCGATCGTTGGCGAGAGGCGGCCGTCGAAGTTATCGGCATAGCGCAGGTAGAGTTCTTCCCGCTCTTCATCGATGACCCTGGGACCAGTTGCAATCTCGAACAGCTTGGCGTTCTTGCGCATCAGTTTACGCTGGCTGCGGGAGAATGTATGAACGGTCAGGTCCTGCCGAATCCAGACGGCAGAATAGGGCGAATCATTGAAAAAGAGGAAGTGCGTCGTGAAGATATGCCCTCCCATGCGGTACCAGCCCCTACTGAGGTACCAGTCCAGGCTTTCAGGACTGAGGACGAAGGGGGTTTCTTTATCTACGTAGGGGAACAGCATGGGGTTTCTCAGGGCGATAGTTTGCTTTTGACGTAAAGGTAGTCAGATTAGATGGCTTGATCTTCCCGGCCAGGCATGAAGATTGTCAGAGTGTTACCATCCGGGTACAATCTCTGAGGTCATCGGGGTCGTTGCTGGCGATGAATACAAGACGCTCATGGCGGAATTTACGTAATTCGGAGTGAAACCATTCGGCTGCTTCTTCATCGAGGGTTACGGTGGGTTCATCGAGGAGCAGGATTTCAGTGGCAGCGTACAGCGCGCTGCCCAGTAAAACCCGTTGCCGCATACCGGAGGAGCAGTCCGTTATTTTTCGGTTACGCACATGGTCGAGTTCCAAACGCTGAGGAATGTCCGTCAGGGTTAAGCCGGGCAACATCGGTTTGAGCGCAAAGTGGAATTGCAGAAACTCCACTATGGTGAGTTCTTCCACAATTTCGAGGTACGGCCCGGTCCACGCAACGTGCTTGTACCGTACTGCGGGAGCAACTTCTTTTCCCCCAATGGTGCAAACTGAACTGCCACGCGACGGCGTCAGCTGGCCGCACAAAAGGCGCAGTAAAGTTGATTTGCCCGAGCCGTTACGCCCTTTTATCCCGATCAACTCACCACCGGAGAACGTATCCGTGAAGTCCCTGATAATCCAGTGACGTCCGAAACGTTTGCCCGCTTTATCGAGTTTGAGGGTGACCGGGTGCATAGCTGTTAGTCATTCAGGCCCTGGAAGCTGCGAATGATTCCGGTACGCTCGGTTTCTGCGATAAACTTCACGACTTCATCCCGTTCGTCACACACCGGAACGGTAGTCTCGATTTCAGTGATGGCATTGGTGAGGTTCAGACCTTTAACGAAAAGGATTCTGTAAATCTCGTGAATGTTATTGATCCGTTCGATGGCAAAGCCACGGCGTTGCAGGCCGATGCGGTTAACACCAATATAGCTCAGGGGCTCGCGGGCTGCACGGATATAAGGCGGTACGCTTTTACGCACCAGGCTTCCTCCGGCAATAAAACTGTGCTTACCGATGCGGACAAACTGCTGGACACCCACCTGACCTTCGATGATCACAAAGTCTTCGAGCTCAACGTGCCCGGCAAGGTTGACGTTGTTGGCCAGGATAATGTTATCACCGAGGATACAATCGTGCGCAACGTGCACGTAGGCCATCAGCAGGCAGTTCTTGCCAACAACGGTTTTGCCTGCGGCAACCGTACCACGGTTGATGGTCACGTACTCACGAACGGTGGTATTGTCACCAACGTGGGTAGTGGTGTACTCTCCGGCAAACTTCAGGTCCTGCGGTTTACCACCAATAACCGCTCCCGGGAATACTTCGACGTTCTTGCCGATTCGTGATCCTGAGAAGATGGTTACGTTGGAACCAATAATTGAACCTTCTCCGATTTCCACATCATCTTCGATAGTGGTAAAAGGGCCGACCGTTACGCCCGGAGCAATTTTTGCGTTCGGATGAACGACACTTAAGGAATGCATGGACATAATCAGGGGCGCTTTACAATCTGAGCTACAAGGTCGGCTTCGGAAACAATCTTATTGCCAACGTAAGCGGTTCCCCGCATTTGGCACAAGCCCCGACGGATGGGGGCAACAAGCTCCATCTTGAAGAGGACAGTATCTCCGGGAACAACGAAATTCTTGAATTTTGCGTTATCAATTTTGAGAAAATAGGTATCCCAGCCGATCGGGTCCTCCTGCATCGTCAGGACCAGCAATCCGCCGGTTTGTGCCATGGCTTCCATTTGCAGGACGCCGGGCATCACGTAGTTTCCGGGGAAGTGACCCTGGAAAAAGTCTTCGTTAATGGTGAGGTTCTTAAGGCCGACAATGTAGCCTTCTCCCATTTCAATGATCTTATCGATCAGGAGCATCGGATAGCGGTGAGGCATGATCTCCTGAATCTGTTCGGTATTGAATACCGGCGTATCGTTGGGGTTGTAACGGGGCCGGCCCTTAAGCCGGCGCTGTTCGAGGTAAGCCTTTTTGAGCAACTTAGTGAAGGCTACGTTGCTGCCGTGACCGGGCTTGGTGGCGAGAATCCGCCCACGGATGGGAACACCCAGAAGGCTGATGTCTCCAATCACGTCGAGTAATTTGTGGCGGGCAGGCTCGTTGTGAAACTTGAGGTCGAGCGTATTCAGGATACCGGCTTTGGTAACCTCTACGGTCTCTTTGCCCATACGCTTTGCGAGTTTGTCGAGGCGTTCCTGAGGAACGACCCGGTCGGCAATCACGATAGCATTCGTAAGGTCCCCTCCCTTGATGAGGTCATGCTCGAAGAGCAACTCGAGTTCGTGGAGGAAGACAAACGTCCGGCAGGGAGCAATCTCCGTTGCGTAGTCTTCGTAGCCACGCAGCGTAGCATATTGCTGACCGAGTACGGGGCTGTCGAAGTCGATCATACTTACCACCTCGAAGCCGTCGTAAGGCAGAGCTACCAGTTCGGAGCCGGTTTCTTCGTCGCGGTAGGTAATCGGTTCTTCCACGATGAAGTACTCCCGGTTGGCGTCCTGGTCTGTAACTCCTGCCTCCAGCAAGGGCTCAATGAAGGGGCTGGCGCTGCCGTCGAGGATCGGAATTTCCGGCCCGTCGATCTCCACGAGGAGGTTGTCTATTTGTAGCCCGGATACAGCCGAAAGCAGGTGTTCTACGGTAGATACAGTAGCGTCGCCGGTCCCGATGGTCGTAGAGCGGTCGGTACTGATTACCCGGTTGACATCAGCATTGATCACCGGTTGGCCTTCAAGGTCAATCCGCTGAAATTTTACGCCGTGGCCTTCCGAGGCCGGCTTGAAGTTCAGCTTTACTTCCGCGCCGCTGTGCAGGCCCACCCCTTTAAGGGAAAAGGGATTCGCTATAGTGCGTTGGTTTGTCATTATGATTACTTGGCTGTGTTGGAGGGGCTAAATTGAGCGCAAAGGTAAGTTAAATAGTCAAATAGACAATTCGTCACCATACCCGGCGCGCGAGTCCCGGCTTTCACCATCCTGGCTCATCCGGGTAGCACGGGTGGTTGGTCGGTCGCTTTCTTTAGCAGGTTTAGTTGAGGAGTTCGGTTGATTATTGACCTATCTGGCGGCGAAGTTCCGCAATGTCTTTCCGGAGTTTATTTACTACCGAAGGCAGATTTTTGAAAACGGCATAGCTACGAAGATAGTCGGGGTAATGCATGTGGGGAGATCCGCCCAACTTGGCACCACTTTTGGTGATGTTGTTGATCACTCCCGACTGGGCCTGGACCTGGGTTCCATCGGCAAGGGTACAATGACCGCCAATGCCGGCTTGTCCGCCAATCCGGCAATTTTTCCCGATTTTAGCGGATCCGGCAATGCCCGCCTGTGCGGCGATTACGGTGTTCTCGCCGATTTCGACGTTGTGAGCAACCTGAATGAGGTTGTCCAGTTTTACCCCCGAATGTATGACCGTGGAACCCATCGTGGCGCGGTCGATAGTGGTGGAGGCGCCAATCTCGACCCGGTCATGGAGTACGACATTGCCAATTTGCGGCACCTTGTTATAGCGACCGGTTTCGGGATCGGGGGCAAATCCGAAGCCATCACCGCCGATGACCACATTGGCGTGCAAAACACAGTTGTCTCCCAGTACACAGTCACGAAGCACGCGCACACCGGGGTACAAAACGCAGTCTTTACCGATGGTCACGTTAGGCCCGATGTAGACCTGATCGAGGATAACCGTTCCTTCACCAATTACCGCTCCCTGCTCAACGACGGAGAACTTGCCAATGCGGACGTTATCGCCAAGGGTTGCCGTATCCTCAACAGCTGCGTGGGCCGAGACGGCACGACGGGTTTGGGCGGCTTCATCCTGTTTGTATACCGCCAGCAGGTTACTTACCGTACCGTAAACATCGGCTACACGGAGCAGGGTAGGCTTCACGGGTTCGCGGGGAGCGAAATCAAGGCTGACCAAAACGGCGGAGGCACCAGTATTGTACAGGTGATGCTCGTAGGCTGGGTTGGCCAGAAAAGTAATGGAACCAGGGCCGGCTTCTTCAATTTTAGCGGGCGAAGATATGATCACGTCGGGGTTGCCCTCAACGGTGGCGCCGATCATTTCTGCTAGTTTAACGGCAGTGATTTTCATAAAGGTGAAGGGTGGTTAAAACACTCAGATAATATCGGGTAGCCCGTCGGTATCACCAACAGACTCCGGAGGGGCAAAAGTATTCAAGGCACGCGAATGTGCGGCCTGCATCACAGAAAATTGCTCAAGAACGGTCTTTATCAGGTCCGCATTGATCAGTTTCTTTACGTCGGTAAGGCTTTTGAGACCTTCACTTTTACGGAAACGGTAGATTTGGCTAAGGCCGTTCGTCTCAAACTGTATAGGGAAACGGCCGTCGTTTTCAAAGACTGTAATCTGAAGTGTAGGGTGGGGGATTCGGCCGATTATCCTCATTTTGCTTTGCTGGACTTTTTTAAGGGAGAACTCTTTTTGTCCGGCCAAAGATAGCTACGATCAGGATAAGGGCGCAGACGCAGGTGCAAAAACGGTTCCGAACTCCGGTTGGGCCAGCTTTGAAGCCGGAAAAGGGAAGCCGGTTCCCGTGATAGAAGTATCTTCGCCGCGATGTCTGAAACACAAAGCAAACCGACCCTGCGCTGGCGGGTGGCACAGTTCCTTGAGCGCCAGTGGTGGCAACGCTACCTGCGTGGTAAATCGCCCGAGGAATATCTCCGCAACAAAAAGGCTTACTGGCAACGTACCCTCGAACAACTCGAATGGACCCCCGTACCGGGGCGCAAAGTCCTGGACGCCGGGTGCGGACCTGCCGGCGTTTATATCTATCTCGAAAAAATAGAATCGGTTTCCGCGCTGGACCCTCTGCTGGACAGCTACGAGTCGGAACTGTCCATTTTCGACCGCAACGATTACCCCGGTGTCCGCTTCCTGGCCCAACCCCTCGAACAGGCTTTCGACGGAGAAGGAACCTTTGAGGCGATTTATTGCTTCAACGCTATCAACCACGTATCTGACTGGGCGGCTGCACTGGATGCCCTGACGGCTCACGCCCAACAGGGCACCCAGCTGTTGATGACCTCCGATGTTCACCGCCATAAATTGCTGCTGCCGATTTTCCAGGCTTTGCCGGGAGATGTGCTTCACCCGCAGCAACACGGCCCCGAAGCTTACCGCATGGCCCTGCAGCAGCGGGGTTGGCGCATTGAGAAAGAAGAAGTGCTCCGCCGTGAGGCAATCTTCGATTATACCGCCTGGGTCGCTACCTTTAAGTAGCGTGCGCGGAAACGGGTAAACCGAAAAGGCTATGCGTATTCCTGCAAATGATATACGGGTAACAGCGAACCTGTTCCCGTATTTCTCCTTGTACTTACTACTGCGGGCGCTGAACAAATAAAGCCACCCTTTCTGCTTTCTGAACGCGCGCCGCTGGTAATAACCCTAATCACCCATGAAACCACAATTTCTGCTCTCATTGCTCTTTCTAACGGCGCTTTGCACCTGCGGCCGCGCCCCCGAAAACAAAACGAACCGTGCCGAAAACGAAACCATCATGACTAAAGAAATTGACTGGCAGGGCCACCGCGGATGCCGCGGACTTTTGCCGGAAAACACCATCCCGGCCTTTCTCCGCGCGCTCGATTACCCCACCGTAAAAACACTGGAGTTGGACGTCGTGATCTCCGCAGACGACCGCGTAATCGTCAGCCATGAGCCCTGGCTCTCCCCGGAAATCTGCCAAACAAAAGACGGCCAACGCTTAACCGAAGGGGACGACAACCGAATCAGCCTCAGGAGTCTCACCGCTGCTGAAATCGCCACTTACGACTGCGGAAAACTGCCCCATCCGCGGTTTCCGGAACAGGACAATCGCCCGGCCGTTAAGCCGACTCTGTTACAGGTTTTCGAAGCCGTCGATCGCTACTGTGTTCAGCACGGACGCCCATCACCGCGCTACAATATCGAGTTGAAATACGAGGAAGACCTCGAGCCGGAGTTCGTGCCTGATCGCAATACCTTTGTGGACCTCGTCCTAACCGACCTCGATGCCTGGGGGAAGCCGGAACTGGTTACCCTGCAGTGTTTCGACCCGCCGGTGCTGGCCGTTATCCGGCAACAGCGCCCCGAGATTCAACTTGCCTACCTCGATGAATTCCCCGGAGACCTCAAATCAAAAATGGATTCGATCGGTTTCGTGCCGCCGATTTACAGCCCTTACGAAATCCACACCGATGCCGGACTCATCGCCGAGGCCAGCGCGCTCGGTATGCGCGTTGTGCCCTGGACGGTGAATACCACCGAACGGATGAATGAATTACTGGAACTCGGGGTAGATGGAATCATAACGGATTACCCGGACCGGATTCCGGAGGGCTTTGAGTAGGTATATTCATACTTCGCGTAGCGGTTCCTTAGCGGGTAACCACCAAATTATTAACTTTAGCTTTACAATACTTATTCTCCATGAAAATTAACCACCTGCGGGGCCTGCTGGCCCTTTCACTATTCTGCATCGTTTCCGTTACGCTGTCTGCTCAGCCGGCCCGGGCGACCCTGGTCAACAGCCAGTCTGTTTTAAAGTCGGAATCATTTAAGTATTCCAACTTCGAACTGAGCGATCCGGCGATCTACGCCGATGAAGAATTCAGCATCTCCCTTACGGTTGAAAACACCGAGAAAAACGAAATAACAGAAGAGGTCGTCCTGATGCTGAAGGATGAATCCGCAGCACAGATCAAACGCCCGCAAGTGGGTACTTCCCTTACCCTTGCGGGAGGAGCTACTGAAACCGTTACGTTCACTTTTACGGCTCAAGACCTGGTGAAGCCCGGAGAGGCGGTCCCGGATACCTTCGTATTCTACCTCGGCGATACGGAAATCGGGGTTTCGTACGTAAAGGAATAAGCTTTTTTTAGCGTCGCTTTGCCTCCCGTACCATTTCCTTGACGGCTTCACGGAGTTTTACCGCATCGTACACGATACCGTCTTTGACGGTATAAATGATGCCCTTGGTTGTGGTTACTTCTCCGTCGTCGTCGAGGCGTGTGGCGCCGGTGCCGTAGAGCACCTTCAGGTCGGCCAGCGGGTTTTCACCGACAATGACGATATCGGCCAGTTTGCCGGGTTCGATGGTGCCTATTTCGTTGTCCATCCCGAGTGCTTCGGCTCCGTACAGGGTGGCTGAGCGAATGACTTCGAGCGGGTGGAACCCTGCTTCGCGCAGTAATTCGAGTTCGCGGATGTAGCCGAATCCGTAGGTCTGGTAGATGTAGCCGGAGTCGGACCCCGCCGTAACCCGGCCGCCCCGGTTTTTGTATTCCTGGATGAATGCCATCCACAACTGGTAGTTTTTCTTCCAGTCCACTTCCTGTTCCGTACCCCATTTGTGCCAGTAGCTCCCGTGGCTGACGCGGCTGGGCTGAAAGAATTTCCACAGCGAAGGCAGGGTGTACTCTTCGTGCCAGTCGGCGTTGCGTGCCCGCATCACGTCGCGGTTAGCGTCGTAGATGTTGAAGGTAGGGTTGATGGTGAAGTCGAGCTCCAGGAGTTCGTTCATCACGGCATTCCACTTTTCGGAGCCTGGTTTAGCGGCCTGGTCCCACAGGCGTCCGGCTTCGCCGAAGCGGTCCTGCTCGTTTTGGTAGTTGTAATCAACGGGATAATCCTGAACTGTTTGATTTTCGAACATTGCTTCTGGAAGTCCGTACCAGTGTTCCATACTGGTGAGTCCGGCGCGGGCTGATTTGAGGACGTTCCAACGGCCGACATCCATTTGGGCGTGGTGGCAGGCGGAACGGAGGCCGATTTCCTTATTGGTTTCGAGCGCCGCCTGCATAAGCATTGGGCTGGCGCCGAACAGTTTGATGCCATCGGCGCCTTTGGCCTTGTTGGCGATGATCCATTCTTTTACTTCGGCCGGCGAAGTGAAGGGCTCTTCGCGGCCCATCCCGAAGCCTGTGTAGGCCCGGATTCGGGGAGCGGCTATTTCGTTGGTCGCCGATCGTTTTTTGTGGTCGAGTGTCCACTCGAGGCCGTTGAAGCTTCCTGGCTCACGAATAGTCGTTATTCCGTGACCCAGCCATAGTTTTAGTACATAATCTGCCGTGGTGCCCTGGGCCCGTCCGCCCATGTGCCCGTGCATATCCACGAAGCCGGGCATGGCGTACATGCCGCTGCAGTCGATCTCTTTGCCACCGGCCTTCAGTTTTGGTCGGCGTCTTTCGTTGATTTCAACGCCGGGAACACCAACGGTACTTGCGCTGACAATCTTGTTTCCTTCAATTACAATGTCCACCGGTCCGGTGGGCGGAGCGCAGTTCCCATTGATCAGAATCAATCCGCGCAGGATCAACTGACTGTGTGGGCCGTCGCCAAAATCTGTTCCGCGGGGCGCTGCTTTTTCTGGCTGCGCGAGCAACAGCAACGGAAGAAACATAAGCAGGAACATAAGGGCGGGCACGTGGGTGCAAAGGTGCGTTGAAAGGCAGCGTAGAGGTGTGGGCATTGAGTCTTTTGTTGATTTACTGATGGCAATGTACGTAACCGGAATTAAATCTGCCGGCAGCGACGGTTCGTGTGTATCACGAGATGCACTACTATCACGAACTTGTCGCTCGTCACGTCTCCCCTCTCCCGAGGAGATGGGCCGGGGGAGAGGGGGATCCGTTTATCTCGTGATACACACGACGGTTCTTCGAGGGGCACAGAGAAAAGCTGTCTTTCCTGTTTCAGGCGATTGTGATTTGGGAGACGAGATGACCCGCTTCCCTGCCTGCGGTAAAAGAAAGCTTGAGAATGATCGGAGGAAATCGTCAGGAGAAGTGTCCAATCCGTAAACCTGCTTTCTAATAACAAAAAACAAAGAATGAAGTACTTAATATTTTCCTTTCTGCTCCTTCTGGGAGTGGTCTTTCTTGTTTCGTCCTGTGAGGACGACGAGGGACTTTGCGTTGAAACCACCTGGTACGAAGATGCTGACGGCGATGGGTTAGGAAATCCTGCTGTGAGCCAATCCGCATGTGACCAACCGGAAGGCTACGTTGCAGACAACTCGGATAGCGATGATACGGGCGGATCATCAGCAACAGGTAGTACGCCGGTGTCTGCATTTGACGATTTCAACGCTGACGCAGTGACGGTATCTTTCGATGGAGATGAGATTACCATCGAGTCAAATGCGCTGCCTCACCACACTTCGCCTTACTGGGATGCCAGTAATAGCCTGTACATCGACCCTGTGGTTGCTGTAGAGTCGGAAATGTCTCCGGGTAGAATCAATGAAGGCAGTTATACCGTTACCGTTCCGGCTTCACCGCAAAAAGCTTCGAACACTTCTGCGACGGGGCTGGGGGCTATCGGTATTTCAATTACGGGCGCCCCTATTTTCAACGATGAAGAGGGGCCTAACGTAGCCTTATCGGAAAACGTGGCGTCGGGCTTTGACTATGCTGGCGGCCACATGGGGCCTACGGGTTACCACTACCACCTGGAAGCGGCGGACGTAAGTGAAAACACCCTCCTCTCTCATGATGACGATGCCCTGGTTGGTATTCTTCAGGATGGTTTTTTGATTTATGGCAGGAGATGCAATTCCACAGGAGACCACCCGACTGATCTGGATGAATCTGGCGGACATACTTCTTCAACGCAACACAGTGATGGAGAAGAGTTCTATCACTGCCACATTATCAATGAATTCTACATTGGTTCTTACATTCTCTTATTCGGAGTCGACCTGCAGGGTACGCCAAATGCGATCATGTAATCAGCCAATCGGTACTTATGCCGGAAGGAATCACCAGGAGTCGGATTACGCTGACTTCTGGTGATTTCTCTCTGTAAAATTGACACTATGAAGTCAGTTATTTTCCTATTATTATCGCTTAGTTTGCTGCTCGTAAGTTGTGCGGAACAGACTGCCACAAAAAGCCTGCCTCCCCCCGATCCGGTCGAGGTGACAATGGATATACCCGATAAATGGGTTGCGGAGTCAGCTCTTCTCTACGACAACAAGACTTCGCTTTGGACCCTAGGTGACGAACTGTATTCAGGTTACGCAGTTAGTTTTTATCCAGACAGTACCCTAAAGGACAGAGTAGGCATCCTTAACGGGAAAAAAGAGAATCAATCCATTCAATGGTATCCGGACGGGCACTACAAACAATTGGCCAACTACCATGAAGGAAAACTTCATGGGGAGAAGAAAATGTGGTCTCCGGGAGCAGACCATACTTTAGTCGCTCAATTGAATTTTTATTCGGGTAAGGCACACGGAGAACAAAAGAAGTGGTATCCGACCGGCGAACTGTTTAAAAAACTGAACCTGAAAATGGGACGAGAAGAGGGGATTCAACAGGCGTTCAGAAAGAACGGCAATTTATTCGCCAATTATGAAGCCAGAGAGGGGAGGATTTTTGGCTTGAAAAAAGCAGCACTTTGTTATGGTCTGGAAGATGAAAACGTTCAGTATGAGAATTAATATCCTTCTTATCCTGTCAGTAATCTGCTTGGTGTCCTGCAGCGAGTCTTTGCCAAATGAAAGCAGGGTAGAAACGCTTCCTTTTTACAACGAAGCAACCTTTACCCCCCGTTGGATATCCCCTGGTGCTGAAGTATTGGATACTTTTCATCGCATTTCGCCATTCAGCTTTATCAATCAGGAAGGAGAGGTCATTACCGAAGAGAGTTTTAGGGGCAAAATTTACATAGTAGACTTTTTCTTCACCATCTGCCCGGGGATCTGCCCCAGGATGACTGCCAATATGATGGAATTACAGGAGGAATTTTTGGAGGATGATGATGTTTTGTTAATGTCACACTCTGTTACCCCCGAGAGAGACTCTGTGCCCGTTCTCAAGCAATACGCCGCAGACAAAGGTATTTCTTCAGGTAAGTGGCACCTGGTTACCGGGGAGCAACGTGATATTTACAAGCTGGGAAGAAAAGACTACTTTGTAGAAGAAGACTTGGGGTTAAACAAAGATGAAGATGAATTTCTCCACACCGAGAATTTTGTGCTGATCGATAAAGACCGACACATTAGAGGCATTTACAATGGCTTGAACAAGACCTCAGTCAATCAATTGATTGCTGATATAAGAACACTGAAAGGCGAAAAATGATGGTTATTTGTATTGTCGAGAAATACCGGTTCTATACCTAAGTCGGAGTGGTTTAGAGCGTGTCTAAAATTATGAAAATTTAGATATAAAGGCTGCCAGTCGTATCTTGTAAGTCGCTAAACACTACAAATATGACCAAGCAGTGGACTCGGTTGACTGACAGCCAGTGGAACGAAGTTAAAGATTATCTACCAATCAACCGCAAGACAAAACATCAACTCCGGGATGTACTTGACGCCATTCTGTGGCTGGTGCGTACCGGTACTCA
>NZ_VOXD01000020.1 GCF_008014675.1 Neolewinella aurantiaca | reverse complement strand
TGAGTACCGGTACGCACCAGCCACAGAATGGCGTCAAGTACATCCCGGAGTTGATGTTTTGTCTTGCGGTTGATTGGTAGATAATCTTTAACTTCGTTCCACTGGCTGTCAGTCAACCGAGTCCACTGCTTGGTCATATTTGTAGTGTTTAGCGACTTACAAGATACGACTGACAGCCTTCATATCTAAATTTTCATAATTTTAGACACGCTCTAAGGCTTGTTTATTGTATCAACGGTATTTAATACTTAAATGCATTTACTACTAGTTGATTAGGTTGATACCCTAAAGCTAAGCAGTAGACAACCTACTCTTCCCCGAAATTTCCCGAAATTTCCCGAAATTTCCCGAAATTTAGAGGTAGGAGATAAGAATCAAAAACTAAAATCAAGTTTTTTCACCCCAACACCTCCAAAAACTCCCCCTCCGTCATCACCCTCACCGTACCCAGCGCCTCCGCCTTCTTCAGCTTCGAGCCCGGCTTTTCGCCAACGACGAGAATATCCAGCTTGCCCGACACGGCACTAACGATTCTTGCACCTGCGTTCTTCGCCTTCTCCTGCGCCTCTTTTCGTGACATTTGCTGTAAGGAGCCCGTGAATAACATGCTCTTGCCCACAAACGGGCCTTCGGTTACTTCCGCCTGAGGGCGGTCAGCGTCGGTAGCGCGGACGTTGATGCCCGGTTATTCGAGGAATTTGAATCGCGGCCTGAGCGGGTTCGCGGCCACTGCGTGCCGCACGGGTTGACATACCGCTAGAAAGCTTCCCCCAACCCCAGGTAAAATCCACTCCCCGAGCTAAGCCCAAAGCCATAAGCATAATCAAGCCGCAGGTTAATATTCTCGCTGGGGATGATCAAAACGCGGAGGCCGGTACCAAGCGAGTAGCGCAGTTGGTCGAAGCCGAGGTCAGCAGCCCCTTCGGCTACCTGCCCCGCTCCGCCGTAGAAGACAAAGCCGATACTTCGCCAGGTCTGCCAGCGGTACTCCGCCTGGGCGAACAGCGCCAGACGGTCGCGGAACCGCCCTTCCGGGAAACCACGCAGAAGGAAATCGCCGCCAAGCTCACTCATTTCGTAGGGTGGCGGGTCGCCCGCAGCGTAGCGGGCAAAGGCGTTGAGGGCAACTACGCCCTTTTTGCCCGTTCTTTTATATCCCCGTACGTCCACCTTCGAAAGTTGAAAAGTGTTACTACCGCCAAGGGACTTTCCGTAGAATCCCTGGGTAAATTCCACCAGCGTACCTCGTTGCGCGTTGACGACGTTGTCCCGGTTATCGTAAGAAGCGGCGAACTCCAGGCCGAAGCTCGTGCTCCCCAGGCTGTCCTGCAGGTTCGCCCCCTCGGGCAGGAGGTCCGTTGCTTCCAGCAACTCAGTATTGTAGAACCGATCGTACCGGAAGCCTCCACCGACAAATATTTTGGGCAGCACCTGACGCAGCAGTAATGGTTCCACCAGAATCTGCTGGTAAGTGATCACGCTGCGGTCCTCCTCGGTAGTACCGTTGCCGATACCGAAGTAATCGCGCGGGAAATCGGTGTAATCCAGGTTGCCACGAAAAATCCATTTTTCCTGAGGAAAAAAGACCGTGTAACCCGAAGTAAAGAATACCTGGTTGTTCAGGGTATAACTGATGCCCACAGGTATGTTAGACGTCCGCGTTTCCGGGCCCGCGCCCCTGGGCTTGAACAATAAACTCGCCCCGAAACCAAAGCCAAAACTGGTGTTTGGTTCGTAATAAACGATTGGGGCAAAAACTATCTTGGTCTGGAAGGCCGACGTATCCTCCGGCGTTTTACCGATATTGAACTCCATCAGATCGGTAACCTTATCAATCAGGCTTTGGGCCCGAACATTGGTCGAACCCAGAATGAAAAGACACAATAAAGGCAGTAAGTAGGGTTTCATTCTGAAGGGGCTTTGTACTGAAAACAAGTGAAATAACCACAGGGGCTATCGGGCTACTTATCCTAACATCTCCAAAAACTCCGCTTCCGTCATTACCGTAACGGTTTCAATCGCGTTCGCCTTCTTCAGCTTAGAGCCTGGCTTTTCACCAACGACCAGAATATCCAGCTTGCCCGACACGGCACTAACGATCCTTGCACCTGCGTTCTTCGCCTTCTCCTGCGCTTCTTTACGCGACATTTGCTGTAAGGAGCCCGTGAATAACATGCTCTTGCCCACAAACGGGCCTTCGGTTACTTCCGCCTGAGGGCGGTCAGCGTCGGTAGCGCGGACGTTGACGCCCAGTTCCTCCAGGTCCTTGATCATCTGCACGTTCGCCGGGTTAGCGAACCACTCGGTTACGTTTTTTGCGACCGTCGGGCCAATGTCTTTGATGTTGGTAAACTGTTCCTCCGTCCAGTCGGCGAGGTCGAGGGCGTGCTCGATGTTTTGGGCCACGAGCTGCGTGGCTTTCTTACCGAAGTGATGGATGCTGAAGCCGTAGAGGAAACGCCACAGCGGTTGTTTCTTTGCCTTCTCGATGGCCTTTTCGAGGTTATTGGCAGATTTGTTGCCGAAGCCTTCGAGCACCGAAATCCAGTCGTACGGCAGGCGGTACACATCTACGATGGTATTGAGCCAGCCCTTGGCGTGAAACAACTCGACGTAGCGTTTGCCCATCCCGTCGATGTCCATCGCGGCCTTGGAAACGTGGAAGATGATGCGGGCCAGGTCCTGCTTACCGCAGACGCAGTTAGGGCAGCGCCAGGCCGCCTCGCCTTCTTCCCGGATGAGCTCTACGGGGATATCGGTATCGTTTACCGGGCAGTTTTCGGGCCATACGATGGGCCGCTCGGAGCCGTCGCGGAGGTCCGCCAGCGGTTTTACGATGTAGGGAATCACGTCGCCTGCTCGTTCCAGCAGCACCTTATCGCCGAGGCGGAGGTCTTTATCGCGGATGAAGTCTTCGTTGTGGAGGCTCACGCTGGAGATCGTCACCCCGGCCAGCTGCACGGGCGCGGTTTTGGCCACGGGCGTAATGGTACCGATCTTGCCCACCTGGTATTCCACGTCTTCAAGGGTGGTCGTCGCCTGCTTGGCGGCAAATTTGTAGGCGATCGCCCAGCGCGGATGGTGGCTGGTGTAGCCGGCGCGCTCCTGCAGGACGAGGTCGTCTACCTTTACCACCATACCGTCGATTTCGTAGGCGTAGTCGTTGCGTTGGGCTTCCCACTTGGCGCAGAAATCGAAGACACCACTGATATCTTTGGTCCTGGTGCGTTCAAAGTCTGTAGCCGGCACCTTGAAGCCAAGTTCGGTCAGAACATCCAGCGCATGCGTATGGGTTTCCAGCGGTTGAATGGCGTCGTTGCCGTCTTTATCCACACCGTACCCGAAGCTGTAAATAAAGGCTTCCAGATTGCGGTCTACGACTTCCTTGGGGCTCTTCATCCGCAGGCCGCCGGTGGCGGTGTTGCGGGGGTTCGCGAAGAGGGTCAGGCCGGCTTCTTCCCGGAGCTTATTCATCTCCTCGAAACGATCTTTGCGGATGATCACCTCGCCCCGGATTTCCACCTTATGCAGTCCGTACTTACTGAACTCTGCGGTGAGCGGAATCGACCGGATGACGCGAGCGTTGTGCGTCATTTCTTCGCCAAGTACACCGTTGCCGCGCGTTGCGGCCCGAACGAGCTGATCGTTTTCGTAGACCAATACGATGGTGCCGCCGTCGTACTTTGGTTCCACGGCGTAGGGCAGCGGAGCAGCCTCGTCCATATTCAGCATCCGCTTTACCTGCTTGTCGAATTCAGCCAGGTCTTCGGCGTTGTAGCTGTTGCCGAGGGAGAGCATCGGGACGAGGTGGGGCACGCTGGCGGCGTCTCCCGTCAGGTCGGAACCGACGCGCTGCGTCGGGCTATCGGGCGTCACCAGATTAGGGTCGGCGGCTTCCAGCGCTTCGAGTTGTTTATAGAGGGTATCGTACTCAAAGTCACTCAGTACGGGATCATCCTGCACGTAGTAGCGCCACTCGTGGTAACGGAGCAGTTGCTTGAGTTCTTCGGCTTGCTCCTGCGGGGAGGTGGAGACTTTGCCTTCCAGATAGGCTTTCGAACGGGCGTAGTTTTCGGCGGGTGTTGGCATAAATGCGAAGGTAGAAAAGAGTTCTCAGTAATCGGTTGCTCCTGCTTCCCGAGATCGTTGCCCATCATCGTCATCAGGCGGGACCGCAGGTGCAAAGAACGGTTAAGGGCTCCGTTATAGCCTTTGCTTCATGCACTAAAAAAAGGATGGCCGAGCCCTCTCGTGCCCGACCATCTTCGTAACCTACTTCAAAAATAGGTCTTTGCATAAAATGCTGTTCGTTAGTCTCTCAACGTATATGTGATTTTCATCAACACCTAAAACAAGTTGTCTAGCGCAAACTGATTTTGTGGGTAAAGACGGCATCCGCCTGGGTTACGCGGAGGAGGTACAGGCCTGGTTTAATACTTGTGGGCAGCGCTACGGAGGTCGTACCGGGGTGAAGGAATGCATAGTCGGCAACGACACGTCCGTTGAGGTCGTACAGCCCCGCGTTGACGGGGTGGTTTTCGTTCCACGCTCCCCCTAACTGAATACTCAGGCGGGTAGCGGAGCTGGCGGGATTAGGGAAAGTCTTTACGGTTCGCTCTCCGGTCTGCTCCAGTTCGGTAATTACTATTCCTGAAAATTCATCAGCTCCGTCGAGGTCTACCATCCGGAGGCGGTAGAATTGACGCACACCTTCGGGGGTCAGGTCATCAAAGTTGTAGTGGCGTGCGGTTTCGCTGTTACCAGCTGCGGCCACATCATCCAGGGCAGTCCATTCATGGCCGTTGCGGCTTCTTTGCACTTCGTAGTGAGAGACGTTTTCCTCGCGGGCCACGTCCCAACTCAGGCGAATGTGCTTAGGGCCGGCTACCTGACCGCGGAAGGCGGTGAGGACTACGGGGAGAACGGTGCCGTTGACGGGGGTACACAATTCCCCGTCATCAGACGGAATGATAAAAAACTCGCCGGCAGCGTAAGTAAGATCGCCGGGAAGGACGTAATACTCGCCTTCGCTTCCGTCATAGATCAGTCCGGAGAGGACTTCGTCGTCATTTGCGCCGAATCCATCCGGGCAACCTGCGTCGTCATTTGGTGGCACGCCAAAAACACCAAAGTTGACCAGCGTTACCGACCGATTGCAAAAAACGGCATCCTCTATTACCCCTCCTGTACCGATAACAAAACCATCGTTATCGAACAGGGCAACGAAATCTTCACCAGGAACGGCGTTCATTCCGTTGATTTCAATTGTAGCCTGGATAGGTTGCGAATTGCGGCCATCTCCGGGGCATTCCATGTCGAATAAAGCGGGTTGTGCAGCTAAGGGGGTGAGAAAAATTAAGACTAAAGAAAGGAAGGTGAAACCTACTCTTTCAGAAAAGTGGAAGTTGATCATTGTATGGGTATTTCTTTATTTTGAAGTAAAAGGTTAAAGACCACGCCCGCAGCCATCAGAGACTACGGACGTGGTAATACGAAACGGGCTTTAGCGCTTAACCAGGCGCTGGGTCAATTCAGGGGCGATCCGTCCATCACGAATCACGACAATGTGGTACATACCGGCGGGGAAGTCTCCCAGGTTATCCCACGCTACGGTGGTTGTTCCCTGGGTGAGTTTCTGCCGGGGCAGGAGCGTGCGAACTACACGCCCGGTCGCGTCGAGGGCTTCGACGGACAGTTCGGTAGCAACGGTGAGTTCAAGCACCAGTGTGGTGTGCTCGAAGGCGGGGTTGGGCTGTACGCGGACGGTAAGCTCTTCGGATACTTCGTCATCGGTGAAGTCAAGATTGAGTTCCGTTCCGGCGAACTGTCCCTGGAAGTAGAGGCCAGCATCAATCACCTGGTTTTGGTAGCGGAAGGAGAGTTGCTCTCCTGCTTCAACGGCTCCCATAACTGAACCATCTTCGCCTTCTACCTTACCGTACAGAGGTGTTGCCTTGAAGAGTCCCGTCTGATCGGGGCTGAGGTAACCAACTACGTTACCTGCTTCGTTGAGAATCTCAACACGATCACCGGACGTATAATCTACGCCCGTTACGGTGCCATAAACGAACTCGTAGTCCTCTGAATGCTGCATACGGGGTGCGGAGTCGTCGCGGTTGAGGATGAGGTAACCAATACCGTTGTAGGTATACTGCATACTGTTGAACGGACCGAAACCGGGGAAGTAAGACTGAACGTTCGGGGTGATGTTGTTACCGAAAGTTCGGGCCAGCTTAAAGTCCGGAGAGGTTTCAAACGGTGCCCAGAAATCAGCAGCGGCCATCTGTCCATCGGGAATGAAAGCCATGTAATTGATACCCATGCCCATCGGGCGGATGAAGCTATCGTCAATGGGTTCTCCGGAGACGGTAAGCGTTGCATCATTCTCCATGATGACAACGTATCCGTAACCTGGCTCGGCATTTTGCAGAGAGTTGAAAGGCCCTGCTCCCGGCTGGTAGAAAGTTGCGGAACCGTTATCCACTGTAGTCACACGACGGACACCGGAAACGCCGGCGAAGATGGCATCAAAACGGGGATCATCGGGAGCGACATCAAAGCTGATGAAGTTGATCCCTTCGAAGAGTTGAATGACGTCTTCTTCAGCGGTAGAATTGATCGTGACGTCCTTCGATGCTACAACTGGCCCGGAGCAACCGAGGACCGTGAGGGTAACGGTATAAGTCTCCATCACGGAAGTATCTGCGGGAGCGTAAGTGTGCACTGGATTCGGGTCATTGCTGGTAGTTCCGTCGCCAAAATCCCAGATGTAAGCTTCTACGCCACCACCTGCGAGTTCAGAGAAACTGAAGGTCAGGCCATCTGCTTCGTCCTGTACCGCTGAGAAGTCGGCGGTTGTTTCGGTAGCAATGGTTATTTCCAGTGAGCTCGTTGTGGTACAACCAGCAGCCGTAGTCTCCGTCACCATCAACTGGAAAGGACCTGCGCCCTGACTGTTATTGAAGGTGATGCTGACGTTATCTCCGGCGGGAGCATTGGTGAACGTCCCGATGGCCGGGTTGCTCAGGCTCCACTCGAAGGTACTGCCGTCGGCTCCGTCGATGTTGTAGAAGTTGGGGTCTCCCGTACACGGGTCCTCAAAACCTACGATTTCCATTTCCTCCGGAGTTGAGCCAACGCTAACGACGCGTGTGGCCATAGCGACACAGCCGAGGTCATCGGTTATCATCACCATGATGGTGGCGTTGCCTTCGCCGGTGCCGTCCACGAGAACCTCACCACCAGCGGTGCTGGGGTCAAGTGTGATATCGACTCCTGCGTCGGCTTCCAGAACACTGAACTCATAGGTTGGTGTACCGGTACCGTTGAACGTTGTGTTCAACAGGATAGGCTCACCCGCGCAAATGGCAGAGTTTCCGTTGATCAGATCGAGCGTTGCTTCCCGAGGGGTAAGAACCTGTACCTGGAGGGTAAAGGTATTTCCTTCGCAAGCCTCATCAGCACCGTTTGTTCCGTTTGCGATCGTGATATCGTAAAAGATATTTACGGGGCCATTGGCGATGAAATTCACGAGACTATCCCGGATTACACCATCATCGAAGACCAACGGTTCACCGCTGTAGTTCCAATCCATAGCTTCACCTTGTGGGCCAAAGAAATTGTACAGTCCTGCCGAGGCGTCGCCTTCAGTATCGAAGTCGCCACTGCGGTCAAAGGCACGTAGCGTTCCATAGCGACCGTCCAAAGAACGGCGTTCGAAACTGATCAGGTCTCCTACCCCATTGGCGGTAAGTTCCTGGACGATGTCGATCTCGAAGATGGACCCAGAGCACACTTTAATAAGTGTGTTGGCCACAACCGGCTCAGGCTTGATGGTCACAACGATGATTTCCTGCTCTCCGACGCAGCTTCCGTCATCTTCTGAGGATACCGGCGTGAGGTAATAAGTAACAGTGACATTCTCGCTGGTGGTGTTAAAGAAAGCATCATCGGCGATGAGTAGCCAATCTCCTACATCTCCGTCCGCTGCATTCTCATTCACGCCTCCGTTCAGAACCGGACCGAAGTCTTCACCGACGGATACGCTGTACCTGACACTGTCAAGCGTAAATACTACCGTAGAGAGTGGATCTCCGAGGGTGATGTCTCCGTGGTCAAAATTGTCGGTCCTGATGATACAGTCGGTCTCATCGCCACTACAGGCCATGGTTGTTTGCTCAGCGGTAATGACCGGCTCGGGCTTAACGATAACGACGAGTTCGAAGTCATTGCCCTGGCAGTCTTCGTCACCATCAGTGCCGTAGGGTGTAACGGTGTAGATGAGGGTGTACTCTCCGGCGGAGAAGTTGTCGAACACATCCGTTACGTTGGCGTCGCTGGCAACTGTCCGGTCAAGACCGGATACGTCTACGTCGTCGCTGGCAACGGTGTAGGTGTACGTTGCGCCAGCTACTCCGTTGGTAATGGCTTCGTCCAAATCATAATCCAGCGCAACACCGCTACAGGTCATGGTCATCACATCTACCGTCTTCGGATTCGGATTGATGGTGATGGTGATGGACACCGCTGTACCGTCACACTCTTCATCGTCGAGAGCTGCACCTTCACCCGGAGCAGTTTCGTTGTAGAAGGTTGCGTCCAGGGTGATCGTTACGGGTGAGCCAGAGATCATATTGAAGGTCCGGCTGAAAGCGGCCGCAAAGTTCCCAACGGGCATAGCTACTGTACTCTCTCCCGTTCCGAGGCCGAAGAAATCAAGAGGTGTGTCGACAACTACTGAAACGTAGCTTTCAGCACCGTCCGTAAAGATGGCACCGCTCGCAACCAGTGCTTCAAAATCGATACGCTCATTGGCGCAGATGATGAATGCTGCAGCAGAGTCCGCTTCGGCCACATCCACATCACCGCTGGTGGTGGTGCCGGTAATAGAACCATCGGGGATTTCTTCCACCTCTACGGTTATAGTACTGAGAACGGTTCCGTCGTTGAGCTCACAACCGGTACTGTCGTTCTTTATCGAAGTAAGTTCGTAGGTGGTTGTCTCGGTCAGGGGGCCTGAGTTGAATTCAGCCTTACCGTCAGGACCAACCGTCGTACAGAACAGTTTATCGCCCACCTGGAAGGTGTAGCTTCCTCCGTCTTCGATGGTTGTGCTGACCAGGGTAACGATCACGTCTACAGAGTCGCCGTTGCAGATTGGGCCTTCGGGGAAGACACTGAGTTCTGCTTCGGGAACTTCGTTGATCAGGATGGTTTTAACACCCTGGTCCATGAGCATACACTGGCGGCTGATGTTGCCTTCTATCGTTGTCAGCATTACCATGTTGACGGTAACGGTTGCATTGCCCGTTTCACCGGCGATGCCGGTGATGGTGGCTTCTCCAGAAGGATCGATAATAACAACTCCATCTTCAGAATCTCCGGTAAGGGTGAAACCGGCGGCCGTGAACATAACTTCGGCGCCGGGGCTACCGGCAACGGCAATACTGATGTCGTCTCCTTCGCAAACGGTAAGGCTGCTCTTACTGTCGTCGAATTCGAACGCAACGGCTGGCAGGATGTCGATGAAGAAGCTCAGGGAGCCACCGGGGCAATCTTCAGCTTCCAATGCACCTGCGTCCGCGCCGTTTTCGAAGAAAGGCGTAAGGACGATTTCGATGCTGGAGACATCCAGGTCTGCGACATTGTCCAGAATACCGTCGAGAAAATCCTCATCGTTGAGTTGTTCGAAGGTGATCACTGTTGTGTCGACGGGGCCAACGTTGGCCTGATCGTCGTCATTTGCTTTCACCTCTACGTTGATCTTCATCCCACCCATAGTTTGGGATACGGGCGTAGAAGAACCAAAGACCACATTGACGGTCGCCTCATCGCAGGCCAGGGCCCGGAAGGTATTGAAGATGGGGCTTTCACTGTCCAGGTTCGCCGTACCAACGGTGCCGGTGATGGCGGCCCTGAGCTCTGGCTTTTCTTCGATAATAACCGTGGTTGTTGACAGGTCACCTTCGTTGACACAGTTGATGACATCAGGATCCATTCGTGCATCGGCGATGCGAACGAGGTCGTAGTCACCAGCTACCGTAGCGTCGAAAACGAAGACCGGCTCGTCGGCACTGGCAACGACGTTGATATTCCTTTCGCCATCGGGACCGATGATCCGCAGACGGTAGTTGTTGGCGAGGTCAGAAACCGGCAGGAAGTAGATGGGCACAGCGTCACCGAAGCAAGCCGGATCTCCGGCGGTGATCTCACCGGTTGGCAGTGGCCGTACGGTGAGGGTAACGAAGTCACTCAGGTCGTTGGTGCAGGTTACGCCAGTAGCCGGATCGGTAACGCTGATGCTGGTTAGCACAACGTGACAAACGATGTTACCCGTACCTTCATTTACGGTAGACAACAGAATCTCTCCATCACCATCGCCATCCAATAATACCGAATTGGTAATGTTGTTGTAGGTGTAGGTCACGGTAGCATTGGGCGTACCGGTTACTTCAGCAATTGCTTCGTCGTTGGCGCAGACCGTATTTGGTTCAAGGCTAACCGTGGCGGTTGGCGTTGGGGTAACCAGAACGGGAGCTGTGGGCCAGAGACCATCTTCGAAAGTGAAGGAACACTGGGGCGTATCGTCCAGAGTTGTGAGGCCCAGGATAAGGAAATCGGTATCTTCAAGAAGGCCACCAACGGTGCTAAAGCAACCGTCACCATTCGCGTCGAGTTTTACGTCGTTGTAAATACCGTCGTAGAATACAGTCACCGTCGCGTCGGGCGTACCGGCAATGCATATCTCAGCGTTTTCACCCTCACAAACACGTTCGGGGGCGGAGGAGAAATCGGCGAAGAGGGCGGGAAGGATTTCAAAGTCAATGTTTACGGCATCGCCTTCGCAGCGTGAGCATTGAGGTACAAAAGAGAAGTTAGTAATCTCAAGTATAGATTCTCTGAATTGAACGTCGAAGAAATCACCTTCAATCGAAAAGAGTATCGTCATTCCAGGCATGACCATTTCTGAAATATTACCGGATGCCGTGTTGAGCGCATTGGTACCATTTCCTGCACGGAGAACTTCATTTCCTTCGATATCGATTAGAATAACATCGAATCCTCCAGTTAATGAGGTTGATTCTTCATCATAGAAGTAATCAAAATTAACTTGTCCTGCTTCAGCAACTACAACCGACGCAGAGGCATCAGCAAACGAACCGTTGTCACCGTTCGTCCCGGAGGTAAGCGTGAGTGTTGTAGCGGTCACAACTGCCGTACTGTTAGCTACACTGTTAAGTGTAAACAGCCCAGGAGCGAAATCATCCGTAAACCCTTCGGTTGTTGCACAGCCTTCATTGTCTCCGGTACCTGCACCTCCTTCGAAGAAGGGGACGATGGTAAGTGAAACTGGTTCGGGGTCCGTGTTGCTACCATTGATGAATGGTCCCGTCAGCCCCAGAGCCGTGTTCAGATCAGCGGCTTCAGCGGCATCCAAGGTGATGGATTCGCCAGCTGTAAGATCACCGATAGCGTTATTGGCCGTTACTTCAAACATCAGGTCATTATCTTCTGCACCTGCTGCGGGAGCGCCAGTCACACTTAGTTGTAGTTCATCTCCAGAGCAGATTACTTCCGGTGTTTCACCAGCAGTTGCTTCCGGAATGGGATTTACAACAACAGAGACTGTCGGCTCGTCGTCAAAGAGGTCACTACAAATCAACCCTTGCCCTTCCTCAGAGATGGACTGCAGAGAAAAGAGAGTAGTAACTTCCAGTGTTTCAAAGTCGGTGCCCGTAAAGTCCAGCACATCTCCGCTCATTACACCGTTGAATTCGATGTTATTTACGAATATGGTAAAAGGACCAGCGACGTCATTAATGATGTTGAATTTCAGCTGCGGTGCTTCACCAGCGCATAAGATTGCGTTGGTCATAAGCGCTCCGGTCGGAGCCGGGTTGACGATAAGCTCAAACTCATCGTCACCCTCAGCGGTACAGGTAAAATCATCTCCATTACCGTCTTCGGTGGTCAGGGAGATTTGGGTAATGGTGAAGTTTTCATCCATACCGGCGGTGACGGTGAAGGAGCCTTCACCGTTTTCGTCGAGGCTGACGACCTGGTCGTTAGCATCGTTATCGGAGTCGATTTCTACCTGAGCGAAAGGCGTACCGGTAAGTGAGACAACAGGGGTATCTCCTTCACAAACGGTGGTTCCCTCCTCATCGAATTCAGCTCCGGGGCTTGGGGTTATGTTTACGGTGAAAGAGAAATCCGCCTCGTTTATACATACGTCCGGATTACCCAAAACAGGTCCATCGGCAACGGTCGTCAAGACCACTTCGAAAGTAGCAGGAGCATTGGGAACCGAGACGACTGAAGTCCCTCCGTCGTCGAAGAAGACAGGCACGAAGGGAAAGATGACATCTCCTTCTTCGTTGCGTACTTCAACCAATGCCCGGCCGTTTGGCGGGCCGGTGAAAATGACTGCCGCAACGTCTCCTTCGCAGACGGCTTCGGTACCGCCGAAGGTGACCATTGGCATGGTCTTAACCGTTACGGAGCAAGTTACCGTCTCACC
The DNA here is from genome assembly GCF_008014675.1 of Neolewinella aurantiaca. Lineage (GTDB taxonomy): Bacteria > Bacteroidota > Bacteroidia > Chitinophagales > Saprospiraceae > Neolewinella > Neolewinella aurantiaca. Next base: position 106,322 of record NZ_VOXD01000020.1, on the reverse strand, counting down.
CGTGCAAGCGTCGCCGATCTCCGTTATATCATCTTCGGAGTCATCAACGTAGAAGGGCGTAACTGAAATCACGATAGTCTGGTCGAAGCCAGACATATTCTCGGTTGAGCCGGAGATGGTTACACCACTGGCGTCGCCGATTACAACCTCAGTCGACTCCTGAACATCTTCAGTTGATCCGGATCCGGTACTAACCGTAGTTGTTGTGGTTGTAGCTACGGAGTAGTACAAAGAATTACCAAGAGCTGACTCTTCATCGCTGCCAGCGGTGAGGGTAAACGAGTAATCCTCTCCACTACAAATGAGTTCATCGTCAGCATCACAACTAACTATTGGTTCGTCCTCGATTCCGATGATCACGCTTCCTTCAGCATCGTTCAGGCACTCCAGGCCGCCCTTATTGGCAACACTGACCAGTGAAATGGTTGATTCGCCCGCAGGCAGATCGCCGGGTTCAAAGGTAACCTCTACCGTTGCATCAGTACCGTCGGTACTAACGCTTACCGGCGTGGCACCATTTACGGAGTAGGTAAAGGTGAAGCCCGTATTGTTGCCTGCGCTTCCGGTAAAGGTTATCGTTGCGTCTTCATCATCGCAGACGGAAACATCGGCGGCTACGGAAGCTTCGGGTAGTGGTTCTACTTCGGTCATCACCATCTGATTGACGGTAGCAGAGCAATTTGCGTCATCACCGATGAAAGTGGTGACGGTGAACATGGTAAGTGCCGTAAGTTCTTCGCTGGTGTACGTTCCGGTGAAGTCAGCGCCCACAGGTACATCCACATCAATCAGGATAGGATCACCTCCCTGGTCCAAAATAAGACTGGCTACGCCAGACTCAAAGGCAGTAATGGTTACGGTCACGGTTTCTCCAGCACAGACTTCCTCCTCGCTAACTTCCACGGTAACCGTTGGTGCGGGGAGCACGTTTACGGTAACGGTAAGAGTGTTTCCAAGACAGTCGTCTGTGGAGCCACCGTCGTTAAATAAGCCATCAGCGTCGTTGTCCATGAAGGGCGTAAGGGTAATGCTGAAAGTGCTGGGCACTGTCTGGCTGTTAGGAATGTCCAGTACTTCGTTTACCGAGAAGGTATTGTCCGTGAAGTTGAAGATACCGAGGCTGGCACCTCCGGCGGAGATGAGGCCATCGCTATCACCGATACCTACCTGGAGGAGTGCTTCGGAACCGATGATGTCGGCGAAAGCATTGTTTATCGTAGGGTCGGTTACATCGAGCGTGAAGGTTTCTCCGTCGCAGAAGGTTACTTCAGCTTCATTCACGTCACCGGCACTGGAACCCGAGTAATCGCTCAGGGTAATCGTTCCGCCTTCACTGTCGTTGATTTCGGCGACTACGTAGGATTCTTTCTGGATGAGGATGGAGACCTCCGAGTCTGGTGCATCATTGACACAATCGGGATTCTGGTCATTTTTCACGATGCTGGTCCCCATTATCAGATAAGTCATTACTGTACCGTCGGGAACGGGATTTTCGAAAATGAAATTAGTAACAGCAGTCGCAATGCCGTCATTATCAGGGTCTGAAAAGAACCTCGTAATGGGGGGATTCGTATAGACCAGGTTACCGTCAGCAAATTCCTGAGTAGTATAAGTATAAGAGCCTACACCGCTTGTTGTTGACAGCATGATTCCAACAGTAAGAGGACCTTCATTATTTGCATTGCAAATGACTGCATCATCCGGATCAAGCAATGAAATAGTGATTTGTGGCAAAGCCTCAATTTCAATCGTAAGCGGCTTACTGATCGTTACCGGGCAGGGCGGTCCCGTGAGGAATTCCTGTCCAATCAGGGTTACTACGATGTCCTCGCCGGCAGTGCCGGCGTTAGCGTCCAGTACCAGAATACCGGAGTAACCGGTGGCATCCAGTTCCAGCGTTTGGGGGCCTGCGGGTACGGTAGCTCCGCCGTCGTAACTTACTGTGTAAGTTACCTGGGTAAACGGTGTACCGGTGACTATAAACTCCACGTCCTCGTCGTCTTCGCAAACCGTCAGGATATCATCGACTGCGCCGATGGTTGCCTGGGGCTCGGGGCGGGGTGCCACCGTTATATCAATGGTCGTTACCGGGCCGGGGCATTCTTCGTCACCGGATAATTCCCCGTTTCCGTCCCTGTCATAGTAGGTGTACAGGGATACAGTGATCGTGGCGTCCTCGCAACTTATGCTTGTCAGCTCCAGGTCTGCGAACAGGTTGTCGAAATCTCCCTGGTCGTAGTCTCCTGCGGGGGGCAGACCAAGAAATCCGCCGACATTACCGTACGTAACGTTGAAAAGGGGGACATCATCGTTTTGCTGACCGTTGTCAATAACGACGCTTTCGTCGATGATTAGTGTGAGTACATCACCGGTCTCAGCATTAATGGTGTTGGAGGATGACTCGTCTCCGTTGTTGATCACAAGGCTGCCTTCGAGAATCGCATCAACAGGAACATTGTGAATGGGATCGAAGAAGAGGACCAGGTCTTCAGCTTCATTGGTGTTACAGCCAGGCTCACTGGTGTTGGCAGTAAGTCTGAGGACAACCGATGTTACCCCGGGGTCCGGTGTAAAGGTGGCTATCGCTCCCGCTATATTATTTGCGGAGTTGGCGAAGTTGGTTGCAGTGGCAGTACTACCGTCTCCTTGCACGGAGCCGTTTACTTCGAATTCTCCGCTACCGCTCACGATAGACCAAACGGCCTCAGGGTTTCCGATTGCGGCGTCACCGGTATAGGTGCCAAAACCGCCGTCTAAGGTAGCGGTTTCTCCTTCACAGTACGACGCATTATCTCCGGCGTTGAGGCCGGTAAAACAGGTTGTCTGCGCAAATCCCCAGGCTGGCAACAACAATAGTAAGAGGAGGGGAAGCAGGGAGAGGTGGATGTGTCCGGGCGGCCGTAGCAACCGGGATGTATGGGTAAAATGTGTTCTCATGGTCTCGTTTTGAAATTTAGAAAGACTGAAAAAAGGGTTTATGAAAGGGCGCTAAGAATCCATTCAGCACAATCACATCTTGTGACCGTCAGGTAAATACAGACAGAGGGGTAGCGAATGACCTGCGTCATCTCAGTCTCCATCAGCAGAGAAAAACCAGACTTGTTAAAATGACATGTGTTGCTTTAATCCATAGTAATCCCATTAGTGATATTCAGGGTCAACCATATGTATCCAGAGGGGCATAGATATGGCTGTCCACCGAATGTGAACTCAATTAAAAAACGAGAGGAAAATTGAAGTAGAAGAGTGTCGTCTAAACCCAGATTCGGGTGTAATAGTGTTTATAGCAGGTGAGTCTGGAGGCAAACTCGGGGAAAGACAGAACCAAACGATGTTAGCGCCGATATTTACGCGTCTAAACAAATACGTTTGCACTACTAAAGTACGGAATAATAACGTTCTGGCCAAATAAAAAGACCACTTAAGCCTCCAAAACAGCCGTTTTCTCAGCAAAACAGGTAGAAATACATGAAAACAGGTAGAAATACGTACCTCAATTGAGGCAGGTGATATAGGGAGATCAGCCGCTTCACGTTGAAAAGCCACAACCCAGCCATAAGACAAAAAAACAGCCTTAACGAAGGACTTCGTTAAGGCTGTTTCAATTGAACAAAAGGCGTAGCGATTTATAAAGTCATTACATCCTTTTCCTTATTCTCGACGGTGAGGTCGATCTTCTTGTTGTAGCTGTTTACCCAGGCCTGGACTTCATCCTCCTTGCGTTTTCCAGCGTCTTCGGGGTAGCCACCTTTCACTTCGTCTTTGATGGCTTTCATTGCATCCTGGCGCGCGTTGCGGATAGATATTTTTGCGGTCTCCCCTTCTGCCCGGACCTGCTTGGCAAGCTGCTGACGGCGCTCGGTCGTCAGTGGCGGGATGTTGATCCGAACCATCTCTCCGTCGTTCATGGGCGTAACGCCCAGGTTGGCTTCAAAGATGGCGCGCTCGATATCTCCCATTGCGGATTTATCGAATGGTTTGATGGTAAGCGTGCGGGAATCTGCCACCCCAAGGCTGGCAACCTGCTGGATAGGAGTTTTTGCACCATAGTAGCTCACCATGATGCCGTTCAGCATGGCGGTACTGGCTTTACCGGTACGTACCTTGAGGAGTTCGCGTTCGAGGTGCTCGATGGCCTCGTCCATTAGCATTTTAGCTTCTTCGAGTTGTTCGCTTAATAGTTCTTCGTCCATGGCGGATAGTGGTTTGGTTGTCGTGGTAGTATAATGAAGTCTGATTAAGGCTCCTGTGTTCGGCTCATTGCTTTTCGCAAACAGATCTTTGCACCTGCGGCCGCGCCCAAAGTAAAGGAATTAACAGGAAAAGGAAAGGGAATAAAGGTCTTCGCCCTTTATTCCCTTCAACCTTACGTCTTTAGTTTTAGTCGCGTGAGCCCAGGTAGCTCAGCACCAGATAGCCCAGCACCGCAACCGAAGAGAGCGCGCTTACTACGTAGGTCATTGCTGCCCACCACAGTGCATCTTTGGCGCCGGCATGCTGTACGCCGGTAGCAACGCGGCTTTCGTCCAGCCAGTTAAGTGCACGTCTACTGGCATCGAATTCTACCGGAAGGGTGATTACCGCAAACAAGGTTGTTGCGCCGAAGACACAGATTGCTGCCAACATGACCGTAGGCCCGAGCGCACTAGATGCCAGCGCTATCGCAGCCATAAAGATCACACTCTGCATGCGGCTGGCCACCTGTACCACCGGTACCATTGCGCTACGGAAACCAAGCCAGGCGTAAGCTTCGGCGTGCTGAACGGCGTGCCCGCATTCGTGGCTCGCAACTGCTGCTGCGGAGACGTGGCGGCCGTTGTACACCTCGGGCGAAAGGCTGACTGTTTTTGTAGCGGGGTTGTAGTGATCGGTCAGGAAACCTTGTCCCTGGACGATTTTTACGTCGTCAACCCGGTAATAGCTCAGCATTTTTGCGGCCACTTCCGCTCCGGTAAGGCCACCGGTCATAGGTACCTTACTGTACTGTTTGAACTTGCTTTTCAGCCGCTTACTCACGAGACTGCCGATACCGGCAAAAATCATCGTGATAATTATGTAGGTTATGTATCCACCGGAAAACATATGGTAATATTTTAGTTGTACGGTAATATAGTTACCACCGCAATCTTAGGACGATGGGGAGCTCTCTATGTCACATATGAAGCTGACCCGGGTCAACTACAGGTTTACGTAATGAGGCCAACGGGGAGGGAAGCTCTTTACGTCGTCACACAGAGCGTTACTATACTACTTTCTGAAGTTTGGTCATACCGAGGTACCCGTGCAGTACCTCAGGTAAGGTAACACCTTCCTCGGTCTGGTTGTTTTCCAGCAACGCAGCGATGATGCGCGGCAGAGCGAGGGCACTACCGTTGAGGGTGTGTGCCAGTTCCGTGCCCTTTTCGGCGCGGTAGCGCAGTTTCAGGCGGTTGCTCTGGAAGGTTTCGAAACAGCTCACGCTGCTCACTTCCAGCCAGCGCTGCTGCGCAGCGCTCCACACCTCGAAATCGTAGGTCATTGCACTCGTGAAGCCGAGGTCGCCGCCACAGAGCCGGAGGATACGGAAAGGAAGACCGAGCTCGTCGAGCAGCTTACCAACGTGGGCGACCATTTCATCGAGCAGTTCGTAGCTTTTCTCAGGGTGAGCGATCTGAACGATCTCGACCTTATCGAACTGGTGTACGCGGTTGAGGCCACGAACGTGGGCACCATAGCTGCCTGCTTCGCGACGGAAACAAGGAGTGTAGCCAGTGATTTTTACGGGGAAGTCTTTTTCCTCGAGGATTACATCACGATAAAGGTTGGTGAGCGGCACTTCTGCGGTAGGGATCAGGTAGAAGTCGTCTCCGTTGCCGTTGATGTGGTACATCTGCCCTTCTTTGTCGGGCAACTGGCCGGTGGCACGGGCGGTGGCTTCGTTGACCAGTAGAGGTGGCTGAAATTCGGTGTAACCTGCGGCGGTGTTCCGGTCCAGGAAGTAGTTCACAAGACCACGGGCAAGGCGCGCACCCTGACCAGTAAAGACGGGGAAGCCTGCCCCGGTGGTTTTCACGCCCAGTTCGAGATCGAAGATGCCGTACTCATCGGCCAGTTCCCAGTGTGGCTTTGCTCCTTCGGGCAAGGTGGGCAGTTCTCCGTTGTAGGGCAGAAAAACTTCGTTGTCTTCTTCAGTAACACCTGCGGGAACGAGATCGTGGGGAACATTGGGCAGCGTAAGGAGAAGGTCCTCCAGTTCCGTTTTTACCGTATCGAGCTCTTCCTCACCTTTGGCAATCTCTTCTTTGATTGCGTTGACGGAGTCACGCATAGCATTCCCCTCTTCGCGTTTGCCGGCTTTCATCAGTTTGCCGATTTCGCCACTCAACTTATTACGCTCGGCCAACAGACTGTCCGTACTTGTTTGTACGGCCTTACGGCGGTCGTCGAGAGCAATAATACGGTCGATTGTTGCTTCCGCATCAGGAACCTGGCGTTTGGCGAGCCCGGCCAGTACGTTGGCTTTTTCGTTTCTGAGGGTGTTGAGAAGTAGCATTTATATATTTTGTTGAGTTGTTAGATTTTCGGTCTGCCTGAAGTTTGCCGTCATTCGGGCAAGAGGTCTTTCAGGCGCGGCCGCAGGATGCAGAGATCGCTGATTGAGGAGCAATGCAACAAACGGCCAGGCTTCAGGCTACCTGTACCCCAACGTTACGGCTCGACAGGATAGTTGCCCGGGCATCCGCCCTACGGACAGACAAAGGTAATACAGCTACTAACGATATATATAGGTATATCCGCTTCGGCAATGGCTTTTCTCTTTCCGGGCCTCATTTTTCATCATGATTACCGGAACCGGAGCGTTTGCCGGGGAAAAAAATCGCCGGGTCACAACTGCTGGTTTTTCTCCCCCTGTGCGCCCGTGTCCCTCCCGACGAAGTTGTTTCGTAACTCCTGCCAAATCAGTCACTCCCGTCATTTTGTACTCAGCCATAGTACTGGACGTTTCGCTTCGCGGTTCCTGGCAAGGCAAAAAACGTAGGCGAAGCCAGAGCTTCGGCGAGGCTTTTCAACGAAGTAAGGGATCGCGATAGCGAGTAAAAAAGTCCCAAACCACTCTGAATTAGGCATATATGGTTCAAAAGGATCCATTCCGCAGAATAAGAGGTGTCGGGCTTTACTGACAATTGCACACGCCCTCAGAAAAAAAGCACAACACTTTAAGATAAAACCCTTATCTTTGCACTGTTCGCAGTTCTGCGGCAAGGATCACACTGGCAATTATTCTGTTGTCCCGATCCACACCAACAACACGTTGCCACTTTTCAAGACGTAATATCTAAACGTTAAGCGTTTTTCCTCATATTCACGGAAGGAAGCGCAAACATCTACCAAAGTAAGCCGGCAACATTCTCCCATCAGCGCGCAACTGCTCATCTGCGCACCAACTTTCCCCCAATTCACCTTTTTAGTATCAACAATTAATGTTTAGCATAGCGCAACTGAAAGCCATGGTGGTTCCTGAACTAAAGGAACTAGCCAACAAAATGGGTCTCAAATCCTACCAAAAAATGAAGAAGATGGACCTCGTTCTGGCCATCCTCGACCAACAGGCCCTCAAGGGCACTTCCTCCGCTGCTGAGCCGCCTGCCGCCTCAGACACCGACCGCGTTCCCAACCGCCGTGCAGCAGCTATCGCTGCTGCCGCCACGAAAAAAGAGGAAAGTAAAGACGATAAAAGTAATAAAACCCGGACCTCACGCTCTTCGCGCGCCAAGTCCGATGCCAGCAAAGACGAAAAGCCTACCCGCGGACGCGGACGCAGTCGCTCTGCAAGCAAAGAAGAAAGCACCGAAGACGCTCCAAGTCGCGGACGCGGACGCAGCCGCTCTAATGACAGCGACACTACGGAAAAAGCCGACACCGGACGCAGCCGCGGAGGAAGTCGTTCTTCCGGCAGTGACGCCACAGATAAGCCAGACACCGGGCGCGGACGCGGACGCAGCCGTGCAGCCAGTAATGACGCCACGGACAAGTCAGAAGAAGCACGCCCACGAGGTCGTGCCCGTAACATCGAAACCATCGAAGCAGAGGCCGCTGCCGCTGCTGCCGAAAATCGGGGTCGCGGCCGGGGTCGTACCCAGGACGACGCTCCTGCTGAAAACGAAGGCCGGGGAAGGGGCCGGGGACGCAACCAGGAAGAAACCGCTCCGGAAGAAGAGGGCCGCGGAAGAGGGCGTGGACGTAGCCGTCAGATCTCAGACGACCAGTCCGGCGGAGAAACACGTGGAAGAGGGCGAACCCGTACCCCACGTGAACCCCAGGACAGCGGAAACAACAAAGACGATAAAAACGAAACTCCTGTACGCGGCCGTGGTCGTTCGGGAGGAGAACCCCTGGAACGCTACGAGCGCCGGGGACGCTACGAAGATCGTGACCAAAATGATCGTAGCAACCGCAATGAACGCAGCAACCGCCAGGACCGCAGCAACAACAACCGGCCGGAGCGCAAGCCAGAGTATAAACTCGACGGCCTCGTTTCTTCTTCAGGCATCCTGGAGATGATGCCCGATGGTTACGGGTTCCTGCGCAGCCCAGACTACAATTACCTTACCAGCCCGGACGACGTTTACGTCAGCCCACAACAGGTCAAGCAATTCGGTTTGCGTACCGGAGACACCGTACAGGGGCCGGTAAAACCACCAAAAGAAGGTGAAAAGTATTTCGCCCTGCTGGAAGTCGAACTCATCAACGGCGTAGAACCAAAGCGGATGCGTGATCGCGTTCCTTTTGACTACCTCACGGCTCAGTTCCCTACCGAGAAGTTCACCCTTAGCGGCCGACCAGACGGTAAAGACTACGGCATGCGCCTTATCGATCTTTTCACGCCAATCGGTAAAGGTCAGCGTGGTCTCATCGTTGCCCAGCCTAAATCAGGTAAAACCTTCCTGCTTAAGGACGTGGCGAACGCCATTGCCAAGAACCACCCCGAGACCTACCTCATCGTTCTACTCGTAGACGAACGCCCCGAGGAAGTAACGGACATGAAGCGCAGCGTAAAAGCTGAAGTGGTAAGCTCCACCTTCGACGAGCCGGCCGAAAACCACGTTCGCGTAGCGAACGTAGTACTCGAAAAAGCCAAACGTATGGTTGAGTCCGGCCACGATGTATGTATCCTGCTCGACTCCATCACCCGTTTGGCCCGCGCCTACAACACCGTTCAGCCAAGCTCCGGCAAGGTACTCTCCGGAGGTGTGGAAGCCAACGCCCTTCAGAAGCCGAAGAAGTTCTTCGGTGCAGCCCGTAACATCGATGGCGGTGGCTCACTGACCATCCTGGCAACAGCTCTGATTGATACCGGCTCAAAAATGGACCAGGTCATCTTCGAGGAATTCAAAGGTACCGGTAACATGGAACTCCAGCTCGATCGTTTCCTGGCGAACAAACGGATGTACCCGAGCATCGACTTCACCAAGTCCAGTACCCGCCGCGACGACCTGCTCCTCGACCGCGACGTACTGCAGCGCATGTTCGTCCTGCGCAATCACCTGGCAGACATGAAACCGGAAGAAGCCTTCCAGTTCCTGATGCGGCACATGAAGAGTACAAACAGCAACGACGAATTCATTGCATCAATGAATTCTTAGAGCCTGTCCTGACACGCAATTAAACGACAGTAGCCCCTGAATCGACTTAAATTGGTTCAGGGGCTTTCTTTTTTGACGATGAAAAGCCAAGGCATTTTGAAGAAAAAGACGATTATAGGAAGGAAAGACAAAGGTGATTTCCCGGAGCTGGGCCTTGAGGACCTCGCCATTAAAATCGACACCGGAGCTTACACCTCAGCGATCCATTGTCATAAAGCAGAAGTGAAGGAAGTGGACGGAAAGGAAGTCCTCACTTTCACCCTGCTCGACCCTTCCCACGAGCAATACGACAACAAAGAATACTCGACAGAGCACTTCACGGAAAAGCAGGTAAAAAACTCATTTGGCAGCTCCGAGAAGCGCTATGCCATCAAGACCAAGATATTTCTTTTCGACAAACTTTACCCGATAGAGCTCTCCCTGAGCGAACGGGGAGAGATGAGATTTCCTATTCTGATCGGGCGTAAATTCCTGATGGGAAAATTCATAGTTGACTCTTCTAAATACAATCTTTCCAGCAAATTGAAAACAATCAAAAATAACCTCCAATGAAAATAGTTGTACTCTCCCGGCAGCCTAATTTATACTCCACAAAGAGGCTCGTAGAAGCTGGCAAAAAGCTAGGCCATGAGATGCAGGTCATCGACCATCTGAAATGTAACATAGAGCTTGAAAAGAAGAAGCCCAAGATTTACTATCAGGGAGGGTACCTCGAGAATATCGATGCGGTGATTCCGCGGATCGGAGCCTCAGTCACTTTTTACGGAACGGCTGTAGTGCGCCAGTTCGAAATGATGAAAATATTTACCGCGGTAGAGTCTCAGGCGCTGGTCCGCTCGCGGGATAAACTCAGAAGCCTGCAGTTACTTGCCCGCGCAGGGGTTGGATTACCAAAGACGGTATTTACCAACTTCTCCAAAAACGTAGAGCATGTTGTGGACTCCGTAGGCGGAGCACCGGTAATCCTTAAGCTACTGGAAGGCACCCAGGGCCTGGGGGTCATTCTCGCTGAATCACAAAATGCTGCCGGCTCCGTAATGGAAGCATTCAATGGTATCGAAGCACGGATCATCGTTCAGGAATTCATCAAGGAAGCCGGAGGAGCCGACATCAGGGTATTCATCGTCGACGGCGTAGTCGTTGGGGCAATGAAACGCCAGGGGAAAGAAGGAGAGTTCCGTTCCAACCTCCACCGGGGAGGAACGGCCAGCATCATCGAACTGACCGAAGAGGAGGAAAACACAGCTTTGATTGCCGCAAGGGCAATGGGTCTCGGCGTTGCCGGTGTCGACTTACTCCAATCAGAGAAAGGACCTTTGGTCCTTGAAGTCAACTCCTCTCCCGGGCTGGAGGGTATCGAAAAAGCTACCGGTAAGGATATCGCCAAGAAGATAATCCGTTACGTGGAGCGCAACGCTTAGGCCATTAGCTTACCCGGTGCTCCCCGCTGGAATCCTGGATAATCGATAGAATCCGGACGCTCAAAACTGCCCTTATCTACCTCCCGTAGGACCGCGCTTCAGCCGGAGCCTTGAACAAGTAAGCCGGCTGCTGAAGCAGCGCCTGCTGCAAATGAAAAACAACAGGCAGGACCGAAACCACCTTCTGACGGATTTCCAACAGTGGCAGCCAAATCGCTTATCGCCATTCCCATATCGCTTATCTAACGCTTCGCCAGGCTTCACAAAAGTTTCACCGGAGATGTTGATTAACTTCGCCTTCCCGGAGCAGACGAACTGCTCCGGTAAAGAATTGGCAATGACAACCGTAATAAGTCTGACCTTCAACCCCGTAGCGGAGAACACTTACATCGTTTACGACAACGACAGCCTTGAAGCGATCATTTTCGATCCGGGATGCTTCACTAATGCAGAAGAAGAGGAGCTGAGCAGAACGATTGAAAAACTTCAACTGAAACCGGTCAAACTGATCAATACCCATTGCCATTTCGACCACATCTTCGGTAACGATTACGTGATGAAGAAGTACGGTCTGGAGCTGGGCATCCACGAGTTGGAAAAGGACATTCTTCAGGCGGCTCCGGTTGTTGTGAACATGTACGGCATGCCGCCCATGACTCCTTCTCCGCCTGCGGATTACTTCATTGCCGAAGGAGAAAGCATCACCCTCGGCGATGCTCGTTTCGACGTACTGTTCTGCCCCGGCCACTCGCCGGGCAGCATCTGCTTTTACAACAAAGCCGAGCACTACCTGATCGCCGGAGACGTGCTCTTTGACGGATCAATCGGGAGGACAGACCTGCCGGGCGGCGACCACCAGACCCTCATCGGCTCCATTCTGACGAAACTCATGCCCTTGCCGGACGAGACCATCGTCTACCCCGGTCACGGAGGTTCGACGACCATCGGAAAGGAACGGCAGAGCAATCCGTTTCTGGTGTAAGATCCGTTACCTTTCAGCTCACCCTGCACCCGCGTTCGCGCCGTCGACGGCATCGTTTGTGAGCGAGCTGAACCTCCACGGCTATATTCGTATCTTGCGCACATAAGCCCATGACTTGAAAAAAGAGCTCCTTACAAAGCGGTTTTTCATTTTGCTCTGCCTGCTGGTGCTGGCAGCTGGGGGTATCTGTGCTCAGTCTGCCGAAGAGTTGAAGGCAAAACGTCAACGATTGCAGAAAGAACTCCGCCAGACCAACCAGCGGTTGGCGGCCACGCAGGCCCGCCGCGGAGCAGCCGTGGGGCAAGCCAGCCTGCTGCGCCAGCAAATAGAACAACGGACGGAGCTGCTCGAAACACTGCACGCTGAAGCAGACCGCAACGCTGCCCGCTTGCACCGGGACTCCAACGTCGTCGTTTCACTGAGTGAAGACCTGGACCGAATGGGCGAGGAATACGGCAGTGCCCTGCGGGCCGCCAACCGTGCCCGCCTCAGTAATGGCTGGCTGGCCTTTATGCTCAACGCCAGCGGATTTAACGATGCCTTCCGGCGGGCAATCTACCTGCGGCAGTACCGGGAATACCGACGCCGCCAGGCCCGCCTCATTCAGCAAACGCGTGCGTCTCTGAACGAGCGCATCGCTTTGCTGGAAGAACAACGAATAGAACAAGACTCCCTGCTTTACGCCGTCGAAGATCAGGCAGGCACACTACGCGAAGAGCTCGTTATCCAGACCGCCATCGTCAACAAATTGTCCTCCAGCGAGAAAAGCCTGCTGGCCGAAGTAAGGAAACAGCAACAGCAGAGCGAACGCCTGAATCAGGAGATTCGGGCGGCTATCAGCAGAGCCATTGCCCGCGACGAACGCAAGACCAGAACTGACCGTAAAACAGGAGTAGTTGCCTCTATGACCAACACCGTGGGTGGCTCCATCAACAAGCGCAAAGGGAAGTTGGGTTGGCCAGTACGGGGCAAGATCGTCCGCCGCTTTGGTACACAGCCCCACCCTGATGTCCCCTCCGTCAAAATTCAAAATAGTGGTATCGATATAGATGCAGGAGCAAGCGAAAGCGTGGAAGCCGTTTTTGCCGGAGAGGTTATCAGCCTGCGGGAGATCCCTGGCCTTCATAACGTAATCATGATCCGCCACGGAGGTTATTACACCGTTTACTCTAATATCGAGCACCCCCAAATCTCCAAAGGAGAGCAGGTACAAGCCGGACAACAACTGGGCCTCACCACAGCTGAAGGAGACGCCCTTCACTTTGAAATATGGAAAGGGAAGACCCCCCTGAACCCTGCTTCCTGGCTTATCAGGTAGGGCATTTTTTCTCCAGGCGCCTTACTCTCCCCTGCCCTGAAAAAAGAAGGGCCACGCTTCCCCCCGGGAGGGGAAGCACGGCCATACCAATTAGCATTGAGTAACAAAAAAGAAATTAGGTCTTTACGCGGTCTGCAGTTGGGGTGCCAGTTCGGCTTTTCTTTGCGTGAGCAACTCCGGGGTGAGTGCTTCAAAACTGTAACCCAACTCTGCGTAGTGCTTCAACAGGCGCGGCAACACCGCACGAACGGTGTCTTCGGCCTTGAGGCTGTCGTGAAAAACGACAATACTCCCGGAGCGGGCATTGCGCACTACGTTATTGAAACAGTCCTCGGCGGTCAATTCCGGATCGAAGTCTCCGGAGAGTACATCCCACATTACTACTTCGTAGTGGCGCGTCAGGAACTGAGCCTGTGCGGGCTTAAGCCGCCCGTAGGGCGGCCGGAAAAGCGAACTCTTCACCTGCAGAGCACAGTGACGAACGTCATGAAAATAAGGTAGGTTGTCTGACTTCCACCCGTCGAGGTGATGCATCGTGTGGTTACCGACAGAGTGCCCCGCGGCAAGCGTGGCCTCCATGAGTTCGGGGTAGCGACGAGCATTATTGCCTACGCAGAAGAAAGTAGCTTTAGCGTTGAAAGCAGCGAGCTGTTCCTGAATCCAGGGAGTTATCTGTGGGATGGGGCCGTCGTCAAAAGTCAGGTAAAGTACCGGAGTTTCTTTAGGGGTATCCACCTTCCAGTGAAAACTTGGGAAGAGTTTCTGAATTACGCTTGGTGTTTTAATAAGATACATGCTCGGGGGGAGATAATTTGGGTTGGATTATGAGATTACAACGCCCGCCAGGCCCACAGAAGTTTCCTTCTCTGCCTGAATAGGTTGTGCATCTTTAGTGCTTATGTTCCGCCTTGACAAACTGAAAAAAACGTGTTACTACCGGCCCATGAAAAACTTCCGGTGTTGGTTCAGACGTAAAGCAAAAAAAAGGTTTGGTGCGGCTTACGTGATTGTGCAAAACGAATCCGCTACCTTTGCCTGTGCTGTTGGGGATGAACTATCTAACGAAGAAACGTATTTGTAGTTTATTCCGCTGCCTGCAAAATAAAAATTCGTACAACTACCCCTTTGCTTAATTACAATCCCATGAACCCCGTTCGCGTCCGTTTTGCCCCCTCTCCCACCGGCCCGTTGCACATTGGTGGTCTCCGCACCGCCCTCTACAATTACTTATTGGCCCGCCAAACGGGTGGCGTTTTCGTCCTCAGAATAGAAGATACCGACCAGAAACGGTACGTTGAGGGTGCTGAGGATTACATTATGGAAGCCTTGGAATGGTGTGGTATCAGCCCAGACGAAAGTCCGCAAAAAGGCGGTAATTACGGTCCCTACCGCCAAAGTGAGCGCCGGGATATTTACGCAGAATACGTAAAAAAACTTTTGGCCAATGGTTCAGCCTATTACGCCTTCGATACAGAAGAAGAATTGAACAACCGCCGGGAGGCCGAAAAAGAAGCGGGCAACCATAATTTCCGCTACGATGCCTCTACCCGGATGAGCATGCGCAACAGCCTCAGCCTGAAAAAAGCCGAGGTCGAAAACCTGCTCTCCGACGGAACGCCTTACGTGGTCCGGTTCCGCATCGATCCGGGCAACACGGTCAATTTTTCCGACAGTGTGCGGGAACAGGTGAGTTTCCAGACCTCAGAGTTGGGCGACCAGGTATTGATGAAGGCCGACGGCCTGCCTACTTATCACCTTGCCAACATCGTGGACGACCATCTGATGGAAATCACCCACGTGATCCGCGGCGAAGAATGGTTGCCGAGCACTGCTCTGCACGTACTCCTCTACCGCGCCTTCGGCTGGGAAGACACCATGCCCACATTTGCTCACCTCCCGCTGCTGCTCAACCCGAACGGAAAAGGCAAACTGAGCAAGCGCGACGGTGCTAAGTTCGGTTTCCCCGTCTTCCCCCTGCGCTGGGAAGACAAACAAAAAGACGAAGTTGCCGCAGGCTTCCGCGAAGATGGCTTCCTCCCCGAAGCACTCGTAAACTTCCTGGCGTTCCTGGGCTGGAACCCAGGTACCGAGCAGGAAATTTTCTCGCTCGAAGAATTGATCAAGGCGTTCGACCTCGAGCGCATCAATAAAAGCGGAGCCCGCTTCGACATCGAAAAAGGAAGATGGTTTAACCAACAGTACCTCATCGCAAAAAGCGAAGCTGAACTCGCCCCTCTTGTACAGTCCGAATTCAGCAAACACGATTTTGAGCTCTCCTCCGAAAAAGCAGCACAGATTGCAGGCTTACTGAAAGAACGCGTCCATTTGTTGCCCGAATTTTTCAGTAACGGCAGCTATTTTGTCGCCCCCGTTTCAGCCTACGACGAAAAGACCATTCGCAAAAAATGGAAACCAGACAATCGCGCTAAGTTCGACATCCTGGCGAACGTGCTCGCAGAGCACGACGACTGGACCGCCTCTTCCATCAAAGCTGCCGTGGTTGCATTCATGGAGGCCAACGAACTTGGTTTTGGCGCCGTGCTTCCGATCATCCGGATTGCGCTCAGTGGATCAGTACAAGGGCCCGATGCTTTTGACATGCTCGAAGCGATCGGTCAGGAAACTGCCGTACAGCGTTTAAGCGACAGCTACGACCTGTTTACGTCCATCAAGGAAGGCTAAGCTTTTTTCCCAGCATTAAAATTGTGGGCGCGGCCGCAGGTGCATGGCGGGTTAAGAAACGGAGATGTCTCCGCTTCTTAACCCCTCCCGTGCCAGCCCTTATGCGGAAAACCTCAGCAGAAAATGACTTGTAGCAGGAGTCCCCTCGCCGGATAGACGGTCCGCACCGCCCCTTAATCCTGGTTTACCCCCTCCTGCATCGGAACAGTCGGTGTAACTCCTGTGAATCCTGGAAACTAGATAAGCAAATCACTCGTATATTTGCGTAACTCTACGCGGCCAATCCCCAACCGCTATCTACAAACCGATTTTTAAGCTTTCAATCCCAATGACTATTTACTCGCTCCGCACCATGCGGGGGAATTGAGCACGTAGCCGTGTCTCAGGCTTCCTACCATTCCTTTCCCCCCGTATTATCCCATCGTAATCTCCTCCACGGCATGAACCGTAATCCCGTTTGCACAACCAACAGGTGGCATTTGCTGCAGTTTGTCACCATCTTTTTCTTCACCATATCTACCCAGGCACTCAGTGCACAGACCGGTGCACTCATCTTCATTGATGATGCTCCGGATGACACCTCAGTATCTTGCTTTGGGGACATACCCGTCTCCTCCAAGCTACGCGCTGCCGTCGTCTTAGGGCCGGGTGCCTTCGACACCATCCTTGTTCAGTCATACGACGAATTGAGTACTCCCGATGCTCCCTGTAGCGGAGGCAGCGTCCTCAGGATATGGGAAGAAGAAGGTGAAGTCAACACCATCCGCCAGGAGCAGGTGATTGCTTTCGGACCCGCTCCGGGAGACAACGCTCCGTCTTTCGATTATTCACTTCTGCCTTCTTTCAGGGATACTGTAGACTGCAGATCGGTGAATGCTGCCGGAGACCCTGACAGTTATGACCGCTGGCTTGGCGATCGCCGCGTTGCAACAGCGGCTGCCGTTCTGGACGATTGCGCTCCGATCGTTTCTCTGATTGATGATGCCCCCGCCAGCTTAATTGACTTCTCCTGCAACGACTCCCTCGAAGTCACCTTTACCGTTACGGACCTCTGCGGCGATACCGCTACGGTGGCCTTCAAGTATTTCACCGTCGATACGGTAGCACCGGTTATTATCGGTGCCATCAACGATTCCTTCCAGATCAGTTGCTCAGATCAAATACCCGTCATCCCCGAAGTGACCGTTGAAGACTGCGACACATCAGCCACCCTGATGTTTACCGAAACTACTACGCAACTGACCGATGGCTCCTGCCGCGAGTACAACTACGACCTTCGTCGGTCCTGGATCGCAACCGATCGTTGCGGCATGACGACCATTGTTCGCCAGCTGATCGAAATCCGGGACAATGAAGTACCGGATTTCGTCCGGCCTAACCTTGTAACGCTCCGCTGCAACCAGGACCCAAACGACCTCGACCTTACGGGCAGGCCGACTGACCTCAGCGACAACTGCACACCAGTAGACGAACTGGAGGTAACCTTCTCCGACGAAATTATTCCGATTGGGACCTGCTCCGCCCGCTTCAATGTAAACAGAACATGGAGGGTGACCGACCTCTGCGGAAACAGCCGTATCCGGGTACAACAGATCAGAGTGAGAGATGAACTGGCTCCGAGCTTCGACGCACCACCGTCTCAGGTTTCCGTTAGTTGTTCCGATTACGAGAATACCGCCGTAACGGGAATGCCCTTTAACCTCCTCGACAACTGCGACCCAACTGTCAACCTCTCTTACGAAGATGAAATCATCCCCGGCGACTGCCCCGGCAACTTCATGGTTTCCCGGGAGTGGCGGATTTTCGACGATTGTGGTAACGACGGGTTTTTCACCCAAATGATCACAGTAACTGACACCAGTGCACCGGTGATCATCACAGCCCCTTCTGATCTCATCACGAGTTGTAATAGTATTGTGACCCAGGAGTTCCGCTTCAACACCTGGCTGAGCGAGCTCGGAGGGGCCCGTTTTGCCGACAACTGTACCGGTGAAGACGGGCTGGCCATCACCCTCGTTGAGTCAGGCACAAATGAATTCCCCCTGCTCCCCGAGATCAACTGTATGGAAGCGGACGGAACCGTCCGCCGGATTTCGGTCGACATCATTGTTACCGACAGTTGTGGTAACACAACGACCACGACCATGCAGTATCGTCAGATCGACGAACAGCCGATCAACATTTTCGACTGTCCGGAGAGTCAGGTTATCCCGACGGAGCCCGGGCTCTGTTCTGCGGAAGTGGTGCTGCCTGCACCTACGATTCAGGACCAGTGTTCCAGCGGAACACCCTTTCAGCTGAACCTGCGCGACACGGTAGAGATTACCAGTGCAGCGACGAATCAGGCGGAGCTGGGCTCCGTACCGGTTGACCCGTTGGAGTTCAACCTTGTTATCCCAACCGGCCTGCCCGTTAATGGATTCACTACGGGCCGGTACACCATCACCCTCGAAAACGTAGACGCCGAAGGAGACGACGAGTTCTTCTTCATCTACGCTGAAGACGGCACCCTCCTGGGTACTACGGAACAGGGAACGGTACAGTGTGAAACAGTGGTTACGCTGGATAGTATCACACCATTTCAGTTTACCCGCTTTGCCCGTGACGGAGTAATAAGCTTCCGCCTTGAACCGAACATCCCCGAAGGGCAGCCGGGTACATTTGCCATCAACAATCTTTGCGACGGTGGCAGCCGGGCTTACATCCACCTTCAGCAAGCCGCCTTCCGCCTCACTGAAATCGTTTACGAAGTAGATATCGACGGAAATGGTTTCAACGTAGTAGACCCCATTGAAACCGTGGTGACCCGGCTCGACGCGGGCCTTCATCAGATTACTTACCGGGGAACCGACTGTGGTGGCAGCGTAGACGAATGCAGCTTTACGGTTACTGTAGAAGACCAGGAGCCGCCCGTCGTTTCCTGCCCCGACGACATTGAGGTGATCCTTAGTCCTGATAGCTGCCAGTACCTGTTGGAAGTTCCGCTGCCAGTAAGTGTAATGGACAACTGTACGCCTTACACCGTTACAACGGAAACCTTCCCGGCCAATGGTCAGCTGGCTCTCTTCCCGTTTAATTACGATCCTAACCTCAACAGCTTTCAGGCCGGCTCTATTTTCGCGGACCTGACCGACATCCCTTCAACGCTGACAGACAGCGTTGATCTCGACGTACGCTTCCTCGGCAACTTCGGCAACCCGCGGGCCAGCCTTTCGGTGCTCTTGCCTGACGGAACCGTCCTTGGCTCTACCGCCCGGGGCGATGCCAGCTGTTCCGAAGAAGGAACCTTGCACCTGCGCGCCGCCGCCCACATGATTCTTGCACAAACCGATGCCAACGGCAACCTCCGCCTCGAACTGCGTCCTACGGTTGTGACCGTTCCGCCCGGACAGGAAGGCGACGGGGTAACTCCCTGTGACCCGGCCGCTATCTCCTCAGAAGGAGGCGACGATGGCCTCTCAGGCGTTGCCGTAACGGCAAGCTATCGCACGCTGTTCCCACAATACTTCACAACCGGTGCTACCGTCATTCAAACCCAACCGACCAACCCGGGCACTCCCCGCCCCAACGTCGCTTTCAACCAGGGGGTTACCGACTTCTCCTACATAGTTACGGACATGAGCGGTAATGCCGACACCTGTTCCTTCACCGTTATGGTTCAGGACACGACCCCCCCTATTGCAGTTTGTACACCAACTACTGTTTTTGTTGATCCTTCGGGGCTTATCCCCATCACCGTAGATCCCGCCACCATCGGGAGTAACAGCACCGACAATTGTTCGATCGACAGCATGAGGCTGAGCCCTGATGTATTTTCCTGCGAGCAGTACGGCGAGACCGTAAACGTGACCCTCGATCTTACCGATGCATCGGGCAACCAGAGCTCCTGCTCCACCATTGTGAGCATTGCGCCATTGCCACCGGCGCCTACTGCCAGTACTTCGATATGTGGCGGAGACACCCTGCGGCTGTTTGCTAACCCTCCGACTATAGCGGAACCCGGACAGACTATTTATACCTTCCAGTGGTTCTCTCCCGAAGGCAACCTGATCAGCACTCAGGAAAACCCCGTGATCCCGGGTGTGGACGAAAGTCAGGAAGGAGCGTACAGAGTAACCATCCGAGGGCTAACCGGTTGTAGCTCCGA
The DNA here is from genome assembly GCF_008014675.1 of Neolewinella aurantiaca. Lineage (GTDB taxonomy): Bacteria > Bacteroidota > Bacteroidia > Chitinophagales > Saprospiraceae > Neolewinella > Neolewinella aurantiaca. The sequence continues at coordinate 86,149 of NZ_VOXD01000020.1, read as the reverse complement.
AGCCGTTGTGAATATAGACATTGGCAACATTCCTCCTGCTCCCGTGATCGAAGCTCCGTTGCGTGTTTGTATCGGCGACGACGCTGTACTTACGTCAGTTTCCAGTTATTCGGGCCAGGTCCGTTACGAGTGGTTTGGTGGCCAGCCGGGGGCTGGCACTTACCTTGGCGAAAGTACGGTTGCCACCTTTGCTGCACCTTTCCCCGACGGTGCCACTTCCGGAGATTTCTACGCCATCGCTTACGTGAACGGCTGTGCTTCGGCTCCGTCCAATGTAGAAACGGTTGGCACGGCTACACAACCAACCGTAAGCCTCGCCACCACCGCCGCAGAAGCCTGCGAACTGAGCAACTTTACCATTTCAGCAGAGGGAATGGCCTCGCTCGACTACGTATGGACCGGACCGAACGACTTCAGCTTCGAGGGGCGTACCATCTCGCTCGAAAACGTACAAATGGATGATGCTGGTGTTTACAGCGTGCGCTCTGTCCGCTCAGAAGGTTGCTTCAGTGAGCCAGCGACCTTCGAGCTCACCGTCCTCCCCGCCGGAGCAGGAACCAGTCTGCTGCCCGTTAGCCCTGTCTGCCCTTCCGATACCCTTATTCTGGAAGCTGAGGATACAGACGGAACGAATTACATCTTCGCCGGGCCCAATGGTTTGCTGTTCGAAACAGCAGATCCGGTCCTGAGAATTGCTCCGGTTTCCTCTTCGGTTGCCGGCGAGTGGACGGTGCGCATCCAGCGTGACGGCTGCCCTTCCGCGCCCAGCGCTCCGGTTTTAGTCAACCTTGGGGCCAGCCCCACTCCTATGGTCTTCACCATCCCTGACCCGGTGTGTACGGGCAACGATCTGATTCTACAGGGTGGCAGCAACGTTGCCGGCAGTAGCTACAGCTGGACCGGCCCCGATGGTTTTACCGCCGAGGGGATTGCGGTCAACATCCCTGACGTCGACACTTCTGCCAACGGAGCTTATGTTCTTACCGTAACTTCTCCTGCCGGTTGTTTTGCGCGCGACACCCTCAACGTAGAGGTGCTTCCCGGCATCACGATCGACTCGATCAACGTTTCTTCGGGCACCTGCCTTACGGGTGGCGAACTCGTCAGTTTATCAGCCTCCATTACCCCTGCTCTTCCTGCAGGGGGCGAGTACATTTACCGCTGGTCTGGTCCGGAAGGCACTAGCAGTAACGACACCCTGATTATCCCGAACGTGAGCTTATCCTCTAACGGTACTTATACCCTGCAGGTAGAGAACGGAGACGGTTGTGTTTCACGTCGGTTCAGCATGAACGTAGAATTCGACTTTGCTCCCGCGCAACCCGCTACCCCCTTTACCCCATCCGGAGTTACTTCTGTGTGTGAAGGAGCGGATCTCGACCTCATGACAAACGATTTCGGTGCGGGGGTAACTTACCTCTGGCGACTTGGTGACGGAACCGTTATTCCGACCTCGACCAACAGCTTATCTCTGCAGGATGTGGAAGCAGACATCTCCGGCGTGTACACCGTTCGGGTACTGCGCGGAGGCTGTACTTCTCTGCCTTCCGAAGGGAGGACGATTACTATTACCCCCTTCCCTGCCATTACCGTTACCGCCAACGATCCAGCATGTAGTGGACAGCCGATCAACTTCCAGGCTACCGATCTGGCGGGAGCAACATACGCCTGGCGGGGACCGAACAACTTCAGTTCCAGCCTACCCAACCCAACAATCGTTAGTGCTGACGCCGCAGTGCATGCGGGGACCTACAGTGTAGTCGCAACCCAGAATGGCTGTTCATCGGATACGGTGTTCGTTGAGGTTTCTGTACTTCCCACTCCCGGGGTACCGGTGGCCCAACCCGCCGATCCGATTTGTTTGGGTGACCCTGATGCATCACTCACTCTAAGCGTGAACCCTAACACCGCAACGGAAGGCGCGATGTACACCTGGTTCATTCAAGACGGACAGGTTCAGGTGGGGCAGCCCACCAGTTCACTGCAACTGGAAATTACCGATTTCGGTCTCTTCGAAGGCGGAGGCCTGTTCGGCTTCAGCGTTCGTTCCAGTCTGAACGGTTGTAGCAGCGCGCTCTCCGCCCCGGTCAACATCCGGCTGGACGACACCGATGATTTCCAACCGGATGCCGGTAGGGACACGTTGATATGTGAAGGAATTTTTCTGCTCGAAGCCGCTCCCGGTGGCGCAGGCTCAGGTCGTTGGTCTATGGTCAGCGGATCAGGAGATGTCACGATCATCAACCCTGCTTCCCGGACCACCGCGGTGCAAGGCCTCACTCAATTTGGCGGGCCGTACCAGTTTGCGTGGACGCTTTCTAACGGCAGCTGTATCAACTACGCTGCAGACACAATCACGCTTACCGTCACCGACGGCGAGGAAGCAAATGCAGGAGACAACGTGCTGGCGTGCATTCGGGAAGATGTTCAGCTCAACGCTACGGCCGTTACTATGCCCGGCAGCGGCGGAGTTTGGAGCCAGGCCCTGGCTCAGGACATCCTCGGCGTGGTCATCGTTTCTCCTACCGATCCGAATACCGTTATCCGTGGTCTCCAGCCAGATAATGTCTACTCTTTCACCTGGACCGTCACCAGCAACTGTGGCGTAAAAGAAGACGTAGTTGTTGTAAACGTAAGCGACCCCACTCCTTTTGCCGGAAGCGACGAAACCGTTTGTAATGATGACCGTACCACCGTGCTCTCTGCCGATGCACCGACCGTAGGATCAACGGGCCGTTGGTATTCTCCTGCAACCGATATTACCATTGTCGATCCCGAATCCCCCATCACATCGGTAATCGGATTGACACCCGGCCCCAATACCTTCATTTGGGAAATGGACGAAGGCTTCTGCGGCGACCGCTCGCGGGACACCATAATAATCACTTACGCTGAGCCACCCCGCCCCCGAGACGACGGCTACGATGTTGCCTTCCAGGGCAGCGTAACCTTCGACCCGATGGAGAACGACGAACTCCCCGACGGTACAAGTATCGTCTTCGGAGAACTACCGATGGGAGCCAGCCTCATCTCCAACGGCGACGGAACCTTCACCTTCAATGCACCACCTAATTTCGCCGGCGAATTGGCAGTTGACTACACCGTGAACAGCTTGGGTTGTTCATCAGCAACCGCAACAGTATTTTTTCAGATCGGTGACGATGCCGAGTGTGAAGTTCCCAATATTTTCACTCCTAACGGAGATGGCATGAACGACCGGTTCATCATTCCCTGCCTGCTGAACACAGACCAATACCCGGAGAGTCAGGTTACGATCTACAATCAGTGGGGAGACGAAGTTTTCCGTAGTGGCAAACCCTACCAGAGTGACTGGGACGGCACTTATCAGGGAAGTCAGCTTCCGGTAGCTACTTATTTTTACACCATTGACTTTGGCGGTGTCCGCGACGGCGACACCGGTTCTGTCAGAATTGAACGCTAAGAGCCATGACTAGAGCTTACCAATTACTTACCGCACTGCTGTTCTTTTCCGTTGTTCTTTGCGCCCAGCAAGACGCCCAGTATACGCAGTTCATGTACAACAAACTGGGATTCAACCCCGCCGTGGCCGGTTCTCCGGAATCAACGCTCTTTCAGGTTGCCGCCAGGCAGCAATGGTTGGGCCTCGATGAGGCACCCAGCAGTCAGGTGGCCAGTTTCAACACTCCGCTTACAGCATCCGGTACGGGCGTTGCCGCCCGGCTCAGCCGGGTGACCATCGGTCTTGAGCAACAGTATAATGTTGAAGGCAGCTACGCTTATCGCTTCGCCATCGGGCGGGGAACCAGGCTGGGCATCGGCATTTCAGCTTCCGCCCGCTACTTCAATATCGACTACCAGAACGCCCGCCCTACCCAGGGCGGAGGAGTTGATGTTGCCATCCCCGGCGCTACTGAGTCCAAGATCGTCCCCAACTTCGGGGCCGGTTTGTACGTAGATGGCCCGAATTATTATGTTGGCTTCAGCCTGCCCCGGCTGCTGGAAAGCAACATTGACCTGGGCGATGAAGCCACGATTATTTCCCGCGAAGCCAGACACTACTACTTCATGGGCGGCATCAAATTCGCTTTGTCCGAAAAACTCGCCCTTGAACCTCAAATGTTGGCCAAATTTGTCAATGGTGCACCATTCGATGCAGATTTCAACCTCACCGCTCATATTGGCCAAAACCTTTTTACGGGACTTTCTTACCGTCTCGGCGGTAACGGAGGAGGGGAAAGCGCCAGTCTTTTGGGCGGACTCTACCTGTCCGAAAAACTATCAATGTGCCTCGCTTACGACCTCGGCCTCAGCGAACTCAACACTTCCCAAAGTGGCAGTATCGAACTCGTAGTGGGTTACTCTATCGGGGGTAGAAGTGCTGCAGGCACAGTAGTAGACCCGCGCAACCTTTAGTGCCCCATCAAGCAATTGTGGAACTCCTGTCAGGGATTTCACCATTCGTCTGAACGGCCGAAAAGAAGTATAAGGGCGCGGTCGCAGGTGCAAGGGGAGTTTCTCAGAAGACGCAGTTCTTTGCCCCATCGTTCGTCCGGTTGGCATGCACGATAAATCACAGGCTTCAACGACGTATGGTTACGGTACAATTCCAAGCATGTGTCCCTCCGCGGCGTGCAACAGACCTACTATTGCCTAAAAGCACCATATTTATGCACAATATTGATTACATAATTTCACACAATTCACAATAAAGTTATATATTTACACCTCCGGTTGATTCCTCAACAATACCCTTGTTTATGACTGAAATAAGCCTTCGGCTAAAACGGCTTGGCAAAAAGCGCGTCCATACCGTTCCTTACCGAATCCCAACGGAGGTTAAGACACTTTCTGATCTGATTCGCGTAACCGTCACCAACGAAGTTGAGCGTTCCAATGCCTCCCGCACCGAGCCCAAGCTCTTTGCTTTTTTGAGTCCGGCTGAAATTCAGGAACAGTCTCAGGACGGAAAAGTCGGTTTCGGAGAAGTAGCGAATACCGAAGAAGCCGATCTCGACCAGGCCATCTCCGTTGCCCTTCAGGCCCATGCCGATGGAGTATTCCTCGTTTTCCTGAACGACGACGAGATTCGTGACCTGGAGCAGGAGATCATTCTTTCCGAAGGGTCCGAAGTTACTTTCATACGCCTCACTTTTCTTACGGGCCTGCTCTGGTAGCCCTCTTATTTTGCCCCATTCAACACAACACCTGTAATACTGGCTATCGTGAAGAGATCATTCCTTTGCGGAACCCGGCCTCCGGCCGGGAGCCACAGAACCACACCAAATGATTCCTGCAGAAAAAGCATCTAAGTTCCTGACCCAACACCAGTCACCGGAACTCAAACCGGAACACTTCAGCCATCTGAGTCAGGCCCATCGTCAGTTAGCGAACATCCTAATCTCCAGGGTACACCACGACTCCAACCGCAAGCCAGATCACGAAGTTTTTGTGACGGCCTTCGGAGAAGACCCCTCGTTCAACCCCTGGCTATCTGATGACGGCAAAAAGCTGGCTGTGATTCTATACGGTGCGCCTAAGGCGCACCTCGTACCGGTTGTTTGGGAAATAACCAAAACACTACCCTACCAGTCGGGGTATTCCCGCCGCCCCTTCCGCCGTAAGCCGGAGGTTAATCCGCTCGAACGTCGGCTCGAACGAATGCGCCAGTTGTACCTGGTCGGCAAAATCGGCTTCGCCCAACTCGATATCCTCCAGACCGCCCGGTACGGAGGCTACCAACAGTGGCAGGCTCCTAATCTCGCACTCTGGTTTACCGCAGCCTTGAATACTCCGTCTACTGCAGACTCCCTGCGTGAAGTTCTCGCCGACATCATAGCCGGCGAAGACGAAACAGGCATTGTCAACAAAGGCATAATCATGGGTTTGCTCACAACGAACGATCCGCAAAACTGGAAGCTCGTCGAAGACCTTCTCCTTGCCGCCCAGCGGCAGGAGGGCCTGCGGCAAACCGTCCTGGAAAGCCTTGACGAAACGTCTATTGGTGCACTTCAGCACTTCGTCAGGTTAATTCTCGCTAACGACCTGGGGCGCTTCAGTTCCGTCATCCGGGCCGTCGACACATGGTTCGGCTTTGGCTGGGAAGCACCTAAAAAGAAAACAATAGAACGGGCATTGACTCTTGCCGACAGCCTCCTCTCCGACCCGGCCGCTGCCTCAGCAGCCATCACCAACAGCCAGGACAATCTGGAGCTGAGCATCGCCCTTTGGAGCATCGGTGTTGTCAATGTGGACGAGGCAATAGAACAGGCCGTAGAAATCATCGGCGGTGAAAGCAAGACCCGCCGCCTGGTTGCGCTAATGTTTTTACACCAGACCGGGCTCTCCCACAAAAATGTTGGGGCCTACATCCAGGATCACTTCGGCGAAGACCTCGAAACCGATTACTGGCTGCTCTTCAATGCTCCCAAAAAAATGGAGCTGACCACCAGCCTCTACGACCGCATCGTAAGCTACGGAGACAACCTCCCCAAAGAAGGCAAAACATTTGCCGGCACAGTATTCAGCTGGAGTTCTGTGTCCGCTACACCAATGTACTTCTACAACTGGCTCATTGGCAGCGCCGGCCCGGAGCAGCTCCGCCGCCTGTGCGAAGACATCACCAAGGTACCGTCCGAAGCCCGCGAACGGCTGATGCGCAAAATCTTCCCGGACAACTACAGCTGGTCGTTGAGCTACGGAACCCCGATCGATAAAAAGAAGGCAAAGGCTGCAGCCGCCGAAGACTGGAAACGCGAACTGATACGGCAGGCGTCTTCTGATCGTAACAGCGGAGTGATGGCTACCGGCATTCGCTTTCTGGGCGCACTGGAGCTGGAAGATGAAGACCGAAAACTCATCATTGACCTACTTCGCCGAAAAGGCAAAGAACTGCGCAGCGAACTCATAAAAGTTATTCTGGGCCAGGAAGAGGCAACGCTCAAAGCAATCGTTTCCGAGCTCATCGTAGCCAGGAGCGTAGACCAGCGCCTGGCCGCCCTGGAGATCCTGACCGTCCTTTACGACGCGAATAAGCTGACCACTTTCGTGCTGGCCCAAAACGGATTGTACCGCGAGCGGACCAAATTCAATAAAAACGAGGAGGTACTATTGGCAAAATTCGATGCTCCGCTGGAGAACGAAATCTCTTTCGCCAATGGTTTCGGGGTGATCGACCATGATAAACTCAGCCCGTTGGTCGAGCCAAAAATACAGTTCAAAAAAGACGCTGCCGGAGGCCTGGCCAACAAACTGAAATCGGCCGCGCGAAGCATTGTAAACCAGGTAACCGGCGGAAACTCCTTCCTGTTGCCCGAGCTGGTGAACCCTCAGAAAATGTTTGCTGCGTTTCAGGAGCTCTTCGGCCTCCTGCAAAAGCACGGTAAGCTGGAATACGAGATGTGGTACAACCAGCAACACTGCGACCTGGTCCTGCTGGAGAATGCCCTGGGGCTTACGGATTCCAAAGCCTTCGGTATGTCTGCCCGGGAAAAGCTGAACTACCTGCCCCTGGCCGAAGTCTGGCTGGAGTGGTACCAGCGCTCCAACCTCAACGATTTCGAATTGCTCTTCGGCATCGAGGCGTTGCGACAGGACGACTACCGTTCCCTTACCGGACCGTTTGAGCCGTTTCTGAACCAGTATGCTATCCGGATTCCCGAAGAGGGCCTGCCCGCAAAAGCCGCCGAGAAAAGAAACAGCATGAATCGCCTGGCAAATATGCTCGGTTGGTTCCTGGAGGCCTTCGGCGACAAGCCAACGATATTCCGCTTTCAGGTAGACCTGCTGGAGGACATGATTGCCCGCATACCCGCCGACCTGCAACACCCCGTTTCCGTAAAAACCAGATGGGGAGGGGAAACAACCGTCTTCTGGGCCAACCACATTCAGGAAGCCGTACCCGGCAACATCTCCAACCCCACCCTATTACGGCTCGAGCAGCAAGACCCTGCGGTAGTAAAGCGGTTGTGGGACCTAAAAATGTATTTGATGGCGCGCACGCTGGTGCAAACAAAGTTGGAAGTTAGCATCAAGGCGCTCGCGCTCGTTAACCCTGGCCGCAACAACAACTACCCCAAACCGGGAATCTGGATCAACCTTTTCCTTCACGAAAAGGGATTGATTACGGACGAAGACCTGCTGCTGCAGAGCCTGCACCTCAATGCCATCTTCCAGCTCCTGAACGGCAACCGCAATTACCTGCGCCGCGACAAGCTCGACGACCTCGTCGTTCCCGAGCACATCATGCCACCGCTGCGCGACAACTTGCTCGAACTGGAACTTCAACGGGGAGACCTTCCGACCGACGCGACCCGCTACGTCAACCAGATCACCATGGTGGAAGGCATGAACTACCTGTTCGAAACGATAGAAAGACTCGGTAAAGAAACCCTCCACCGTGGTTACTCCTACGGCAGCGAGACCTCCAAAAAAGAGAGTTTCAGTGCCATCCTGAAGAAGAGTTTTGCCCTGGAAACCGATACTGCACCCGCGTTCAGCGCCCGCGCCAAAAAGAGTCCGGTAACCACCGCACGCTGGCTCGAAGTGGCCATGTACGCGCCCCAGTGGTGCCCCTGGATCGGTGAATACCTCAACATCCCCGATCTGGAGATTGCCGTGTGGTGGTTTCATGCCCACGCTTCGGGTTATATGAACGCGCATAAAGAAACGATCATTTCGCAGTTCAGCCCGATCGAGAAAGCAGACTTCCGGGAAGGAGCAATTGATATCGATTGGTTTCACACCGCTTACCAATCCGTTGGCCGCAAAAACTGGCGACTTCTGCACGAAGCCTCGAAGTATATTTCGGACGGTAACGGCCACCGCCAGGTAAAAACATACAGCGCCGTGATGCTGGGCGAAGTGAAGATCACCGAAACGCTGAAGAAGATAAAAGAGAAGCGCGACAAGGTGTACGTGAAGGCGCTTGGCCTGATTCCGTTCAGCCGCACCAATCCGGAAAAAGACGTTCTGAACCGCTACAAATTGCTCCAGCAATTTATTCAGGACAGTAAGCAGTTTGGCGCGCAGCGCCAGGAGAGTGAAAAAACCGCTGCCCGCATCGGGCTCGATAACCTGGCCCGCAACGCGGGCCACGAAGATACCGTCCGCTTCGGCTGGATCATGGAGGCCGAAACCACCCGCCGCATCATGGAGCGCAGCCTGATCGGGATCGATAAGGTAACCGTTCAACTCATCATCGACGAAGACGGCAGGCCCGATATTTTGGTCGCTAAAGACGGCAAACCCCAAAAAACCATTCCCGCCAAACTGCGCAAGCATAAAGCGATCGTGGAGTTGAAGGAGCACAAAACGTACCTGCGCAAACAGTTCAGCCGGACCCGGACATCGTTAGAAAACGCGATGCTGAACGGCACCACCTTTACCGTTGAAGACCTGATACGCATCAGTCTCCACCCCGTCGTTCGTCCGCTGCTGTCCAAGTTGGTTCTTTACTCTGAGGAAACCGGCGCGACTGGCTTCTGGCGCGAAAACCAACTTGTCGGCCTTCAGGGGAAAAGCCACCTCCCCACGCCGGACGAAAAAATAGTCATTGCGCACCCTGCGCACCTCTACCAACTGATAGAATGGGACCTGTACCAAAAACTTGCCTTCGACCAGCAACTCGTTCAGCCCTTCAAACAGATATTCCGGGAGTTGTACCTCATCACGAAAGATGAGAAGGAAGCCAAAATTCAGTCTTTGCGTTACCAGGGACATCAGATTCAGCCGCGCAAAGCAACCGCCCTGCTCCGCGGGCGCGGCTGGACGATCAGCGATTCCGAAGGTCTCCAAAAAGTCTACCACAAGCAAAATGTGATCGCTACGATGTACGCAATGGCCGACTGGTTCTCCCCCTCGGACGTGGAAGTACCCGTCATCGAAGGCGTCACTTTCCACAGCCGCAAGGGACAAACCCTGAAACTCGAAGACCTCGACCCCGTCCTCTTCAGCGAGGTGATGCGCGACATCGACCTGGTGGTGAGCGTCGCGCACGTCGGCGGTGTCGACCCCGAGGCGAGCCACTCTACCCTACAGATGCGCGGCGCGCTGGCCCGCGAGACGGCCCGCCTCTTCAAAGCCGACAACGTGGAAGTCAAGGAACGGCACATCGTGATCGACGGCAAACACGGCAGCTACAACATCCACCTCGGCAGCGGCATGGTGAGCAAGAGCGGCTTGCAGCTCAACATCATTGCGGTGCAGAGCCAGCACCGTGGCCGTATGTTCCTCCCCTTCCTGGACGACGATCCGAAATCCGCGGAAATCATCTCGAAGATGAAGCTGCTGGCGGAGGATGACCGGATCAAAGACCCTACGGTGCTGGGGCAGATACTGGGGTGACCCGTTCGGCAGCCTTCAGGCTGCGGTTTCTCAGGCTTCAGCCTGAGCCTGAGATTAGTCAAACAAATACCTGATGAGTAAAGGAAAGAAGAAGAGAAAAAAGACTCCCCCACCGGAGGAGAAAGCCGGTATTCCGTGGCTGTGGTTTGTCTTCCTGGGGCTTCTGGCCCTGGCCTTCTACCAGTTCCTGAGTGATCCCGACGTGTGTGAAGATGGCATTGAAGTACAGGCAAAGGTGCTGGGCGTTACCTCAACGGTATCGGAAGACAGTCATTACGGTCGGAGTATCAAAATTTACAACGTCGAGCTTGGGTACACCGTGGCGGGAAAGTCAACGTCGGTCATTAAGATCTTCAACGACGGAGAAGTCTACAAATACTTTGCTGATGGTGTTGTTGCTGGTGACACCGTGATGGTGCTGGTGGATGAGGATGCGCCTAAACGGTATAAGTTAGTGGAGGAGTGTGGGTAGATTATTTGCTGGATTGAGCGCTTCTGGCGCGATTTTCACATTATTGAATCGCGCCAGAGGCGCTCAACCCAATCCGGGGATTCACTTCTTCACCCGCTTCTCATTCGCCTTAATAAACCCTTCCCACCCCGAGAATTTCTTGCCCCCGCCGAGCACGCCCCGCGTCTGGTAGTAGTGGCACATCGCGACGCCGAGCGCGTCGGTGGCGTCTTCCATGTAGCGGGAGTTATCAAGCTCGAACTCATTGGCGAGCATAGCGGCCACCTGTTCCTTGCTGGCGTTGCCGTTGCCGGTAACGGACTGCTTGATCTTGCGGGGGGAGTACTCAGTCACCGCTACGTCCTGCCCCATCGCGGCGGCCATACAGACGCCCTGGGCGCGGCCGAGCTTGAGCATCGACTGCACGTTTTTGCCGAAGAACGGCGCCTCGATGGCCATCACGGATACCTTGTGGGTACCGATCACCTGGGTCAGGCGACGGTAAATAGTAGCCAGACGCTCGGCGTGGTCGGGCATTTTGCCCAGTTTCAGGACCCCGAGTTCCATGACCCGGCGCGACTTCGGATGGATTTCCACTACGGCGAAGCCGAGGGCGACCGTACCCGGATCGACGCCGAGGATGCGGTAAGGGGCGGCTTCGGCCTTTTTCTTCTTCGGTGGTAGTGGCAATGTTGTAGTTTTGAGCGGTGGAGCGGCAAACAAACCACAAAGTACAGTTTAAATCACCATCCCCAACAAATAATTTGACCAAAGCTAAGAATAAAACCCTTCGTAAATGGCTGCTTCGCCTGCTGAGTGTAGCCGTTTTGGCGGCATTTGCCTGGCAATTCCGGCGGTTAAGTGCGGAGTTGGACTGGGCGGCCTTTCGGGCCGCGCTCGGGCGACCAGGGCAGTGGAAATTTCTGGTACTGGCGGTTGTACTCATGCCCCTGAACTGGTGGCTGGAGGCACGTAAGTGGTATATTTTGCTGCGTGTTTTTCTGCCGTGGCCGTTCGCGCGGACGTGGCGGACGATGCTGGCCGGGGTAAGCCTGAGTGCCGCAACTCCGAACCGAATTGGTGAAATTGGCGGCCGCTTACTGGTAGCCGACCGTTCGGAATGGCCCGGCGTTATTACCTCCAGTGTACTGGGCAGTGTTTGCCAGTGGGTCGCCTTTTTGTTGTTGGCCTGGCCGGGGCTGATGTGGACCGCCGATACCCTGCTCCGCGAACGCCTGCCTTTTCCCGTAGCGTGGTTGTGGCCGGTCGGGCCACTACTCCTGGCTATCGGCTGGTGGGGCGGGATGCCACTACTCCTGAGGGTACTCAGGTGGCTCGAAAGCAGGTTCAGGGTGAGGACAGAGGAGCTGAGTAAAGGGCTCGGGGAAGTTAAAATCGGCTTAATGGCGCGTGCCGGATCGTACGCTTGCCTCCGATTTATCGTTTATTGTACACAGTTATACCTCTTGCTCTGGTTCTTCGGTTTAGAACTGCCGCTACTGAAAGGAATAGCAGGTATTGCGGGCATTTACCTCGTTCAGGCGGGCATCCCGATGCCGCCGGGTGTAAACCTGGTCACCCGCACTGAACTCGGGTTGCTGCTCTGGAACGATTCTCCCGAAGCAGCCGTGGCTACACTGGCTGCATTCACGAGCCTGTTCGCCATCAATGTTCTACTACCCGCCCTACCCGGGTATTTTTTAGTCGTCCGACGTTACAGAAAACACGAAGCTTTATGAAAAAATTCCTTACCCGCCTGACTTTACTGCTCGCCCTGCCGGCGTTGTTACTGACGAACGCCCTGCCGGCTGATTTTTCTGCGGAGCCCTACCTTGCCCCTTCAAACCCCTTCTCTGCACCTGCGGCCGCGCCGGATTTTCATCCGCCAATGGCGTTGCCCGATATCTGCGAAACGGAAAATGAGGTTTTCATGCCCGGCGAAAAGGTCGTCTATAAGCTCTATTACAACTGGAACTTTGTGTGGCTTGCTGCCGGAGAGGTAACTTTCCTGGTGCACGAACTACCCGACTTTTACCACATCATGGTCCGTGGCCGGACCTACGAAAGCTACGAGTGGTTTTATAAAGTACGCGATAATTACGAGAGCTACCTCGACAAGAAAACCCTACTGCCACGCATTCACATCAAAGACGTGAACGAAGGCGGCTACACCCGCTACGACCGTACTTCTTTTGACCAGGCAGCCGGTAAAGCCATCAGCTCGCGCGGCCGTACACGCGATGATCTGGAAGACCAAGAAATTGACCTCGACGAGTGTATGCACGACCTGATTTCGATCGTCTACTACGCCCGTAACCTCGACTACAAGGACATGAAGCAGGGAGAGGAAATCCCCATCAAAATTCTGATGGACCGCGAAATCCATCCCCTTTCCCTCAAATACCTTGGTCCGGAGCCCAAACTGAAGGTCCGAAACGGTGGCCGGTACAATACCCAGAAATTCAGTCCTCAGCTCATCGCCGGCGAGGTGTTCAAAGAAGGTGACGAGATGAAAATCTACGTCTCCGATGATCAGAACCGCCTGCCCGTCCTGATCGAATCTCCCGTTAGTGTAGGAAGCGTAAAGGCTGTGCTGCAAAGCTACGAGGGCCTGCGCTACCCGATGACGGCTAAGGTGGAGTAGGTTGTTCGTAGATGGCAGAATATAGAGGGTAGTGCTGCCGCACTTACCACTCGCTTCGCTTCTCTCGTCCTCCCCAAATCATTGGATTCTTCTTTGCAATTCTTTGTCACCTGGGCGGTGCAGGTTCTTTCATTTGAGATCTTTGCCCAACAGAGGTGGCACCAGACGGAAAAAGGGAAAACATCTCTGTGAACGGTTTGCCACCTCCAACGTTTTCCCAATGTAGTATCTCCTGCAACACTTCCATTGAGCGGAGCCCTACCCACTACTTTCTACCCACTACCAAATAAGACATGGCAATAGACGCAACCAACTTAAGAGAAGACTATCAGGCTGGCGAGCTACTCGAATCCGAAGCTTCCCACGATCCTTTCGAACTGTTTCACGAATGGTTCAAGACGGCTCAGGAGAGCAAAATTCCCGAGCCCAATGCCATGGTTCTGGCTACCATTACCGACCAGAACACCCCTGCCGCACGGGTGGTACTACTGAAGCAGATGAACGATGAAGGTTTCGTCTTTTTCACCAACTACAACAGCCGCAAAGGCCATGAACTGGCCGAGCGGCCGCAGGCCGCTGCCGTGTTCAACTGGCTTAAACTTCAACGGCAGGTCCGGATAGAAGGACGCGTGGAAAAAGTTGAAGAACAGGTTTCGATTGACTACTTCGAGTCCCGCCCGCGCAAGAGCCAGATCGGCGCGTGGGTAAGCAACCAGAGTGAGGTCATCCCCGGTCGGGAGGTGCTGGAAGCAGCTCAACAGAAAATAGAAGACAAGTACGCCGATGAGGAAAAACTGCCACGCCCCGAACACTGGGGCGGTTATGTGATCGTACCTTCGCTCATCGAATTCTGGCAGGGTCGTCGCAGCCGCCTCCACGACCGGCTCGTATACGATCGGAACGAAGATGGAACCTGGACGCGGGTCCGTTTAGCGCCTTAAAATTTGCCCGAAAGAAGGACCCCGGCTGTAACCGGCCAAAGCCCTTGCAACTAACTGATAACCGACAACAAAAAATGGCAGAACTAAAAAACGACTGGGTCCAGTTACAAACCGACGTACAGCCCTTCCGCGATCAACTCGCCGAAGCTGCCGAAACCGTTGTGGATGAAGGTGTAAGTAACTACCCCATCTTCTTCGCTTTCAACGGAACGGCAAACGAGCAGGTTCCCGGGATTTTTGTGACTGAGATCGGTACCAATCGTGGGACCGTCTGGCAACTGAACATCACCACTCTGGAAGAGCTGGTCGCTAAAACGATCATCCCGCCGGAGAAGATTGACCCTTTCCGGGAAGTTTATAAAAAGAACAGCGAATCGCTTTGCTTTTTGATCGTGGACCCCGAGGGGGCCAGGTTCGGGTTTGTAGCCAAAGAGTAGTTCCCCACGAGCAATGAGTATGGTTTTTCACCTGCCGCGGCCGGCTACAACGCTCCTCTGAATTCGTACCGCCTACCGTAGCACCGGGCCGACAACTCACAGGAGTCGTTCGGCAGCAAGCGACGGAGTTTATCGGATAGTGCGGAGAAAGAGCTCTCTGGCATCAGCGCCTCCCGCCACTCTTTTACCGAGCATACAAGGTGGGCAACTTCAGTTCCGGACGCACTAAAAGTCAGTTTGTCGGACCAGTTCGTTTTGAGCGTAAGGCTGTTGTTCAGGTGATCGTCGAGTCCACGTTGGTGGTCGTACACTCCGACCGGAGGCTCGTAGCCCAGGAGACCAAGAACCTGACTGAGCTCGAGGTTGAAGTCATAGACAAGAATAGAAGCTTCTTTTTTCAGCAATTTCGGGAAACTGTTAACGGCCTCCTTGACGTCCTGATAGAAGAGTGATCCCGCAAAAGAGAGTAATTCGAACCGCTGGGCAGGTGCCTCATTTGCCCATTCCGCCATGGTTTGCCTGCGGTAACTTACCGAGGGATGCTCTGGTGCAACGTTCAGCATAAACGCTGAAGGTTCGAGCGCAAGAACGGAGCTACAGAATCCTGAGAGGGCGACGGCAGAGTGGCCCGTGCCGCAACCTACGTCCAGCCCGGCCCCGTCATAACGGTTGGTTCCGAGCAGTTGCTTCAGGATAACAGAATGCAGCGGCGGACGATAAGCGGCGTAGTGGTGGGCAGTTATGTCGTCGTATTCCTCCATGGAGGGTAGAACTAGGGGGTAGGAACTAGGAATTAGGAAACTAGAAACTAGGAACTAGTTCCTAGTTTCCTAGTTTCTAGTTTCCTAATTCCTAGTTTCCTAATTCCTAGAACCAACCTGCTCCCAGGTTGCGGAACGGCCAGGGGATAGAAGCCAGAATTACGATCAGGCCGATCAGATAGAAAACGCCAATCGTTTTCCAGCCCTTATTGATGCCCGCCTGACGCTTAGCCTTAGAGTAACCCATGGTGACGAGGACGATACCGATGACCATCCCCACGAGGTGCTCTACTGTATAGAAGCGGGTAACGGCATTACCCATGATGTCTCCCTCAAAATTGGCCAGCGGACTCAGGAAAAGGTAAAGTACCAGGCCGAGCAGCAACTGTACGTGGACGGAGATAAGTGCAAATAACCCCAGCTTGTTTTTAGCAGGATAAACAGTGCCTCCGCTTCGCTTACCGAAAGCATTGACAATAGCTGCAACGAGCAGAATCAGCACCACCCAGCGAAGACCGGAGTGAGCATGTTTAAGGGCAGTGTAAAGAATATCCATGGTTGCTTACTTGTGTGAAGCCGCAAGATAGTATCTGGTGGGTAGAATGTGGCTGGTAATCCCTGTCCATGTTGTACGAGGCCTTTTTATTCTGCCAACTAAACAGCAGCTTTCAGCGGTTTATTCCTGCCCGATGAGATAGGCGTAATCGTGCAGTGCGGGGATGTGGCTGAAGATGATACGGAGGATGGCAAAGAGCGGAATTGCAATGATCGCCCCTACCGGTCCCCAGAGGATGCTCATCCCCACCACACAGATTATTGTGGCCAGCGGGTTGAGGCTGACCTCGTCGCCGACGATCATCGGAGTCAGAACGTAACTCTCGAGCAGTTGCGCCGCGCTGATGGTTATAATCACGCCCCATACGGCCGACATATCCCCGCCGCTGGAAAAAGCCAGGGCAACGGCAAAAGTGCCGCCAATAATATTACCGATGTACGGGATGAGAGCCATAACGGCTACGAGCAGTGCAATCAGCACGGCATAATCCATACCCACAATCAAGAAGCCGATCGAATAGAGGGTAGAAAGAATTCCGATAAGAATCACGTACCCCCGCAGGTACTTTTGCACTACGTCTCTGCTTTCGTTCAGGGTCCTGTGCGTGACCCCGCGTTTTTCATCCGGGCTCACCCGAAGGACGAACTCCCGTAACCTGTCTTTTTGCGAGAGCAGCAAAATAACGTAGATCAGCATCAACAGGAAATCTCCCAGTACGCCGAAGCTCCCCGAAAGAAAAGACATTACGTTATCTCCGGAAACCGGAATTTTCTCGATCAGTTCTCCACTACCGGATTCGCCAGACTTGCTGCTGCTCATTTTGGGAATGATGCCCTGCAAGCCGTATTCTGTCCTCATGTCGTTCAGCTTGGTGGAGAGTTTTTCCTGGGTTTCCGGCCAGTTCTCCCCGAAGGATACTGCCTGCTGGCCAATGGCTGCGAATATCCCGCCAAAGAAAAGCACCAGCACCAGCATTGCGCCGGCAATCGAAACTCCGTTGTTTGCTCCCCAGCTCTTCAGTTTTTCCTGAACGGGGTTAAGGAGCATTGCCAACAACGCGGCAACGACCAGCGGTAATAACAGATTTTTGCCGTAGTAGAGTACTACAACCAGAAAGATGAGAAGTGCCAGACGGAGGACGACGGAGTAGAGCTTTGAATTTTGAGTTACCTGCATGTTAAATAGTTACAAATGCAACCCCGCAGACTTAAGCCGTGTTCGCTGACCGCATTTCCTGCCGCCAGTGAATGTACCCGTACAGGGCCATTCCGATATTTATTACCATCATTAATGCGAAAAGGACAGCGCCGGTGTTGAGGTAGATCCAAACATAGACCGCATCGATCACCAACCAATAAAGCCAGTTCTCCACCCGGCGCCACACGAGCAGGAAAGTGGTGGCGATACTAAAGGCGGTCGTCAGTGCATCGGGCAGAGTTGCTGCGGAAGTGAATACCCCGCTCACAAACAGGTACATGGCTCCGCCACCGATGAGGCCGAAGAGGATTGTGTACACATGTTCGGCAGCAGTCATTCTTACGATGGCGGTAAGGGGCTTTTTGATCACTTCGTCGTCGAGCAAGTCTTTCCGCAACGTCCCTTGCTCCTTCAACCCGACTTTGGACCTGCGCCAGCGCCATATTCCCACCCCCGCCATGACGAGATAGAACAACTGCAAAAAGCCATCGGAAATCAGCTGATACACCACAAACGACTGCCAGGCCCAAACGGAGGTACTGATGGCAGCAAAAAGCCAGCACCAATTGTTGTCGCGGGCCGCCAGCCATACGTAAGCAAGAGAGGCAATCAGGGCCAGCCAATCCAGGGGGCCGGAGGCTAAAATCTGGTCGTAGAGTTCGGTCATCGGCGGCAAGTTACGGAACGCTGAGCAAGCTCATATTTTCTTGTTACCTTTGGCCAACGGAGTATACGCCGGGCCTAGCAATCCGCGTTGTACTCCTCAGGAAATCAGGCATGCGCAGCGGCCGGTTCCGGTAGTGGCCTTCGGGCCAATCAATTAATCTAGCCCTCCTTCGGGAGTTCTACATATAAAAATAGCTCTTACAGGTACCTAGCAAACACCTGAAGATCAAACCTTTACTCCTGCCCTCTTCACTATGCGCGGCCGCAGGATGCAATAAAAGGATGAAAAAGAGCAGTGTTTCGCGTTGTTTCTTTCCACCTCCGGCTGGATATCGAAACACCGTTACCTACCGGTTCCAGAGAGTTATGTGCGGGTCTGAGGTTCTGTTTAATGCAGTAGCATCAGGTACCAGATAATGCGTTTTAATCAACTTATTCATCATCCGCCGGGCTTGGCACAGTTGCGGCAAATGGCCGCAGCCGATCGTCTTCCCCACGCCAACATCATCCTGGCTCCTCCGGGCGGCGGAGGCTTGCCCGCAGCCCTGGCCGTTGCCACCCTGCTGCTCTGCGAAAACCGACAAGGTGAAGCAAAAGACACACCCTGTGGTAGTTGTCGGGCCTGTCGTAAAACCGAAAAGTACGTCCACCCCGATCTGCATTTCGCTTTTCCTACCGTTGGTTCCAAAGTTACCTCCGACCCGTTTTTGCCCCAATGGAGACAAGCACTGGCCGAGGTCCCTTACCTGGAAGCCAACGACTGGCTGCAACGAATTGGCGCTGAAAACAAGCAAGGTAATATCACCCGAGACTCCTGCGCCAACATCATCAAAAAGCTGAACCTCAAAATTTTTGAGGGCAACTACAAGATCATGCTGATCTGGCTGCCAGAATACCTGGGTAACGAGGGTAACCGACTCCTCAAGATGATCGAAGAGCCTCCGGAACGAACCATCTTTCTGCTCGTCTCCGAACGGCTGGAGCTCATCCTGAACACCATCCTGAGCCGCTGTCAGCTCACCAAGCTGGGCCCACCCACTGCCGCTGAAATGACCGAGGGCCTTAAAGCCCAGGGGATGCCAATGGCTGCAGCAACAGCCGCTGCGCGGCTGGCCGACGGCAACTACAACCTGGCCGGCGCACTGGCCGACAACGAAGCGATGGACCACGGCCCCCGCTTCCTCACCTGGATGCGTGCCTGCTTTAAAGGCAGCGCTGCCGAACTGACCTCCTGGACCGACGAGTTCTCCAAGATTGGTCGCGAAAATCAAAAACACTTCCTGCGCTACGCTCTTCACTTCTGGCGGGAATTCCTCCTGCTCAGCGTAACGGACAATGCGGACGGCAACGTTCGCCTGCCCGAAAACGAGCTGAAGAGCGCTCGCAAAATGCTGCCGATCATTAACCATGATCAGTTAGCAGATATTACCAACATCATAAGCGAATGCACCGAGTACGTTGAGCGAAATGCGAATCCTAAGATTCTGTTCCTCGATGCGGGCATCCGTATTCACCAAATACTCCGCCAACCACAGCCCAGCGCTCGGACGGCGTCATAGTTCAGCCTTCGGCCCTCAACGCTCACATTTAGGTGCAGCACTGAAGGCCGAACACTGAACGCTAAATACTCTAAGAAATGGCCTGCAAATCATGCGGAACAGGAACAAACGAGGACGGAACCCCGAAGGGGTGTGGCAGTAAGGGCTCCTGCGGAACCAGCTCGTGCAATAAACGCAGCTCTTACGACTGGCTGGCCGACCTCGGCATCGACGATCCTTACGCCAACAACATCGTTGAAGTATCCTTTAAAGATGGAGCGTCACAAGACTTTTACCACGCCGCCGCCGACCTGGAGGTGTTCACCGGAGACAACGTAGCCGTAGAAACCGACAATGGTTTCAACGTCGGCCGGATCACCCTGAGTGGAGAGCTCGTTCGCCTTCAGATGAAAAAGAAGAAGGTTCCCGAAACTAAAGTAACCCGATCGATTATCCGCCGGGCCAACCTGCGGGATATGGAAAAGGTAGCCGAGTGCCGTGAGCTCGAAAAGTCAACCCTGGTTAAGGCCCGCGCTATCGCCCGCCAGAACCACGTGAAGATGAAGATCTCCGACGTCGAGTACCAGGGAGATGGCCGCAAAGCAACCATTTACTACACCGCCGACGAGCGGGTAGATTTTCGGGAGCTTGTCCGCCAGTTCAGCCATCAGTTTCGGGTGAAGATCGAGATGAGGCAGATTGGACCGCGGCAGGAGACCGCCCGTTTGGGAGGTATCGGCAGTTGCGGCCGGGAGCTTTGTTGCTCCACCTGGCTGAGTGACTTCTCGGCCGTAAACACCGCCGCCGCCCGCTACCAGAACATCGCGATCAACCAGCAGAAGCTTTCCGGACAGTGCGGTCGCCTGAAGTGTTGCCTCAACTATGAGCTGGACACCTACATGGAGGCGCTCGAGGCTTTCCCCAAGAAAGCCGACAAAATCAAAACCGCTGCCGGCCTCGCCATCCTGATCAAGACCGACATCTTCAAGGGTATCATGTTCTATACCTACAAAGAGAACCGGGGCCAACTCTACCCTATCCCCGTAGCCAAGGTACACGAACTAATCGCCATTAACCGGGCAGGAGACCTGCCCGCCGACCTCCACAGCCATCAGCTCGTGGTGGAGAGCAAGGTCGAAGTGTTTGAGTACGAAGATGTAACCGGAGCCATAGACCTCAAGCCGCTGGAGAAGCGGAAGAGACGGCGGAAAAAATCAGGAACTCAAAGCAAACGGTCCTCTAACTCCCGGCGTAAACCCGCCGGAGGCGAAGCGAAAACGGGAAGTGAAAAACCGGCACCGTCCGGAAAACCCGATGGAGGCGGAGAGAAAAAAGAAGGCTCACGCAACAGTAAGCGCCGTAAAACGCGCTCCAACAACCGCAACAAGCAGGGAAAGAGCAATGCTTCGGGATCATCGAACGCTAAGGGTGGAGAACAATCTTCTTCAGCAAAACCTTCTTCACCCAAAGCCTCTGCTCCCAGAGCAAGCGGAGAGGGGAATAAGTCTGGCAGCGGAGCATCCCGCAAAAAGCGCACTCCCCGCCGGAAAAAAACGGGCGGTGGGCCACCAAAGACGGATTAGGCCCTCCACTGCGAGGAAAAACATCTTCCTCCGGGCCTGAAAGCGGCGGACTTTGCTGGTCCGTTTTGATTCAAATCCTACCTTTGCACCTGCGTCTGCGCCCCATAACCTTACGGGACCTGAAACGTTACCAATCTGACTAATTTAGAACAGCTATGTCTTACGATCTCATTATTATCGGTTCCGGCCCCGGCGGCTACGTTGCCGCTATCCGTGCCGCTCAGCTCGGCCTGAAAACTGCTATTGTCGAAAAATACAACAACCGCCTTGGTGGCACCTGCCTCAATGTAGGTTGTATCCCCTCGAAAGCACTGCTTGACAGCTCAGAGCATTACCACGCCGCTGCCCATAAATTTTCGGAGCACGGCATCAAGGTGAGCAGCCTCGGCATCGATATGCCGCAGATGATTAAGCGGAAAGACGACGTCGTCGATCAGACCGTTAAAGGCGTTCAGTTCCTGATGAACAAGAACAAGGTAGATGTTCATTACGGCCATGGCACTTTTACCAGCCCAACCGAGCTTCATATCGCCGCATCTGATGGGGGCGAAGACAAAACCATTACCGGCAAAAACTTCATCATCGCCACCGGTTCCAAGCCGATCACCCCGGCGATGATGAACTACGATAAAAACCGGGTAATCACCAGTACAGAAGCACTCAACATCACCAAAGTTCCTAAGCGCATGGTGATCGTTGGTGGCGGTGTAATCGGCCTCGAGCTTGGCAGCGTGTACGCACGCCTGGGTACCCAGGTAGACGTAGTAGAATTCCAGGATCGCATCCTCCCTACCATGGACAAGGATTGCTCTAAGGAACTCATGCGTGCGCTCAAGAAAACAGGCATGACCTTCCACCTCAAACACAAGGTGGTCGATGTTAAAGGGACCAAGACCAAAGCCAAAGTGACCGTTGAAAAACGGGACGCTAAGGAGGGCGACGAACCATTTGTAATCGACGCTGATTACTGCCTCATCGCTATCGGCCGCCGCCCTTATACCGACAACCTCGGCCTCGAAGCTGCCGGTGTTCCGGTTGACGACCGTGGGCGTATTGTAGTAGACAAGCACCTCCGCACCGCTCAGCCGCACATCTACGCTATCGGAGATGTGATTGTTGGCGCTATGCTTGCGCACAAAGCCGAAGAAGAAGGTGTATTTGTAGCCGAAACCATCGTCGGAGAAAAGCCGCACGTAGATTACAACCTTATCCCCGGCGTCGTTTACACCTGGCCGGAAGTTGCCGCTGTCGGCAAAACGGAGGAAGAGCTCAAAGCCGCCGGCGTGAAGTACAAATCCGGTAAATTCCCCTTCAAAGCCCTCGGTCGCGCCCGCGCGAGCATGGATCTGGAAGGTATGGTTAAAGTCCTTGCCGACGCCGAAACCGATGAAATTCTGGGCGTGCACATGGTTGGCCCGCGCACGGCCGATATGATCGCCGAAGCCGTAGCTCTAATGGAGTTCCGCGCGTCTGCCGAAGATGCTTCCCGGATGAGCCACGCTCACCCAACCTACACCGAAGCCTTCAAGGAGGCGGCGCTGGCAGCTACCGGTAACCGAGCACTGCACGTTTAAAGAACAACTAAAACGGTGAATAAGGGAGTAAGGGTTTCACAACCTTTACTCCCTTCTTTTTTGCACCTCTACGGAGAGGCCGCGGTGATCAGAGAAACCGGTATCGAACCGTTCCATTTCCACCAGATTGAGACTGGTATCGACCAGTAGAAAATCGATCCGCAAACCCGGTAGCGGGCCGGTAAAAGTGGTTCCCATCCCGAATCCCTTCTCTACCCATGCATCGCGCAACCGTGGCGTAAGAATCCGTTGATAGGTATAGGAAGAAGGTACATCGTTGAAGTCTCCGCCAATGATGACCGGATGCGGGCTTTCACGGACGTATCGCCGGATCTCCTCCGCCTGGTTGGCCCGGATGGCAGCAGCAGCACCGTAGCTGCGCAACATAGATTCCGCCCGGTCTATTTCGTTCTTCATGTCGCCGTCAGTCCCTACTTCGCCTGCCATTTTGGTGATGCGGTTGGATTGAAGATGGGCATTGATTACCCGGATGGTCCCCAGTTTGGTTTTCACATCCGTTACCAGAAAGCCGTTGTACCCACCGGCGCCGGAAAATTTGTCGGCCACAAAGTCAAGCTCGTCGGCGTAAGTGGCTACCGTTCTACGGGTTGGCTGGTGCCTTTTTGCCAGTCCGGAAGCTTCCTTTATTTCCGTAAAATACGGAGTATCGGAACCATCGTTTCTGGTTTCCTGAAGCAACAATACGTCCGGTTTGCGTTGGTTGATAAACCTGAAGGACAACTCTTCGCTCACCGACTCCCAAATGTCGTTCTTAAATGCCCTTACGTTCGTTGTAATCAGCGTAACCGTATCTCCCCGAGCACCGCTGTTTCCTCCTGCACCAAAAGAGAAAAGGCGCGTGGCAAGTGGCAAAGCTGCGACCAGAACCAAGACCGGGAAGATGAGTGCCTTGCGCCACTTGCGGTAGAAGCACCACACCACGAAGAGTAGAGTAAGGAGCAAAAGCCCCGGCAGTAGCAAAGCGATGATGGAGGGTGGCCACCAGAAATCGGGAGGAAGGAAGCGGGCCAGCAATCCGGCTCCGGTGACGGCGGCCAGAAGGTTACCCAGAAGGGATATTAGCTTACGGACCAAAATGGTTTACTTCTGATTAGAGGCACGAAAAAGGAAATCTTTCTCTTCTTTCGTAAGGCTGTTGTAGCCCCGCTCCTTGATCTTGTCCAGGATAGCATCGAGTTCTTCCTGATGGGTCATTTGTGAGCGGGCAGAGGTGTTAGATGCCGGCTTGGCACGCGGGGCGGTTTCGCCTGCTTTGCGCATAAACGACGGGCGCTTCTTGGGCCCGGCGGTTTCCTTTACCGAGCGGCCGCTGCGGTACGCAGCGCGGGGCCCGGGCTGTTTGTGCTCTTTGCTTGGTGCCAGCAGATTGGCCCACTTTTTCTGGATCCAGGCCAACAAGTTCTGGACAGGCTCGGTAAGGTCGGTTCCCCTGCGCAGGTAAAAGGCGAACAAAATACCCATAATTATCCCCCCTATGTGAGCGAAGGTGCCACCAATATTGTCCAGACTGCCAAGGCCGATAAGCTGCATCATTATCGCGAAAAACACGATGTACTTCAGCCGGACATTCCCGATGATGAACAGCCGGATATTGTAGTCGGGAGCGAAGATGGCGGTTGCCGTCAGGATACAGTAGACTGCTCCGCTTGCGCCCAGCAAGTAGCTGCCGCCAGCGCCGAAACTTCCCACGTTGAACGCGATGAAATAGAAAAGGAAGCCGGCAAAGCCGCCAAGAAGATAAAGGGGCAGCACCCGACGATCACCCAACAGGTCACCGAAAATACGGCCGAACCAGAAGAGGTAGAGCATATTCCACAACAGGTGAAAAAAGCCCTGGTGTAAGAACATGTAGGTAATCATCGTCCACGGCCGGAGCAGCACACGCTTCCAGTCGCTGGAAGCATAAAACCAATGCATCAAAGAATCGAACGCCGGACTCTGCGTGTGGCCTGCGGCAACGGTGAAAATCATCCAGACGATGCTGACGAATAAAAACACGGCTACGTTCACAATGATGATCCTGTTGATCATATTGCCAAAGCTGAATTCGCGGCGGACATCGTCCCAGATGGATTGTAACATTAATCGGATAGTTGCGCTTATATGAAAAGATTTCGCGCAGGAATAGTTGTGTCGGCAGGAAAGGAAATTTACAGATTCCCGGTTTAGCTGCTTAATCTGGCGCGGTCGCAGGTGCAAAAGAAAGTTAATGAGCAAAACTTCCCGACAGCAGGAACCGACCACACCCGGCACTTCGTTTTATTGCGCCAAATTACTTTTTGCGTAACCTGCGGAGTACCGCCAGATCCTTGAAGGCCGTCCGGGCCTCCTGTGCCGGATAACCAAAGTATTCCTTCCCGCCTTCGAGGCTCTTCGAAACACCACTCTTCGCCAGAATGATCGTACGATCACCAATGGTGAGGTTCTGGGCGATGCCTACCTGGCCCTGAAAGATGCACCAGTCCCCTACCGTGGTGTTCCCAGCAATTCCTACCTGAGCGGCAATGATACAATGCTCGCCAATACGGCAGTCGTGGCCAATCTGAACCTGAGCGTCCAGCTTCGTGCCCTTCCCGATCGTAGTCGTAGAAGACACTCCTCTGGCAATGGTGGAATTGGCTCCGACTTCAACATCGCGGCAAAGCAACACACTGCCTCCGCTGCGCCAGGGGACGAAGCCTTCTGCTGTTTTTTTGAAGTAAAAGGCTTCTTCCCCGATGATCGCTCCGGCCCCGACCACAACGTTATCTTCGATTGTTACGCCTTCGCCAATAACGGCGTTGGGGTTGATCCGGCAGTTTGCTCCGATGACCACATCGGGGCCAATAACTGCTCCGGCGGCAACCCAGGCCCCTACCCCAATAACTGCCGAGGGGTCCACATTGCCCGCTATCTGTCGTTCCGGCCGCTCGGCCAGCACCAGACCGTTGTACGCCCTGAAGGGCTCATCGATCACCAGCAGTGCTTTGCCCGGAGGGCAGGGCCGCACCTGATCAATCAGGATCACCGACGCCGCAGAGCCAAGGGCCACATCGTAGTATTTATGGAAGTCGACAAACGTCAGGTCTCCCCTTTCCACGTGGTGAATTTCGTTAATGCCGGACACAACCAGATCGCCATCTCCAACGAGCGTGGCCCCTAATTTGGCTGCAAGGTCGGCAGCGGTGATTGTTTTTTGTAAGCGCATAACCAGGTCGTTTTCGGGCGGAAGCTCAATCAGCAATCCCACCGGGAGTTTATAATTAGAAGTTACAGCAACATTAATCGGTAATAACTCCCTTCAACTGATATTTATAGTACGACACTCCTGCCCCAAAAACCCAACCTTCTTTGCCGTCCTTAAGCTTCACTTTTACCCAGGGGGCGGTAGGGCTGACTTCACCCAGGTCGATGGTGTACAACGAGTCAGTTACTTCGCCTGCGAACTCAACCTCGTCGTATAAACCCAGCCGGGCAATTTTTCCGTTTTTGAGGCTGGGTCCTGATCGGACGTTCAGGCCGTTAATGGTAGAATACAGGGTGGTTACTTTTTCCACGACGACTTCAGCAGCAGGCATGCGGACGACGCTGTCTCCCGGTAGAGGCTGGGTGCGTGCACGCAATAGCGCAGCAGCGCGAGCCTCTGCCTCCGCGTTGATCTGTGCCTGTATTTGGCGCTCTTGTTCGGCCCGACGCATAGTATCGATATACGTTTCGCGCGCTTCGCGCTCAGCAATCATAGCGTAGTCCCCGTCGTCTTGTCCGCATTGCTGCATCGCCCAGATCAGAAAAATCAGGGTGAGCAACGACATGATGATGAAGGGAACGAGGCGGGCGTTGTTCGTCTTTTTTGTTGCCATTTGGTTTGGGATGGTTTCGGGCACAAAGATAGGCGACGAATCATTCAAGTGCGCCCGGGATAAAACTATGTTCGCATAACGAGATGTTCAGGCGGAAGCAGACTGACCAGCTTCAACCCTGCTTCGGCAGAAAAAGCCACTGAGTGACATCCCCGTTATTCCTTCAACCGGTCCTTTGCACCTGCGGCCGCGCCCGGGAAACAAAAAGAGCGCAGAACCCAGCCTTCAGTACAATATTCAACTGCAACTGACTTCTGTATTCTGCGCTCCGGCGAAAGTGGATTGCCCTCATTCAAGAGGATTCACTTTGTGTTTTGTATGTACTGTTTACTTACGAAAACAGCGGGCTGGGGTAAACATCATCGGCGACCAGTTTAGAGAAAGCCTCCTGTACGCGGGGCTTATCTTCCTGATAAGTTACTCCGTACCACTTGTCGTCGGTGACGAGGACCTTTACTTTAGCGGAACCGTCTTTGATCATACCATCGACGAGTTCAGGGATGAGGTACTCTGCGCGTGGGTTACCGGTATTTTCGCGGGCAAATTCAGCGAAGCCAGCCTCGATGGTTGCGAAGATGGAGGGGTGGAAACCCCAGAAGTTCATGGAGACGACGTCGTTGTCCTCCAGGCCGTGGCGCAGGCCGTCGTCGTCGCCGAGGTAAGTCACTTTACCGTCGTCACCGCGCTCAATCTTGAGGCGCTCGTTTACGTCCTTGAGCATGTGGTCTTCCGTTACTACCGCTACGCCACGGTTAACGGTTCCGTGGTCGGAGAGGGTACGGTGCAGTACGTAGCCACACATAGAGAACAGGTCAGGGGCAGCCTCTTCGTTGAGGAAAGCAGCCATTTTCTGGAAGCCCTTCACACCGTAGTAGTCATCGGCGTTGATTACCGCGAAAGGTTCGTCGCAAACGTCTTTTGCGACCAGCATGGCGTGGGTGGTTCCCCATGGTTTTTCGCGCTTGGTGTGGTCCACGTCGGAAGGAACGTAGCTGTCCATTCCCTGGAAGGCGTAAGCAACTTCGATCTGATCGCCGAACTTGCCATCGAATTTTTCGCGGAAGGGTGCTTCGATGTCCTTGCGGATCACGAAAACGACCTTACCGAAACCGGCACGGATGGCGTCGTAAATGGAGTACTCGATGATACCCTCCTCGCTGGGGCCTACGCCGTCAATCTGCTTCAGACCGCCGTAGCGGGAGCCCATTCCGGCTGCGAGAATTACTAATGTTGGCTTGCTCATAATCGATGCTTTGTTTAAATGCAAAGGTAAGGGTGGTTTTATAAAAAATTGCTTCCTGCTTTCTTATTGGGTTTAACCCCCTGTTAATTCAGCAACAAATTATCCTATTTGTTCACTTGGTTCTGCTGAAACCCGAAAGCCTGCCGGTGGGCCCGCCATGCGGCAAAACCGTAGCTACCCGCCAGCAACGCAAGCCCTAAGGTAAAAACACCGCCGATAACCCATCTGAAAACAGATACATGCGCGGGGCTGAAGTTGGCCACAAACAATAGGTTGATGGTAATCAGCAGTGCAGCAAACAAGGTGAAAAAGATGAACGCCGCACGGCCGAATTGCAATATGTTAATTTGCTCTTTGAACAGGGCCGTCCGGAGAAAGCGGACATACAATCTCCGGCCGCTATCGATCCGGATCAACTCACGGCCGATGTGGATAGCCGTTTCGAAATCGCGTAAACGATAAGCAGCGGCGGCTTTGCGGAAAAGCATGAACTGATAGATGTCTTCGCAGAAATCCTCAACTTCCACGAAGCTGTCCCTGATACTCGTTTCGATTACCAGATCGACCATAAGTTGGTGCTGCCGGAAAGCACCGGTTTGGTACAGGGCGTCCGTATAGAAAACCGTAAGCTCGAAATATTCCAGCGTATCAAGACGGCCGAGCTCTGTTTCTTTTTCTTCGTAACGACGAATAACCTTCTGGTAATCGTGAGGATCCAGGTCGCGTAGCTGCCGGTAAAGTTGGGAGTAGTGGCGGGAAGTCATTTCAAATATGAACGGGTTTCTTCTGTTCTGGTTTTGCGGATCACAAAAATCTCTACACGGCCACTACTGCCCCCGGGAACTCAGAGCGTATTCCAGGCAGGAAACCTCCCGGAGTCTTATCCCGGAAACCGCCATTTGCACCCGATCAGTAGCGTTTATTGGATTCCATATTTTTCAGGAATAATTTGTCCTGCCAGCGCTTCGGAGCCAACATAAGCAGCCGGATAACCCAGTTCCTTTTCATGACGAGTCGGTCCGGGCGCGGGCGGTCACTTTCCAGCATATCCCGGATGATACCGGCTACCAGTTCCGGCTCTACGCCACCGGCTTCGGCACCTTCGGTGTAAGCCGCGAGTTTGCTGAGAATATGCGAGTAACGGTTTCCCTCAAAAGCTTTCGTCTGGGTTTTTCCTTTCTTCCAGATAGGTGTTTTAACGGGGCCGGGAGCTACGCTGAGGACATCGATGCCGAAGGGAATGAGTTCGCGGCGCATGCCATCGGTGAGCGCTTCCACAGCAAATTTACTGGCCGAGTAAAGACTGGTAAACGGCGCAGTCACGTAGCCCGACACACTACCGACGTTAATGATTTTCACGTTCGTTTCTCCGGCTTCGCGGGCGGCATGCAGCAGCGGCAGGGCTTCCTGACTTACGGCGAGATTACCAAATACATTCACATCGAATTGTTTGCGATAATCCTCCTCTGCGATGGTTTCCAGCGGGCCGGAGACGGCAATTCCAGCATTATTGATTACGGCGTGGAGCGGTTGTCCGGTGGCTTTGATGGTCGCCATTGCCTCTACAATCGCTGGCCGGTCCGTGACGTCCATGACCAGGGCGCTGAACGCAGGATGCCGGGTGAGTTGACCGGCATCGCCCGCCTTCCGAACCGTGCCGTAAACGTGGTGGCCAGACTTCAGTAAGAGTTCTGCGGTGGTGGCTCCGATGCCGGAGGATACGCCGGTGATTAGAATATTCATTAGCTGGTGGATTCGTTCGTATTTTGGGTCGTCGGTAATTTGATCCGTCAGCTTGTTTTTGCGCTAAGCCAACAAACTAACGCATCAACGAACTAACTTTGCGCCCCCAAAGCTACAATTCCATGGCCACCCGCAACAAACTGCAGAAATTCGCGGAGATTCTCCAACTCCCCAACGTCTACGAAAATTTCGACCCCCGCAACCCGGAACTGGTTGGCGAGGGAGGACTCCCCGTCGACCGCAAAGGCAACTGGGCCCAGGGGCACTTCGGCAACGACAACCCGATCACACTCGAACTCGCCTGTGGCCGCGGAGAATACACCGTAGACCTTGCCGGCCAGTACCCTGACCGGAGCTTCATTGGTGTAGACATCAAAGGAGCCCGCATCTGGAAAGGTGCCAAAATTGCCATTGAACGTAAGCTGGAAAACGCCGCTTTCCTCCGTACTCGTATCGAGATCATCTCCACCTTCTTCGCCCCCGGCGAGGTGGATGAGATATGGATCACCTTCCCCGATCCCTTCCTCAAGAAGGGTAAAGAGAACCGCCGCCTCACCGCTGCGCGCTACCTGAAGCAATACCGTCACATTCTGAAGCCCGGCGGCCTCGTCCACCTGAAAACAGATAGTCGTGAACTCTACGAATGGACCCAGGAAACCTTCGCCGAGCAACCCGCCGTTGAAGTGCTTTACCACGATCACGACATCTACAGCAAGCCACTTCCCATCCCTGAACTGAGCACGGAAACGTACTACGAGAAATTACACAAAGGCCTGGGTAAAACGATTACCTACACTCAGTTCCGGTTCGGTCCCGAAGACGTAGAAATTATCGGTGGTAAAGGGGTACCCGGGCAGGAGTTGAAGTAGAGAGAAGGTAGTTCGTAGCTGATAGTGCTGCCGCAGGCACTATTTACGGCGCTTCGCTTGCTCATTTTAGATGAGGGAGGCGGAATGAACTATTTGTGCTCCGTTCGGAGGACAGCTCCTCCACCGTTAAATATTCAGCCAGTAAGTAGCCTTAGCGACGAGTGACCGGTTCCGTGCCGTCCAGCCGAGGGTATCGTAATTGTCGGTATAAACCAGAAAGAAATCGGATACCGGCGCAAAGCGCCACTGCAAACGAGCGTTCAGGTTGAAGTTGTTCAGCTGTTCGTTGTATTGTAGGAAAGTGGTCAGGAAAACAGACTTGCTGAAGGTGAGGTCGATGCGCGGGCCAACGAGAAAAAGAGCCGTACTGGCGTAAGGCTCCGGCAAGTCGATGTACTGGTAGTTGAAACGCAGGTTGATTGCCCCGAACGGCTGATAACGGTAGACCAGTCCGCCGCCAACACCATAACTGTAACCGTTGAAGAACTCTCCGACATCGGCCCCGAAACTGGAGCTGAATTTCTTACGCTCATCGCTTTCGTAATCCACACCAACCCGCCAGTAACCGTAATCGCGGCGACCAGGTAACGGGGTCGCGCTCGTTCGGGTGGGGTCAAATGCATCGAACAGGTAAATGTTCTGAAAACCGGCTCCGAAGGATAGCCTTCTGGTGTTGGCGTACTGCCAGCCGTAGCTGATATCGTAATTGTAATCGGTGATTCCGTCTCCCGGCTGAGAAAAAGCACGCACCTCGATGGAGGGGCCTTTCTGGACCACATTAGGGTTATCGGGATAATCGATGCGTTCAGCTTCAACCGCTGCGGTGAAAAAGCCTTTGCGCGGAACGAAACCGACTTCGGCTTTATACTCCTCCCCTACGTAAGCATGGGTATAACCAACGTTCCAGTGGCGCTCCCGGAACTCCAGCGAGAGGCCGTGGACGTAGTCGTCGCCGTTGTCCTTGTCGGAGAAGCTTCGGTGCAGGAAGGTCTTCCCGTTCCATTTATTGTCTTTTGTCGCCAGGTTGAAATCGATGCCCGCTACCCGGTTAAAATTAGAGTTGGTCTCAGTAGAATCCGTGAATTTGCCAAAATTCTGCTTGTTGACGAAGATTCCGCCAAGGGCGGAACGTGCTCCGACTTTACGTTGAGTAGCCGCTACAGTATAGTTGTAGCTCGGTAACCCCTGATCGAAGTTAGGAGCCGTCTGCATATTGAGCAGGCCGATGCGGTAATCGTCGTTGGCCTTGCCGCTCAGGCGGGCACCGTAGTAGATAGGATTTTGAATCGCAACGCCGGTGGTCGTATCCCGCGTAACTCCTATTCTGCGGCTGAAGAAAGGGTTCGTATCTTCGAAGCCGAAGGAGCTGAACAAGTCTGCATTCTCCAGGAAGAATTGCCGGCGTTCCGGGAAAAACACTTCGAAGCGGGTGGTATTAATCACCTGCGCATCGACCTCGACCTGGCTGAAGTCGGGGTTGACGGTAAGGTCGAGGTTGAGGCCCGATCCGATGCCGACTTTCGCGTCTCCGCCCACGTCACCGTCCCATTGCACCTGCGTCCCCGCCTCGTAATCTTTTACGAAATTACCGCCAACGTAAGGGATCACCGTCAGGTTGCCTCCGCGCGCCTTAGGCGCGCCCCCGATAAAGTCGATCGTCCCCATGTAAGCCAGGCTCATGATGATCTGATTCTGCGGAATATGGTGCCAGGTAGAGCGGGTATTCGACTGGGTATCGAAGCGATAAGAGTTGAAATACCACTGCGGGTCACCGTCCGGAAACCGCAGGCTCGTGAACGGGATAATGAGCTCGGCCGACCAGTAGTTGTCTCCGATGTAGCTCTCGCCTCTCCACTTATTGTCCCATTCATCCCGGAAGTCGCCACCGCTTTCGCCACCGTTGTAAATGAGTGCTTCGCGGGTTACGCCCAGGGGATTCATTCCAAAGACGATGGCGTTGGTTTTGTCTTTGAACGGATTAAAAAGAAAGGTCAGGTTGTCGTTGCCACCGGCGCTGTAATCCCGGCGCAGACTGGGGATGACGAAGTCTTTGCCCCGAACGTAGCATTTGGCGGCAACGTAAAGATTATCGTCGTCGTAGCCGAAGTAGATTTCGGTCTGGTCTTGAGCCAGGGACGTATCGGAGGGGAAGGTTTCCCAAAACCCCGTTGCGGGTTTGCTCGCTTTCCAGACCGACTCGTCGGGGTTACCATCTAACGTAATACCGTTGGGTATTCGGACAGCAGTAGATGAAGGTGCGATGGTTGGATCACCGGAATTAAGCTGGGCTGAGAGCAAAATCGGGAACATTGCAATCAGTATCAGGGTAAGTCTCACAGTTAAAAATTCTTTGGTAGCGGGCGTAATACAAAGCGTGAAAGTTAGCAACAAAAATTGCTGACGGCCTAATATCGGACCGCCCCCCGGCCAAAAACCTGTTTAAACGCAGAGTACGCCTCAAAAAAAAGTGTCGCCCCCCGGAGTGGGGAGCGACACAAATAATTCTAACACACTGTTATTGGGGGGATCACTTTGGTTCGTAGTTATTTCTGGACACGCTGTAAAATCTAAAATCTGTTCGTGGGATTACGCTGAAAACCTGTGCAAGTGTTGCTTGTGGGATTATCTCTTTCAGTTTCCTTTTTAAGACTGTGTTTGTTTGTAGCCTGAATCTTTGTTGAATACACACTTATGACGGCACTCCTGAAAAAAGGTAACATCCCTGTATCGTTAAGAAAGGCTTAAGGCCTTAATATCCAAATCATCCCAGCCTGGTTCCCACCCACGAGCCCTCAGTTTAGAGGAGTCGACAATTTTACCCTCGGCACCGCCGGGAGTGCTTCCTGCTACCTCCAACCCCAGTAATTCAGCGGCAGCGGTATAGAAATCTCCTTTAGCGGGATGACTGCCGGAACAAACGTTATATACCACCGGGAATTTCTCGTTGTTGCTCAGACAAAGTTTTACCGCAGAGATGACATCCTTGCGGTGCACCAGATTAACGGGAGAGTCGGCCTGCGGGATTTTCCGGTTCCTGCCGCCATAAAAGCGGCCCGGATGACGATCTGAAGCCACCAGCCCTGCCAACCGGAGTACAATAAGCGGACACCCCGTACCAGCCAGCCATTCCTCGGCCCTGCAAACTGCTTGGGCAGAAAACGTTTCCGGCTTCGTCAAAGCGCTTTCCGCAACCACTCCCGTCTGCTCTCCGTAAACGCCGGTCGAACTGGTGTAGATAATCGCTGGCCCATGGGGGGAACTCAGCCAGGGAGACAACGACTCCAGACGCTGCAGATAAATGCTTTCGGCATCGGGGCCCAGTTTCCGCCCTCCGGGTGGAAGGGTGATAATCAAAACTTCACAGCGTTCCATAAATCCTTGCGGAACAGACTGCGGTAAATCAATGGCAAAAGCCTCCGCGCCAGCGTCGCGGATATCAGATAAGGTCTTCTCGTTTCGGGAACTGCCTTTTACGTGATGCCCGTCGGAAACGAGCGACTTCAATAACGGCAGGCCTAGCCAGCCACAACCGAGGACAGATATATTCAGCTTCTTCATCCAGCAAAGTTAGGCACAGGCTAAAAAGAGAACACCCGACAGCATCTAAACGCAAAAAAATGACAAATAGCCAAACGGAGAAAATAATAATCAAATAAGTTGTTTGCTTTTCAATTAAAAACTATCTTTGTGTAGCAAACAATTGATAGCAAACACTCCATAATTTCTCAGCTAATAAAGATCTGACCCTTTTATTCTGTACATGTTTTGAGTGAGTTTTTAGTCATCAGCGGAGGAGCGGGCATGCTCCTCCGCCTTTTCGCTTACACCACTTCCTGACGACGAAGCCTTTAAAGTTGTATTCCATTTTTGCAACCTTCTAGGGGGCCCCCTGGCCTGAGACGGTCAGGGGTTTTCTTTTGGCTGCGCACAAAACTGTCGCTTCGTTTCACCTGTTAATGACCTTGCGCTCCAAGTTGTCAGGTTTGGCGACAAAAGCATGACATATTGTCTACACTTAGCCTCCGGCCCGATATTAGCGCATCTTGCGTTGGCTGCGGTATCTTTGCAGTCTTAAAAAAATCGACGCGGAACTTTTCCGCCCGGTGATTTCGCGAAATCTGAAGCGGCCAGTATACATCAGGACGTTATTTTTTCGAGGTTCCGAATCAGTTTTGGAACCACCTTATTCCTTCTCGGGAATTTGTGGCGCGGACGCAGGTGCAAAGGATTCGTTTTAAATAGCAAGCTATGTTTAAGAAGATGCTCGGCAAAATTTTCGGCAATAAGCAGGACCGTGATGTCGCCAACTACATGCCTATTGTTGAAGAGATCAATAGAGTTTACGCCACGCTGTCGGCGATTTCGAACGATGAACTCCGCAACCGGACCCATACTTTCCGCACCCGGATTGCTGAGCATCTGTCCGAAATAGATGCGTCCATCGCGCGCTTGAAGGAAGAAGCTCAAACCGAGGACAGCTTCCGAGAGGTAGATAATATTTATAAAGAGATTGACAGCCTTAAGGAACAGCGCGATAAAGAGCTTGAGGTTGTTCTCAAAGAAATTCTGCCCGAAGCCTTTGCTACCGTCAAAGAAGCGGCCCGCCGCCTTACCGAACAGGGCGAACTAAGGGTAACCGCTACGCAGGCCGACCGCGACCTTGCCGCAAATCCTAAAAAAGACCATATCACCATTGATGGCGACGAAGCCGTCTACTCCAATACATGGACGGCGGCCGGCGGCGAAATCGTCTGGAAGATGGTTCACTACGATGTACAGCTCATCGGTGGTATTGCGCTCCACGAAGGTAAAATATCCGAGATGCAGACCGGTGAGGGTAAAACCCTGGTTGCCACGCTGCCCGCTTACCTTAACGGACTGAGTGGCCAGGGTGTCCACGTTATTACCGTCAATGACTACCTCGCCCGGCGGGATGCTGAATGGATCGGCCCTCTTATGGAGTTTCTCCAGCTCAGCATTAGCTGTATCGATTACTTCCGTCCCCACAGTCCGGAACGGAAGCTCGCTTACAAGTCTGACATCACCTACGGAACCAACAATGAATTTGGCTTCGATTACCTGCGCGATAATATGGTGCGCAGCCAGGACGACAAAGTTCAGGGCAAGCACCACTACGCCATGATCGATGAGGTAGACTCTGTCCTGATCGACGATGCCCGTACGCCACTCATAATCTCCGGCCCGGTAACCGGCAATGCCGACGATAAAGACTACGAAGAGCTCAAGCCTACCATCGAAACCCTCGTTGCTGCGCAGCAAAAACTTGCCAACAAATTCCTCACCGAGGCCAAAAAGCTTTTCAAAGAAGGCTACGTTGGTGTAGAGGAAGGCGAAGCAGGGCTTCCTCTTCTCCGTGCGCATCGTGCGATGCCCAAAAGTCGTCCCCTCATCAAGTTCCTCTCCGAAGAAGGAACAAAGGTGATGCTTCAGAAGGCCGACAACACCTACATGGCCGAGAACAATAAACGGATGGGAGAAGTCGACGCAGAATTGCTCTTCACCATCGATGAAAAGAACCGCCAGGTAGACCTTACCGATCGTGGCGTAGCCTTTCTCAGCAAATACAACGACGACCCTAACTTCTTCGTCATGAACAGCCTGGCTGATGATATGGCCGCGGTAGATAAAGACCCCAACCTTTCGGACGAGGAAAAAGTACTGGCCAAAAACAAAATCAGTCAGGACTTCAGCGTCAAGTCGAAACGCCTTCATGCCATCCACCAACTCCTCAAGGCGTACACCCTCTTCGAGCGCGAAAGCGAATACGTCGTGATGGAAGGTCAGGTAAAGATCGTAGACGAACAAACCGGCCGGATGATGGAAGGCCGCCGCTACTCCGATGGTCTCCACCAGGCCCTGGAAGCCAAAGAAAACGTGAAGGTTGGCGAGATCACCCAGACCTACGCGACGGTGACCCTGCAAAACTTCTTCCGGATGTACCACAAGCTGGCCGGCATGACCGGTACGGCAGAAACGGAAGCCGGAGAATTCTGGGATATCTACAAACTCGACGTAGTAGTTATTCCTACCAACCGTCCTATCCAACGCGACGACCGCAACGACCTCATCTACAAAACCGAGCGGGAGAAGTACAACGCTGTAATCGAAGATGTCAAAAAGCTCGTTGCGCAGGGCCGTCCTGTACTGGTCGGTACCACCACCGTTGAAATCAGTGAAAAACTAAGCCGCGTACTGCAAGCAAGCGGCATCGACCACAATGTCCTCAACGCCAAGCAGCACCAGCGCGAGGCCGACATCGTTGCCGAAGCCGGTCGCCCGGGTAAAGTCACCATCGCCACCAACATGGCCGGTCGTGGTACGGATATCAAACTGTCTAAGGAAGTCATCGATGCCGGCGGACTCGCCATCATCGGTACCGAACGGCACGATAGCCGGAGGGTAGACCGCCAGTTGCGCGGCCGTGCCGGCCGCCAGGGAGACCCCGGATCCAGCCAGTTCTATGTATCTCTCGAAGACAAACTGATGCGTTACTTCCAGAGCGAGCGAATCGCTAAATGGATGGACCGCGCCGGCCACCAGGAAGGCGACGTCATCCAGGCGGGTATCGTTACCAAGTCTATCGAGAATGCCCAGAAAAAAGTGGAAGAGAACGCTTTCGGAACCCGTAAGCGCCTTCTGGAGTATGATGACGTAATGAACATCCAGCGTGAAGCCATCTACCGCAAACGCAACAATGCACTTAGCGGTGAGCGTCTCAGTCTGGACCTCAATACGATGTTCGAAGGTTTGATCGACGACATCGTTTACGTCTCCAAGCAGAATAACGATTACGACAATTTCCGCTTCGAAGTACAACGTCTCCTCGGTTTCGACACCAGCAT
Organism: Neolewinella aurantiaca; assembly: GCF_008014675.1. Lineage (GTDB taxonomy): Bacteria > Bacteroidota > Bacteroidia > Chitinophagales > Saprospiraceae > Neolewinella > Neolewinella aurantiaca. The sequence continues at coordinate 48,900 of NZ_VOXD01000020.1, read as the reverse complement.
CCAGGCCCCTGACTTCAACGAAACCAGGGATGTGAACAGCCTTGCGGATCGTCTTCTCGAAGAGTTCCAGGGTTTCTACCAACGCAAAATGCTGCTGCTGGTCGATCGTGTTATGCCGACAATTCGTCGGGTTCACGAAGAACAGCCCGGTCGCTACAAGCGCATCATCATTCCATTTACCGATGGTAGCACACATCCTTTCGTTATCACAGCCGACATCGAAAAGGCCCTCGAAAGCAACGGTCGCAGTATCATCTCTGACATCGAGAAAACGGTTACACTTGCCATCATCGATGATCACTGGAAGGAGCACCTCCGTTCTATGGACGAACTGAAGACCGCTACTTCGCTCGCCTCTTTCGAGCAGAAAGACCCTCTGGTCGTTTACAAGATGGAGGCTTACAAGCTATTCGAAGGCCTTATCCGGATGACGAACGAAAAGACCACAACGTACCTCGCCACCGGTGATTTGGTACTGGCCGAACCAGAAGACGTACAGGAAGCCCGTGCACCGAAAAAGGTTCAGGCTCCCCCCACTTCGACGAACCGTAGCCAGGAAGAGCAAGCTGCCCGCCGGGCAGCTGAAGGCGTAAGCAAGCCGCAAAAGGTAGAAACCTTCCAGCGTGACGGAGCCAAAACCAAACGAAACGATATGTGTCCTTGTGGTAGCGGCAAAAAATTCAAGCACTGTCACGGTAAGTAATCGCTACTTAGGCACTGTTCTGTTAATCGGGGCTGGTCGGAATACGACCAGCCCCGATTGCGTATCCGGCTGCCGTTTCATGCACCACAAGTACGTTAAGCACATTCTGACAGACCTCGTTTACCTTTCGCCTTCTTTCTTTGGCCTGTTATTTCGGAGCAAAGCAGTCTGCCGACGGCGATATGAAAAAAATATAAGGGCTAAAGCTCATAGCTTGCTGTATATTGCAGCCGTTCGCCGGGGTTTTAATCCCCCCAGTTGTCATGTTCCTTCCCGACGAACGAATTTGTGATCGTATATTTATTAAGTCTCTCCGATAAAAATCTCATTTTTAGAAGACCTGAACTTTGTTATTTTTGGAACTGCTTCTGGGCTGCAAGATCTTACCCTTGAATAAGTTTATTGACCACACCTACCTGGCTCCCGACTGTACCTCAGCTACTGTAGACCGAATATGTGCAGAAGCTGTAGCCAGTGGCTTCTACGCTGTCTGCATACCACCTTTCTTCGTTGGTCAGGCTGCCAGAGCACTGTCCGGAACCGGCGTGAAATTGGCAACCGTTGTAGCGTTTCCCTACGGTTACGCCGAAACTGCGATAAAGGTCCAGGAAATTCGCAGAGCGATGGAAGAAGGAGCCGACGAACTCGACATCGTAATTAACATCGCTGCGGTTAAATCTCAGGACTGGGCCTACGTCACTCAAGACCTGACGGCGGTAGCAACTACCGCCAGGCTCAAGGGCAAGGTGAGCAAAATCATCATCGAGATGAGCGAACTGACGGCAGTCGAGAAAGACCGCATCATCGCTATCTGTAACGACATCAAGCCGACCTTTGTGAAGACCTCCACGGGAACCAAAGGCGGAGCCACAGTAGAGGATGTTCGCTACCTTCGTGCTAACTTGCACCCTGACATCAAAATAAAGGCCAGCGGTGGTATTCGGAACAAGCAGAGTGCTCAGGCGTTGATTGAAGCAGGAGCTGACCGTATTGGTACCTCTTCCGGCTTGTCGATTATTTAAACAAAATACAATCTGCTATGCAGCGCTTCTCCGCTCTTTTGCTCTACACCCTGATCTTCTGTTACGCAGGCAGCCTTTCTGCCCAGAACATTACCGTAAAAACGGAACCGGGCATCGATGCACTAATGGAACTGTTCCAAACCGAGAATGAGTCGGAGACCAAAGTCGATGGCTGGCGCGTACAGATTCTTGCCACTACCGACCGCAACCGGCTAAACACCGTAGAAAGCGAATTCAAGGTAAACTACCCAAGTGTTCCCGTAGACTGGGTCCACACCAAGCCTTACTATAAATTGCGGGCCGGAGCATTCCAAACCAAGCAGGAAGCTGAACGCCTCAAATACACCCTGGGGCGGCAGTTTGAAGGCGTTTACCTGGTGAAAGACAAAGTCGGCAAGAACGAGCTACTGCGGATGTACTAAGACAGGCCGGATTCCTGATTGCAGAGCGTACCCTGTGTCGCTGCAATCTGTCACCATCTGCCTGCGTTCTGTTTTCTGCATTCCAGCTCCATGTCCCTAAAAATAGTCCGGAACGATTTCCCTACGGTGGTTTTGTATATCTTTCTCGTTACGGCGGGAATGCTGATGCTGTATTCCGTAGGCCGTCCGCCCGATGGATACAACTGGGACATTCCGGAAATGCTGGGTTCTTTCATGGGCAAGCAATTCATCTGGCTCCTCATATCCGTAGCGGCCTGGTTTATTGTCCATCATTTCATAGACCGCGATATATGGGTCAAAGGCTCATATCCTATTTACGGGATTACCCTTTTGATGCTTTTGCTGGTCCTTATTTTCGGCAAAGAAATCAACAACGCCCGCTCCTGGTTCAGCATTGCTGGTTTCACCTTTCAGCCAAGTGAACTTGCCAAATTCGGAGCTGCCCTTGCCATGGCGGCCTTTCTCAGCCAGTGGAGCGAAAAACTCAACAGTATCGGGTCTGTAGGCAGCGGATTGCTCATCATGGCGCTTCCTGCCGGACTGATCATGCTGCAGCCCGACCCCGGATCAGCCCTCGTATTCGGTTCTTTCCTGCTGGTGATGTACCGCGAGGGACTCTCTCCCCTCATCCTGATGCTGGGAATTTTTACGGCCACTATGTTCCTGATCGGTATTCTGTTTCCCACTACCCTACTGGCCGGAGGACTATTGGGCCTGCTGCTCATCATCATGGCACTATCCGTTCCCCGCAGGTTGCGCCTCTGGCTGGCGGGGACCATCGTGCTCCTTGCCGCCTCGGTCTATGCTTACACCATCGGGGTAGGCTGGCTCGTGCTTTTGGCGCTTTTCCTTGCTTTTTGCGCGGCCTCCACCTACCATGTTTTACGCCAGAACATACGGTTGGTTATGCTGTCTTTCGGAGCCTTATTCTGGGGAGTGTTGATTGCATTTGCGGCCAACTTCACCTTCAATAACGTACTGAGGCCACACCAGCAGGACCGTATCGATGCCTGGCTGAGGCCGACGGGCATGAGCGAGCAGGGTGCTCTCTACAACATAACCCAGTCTAAGCTTGCCATTGCCGCAGGAGGGCTTTCCGGCAGAGGGCTGGAGGACGGGACGATCACCAAGTACGACTACGTCCCGGAACAAGAGACAGACTTTATCTTCAGCGCGGTGGGCGAGTCTCAGGGGTTCATCGGTTCGGCAGTCATCATCCTTGCCTTTATGGCTTTGCTCTGGCGCATCAGCGTCATCGCCGAGCGGCAAAAACGGACGTTCGCCCGGGCTTATGCCTACGGTGTCGCGGGCATTATCCTTATCCACATGCTTGTCAACATAGGTATGACGATGGGCCTCATGCCCGTCATCGGCATCCCGTTACCCTTCATTTCCAAGGGAGGTTCATCTTTGCTTAGTTTTACGGTCATGATTGCGGTGCTCGTTAAACTCGACCGGCACCGGGTAGATGTATAAGCATGAACTGCCGGCGATACGGCCATCGGCATCCGGCAGGTTGACCGGGGCGCGAACACTGGTGCAAAGAAAGTTTTGAGAGGGGTGTGCAACCCTGCCATAACGGCTTCGTCTCTACCCATGAATCAAGCAACGAACAAGTCCCCGTGGGAGCACAGCCAATCATATTAACCATGCCAACCGCCGCCGACTACCGCGACACACACCGCGAACTCGTCCTGGGCTGCCAGCGTAAAGACCGAACTTCCCAGCGGAAGCTTTACGGTCATTACGCCAAGCCGATGTATAACGTCTGCCTGCGGATGTTGCGTCACGCTCATGACGCCGAAGATGTACTTCAGGTCGCATTTGTAGACATTTTCGGGAAGATCGACACCTTCAACTTCGATGCTTCCATCTCCGCATGGATCAAACGCATCGTGATCAACCGGTGTATCGACCACCTGAAGAAGAGAAGGCTCCTTACCACAGACCTGGACACCAACCGTCACGACTCGGCCGTCGAAGAATGCGACCCTGCACCTGCGTTCAGCGCCCAGAAAACGTCGGTAGAACAAATCAAAAAAGCCACAAGGCAACTGAGCGAAGGCTATCGCGTTGTTTTGTCTCTCTACCTTTTCGAAGGTTACGACCACGAAGAAATATCGCAAATTCTCGGCATCAGTGTCGGGACGAGCAAAAGCCAGTATTCCCGCGCCCGCAAGCGCCTGGCAGCCTTATTAAACGATCAAAATTAATCCTCCCATGCCTACCGATAAGCTCGAGGATTTCATCCTCAACAACCGCGAACATTTCGACGACGAAAACCCACCCGCAGATCTTTGGAGCCGTATTGACGACGCTCTGAACTCAGGCGGCGACGAGACCGACCCGCTCGAAAGCTTCATCGCCACCAACCGGGATGCCTTTGATGACGTAACGCCTCCCCCTCGCCTCGAAGGCCGCATCTTCGCAAGCATGGATCAGGCCGGCGCGACCCCGATGGCCCCGGCTTCGGAGCCAGCCGCTCCCCGCCTGAAAGCCGTCCGCGGCCGCCGGCAAACCCTGCGTTTGCTCGGCATCGCAGCCTCTTTCCTGGTGCTGATATTTGCAGCGTTCACGATTGGCAGCCAACAGGGGTACCGGACCGCCGAAGAGGAAGCACTTGCGACAGAACTTCGTCAGATCAGCCCTGAACTGGTCGAAACAGAAACTTACTACCGCTCGGAAATCGCCGCCCAGTTTACTAAGGTGGACATGATGAACGATGACCCTCAGCTGCGCAAAGACCTTGCCGCGATTGATGCGGCAACCAACGAAATCCGGGCTAATTTGCTCGAAGTACCCGTCTCTCAGCGTGCCGCTCTCGTTGATAAGCTCATCGAGACATACCGTACCAAACTTAATATTTTACTACGAATTCAGGAGCATCTTCCTTCTTCCAGCGCTCCAGCTTCTACTACTCAACAACAAAACAATGAACTTTAATTTTCTAACCTTTCTCTTGCCGGTGCTTGCCTTTGTGCTACCGGTAAGCCTGGGCGCAGCCGGCCACCCTCCGACTCCGGATCAGGACTTCGAAAAAACCTTCTCGGAAACATTTTCAGTGAACGGCAGCGGAGACGTACGCCTTACCAATCGCTACGGCGACATCCGGGTGGAAACCTGGGACCGCAACGAAGTCAAAATCGACGTCCGGGTAAAAGTTTCCGCTAACGATCGCGAAGACGCCGACCGTACATTCGACCGGATCGAAATCAGTTTTTCCGGCGGGGCAAATACCGCGACGGCCATCACCAGCATCAGCAACGGAAAAACCAGCAGTAAGGGCATCATCCGTTCCATCATCGACGGAGAATGGCCATCCTGGAGCAACTCCGGCGGCTCCAACGATTTCAAAGTTCATTACACCGTGAAGATGCCAGCTTCGACCAGCCTGGAAACCGACGCCAAATACTGTGATGTGATGCTACCCGACCTGAGTGGTAATACCCGCCTGACCGTCGGCTACGGAGATCTCGTAGCCGGAGACCTCACCGGCAGCAATGAAATCAGCGTCAGCTACGGCTCCGCAAGAATAGACGAGTTGGGCGAAAACAGTTCCTTCCGGGTCCGCTATTGCGATGGCAACACCATCCGGAGAGCAGCAGACCTGCGCTATGATGGCCGTTACAGCGAAACCGAAATCGGAACCGTGGACCGCCTCCGCGTCGATGCTGGCTACGAGGACATGGAGGTTCGGCAGGCCAGAGAAATCCGCTTCGACGGAAACTACAACGACCTTGTGGTCGAGCGGGTGGAACGCATCTTTCTCGATGGTAATTACTCCGACGTAGAGATCAACGAAGTAACCAAAGAGCTCGAAGTAGATGCCTCTTACGGCGACCTGGAAATTGACGAGTTGGCCGCGGGCTTCGAACGGGTTTACATCCGGGTAAACTACATCGACGTAGACCTCGACATCGATGACGACGCCGGCTACGAACTCGACCTGCGTACCCGCTACGGGAGCATCGACTTCAGTGGCCGCAATGCAACTTTCGACCGCGATAAAAGCGGAAGCTCCCAAAGCCTGACCGGACACAAGAAAGGCACGGGATCCGGCCGGGTGGACATCTCAACGAGCTACGGAGATATCGACATCCACTAAACCGCAGGAAATAATCGGGATTGGGCCCGGTTACCAAAGGCAAAAAAATGCTGAGAGGACCGAACCTGATACAAACGGGCGATTTCTTCGTGCCCGTAACGTGAGCGCTTTCCAGCAACTCATTTTCTGGCGCGTCCGCAGGTGCAAACAGAGGTTTTAAGAAGAGCCGGGTCAGGGCGCAAGTATTCATGCTCAGGCAATGAACCCTTGGCCCGGCAAAAGCTTTCTTAAAGGTAAACAAACCAACCTATGCGTTACCTCACATTACTTTTCGTTTTCACCCTCGCTTTCACCTCCTGCGGAGAAGACACCGCAGCTGCAGAAAAAGCAGCTACCGAAGCTGCTCATGCATCTCAACAGACGGCCTATGACGCCATGATGGCAGGCCACGACCGGGTAATGCCCATGATGGGCAAAATCACCGCCGCCCAGAAAGCCATCACCGCCCAGCTCGAAGCTCCTGATCTGGACCCCGGCAAAAAAGACCTGCTGGAGGCCACTTACGAGCAACTCGAAGATACCAACGACGGTATGATGGAATGGATGGGCAACCTCAAATCTCTGGATGACCTCCGTGGCAGCATGGACAACGAAGCCATCATCACTTACATCAAGCAGGAGGCTGCTGACATTGCCAAAGTAGAAACGGCCACTAACGCAGCGCTGGGCGCTGCCGCTGAGCTGTTGGGCGACCACGCCGGACACAGCCACAGTGACGGAGACGATCACGGGCATAAACACTAGCCCACTAGTCCCTTGTCAAGCACAGAAAGTAGTGGGTAGTTGGTAGAAGATAATGCTGCCGGGATAGCCGCTCGCATCATATGGTGCGTAGCGCATAGCAAGACAGTATAACACCTTGTTTTCTACCAACTACCTACAATCTTTCCTACTTAAGGTCCAGGATATTCCCCATTCCGTAGCACCTCCGGCAGCGGGCTTCATAAAGGTCCGTTTCACCCAAAACAACCGTATCCTGGCTCTGGGTTTTACGGTAAGAATGGGTGGCCAGTGCTCCGCAGTGCGAGCAAATGGCGTGTACCTTAGTGATGTATTCGGCTACTGCCAGTAACTGGCAGATGGGGCCGAAGGGCTTTCCCCTGAAATCCATGTCGAGACCGGCGATCACGATGCGCTTGCCCCGGTTAGCAAGTTCGATGACGTGATCGACTACAGCATCTTCAAAAAACTGTGCCTCATCGAGGCCGACAACGGTAACGTCTTCGGAGACCCCGAGCAATTTGCTTGTATCAGAAATAGGGGTAGCCAGCAAAGAATTACTGTCGTGAGATACGACTTTCGATTCGCCGTAGCGGGTATCGATTTTAGGCTTGAAGATTTCTACTTTTTGCCCGGCTATGCGTGCGCGCTTCAGCCGACGGATTAATTCTTCTGTTTTTCCGGAAAACATACTTCCGCAGATAACTTCTATCCATCCGCTGCGTTGACCGCTAAAATGAGGCTCCAGAAACATGAATTGGTATTTTGGTTCGTTGGTACTTTGATTCTTCAGATATGTTCACGCGGAGTAATGGCAACCAGAATACCCTTTAAATCGGCACGTAATTTTATCTTCGCCCAAAAGTAACAACCTCCGGCCGCTCCAACGTACCCAAATACCAACGAACTAAAATACAACCTTCCCATGTCCCAGTCTTCCGCCGACCGTCTGATAAGCCGCATTACTGCGTTGCACAAAAGTCTCCAGCTCGACGATGGGGGTAAACTCTCCGCTATGGAGCGCGACTTAATGCTCGGCTACTTGCGGGAGCTCTACGAATTGTACGCCGATCAGGGTACGGGAAGAACAACGCCCCCAACCCCAAAAACAGTAACACCACCTGTGCCCGACGCCACTCCTCCGGCTCCGGCGCCCGCGCCGCCGCCCGTTGTAAAGGTCGAAAAACCGGTTGTCGTTCCTCCACCAGCCCCGAAACCAGCCCCGGCACCTGCGCCCGCGCCCACTCCTCCGCCAGCTCCGGTCGAGCAAATCCCCCGCCCCGTTCCAGCTCCTGAGCCAGTGGTAAACACGACCCCTTCCGGTCCCGTCAAAGAACTTTTTGCGGAAGATCCTCATGCCAACCCGTTTGGCCGCCAGCCACTGAAGGACCTCACCAAATCACTCACCATCAACAACCGGGTCTTGTTTACCAGAGACCTCTTTGGCGGCGACAACGAATTGCTTAATACCACCCTGCGCACACTGAACGTTTCCGGATCGATGCCCGCCGCACAGCCCGTGCTCGAAAGCCTCGCCCGCCGGTTCAACTGGATGGAAGAAGACAAAAAAGAAACCGCTCGTGAGTTCATCGAATTAGTCCGCCGCCGTTATGCTTAAGACCAGCCTGAAAATTGTTCTCGCCCTTGCTCTGGCCTTCATCGCCTACCTCTTCTGGCAAGCCGAAACTTCAAAATCCGTAAGCCCCGCCGTTCTGCAAACAGAAGCCGAGGCCGACGAAGCCGACGTAACCACCATTGCATTTGGCAGTTGTAACCGTCAGGACCTCCCCCAGGATTACTGGCCCGTGATTGGTGCACATAAGCCCGATGTATGGCTCTGGCTTGGAGACATCATCTACGCCGACCGTTACGGCATCGAAGGTATCCCGGAACAGTACGACATCCAGAAAAAAGCTCCGGAATACGCCAGTTTTATCGGTAACACTGAACTCGTTTACGGTATCTACGACGATCACGACTACGGGATGAACGATGGGGGCAAAGAGTACGAACACCGTGCTGCTGCCCGCGACCATTTGCTCGAGTTCCTCGACGTACCCGCCGATGCGGCGGTCCGTCAGCGCGAAGGTGGCTACCAGAGCTACATCGTAGGAGAAGGTGACCGCACCGTTAAAGTGATTCTGCTCGATAGTCGTTACTTCCGCGACGCCGTGGTGGCGCCAACCGAGGATGGCCACCGTTACGGCCAGAATAAAACGGGTGACATCCTGGGCGAAGCTCAATGGGCCTGGTTCGAAAACGAGTTGCGCAGCAACGACGCCTCCGCTCACATCATCGCCAGCAGTATCCAGGTATTACCCGAGGAGCACGGCTACGAAAAATGGGCCAATTTCCCCGCCGCACGCAAACGTATTCTTGCTCTTCTCAATACCACCCGCCCCAACCTTCCCCTTCTGATCAGCGGAGACCGCCACATCGCGGAAATCAGCCAGGTAAACGTAGGGGACTACCCCGTTTACGAAGTAACCTCAAGCGGGCTTACCCATTCCTACGAAGCAGCGAAGGAGGAAAATGCGTACAGGATCAGTCCACTCATCGGGGTAAAGAACTACGGACTGTTGCATTACGTTTGGTCTGACGAAGGCCCGGAACTCCTGGCCGAAGTAAGAGGTATTGATGACGACAAGCTACTGGCTACCCTCAGCCTGAATCAGGACCTTGCCGCCGCCGACAAAGAAGCCCTGTCTAAAACAATTTACGCTAATTCCAGTATGCCAACCGAACTGAAGCCCTGCCCACAAAGCCCCAATTGCGTTTCTACCCAAACCGATCAGGAAGCTAAAAAGCGCGACCCGATCCCTTACATCGGCTCTACTTCCGACGCCAAGTTGCGCCTGATGAAAGCCATCGACGGCATGAAGCGTACCCGCCTCAAAACAGAAACCGACAATTACCTCCACTACACTTTCAAAACGTGGCCCATCCCTTTCATCGACGACGTTGAGTTCCTCTTCGACGAAGAGGCAAAGCTCATTCACTACCGCAGTGCCAGCCGGGTTGGACACAGCGACCTCGGAGCAAACGCCAAACGTATGGACAAAGTAGTGAAAGCCTTCAATGCTGAATAAAACAATCCTTCGTTCCGGCCCGTACCAGAACAATAAACCGGCACCTATTTTGTCTTATAAATTTTATAGTCAGGAGCGGCTTAAGTCTCGCAAGGAGATCGGTCGGCTCTTTGGGAAAGGCGCACGCTCGGCTACGGCTTATCCTATTCGGGTTGCCTTCGGAGAAACAGAAGAAGTACGCGGAACCTTCCCGTTCCAGGCCGGCTTTGTGGTCCCGAAACGCCGCTTCAAAAAAGCGGCAGCCCGCAACCGGATCAAACGTTTGATGCGGGAAGCCTACCGATTGAATAAGCATTTGATCGGGGCGCACACCGAACCGGGGATAATTCCTGAACGCCAGTTTGCACTGATGTTTATTTACACGGGCAAAGAAGAGATGCCCTATAAATATGTGGAAAGAAAGATGATCAAAGTCCTGGAGAAATTCGCAAAGCAGGTATAGCGATATTCCCGGCAGGTTCACTTTTCTTTCATGAAGATCATGGCGTAAAGGCAGGCCAGCAAACCAGGTACCGTCAGCGTCCACCCAAAGCTTTTCCAAAAGCGAGACTTCGGGACAGAAGAAAGCATCTCCAGTTCAACACTGAAAACAACCAATAAACCAACACCGGTAAATAACAGACCTAAACCGAGGAGCTGTCGCTTCTTCATTGGTGGACATAATTTTTCTTGCATGTTAACAGGGGGTTGAATTTCAGATGGGCTAAACAAGGAGAACGGGCGAGGGGCTGCCTCCCGACAAGTGAAAGCCTGAAGCACAGCTCCCCGCCCGTTACCTTACTTCGCCTTAGCTGCGGCCTCGACCGCTTTCCAGACGCGGATAACGTTGCCCGAGCAGATTTTCTCGATATCCTCATCCGCATAACCACGCTTCAGCAGCGTGTAGATCAGGTTAGGGAAATCAGATACGTCTTTCAGGCCGGTAGGAAGGGAGTCTCCCACACCGTCGAAGTCGGAGCCTAAGCCTACGTGATCGATGCCTGCGAGTTTCACTACACGGTCGATGTGATCGGCGACCATTTCAAGGTCGGAGTAAAGGGTAGGAAATTCTTTCTCGAAGGCCTCCTGCATCTCGTCGGTGCCTTCGTCCCCGTACTTCATATCTTTTGCGGCGAGGCGTTCCATGAAAACGCCGCGGAGACTGTCCTGGCGGGTCCGTAATGCACCATCCAGGAAAGTTGAGCCGAAGTTGATCTGGATGATGCCACCTTCTTCGCCGAGGCGTTTGATCATCTCATCGTCCATATTGCGTTCGAAACCGGGCGTGAAATGGCGTACACTCGAGTGGCTTGCGATCATCGGCACGTCGGTCATTTCCACTACCTGCCAGAAGGTTTTGTCGCTGACGTGGCTGATGTCGACCATGATGCCGACCCGGTTCATTTCTTTCACTACATCACGACCAAAATCGCTCAATCCTCCGTGGGTAGCGGTGGTATCGTAGCTCGAGTCGCAGATCAGGTTGTCCTTGGCGTGGGTGAGGGTGATGTAGCTGATGCCTTTGTCTTTGTACTCCTTCACGCGTTCGATTTTATCCTCGATCGGAGATCCGTTTTCCATACCCATCGGCAGGCTCACGATGCCCGCTTCGAAGTTGGCGACCATTTCGTCGGGGGTGTAGGTAACACGGAATTTATCGGGATGGGCATCGGCGATTCCCTTTACCATCGTGATGAGGCTATCTGCCAGTTTGGGGCTTTCGCCCGGTTCTTCCTGCAGTCTGCTGGGGATGTAGATAGACATAAAGGGAGCATCCAGGCCGCCCTCTTTTGCGCGTACGTAGTCGAAGTCTCCGGCGTCGGTTTCGATGGGTATCCCCAGGTACTCTTTGTCGAGTTTGAAGTTTCTGACTTTGAGGCGGTAGGGCAGGTCTACGTGGCCGTCGGTGATCAGGTATTTCTGGGCCAGCTCGTTGGCATGGGCGCGCATTTCAGCATCGGCATTGGAAGTGTTTTCCGGGGCGCTGCCGCAGGTGCAGAGGAAAAGTCCCAGGAGAGCCAGGAGAGGTAGGTGCGTGAATTTCATTTGGTGAGTGTGTTTTGTAAGATCTACACAAGGTAATGAAAATGTACTCAGCCAGATGGGGCTTACACGGCGATGTCCCCTTCGGAATACTGCTCTTCCTGCTCCTCACCTTTACGCTCCAACAGCGCAAACCCGAAGGTCAGAACGCCTACCCTCCCGATGAACATAATGAGGATAAACATGAGCTTCCCTACCGTGCTCAGCTCGCTGGTAAGGCCAGCGCTCAGGCCTACCGTCCCCAAAGCAGAAGCCACTTCAAACAGGATATAATCAAGTGATGCTTCTTCCGAAAACGAAAGCAGGAACGTGAAGAAGAAGATAAGCGAAGTGTAAAGAATGAAAGTGGAAGTCGCTACGTAGAGGCGTTCGAATGGTATTCTACGGCTAAGGAAAGTTATTTTTTTGTTACCGGTCAGCCGACTTTTGATAATGGCGAGTATTGCCGTCAGAGTTGTGATCTTCATACCTCCGGCCGTGCCGGAAGGAGAGGCCCCGATGTACATCAGGAAAGTAACGAACAGCAACATAGGAAGGGTGAGTGCCCCCGTAGAGATAGTATTAAAGCCCACGGTAGTCATAGCCGTCATGGCCTGAAAAAAGGCGCTCATTGCCGGGTTGGATGTTTCCTGAACCAATGGTTCTGTCAGGTAAACGAGCGCAGTCCCCAGGATGAGCAATAGCGCGAAGCCATAGACGACAATTTTCGTCGTGAAGGAAATCTTTTTCGACCGCCCCGTAAGCCGATACCAGACATCCGTGATCACGATGAAGCCCAATGAACCCGCGATGGCAAGTACGGAGATGATTCCATTCATTAATGCGTTGTCCTGATAGGTCACGAAGCTGTCCTCAAAAAGCCCGAACCCAGCAGTACAGAAGGCAGAAATGCTATGAAAAATACTATACCAAACCGCTTGACCTGCCGCCATACCTGACTGCGTAAAGGCAATATAAAAACAAATGGCGCCCAGCACTTCCATGATTAGCGTAAAGGCGATGGCACTCCTGATAAAATCCTTAACCTTGATTGTATTGGGCATGGTAAACTCCGCACCGATTATTTTTTGATGCCAGGCTGTCATCTTTCGGGTCGTAAAGAGTAAGAAGTAGGTAGTCAGGGTCATGTAGCCGATACCTCCGAGCTGGATCAACCCTGCGACGATTATTTGCCCGGCCAAGTTATACTCAGACATCCCTGCAGTTACCAGGCCAGTTGTAGAAACGGCGGAAGTGGCCGTAAACAGGTTGTCGAGAATAGATATATCTGTGTTATGAAAAACAGGAATCGATAGCATAAGCCATCCGATCAGGGTATAGAGGAAGAACCCCCACACCAGATTCAACTGAGGTGACTTGCTAATCTGAAAACGGTGGTAGGCAACTGATAAGCGCCGGTAGATCTTTTTCATCAACGACTGGAATTTGATAAAATAATGCCGTCTTTAACGAAGAAAAGTAGTCGGTGTTCGGAAGGATGAGCCCCAGTAAAACAGAATTGTGTAAATACCGACATTACCAACCAATTCCGCCAGTAAGCTATCTTTCCGTTATGAGATTGATCACCTTGCTCCTTATTCTATCCTTTGGCACCTGCGTCAGCGCCCAGCGTGTACTCATATTCGAAAAACTCACCGCCTCTAAATCAGACCGGGTCTACGAAGGTGAATACCTCAAATTCAAGATGAAAGGCGATAAGTTCTGGCAGGAAGGCCCCATCCGGGAGATGCGCCCCGACATTCAGGCACTCATCATCAACGACCGCTTTGTTATGCTTGACGAGATCGACACGGTTCACCGAGGGGCGACGGCCGGCGCAGCCGTTGGCTACGGCCTGATGACTTTTGGGGTAGGCTGGTCGTTCTGGAGCCTGGCGGGCAATTATACCGACGGTAACCCACTGACCAAATACGAAAACCGGGACCTGATGATCACCCTCACCTCCGTCGGTACCGGCTTCCTGATCAACAAGCTTCTCGGCCAACGAAAATATAAGACCGGGAAGTACAAGCGCCTGCGGGTGATTGATACTAGTTTTTGATGTCTCCGTACTTTAGAGCATATACACCAAACGCTTTTTAGCTGTGCAGACGGAGTAACGTTTGCGGTCCATTTGCGGGTAAAATCGTTGTAAAAGAACTTCTACTCACGGTAGATAAACCTTCCTGATTTCAAATGTTTTCGGGAAAGAAAAGCGCGATTTATTTTGCCATTACACACACACACACACTAACTTAGTGAAGTAATAGTAATGTGACTAAAGTAATATTACAGCCATTTCACTCCCCCTTTAAATGGGTTTACACTGGCGAATAACCCTTTTTGTTTATAGCATCATGAAAAACCTAATTCTTTTCTTTTCCCTTTTTGCCGTCCTGGCCTGTGAAAAGAACACAGCTCTTCCTACGGATGAAGTTGCGTTACTTCCCGAAGTACAAGCCGAGAGCCCGATGTATTACCTGGCCGAGTATATGGACGTGTTGGGCGCTTTTGACCCCGCTGAGTCAGAAGGAGTTTTGATCAGTTGGCGCACCACCTCAACGGAAGGTGATATGGATATTGAAGTTCGTTCCGTTGACGACATTGACCTCAATGAGTGGAGCTCTGATTCCAACGCCGATGAATCTACAGGTCCTAAAGGAAAAGAATGGGAAGAGCATAAAACCTTTTCCGGTGCAGAAAAAAAGGCGCGTGCCGCAGCGTGGCTGGCAAGTACTTTTGGAGACTGTAGTTGTATCGACACCCGGACGATTATTGCTGGCGGGGATGTAACCATTTACGGAGAATGCTGTGACTGATAAACTCACCTCATCACAGCTTTAGAACCCGCTGATTTGGAACGCCCCGTAGAGACTTCTCTTTATGGGGCGTTTAAATTTTCAGCCTCCGTACAGCGCCTTAGCCAGCACCTCAGCAAATGCCCCCGGCGTACTCGCAAACGGCGTAAGCCCCATTTCCGAAAGCTGAGCCGCCACCTCTTTATCGTACGCCGGCGCGCCCTCATCGCTCAAAGCCAGCAGGGGCAAAAACGTAAGGCCGCTCTGTTGCAGGCGGCGCACACTGGCCAGCATTCCGTCTACCGAGCCCCCTTCAAACAAGTCACTCAACAACACCATCACGGTATCCTGCGGCGCAGAATTGAGTTGCTCGGCGTAGCGCAGGGCCCGGCCAATGTCGGTGCCTCCCCCCAGCTGGATAGCGAAGAGCAGTTCCATCGGGTCGGGCAATTGGTCGGTCAGGTCTACCACGCTCGTATCAAAGGCAATGATGTGGGTTTTCAGCGCAGGAATGCTTGCTAAAATGCACGACAGCACCCCGGCGTAGACCACCGAGGCAGCCATCGACCCCGATTGATCGATCAGCAGAATGACGTGCTTCAGGCCTGTTTTCGAGCGGGAGAGCCCGCGCAGGTTTACCGGTAATACCGTTTTGTACTCCGGCTGGTAGTGCTTCATGTTTACCCGGATGGTCTGGTTCCAGTCGATGTCTTGCGGGCGGGGCCGGCGGTTGCGGTTGTGTTGCCGCTTACGCCCCGAGATGGCCTGCTCGATGGGCCGCTTGAGTTGCTTTTCGATCTGTTTCACCACCTTCATTACTACGGCCCGGGCCGATTCCCGGCTGCGATCGGGCAGCAGGTTCTTCAGGCTCAACAGGGTTCCGATCAGGTGAACGTCGGGTTCAATCGTATCCAACAACTCGGGCTCCAGCAGCATTTGTTTGAGGCCGAGCCGGTCGAGCGCATCACGCTGCAGAAGCTGGACGGTATCGGTCGGGAAATACTTACGGATATCGCCCAGCCAACGGTTTACGTTGGGGCTGGAGTGGCCAAGGCCGCCCTTTCGGTCCTGCTCGGCATAGAGTGCTTCCAGCGTTGCATCCATGCCCGCCAGTGGCCCCGGCAAATCGATAGGTGCATCACCTGGTTGCTCGGCCTTCTGGCCCAATATGAGGCGCCACTTGCGGAGGTGCTCGGCGTCGTCGGTAGTATTTTGATCCTGGTTCGCGATGATTTATTTTCGTTTTAACTTCCCCGGAGAGAAAGAAAGCGCAAGATACAGGCGAATCAGTGTAACCCTCCCGACTAATGTGCCCCTTACAGACTACAAACTAACCTTTCAGCGTATCTATTGAAGGAGAGTAACATTTTTCCAAAACTGCCCACTCCCCTTTCCTACCGCCCCTTGCTACCTTTGTAACTATGCCCTTCAGAAACTACTTCCTATTTCTTCTTCTCTTCGCATGTAGTGGTCTCGGAGCTCAGGCCGACAGCCTCGGCGAATGGAGAACGCTTCAGTCTTACCGTTTCGGAACCTACGTTACGGAAAGCGAAAACTCCATCATCTACACTACGGGCAAAGCACTCTTTTATCTCGACAAAGAAGATCTGAGCATCACCCGCCTGGCCAGAGAGGACGGACTGGCCGAAGCCCGCGTTCGCCTCATCCGCTACCACGAACCTACCGAAACGCTCATCATCGTCTACGAAAACAGCGTGATCGACCTACTGCGCAACGGCCGGTTTTCCACGCTGCGGCAGATCGACAACTTCAACTTCAGCGGCGATAAGCAGATTTACGATATGTTTTTCGGAGACGACAACATCGTTTACCTCGCCGCGGGGTATGGCCTATCGGCCCTGAGCCTCGAAGATGAGACCTTCATGTTCACCACCTTTACCGGTGTCAGAGTAGAAGGAACAGCCATTCACGACGGGTTCATCTACGCTGCTACCGAAGAAGGCGTTTACCGCGCCCAAAGCCAGAACGTGAACCTCAACGACTTCGGTAACTGGAACCTGATGGGAGCCGAATTTGGCCTGCCCGGTGATTACGAAAGCACGGCCATGAACGTCTACAAAAACAAACTCTATTTTGGTGTAGACAAAGACGTTTACCGCCTCGACGGCTCCGTTGCCACGCTGTTTTTCGATACCGACGACACCCGCGACTGGCGCCTCCAATTCCTCAGCGTAGGCCCTGAGCTTTTACTGGCCGGCTATCGCTGCACCGATGACAACTGTAACAACCGACAGCTAATGCTGCTCACCGAAGAAGGCGTCGAACGCCGGATTTTCGGCGAATGTATCATCAACACTAACTACGTAATCGAGGACGAAACAGGACGCATTTGGTTCGGCGAAAACGAAGACACACCACGCATCCGCTACCTCGACGACCGGAACGACGGAGACTGTAACGAAATCGAATACAGCGGACCACTAAACGATGACAATTACCGGCTTCTGCACGATGGGAAAGCTCTCTGGGTTGCCCCCAGTGTAATGGATGACAACTTCAGCGCCCAGTTCAATTTCGGAGGAGCTTTCCGGTTCGAAAACGACGAATGGGCCTTCTACAACAGGGAGAATAACGTAGTCTTTCGCGGCCCCGACGGAGAGACAGGAGGCGATGACGATGTCGCCGCCATAATCGATGTTCATTACGATCACGTGAACGACCGCCATTGGTTCTGCTCCGCCTTCGAAGGAGTCGTGCTTTGGGACGAAGAAACAGAAACGGGTACCCTTTTCGACGAGACGAACAGCAGCCTCCGCCTCAGTCCCGATGCAGGCCCCGGCCGCGTCCGGGTAACCGGAGCGGTAACCGACGAGCAGGGCTTCACTTACTTCGCCAACGGTCTTTCGGCCGATGGTAATTTCCTCAGTGTTCGTAGTCCGGATGGTGAATGGGCTGCCCTGGGCGGTGACTGCGGCGTAAACGAAGCCATCCTGATTGAAATCGACGAAGCAGGTTACATCTGGGTGGCGCACTCCACCAATGCCGGCAGCGGCATTACCGTAACCGATCCGATGGGCACTCCCCTGGACCCAAGCGACGATCGTTGCCGCAGAATTACGGCTAACAACAGCGAGTTGCCCAATAATAATGTACGCAGCATCACGACCGACCTGGACGGCAACGTATGGGTCGGCACCAGCCAGGGCATCGCACTCTTCGAGTGCGGAGACAGGGTGTTCGACACCGAGATTTGCACCGGCCGCCTACCGATTGTAGAAGCTGATGACTTTGGGGGCTTCCTCCTCGAAACAGAAGAAATCCGTTCCATCACCGTTGATGGTGGTAACCGCAAATGGATCGGCACCAGTGGTGGCGCTTACCTGTTGTCTTCCGACGGGGAGGAACAACTCCTCTTTTTCGATCAGGGCAATAGCCCTTTGCTCGATAACATTGTACGCGACATTGCCATCAATCCGACCAACGGAGTGGTGTATTTTGGTACTGAGTTAGGCATCATCAGTTACCGTGAAGGAGTGACTTCTGCCAGGGAAACGACTTTTGCCAGCGAACTCGTCATCTTCCCCAATCCCGTGGAACCGGCCTATTCCGGCCCCATTTCCATCAACGGGCTTGCGCGCGATGCGCGCATCAAGATCACCGATCTTTCCGGCAAACTTGTCGATGAAGGCACCGCTACCGGCGGGCAGTACGTCTGGTCGGGCAACGACTACAACGGGCGGCGGGTCACAACCGGCGTCTACCTCGTTTTTGCGTCCAGCAACGGACGCTTTGGCCTCACCAACGGCAACAGCGAAGTGGGCAAAATCGTATTTATCAGGTAAATCCTCTCTTACCCGAACAGTCCCGGCAATTACTTCCATTCGGGCGCAGGCGCAGGTGCACAACGGGTTGAAGGAGCAGAGGATTGAACAGCAATTGCGTATCTTCACACCACAAGATGAAACTACGCTACACTTACCATTCCGAGCACCACGCCGAACCGAAAGACCGTTGGATACACTTCCTGCTCTTTCTGGGGGCATTCCTGTTGTTGCTGGCCGCTGGCCAGCAGTGGTTCATGTACTTTACCGATTGGCACGCCTCAGACCAGGAACACAGCCTGTGGCACCTTGGGCTTGGTATCGTTTACCTCGTCATCGGGGCGGTTCTGGCTTACATCGGTTACCGCCACGAACACGCCAGCCGGGGAGCGACCGATCGCTACGTCCGCATCGACGAAACCCACCTCCGCTGGAGCCTTACCCAAAAGATCGACGAAGCAAGCGTAGCGCTTGCCGACATTGCTGCCATCGAGCGCACCAATATCCGTGACCTCAGGGTTACACTCAAAAACGGGGAGAACGTCATTCTCCCGATTTTCCTCATCGCCAGCGAAGGAAAACAGGAGGAGCTGATGGAAGCGATCCGAAGCACTTTATGATTCACGACGACAAAATACCGCACTACGGAAAAGACTGGTCTACCCTCGCAGAAGCACTGGGCGACCTCCGTTATGACGTACTGGCAGACTTCCTCTCCGAACTCAGTAAAAAACTGGCCAAAGACGCCGACGCCGATGCCGGTCGGGGCCGGCACAAACTGTCCGAAGAACTCTACACCACCGCAAGCAAGCTAGAAGCGTCCGCAAACGCAACGGAAAGGGCCTGGGAGATATGTGCTCCGTTCATGGACGAAGATCTGATCGACTGATTCCTTCGCCGCTGAAGCCCACTGTGTACAACACCCTATCCAGCACACGGAGTGTGCTTTGCTCGGCTATCCTTCGTCTTCTGTTTCCGCTGCAGCTTCCAGCAACTCTATCGGCTCCGAGAACAATTCCTCCAACTGTTTGCGTACACGCTCTTTGCGGTATTCGCTCCGCGAGAAATCATCCTTAACGGCCCTCTTGTTGCTTTCCACTTCAAACGTTTCCAGCGGCCCTTTAACGGTGTAGTAAAGGTTAAAGAATCCGTTACGACGAGCCGGGAGAATCTCCAGCTCATCATCGTGCTTCTTGATCTTATTGCTGATCGCCTGTCCGGCGTTCACCTTGATGAAATAATCCAGGTATTGATTAAAGCTGTGGCTGCCGCTGATTTCCAGGTTGGCTGCGCTGGACTGGATGAACATCCGGGGGATGTAGATCGTCTCGTCCACAATTTCAAAAAAGTTCCGTAGCCGGGTGAAGCGTACCCGTTCGAGATCGCCCGCCTTGAGGGCGAAAGCGAAGTTTTCCAGCATCTTAAAATCATTGAGTTCTCCGTTGGCGATATCTACTCCGGCGAGCACGTGCAACTTCTCGTAATCCATTTCATTCTCGGGTGTGAAGTAAGTCTGGATCCACAGGTTGGCGTTCATTTTGCCTTCTATGTTGTCGCTCGTTAGTACCTCCTGACCAAAATTCTCGCCCTGCTCGAAGAATTCCTCGGCATCGATGCTGAGTGCTTTTACCCGGCCTTCTACGCGGAGTAACTCCTGAAAGTAAACTTCTCCGTCTACTTCAAGCCGCCCTTTCATTGCATCGGTGATTCCCGTTACTTCGAGGCGTTGCGGGCTGAAAATCAGCTGTCCCCTGAAATTTTCTCCCTCTACCTTTTCGTAATTCCATTCTTCCACTACGGCATCGAACCGCCCCCGGAGAAGATCAGTAATCAGGACACGCCTGGCTACGGTTTTTGCCCGGAGGCTGTCCGTTTTCCCTTCGGCGGCAGCTTGCTCCTCTTCTGCTTCGGTGGGGCCGCTTAGCTTGATCAGTTCATCGATATCGAAGGATTCTCCCGTCAGGCGTGCATCGAAGATCAATTCGGCATCATTCGTATTCAGGCTATCGGCGAAGAGCACCGGAATGAGGTTGGTGGCTTTACCGGTGAAGCTTATTTCGGTTCCGGGACCTTCGAAAACAAAATCGGTCAATTCCATTTCGTTGTTCCGTAGTTCCAGGGTTCCGGAAGGGAAGCGAAGTTTGTTTTCGTTCAGGGTTATTTCCCCGTCTTCGAACGTGATACTTCCTCCGGCTGCGACTTTACCCATCCTTCGGGGGCGCAACATATCTTCGTACAATCCGGCAACGCGGAGGTCTTTGATGCGCATGAACCCCTCGCCTGCCGTTATTGGCCCTTCACCGATGATGGCCGGCAGGCTCCCCAGCGGAAACGATCCGTTGGCGGAAAGTTCTATTTTCGGATCATTCAGGTCTTCCACGCTAAGGCGCATGGCGAACGGCTCTCCCCGGAACAGGCCGGTGAGTTCTTCAATAGCGAAAGATTGGACGCCACCGGAAGGCCCGTCCAGGTAAACAAAGCGCGCCCGCAGGTTCAGGTCTTTGGCGCCCACGTTCATCCGGGGGCTCCCCACCCGACCATCACTGAAGATCAGCTGACCGTCCATCTTCGGGTATTTCCGGCCCGTCCATTCGCCGCTCAGGCTTCCGGTCAGCTCCAGTTCTCCGCGGGTTTCCAGCTCGCCGAGGTTTCCTGCGTAGGCGGGCGGGATAAGCCCGATCACATCTTCGAGGCTTCCGGACTGACTTTCTATTCGTAAATCAGTTAGTAGTCCGTCCTGAGTAGGAGTAAGCTCACCCACGATGCTGAGCTCCAGGTCTCCGGTTTCCACCCGGAGGGGAGCAAAGGTGTAAGCGTTCCTGACGTTATCGACCTTTGTCTGCGCCTCAAGGCTCAGGCTTTGCTGGTTCAGGTACCGGACGCCTTCCTGGTCGAGGTGGTAAATATCAATAAGGCCATCGGTACCGAGCAGGTACTCATCGGCGCCAAAATCGCCGTTAAAACTAAGCTGCTTGATGCTTCCGTTGAGGTACACCTGAAGCTGAGCGTCGCGGTAACTGATCTCCATGTTTTTGAAGCGGGCATCGGCAATGGCGAACTCGGTGGCCTCCGCGTCGGGGTCTGCCGGCACTTCTTCGCCGATCGGCGTATAGCCGGTGAGCTGGTAATTGGAGTTACCGTCTACATCCACGATCAGGTTCAGGCTGCCATCGGAGACAATGATTTCATCGACCCGGATTTTACCGAACAGGCTCCCCATATCCAGCAGGCAACTCAGTGTTTCGGCCATCAGCAGGTCGCTGCCGTCGCTGCCGGCCACTTCGACGTCGGTCAGGTTTACCGAAAGGTCCGGAAAATTAGACCAGAAAGACACATCGTAGTCTGCAACTTTAATTTCTGTCTGCAACCGGTTGTTTAACGAATTCACCACCGCTTTTGCGATGGGGCCTCCAAAAAAGGAAACGGCGATAACCGGAATCAGAATAAGGACGAGCAATAGTATGCCAGTGATCTTCAGAGCGCGCATGGGTAGTGTTGGTTTATGGTGGCGAGAACGCAGGTGCAGGGCTGAGGTTCGCGAAACCGGCGACTGAAACTCCTGCCCGTTAATACCTTTCAGGCGGAGAGCCGCGGCGGCCCGGCCCTAAAAAAACGCTGTTACTCATTTACCTGCCGGCCTGGAAACCTTCAACTGAAACGAATCGGCGCAATAATCATAAAAGCCTCCGCCGGAAGGATTCAACCGGATAACCTTAACCGGCATTGCATCCTGCGGCCGCGCCCATACACTTACACATTGAAGTCCGGCACCTGGCTGAGCAGTTTCCGCAACCGTTCCCGGTTGGGCTCAGACAGGGGAACGAGCGGTACCCGAAGGTGATTGCGGCAAAGGCCGAGCATAGAAACGGCGGCTTTGATGCCCACAGGATTGCCCTCCACGTAAAGTAGCGGATGGACTTCCAGCATGTCGAAGTTGAGTTTACGCGCCCTTGGGAAATCGCTCGCAAGCGCAGCCTTCACCATCCCGCTGAAGTGCGCGGGCAGTGCGTTGGCGATGACGCTGATGCCGCCGTGACCGCCCATCGCGATGATAGGAGCCGTAATCGGGTCGTCTCCGGAGAGTACACCGAAGTCTTTGCGGCAGTGCTTCAGTATTTCTACCGACTGTTCAATCTTGCCACTAGCCTCTTTTACCGCGGCAAAGTTTTCGTGGTTTTCGGCCAGTTTGAGGATAGTCTCGGGCAGAACATTGCTGCTGGTCCGTCCCGGTACGTTATAAATAATAACCGGCAGGTCGCTTGCGTCGGCGACCCGCATGAAGTGCTGGTAAATCCCCGACTGCGGGGGCTTGCTGTAAGCCGGGCTGCTGGACATGATGCCCGCGACCCCGTCGAAATTATAGCCTTTAATCCTTTCCTCCAGTTTTTCGGTGTAGTTGCCTCCGAAAAAGCCCGCTACGATCGGGACGCGTCCGTCTACGTGGCGGATCGTGAAGTCGAGAATTTCACGGCACTCTTTAGCGCTCAGGGTAATGGCCTCTCCGGTGGTACCGAGGCAGACAACGTAGTCTACTCCGCCAGTAATGACGTAGTCGATGATATCGCCAAGTGCCGGATAGTCGACTGACAGATCGGCCGTGAAGGGAGTGATGAGCGCAACGCCCGTACCGCTGAATTGGGGAAGATTAGTGAGCATTCGTATAGCTAAAAATTTGCGCGATGGCCTCGAACTGATCCCTCAGTTTGGGGCTGTTTCGTGCATCGTACTGCAATTGGTATGGATGGTGGTCCCCTCCGGAGAAGGGTCCTACTTTCAGGCCCGCAGACTTTGTTGCGGCCAGGAAGTCGAGAATTTTGTGTTCGGTAGGACCAAGGCGCAGCAACAACTCGGTTGGTTCGGCCTGGAAACGTGTCACTTCTTCGCCACGGGGGACACCGTACCAGTTAAGGTCTTTGACGGAGATGGTGGTAAAATCGAAACTGGTAGAGCCGACCTCGAGGTCGAAATAGCCGACGACTTTGATTTTACGGCCAGACTTTGCGTTGGCATCTCTCCACTTATCCACGGCCTTTCGGTCTTCGGCCGAATCGGCCAGGAAGAGTACAGTAATGTCTTTGGCAGAAGAAGGATGAACCGTTCCACCAGCAGAATCTTTACGTGGTTTCTTTGCTTCGGCCTGCAGGCGACGGTCAAAAAAACGATCCTTTATGTCGGAGAGAAAACCCATTATTTGGCTCTTTCGACCTGGCCGATCCTGGAGTACTTGTCGATTCGTTCTTCGATGACCTGATCAATGTCCTTGGCCTGAAGAGCTGCGATAGCCTTTTTAAGTTGCTTTTTCAGGCTCTTGGCCATTTCCTTGCGGCCGGAATGTGCGCCGCCCTGCGGCTCTTTGACTATTTCGTCGATGATACCGAACCCGAGCATATCTTCTGCCGTCAGTTTCAGTGCATCGGCGGCCTGTTCTTTGTAATCCCAGCTGCGCCAAAGGATAGAGCTGCAGCTTTCGGGGCTGATGACGGAATACCAGGTATTTTCGAGCATCATCACGTGGTCACCCAGGCCAATGCCGATGGCACCGCCGGATGCTCCTTCACCGATAACCGCGCACACGATCGGAACCCGCAGTTGCGCCATCTCGAAGAGATTGCGCGCGATGGCCTCGGCCTGCCCACGTTCTTCGGCCTCGATACCCGGGTAAGCGCCCGGGGTGTCGATAAGACAAACGACGGGGAAGTTGAAGCGTTCCGCAATCTTCATCAGGCGAAGCGCCTTGCGGTAGCCTTCCGGGTTGGCCATACCGAAATTACGGTACTGCCTCATTTTAGTGTTAACGCCCTTTTGGTGGCCGATAATCACGACGGTTTGCCCGTCCATGTTACCGATGCCACCAACGATGGCTTTGTCGTCGCCGTAGTAGCGGTCTCCGTGAAGCTCCACAAACTTGCGGCACATTTGCTCGATGTAGTAAAGGCTGTAGGGGCGTTCCGGGTGGCGACTAAGTTGTACACGTTGCCAACCAGTGAGGTTGCCATATATGTCTTTACGGGTCTGCTTAATGCGCGATTCCAAATCCAGGATCGTCTCCGACATGTCCACCACCCCGTCTTCCGCTACTTCGCGAACTTTCTCCAGCTTGTCGTAGAGTTCCTCTAATGGGCGCTCAAATTCTAGAAATACCATTTAGTGCTTGGTTTTTGAGAGACGGGGGGCAAAGATAGAAACTAGAAACCACACGCCCGGAAACCAAAAACCAGGAAGCAGCATATAAAATTGCAGCTCCCTGGTTTTTAGCGATCTACGTCTTGGGTGTTAGCGGAGATTAACACTCGCTGCTCCCAACAATCCGATGTCCGTAAACAATTGCGCGCGGTAAGCTCCTGCGTCGAGTTTTACGTCCAGATCGTGGGTAAAGCTGAGGCGTTGGTTCTTTTCGAGGTTTACATCACGGCCTTCCAGCGCGATGATGTCCATGGCCGCGCCATTAACGATGGCTTTGGCCCGAACGGGGTTTTCTGAAGTAACCGGTGTTCCGGATTGGTCAGATAAAACGAGATAGATCGGGCGCACACCGAGGTATTTGTCCGGCACATCGGTGAGATCGAAACTTACGGCCAGTCGTTTTACGCGACTTGCATCGGCGGTAACTTTTGTTCCTTTATTGCCCCGGTACATATCTACCTGAATTGCTGTTGCTTTGAAAGCCCCCAGAGTCATAGCGTTGATTTGCTTTTCCATGCTTTGAGTCATAGACTCCAGGTTTTCACTTTTTTTGGCGTAGTTATATGCTTCGGTTTTGGTTGTGGAAAGGTCCTGACGGAGGGTCACGTTCTCTTTACGAAGGGTCGTCAGTTCCTGCTCGACTTCGGCCAGTCTGGTTTCCAGGTTGGCACGGGCATTGATGAGGTCTTCGATCTGAAGACGCATCTGGTAAGCGACATCATTGTCGTTCTTACGTGATTTTTGCGCTTTGCGCATATCGTAGAGTGCGGCTTTTGCCGTCGCCTGAGCTTCGGTCAGCTGGCCCTGCAGGCTTTCCTTATCGGCTACGGCAGATTCGTAAGCTGTTCCCAGGCTATCTACCTCTGCTTCGAGCTTAGCCCGGAGGATGCTGAGTTGTTCGGCTTCGGCAGATATCTTTTCGTTCGCTACCGTCAGGTCGCCGGCTGCGCTGTTACGGCTGATTCCCCAGGCCAGAGAGCCCAGAAAAAGGAGGGCTAAGAGAACGGCTACGATCGTTAAGGACTTCTTATTCATTTTCGCTTATTGTTGGTTTTCGTGGTAAAGAACGCATTTATGCGAGAAATGATCGCTCCACTACGGGCTGCAAAATGCACAATGGGGTCTACTGGGGTCAATTTGAGGAGGATTACCCGCATTTCTTTGCTCGGTGAAACGACCAGGCTATTTGCTTTCTAAATCCATTTTTTGCTCCGGAACCACATCAATGCCGCCCCGGTAATGAGGCCCATCACCCCCCAGAGAATGTAATAGCCGTAGGGGTTGTCCAGGCCGGGGATGTAGACAAAGTTCATCCCGAATATGCCAGCCAGAAATCCTAACGGAATAAAAATAGTAGAAACGACCGTAAGCGTTTGCATCACGCTGTTCATTCGGAAACTAATTTCACTGACGTAGAGGTCGTAAAGGCCGTTGGTTACATCCCGGTAAGTTTCCACCAGATCGGTGATCTGAATTATGTGATCTTTTAGGTCCCTTACGTAGAACTGAGTATCCTCGCTTACCAACCGGTGCTCTGTGTCACCGAGCCGGCCGGCCAACTCCCGGGTCGGGCTGGTAGACTTACGCATGGTCAACAGCGCAAGCCGCAGGTCGTGTATTTTCGATTTGGTTTCTATCTGAGGATCTTTGATGATGATATCTTCCAGTTCGTCCAGCGTCTCCTCAATCTGGTCCAGCACCGTGAAGTATTTATCAACAATGTTATCCACTAGGGCGTAGGTAAGGTAATCGGGTCCTTTGCTACGAATGCGGCCATTACCCATCTCCAGCCGTTTCCGTACGGGTTCAAAAAGGTCGCCGGCATCTTCCTGGAAAGTGATTACCGTCTCGTCGGTCAGGTAAATAGAGACTTGTTCGATGCTCAGTTCTCTGGTTTCTTTTTCAAAAGCGAAGGCTTTCAGCTGCAGCAGGATTCCATCTTTGTAGCCCTCCATCTGAGGGCGCTGGTTCACATCCAGTACATCTTCCAGCGAGAGTGGGTGCATACCGTAAGCAGTCCCCAGCTTTTCGATAAGCTCCACGCGGTGGAGCCCCCGCACATCGAACCAGGTCACCTTACCCGGAGCGTTGTCCTCTGGAATCGAATCTACTGAGGTGACGAAATTGAAAACATCACTGTCGTAATGCGTCAGATGCACGTGTACCTCTTCCATTTCCTGCCGGCCGGTGTACACCAGCGTTCCGGGGGCGGCACCGGCGGTCCTGCGGGTGAAGCCGATTTTATCGGTCTGGGAACGGAGAACTTTTGCTATTCGCATGACTCAGAGGGGTAATGAATGAAAGGGGAAAGAATAAAGGTACCGGCAAAAGTTCCTTTAACGTCCTTCATTCCGGCGCGGACGCGGGTGCAAAGTAAGGCTTTTGGGAAAGCAAAACGGGTTGGGCGTCGTCGTTAACTGATAAGTTGGAATACCACCAAGAGGTTCGCTCTGGCTACCTTTGAACCTAATATATACAGCATGTACCAACTAAGCCACCCAGGCACCCCGCTCAAAGGCCACATCGAACTTACTGGCTCCAAATCTATCGCCAACCGCGCGCTCATCATCAGGGCGCTTACCGGAACGTCTTTTCCTATTCACCGGCTTGCCGCCGCAGACGACACCGTCCGGCTGGAAAGATTACTCGCCAGCGAAGAAGAAGTACTCGATGCCGGACCGGCGGGTACCACCTTCCGGTTCCTTACCGGCTACCTCAGCCGGCGCCCTGGCCATCAGGTCCTCACCGGCAGTAAAAGAATGAAGGAGCGCCCCATCGGCATCCTTGTTGATGCGCTTCGTCAACTGGGGGCCGATATCGAATACACCGAAAAAGAAGGCTATCCACCACTGCGCATCGGTTACTCTGAACTCGACCAGGCAAGCGAACTTACCATTGCTGCCGATACCAGCAGCCAGTACATCTCCTGCCTTCTTATGCTGGCCCCCACGCTGCCCAACGGGCTGCGGCTCAGCCTCGAGGGCAACATCGTTTCGGTTCCGTACATCAAGATGACCCTTTCCCTGATGGCGCACTTCGGCGTAACCAGTAGCTGGGAAGGCCAAACCATCGTGGTTGCTCCCCAGGCCTACCAGGCCCGCGAATTCACCGTCGAGGCCGACTGGTCTGCGGCCAGTTACTATTATGGTCTTGCGGCCCTTGCCGGCGAAGCAGACCTCCAGATCGACGGCCTTTTTGCCGAGAGTGTCCAGGGCGACTCGGTGGTGGCCAGCCTTTACGAACGCTTCGGGGTAACAACAACCTACAACGATACCGGCCTCCGGATCACGAAGCCGGCGGACGCAGCGGTACCTCCTTTTTTCGAACAGGACTTCGTGGAGTGCCCAGACATTGCCCAGACGCTGATGGCCACTTGTGCCGGACTTGGCGTCCAGGGACTGTACAGCGGCCTGCAAACACTGTTCATCAAGGAAACCGACCGGGTGAAAGCGATGCAAACCGAAATGGGCAAACTCACCATTGCGCTCTACAAGATCCCCGCCCATCTCAGCGGAGCTACCGAAGGCCAGCAGTTCTTCGGCCAGGAAGGCAAAGCAGATTTCTCCGCAGCGGGAACACCCACCTTCATGACTTACCACGATCACCGCATGGCGATGGCCCTGGCTCCGCTGGCGCTGCTGCACCCCATCCGGATCGAAGATCCCGAAGTAGTAGGCAAGAGCTACCCCGATTTTTACACTGACTTCGCCAAGCTGGGATTTGTTGTCGAGGAAGTGTAGTGGTCTGTCCAACCTAAACCGTGGCAGAGTGCTGGCGGCACTCGTCCTGTTTCGTTCCCGGCCGGAGTATCGATGCCTTTGTGCTCCGGCCCCCGGTTACCGGGTGGCTCCTGGGCTGCTTCCTCAAAAAACGATGCCTGCACCTGCGCCAGCGCCAGATGGTGGCTCATGTTTACTGCCTTTCGGGATGTGTTTTGCAAAAAAAGCCCCGTAGTTACTCGCTTTTTGGCCCCACCCCATAAATATGGGGTAGGACCTCCCCCCCACCCCACCCTACCTTTGACATACCGAAGGGGAAAGGTGCAACTTTCTCCCTCGTGTTTTTCCAAAAAGCGTGTTCTATATTGAGGCCTGCGAATTGTTGGTTTTTCGCCGCCTCCTGAAAGGTTTTTATTACGGCGCTCAGCGCCCTAGATTCCAGTTATTACAAAGTAGTTAGAAAGCTACAATATAAGGTCCGGACGGTGCAACGTCACGGACCTTTTTTTTTAACAGGTCCTTTCCGCACTTTCTACCTTGTTCCTTACGTTCCTTAGTGGTTGTACCTTTGCGGTCCTTTTTGGTTGCTACCAAAAAGCCCTTTCGTTAACATGTCTCCCTGCCTCTCACCCATGAGGCGTTTCGCTTAGAATTTGTCCTGGTATGCATCACGGTTCCTCGCTCCGTTCTTTTCTTGTAGTCTGTTTCATTGCCTGCCTGCTGGCACCGCTCGGCCTGCTGGCCCAACGACCGGTTAGCATTACGGCGCCTAAAGTGGATGACCTCCGGCCCTCCTGGCAAAAGATGGACTGCAATGACGCAGGAGACATCAATCAGTTCTCGGGCTTCATGATGCAAAGCACCAGTTTTGGAGATAACCTCACCACTTCTGATGTCCGCCCCTATTCAGCACGGCCCGACACCATTTTCCTTTGTGCTGACGATCAGTTCACCGTAAGCCTTGTTGGTGGCTCACAAGATCTTACCGGAGACCCCAACACTGCAACTACTCCGGGTGTGGGCTACGCTTTCTACAACTGTGCCCCCTCCGTCACCGGTCCCCTCCTCACCGACATTCGTGATGACGCGTGTGTGGCAGACAACGGCCTCAACCCATTCGACGACCTGGCCATTGCGGTTCCAGCGGGCTACCAAACCGGCAACTACACCCTTACCGTTGCCAACGACAATGTGGGAGGGTTCACCATCCCCGGCCTTTTCCCCAACGCGATGGCCGAGCCTACACCTCAGGTTCTTACGTTGGCCCCCATCACGTTTGACGACGTAAACGCTACTACCGGCGAAGCCGTCTACGAAGGAAGCCCCGTAGGATCATGCGTTAATGTTTCCACCGATCAGGCCTTCACCGTTGCCTACCTCAACCCCATCACCCTTTCTAACCTCGACGCTTCGCCGTCGGGCTGTATCGGTACGTTTGAGATTCGTGGCGGCGCTCCGGAGCTCCGTGGCGGAACGGGCTACAATATCAGCATTGTACACGCTGCTACCGGCGAGCGGGGTGTGGTACTTACACCTCCCAGCCAGATTCGCCACAACGAACCCATCACTTACCAGGTTCCTACTGCGGGCATCTACCGGATTTCTATCGACGACGACGGCGTTGGCTGCAGCCTGGTGAGCAACGTAAACGTAGACCACCCAATGGGTTGTCCGCTTCCCCTCGTGTTCAACATCGGCCAGGAGCAGGGACTCCCCGGCCAGCAGGTTTGTGTAGATGTTACCGCCGAAAACTTTGTTGACATTGCGGGCTTCCAGTTCAGAATGGGCTTCGACCCTGCAGTTCTTCAGTTCGACAACCTCAGCAACTTCCACCCCAACCTGCCTTCGGCAATTGCGTTTACTGGACCTCCGGTTCAGCCAGCGGGTGAAGTGCAGATTGTGTATTCCGATTTCACGGGAACGGGAGCAACCATTCCGGCCGGAGAAGTTGTGTTTACAGCCTGCTTTACCATCACCGGAAATCTCGGTGACCGCAGTACCCTGACCAACATTGACCCGGCTGCAGAATACACCCGAGCTCCTTCGGAGAACGGAGACCTCATCGTAAACTCCGGAAGCATTGTGGTGACCGATAAGGCTTTTCTGGTTAGCCTTACCCGAGATAACGAAAACTGTGATGGCTTCAACGACGGCAGCATTATCGCCGAAGCTCTGGGCGGAGACGACCCTTACATTTTCTCTATTCGTCGTATTGCTCCGGTACCCGAGGCGCTTTTCAGCGGCGCGCAGACACGGACCGGCAACCCTGCTACCGCAGAATTCAACGGCCTTCAGGATGCGGAATACGCCATAATGGTGGAAGCAGCTGATGGCTCCGTTGTAATTGACACAATCGAGGTAGAGGCCGGCCTTGCCATTACCGTCAATGTAGTAGTAGAATCGACCCCGAGTTGTAATGGCTTTTCCGATGGCTCAGTTCGCGCCGCAGTTTTCAACAACGGCGTTGAAATAACGGACCCAATAGCTGACGGCTACGAATTTGTATGGGAAAACAGCCCGGAAACCGGCGATGTCCGCATGGGGCTTGTTTCTGGCCAATATTCCGTAACGGTTACTTCTCCCAATGGCTGCACGAGTGATGACCGGGGCAACCTCAACCAACCTTCTGACGTCCGGGTACGCCCAGACAACCCGGACGACGCCGTAAGCAGTGCGACCTGTACCAATACTCCTGACGGTATCATCACCATCAGTGCCGACGGCGGCACGGGGCCCTACGACTTTATGTGGGGCGGAGCACTAGGGACTGACGATGACGCTACGACATCTACCCGCAACACACTTATCCCCGACGAATACGCCGTTATCGTAGAAGATGCGCGTGGATGCCGGGACACTGCCAACTTTGTCGTCGATGCTCAAAAAGAGTTGATCATCGTATCCGAAGTAGACTCCATCACCTGTTTCAACGCCGACGACGGTGTTATCCGCGTAAATGGCACAGCTACCGGTTCCGCCCCGATTCTCCCC
This sequence comes from Neolewinella aurantiaca, assembly GCF_008014675.1. Lineage (GTDB taxonomy): Bacteria > Bacteroidota > Bacteroidia > Chitinophagales > Saprospiraceae > Neolewinella > Neolewinella aurantiaca. Next base: position 17,344 of record NZ_VOXD01000020.1, on the reverse strand, counting down.
TACGAAGTAACCTTGCTGGACGAATTCGGAACGGTAGTTGTTGCTACCCAAACCATCGTTGACAACACGGTTCCTTTCGAATTTACCGGCCTCGCCGAAGGACGTTATGTAGTAGTACTCGATGATCAGGACCCAGCCCTGGGTTGTGAAGCGATCGATACTTTCGATGTATTCCAGCCTCTTGAGCTAGAGATCGACGAGAACCTTACCATTACCAACGAAACCTGTACTACCGGTAGCGACGGTACCGTAATGGCTTCCGTTTCCGGCGGCACCATGCCCTACGAGTACCGCTTCGTAAACGACAGCCTTGATATGCCGCTGGACACCATTACCCCCGGCAATTCACTTGGCGGCCTGAGTGCCGATACCAACTACGTCCTTTTCGTTACCGATGCCAACGGATGTATGGATACGATAGACTTCCGCATCAATGCTCCGGCCGGCGCAGAACTGAGCGTGATCGACACGAGCTTTATCTCCTGTCCGGGCGACAACGACGGAATGCTGACCGTGATGGCAACTCCCCCCACCGGAGAGACTATCACATCCATCACCTGGTACAACCTCAACCCTGACGGCACCCTGGGTACTCCCGTGGCCTCAGGCTTGTCTACCCAGAACAACCTGCCCGTGGGAGACTACGTAGTGGAAGTGATCACCTCCAACAGTTGTATCGCGCAGGCCATCGGAAGTGTAGTCAGCCCCGGGGAAGTTTTCCTCGATGCCTTCACCGTCAACAACCCCCAATGTCCGGATGACGCCAACGGCAGCATCTTCCTCACCCCCGGCGGAGGCACAGCCAACGCCGATGGCACCTACAATTACGTTTGGTCTACCGATCCTTTCGGAGCGCCAACCACCAACCCAGCCTTCACCAACTTAACCGCCGGGACCTACACCGTAACCATTACCGACGGTAATGGCTGTCAGCCTCCTTTTGATACAACCTTTACCCTCGTTGATCCACCACGGATTACCGGACAGTGGGACCTTACCCCCGTAAGCTGCCCTGACGATATGATTATGGACGGAACGGCCACCTTTACCGCGATGTACGAGGACGGTACAACGGGTGATTTCGACTTCCTCTTCACCAGCGGTACCGCGGCCTTCCAGACCACGATGGCGACAGAAACCGGCCTGCCCCGCGGGCCAGTTACCGTTCGGGTTACCGATCTGGTGTGTACCGAATCGTTCACTGACACCATCCGCAGCCCCGATGAATTTGAAGTTGAATTACTGACCGATGCCGTAAGCTGTAATGGCCTTACCGATGGCGCCGCAACCCTGAACGTTACGGGCGGTACGCCGGGCTACACATATGACTGGTCGGTATCCACCGATACCGACAACATGGTTGACGGCCTCGCTGCGGGCACCGCCTACACGGTAGACGTAATGGATGCCAACGGATGTTCTCCCGGAGTTCAGACCTTCAGCATCGCCCAACCTGACCCACTCACTCTTTCCGTAGATCCCGTGACCACCACGGAGACAGTACGCTGTGCAGGAGATATGAACGGCCAGATCAGCGTTTTTGTGAGTAGCGTCAACAATAACGACCTGGCAGTAAACCCTTACAGCTGGTCGGGCAACGTAGCTGGTCCTGATGAATTTGTAGCGAGTGACCTCTCTCCCGGCGCTTACAGCGTGACGGTAACCGACGTGGAAGGCTGTCAGGACAGCCTCACCTACATTATCGGTGAGCCCGAAGCTATCATTTTCACGGTATTACCCATCGAAGAGCCTTTATGTTTCGGGGAAACCACTCCGGTACTGATCGACACTGCTTTTGGAGGCACATCCAACAGCATCGATGATTTCACCTTCTCCGTTAACAACGACGGTTTCCGGGTGCCCGTAGGCTTAACGGGAACAGCCTTTGCCGGCGAAGTGGTAGTGACCGTTTTCGACAGTGTCGGCTGCTCCGCAGAACAAACCTTCAGCGTTAACCAGCCCCCTCAGATCCTGATCGACCTGCAGGACGAAATTGTGATTGAGCTGGGAGACAGTCTCACGCGTCTTAACCCGCTCATCAGCCCCGCTGGTGATGTGTACGATTACCTCTGGACACCGGGTGAGTTCCTGAGTTCCGATACGGTCCGCAGCCCACTAATCTATCCGCTTGAAAGCCGTGACTACCGTTTCTTCGCCACCAACGCTAATGGTTGCCAGGCCTTCGCAGACATTTTCGTCGAAGTAGACGCCAACCGGAATGTCTACATCCCGAACGTATTCAGCCCTAACCGTGACGGCCGAAACGAAGACTTCCGCATCTTCGCCTGTCAGGGTGTACAGAGGGTAAACTCCGTACAGATATTTGACCGGTGGGGAGGTGTCGTTTACTCCAACGACGGCTTTGAACCCAACTGCCTGGATGGAATCCAGCTATGGGACGGAACTGGGCAAAACGGGAAACCCGTTAACCCGGCGGTGTTCGTCTACGTTATCGAGGTAGAGTTTCTGGATGATGTTACCCTGACTTACCGGGGAGACGTGACGGTGTTGCGTTAAAACCCAGACACCAAAAAGTGATAAAAGAGAATGGCCCGGACTTTGCAGTCCGGGCCATTCTCTTTTATCACGGAACGGTTACGTTACATCGCGTAGATGAAATGCTCGCTGGTGATTTTGCCGTCTTTCACGACATAGGCGCAGATTTCTTCTTCTTTGCTGCGCCCCCGCTCTTTGTCCGTCCGGTCGATCGTCATGCCAACGGCAAAGGTATTTCCCTGTACGAGAGGATCGGAGACAGAGAAGCCGTGCATTTCCACGGTTTGCTCGGCAAAGCTTTTTGACTTTGCGAGCAGGGCTTCAACGCCTTTGGTGTGAGCATTCATAGGGAAACCGGGCATCTCGTAAGCGTCAGCATCGGGGGCAAACAATTCGTGGTAACACTGATCGAACTGGCCGCTGCGGCACAATTCGACCAAACGGTCGGCAACTTGCTGGGTAGTCATAATGGGTGTGTTTTATGTGTCACCAAAGTTAAGCTATACGATGTTAAAACACAAAACATTTTATTTAAAAAATTTACTTTATTCAAACTTTAAAACACAGCATTTCGACCTTGCCTGCACCTGCGTTCGCGCCCTGTTAGTTCCGGGTGAGTATTTACCGGGCGCTGGCGCAGGTACAATGAACGGTTGAACGGCAAAGCCCGCTTTTTACCCGACCTTTGCGGTATGCGCTACACTATACTCCTTACCTTTTTATTTATTACAGCTTGCGGATCAGGAGAACCGGCCGAAGAAAAACAGCACGCGGCGTTACCCCCGGTGGGTATTGCTTCGGAGTTGAGTGATCCGGACGAAAAAGTGTACAACGTTGCCCTACTGATTATGGATGGCGTCTACAACACGGAACTTACGGCCCCTTATGACATCTTCCAGCACACTATTTTTCGTGATGGTATTCGTCCGATGCGGACATTTACGGTTGCTGCCACTCATGACGTAGTTACTACTTTCGAGGGTTTACGAATTCTCCCTGACGTGGCATACCTGACGGACAGCCTGCCCCGAATTGACATACTGGTAGTTCCCAGCGCCGAGCATCACCTCGACACCGATTTGGAAAACGAAGAACTTCTTGACTTCGTCCGGCAGACGGATAAGCAGGCACAGTTTGTGACCAGCCATTGCGACGGGGCTTTCGTACTGGCTGCCGCCGGGCTTCTGGACGGTAGAGTGAGCACCACTTTCCCCAGCGACATCGATGCTATGCGCGCAAAGTTCCCCCACCTCGACGTCCGTAAAGATGTGCTGTTCGTACACGACGGCAAGTACATCACTAGTGCTGGCGGAGCCAAATCATTTGAAGCGGCCCTTTACCTGGCCGAGCACCTTTACGGAGACAGCATTGCCCGCTCTCTGGCGGGCGGGCTGGTGATCGACTGGAACCTGGCGGATGTTCCCCACACGGTCATAAAACAGTAAATAGAAATACCGGGGAGCAAGAGCATTACGGCTCGTGTCTGCCGTTTTAGTCCTTTAGTTATTCTTCTTACCGGGTGTATCCCCTTCTTGCTGTTCCGGTATGTGGTTCAGCTACTCACGAACTCAGTTGTTTAGACGAAAACTAAAGCGACACCGAAGTGTTATCTTTGCGCCTCTTAAAGTAAGACGAAAATATATCCAAGCATGAGCCAACGCCTCATTTACCTCGACAACAACGCTACTACACCAACGGACCCCCGGGTTGTAGAGACGATGATCCCATATTTCTACGAGAACCCCGGCAACGCCGCCAGCCGTAACCACCCTGCGGGTTGGGTCGCTGAAGGCGCCGTGGATACTGCTCGTGAGCAGATTGCGGACCTCATCAACGTTGACCCCCGTGAGATCATTTTCACCTCTGGTGCTACTGAATCCGACAACCTGGCCATCAAAGGTGTTTTCGAGATGTACGCCCGCAAAGGCAATCACATCATCACTGCAACCACCGAGCACAAAGCTGTACTCGATGCTTGTAAGAAGGTAGAAAAGAAGGGCGGAGAGGTTACTTACCTCGAAGTTGACAGCGAAGGACTCATCAGCCTCGAAGCACTTGAGGCGGCCATCACCGATAAGACGATCCTCGTTTCCATCATGTGGGCCAACAACGAGACCGGCGTAATTCAGCCGATGAAAGAGATTGGTGAAATCTGTGCGAAGCACGGTGTACTCTTCATGTCCGATGCTACCCAGGCGGTAGGTAAGATTCCGGTAGACCCCAAAGCAACCGGTGTTCACCTGATGGCCTTCACGAGCCACAAGATGTACGGCCCCAAAGGTGTTGGTGCACTGTTTGTGAACCGCAAGAACCCACGGGTAAAGGTTACCAGCCAGATGGACGGTGGCGGACACGAACGCGGCATGCGTTCAGGTACGCTTAACGTTCCCGGTATTGTTGGCTTCGGCAAGGCCGCAGCCATCGCTAAAGAGGAAATGCACGAAGATGCCGCCCGCCTGAGCAAACTGCGCGACAAGTTGCAGAAAGGTCTGATGGACGTTCTCGAAGAATCTTACGTCAATGGTAGCCAGGAGCACCGGATGCCACACGTTACCAACATCAGCTTCAAGCACGTTGAAGGTGAAGGACTGATGATGACCTTCAACCAGAACATCGCCCTGAGTTCCGGATCTGCCTGTACCTCGGCCAGCCTCGAGCCCAGCTACGTACTGGTAGCCCTTGGCCTTGGTGATGACCTTGCTCACTCCAGCCTCCGTTTCTCTCTTGGTCGGTTCACGACAGAAGAAGACATTGACGAGACCATCAAGCAGGTCGCAGAGGGAGTTAACCACATGCGTGAACTCAGCCCCATCTGGGAAATGTACAAGGAAGGTGTGGACATCGACGCCATCGAATGGTCTGAGCATTAATACAGCTTGCAACCACCTTAACCCTCAAGGTGTTATCAAACTAACAAATCACAACTAAGAAAAATACAAAGCCATGGCTTACAGCGAAAAACTCCTCGATCACTTCAAGAACCCTCGTAACGTCGGTACCCTTGACAAAGCTAATGCTGGTGTAGGAACCGGTCTCGTTGGTGCTCCTGAGTGTGGCGACGTAATGCGTCTCCAGATCCAGGTAGACCCCGAAACACAGAAGATCACGGACGCCAAGTTCAAGACCTTCGGTTGTGGTTCTGCAATCGCCAGTTCAAGCCTCGCTACTGAGTGGCTCAAGGGCAAAAGTGTTGACGAAGCATTAGCTATCGACAACATGGCCATCGTTGAGGAACTCGCTCTTCCCCCCGTAAAAATTCACTGCTCTGTACTTGCTGAAGACGCCATTAAAAGCGCCATCAAGGACTACCAGGAAAAGAACGGCCTGGAAGTTACAGCGGTACTCGAAGCACACTAATCACTGGTCGTGTATTCCTGCAAGTCGACGGTCGCAGACTATCGGCTCGCAGGAATTACCCAACCACAAGACGATAATACTATGCTCTACGTTGCTGACAGCGCTAAACAAAGATTAGCCAACATTCGTGAAGCAAAAGGCTTCACGCCGGATTACTTCCTGCGCGCCACTATTACCAGTGGTGGCTGTTCCGGCCTGTCTTACCAACTTGACTTCGACAATGAGTTGAAGGAAAAAGACCAGGTTTTCGAAGACAACGGAGAAACTGTTGTTTGCGACCTGAAATCTTTCCTTTACCTCTGCAACTCTACCCTGGAGTTCAACGGAGGTTTGAATGGTAACGGTTTCGCGTTCAACAACCCCAACGCCAGCCGTGAGTGCGGGTGTGGAGAAAGTTTTGCGGTATAGTAATCCTCCCGACTTTACTCTGCTTCCCGCTTCGGAGAAGTGCTGAGTTAAATCTACAGAGAACGCCTTCGGTTTGCTTGATCGGAGGCGTTCTTCGTTACGGCTATCCGGTCGGAATTGCACCGGACGTTTTCAGTACGACATCGAATACAGTACTCCGAAAACGACCAGCAGGTAGGTGAGGTTAACCGGTGCCAGCAGCAGAAAAAGCTTATCCCATCCGCTCAGTTCCGGCTTCCGGAAAAACCGGAAGGCATTGATTGTTCCCCACACCAACATCACCAACAAGAAAAGACCACTGAACATACTCACGGATGAATTCCCCACGAAAGTGGGCAAAATTCCCGGAGCGAGGGTAAACATGATCAACAGGAAGAAGATAACCAAATTGACGTAAGCGACGAAGCGGGCTTTGTGGAGCATAAACAGTTGACATTGAAAATAGCTGGAGGGTAAAGATAAGCGAATGACCGATCCTGAGAAGATTTCAACTTTCCGGCCCGACGTTTCTAAAGAACAACCGATCGGGAGGAAAACATATATCCTTTTCTCTGCTTAAGCGTTCTCTCCTAAACCAATAAAGTAATGTCTCAGCCAACTTTCAACTATTTTCTGGAACAATTCCCTGATATTGAATTGCCTTTAACCTTCAGCGAGGATACCGTCCGTACCATCAGCCGGGAAACCCCACCGCTACCTCCTGCGCTGATTGCTGAGTTTTTGCTCCCGATCGAACCGGGAATGGCGGATGAACTGACTGAGTTTGTAGCCTGCTTACGACTGCCTGAAAACAAAGAATATGCGGGGATCGTCTACTGGCGGGCAGACTTGCTTCAGTACCATTACACCCTGGCTACATTCAATCTTAAGACTCAGGAGTTGATTGATCGTAAGGTTATTGCCGGCGTGAGCTACGATGGTGAAGAGGTCACCCAGACCCAGGCGGTCCTTAACGAAAGCCTGATGATATACCAGGTCAGTGGCCAGGCGAACGCAGATGGCGAATACGAATACAAAGCCAGCTCCAGCACGGCACGGCGCTTTCAGCTCACCCCTTCGGGTAAAATTGTTGAGCTTTAAAGCAGGCGGACATTGCTGATTACCGAACGACTTCGACTCGCTCTCCCTGCTGCCCGGTAATGTTGTTACCGAAACCGATTACTTTATAGTTGGCGGCGGGGATTCCTTTACTGTTCAGAAAATTCCGGATGGTCGTCGCCCGCTCTTCGCTCAGGAGTTGAGCGGCCCGCGGATCGAGGTCGAGTGGCGTATGTACGCGTATCTCGAGTACCGAGGTCGACTGCTGAATAAGCCCCATTAACTGATCAAGCCCTGTATAGCCGCGGCTATCCGGATAGGCGGTATTAGGGATAAAGCTGATACCAGCCGGCATTGGCGCTCCTCCGGGTTTGGTGGTGGCAGCTCCGGAGTTATAGCTGCCTGACGCGGCAGCACTGTACTGATTCGGCGCTGTACGTTGGCTCGTTGTTCCTGCCGATGGTTGTCCGTAAGACTGAGGAGTGGCAGTGCGGTTGTACGGGTCTCCCTTAGCGGACCAGCGCTGTCCCGTCGGAGGAGCAGAAACCGCAGGTTGCGTATTGGTGGGCGTTGTACCATCCAGCCGGTGCAACTCAGCGCGTAGCGCTTCGAGTTCCGAGAGTTTGCGCTGATAGTCAGCGTCCAGTCGTGTTACTTCTGCGGGGGAAAGAGGCTCCTTGCGGGGTAAGCCCTGCCGGACTTCGTTTTCCCAGGTATCCCGTTCGTAGACGCGGGGGCTCTTGTCGCGCTGCAGGCCAGCCCGTATTTCGGCGGCAAGCCGTAAGCTGTCCTGATAAGCCCGTTCGCGCGCCGCTGCGACCCCAGCGGGGTCGATTGGGCGGTAACTATCGCCAATGGAGGGAACCTCCGGAGCAGCAGTGGCTGGTTGAGGTGTTGTTCCTTTCGCCGACCAGTTGTGACTTCCTCTGTTGCGCTGTTCCAGTTTCTCGTTTTGCTGGCGACGGAATTTGGCCTTCATGCGTTCCAGCTCGCTCAACTCCGCAGCGTAGCGGGTATCGGTTCCTTTAGCGGTTGTTGCCGGTGGCAGGGTATCTCCGCTAACCTCCCGGTACTGGCTCCGCAAGGCCGCCAGTTCCGGATCCTCCGTTTTCGGAGCTACGAGGTCGAACTTTCTGCGATCACGATCGAGACGATCCAGTTCCCGCTGACGGCGGGCGATGCCCGCCTCGATACGGCTCCGGTCGGAAGCAGGAGAGCGAACACCCTGGGTCGTCGCCAACTCCCCCGTAGAGGTTTGTCCTCCGGCAGCAGCGCCAACGAGGCTTTCGTCAGTTCTCAGAAACACAGCATAACGCTGGAGGATGTCGGGGCGAACGCTTAGTGATTCTCCGGTATTCAGGGTAATACGGCTCAGGTCTTCGCCCAGTGGAGGCGGCGCGTGAAGTTGCCCGAGAACGACCTCACCTGCCGGGGGCAGGTCAGCGGCCTCGGCAGATAAAAGCTGAAGATGATCACCGGCAGAACCCACTTTGACGACGGCTATAATCTGACGGCCGTTCAGAGCAGGAGAAAACTGGGTGACGCTTCCCGGTATGGCTACGGGCCGGGGCTGCCCGCCCGGCGATGTCTGGTTGAACCACCGGTTTCCATCACGCTGAAAGTACAGCGTCCGGCCATCGGCGGCAAGATTCGGGCCCGTTTCGTTTCCCGGGCCGTTCAGTTCCTTGATTGCTTCGGGGCTGGCCCACAGGCCATTTGGCAGAGCTTCTCTGCGAAAGAGATTGAGGTTGCCCTGATCATATGCGCTGTAGATCAGTTGCTGGCCGTTAGGGTCAAAAGTAAGGTCATAGCGGGGAGCGACATCATCAGGAAGGGTCCAGGTATCCAGCACCCTCCAGTTACGCCCGCTGGTTTCAAGCAAATCGATATAACTTACTGCTCCCGTCCGAAGCACAGCCAGGCGGTTGCCATCGGGGCTGATAGCCAGAGCACGATCATGGGCGAACGAATTTATCGGAGAGCCCGGGTTGAGGGCCCGGCCCCAGCTTCCGTCAGCATTACGGTTCGTGATCCAGATATCTGCCGCATTATCCGTTCCCTTATTATTTTCGAAGTTCGGGCGGGTAAAGAACAACACCTGTCCGTCGGCACGTAGTACAGGGTCTTTTTCCTGTGGGGCCTCCAGCCCTTGCTGGCTGATCATTACCTGTGCTCCGAGCCCAGAACACGTCATAAAAATCAGAAAAATCAGCGATATCGTGTGGTTGAGATTTGGCATGGAATGACTTCTGGCTACTCTTTAGACGCCGTCGGGAGACTAATGTCATCTTTCGGGGTCATTTTAATTACGTATTACCTCAGTTCTAAGTTGTCCCTTAGCGAGTTAGAGTAGTATTAAAGTTAGCATTTATGTCCGGTTTCCGGACATAACGAGAGGTTATTCAGTAGCCATAATTTCGCACCAACGGTCTTATTAGCTCTCGAATTCGACGTAAACTTCCTCGGTAGTGGGGTGAGCCTGACAGGCGAGGATGTAGCCGTCGGCGATTTCATCATCGTCGAGTGCGAAGCAAACCTCCATTTTAACTCCTCCCTTTGTCACCTTTGCCATGCAGGTACTACAGGCTCCCGCCAGGCAGCTGTAAGCAGGAGTTGCTCCCGATTCCAGCAGGCCGTCGAGAATGGTCTGGCCTGGTTTCAGATCAACCGTGACTTCCTTGCCACTTATCTTCGCTACAACCTTACCACCGGCAACCGGTGTATCTGCAGCAGCTTTTTTCTGGGCAGCGTTGGCAGAGAGGAAGCGCTCAGAGTGAATATCCGCCTTCTTCATACCGAGGCCCAGTAGTGCCTGTTCCACATTATCGATCATCTCACCAGGACCGCAGATGTAATAGTTCTTGTCGTCAACAGCACCGGGATTATCCTGAATGAAGCGCTGCACAGCAGCGATATCGACCCGGCCTTTAGCTCCCTGCCAGGTGGTTTTCCCACCACCGAACAGCCCTCTCAGGCCGCCAGCCTTGTGCTTAACGGGGCGCGATAAGGTATGCTGTACAAAGAACTGACCTTCGTGACGCCGGGCCAATTCGTTCAGTTGCTCTTCGAAGATGATATTTTTTTCGTCGCGGTTGCCGTAGAGCAGGTGGATGCGGGATTTTGGTTCTTCTTCGAGCAAAGTGCGGATGATCGACATCAGCGGTGTAATTCCGCTACCCGCGCCAAAGAGGTAGTAATCACGCCGGGCAGCGGGATCGGGTTTCACGAGGAAGCGGCCCTGCGGGGGCATAACTTCGACCACATCTCCTACTTTGAGGTTGTCGGCGATGTGGTTACTTACCACCCCTCCTTTCACGCGCTTTACCGTTACTGCGATCTCATCGTCCTGCGGTGCGGAGCACATGCTGTAGGCACGGCGCTCTTCCTTACCGTGGACCACAAACTTCAGCGTCAGGTACTGGCCCGCGAGAAATTTGAAGTGTCCGGCGTCGGCGGCAGCGGGCTTAAACGAGACGGTGATCGCCTTGTCCGTTTCCGGCTGAATGGAACTGATCGTCAGGGAGTGGAAGGTCGGTTGACTCATGATAGATTTTTTACTGGCCGCAAAAGTCGTAAATTCGGAGGGCTTTTGCTCTTTTTTGATCGTTGTAAGCGCGTGTTTTGACGGGAATAGGAATCTTAGAGAACATTTTTTGCCCGGCCTCGCGCCGGGGCTTTTAAAAAGAAGTGCTTAGTCCCTTCTTCAGGAAACCCGCTTTGGCACCTGCGTCCGCGCCCGAAAATGTTCAGCAGTCATACAATCAATCAGGCAATTGGTTGCAAGGCAGTGGACTTCCAAACAGCTTTCCTATCTTAGCGGCCCCCAACTAACTAAAGACTAACAACCCCGCCCATGGCCAGCATCGACATTGAAGCCCTGAACGAACAGATAAGAATTGACAGCGAAGTAGTGGACCGCATCCGCAAGGAAACCGCGAAGGTGATTGTGGGGCAGCAGTACATGATCGACCGCTTGCTGCTGGGCCTGCTGAGCCGTGGACACATTTTGCTGGAAGGCTTGCCCGGATTGGCGAAGACGCTGGCGATCAATACGCTGGCCAAAACGATTTCGGCCGACTTCAGTCGCATCCAGTTCACGCCCGACCTGCTGCCGGCCGACATCGTTGGTACGATGATCTACAATCAGAGCGTCAACGATTTCACCGTGCGTAAAGGGCCCGTTTTCGCAAACTTCGTGTTGGCGGATGAGATCAACCGTGCGCCCGCCAAAGTGCAGTCGGCGCTTTTGGAAGCGATGCAGGAACGGCAGGTTACTATTGGTGACGAGACCTTTAAACTGGAAGAGCCCTTCCTCGTTCTCGCCACCCAGAACCCCATCGAGCAGGAAGGCACTTATCCCCTGCCCGAGGCGCAGACCGACCGTTTCATGCTCAAGTGCACCATCGGCTACCCCACCCGGGAAGACGAGCGCGAAATCATGCGCCGCAACCTGGCCAAAGGCTTCGAAAAAGTGACCCCGGTAGCGACCACCGCCGAGATCCTGAAAGCCCGCGACAGCGTCCGTAAGATTTATATGGACGATAAAATTGAGCGCTACATCATCGACATCGTCTTCGCCACCCGCGAACCCGAAGCCTACCGCCTGACCGATCTAAAACCGCTCATCACCTTTGGCGGCAGCCCGCGTGCAAGCATCAACCTCGCCCTGGCGGCAAAGGCCAATGCCTTCCTGGAGCGCCGTGGTTACGTGACGCCGGAAGACGTCCGCGCCGTCTGCGAAGACGTGCTTCGCCACCGGATCGGCCTTTCGTACGAAGCCGAAGCCGAGAACATTCGGCAGGAGGATATTATTGCACGGGTCCTGAATGTGGTGGAGGTGCCGTAAAGGGGGGATTGGTTTGTTGGATCGTTGGTCTTTTGGGGGCTACTGCTTGTTGGTTCGTTGGTCTCCTATTCTCAAAGCAACACTTCTGGCGCGCACGCAGGTGCAAAATGAAGTTTTTTTTTGACATTGTTGCAGCTGCTGAGTCGTGTCTTTCGGCCAAAACCGAGCCCCAGGAGGCAGAAGATATACCCAACCAATTTGACTTAGGTATATGTTAACGGGTGCTGATACACTGCAAATACACGATCCCAACTTTCCGGTCCGAACCAGAAGGGAGCCACCGGGTTACAGCAATACCAAACCAACAAGTTATGCGCAACCTTTTGCTACTTCTCCTGGCCCTTGCCTTTTTTTCCTGTGGAGAGCCAGCCCCTTCTTCGACCGCTGAAGCTCCGGATACGGAAGCTAAAGAGCCGATGACTAAACCCGCCGAACAATCGGCGGTAAAAATGACGCCTGTTTTCCACTCCGCTGTAGTACTGGAGTACGGTGGCAAAACCATCTTCATCGACCCGTACGACAAGCCCGGGAAGTTCGATGGTTTCCCGGCTCCGGATATGGTTCTGATCACCCATACCCACGGCGATCACTTCAATAAAGAGGTTCTTTCTGCACTCGACCTGAGCAAAGCGGAGCTCTTTGGCCCCGAGGCCGTCACCTCACAAGCTGAAGAATTCGGCTTCGCAAAAATAACCACCCTCGCCAACGGAGACGATGCTGCGCGCGGTGATATCAACATCAACGCCCTCGCAGCTTACAACCTTCCTGAATCAGAATCAGCACCACACCCTCCGGGCGACTTCAATGGTTACGTTATCGAACTCGGCAACGAACGCTACTACTTCAGCGGAGATACCGGCCCGATCAAAGAAATGAGAGCGCTGAACGACATCGACTTTGCGTTCGTCTGTATGAACCTCCCCTACACCATGACTATGGCGGATGCTGCCGATGCTGTGCTCGACTTCAAGCCTCGCGTCGTATACCCTTTCCATTACCGTAATAAAGACGGTACTTTCATGGATACCGAAAAATTCGCTGCGATGGTAAACGAAGGCGATAAAAGCATCGAAGTGCGAGTACTGGACTGGTATAAGTAAAACCGGTTAATGAATTATCGTACAGTTACGGTCTCCTCTTGCGGTTCTCTCTTCAGACCCGAAGAATGCACTTTCTTCAGCACCATCCAGTGATGCGCCAGAGCCTCAACTCAGTCGCTACCAACGACGTTACATGAACAAACCATCATATAACACTACCTTCGCTGTATGACCATCGACCAAATTTATACCGGATGCCTTGCCCAGGGCGCTTATTACATTGAAAGTGACGGAGAGGCTGCTATCGTAGACCCTCTGCGCAGCCCGGCTCCTTACCTGGAACGAGCTGCTAAAGACGGAGCGACCATCAAGTACATCTTTGAGACCCACTTTCACGCCGACTTCGTCAGCGGGCACCTGGATCTTGCGGAAAAAACCGGAGCTACCATCGTTTACGGACCAGGCGCTAAGACCGGTTACGAGAAATACGAGGCCACCGACGGCGAGGAATTCAAAGTAGGTAAACTCACTATCCGTGCTTTGCACACTCCCGGGCATACGCTGGAGAGTACGACCTACCTTTTGCTCGATGAAAAGGGAACACCGGAGGCTATTTTCTCCGGCGACACGCTTTTCATCGGCGATGTTGGCCGGCCAGACCTTGCCCAGAAGAAAGGAGCCCTGACAATGGAAGACCTTGCCGGGCTTCTCTACGAAAGTTTGCGCCGCAAAATCATGGTACTCCCTAACGACGTTATCGTTTACCCGGCCCACGGCGCAGGCTCTGCCTGCGGCAAAAAGATGAGCAGCGAAACACAGGACACCCTTGGCAACCAAAAGGAAACCAACTACGCCCTGCGCGCCGACATGACGCGCGAAGAATTCATCCAGGAGGTCACCGAAGGCCTGCTGCCGCCCCCGGCCTACTTCGGAGAGAATGTGCGGATGAATAAAGAAGGCTACGAATCTTTTACCCAAGTGATGAAAACCGGCAACGTTGCCCTGTCACCTGCCGATTTTGAGCGGGTCGCCAACGCCGAACGCCCGCTGATTCTGGACGTACGCAGCAAGGAGGACTTCGTTGCGGGTTTTGTCCCGAACAGTATTTTCATCGGTCTCGACGGGAGCTTCGCTCCCTGGGCGGGAGAAATGATCCCTGACCTTAGTCAGCCCATCCTCCTGGTCACCGATGCTGGTCGCGAAGCCGAAGCTGTGGAACGCCTCAGTCGGGTGGGATACGACAATACACTGGGCTACCTCGATGGCGGCATTACTGCGTGGAAAGCTTACGGCGGCGAAGTAGACAGCATCGCAACGATCAAGGCCGACACCTTTGGCGATGCCCTTTCCTTCGGAGCAGCCAAAAGCATCATTGATGCCCGCAAACCGACAGAATTTGCCAATGGACACCTCAGCACCGCCGTTAATCTTCCCCTCTCCGAATTCAACGCACGGATGGATGAAATAAGCAAAGACAAAACCGTTTACATTCACTGCGGAAGTGGCTACCGGTCAACCATCGCCACGAGCTTACTGAAGTCGCGTGGCTACGACAAAGTGGTGAATGTACAAGACAAGGTGGCTGATATTTTAGCGCTCGAAGCGGAATAGTCTGGCATCAGCAGTATCTTCTCCCTGCTTACGACTTAATTAAAGATGTGCCTGGCACATTACTCATCAGAGCAGGCCGATTGTGCTTTGCCCCGGACATTGATTCTATGTGGTTCGCCTCCCCTCCAAATTATGTCAAAACCGGACTGTTGCCGGACCTTACCGCTGGTCTTACTCTGGGGATTTTGCTCATTCCGCAGGCGATGGCCTACGGTCTTCTGGCGGGCGTTGACCCTGTTTATGGTTTATATGCTGCGCTGGTTCCGATGCTCGTCTACGCCTTGCTCGCCACGACTCCGCACGTCAGTGTTGGCCCTACAGCTCTGGCTTCTTTGTTGTGCCTGAACGGGATTAGTGGCATTGCCGAACCATTTACGGCGGAGTACCTCGGCTACGTCATTGTTCTGGCCGGGCTAACGGGTGTACTTCAACTTGCCTTCGGTTTGCTTAGGCTGGGCGGGATTGTCAGTTTACTCAGCCGACCGGTGCTTTCGGGATTCGTCTCTGCCGCAGCGGTACTCATCATTGTCAGCCAGGTAGATACTTTACTGGGAATAGAAACAGCGGGTGGCGGGTACCTTCACCAAACCGTGCTTTCGCTCTGGGATGGACTGTCTGAATTTCACCTTCCTTCCGCAATGCTTGGCCTGGGTACACTGCTGTTGCTCTTTGCGGCAAAACGGTGGCTACCGGCCAAATTCCCCGTTATGTTGGTTCTGCTCATCCTTGCTACTCTGCTGGTCAGCTTTATGGGCAAAGGATGGGGTGTAAAGACGTTGGAAGATATCCCTCCGGGCCTCCCTCAGTTTACCCTCCCCGGCGTAGATGCTGCCACCCTGCGCCAGTTGGCCCCCGTGGCGCTGGTAATGGCGCTTATCAGCTTCGTGGAAACCTTGTCGATCGGCAAGGCTTTCGTTCATAAACACGGCTACTACCGGGTGAGCCCGAACCGGGAACTGATGGCCTTAGGCCTCAGCAAAATTGCGGGAAGTTTCTTTCTTGCCATTCCTACATCAGCCAGTTTCAGCCGTTCTGCGGTGGTGGAAGGTGCCGGTGGTAAAACTGCCCTGAGCAACGTTACTGCGGTGGTACTGCTGCTTGCGGTATTACTCTTCCTTACCCCTTGGTTCTACTACCTCCCGGTATCCGTACTGGCGGCGATCATCATTTTCTCCGTCCGAAACCTTTTCGATCTTGCGGAGATGAAGCGGCTTTACCACCTCGCGCCGAAGGAGCTTTCCACACTATTGATCACCTTCTTTTTCACCTTATTTGCCGGACTGCAGTACGGTATCGCCGGGGGAGTCTTGCTTTCGTTGTTCTTCGTGTTCTGGCGTGCGGCGCGGCCGCACCTGGCGGAGTTGGGCCGGATTCCCGGCACCAATGCTTTCCGCAATATTCAACGGTTTGAAGGAGCTGAGGCGGAAGCGGGGATTCTGATCGTCCGTTTCGATGCCGAGCTTTACTTCGGTAACGCCGAATATTTCCGGGATCAGATGGAAGTCAAAGTGCAGGAAAAAGGGAACAGCCTCAGGGCTGTTATTCTGGATGGGCACACCATCAACGACATCGACACTTCCGGCATCTTCGTACTTACCGGTTTTCTGGATATGCTCGAAAAGCAGGGCGTTGAGTTGTACTTCTGCGGCATGATCGGCCCGGTCCGGGACAAGCTCTACCAGTGCGGACTGATGGAGCGAATGGGCGCCGAGCGCCATTTCCTTTCCATCCAGAGTGCACTGAACCACATCTCCGGAAACAGAGACGACCGGGGCTGGGACCTGCCGGCGGTGCAGCATGGGTGAGGATATACCTGAACCAAAGTGGTTTGGGAAAAGCGTGCAGAATACCTCGGCCGCTACACCCACAAGACTGCCATCTCCAACTGGTTCAATGCCCATAGGGCCGGATCGTGGGATGGCGGGTTAGTCCAAAAGCGCAACGGCAGGCCCGACTGCGTCAGGGCTGCCTTTGAGCTTTAAGTGTTGTGTGTATTATTTTTTTAGAACTTGGCTATACTTCGTCGTAGCGTTCTTAATAATCGATGAACTCAATAGGCGGATTCCAAATTTGATCATATAACCAATAACAATCAATCCAATTAAAAATACTGATAGTTTAATCGAAAAAAAGACTCCACTAGTAACTATGACCAGATAAAATGAGTAAAGTCCTAAACTTCTAAATATTGTCATATAAGTAAAAAGTGGGCGTACTTTTGGCATTATGTCATCAAGGTCACTCACCAGTTCATCTATTCGACCTGTCAGATACTTCTTTCTTTTATCTAATGGCGAGTTATTGCTCTCTGGTACTTGATAAGAAATATTATTAAGAGCGTGTCTAAAATTATGAAAATTTAGATATAAAGGCTGTCAGTCGTATCTTGTAAGTCGCTAAACACTACAAATATGACCAAGCAGTGGACTCGGTTGACTGACAGCCAGTGGAACGAAGTTAAAGATTATCTACCAATCAACCGCAAGACAAAACATCAACTCCGGGATGTACTTGATGCCATTCTGTGGCTGGTGCGTACCGGTACTCA
>NZ_VOXD01000002.1 GCF_008014675.1 Neolewinella aurantiaca | reverse complement strand
AACGCCTAAGCAAGTTAATGTTGCGCTGAAAACAGCTTTTCACATCGCTGCTTTTGCGGCTATCAAGACTAAATATCTCAGAGAATACTATGATCGTAAACGAGCAGAGAACAAGACACACTTGCAAGTACTAAATGCTATCCGGAACAAACTATGTAGAGCGATCTACGCTTGCCACGAAAACAAAGTTATGTATGAAAGAAAGTTGCAAGCTTCTTTGGTTATCTCATAGCAATCGCAGGTGCAATGGCGGTTCGGGGAGGGTGTAGGCGAGGCCTTCTGGGCCGATCAACCTATGCTTTAGTCAACGAACTATACCTGGCAATCAAAGAAGCCTGTTCTTTTAAAAACCACATTTGCACCTGCGGCCACGCCCGAAGCGTTCTTTGTCCTACCCTCCCAAAATCAGAAAGGGGCACCACTCTTACGAGCGGCACCCCTTTATGAAGCGTTATTATTTTATCCCTAAGGAAAAATATTACTGCTTAGTGAAGACGATACTAAAGAACTTAGTTTCACCTAAGCATCCACCAGTAGCAAAATCATTGTAACCAATGGTAATTGTGCTATCATCTGTGAGGTCAAAGCTGGCAGTTCCTGTTTGGATGGCACCAATGGGACCGTCACCACAAGATGCGCTATTTGTAACATTACTAGAAGTAACCACATCACAAGCGAATTCAAGTGTTGGGCTACCAACATCAAATCCGTAAGTAGGCAACCAGAGACGCTCGCCGAGAAGGAAGTTACGGCGAGTAGTTGAGCCAGCCACAGTAGTCAGGTCGACAGTAACACCGGAGAGGTCACCTAAAGCCTGGACGAAAGTTCCGCCGCCGAAGAGGTCAAATTCGTCGTAAACCTCATCGTAAGACAGTGCGTAGGTACCAACGAAGAAATCATCAGGTAACGGGCAGGTTGCATTGACGTTGAAGTCGAAAATACCGCCAAAGGCATTAGTGATTGCAGGAGTGGAATTTCCGGAAGAAAAGACACGACCATCAACATGAACGATTTCGGTAGAGAACTGGAAACGGTCTCCGGAAATCACATCGTCGGCATTGCTTGCCCCCACAAAAGCTGCTACTTCAGAAAAAGGAATTCGAACTGTAAGGCCAAGGTTTCCTTTATCGCCCAGTGGAGCGAAGTCAGAAGGGCCATAGCTCTTGAAAAGAGCACGCCCAGTAGACAGGTCACCACCGTCAGGGTTGTTGTCATCAAAGGAAACGTAAACGTTGTATTGCCCTACGTTTTGTCCTCCGGCGTTGTCTACAAAGTAGACGTCCATTTCGTAGGCAGAGCCACTGAGGTCAGCCAAATCAAACTCGGCAGTTTTTAGTTCGTTGAGGAAAGGAAAGGCACCGAAAAGCAGGGTATCCTGCGTTACAGTTGGTGCGAGTTCATCATCCTTACAGCCAGTAACCAGTACAGAAACTGCCGCAAGAAGGAATAATACTTTCTTAAGCATATTGTTATATTTTAGCCGGCTCAGCTAAGCGCCGGCAATTGATTAAGTTTATAATCAAAATCAGGGCGGGCAACGGCGGGCCGGGCCCGCCCTGATTTTGAAAGGTTCAAATCAGACTAGTAGTTGCAGCTGGCATCGTTCGTGTCCCAGAATACGGGCTCGGTGAAGCCGTCTTTCTGGCTGATGTTCTGGTTGAGATTAACGTGTACAGATGGGTACAGTGCAGAGCGAATGAAAGCACCTGGGTTCGGGTCAATCGCTGGCTGAATCTGACCTGGCAGACAAGTACGACGGTAAAGGTTGTACGCTTCGATACCGTTACCGTAAAGGGCAATCAGGTACTCACGAGCAACGATGCCAAGACGCTCTTCGTCAGAAGAAGCTGCATCGTACTCATCGAGTACGTAGTCTACGTACTGAGTGAAGGTAGAATCAGCAGGGTAAGTATCCTCTACGAATACATCAACCGGTGGGGCCATTGCTACCTGCTCACTTCCGTCAACCAGGCTCTCGAAAGCGCGTACACGCTCCTGAGACAGTTCGATACCGAGCTCAAGGAATTCCCGTGCGTCGCCGTCAGTACCCATTGTAAGGGCAGCTTCTGCGAGGATGAAATGAGTGAAAGATGCTTGCCAAAGCGGAGCAATACCTGCACCTTGAGCACCGTCAACACCAGCGTTTTGAACGTCGTCGTTGGTGATACCATCATCGAACTTACCACCACCTGGGTAAAGACCGTAAACAGTACGCAGCTGCCCGTCTGGTGGAATACCAGAACCGTTGAGGTGATCACGTCCGAAGTATCCCTGGCTGTAGCTACCGAGGCAGTAAGGCATATCTTCAGATACTGCTTCATACCATGCGGGCAGGAAGTCGGGGTCTGGAGTCATGGTCTGGATACAGTCGAAAGCATTCGGGTCATCTTCGTAAGCGCCGATGATATCGGTTTCCTGACGGTAGAAGTAGTAGCGGGTACGGGGATCAGGGAATCCTTTAGACTCAGCAAGAAGCCACATGTACCAGTTGCTCAGGTACTGAGCGTCGCTGGCTTCGTAAGCATTGGGGTAGAACGGGTGGCGGTTGTCCGGGTTGGCACGGTTGTTACCGTACTGAAACTCGAAGTTTTCGCTGTTCGCATCGATGATATCTCCTTCAGCAAGCGCACTGTTGATCGTGCCAGCACCACCAGCTCCGCCAACGAGGCGTGTAGTTACGGCAGCACGAACCTTCATGGTCTTTGCCAGTGTAGCCCAGCCAGTAACGCTACCTCCGTAGAAGTTGTCGAAAGAGGCAGATGCGAAGTTAGAGCCACCATCCAGCAGTGCAAGTGCTTCGTCGAGAAGCGCGATCGCTGCGTTGTATACCTCCTCGCCGCTATCAGCGGTAGGGTTCAGGATCTGGTTGTCGGGGCTTGCACCAAGACCAGCTTCGCTCAGTGGCACGTCGTTGAACAGGTCAACGAGAAGCATCAGTGAGTAAGCCTTCATGATTTTGGCAGAAGCAACTTCTGTGTCCAGGCCGATAGGTTCAGCCAGGGAGATGAAAGCATCGATATCGGGAAAGAGGTCAGCGTAGACATCGTTCCACAGACCGTCGAATTCGGTTGGTCCGTGCGTAGCCTGGTAAGTGAAGCCTCCGATCTCGCCGTTCATGCGGGCAAGACCTGCAGTGAAGCGGTATACCGTCTGGCTGTTGGCCACGTTACGGAAGTTCAGCTGTACGCTGTTGTACAGGGAGACAGCGTCGGCACGCGACGGGTCTACCCCGTTGGGGTTCTCCAGCAGTTCATCCAGGTCCGTACATGCGGCCACTGAAAGGACGATCATTGCCAGAGCAAATTTCTTAAACAAGTTCATATTTATTGCTTGTTGTAGTCTTAATTGAAATGGTTGCTTTGCAAACTCAGGGGCACTCTGTGAGCCGTCCTTTACCGGACAACTTACAGAGGCACCAAAAGAGTTTACTTAGAAAGTCAGGCTGATTGTAGCACCGTACTTTTTGGTCGTAGGACCGGTCAGGTAGTCAAAACCACGGCCGTTACCTACACCGAGAGAGGATACTTCGGGGTCGAAGTTCACACCTTCAGGGAAGTTAGGAGCGTAGTACCAGAGGTTTTCACCAGACAGACGAAGAGAGATAGAACCAAACGGCAGCTTCTCCAGCAGGCTGGAAGGAATGCTGTAGCTCAGGCTGATTTCACGCAGGCGGATAACGGTTGCATCGAAGATAGAACCTTCATCAGCACCGAAGTAACCAGCGAAGAAGTAATCACCAGCGTAACCCTGTACTGTATTCTCGTTGCCTTCAGCATCTTCACCAGGAAGGATCAGTGGGAGGAAACGGTCGAAGTCAGTATCAGTAGTAAGACCACGAGCCAACATGGTAGCGGTTGTTACACTGTAGATGTCGCCACCGTCAGTGTAAGAGAACTGCCAGCCCAGGTTGATGCCTTTGTAGCTGATAGAGTTGAGCCAGTTGGCTGTGTAGTTCGGGTTCGGGTCACCGATAACTTCGATGTCGTTGGTTGCTTCGTACTCACCGGCAGAGTTTACGAACAGGCCGCCGTTGGGGCCGGTTACGAAGGCACTACCCTGGATGGCACCGAAGGGCTGGCCGGGGATAGCGAAGTTACCAAGGTTGGTGTAACCGGCAATATTGATCTGGTCAACACCGTCAGCGATGCTGATAACTTCGTTTTTGTTCTTAGTGATGTTCCAGGTCATGTCCCAGGTAAAGTCTTTGGTTTTTACCGGGATGAGGTTCAGGCTTGCTTCGATACCTTTGTTAGATACTTCGGCAGCGTTGATGAAAGTGGTGCTGTAGCCACTTGCAGGGTCAAGGTCGAGGTCAACGAGAAGGTCGCTGGACTGCTTGTCGTAGATGCTGAAGTCAATACCAACACGGTTGTTGAAGAAACGACCTTCCACACCGAATTCGAGTTCGCCGAGAAGCTCGGGCTCGAGGTTCAGGTTACCCAGGCGGTTGTCAACAAAGTTTGTGTTGAGCGGCTGACCACCAGGAGTCTGGCTTACGTTGGTAGAGCTTCCCAGTGGAGTACGGGTGTTGTACGGAGAAGGGAAACGGGCAGAAGTACCGTAACCGGCACGAAGCTTCAGGTAGTTCAGCACGCGGCTGCCCTGCAGGCTTTCGAAGGCATCCGTTGGTACGAAACTCACACTAACGGAAGGGTAAAGGATAGAACGGTTAGCTGACTCCAGAGTAGAAGACCAGTCGTTACGAGCAGAAGCGGTCAGGTAGAGGTAGCGGTTGTAACCTGCGGTTACACTACCGAATACTCCGAAGTAACCTTCTTCCTCGCGGTACTGGCTACCAACGTGCTCGATGAAGTTATCCTGGTCGAAAAGACCGTAAATGAACTGCTGGCTTGAGCTTACGGTGTTGCGCTGAAACTTATCGTGACGGTCGTTAATACCTACGGTACCGCTGAGGTTGAATGTTTCGCTCAGGTCAGTGTCGAAGTTCAGGCTAAGAACCTGGTCGATGATAGTGTTGGTACGGAGGTTGGTTACCATCTGGCCATCAGGCACCTGGCTACCACCTTTGTTAATTTCACGACGTGAGTTCTGTGTGTAAGTATCCACACCGATTTTGTAGGCTGCAGACAGCCAGTCAGTGATTTCGTAAGAAGCGCTCACGTTACCGAAGTAACGGTTGATTTCTTCAGTGTCGAACATGTTGGCAAGACCCCAGCGTGGGTTCTGGATGTCGTTACCACCACGGTAGTACACCTGGCTACCGTCGATTGGGTTCTGGAATGGGAATCCAGCCAGGTCAACAGAGCGGGGCGTGTAAAGTACGTTGGCAAATACAGAGGCACCGGAAGGGTTGGAACCGAAACCGATAGATGCAGGAGGGCTAACCCGGTTAGAGCTTACGATATTGAGGCTCGACTGGATCTTAAGGCCGTTGGCCAGGTCTACTTTACCACCAATACCTGCATTGTGCTTTTGGTAGGTGTTTTCAGGAACGAAGCCGGTGTCGTCGAGGTAAGAGTAGTTGGCGTTGAAGCTGATGCCATTGCCGAAGTTCTTATCTACGTTTACGCTGGTGTTGTATACAGAACCAGCCTGGAAGAACTCAGATACGTTGTCGTAAGGGCGGTAGTCAAGCTCTGCACCAATGAATTCAGGGAATGCACCGTTGAGTGCTTCACGACCGTAAGGGTGAGGAACGGTGCCGTTCTCGCTGATACCGTTGCTGCCGCGAACGTCGAAAGCAGGACCCCAGTTAGAGAAGAACAGACCGTAGTTGCCGGAGAAACCGTTACCGTAGCTGTTCTGGTAATCAGGAAGGTTAGCAATCTCGGTGCGGGCAATACCCTGAGAAACACTGATTTCGAAACCTTTCTTGGCGTCTGCACCACCCTGACCGTTCTTGGTTGTAACGAGGATTACACCGTTGGCACCCTGCTCACCGTAAAGTACGGTTGCGGAGAGACCTTTAAGTACGTTGATCTCAGCAATGTTGTTAGGATCAAGGTCAAGGAAGCGGCTGGAAGCCGTTGCACCACCCGTTACGAAGTTACGGTCGGTGTTGGTAGCGGTGTTGAAAGGAACACCGTCAACAACAAACAGTGGCTGGTTAGAACCATTGATGGAGCTGTAGCCACGAATGATGATGTTGGTACCCGAACCGGCAACACCTGAAGTCTGGGTAATGTCCACACCTGCAGCTTTACCGCGGAGGATACGGCCCACATCAGACTCAACGCGGTTTTCAACCGCGCCGGAACCGATGGTAGCGACCGAGTAACCAAGTGCCTTCTTCTCCTTACGGATACCGAGGGCGGTTACTACTACCTCGTTCAGCTGGGCTGCGCTCTCAGACATCGTAATGTCCATAACGTTAGCGGCAGTCAGTGGCACCTCGCTGGTGGCAAAGCCTGTGTAGCTAACGACAAGCAACTCGGCGTTGGCAGGTACGTTAAGTGAAAATTTTCCGTCGATGTCGGTGACCGTACCGGAAGTTGTACCCTTAACGAGCACGGAGGCTCCGATAAGGGTCTCACCGGACTCGTCCATGACGGTACCGGTTACCGTCCTCTGCGCCAGCGCAATACTGCACGCAAAAAAGAGGAGCGATAATACTAGTGAAATTCTTTTCATTCTAGTCGAAATTTAGTTGATTACTAGTCTCAAAATGGTTAAGAAATATGGTTAAAATACGGCGAGGGCCAAACCCCGCCTTAAGCTTTGGATTTAGATTGTTCTTGTTGCTGATCTTCTTTGAAAATATTCAGTGTAGTTGATCCTGTGTAATGCGAAGTGTAAAGAAAAAGTCCCTGATAAAATCTTTGGCGATGATTGGTCTCGCCGGTCGGAAGAGATGGTTTGATGTGTAAATGTAAATCTTCCGGAGTGTGAACGCAAAGTTAATAGATTTCGCTGCCCGTCCAAATAACTTTCCTAATTATTTGTTAAGACAAGGGTTCGGCCAAATAGTGATTTGCCGATTCGCAAAGTTGCCAAGTTACCGCAAACACAAAGCCTGGCCACTGTTTGAACACCCATTGACGATGCTCTGGCAGGGTAAATAAAAAGTTAACAACCCCGTAAAGTCGGGGAGCTTACAAACTTAACCTTTGGAGGTACATCTGAATGGTATTTTCCAGTCCGTAATACAGTGCATCGGAGACCAGGGCATGACCAATGCTAACCTCCTGTAAACCCGGCATTTGAGCAGCGAAGAAAGCGAGGTTTTCGAGGTTTAGATCGTGGCCGGCATTGATGCCCAGCCCCAGCTCCCGGGCGTACGCCGACGCTTTGGTGAAAGGAGCGATCGCCGCTTCCCTGTCCCCTTGGTACTGGTGCGCAAATGGCCCTGTATAGAATTCGATCCGGTCGGTACCGACGGCCAGCGCTCCGTCCAGCATCTCCTCATCCGGGTCAACAAAAATCGATGTGCGGATGCCCGCATTTTTTAATCGGTCAATTGTTTTTTTGAGGTAGTCAGCCTTTCCCACGGTGTCCCATCCGTGGTCGCTTGTCAGCTGCCCGGGCTCATCGGGTACCAGGGTTACCTGATCTGGTTTGCTTGCCAGTACCACCTGCATAAATTTCTCTCCCGGATACCCTTCGATGTTCAATTCAGTGGTGCAGACTTCTTTCAGTGCTGCCACATCGGTGTAGCGGGCGTGTCGTTCATCGGGCCGGGGGTGGATAGTGATGCCCTGAGCACCAAAGGCTTCGCAGTCTTTGGCCACTTTTACCAGATTGGGGTAATCGGCTCCCCGGCTGTTACGGATGAGCGCTACTTTGTTGAGGTTGACGGATAAACGTACCATGTTCAGTTGATTTTTGGCGAAGGTAACTTATGCGGCGCGTACGCAGGTGCCGCATAAGTTGGGAAGCAGTGCGAAATAAACGTACTCCCAAAACCCTTCTCTGCACCCGCGGCCGCGCACTATTAATCTTACCTTAATGAACCAACCCTTTAGGTTGATCGCCGTGTTACTATAATATGGACGTGATCCAGACTTATCTTCGCGCCCTCAAGGCATGAACCAACCAAGTGAACACAAGGCCGACAACCTGAAACCCCGCCGCAAAAGCAAAGGCTGGCGCCGTGCAAGGCGCTGGCTTATCGGTCTGCCGCTCATCTTTTTTGGGATCGTGCTGGTGCTTCAACTGCCATCCGTGCAGAACTGGCTTGCAAAACGCGTGACGGCCAGTATGGAAAAAACCCTCGAAACATCGGTTTCCGTAGACAACGTCCGCATCTCGTGGCTGGACGAAATGACGATCGAAGGGCTTTACATCGAAGACAAATACGGAGACACCCTCCTGTACGGCAAAACCCTCGCGGCCGACTTCGACCTCTGGCACGGGCTGGTCATTGAGTCTGTGCTCATTGCAGACACCAACTTCAAAATACGGCGTGACCTTGGCGACGCAGAAAGCAATCTGGAAACCGCGCTCCAAAAACTCTTTCCTCCTAAAGACGAACCGAGCAACACCCCGTTCAACCTGCAACTGAACCAACTGGACCTGAGAAACATCACCTTTACGCAGAACGACAGCGTAAGAGGGCAACGGTGGGACATCAGCCTCGAGTCGGCCGTTGCCAAGATGGACGAACTGGACCTCCCCAACAGTATCATCCGGATCGAAAGAGCAGAGTTACGTTCTCCGCTCGTGAAACAAACCAGCTTCTCCCCCGCCCCACTGGAAACTGCCTTCGACAGCCTTATGATCGAAATGGACGAGCAGGTGATCGATACCAACAAGACCAACCTGCAGATTCTTGCCGGCAGCATTGAAATATACGACGGCAGCTACGTACTTGACAATTTCCGCAAAGACCCCATCGCCGAGGCCGACATCTCCGCTATTGACTTTGCCCGCCTCGGCACGAGCAACGTCGACCTGGAACTCACCGATGTAGATTTCAGCGGCGGCGAGTTCCTGGGCAAACTCCGTCACCTCAGTTTGGAAGAGAAATCGGGCTTCATCCTCGATCGCCTCAGTGTCCAGGACCTCAAAATAACGCCCACCGAACTTCAACTATACGACCTCGAACTCGTGACGGCAGAGAGTCTGCTCTCCGACAGCCTCCACTTTCGTTTCAGAAATGGCTGGGACAGCTGGTCTGACTTCAACAACGAGGTGCGCATGGACATCAACATCAGGAAAAGTAAAGTTGCCGTCCGGGATGTCCTTTACTTTGCCCGCAAGCTGCGGTTCAATCAGTTTTTCCGCGACAACCAACGGCGCAAACTTGAAATAGGCGGAGAACTCCGGGGAATGGTGAACAGCCTTCGCGGCCGGGAAGTGGAACTGGCCCTGGACCAATCGACCAAATTAAAGGGCAGCTTCAGCTCCCGGCAGATTGCCAATCCCGGCTCTGAGTTACTGAACCTCGAGCTCGATGAGCTTACCACCGACATGTACACCCTGCGTCGCCTGCTCCCAAAATTCACGCCACCGGAGAACTTCGACCGCCTTGGGAAGCTTAGTTTCAATGGCCGTTTCGACGGCTTCTTCACCAACTTCGTGGCGGATGGTACGCTGAACTCGGACATCGGCAGCGCGACCCTTGACGTTCAACTCATCACCTCCGACGGCCCCAAGCCGGCCACTTACGCCGGGAAACTGACCCTGGACGATTTTGACCTCGGCATCTGGACGGGTAACCCTCAGTTTGGGCAGATTTCTCTGGACGGTAGCATCGCCAACGGTATCGGCCTCGACGCCAACACCGCCAAGGCCGATCTGGATGCCACCATCCGCAGCTTCACTTTCCGGGAATACGCTTACCAGAATGCCATCATCGATGGCCGGCTGGAGGACAGGTTTTTCAACGGAAACTTCAGCATCGCCGATGATAACATCGATTTTAACTTCCTGGGGGAGATCGACTTCCGCGACTCCATTCCGACCTTCGATTTTGACGCCTCCGTGGGGGAATTCGATCTCCTTGCGCTCAACCTGAGCAAACAACCAATTGCCCTGTCTGGCAACATCGACCTTAACCTCATCGGTACCGATTTCAGCGTAATGGAAGGCCGGGTCGAACTGGACAGTTTCCAGGTACTGGTGGATACCGTTGCCATAACGATCGACAGCCTGCTGGCTTACTCGAACTTCAATCTCGACGGTCAGAAAGTGGTAAAGCTCGAAAGCGACATCGCCCGCGGAGAACTTGTCGGTCGTTTCGACCTTGAAGAAGTAGCTCCAAGTCTTACCGGCTTCCTTGTCAGGCATTACCCCGGCTGGGCCCAACGACTGAAGATAAACCCACCACGAAGCCTGCCGGCGCCAAACCGCTTTAGTTTCGACCTGAGCATTCTGGATTCCCGCGGGCTGAACCGGCTTGCTTCCCCGCAGCTTGGCTCGCTGGTCAATGTAGACCTGAGAGGGAGTTATGATGGTTTCAAGGACAGTCTGGTGATGGAACTCACAGCCCCTGACCTCAGCTTCGCCGAGTTCCGCCTGGTGGACTTCATCCTCCGGGCCAGCAGCAATAAAGGAGAAGGAGACCTCGGATTTGCCGTGGACTCGACTTTTGTCAACGACCGGCATCTGCTGAACCGGGTAACACTCCTGAGCCTGCTCGACGACGAGCTGATCGACTTCGGACTCACCTACGGTGGGGATGAAGACAATATCTTTCTGGATAAGATCAACCTCGACGGGGAACTCAGGCTGCCCGACAGTCTTAATTTCGAACTTCGGTTTGACGAGTCTCAGCTGGAAATATTCCAGCAACGGTGGAACATCCGGCGGGGCAATTACATCGTCTTCGGGCCGAATTATATCGACACCCAGAACTTTGCTCTGCGCAGCGGAAGACTAGCCGGCACCAAGAATGACTACCGTGAAATCCGACTGAGTAAGTTCGGCGACGAGGGCCTTGAACTTGACCTGATGAATATGGATCTATCACTGATCGATTCTATATGGGATTATCCTAACTTAGACTTCAGCGGAGATGTAGATGTTACCGTTTCGGTAGCAGATATTTTCCGGCAGGAAGGCTTACGGGCCCAGTTCAGGTCAGATACTTTCCTGATGAACGGAGAAGACTACGGGTACCTCCGGATCGATGCCTCTGCGCCCAACCCCAAGAGCAAACTGACCACCTACCTGAACCTGAACCGGGACACGGCCCAGCTCATCGCAGAAGCAACCTATAACCTTGCCGATCTGGTAGAGAGTGATCCCCTGCCGGAACAGCAAAAAAACCACCTTGATCTCGGCGTCAACATCAACGGCTACCCGCTGGACCTTGCCAAGTACTGGGTTGGAGGTTCCGTATCGAACATTACCGGCTCTTTCAACGCCGAGCTGAAGGTTGAAGGACAACCCAAAAAGCTTGATGTCGACGGACATATCGACGCTCTTGGCGGAGGCTTTACGATCGATTACCTGCAAACGAGGTACCGTTACAACCAGAGCCGGGTGAACATCAACAATACCCTCTTTGACATTACGGGGACGAAGTTGATTGACCGCTACGGTAATTCAGCAACCCTGAGTGGAGGTATCACTCACGATCGATTGAAAAACCTGGGGATCAATGCGCAGATTACTACGGACCGCTTCCTCGCTCTTGACCTCGCTCCGGGACAGAACCCTAATTTTTATGGAATTGCCATCGGTAGCGGCCTGGTAACTTTTACCGGAGACTTCAAGCAGACAGATATTTACGTCCGTGCAACTGTCGGTAAAGACTCTAAGCTCTCGATACCGGTAGACTATGGAGCGGAGGCCGGTTCCATCGATGATGTCCGCTTCGTGAACCGGAGCCTGTACGTAGAAGACGTAGTTACAGAAAATGCCGGAGAGCCTACCGGGGTGAGCCTGGAGATGGAATTACTGGTAACCGATGAAGCCATCGGAGAGATCATCTTCGACGAAGAAGTAGGCGACATTCTACGGGGACAGGGCAACGGCAACCTCACCTTGAGGATTCCCAGGGACGGAGAGCTGAAGATGTACGGAACCTTTACCATTTCCCGGGGGAGCTACCTCTTTACGTTTTACGACATTATCAATAAAGAGTTTTCCGTACGCCCCGGAGGCACCGTCGTCTGGACCGGAGACCCATTCGAAGCACGGATCAACATTTCGGCAGACTACGAAAACCTCCAGACACCAATTCTTAACTTCATTCAGGAGTACCTCGTCAGCGACGTCGACAACAACCTCACAACCGTTGCCAGCCGGGCAACCGACGTGGACCTCTCCCTCAAACTCGCCGGCCTTCTTACCAAGCCCGACATCAATTTCGACATAGGTTTCCCCAGCCTGGATGGCCCGTTGGAGAGCTATGCAAACAACAAACGCCGGCTGTTACTTTTAGACCCGAACGAGCTCAACCGCCAGGTCTTCGGCCTCATCGTCGCCGGGCAGTTTCTGCCCTCAGATTTATCCATCGGTTTCGGCGATGCAGTGGTAAATACGGTGAGCGAGTGGCTCTCTAACTACGTAAGCCTGTTGCTGAACGATTTGGTTAAGAATGCCTTCGGCGAAGATGCCTTTATTTCCTCCTTCAACTTTGACGTTGCCTACAACAATTACCGCAACGCGAGCATCAGCAGTTCTTCGGTTACCAGTCGTGGTTCTGCCTTTGAGTTTTCCTTCAGTCGCGACTTCAACAATCGCTTCACGCTGCGCCACGACCTCAACGTTCTCAACAACAATGAAGCGTTTGCCTCCGGGACTTTTGTGGGCAACAATTTTGTGCTGGAGTACGTCCTCAACGACTCCAGAACCCTGAAGTTAAGAGGCTATGAACGCCTTCAGCCCGACATTGCCGGAGGTCGCCGAATCCAGGTAGGTACAGGACTGAGCTGGCGCAGAGAGTTCGATACCTTCAAGGAATTCTTTGACGGCTTCAAAAAAGACGTTGAAAGGTCGCAGCAGTAGCGTCTAGCCCTTGACTTTACGGACAATCCGCTCAACTTCATCCGCCAGATTCTCCCAGCAGTTCAGAGCATTCAGCCCTAACACATCAAAGCCTACTGATCGTAGTTCTTCCTGCCTGACCATTTCGACCTCTTTGTCGGCCCTGCCAGGCAGGCGGCCATCGGGTAGGAGAACGGATTTCCTCCCCGAAGGAGACTGCAGCACGAGAGGGAGAAAGGTGTCTCGCCACGGCACGTATATCTCAATAAAATGATCGGGGAGCTCTGCTTTCAGGGCATTTCCGAACTGTACGGCAAGGGGATGCGGGCCTGGCTCGGGCAAACCGCAGCGGATACGGACTTCACGGCCCAGCGCTGCCAGCGCTCCCCGGTCGAATGGTTCTGCTTCTGCGGCCTCTGCGGCCCGTAACAATACGGAAGTCAGAAAAGCTCCGTTGATCCCGTCACTTAAAAGCCCTTGGGTGATAGTATTCGGGGAAAGGGTATGAAAGAACGTAATCTCCGGAGCAGAAGCAATAAGTGATTCCCAGGTGTCGATCAGGCACTTTCCTGCTTCGTCCGTAAGCTTCTCCGGTAAAAAGACATTCAACTTATCCACCGTGCTTCCATCCCAATCACTCAGCGGACACCACGGCGAAGAGTCGTCGGACTGAAAAAGTACGCAGTTGGGCGGGCCAGCAGGTGAAGATCCGGCAACTCGTTCACGCCACGCAGGAGGGTGCAATGGCTGAAACGACTGACTGAACAACAGAACCGGGTCTCGGTGGCCACTCACCGCTACGGGCAAAGCAGAGACATCCGACAAAGGATTGACGGATAGGGTCTTCGCAATGATTTCGCCGTTAAAATCATCTTTCCCGCTGAGGTCAAGCAACAGGTCTTCGGAGGTGGCTGACGGCCAGGCTTCGCCTGGCCTCACAAAACCGAGGTTCCCGGCTTTTACCTGCACCGATTCGGAAGCACTGACCGTTACCGGACCGGGCTCAATGCTCTCCAGAAAAAAGCGCTCAGGCCGCTGCTCCCGTTCGAGGCATCGCTCGAAGTACCAGCTGCTGAAAGCCGTTTCCCAATCTTCTGGTGGCAAGTCCAGAAGCGGCGCTAAAAGACGACGCAAGTGCGCTGGTTGTGCGTACCAGAAATGGCGCTGATCATAAAACACGGGCAGCTCACCGAGATGGAGCTCAGTATTCCTCAGCTTACCAAGCAGGCTGTCCAGCTGTTGTAATTGCCGCGGAGTAGTAGCTGCATCGGTCACCCGTAGTGGCAGTTGATATAGTCCCGCTTCGTCTACCTCTCTCAACAAGTCATTCAGAGCCCCCTCCAGCTCCCGGAGCCGGTTAGGATCACCGTGGCGGGGATTGACCGTCAGTGCACTCAGAGACAGTCCGTCTGTCTTCAATTCCCGTCCCATCAGCGTAAAGGCAGCGTTCAGCGCCTCCCGCTCATTTTCCAGGTTTGCCCGGAGGCTTTCGCCGTCGGCATTTACGGTTTCCTCCTCAGTCTTCCGGTGAGCTGCTTTCAGGTAATTTTCCCACCTGACCGCTATTTCGGCAAATACTTTTCGCTGACGACGGCCGGTCATTTCCTCCGCCTGAGTAAGCTCTCGTTCCAGCTTTTCCAGCTCATTCGTCTTCTCTCTCAGTTCCCGGCGTTTTTCCGTGGCAACGGAACGCGCATGCTGGTTGATGACCAACAGGAAATTCCGGTGCAGTTTGTCTCCGCGTTCGAGGTATTCAGTTAAATGCGAACGGATAAAGGCGGTACTCTCTTCCAGATTACGGTACCTGAAAAAACCGGTATTCAGGTCTTCCAGTCCGTTGCTCACCCCTGGCAAACGGTTGTAACGCCTTACGGCGCCCCGCAATCGTTCCAATAAATCGAGGTACTCATCGGGAGTGAAAGCGAAACCCTCCGTAGAAATGAACGGATTCAACAGGCATGAGGCTTCTTTTGTCCCTTTTTCCAACCACAACCCTACGGTTTCGGAGAATGAATAGTCACCAAAAAAACGATCATGATTTGCTGGGGGCAAAGCGTGGTATTTTTCACTACCACTCCCCTGCCCTCCGACTTGCAGTTTTTCAATCAGCCGGAGAAACTGAGCCTCATCACCAGGAAAACGGGTCTTTACCCACACTCTTCCTCCGGCCCTGACTGTTGCTAAGGCCGCGCGTGCGCTCCACAGCAAGCGCCCGGGTCCGCGGACGCTCCGCACCGGTCCGCTTTCCGGACCCGACACGGGGTATATTTCTGGTAATTTATCCTTCGAAGCCAGGGCTCTCATAGTATTTTATGGTTCAGATGTAGGCAACTTTTCATACCTTTAGCACGACAATCCGGCAACAGAAACAATGCGAATTTACCTTCA
The DNA here is from genome assembly GCF_008014675.1 of Neolewinella aurantiaca. Lineage (GTDB taxonomy): Bacteria > Bacteroidota > Bacteroidia > Chitinophagales > Saprospiraceae > Neolewinella > Neolewinella aurantiaca. Next base: position 271,706 of record NZ_VOXD01000002.1, on the reverse strand, counting down.
AGTCTGCCCGGACACCAACCAAATCAGTGCTTTTCTTCCTTGTGTGGGTACAGACAGGCTGATTTTAGGGCAATTGGGTCAGCACATTTTCACACTTTGAAGTGTTTCTCAACTTTGGGGCAGAATTTCGTTTTGTTAAAAGAACTAACCGTTTTTCTGCCGGTGAGTTTGCCATTCGGTGAGCGTATCTCTTCAGGTTCGTCTTGCCACTACTCCCGGCTCCCCTTTTTAATACCAGACTCTCCGCCTCCAACCGGCGAGGGTTACTCCATCTAAAACAATTATGAATCGAGTTGCAGTTATTCTAACCGATGCTAACCGACGCATTCTATGGGTAAATCAGGATTTCGAATTCGTCACCGGATACGAAACAGGAGAAGTTATCGGCAAAAGCCCGGGGCACATCCTTCAGGGGCCGCAAACTGAACCTGACGCCATCCAACGTATCAAGGATGGGCTGGCCAGCGAAGAACCGTTCAAAGAAACAATCACCAATCACCGGAAAAACGGAGAAGCCTATCTCTGTAAACTCGTGATACACCCCATCCACAACGCTGAAAACAAGTTGGTCAACTACATCGCATTTGAGGTCGACGGCGACCGGGTGGTACACGACCACCGAATTTCGTTGCTCAACCTCAAAGACCGGTACCGGACCAGCAGCTTGCGTGGCCTTGACGAGCTCCGTTTGTTCGAGCGCATCAAAGAGGTCATGGCCACCGAAAAACTGTACCTCAATCCCGACCTTACCCTACGTAAGCTATCCCTTAAACTGGATACCAATACCAAATACCTGAGCCAGGTGATTAACCACCACGGCGGAACAAATTTCCTCTCCTTTATCAACAGCTTCCGCATCGAAGCGGTGGTTAGTCGTATCAAAGCCGGGGAATTTCGTCAGCACACCTTCTTCGGCATCGCGCAGCGCTGCGGCTTTAAAAACAAGAGCACTTTTTACAAGGTATTCAGGGAAATGACCAACAGTACGCCAAAGGCGTACGCCGAAAAAATATCTTCCGAAAATGTAAAATAGTGTGACCCCGGGCGGATGAATAATCCCGATTGCACCTCCATTTTGGCTACACGAGCCTGGCGATCAGTCCCAGCACTTCATCGTGCTCCACCCGGCAGGTTACCGCAGTATCGTAGTCTATCCCACCGTCGGGGTCGTAGTCGAAAAACGTGGAAACCTCTCCTTCTTCGAAGGGCTTACGTTCATACTTATTGACGTATCGGCTATTGCCGGCGTCTTCAAGCCAGATGACGTTATCGGGTAGTTCTTTCATTCGTAGTGCAAAAGTTGCCAGTCAATATCATTTCACGGTAAACCACTCCCGGGCCGACCTCGCCGGCAAGACTGTTGCCGAAATACGGCCTTCTGCCACCAGAAAGTACTCTTCGATTTCCTCTCCGGGCAGGGTGATGGTATAGTTACCGTCCGCTTCGGCCTTGAGTTCTTTGTACGCAAAGGTTCCTGCGCCCTCCCGCCGGTGGGCCACCCATACGGGCTGGCCGGAATCTCCTTCTTCCAGTGAAACGGAAACGACCACCTCGTCGCCTGATTTAACGGCAGTATGGTTGGCAATCACGGGCACCGGTTGCGCGTAGAGTTTGTGCTCTTTCAGGTAATTGCCCCGCTTCTTGAAAAATTCTTCAACACCGATCACTTTACCGCCCGCAACCTCTACTGTTCCGTGGTAATTCAGGGTGTAGTTCTCGGTAGGATACAGAGGATTCGGCTCGTGAATCACAAGAGAAGAAATCACTTCGCGGATTTTTTTTGCCCGTTCGTCGTACAGCCCTGAGGCAAATTGCTCGTCGTATATGGTACGCAGGTGGGCAACGTACATTTTGCGGTACAGCGGGTTGTCAAAAAGGCGCAGAATTAGGGGACGGTCCTCATTGCGTTCTGAAAAATGGATAAAGGGGCTCAACGAAACGAGTTCATCATCGGTCAGGATTCGTTTTTCATCCAGCAGGCGGAAGCCGCCCATGCTCAGGTTGAGGTCCCAGACGATGGGCCGCCAGATACCGGATTCGTCTTTCAGCAGGTAATAATTGTGGCAAAATGCACCGAGATAACTGTCGAGGTTTGCAAGCGCGTTATCGAAAGCAAGCATCCATAGCGCTTCGTCTACGTTGAGGATACCGTTGAGATCCGAATCTTCTTCCGTCACAGCTTCGCTCAGGTCCATGAGCTCTCCCCAGCCATAATCAGATTTTTTCAATTCGTAGCGGGCGGCATAGCAGGCGGTGTCTTCCCCGATGTAGGCCAGGTTAGCACCAATGCCGGGCGGGCAGTTTTCCGGGGCGTCCTCTTTGCTTTCCGGGTCACATTTGAACATTATTCCGTTGGTGGTCGCAAACTCCTCTTCCCAGAAATTCTCGTCGATCGATTCGGTCAGGTTGTACAGGCCGTAGTACTCACCGTCAACGGTCAAGCGGGCATAATTACACTCCGGAGCGGCCATATAGTCACGGACGATCTGGTAGCTCAGGGTTTCGCGCAGATAGCTGGGATCACGGAATAGATTACTCAGTTTCAGCGTCTCATATTTCCCGTTTACGCTCTGTTTTTTATTGATGTAACTGAGCTTGATGTTGAAGGGTAACTTCTTCTTCTCCGCGCGGGCCGGAGCGAAATAAGAACTGTTTCCCTTCAGCCGGACGCCCACACTATCGTAAGTGACACCATCCACTTTGAGCGTGGCCGTAACGCGTTTTTTTTGCAATTGCTTTTTCCAGGCGTTCAGTTTCTTTTTCCAGTTATCATCGTGCATTTCCAGCTCTATTTCCACTACGTGCTCCAGTGCGTAGAGGTCTTCCTGAGCATTCATCAGGGCGGGGCCGCAGGTGCAAAGTATGGTAAATATAGCAAGGTAGGTTAGCCGTTGTACAACGCTCATTCGATCAGTTGGATAGATTAAGGGCCGTAAGGTACGGCTTGCACATTGGGAACGCACAAGTTTGGCTGATTATGATTCAACAAGCCTCCTCAAGAGCGCACAATGCATCCTGCGTCCGCGCCGCCGCTGTTTTACGCACCTCCGAACGGGCGGTGGTGAACCTGATCTGCTCCCCCGGACTTATAGTTTTATGATCATCCGCCTCTCGCTTCTCTTCGTGCTTGCACTCACCGTTTCCGGCCTTCACGCTCAGGGTATTCAACTGGACCTGCCTACCTTCAACCAACAAAGCCTTGATCACCAGAAAACCGCCATGCTTACCCTCGGCGGCTGGGCAGTAGCCAACATCGCCACCGGTGTCGCCCTCCAGGGCTCTGCGGACGGCGCTACGAAACATTTTCACCGCATGAACGCACTGTGGAACGGTGTCAATCTGGCCATCGCGGGCTTGGGTTACTACTCCGCCCTGAAATCGGACCCCGCTGCCTGGGACCTGGCCACCAGCCTGAGTAAGCACCAGGGCTTTCAGAAGGTACTGCTCTTTAATGCCGGGCTCGATGTAGGCTACATCATGGGCGGGCTTTACCTCACCGAGCGGGCCAAACGGCCGGACGTGAACGCTGATCAACTCAAAGGATTTGGTCAGAGCATCATGCTGCAGGGCGCCTTCCTGATGGTTTTTGACCTGGCCAACTATTTCATCGCGGCGGGGAGAAACACGGACATTCCGCTCCTGCTGCGTGCAACGGAAAACGGACTGGGCATGATCATCCATTTCTAAGAACCGATAAAACCGACAAAGAAAATAACACCCCAAACCCTGCTGTTCGCTCAGTAAACTTCGCAACCTAAACACACCTCCCGGCGTTTTCTTTGACACCGCCATGATTTGCGGACTGTTTCTATAGCATGCAAAGCTTTTAAGCATTAAAGATTAACGTTACCTTTGCGCCCGTATGAAGAATATTCGCAACTTCTGTGTTATTGCCCACATTGACCATGGCAAGAGTACCCTTTCCGACCGACTCCTCGACTTTACCCAGTCTGTAGGAGAACGCCAGAAGATGGACCAACAGCTCGACGACATGGATCTCGAACGCGAGCGCGGCATCACCATCAAGAGCCACGCCATCCAGATGCACTACAAGCATACGGACGGGACCGGATATGTCTTCAACATGATTGACACGCCCGGCCACGTAGATTTCAGCTACGAAGTATCCCGCTCGATTGCCGCCTGTGAAGGTGCTTTATTGCTCGTCGATGCTACTCAGGGTATCCAGGCACAGACCATCTCCAACCTCTTCCTCGCCCTGGAGCACGACCTCGAAATCATCCCCGTGCTCAACAAGGTTGACATGGAAACAGCCCGCATCGAAGAGATGGCCGATCAGATGATCGAGCTCACGGGCTGCGCCCGTGAAGACATCATCGAAGCATCCGGCAAGACCGGCATCGGTGTGCAGGAAATCATGACCGCCGTCGTCGAGCGCGTCCCTCCGCCCAGCGGAGACCCCGAAGCGCCGCTTCAGGCCCTTATCTTCGACTCCGTATTCAACCCTTTTCGCGGCGTGATTGCTTACGTCCGGATCATGAACGGCTCCCTGAAGAAACTGCAAGACATCAAGTTTATCGCCACGGGTGCGGTCTACACCGCCAACGAAGTTGGCGCGATGGAGATTACACCTAAGCCACAGAACGAAATTGGCTGTGGCAGCGTAGGCTACATCATCACCGGCGTAAAGAACAGTTCCGAAATCAAGGTGGGTGACACGGTCACTCTCAAGGAAAACCCGGCCGAGATGCTCTCCGGCTTCGAAGAAGTGAAACCGATGGTTTTCGCGGGTATCTTCCCGCTGGACAACGACGACTTCGAACCGCTCCGCGACAGCCTCGAAAAGCTTCAGCTCAACGACGCCAGTCTCGTCTTCGAGCCCGAAACATCCGCCGCCCTCGGCTACGGTTTCCGTTGTGGCTTCCTCGGGATGCTCCACCTCGAAATCGTGCAGGAACGTCTGTTCCGTGAATTCGGCATGGACGTAATCACCACCGTCCCGAACGTAACCTACCGTGTCACCGATACCAAAGGCGTGGTCACCGAAATCCGCAACCCTGCGGAACTTCCGGAGCAAAACAACCGCCAGATGGTGGAAGAGCCCATCATTTTCGCTCAGATCATCACCACCACCGATTACATCGGTGCGATCATGAACCTCTGCATCGACAAGCGTGGAACGCTTACCAAGCAGACCTACCTCAGCCCTCAACGCGTAGAACTACACTTCGAGCTTCCTCTCGCAGAAATCGTCTTTGATTTCTACGACCGCCTCAAAAGCCTCAGCCGTGGTTACGCCAGCTTCGATTACCAACCGAAGGATTACCAGGAAACCGACCTCGTGCGGATGGACATCAAGCTCAACGGTGAGAACGTCGATGCACTTAGCGCTCTCGTTCACCGCTCGAAAGCTCAGTACGTAGGACGGGGCATGTGCAAGAAGCTGCGTGAGCTGCTCCCCCGCCAGCAGTTCATGATTGCCATCCAGGCTGCCATCGGCGCCAAGGTAATCGCCCGGGAAACCCTCTCTGCCATGCGCAAAGACGTTACGGCCAAGTGTTACGGTGGAGACATTTCGCGTAAGCGTAAGCTCCTCGAGAAGCAAAAGGCAGGTAAGCGTAAGATGCGCCAGTTCGGTAAAGTAGAGGTGCCGCAGAAGGCGTTCCTGGAGTGTCTGAAACTGGACTAGTAGATAGAGTGAAGTGAGTAACAGGTAGTGCTGCCGCGCGTTGGAAGCGTCGGAGAAAAGAAGTAGGTGGAATGTAGTCAGTAATGCCGCTGCATTTTTCACTTCTTCTTGCAACTTTCAGATTGCTTCAGAGCATTATCCTGTCAGTCACGGCAATGCCCGTGGCGCAACCCGGAACAGCCAGAAAGTAGGTTCCTTCGTTTGGTTTGACTATCCCACATCCGGGGTAGCAGGTTCGAGTCCTGAGCGCTTCGGCGCAACCCCACTTCGTTTTCTTTTCGGGTCTTTGCTCCTGTCGTCTAAGTAGGTTAGGACACCGCCCTTTCACGGCGGAAAAGAGGGATCGTCGCCCTTCGGGAGTACTTCGTGGCAGTCAGGACATGGCGTTACTTCGTTTTCAATCTGGCTATGCGGGTTCGAGCCCCGTCCGTGGATCAATGAGAAAATTTCCCTCCACGGTTGCTTAAGTGGTAAAGCGCCGGACTCAACCACCGTCGCCGCCCGGTTTTCTCCACGTTTTCTTCGCCTCCGTCAGGATTCAAATTCTGGTGGAGGCGCTGTTTTTAAGGCGCGACCGCAGGTGCAATGAAGGTTTGACAGCCCTGCCCCACCCTGGACAACGTTTCTCCCGCTGTTCGTATCTTTCGCAGACACCGAGCCTATTGAACATGTACCTCCACTACGCTAAGCCATATCTTCTGCTGGCAACTATCATCACCCTTATCTCCTGGGTTATCGTATACAACAAAGGCTCCGCAGCCACCGGCAGAATGCTTTACCTGAAGTTGATCACATTGGTAATCGGCCTGGTTCTATTACGCCGGCGCCATCGTTCCGACATCTTCTTCTACCAGAATATCGGGTACGGCGAACGGCAGCTTCTCACGGTGATTGGCACTGCAGACCTCTCCGTCTGGCTGGTTGGAATCATCGTCCTCATAAATACTTTACCCGATGGAGATCCTGCTCGACAGTGTTTTTTTGACCTTTGGCTCTAAAGAAGTACTCCGCGGTGCCCATCTCCGCCTGAAAAAGGGCAAAATAACGGGAATGCTCGGTCGTAACGGAGCGGGTAAAAGTTGTTTACTTAAGGTTCTAACGGGCCAGTTGTATCCGGAGAATTTGTACATCGGGGTTGATGGAAAATTCACCAAAGACCTGTTTTCGGTACCTGGTCTGATCAATTACTTACCCCAGCACACGTGCCACCCGAACGACATGCAGCTGGGCAGAATACTATCACTCTACGGAGTAGACACCCCCGGTTTCATGACCCGCCACCACCACCTGTTTGCCGATGCCGGGCTGCGCTTTGACCAGCTCTCCGGCGGTACGAAGCGGCTGTTCGAGGTTCTGCTGTTGCTGGCGGCCGACACCCATTTCACCCTTCTGGATGAGCCGTTTACCCACATCATGCCCGCCCACATAGCCTACGTCAGCGACGAAATCCGCCGCTGTTCGGCCAGGAAAGGTATTCTCGTTACCGATCACAAATACGAGCACGTGCTTCACCTTGCGGATACGCTTTACCTCGTCTTCGACGGCACGTCGAAGATCGTAGAGGGACGAGACGATTTGGTCCACTACGGCTACCTGCGCTAAGGCTGCCTGTGCTCAACTTTGCTGTTGTGGTACACGGCCAACCGGTCGGCCAGGATCTCCTCCTCCTCAACGAGCACCGCCGAAGGCGGTAAAACCGGAACTCTCACTCCCTCCCCGAAGCGTACACTACCGGTAAAAACCCTTGCCTCATCCCACAAGCCGGCGGAGACGAATGCTTTCAGTACAGAAGCACCGCCTTCTACGGTTACCTCCCCTATTCTTTGCTCCTTCAACTTACTCAGCACCTGCGTCAGCGCCGCTTTATTTAGTTCGCTGCCAATCACGGTATTATCGGCATCGACGCCGGGGCGGGGCTTTCCGGAAAACAATAGGGTCCGCTCTCCGGTACCGTCAAAAAGTTGTTCTTTGCCCGTGATCCGGTCGCGGGGATCTATGACAACGGGGCGCGGCGTGGGGCCGGGGAAATAGCGGGTGGAAAGTGAAGGATTATCGTCCGTTACCGTTCGCCCTCCCACGAGGATCGCCATGGTATTGGCCCGCCAGCGGTGCACGAGTCGCCGACTTATTTTATTGGTAATCCAGTAAGAGAGCTGGCGGTCAGCGGGCCGCAAAAAACCATCGGCGGACTGGGCGTACTTGAGGACAATTCTGGGCCGCCCCAGCGTGGTCAGGATGTGGCGGTGAGCGTTGGCGGTCAGGGTAGGCTCAAAGTCGGGATATTCACGAACCGTGATACCGGCAGACCGGAGAATCTCAACACTTTGTCCGTCTACGCCCGGAGTGGTATCCCGCTGGGCAAAAACCACGGTCCGGATGCCTTCGCGGCGGATCAGATCCGTGCACGCTCCGGTTCTGCCGGTGATGCAACAGGGTTCGAGGCTGATGTAAAGAGTAGAATCGGGAACCAATGCCCGGTCCTCTTCAGCTACGCTGGCCAGGCAGTTCACTTCTGCGTGGGCCTGGCCCGCCATGCGGTGGTAACCCTCGCCGATGATTCTTCCTTCGTGCACCAGAACGGCTCCAACCCTGGGGTTATCCTTTACTCTTCCGTCCCCCAGCTTAGCGAGATCGGCACAACGTTTCAGATAGTGGCTATCGGACATAATTCAAGGCTATTCGTTGGTTCATCCCCGCAGTACCGACAGGAAACTTCGGCAGGACAACCGAACAATTAGATATGGGCACAAGGTATAACCAGTAGAGTTATTATCGGAAAAAAGGCCAAACGAGTGCAATTGGTCAAATTTTATTCATTTTGCTTTTGTCCTCCCGGCTCTTATAGCTGAGGACAGTTGCCATCAAGGCCCATGCAATGCGCAAACTATCACTAAAGAATGACCAGGGAGTCGTTCTCATCGACGACACGGTATTCGAAGAACTGTCCCACGATCCCCACCTATCTGCCGTAGATTTCTTTTCTAATCTTCGGAAGCACTCATCGGGATGCGTCGTTTTCCAGAAAACGTACAAGAAACAGGGCGAAGAAAAGGGATACCGGACCGAAACGATCTATCTACATAAACTCATTGCCGAGCGCTATCTTTCTGATCAGCGGGTGGGCAACAAAAACCTCGTTGGCACCGTCAACGGCAACAAACTCGATTGCCGCCTGGCTAACCTCGAGTACCGCACTCGTGCGGTCGCGAGCCGCAAACGCAAATCAAGCTCAAAAGCGGGTTACACCGGTGTTTACCGCGAGAACAACCGTTTCCGGGCCGTCATCTCCAAAGACCGGCGAAGCATCCACATCGGGATGTACGCCACGGCGGAGGAGGCCGCTCTGGCCTACAACAAAAAATCCCTGGAGCTCTTCGGCAGCGAGGGCAAGCTCAATGTGATCCCCTCATCTCCCGGTGAAGAGAACACCCCACGGGGGGATTCCCCCACGCGCAAAACGAAAGACAGTAAACAGTCAGATTCGGGCGCCAGGGAACGGTAACCGGACGACCAGCAAGGTAGCCTTTACGCCTCAACAATTCCTTTGGTCATCTCCCGCTTTCCGGGAGGGCCGGGCATCGGTACGACCGTGAAGCCGACGGAGCGAAGGTTCCGTTTGAATTGACCCTTCGCGCAGTAAGTTACCAACACGCCTCCCGGACTAAGGGCAGCGTAGCTGACCGCCAGGCCTTCAGGTTCCCAGAACTCCGGCTGACTACTGGGAGCGAAAGCATCGTAGAAGATGAGATCGACAGCGCCCGGAGCGTAAGGACGATCGGTATCGGTCAGGTAATCGGCCCGTCTTTTGCAGAAGGTAAAATTGGGATCGAGGGCGATGCTATCGTTCCATCCACAATCGTGCAACTCAAAAAAAACGTTTGCTGCCACTCCTATCTGTCCTGGGTAATTGAGGGCCGCAACTTCGACGGGAGAAACAGGGTACTGCTCATAGGTATGGTAGACGAAGTTGATGTCGGGCCGTTGCTGCGCGATCTGCCGTACGAGCAGTGCATTCAACCCCGTGCCAAAGCCCATTTCCAGTATCCTTACTTCCTTATCCCCCCGCTCCAGAAGCGGCAGTAAGCCCGTATTGATAAAGACATGCATACTCTCCTGCACGGCCCCGTGGACGCTGTGGTACTCCACACCGAATTGTTGACTGCGGAGCGTGTGGCTTCCGTCAGTAGTAAGAACGAGTTCGTTGATCATAATCACGAAAAATTCGGGAGCGGGCCAGCAAGCTGGTTGCTCCGTTCGTCGGAAATTTTACCCCTGTGCTTTCAGGTCGGAAACCCGGATGTTAAGGTGGCTTGCGTTGTACACGCACTTTCCGTCTTTGATCAGGAGTGCCTGGGGGGATTCGTGGGGAACCCCGAATTCGTCGGCAATGTGATTACTGATGTCCCTGAAAGCGATCAGATCAAGATAGTAGGCCTCCAGTTGATCGTCTTCGAAGTCCCAGCTCATTTCAACCCGGTTCTTAGCCATGCTGCTGATGGGGCAGCGGGTGCTGTGTTTGAGTATGAGACAAGGGACAACGCGGCTGCGGTCAATGATAGATTCTACATCATTGACGGAATTGATAGTGTACCATTTCATAAAAAATAGATTGAGAACAGTTGCTTATAGAATAGATATGGCAACTGAAACGCAATCATGAAGGAATTCGTTGAGCGAGAAGTTCGTTGGGCAGCCTACACCGCGGTTACACGAGCTGAGCGAAACCATGCCCAGGGCAACGATCGCAACGAAAAAACGGGAGTTGGGGAAAATACGTTTCATGGGAAAAATTATAACTGGGAAAATCTTTACGGCCGCAATGCTGCCCTTTAGCAGGGCTGTTTGCTTAACAAAATTTGAGGGGAGCCGTTAAAGATACAGACGTTGAACGCCCGGAAAAGTCATTCTCGTGTCTCTTCCGGCCGGTAGTTTTCAAAAGTCTCCGGCAAAGGTTACTTTTGCGACCGCAAAGATAGGTCTCATAGTGCCAGCCGGCAAATGTGACCTTGATGGGTGACGGTTTGAAAACGATCATTCCGTTACCTGCTAAATCCAAAACCTAAGCTACCACAGCTAAACTAAAAATACACCCCAAGATGGCTAGAAAACTTGCCCTGCGTGATGCGCTCCGTGAAGCGATGACAGAAGAGATGCGCCGCGATGAGAACGTCTTCCTTATGGGAGAGGAAGTTGCTCAGTACAACGGTGCCTACAAAGTAAGTAAAGGCATGCTGGACGAGTTCGGCGCCAAACGGGTTATCGACACCCCGATTGCTGAGCTCGGATTCGCCGGCATCGGTGTTGGAGCGGCGATGAACGGCCTGCGCCCCATCGTTGAATTCATGACCTGGAACTTCGCGATCCTCGCTTTTGACCAAATTGTAAACAATGCGGCCAAGACTCTGAGCCAGAGTGCCGGCCAGTACAACTGCCCGATTGTATTCCGCGGCCCCTCCGGCTCTGCCGGCCAGCTCGCGCAGCAGCACAGCCAGACTTTCGAAAGCTGGATGGCTAACACGCCCGGCCTCAAGGTTATCTCCTGTATCGACCCGGCCGACGCTAAAGGCCTGTTGAAAAGTGCCATCCGGGACAACGACCCGGTTTGTATCATGGAGTCTGAGATGCTCTACGGTTACGAAGGTGAGGTTCCCGAAGGAGAATACCTCGTACCCATCGGCAAAGCAGCCATCCGTAAGGAAGGCACAGACGTAACCCTGATCGCTTACAACAAGATGGTTCTGGTGGCTATGGAAGCGGCCAAAGAACTGGAGAAGGAAGGCATCAGCGCCGAGGTAATCGACCTGCGTACCATCCGCCCTCTTGATCGCAAGACAATCGTAGAGTCGGTCAAAAAGACCAACCGTTGTGTCGTGATCGACGAAGCATGGCCCTTCGCCGGTGTATCATCCGAGATCGCCTACGAAATTCAGAAATCTGCCTTCGACTACCTCGATGCGCCGGTTATCCGCGTGAACAGTGCCGATACCAGCCTTGGTTACGCCCCCACCCTCGTGGAGGAATTCCTGCCCAACCCAACAAAAATCATCCGGGCGGTTAAAGAGGTTTCTTACGTAAAGTAGATCCTTCTTTTATCAGAAACGACGACTGCGTCCGCTCCGGAATCTTTTTCCGGGGCGGACGTTTTTTTTGGCGCAAACGCAGGTTCAGGGTGAGTTATCGAAGCGTCCGGTTACTCCCTTATTGCCGCGCTCCGGAGGCGACACAGCGGCAAACCCGCCCCGCACCTGCGACCGCGCCCGCAAGATGGCTGTCATTTCGTAACCTTAATGTCAAGGATGGAACAATACTGACTATTTTCAGCAACCAACAGTGCTTCTGCCCGTTAGCCAAGTGAATCAAACATCGTCTATTTATTATGAGCAAACGCCTCGCTATAGTATGGTTCCGCAGGGACCTCCGCCTGCACGACAACGAGGCGCTTACCGACGCCCTGAACCACGCCGAAGAAGTGCTGCCCGTTTACATCTTCGACCCACGGGAATGGCAAGGGACGCTCGCCCACACCGGCTTGCCGAAAATGGGACCGCACCGGGCCAGGTTCATCCTGGAGTGCGTCGCGGACCTAAGAAACAACCTCGCCCAAAAGGGTGCCGATCTCATCATCCGGGTGGGTAAGCCCGAAGAAGTGCTGCCCAAACTGATTCTTGAATCGAATGCAAGTTGGGTTTTCTGTAACCGTGAGCGGACCACCGAAGAAGTAATGGTCCAGAACGCCGTGGAAGCAGCACTCTGGAGTATCGGCCGTGAGGTCTACTACTCCCGGGGGAAACTGCTCTATTACACCGCAGACCTCCCCTTCCCCATCACCCAGACTCCCGATGTTTTTACCCAGTTCCGTAAAGAAACCGAACGCATAACCAACGTTCGACCTCCTTTGCCTACTCCCGCTAAGATCACTTACCGGGAAAACGCGAAGATCCCCTCCGGAGAGATGCCCGAATTGTCCGATTTCGATATCCCTCAGCCCGTAGCCGACGAACGGGCCGCTATTGATTGGCGTGGCGGTGAGACTGCAGGGCTGGACCGCCTGGCGTACTACCTGTTCGAATCTCAGGCCATCGCGACCTACAAGGAAACACGCAACGGGTTGATCGGATCCGATTACAGCACCAAGTTCAGTGCATGGCTTGCCTTTGGATGCCTCAGCCCCAAATACATTTACCAGGAGGTAAAAGCCTACGAAGAAAAGAATGGAGCCAACGACAGTACCTACTGGGTAATCTTTGAATTGCTCTGGCGCGACTTCTTCCGAATGATGGGCAAAAAGCACGGCAACGCGATCTTCCATAAAGGGGGAACTAAGGGCGAAGCCAAAAACTGGTCGACCGATGCGGCTGCCTTCGAACGCTGGATGAAGGGGGAAACCGGCATGCCGTTCATCGATGCCAATATGAGGGAACTGGCGCAAACCGGATTTATGAGCAATCGTGGCCGCCAGAACGCAGCCTCCTACCTCGTTAAAGACCTCGGCATCGACTGGCGGATGGGCGCCGAATACTTCGAATACCAGCTGATCGATTACGACGTCACCTCTAACTGGTGCAACTGGAATTATATCGCTGGTGTAGGCTCAGATCCCAGAGAGGACCGCACCTTTAACATTCTGAGCCAGGCCAAACGGTACGACCCCGACGGAGAATACGTAAAGCTCTGGTGTCCGGAGCTAAAGGATGTCCCCTGTGAAGATATTCACCTGCCAGGTATGCTCTCTTCGTAGGTGCAGACCAGGGAAAACCCTCAATATATAACCGGTTAAGTATACAGCAGCCGCCCCCTGCTATGGCATTCTGCCCGCCGGATTCAGTAGTCTGTACTAAACAAACTTCCGGAATCGTTAGGTTCACGACATTTTGTGCATTAAAGCCCGTAAGCCAACTTTAACGAAGGTGAGCTACCTTAACGCGGCCCGGTTTTTGTACATTTGTCCGTGCCATTTTGGAGATTGTCTTATTTTTGATGGCTCCAGCATCCCAAAATTACTAGTGCAGCTCATTATGCGGTTAATCCAGACCTTTTGCTTTGTTCTATTCTGTGTCGTCGGTCTTCAGGCGCAGGATATCCATTTCTCTCAGTTTTACATGTCTCCCCTCAACCTTAACCCGGCAATGACGGGGGTGATGAACTGTAACAGCCGGATTGCGGTCAACTACCGCAGCCAGTGGGCTTCCATTCTGGGTAGTTCTGCTTTCCAGACATACTCCGTAAGCTACGACCAGCGCGTAGCCGTGGGCCGCAACGACTTTTTCGGTATCGGTGGAACCTTTTGGGGCGATAAAGCCGGCCAGGCAGACTTTGCGACCACTACCGGTAAGATTTCCCTGAGCTACTCCAAAAAAATGGGAGGAAGCCGCAAGTACGGCAACTACCTCGTAGCGGGTGTCGAAGGCGGTGCAGCTCAGCGCAGTCTCGACTTCCTGAAACTGCGCTGGGGTACCCAGCACGATGGCGACGGAGGCTTTGACATCAGCGCTCCAAGCGGAGAGACCGGCTTCGACCGGGACCAGTTCCTGTTTGCCGATCTTGCTGCCGGCCTTCTTTGGTTCATGGTTTTCGATGAGCACAATAGCCTCTACATCGGTGGTGCTTTCCATCACCTCAACCGTGCCGACCAGAGCTTCGACAGCCAAGCCGAGGAACTTCTTTACAGCCGTTACACAGCGCACGCTGGTGGTGAATTCATGATCGGTCAGCGCTTCGGCCTCGTTCCCGGAGTCATTATCATGAACCAGGGACCAAGCTTCCAGGTCAACGCTGGTACCAACGCTAAGTTCCTCCTCGACGGTGGCCGCAACCGCAGCACCCAATCTTTTCAGGTTGGTCTCTGGACCCGCGTCTCCAACCGCTACGACAGCAGCGTGCTTACCGATGCCCTGATCCTCAGTACCCGTTTCGACTACGAGAACTTCGCTCTCGGCTTCAGCTACGACCTCAACACCAGTTCACTGAACACTGCCACTGACGGCAACGGTGGTTTCGAGCTTTCCATGCAATACAAGATTTGTGGCGGACAGCGTAAAGGTGTCTACTGTCCTCAGTTCTAAATCACAAGCAGAACTTCGTACCAGTCGCAGAACAGCCACGGAGCAACAAGTTGTTTCGTGGCTGTTCTGCGTTCGGGAAGAAATCCCGGAATATTAATTGCTCACTACTTACCTTAGCGGCTTAAGCACTTTAGAGTACGGTTTTTCCACATCGCCAAACACTTTTTCATCCCAATTCTATTTTATTCAAATTATAAATAAAGCACATGTTCGGCAACAGTAAAGAAAGCAAGCCCAGCAGCGGAACACCATCACCTTCCACCGGAGGTGGAGGCGTAAACACTATCGACGCCCAAACCTCCATCAAAGGAGACCTTAAGGCAGGAGGTGACATCCGGATCGACGGTACCCTGACCGGCAACCTGGTTTGCGAAGCAAAACTGATCATTGGCCCTAAGGGACAAATCGAAGGTGATGTGACCTGCAAAAACGCCACCATTGAGGGGGCCTTCAAGGGCAATCTCGTCGTTAAGGAATCCCTCACGATTCAGGCGACCGCCAAAGTAGAAGGCGACGTAAAGGCAGCCAAGATGGCTGTGCTCAGTGGCGGCCAGGTTTCGGCCACCTGCTCGGTCCCTTACAGCGGAGGCGGAAACAAATCAGCGGGCAACCCGCTAAAAGACAAGAAGGGTGCAACAGCCTGATTCTGACCACGAAAAGGTCCGCGAAACAACCAGAAGCTGGATGAAATACAGCGGTATGGCCTTTCAGATGATCGGCATCATACTGGCGTTCGTCTTCGGAGGTGTTTACCTCGATCGTTGGCTGGAGACCGGCCCGGTCTTCACCGTCGTCCTGAGCCTGGTTGGCGTTGCCGGCGGGCTTTACACTTCGCTCAAAGATTTTCTTTAATGTTCCGGAGCGAATACGTTTAAGCGTTCCCTTGCTCCCCCGGAAAAGGTTCCTCCTCTGATGATGGTCGTACACCGGCGAAGCCGGTGCGCGGAAGGTCATCGGAGGAGAACCAACCGTAAGGTTTACTACAATGACTTATTCCCGTTTCTTTGTTCTGCTGGCCATCTTCACTGTAATCGCAGCTGCAGCTGCGGCAGTTGCTCACCTGTTCCTCCCCATCTCCTTTGCGATTCCCCTCACCATCGGTGCGATTGTTTTACTGATGGGTATTTCGGTGTTGATGTTTTATGCGGGCCAGCGGACCGCTGCTGCGGAGAATAAATTTTTATTTACCAACGCTTTCATGGGTGTAACGATGATAAAATTCTTCCTTTGCGGAGGATTGATTGCAGCCTATGCTTTGCTTGCGGAACCCGAAAATAAGCTGTTCGTAGTACCTTTTTTCAGTACTTACCTCATTTATACGGCCCTGGAAATTGTTTTTCTGGTAAAACTCGCCGGCAATACTTCGGCTAAAGCCGTAGAATGACAATCGAATCAGGGGAGCTGGCTTTGGCGTTAAGCTGATGTTAGAATATTTCAGAAAGCAGGTTAAAAGAGTTCCTCAACTTACTTTGCACCTGCGTCCGCGCCCCATTTTGAGCGAAGGACTCCTGAAATTCCCAGCATATGATTCGTTTTATTGCACTCCTGCTCTGCTCTACCTCCTTATTGTCCGCCCAGAAAATGTTCCCTGCCGACGCCGCTCAGGAGGCTGCGGAAGAAATTTACCTGGAGATAAAAGAACGTCACCCCTACCCCGCCACCATCGCTGGTTTGAGGGCTCTGGATTCGGCGCGAACGCAGGTGCAAAAACAGTTGGCAGCCAGGGTAAACGGCCACGACAGCATCGCTTACCACGAATTTGTCGGGCTTGTATCTCCGCTGCAGGAGGCGACCAATTGTGGCCACCTCATCCTGGGCCCTTACCTCGATTCCGTCGCTAACCGGGAAATCAGAGAAAACAATTTCCCCCTGTACCTCATCCAGATAGAAACCGGAGAATACGTGCTGCATTCGGGCATCAGCACCGCCACCGATTCCCTTTCGCCGGGTACCGTCGTTACCGCACTCAACGGAGAAAATATAAAAACAGTGATCGGGCAAATAGCTCCGTTCTCCGGCATCAATGACGACAAGAACGACGAAGCACTGTTATATAAAGTTGCCCGGGCACCAATGTTTCTGTACCAAACCTATTACGGTATTCAGGACAGCATCATCATCACCATCCGCAACGAAACCGGGCCCGAAAACCGCACTGTTTTCCCAAAAATGGTTCCGTACACCGACCCGAAAAAGTCTAAGACACCAATTGCCAAAACGCTCGACTTCAAATTCTCTGAAGACGGAGAAACCGGTATTCTGAAAATCAAAAAATTCAGCTCTTATAAATTTACCGACGGCAATTACTACCGGTTCATCCGCCAGGTATTCGACACCCTCAAGACTACCGGAACGGACCAGTTGATCATCGACATCCGGGACAACGGCGGCGGCAACTCGGGCAGGATCAATCACCTCTACCAATTCCTTACCGACAAAAAGTTCTACTTTACCGCCGAAGCCCGCATGACGGGCCCCGCCCGTGCGCAAGCAAACGACGACGCAAAAACCATCCGCCGGCTTGAAGCCGGCGCGGTAAGCCGCCGCGATCGCCGGCTGCAGCGCCGCCTCACCAAACCCCTGAAACCGGTAAAGAAGAAATTGAGGTACGACGGGAAAGTAGTCGTTTTAATCAATCCCGTAAGCTTCTCCGCCAGCGGCATATTCGCCCGGATGGTACAGGGTTCAGGGCGCGGAAAGTTGGTAGGAGATGTTTCCGGTGCTTCGGCCGCCATCATGTACGGCGCCAGCAAACAAGGCGATCCCATCCTCATCGGCCCGTCAGATGATTTCGAGCTCAAAGTAAACACCATCGGCCTGATTCCGCAGTATCCCGCCAGCGGAAACATTACACCAGACTACATCGTGAAGCCCACCCTCGCCGGAATAAAAGCGGGAAAGGACGAGCAGATGGAGAAGGCGATGGAAATTGTGAAACAATAGCTTTTCTACCGGGCTGCCGACTACGACCAGTACGCTATCCGACCTGGCTTTAAAACGAAAGCCCCCACCTCGGGAAAGAGGCAGGGGCTGATTTGATTCAAAATCCGTTTTAAGTCAGTGCTGCGAAGATACAGAATTAACGGCGGATTACGCGGACGGCAGAAACGCCTGCTTCATTGGTCAGGCGAACAAGATAGGCTCCTGCGGCCAATTGGCTGGTCGGCAACTCAAGCTGACCGGTAAATTGATCGAGCTGGCGGACAAGGACCGATCGCCCGGTTACGTCCAACAAATGAAGCTCGGTACGGGCCGACCGCAGACCGCTTACCTCCAGAACGAGTACATCTCCGAAGGGATTCGGGTACACAGCCACCTGATCGGCGGCAGGCTCGTTGGTAGCGGTAGTCAGTGTATTCGGAGCGCAGAGTGTTGGAGCCCCCAGCGCGTAGGAGTTCTCCTGAGAAGGAATCCGTTGAACGGAAACAGCACTGTTGGGTGCTCCTACCTCAGTTCCTGCGGTCCAGATGCCGGCTCCTACCGCTACGTCCTCGAAGGTAGTTTCCACGCCTCCCCACGCAACGTAAGAATACACCCCCTCAGTAGACGCAAGCGTCTGTCCTCTCAACAGCCCCAGTTCGTCGGCGGCTACGGTGATGATAGCGGAAGCATCGACGGTGACCTGATCCCCCGGCATCAGCAGCAATTCTCCACACACGACGGCTAGGTCAGAAATGAGGAAAAAGTCAGTGCCGTTGGTCAGGTACAATTCTCCGGCATTGGTGTTGAATTCACCGAGGTTGATGAGCTCAAGCATTCCGTCGCGGTCGATCTCGTTGATGACCACACGGCGGTTGCCACATTCATCGCCCGTTTGCCCCGTGATGGTAACGGGGTTAGACAGCGCGAAGCATCCGTCCAGTTCAGCGAGAGTACCGCCCACAAAGGCACCGGTCAGGCTACCATCGTGAACTACGGCGTAGATTCTGGACACACCTCCTATACCTTCGAAGTTAAGCGGCTGACTCGTAGGGACATCCAAAATGGTGCCATCCGCATCTACGACCAGATAGGTCAGGGGGTCCTCTC
Organism: Neolewinella aurantiaca; assembly: GCF_008014675.1. Lineage (GTDB taxonomy): Bacteria > Bacteroidota > Bacteroidia > Chitinophagales > Saprospiraceae > Neolewinella > Neolewinella aurantiaca. Next base: position 252,965 of record NZ_VOXD01000002.1, on the reverse strand, counting down.
CCATTGGGTCGGAGACAACAACTCTGATGAGGTCAGGGACACCGTCATCGGCACAAATTACGGCACTGAATCCGCCATCGGCAAGGTTCAACGACCTTCCGGTTATTTCACAGTCGGGCTCATCGCCGATGATCAGAGTGATCGTACGGGAGTCTCCGTTGGTGGCCACGCTCCCGTCGGAAGATACGATGCGGTAACGCAGGCTTACGGTGGTACCTGGCCCGGCTCCGAAGTCGAGCAATGTCTGGTAAATACTCTCGATGGTGGCGTTGGAAGACGTATCGGTTGCTACCTTACGGCACTGCAGAATGTTGGTGAATTCGATGTCATTGACAAAAGCGATTTCAATGGTGTACACCACGATGTCGCCATCGGGATCGGATGCAGCGAAGAAACGTCCGTCCTCGAGATCGCTTCCTACGGAGGTAACCGTTACGGTAGCTCCATCTTCCGGAACAATGATATCTGCCGTGGTAGGGAAAGCGTTGTCGTCGCGCAGGATCTGGCCGCGGATTTCCCCCGTCGGGTTGTTCACGGTATGAAGGTTGAAGTAATAGTTACCGGCGATCAGTGCTGCGTACCCTGCAGAGTCGAGCATGATTTTGTTGTCGGCGGCTTCGTAGGCTCCTGACCTCAGGTTGGCGGCGACGTCGGCGTTGAGTCCGGCTACGATGTCGCCACCGGTGGTGGCGTCTCCGATGTGGATATGAGAGCCTCCGGCAATATTTGCGTTGAAATTGGATTCAAGGTCCGCGAAGGATCCCGTTACAACGATGTTGTCTTCGTACCCTTCATAGATAACAAAACCATTTCCTGGCGTTTTTACGGCATCGAGGTTCTCGTTGATCCCCGCCAGGTTTGAGCCAAAGTAGGCCTTGGCTAAATTCATCACCTGGCCCCGAACCTCTCCGCTGCCTTCAGCGGTTGTGTGTACATTAACGTAGTAGCGGCGGGCGTAGAAATTTTCCACTTCCTCTTCCGTCAGGGCGAAGGTATTGTTGGCAGGTTCCCAGACTCCGCCGATACCGTCGTCGTCTAACGTGATGGTGAGTCCGAAAGCGATCGGTCCGGATGATCCGGCGAGGGCTTCATGGATGTGCGCACCTCCGGCCACGCCGAGGTCTACCCCACCCTGGAGATCACTTACGCTACCACTGACAACCAAGTTGTTCTCCGCATCCAGTGTCATCATCAGGCGGCCGTTCCCTGGCGTATTGATAGCAACAGGACGGGTCTGATGGCCACTGGGGTTACTGTAAAACTGAGTAACGGACATATCCGCAACCTGTCCTCTGAGTTCGCCCGAACGAGCGGCGTTGGAGTGGATGTTGACGTATAGCCCTCCATTATCGAAGGCTTCAACCTGCTCTGGCGTCAGTTCAAAAACATTATCGGCAGCCTCCAGCGTAGCCGACTTCATATCGTCGCCGATCGTCAGGTTAAGGGGGATGATCACCTCACCGTTTCGTCCGGCCACTCCGGTATGGATGTGGGCACCGCCGGCGATATCAGTAGCAATGGTTCCCGTCAGGCCGCTGAAGCTGCCCGATACGGTGATGGTAGTGCCGGTACGCTCCAGCAGCAGTGCTCCCGCAGCAGGGGTAATTACCGACGGTACTTCGTTGGCACCAAGCAGGTACGCCACGTTGTAGTCGTCTGCTCCCGCGGGGAGCAACTGACCGCGCAACTCTCCGGCGCCGAAATCCACGGAGTGAATATTGACGTAGATGCCGCGGTCCGTGAGGGCCTGAACTTCATCGTCAGTCAATTCAAAAGTATTGTCTCCGGCGCTGAACGAGCCACCCCGAAGGTCGTCGTCCAGGTCAGTAGTAAGCAAAAAGGCAACCGGGCCGGCTTCGCCGGCCATTCCGAGGTGGAGGTGAGCCCCGCCGGCTACGGTAGGGTCGAAGTCGGAAATGAGCCCTGAGAAAGATCCGCTGACGGTCAGGGTTGTTCCCGTCAGGGTGGCGGTCACCATTCCCCGGCCGGTTGTTGTTACAGGAGAAGGCAATTCATTGAGTCCGGAAAGTGCCGCCTCAAAATCACCGTCCATCATGGCCTGTTGCCCCGCGCTTATGTTAAAAGAGATGGATTCCGGGCTGGAAACAACTACAGCGTTTTGGCCCTCAGCATCCGGACAGGAGGAGTTGCCTCCTGCTGTGCCTCCGTCATTGCCTGCACCAGGGTAACCAGAGAAAGCACCCAGCGGGAGCAGTAAAGCACCAAACAGTGCGACAAGTAATATTCTACGATAGTTGGGGTAATGCTTTTCTATCATTCTAAACGGTTTATGTACTAAGGGGGATAAGGGAATTTGAACTTTGGCCTATCGTTCGTTACGAAGCGAAAGCGGTCAGTTTCTAATTAAAATTCTTTGGATTTTCTATTTGCATTCTTCGGGGGAGAAAGTCATCTGCGGCACAGAAGCTTTACGCAAAAAACGACCGGTTCGGTTTATCAGAGCCAAAACCGGGGAAGTCGTTCCCTGGTCCCGGCACACTATATTTCAGGGGGGAAGTTCGGTTTCACACCCTCCCTGTATCAGCGTGTCGGACACCGTCGTAGCGTATCACACCGGATGAAGAAGCAATTTAAGGCCTTTTTGTTTGGTGGCTGCCTGAAATGAACCAGGATGGCCGTATCGTAAATTAAATTTCCTGAAATTCACCATCAATTAACTTTAAGTCCTCATTTTCGGCGCCTAAAACTGTTCCAACGCATATATTTTTGCGAATAATTTCTTCACAACTTTTATCATGACAACTTCAGCCGAACTCTCTCTCTACCCCCTCACTCCTGACTATAAAGAAGTCATCATTGATTTCATCCATCAGTTGAGATCGCAACCGGGCATTACGGTAGCTACTAACGGTCTTTCCACCCAACTTACGGGAGAATACGACGCCGTGATGGCTGCCCTCACCGAGGCTATGCGGCCCACCATCGGCGGCAGCGTCGCTTGTAGTTTTGTGATCAAGGTCCTGAACGTTGGCATTGAGCCGGGAGCAGACGTGGAGGTTTAGTCTCTACCCCGGGTCCTTTTACGGCGCGCCCGCAGGTGCAAAGAACAGTTGACGGGCAACGTGCTTTCCCGATAACTTACACTGCACCTGCGGCCTCGCCCTGCTCTTCTCTGTTCGCAGGAATAGCCTGGCTGCGCGAAGAATTGATAAAGTAAACCCCAGTGATGAGAACAGCACCCGCCACAACCGACTGTAGCGTAACTGCTTCCTGATTGAGAAACGCCCCCAGCACCATCGCTACAACGGGATTGACATAAGTTCCAGTTGCTGCTTTTTCGGGAGCCACGTTCTTCATAAGAAAGTTGAACGCCGAAAATGCGACTATCGCCCCGAAGATGATCAGGTAACTCAGCGAGCCGATGGATTTCCAACTGAGTCCTTCTGCCGTCCAGCCAACCCACTCTCCTAAGCAGAGACTAAGCAGCATGGCTAGTGCTCCGCCCACCAACATCTGCATGGCTGTAGATCTGAAGTTATTCTTCCCCGTATCCAGGCGGGGGTTAAGCGTCATCGCCAGCGCCCAGATGGAGACCGAAAAAAGCACCGCGACGAGCGCAATTATTTCGTTTCGTCCGGAAACCAGTTGTGGCTGGCCGATTAGTAATCCCATGCCGACAATGCTTATTGCCGCACCCAAGAAAGCCTTACCCGGAGGCCTGCTCTTGAACAGTCCCCACATGATGAACATCACGAGCAACGGCTGAAAGGCCACCAGTAAGGCCGTTATGCTGGAGTCCATCCACTGTTGGGCCCACACCACTATTCCGACGCCAAGCGTCAGGAACATAAAGCCCATATAGCCCGAGTTGACCCACTGTTTGCGGGTAGGCCTTGTTTTGTCTCCCGCCAGAAACGACAAGCCGTAAAGCAAAGAGCCAGCGATCAGGAAACGAACGCCACACATGCCGAAGGGCGGCAGCGTATCGATGGCCCATTTGTTGGCGAGGTAAGTTGACCCCCACACAAAATAGGTTATCGCGAATGCTGATATGATCAGCCATTGTTGTTTGGACATTGCAAGGACAAAATTGAGTCCCTTCAAATTTCAGGACCTGACTTTGCTGCTCTTCCCCGGCACGGCGGTGAGTGGCAACGAGCATACCCGGGCGTCGCGCCGGAACCGTTTGGGGTGTAGCCCGCACCCTCAAGTGAGACGCTGAAAAGTCAGTTGAAAAAATTTAAACGGGTTCGTTACAGAAACTGAGAGTTACAGGAAAGAGGGGCAATTCTTGTATCCCTGCCTATCTTTGCGCAAAATTACAATTATGACCGGCATTGCCAGACTTATTTCTTTCTCTTTTCTGATCACCACCGCCCTCGCCTTTGCTGGCTGCCAGGCACAGGAAGGAGGTGCGACTTCAACCACCACTACATCTGCGAAAGCGGACGGCCCGAAGATCGTTTTTGTCCGGCTCGACAGTCTCCAGGCTGGCTACACCGATCTGGCCACCGAACTCGAGCGCTTGCAGGAGAACGTCCAGGCTGCCGACGATAATATCCAGAAACAAATGGCCAGCCTCCAGAGCGAGATGCAGCGCATCCAGAACAAGATTCAGCGCGGAGAGATGACGCCTAAGATGATCCAGAACGAACAGCAGCGTCTGGGCGGCAAAGAGCAGGAAATCATGCAGCAGCGCGACCTCGCGCTGGCCAGTATTCAGGAGGACCAGATGCGCCTTCAGCAACAGTTCGGCGAACGGGTAAAGGAAATCCTCGAAGAGCTGCAGGAAGAGAAAGGCTATGACTACATCCTCAATGAGGGTGGCGGAGGCGGCGTGCTCGTGGCACGCGACAGCTACGACATCACAGCAGAAGTTCTGACGCGCCTCAACGCTACAGACGGCGGTATGGCCAAAGACTCCATCCAGTAAGCAAACCAGCCTATAGACATTCCATCAGCTGCCGCAGTACCTCTACCTGGTAGACCTCGTACTGCTCAAAACCGGAAGACCAGAATACCCGAACGTAATCGAGTGCCTGGTTACGCAACTCGGCTGCTGCCCCGCGCGGCAGCAGGTAAGTGACGTCGTAATTCACTTCCCGGCGACCGTGATCGATGATTCCGACGGCTTCCCGCGCAGCCTGCAGGCTCAGGTGGCGGCCATTGAGCAGGTGCAGACTCAGGCTTGAATTCTGAGCCAGGTAGCCGTATGAAGTGAGCACATTAGGGTTGGCAAAAGTGTAGCGTACGTGGAGGTAGCGGTCTCCGCGATCATCGCGGCTCGTCCAGGCAGTGGCCCGCAGGTATTCCTTCCCGTCGAGAAAGGGGCGGAGATTTTCGTCGGTATGCGTAAAGAACAAGGTAGGATAGGTTACCGGCCTGGGGCCACCCATACGCTGAGCCGGCAGGTTATTGGTACAAGGCGGTGGCTCGCTGACGGGAATTCTGCCCGCCGCTTCGCCAAAACCACTAAACACAGGCGCTGCCGGGAAGAGCATTTTGAGGTCTTTCTCGGTACGGTTTGCGGGTTTTGGCGCAGCGGGGCCTTCTCTTTCTTTGCGGCGAGCTTCGTTGTAGGCATCCACGTAGCGGCCTTCAGCGACAACGACGTTCGCCGAGGCCGCGCGTTGCTCGGCTGCAGTGCGCTCGTTAAGCGCATCGGCCTCTACCTGGCGGGTAAGTTGGAGGCGGCGCTGCAGCGCCGCTACCTCTTCGGCCCGGCCGGCCAGGCGCGCGGCTTCGAGGTCGCGCTCCAGCGCGACCCGGTTGTTGAGAGCGGCAGTAGCCCGGGCCCGGGCCAGTGTTTCGGCTTCCCGGGCGAGCTGAAGTTTACGTTCAGCGATGGCCTTAAGGTCCGCAATGGTAGGGTCTACCCCACCACTGAGCGGCTCAATGACAACTTTCACCACCGGGTAGGCAGCGCCCGCCGAGTCTTTTTGCTGTTCATCAATCAGGGTCAGGTCGTTGAAGTACCGGGCTGATCCGTCAGGATAAACGATGATTTTCTCTCCGGCGGAGTTGGTCCTCAACTCCTGCCCCGCACACTGCACCTGCGTCCCCGCCCAGAACAGCAGTACCAATATTACGACACCTAATTTATCTACTGATTGCATACTGCAAAGGTAGTAGTTAGCATTCAGTACTAACCGCTACCTTTGCCAACGATGCCAACGCTCCTTTTCAACATAGGCTTTCTGGAAGTAGATATCTGGGACCTCTTCGATGTTTTCATCGTAGGGGTGCTGCTCTACCAGTTGTACCGGATCCTGCGCGGTAGTATTGCCCTCAACATTTTTGTGGGGATGATGCTGCTGTTCCTTAGCTACCAGGCCTTTCAGGCCCTGGGGATGGACTTGCTGAGTAGTATTCTGTACCAGTTCATCAACATCGGCTTCGTTAGTCTTATCATCATTTTCCAACCCGAGGTACGTCGGTTCCTGCTCCTGCTCGGCAACTCGACCCTGCGGCAGCGCGATTCCGTCTGGAACCGCCTGCTGGGCCGGGAGGTAGACGAAGAAGCAGGACCGGAAATCGACGAAATCCGCCGGGCGTTCCTGAAAATGGCTGGGGCTAAAACCGGCGCGCTGCTAGTGGTGACCAAAGATGCCGACCCCGACACGATCATAACCGGAGGGACGTCTCTGAACGCCGAGATCAGCTACGGACTATTGGTAAGCATCTTCCATAAAGAAAGCCCGCTCCACGACGGTGCAGTGGTCATTCAGGACGGTCGCATCTCGCGGGCCAGCGCAATCCTTCCCGTTTCGGAAAACACCGATTTGCCCAAAAGCGTCGGTCTTCGGCACCGGGCAGCGGTAGGCGTATCGGAAAAAATAGACGTGGCCTGCTTCATCGTATCCGAAGAAACCGGCAGGATTTCCTTTGCCCGGGCGGGAGAACTGGAACGGGGCATCTCGGAAGCACGGCTGACCGAATTGCTCCGCAATTCACTCTGAGAAACAGTATACGCTCACTTCGCTACCTTTGCGAAGTGCTGTTACGAATCCTTAAACCGACATTGCTGTTCTCTCTGCTCGCCTGTTCGCTCCTGCTCAGTGCACAGCCATTGCGCATCGAGTACTTCACCGTAAACGACGGGCTCAGTACGCGCGAGATCAACGACCTCCACATGGGAAGCGACGGCTTCCTGTGGGTTTCTACGATGGACGGGCTCAACAGGTTCGACGGGCTGCGCTTTCGCCGTATCGGAGAACGATCAGCCTCTAAACCCGGACTTAGCCGGAGTGCGATTGCCGGAGTATGCGAAGACAACGAGGGTAAATTCATCGTTACTTTTCAGGATTTTTACGGCTACTTCGACCGGTTGGACCCCAAAGACTTCAGCGTAGAGCAGGTCCGCCTCGCGCCCAGCACGGGTGTACTCGGCTACCCGCGGGCCATCGCTACGGATACCCTCGGCCGCACCTTTGTGGTAACCATCGGTACGGAAGGTACTTTCCTTTACGAATACACGCCCAACGCCGAGGTAGAGAGTAAAACCTTTACGCCCATTTACCACGAGCCCTCCGACGCCTGGACAACCCTGACGCCCCAGGTAGCATTATTGGTACACAGCAGTGGCCAGTTTTTGCTTTTTGACGAAGAGCATGGCTTCCGGCACATCAGTGCCACAGGCAAATCCTACGGTAATCCTTTCGGGCAACGTTCCGATCTCAGGCGGTTTTACACTTTCGCAGAAGCCGCTGACGGGAGCGTGTACGTAAGTTTCCGGGGTGGCATCCCGCTGTTCTCATGGTTCCCCGACCCCGATCAGGAACCGGTACCGGTAAATACCGACAATTCCGGTATGCGCTACCCTACCATGTATCACGACCAGCTGGGCCAGATCATCATGCCGGCCACCGAAGACATCCTGGGGCGGGGCTTCCCCGATGAATACGCCCTGGTCGATACCGAAGGAAAATTCAGCGTCTTCGAGAAACCGTTGCCAACCGAGCGGTCCGTTTCCGCCGTTGCTGCGGTAGATTTCCGGGAAACCATTTACCTGGGTCTCCGCGAAGGTCTGGGCGTGGTGGAGCGGTACGACAACTCCGTCGCCACTTTTCTGGAGCAAACCGAAGACGGCGACATTTTCCCCAATCGCCTGCGGGGAATGGCTGAAGCCAACGACGGGAAAGTCTACATAATGGAAGAAGACGGTGCCGTATACCGGATGAATCCCGAATCGTTGAAACTCGACACTCTTACCCTTACCGATGCTCAGGACAGTACCAAAACCATCGGTTTCAGGTCAGGTACTGCGCTGGTGTACGACGCCGCCCGAAACGCCATCTGGGGCTGCGCGCAACCCATGAACCTCCAGAAAGGAGGCTTGCTGTTCCGCTACGACATAGCGCTGAAAACAGCACAGAAGTTCCGGCTTAACCATGCGCCTCAGGACATGGTAATGGGAGCCGACGGTAAGTTATACCTTGCCGTTACCGACCCGCGGGTAGTAGGGATGCTCGTACGCTTCGACCCCGAGACAAAACAATCTCAACCGGTAACCCTCCCTACTACCGGAGAGTCTGTGCTTTCGGGCTTCCGGCTCAACTGCCTGGCCACAGGCCAGGATGGTGAATTACTGATTGGAACCGACAAACGCGGTGTTCTTGCCCTCGACCTGAAGGACCTCAGCATCACGGAGCATGCTGATTTTTCGGGCGCAGACGCGGGTGCAAAGGAGGTTGCGGGAAGCAATGTCCACGGACCTGAGTCCATCTTTTCCATCTATCAGGCGAATTCCGAGGACTGGTGGCTGGGCACCGACGCCGGCCTGGTCAATTATCATCCTCTGACCGGAGAGGCTACACACTTCGGCCGGCGGGAAGGCCTTTCCAGCAGTCTGGTCTACGGCATTGTTCCCGATTCTTCCGGAGGGTTATGGCTGAGTACCGAGAACGGGCTCACCTACAAACCCGGAGGCGAAGACGGTAGCTCTTTCCGTCGCTACTACCGCGAAGACGGACTAAGCAACGACGAGTTCCTTCCGCTGAGTAACCTGCGGGGGAAAGACGGCCGCTACTACTTCGGAGGCGTAAACGGACTAACTACCTTCAGGGAGGAAGACCTGTCTTCCAGCACCGCCGGCTCCGACGTAATGCTTACCGAGGTGAGCATACTCGGGCGCAACAGCGAGCGGACGCTGGTCAACAGCCTCAGCAGCCTGGAAGAAGTAACCGTTCTGGCGGGTGAAAAGAGTATCGCTATATCCTTTGCGCTGCCCGCGGGGCAGCTGCCTAACAGCAGCCAGTTCAGGTACCGGCTTGAGGGCTTCAACGACGACTGGGTTCCGCTGGTTAACGAGCGGACCATCCGGTTCAACAACCTGCGTTCAGGACGCTACCTGCTCCATATTCAGGGAGCGGGGGCCAACGGCAACTACGGTGAGAGCGAGCGTACTCTCTCGCTCAACGTCCGGCAATACCTCGTTGAACGGCGCTGGTTTCAGATTCTTAGCGTGCTGGCCTTCGCCGGGCTCATCTTTTACATCCTCCAGGCTAAATTGCGGGAGCGACTGCGCAATGAGCAACTCCGGACCCAACTGAGCGCCGACATTCACGATGAAGTGTCCGGCCTGCTGGCTGGCATTACCCTCCAGGCCGAGTTATTGAAGAACAAAACGGACGACGAAAAGCTGCAGGCCCGCCTGCACACTGTCGGCGAAGCCGGACGCAGTGCGATGTCCAAAATGTCGGACGTGATCTGGAGTATCGACTCGCGGCGAGACACGATCGGCAACCTATTGCAGCGGATGCAGGAGCACGCCGACGAAGTATTGCACCCTCTGGATATCCGGTATGACTTCAAAGCCTCCGGCTTTGACAAAGACAAGGAACTGGCCGGCAACATCCGGCAGGATTTGTACTTTATCTTCAAAGAAGCCATCAACAACATCGCCCGCCACAGTAACGCGACCAAGGTAGACATTGAGGTCGAGCAGTTTGCGCAGCACTTCGAACTATTCATCCGTGACAACGGGAAGCCGGCGGAGGCCATCGAGCCCGGCTCTCAAACCTCTCTTGGCACCCGCGTCCGCGCCCAGAAAACCGGCCAGGGAAAAGACAATATGCGGATGCGCGCCAAGCGGCTGAAAGGTGAGATCACCATCGACGATCGGGCGGGTTATACGCTGGTATTCAGAATGAAGCGGTTGGGGTAGCTCGTAAAGCCCACATTATCTAACAAAAGAGACAGGCGAACTACCCCATCTAACAAAATTTGGCATATCTTGCCCGCATGGCTAAACTACGTAGAAACCACCAGTCTCAAGGCTCCGCCGCCAGCGGCGGCATGATCACTAAAGTAGGCATATTCGGTGCTCTGCTGGCCGCCCTGGCATACTTCTTCGGGGCGTTTTCGGGAGAAGATGCAGGCGCCGTCGTCAATGACCGGGTAGATTATGCCGGCGAGGAATACTTCACCCCTACCGGCACGCGTGGAGAACGGATCGATTACGAGGGCTTCAGTCTCAGTTATGACGAAGACTGGGAACAGGCCGAATGGGTGGCCTACATTCTGGAGCGCAACAACCTGCAACAGCAATGGGGAGAGCGCCCCAGAAACTTCAAAACAGACCCGAACGTGAGTACCGGCTCAGCCACAGACAGCGACTACCGCGGCTCGGGTTACGACCGTGGTCATTTAGCGCCCTTCGCCGACTTTGCCTGGAACGATGCTCAGGCCCGAGAGACCTTTTACCTCTCCAACATCAGCCCTCAGGCCCGGCAGTTCAACCAGGGGGTCTGGCGTGAATTAGAAGAACTGACCCGCGACTGGGCCAACCGATTCAAGCGTCTCTACGTGGTTACTGGACCGGTGATGACCGAAGAGCCCAAGGGAACAATTGGCCGGGCCAACCGCATTGCCGTACCTGCGGCCTACTTTAAAGTCCTGCTTGACCTCGACGACCCCGAACAAAAAGGAATCGGCTTCGTGATCCCCAACGAGATCAGCTTCGATCCGCTGCCGAAATACGCGATGAGCATTGATGACGTAGAACGGATTACCAATATCAACTTCTTTGCGCAACTCATGCCCGCAGACGTAGAAGAACGGCTGGAAGCCACCGGCAACCCGGACCTGTGGCCATTCAGCAAAAAGAAATTTGACAGGCGGATCAATAGCTGGAACAACGTAAAATAACAGCTTAGCGGCGCGCTAGATTTAACAGTTGTCATGCCGGAAAGAAAATCCGGCTTATTGAACGGCCGACGCCCCTTACCACCAATTGTGCTCCGGATCACAGTTCTAGTGACTCTTCGCACTAATTTACCGTCTAACCTCCGGATGATTCCTAACTTACGTCCTTTAAAATAATAAGACCCCATGGCCAATCAGGACCAATTTCGCCAATCGATAGAAGAAGGCTATACTTTTGAAAACCCAAGTTTTGTACTTGGCGGAGCAATGCTCGGTGAAGAAACACTGACCAATTCTCTCGTTAGAATCCCGTTAGGAACACTTAACCGGCACGGGCTTATTGCGGGAGCAACCGGTACGGGAAAAACCAAAACACTGCAAATTATTGCGGAGCAGCTCAGCCGCGAAGGAGTTCCGAGTTTGCTGATGGACATCAAGGGAGACCTCTCCGGAATTGCCGTCGCCAGCGGTGGCCATCCTAAAATTGACGAACGCCACGAAGCCATTGGTATTCCCTTCACCGCTGGCGCAAGCCCCGTTGAACTGCTGTCATTAAGTGATGAGCCCGGCGCACGCCTGCGCGCTACCGTTGTGGAGTTCGGCCCGGTTCTTTTCTCTAAAATGCTCGACCTCAACGATACCCAGAGTGGTATCGTGGCGGTAGCCTTCAAGTACGCAGAAGAAAACGCATTGCCTCTCCTTGACCTCAAGGACTTCCGTAAAATTCTGCAGTGGATTACCGGCGAAGGGAAAGAAGAGATCGAAGCGGACTACGGACGGATCAGCACTGCCAGCACCGGCGCGATTATGCGCCGGATTGTTGAACTGGAAACTCAGGGCGCAGAGCAGTTCTTTGGGGAAACCAGCTTTGACGTCAACGACCTCACCCGGATCGATGAACTGGGACGGGGCATAGTATCCATCCTTCGTCTTACCGACGTGCAGGACAAGCCTAAGCTTTTCTCTACCTTCATGCTACAGATGTTGGCCGAAGTTTACGCCACCTTCCCCGAAGAAGGAGATCTCGACCGGCCCAAACTGGTCATCTTTATCGACGAAGCCCACCTCGTTTTTGAGGAGGCAACCGATGCCCTGCTCGATCAGCTCGAGGCCATCATCAAACTTATCCGCTCCAAAGGAGTCGGGCTATTCTTCGTTACCCAGAACCCGGCCGATATCCCGAGCGACATCCTCGGTCAGCTGGGCCTTAAGGTGCAGCACGCGCTTCGTGCCTTTACCGCTAAAGACCGCAAAGCAATCAAACTGGCCAGTGAGAACTACCCCCTGACCGATTTTTACGATGTAGACCAAACCCTGACCGAACTAGGGACAGGAGAGGCGTTTGTAACGGCGCTGGACCGAAAGGGGCGCCCTACCCCGCTCGTTCGCACAATGCTGCGCGCTCCTGAAAGCCGTATGGATGTACTCTCTGAGTCTGAAATAAATGACATCGTGAAGCGCAGTCCGCTCGTTAAAAAATACAATAAGGACGTTGACCGTGAGAGTGCCTACGAGATGCTCGAGGAAAAAATGGCAGCAGCAGCAAAGGCAGAGCACAAGGAAGAGATGGAGAAGCAAAAAGCGAAAGCTAAAAAATCTACCTCTCGCCGTCGGGCGGAAAAATCCACCTTTGAGCAGATCATGAACAACACCACGACACGGCAAATTGGACGCACAATTGCCCGGGAGTTCACCCGTGGCCTGTTGGGCGTACTGGGGATCAAGAAGTAAATCAGTCTGAACAGCAGAGTGATGACGGTGGGTAACACGAGTGGCGGATCACACGTCGTGGCGGCTATCACCTACGGTCAGTTATTCAAGCCAGCTATACCTTCAAGTCTGTATTTCTACCAATCGAGTTGTTTTAGCCAGAAGGCCGGGACAACTCGATTGTCGTTTTAGACGTACCTGCGGAAAGCCGCCATCAGGCGGTCGGGCAGTGTTTGTTTACTGCTGGCCTCCAAGTAATCCTCGTACCGGCAGGGAACCAGCCGGTGACGTTCTTCTCCCTTTTTGTTGCTGGCCGGTACCTGAACCCACCAGCGGTTGCTGCGGGGCGAGCGCCAGAAGGTGAGCTTGTCGAAATCATCGATGTCAACCAGGTACTCGAGCATGCCAGTACTCGATGCGGGGAAGTCTCCCTGCCTGCGGCTAAAACCTTGCAGGAAATACCAAATGAGCTGAGCGTACGCCGCAGCTGAAAGCTCGGCATCGCGTTCGCTGCCCGCTTCAGGATCCAGGCCGTAGAGGCCAAAGCTGCTCAGCTTGTCGGAGTTACCGGCATAATAAGCCAACTGAGAAGCTTCCTGTAACGAAAAGCCGCTGGGGTGGAGTCCGGCGCGGGCCGGGGCTTCGTGATAGTTGATCGACTCAATATTCAGGCCCACCAAATCCGCATCGCGCAGTAGAGGTTCCAGCGCCGGGATGCTGCTGCGCGCAGGACCGAGGCTAATTGCTTCGTACGCCTGAGCATTGAAGAGGTCAAATATTGCGGGATCAACGAGGTGTTGTTGAGCCCCTAAATGGGAGAGATGGAAGCGACGACGCCCCTTATTATGGACTGCATTGTCTAAAACTTCTCCGCTTTCGCCTACGGGATTGAGTTTAATACTCCGATCGATGTTCAATAAACTCACCTGGCGGTTCAATTCAGCGAAGGCAAGGTACTGAGCCGTAAAAGCAGAGGAGGAAGCTCCGATGAGTACAGGCGTAATCCCTGCAGTATGGAGTTCGCGCAGGAGAGGAATGACAAAATCCGGAGAAGTTTTTCGTAAATTACCAAGATCTCTTACCACCAGCTTGCCGAAGGCCCAACTGGTAGAAAAAAGGTGTTCACGTGTCTTTTTTGCCACTTCAGCGTCTATACCAATGATTGCGACGGCAATTTTCCGGGCGCGGGGGCGCAGGTGCTTGCCAAAGCTATACGAAGGCAGGGCTGGAGAAGGTTTATCGGCGGCTTTTAACCAAGGCTCATACATAAGGCCGAAGGTAGTTAAGGAGCGGGAAAAGGCCACTTTTCTGACGGGAAAACGGATGTAATTTTTTACTAATACGAAAAAAAATTATATCCGTTTGATTAAAAAGTGCTAGCGTTTCAAAAACAACTACTACCTTTGAAGTGCGAAAAATGTACATTCTCACTCAAAAATATACCGTTCCTTCGCAAAACCCTACCGTTCACGGTTCAATCCGGATCAGTTAGCTTTGTCGTACGTGATCTGGATTCACCCAGCTTTTAATCCCATTCCAAGAACTAATCTACATAACTGACCTTATGAAAGTATTGAAACTTTCCCTACTCGGCCTCATGATGGCCTTTTCCGGCGGCCTCTTTTCCCAGGGTACTCCCGTTCCGGCTACCAACGATACTGAAGCTGTTGAAACAACAGACATGACCATTGAAGATCTTTCCAAGAAAGATATGAAGATGGACGAAGAGATGATGGACGATCAAACCCCGTCCAGTACTTCTGCTTCGAAAGGTTCCATGCTTGAGTTTGGTATCCGCCCTGCTTACGCATTTATTGCTGGCGATGTAAACCCTGAAGCAGGCTTCGGTGTAGGTATCCATTTTCGTAAAGCACTCGACCACCTGTTCTCTCTGCGCCTCGACGGGCTCTACGCTTCTAACGAGGGCATAAATGACAACATGACCCGTCAGTTCGAGAACACCTGGCTCAGTGCTACCGGCTCGGTGGTTGTTACCCTCAACAACTTCCGTTTTAGCGGCGAAACCCGCAAGATCAACCTGTACGCTTTACTTGGTGCAGGTGGTCATAAGGTATCAGGTGAGCGCCAGGCCAACGACCGCCCCTTCGGCACCCGTAATCTGGAACTTGATGATGCCCTTACCCTCCATGCTTCTGCAGGTGCAGGTATTACCTTCCGTGTGAGCCCAAGATTCAACATTGGTGCTGAATTCCAGACCTTCGTTCCTTTCGGCAAGCGTGCTGATGCTCTCGATGGCTACGACGAAGCGGGTAACTTCCGTGACATCCAAAACATCGGAGCGTTGAGCCTCAACTTCAACATCGGTAATTCTGCGACCAAGAGCGAGCCACTGTACTGGACCAACGCCTTTACGCCCGTTCGTGACGAACTGGACCGCATGAGCAGCAAAGTTGACGACGCCACCAAAGACTCTGACGGTGACGGTGTTGTAGACGCAATTGACCAGGAAGCCAATACTCCTGCTGGAGTTCCTGTTGATACAAAAGGCCGCGTACTGGACAGCGACAAAGATGGCGTTCCTGACTACAAAGATCTCGAGCCTTTCTTCCCTCCCCGTGCCGGCGAGCAAGTCGACGCAAACGGCGTAGTGATGAACCGCAACGACAAGCCGATTACTGAAGACCGCGTACAGGAAATGATCGATGCTTCCATCGCCCGCATGAAAGCAGGTGACCAGGCAGGCACTACCACCGTTCGTACCGAGCGTGGCGAGATCTTCCTTCCTATGATCTACTTCCCACTCGGTCAGTCAACCGTTAAGTACTCCGATTACGGTACGCTCTCCAGCGTTGCCCGCGTACTTGAAGGTAACCCTGGCATGCGTATGGTTATCCGTGGCTACACCGACCGTACCGGAAACTCTTCTAACAACGAAGTACTCTCTTACCGCCGCGCTAAGGCTGTAGTTGATCACCTCGTGAACCAGCACGGCATCAGCCGTAGCAACCTTGTTTTGCAGTACCGCGGCGAAGACAACGCTATTGTTCCTCTGGACAAGTCGTACGTCAACCGTCGGGTAGAATTCCTTTCTGCTGACGCTGGTGCTTCCGATGATCCTGCTCCTGCCGGTGCCAACAACGGCCGTGGAGGATTCTAAGAATTAATCCCATGAACCCCGCCCGCTACGGCGCGGCGGGTAAATTTCAGGCTCCTCGTCGGCAAACGCCGACGGGGAGCTTCTTTTTCAGGGACAAAAAAACGCCCGGTCCGCAATGCGGGCCGGGCGTTTGTACAATTTCGCTCTAAAAAATCAACTCGGTATTCACTCATAAGACACCGTTAAAATCAGGAGCGTGGCCTGTTGAAGAAAAAAAACTGATAATTTTAGAATTATCTTCGCTCTATGCGTCTTACAGCCCTGTTTTTACTGATCCTCTTTTACTGCCTTCCTGTTTTTGGTCAGCAGCCTTTGCCTTCTAAAGAACTTCCCTCGCACCTGCGCTCGCGCCCCCAAATGAGTCTGACGGGTATCTGGACGGGAGAGTTGCTCCAAAATGAAGGTGGCATCGCAGACCGCTTTGAGTTTACGATGCAACTCTGGCAGAACGGCATTTTTCTGCACGGCACGGCCCACGTGCAGTTAGGAGAAATATGGGCGGAAATGAAACTAAGCGGCTTTGAACTCCCCAACGGGTCATGGAAGCTCACGGAAACGGAAATTCTGCGGTCTCAGAAGCCCGAAGACCTGTCGTGGTGCATGAAGATGTACGAACTCCGCGTTGGCTATACCGCCGAAGGAATGACGCTGCACGGCCCGTGGTGGGGCAACAGTAAGTTCGGCCCGTGTGTGCCAGGATCTGTTCGGCTGAAGGTCAAGAAGAAGAGTGCGTAGAGGCTAGTGGGTAGAGCGTAGAATGTAGCGGGTAGTGGCTGCCGCACGTTGGAGGAGACTAGACGGTAGTGGGTAGAATGTAGCGGGTAGTGGCTGCCGCACGTTGAAGAAGGCTAGTAGGTAGTGGGTAGAATGTAGCAGGTAGTGGCTGCCGCACGTTGGAGGAGACTAGACGGTAGTGGGTAGAATGTAGCGGGTAGTGGCTGCCGCACGTTGGAGAAGGCTAGACGGTAGTGGGTAGAATGTAGCGGGTAGTGGCTGCCGCACGTTGGAGGAGACTAGACGGTAGTGGGTAGAATGTAGCGGGTAGTGGCTGCCGCACGTTGGAGAAAGCTAGTGGGTAGAGCGTAGAATGTAGCGGGTAGTGGCTGCCGCACACGGGATCGCTTTGCTGATTGACACCACTTACTTGCTGTACACCCAATCGTTCTCCGTACTCAGTTCGGGATTAAAGACGTAGTCGTTGACGACCAGTTCCTTGAGGGGTTCTGCGGAGGTTATTCCTTCCCGGGTGATCAGGTTGGCCATGCGGCCACGGGCGCGCTTAGCGTTAAAAGCAACAACCCGGAACTTACCGTTGTGAGCTTCTTTGAAATGAGCGGTCAGCAGGCGGGTGCCGAGTTTTTTTGTATTGACACTCTTGAAATACTCCTGGCTCGCAAGGTTGAGCACAAGGTCGTGGTTGCCTTCGGTGATGTCCTCGTTGAGGACCTTCGTAATTCGATCTCCCCAGAATTCGTAGAGGTTTCCGCCGCGGCGGGTTTTTAGTTTGGTGCCCATCTCGAGGCGGTAGGCCTGCATGAGGTCATTGGGGCGGAGTATCCCGTAAAGACCGGAAAGTATCCGGATTTGCTCGTTAGCGAACGCTGCCTCTGCTTCGGAAAGGCTTTCCATTTCCAGCCCCTGGTAGACGTCGCCCCGGAAAGCAAGCCCTGCGGGCTTGGCGTTGCTGTCGGTAAACGGCAGGCTGAATTCCTGATTACGCTGGTAGTTGAGGTCTGCGAGTTTTTCGCTTATGTGCATCAGGTCTTGCAGATCTGCCCGCGACTGCTTTCTCAATACTTTGGCCAATTGCTCGGTGTCCTTCAACAGGCGGGGCTGGGTAGCAGGAGTAGCTACCGGCGTCATATCAAGAGTCTTGGCGGGGGAAAGGAGGATTAGCATTCTTAGTAAGCGTTGGTCAGTTTGATCTTTGGAGTCGGAGCGGCAGGATTTTGCTTCCCGTAGGTTACACTTCCGGTGATTGTTGTTTCAACCGGCGCAGGTAACGCTTTTTGAGGTAGTAATCCTTGAGCTTTTCGAGTTCGGTTGTGGAAACGGTAGCGTCGTCGTAGTGGTTCAGGACTTCGGCCACCTCACTGTCAAAATCGGCTTCGAGACTTGCGATCATTTCATCAACTTTAGCGCGGGCTGTCGGATCGTCTTCGAACTGAAGCTCCATCAGGGCTTCGTTGATGTCCATCATCTCCATCAGAAATGCCTGAGGCATTTTGTTGCTTCCTTCTTCGCCGAGCACGCCCTTCAGGTCGAGGAGGTGCTTCAGCCGACGATCGTCATCGGCCAGAATTTTATAGCCCTGGTTGTTGATAGTAGACTGCTCGAGGGCTTCTTCTCTTGCGTCCTCTTCGGCCAGGGTGTGGAAATCGGGGTGAAACCGTTTGCTGTTCGCGTAGAACTGCCGTTTCAGTGCTTTCTGATCTATCCGGGGTGAAACGGGGAGGTTGAAGAAATCGAAGTAGTTGGTCATGGTTGTCGTTTTTCTCTCTCCCATCCCCCCTCCCCCGGTAGAAGCAGGGCTAACGCATAGGATTTTTAAGTCGTGTTAAACCCCAACCCCGCCCCGCGGGGGAGGGGCTCGTGAAAACGCTACGCGTTTTGGGTTGCAAGCTGTTAGCGGTGACTATCATTTCGAGCTAAAAGCTTAAAATCGAATCCTGTGCGTTAGCCCTGCCCGGCAGAGGGGGAGGCATGTCAGGAATGGTATATTCAGATATTAATGATTCGTCAGGAGGTGGTCTTTACCAATCAACTTTCTAGCCAAACCAGCTTTGGATGCCACGCCAGATATCGAGCCCGTTGGCGAGCACCACCAAACCGAGAACGATGACGAAGCCTACCATGGTGGCGTATTCCATGAACTTGTCACTCGGCTTGCGGCCGGTCACCACTTCGTAGAGCAGGAACATCACGTGTCCACCGTCGAGTGCCGGGATAGGCAGGAGGTTCATAAAGGCAAGGATCAGCGATAACGATGCGGTCATGTACCAGAACCGTTCCCACACCCAGGTTTTACCGAACATAGAACCGATACTGGCGAAGCCGCCGAGACTCTCCGTAACCTTGATATTGCCTTTGAACATCTGCCCGAAGGCGCTGAACTGATCACCCAGGAAGCGGACGCCCTGGTTGTAACCAGCGGGGAAAGATTCCAGGAAGCCGTATTCGGTCCGTTCAGTATCGTAGCTGTAAGCTGGTGGTGCGGGGTTGGTCCTGATCAGGCCATTCTCGTTGGTGGTAACTTTTACCTCCCGGATGGTTTCGCTGTCTTTACTCTTCACCCCGATGGTGAAGGTTTGGTTCTTTTTACCCTTTACGATGTCCGTAAACTGATCAAAGTAAGGCGTAGGTGTGCCATCTACACTGACAATGCGGTCTTCGATTTTGAGGCCAGCCTTATCACCTGGGCCACCTTCCAGTACTGCTCCTACCACGAAAGGAATCCGGGGTGTAAACAGGCGTTCGGTCTTGTTTTCGTGACGGGTCAGGATGTCGGCCCATTTGTTCTCGATTTCGAGTTTCTGCGTGGCTCCGCCACGCTCTATCGTAATGTCACGAACATTGTTGATGGCTACGGCGCGAAGGACTGCCCGATCGTTGAAGCGTTCAAAATCCTCCTCTCCGATCTTGAGGATCATGTCTCCCGAGAGGAAGCCCATTTCCTGGCCAAGGCTGTCTACCGCAATCCCTGCGGTGGCGTTCTTAGCCGGCAGGTATTCTTCGCCGTAGGCGAAGAGGACCATGGCGTAGATCAGGAAACCCAGGATGAAGTTGACCGTTACACCGCCCAGCATGATGATGAGGCGTTGCCACGCCGGCTTGGAGCGAAACTCCCATTCCTGCGGCTCCGATTCCATTTGCTCGGTATCGAAGCTTTCATCGATCATACCACTGATCTTCACGTAGCCGCCGAGCGGCAACCAGCCAATTCCGTACTCCGTTTCCCCTATCTGTTTTTTGAACAGGCTGAAGTAAGGGTCGAAGAAAAGGTAGAATTTCTCTACCCGGGTTCCGAACAGGCGGGCTGGCAGAAAGTGGCCAAACTCGTGTAAGACAATCAGAATAGACAAACTGAGGACCAGTTGTCCGATGGTAATTAAAGTATCCATAAGCGCTTTTAGGGGAGGCCGAAGGTACGACAGCCCAGGATACTAACGAACCGGATAATTTTAGGTTGTGTCGGGTCTTCGCTTTTCCTGCCGGTCACCGGCCATTTATGCCGGGGCGTAGCATCAGATTTCTGCTGCAGGCCCCGGCACGAGCGCCATACGACTAGCTTAGCGGATTATTTTATCCACCAAATCACCTACCCGGAGGAAGTAAACGCCCTGCTTAAGTGTGATTACATCCACCTCAGCAAAACCGTTGTTCAACGCGATTTTTCGGACCACCCGGCCCTTCACATCATAGAGGCTGGCCGTTTCAGCGGTTGTCCCGGCGCGGACGTAGAGAACGTTGCGTACGGGATTAGGCCAGGCCGATAAACCCTTCTCTGCATCCTGCGTCCGCGCCGAAACCAGCCGGGAACAGGTGTAGGAACCGTCAGTGTCTGTTTGCCGCAAACGATAGACGTAGGTTTTGCCCGGTAAAACTTCCTGATCCGCAAAGGTGTACTCCTGCCCCTGAGCAACGAAGCCAAGCTCCCGGAAGCCCGTTTCGCCCTCAGCGCGTCGCTCTACATAAAAGCCGGCATTGTTCTGCTCTTCTGTTGTTGCCCAGGAGAGGTCAACGCGGTCCTTACCGCCCCGGGCGGTGAAGTGCAGTAAGTCTACCGGCAAGGCCGTAAGCCCACAGAAGCCCACGTGCACGTCATCGAGGAACCAGCCCAACCAGCCGTCGCAACCATCGTGGCTCATCGTCCAGCGTAAGCGGATGTCGTCGCCCGGTTCGGCTCCTGCGGCGGTGAGGTCTACAATACTTTGCCCCCAGGTGCCCGAGGTGCTGTTCAGGTCGGCTCCGTTGAACGCACGGCGGCCGGCCAGCGGATTATCGTTATTGATTATGCTCTGCAGCTGCCCGTCGTAGCCATTGTACAGGAAGTGCTGATTTTGGATCAGGAGGAATCCTCCCCCGTTCCGGGACATAAAAAGGAACCCGCCGTCGTAGTCTTTCTGGATCGCGTAGTAATGATCGAAGGTGAGAACGAACTCTGTTTCTTCCACCGGCAGGCTGATGACCGGACTGGTAAGGTCAGCGCGGCCGTTGTCAAAGTCGTCCCGGCAATTTCCTGCGCGCGGGTTCGGAGCGAATGCTCCGGCTCCCGGCCGGCCATCCGGCAGGCTTACCGTTGTTCGCCAGGGTTTGGGGTCCCAGGTGGCGGCGTTGGTGGGTCGTTCGGTGGTATCCCAGGCTGCCAGGCCTCTCTCCCACCCTTCGTGAAATACAGCACTGAAATATCCGCCTATGGCTATCGCACAAGGCTCCGGCGGGTTCTGCAGGAGGGTCGGGAGTTCTATGCACGGTCTTTCTTCCTGCAGTTGGGTGGCCCGTACGGCTTTGATCACCTCCCTTACCTCGTCTCTGGTAAAGACATCAGGAGAGGTCATTGCCGGCAAGTCCAACAGGGTAAGTTCGGGCAGCGGGACGTCGATGAGGTCTTCGGCCGAACGGATCAGCATATCACCGAAAGCGAAAAAATCCGTAACGCGGGTAACGTAGTTGGCGTTGGCGTGCTGGAAGAGGTGAAGCGCCCGGGTCATGCCTATGGCCCGGATCGTATCGCCGTTGAGGATTCCGCCGTCGGTCAGGAGCGTGAAGGCCCGGTTTACCAGCCCTGAGTTGGTATGCACACCTCCATAATCCTCCGTTGCTCCCTCGCAGGAATAATTGTCACTTTCTTTGTCGGACGGATCATTTTTGCACTCCGGGAGCCAGAGATCCCTAAGGGCTGTATCTACGGCGGTTATGTCTTCGCCGATCAACCAGCGGGAGCTGCCATCGTTGCATCCGGTGCGGGCCAGGTGGGTTCCTGCGTCGTTGTCACGGCCGTTCAGCAGGTCTACACATTCCCCGAATATGTCGGCGATGGCCTCGTTGATAGCTCCGCTTTCGTAGGCGTAGAGCAGGCCGTTCATCGAGTTGGTATAGTTGTGGCTCCATTCGTGGGCGACCACGTCGTCGGCAACGACTCCCGTACAATGCCGTACAACGTCACCGCCCGCACTGGCGTTGGGGCAGTTGAAAAGAAGTGCGTTGGTTACCCCCTGCATCTTTCCGTTTTCGTCATCGTAGCTGTTCCGGGAGAAAGTCCGGGCAAAGAGGTTGTAGGTTTCAGCGGTAGCCAACAACATTTCCTGATCCTCGTCATTCAGGCTGCCGGGGAAAGGATCGCCTTCCTGCCAGACGATATTATAGCTTGCGGTATTGCGGTGAAACAAGCTGCGGTTCAGGCTGCAGGTCAGGGTATGGCGAAAAACCAAACGGCCCGATCCGGCATCGAGATAAACCATTTCTTCGTGGCTTCCGGCTGGCTCGCTCACACGGAAGGCCCGGGTCAGGCGAAACGCATCTCTTGGTTGGTTCTTCCAGGGGTTTTGGCGGGTCCACGCGGCGTTCTCTTCGTGCACGGTCCACTGCATTGCCTGTGGGTGTTCGGCAAGGAGCGTTGCCCGGGCGAAATCAGAGAAATTGACCGGGGTGGAATGACCAATTGGCGCAGCCGCAGGTGCAAGGAAGGTTGATGAGGGCAAAGTCCCGCTGAAGCCACGGATAGCTCCTCCGGCCGACAACTCGACGGTGAACTCGGCGCCGAGCACGGGCACCTCGTTGCGGACCACCTGATAGCGGCGGTAAAACCGCCCGTCTACCCCTTTCGTTTCCCGCAACAGCCGGGGCTGTAGCGTATCGGTCAGGTTGAACGCAGGGCCGTAGGTATCCAGAAAAAGGTCGGCAGCCGCAGCCCGGTCTGCGGCGGGCAGGGCGAGCGGATTTTCGAAACGCAAAGAAGCATAGCGTGGCGTTTCGCTTTGCCATACAGCGTTTGCGGCCACCAGCGCCTTACGGGCGTTGGCAACTTTACTTTCAGGCTGAGCAAAGGTTGAACCGCCGCAAAGCAACAGAAGGAGAAAAAAAATGTGCTTCATCGTGTTGTTCTGTAGGGACAGAGAAACAGCTCACTATAGCTGCCCTTCGTCCCCCTGGTTTTTATCATGAGCTGTAATTGTAAATTTACGGCATCTCCCCTTAGTTGCCACGAAGAAGCAACGTTAATCCGTTTAGTGGTCTGTTCCGTTTAGGAAACGGTCTGCAATATCTGATTATCCACCCGTTCAGGTGCCAGCTCGTACCGGATATAAAAACCTGACCGGGGAGGCACCAGAGGCATAATCAGCCATAAAGCACCCGCAAATTGGGTTCATGATTGTTTGCCCTCCGGAAAAAATCCCGGGCCTCCGGTAAAAACCGGAGCGTAAAACCACCTCAATCCCTACCTTAGCCCACCTGATTACACGCCTCTTCGCCTTCGCACATACGAAAAGCGGGGTTGTCGCGTTTTGCAATCGCTAAATACGCCCAAATGTTACTGACCTTTTTGAATTTCTTCCTCTTCCAGACTCCCGAACTAGAGATGGACCAAACGGAACCCGTTGTTGAGAGCGACAATCTCCTGAGTGTATTGATGGATTCCGGCTACCTGTCCATTGCTATTGTTTTGATTTTGCTGGTTCTCTTCATTGTCGGCCTCTATATTTTTGTAGAGCGCTACACCACCATCAAAGCCGCCGGCCGGGAAGATCAGGGCTTCATGGACCGCATCCGCATGGAAATCTCCTCCGGCAATATGGCCAACGCCCGCGCCCTCTGCACCACAACCGACAGCCCCGTTGCCCGCATGGTCGATAAAGGCCTCCAACGCATCGGTCGCCCGCTGCGCGACATCGACGCTGCCGTTGAGAACGTCGGCAACCTGGAAATCTTCCGCCTCGAAAAAGGCCTCAGCACGCTGGCCAGTATCGCTGGTGCGGCGCCCATGATTGGCTTCTTTGGTACCGTAACGGGTATGATCTCCGCCTTCTACGAAATGTCTACTGCCGATAACATCACTCCCGACGTTCTCGCTGGTGGCATCTACTCTGCCCTCCTGACAACGGCTGCAGGTCTCTTTATCGGTATCCTGGCCTTCGTTGGTTACAACCTGCTTGTTGCCTCCGTAGACCGCGTTGTTTACAAGATCGAACGGACGACTACTGAGTTCATGGACCTGCTGCAGGAACCGGGATAGTGGATGGTAAGTAGATACAGAAGGTATTTCCCGAAGTGCACGCTACAGCGTAGCTTCTGCACTACAACTTACCTCTCTGAATTCTTCTCTCAATACTCCAGTATCCACCACTCTCCCACAACTCCAAAATGCGGTAGCACTGTCCACTACCTACTACCTACTACATTATGGCTCTGAAGAAACGCTCTAAAGTAACCGCAGAATTCAACATGTCCTCTCTGACGGACATCATCTTTCTGTTGCTCATTTTCTTTATGCTGACGTCCAACATCGTGCAGATCAAACCTTTTGACCTGCCTATTTCGGACAGCCAGACCGTTGCGCCCACAAACATTGTAGTTCAGCTGGAAAAAGACGGCACTACTTCGGTAAATAACGTCGAGGTACGAGGTTCCGCCATCAATCAGGCCGTAACAGATGCGCTTGGCCAGGCGGGCAACGTAGAAGATGCAACCGTAACCATTGTTGCCGAAACGGGCGTGCCCTTCAGCCGCATCAGCCCTTTGATGAAGCTGGCGGCCAGCCAAAAAGCACGGGCGATTATTGCAACCCAACCGAGGGGATAATGGGGAGTAAGTAGTGGATAGTGTTACCGCACGTTGCAGGCAGCCAGAGGATGAACCTCAGCTAATACAACCGCCACGCTAAACCCTGTAAAGAATATCCCAACGCCAACAAACTGCGGTAGCGCTACCCACTACCCACTATAATACCAACTACCAATGGCTCTGAAGAAACGCTCCAAAGTAACCGCAGAATTCAATATGTCCTCGCTGACGGACATTATCTTTCTGTTGCTCATTTTCTTTATGCTGACTTCGTCGGTAGTATCCCCTAATGCCCTGAACCTGAAGTTGCCCGGGCGTTCTGACTCCCCGACAACCTCCTCCAACCAAAAGCTGGATGACGTCCGCATCGACCAAAACGGGAATTTCTTCTTCAACCGGAAGCGGATTTCCGTAACAGAACTTGAAAGTACCCTATCCGGTAAAGCCGGAGGGAATTACTCCATGTTCATATCTCCCGATAAGGAAGCCCCCGTTGAAGGCGTTGTAACAGTAATGGATATGGCGATGCGTCTGGGAATCAATGGAGTATTGGCGGCCGAGGAAGACTAATGCTTCCGGCCCTCTCTGCTGACCGCTGATATCAGCGGTATCTTTTCCTCTGTTTTTAATCGGTGATTTCCGCGAGGTAACTTAGCAACTGTTCTGCCCGATGTCCGGTGGTATGCTGCTCCAGAATACGTTTACGGGCGTCGTGGCCAATCTTTTGGCGCAGGCCCTCCTCTTTACCGTAAAGTACAGCTAAAACATCCTGCTCATCGTTGACGCAGAACACCTCGCGGTGCGGCTCGAAGAAAAAGTCAATGCCATCCCAGTTGTCGGTCAGGACCGGAACGCCGCAGGCTGCTGCGGCAAGCAAGCGACGCGTAGGAGTATAGCCCATCCGCTTGCGGTCCGCTCGACTAAGTACAAGAGAGCAATGCTGACGGTTATAAAAATCTACGAGGTTCGTCTCGGGCAGGTACTCCAGGTAAGTGAGGTTTCGTGGCCAGTCGACCCTGTTGTATCCGCTGCCGGCCAGAGAAAACTTGCGGTTAGGCGTATAGCGGGCGGGCCCCAATAGCATCGAGTTGAGTAACTCTTCGCGGTCGTTTTTAAAATTACCGATAAAGCCCAAATCGTAGTGCTTGTCGGTATCCGTACGGTAGAAGCTGTACGGATCAACGCTTTCGTAAAGGGCGCGCGCGTTGCTGATTTCGTACGTTTTGGCCAGGTTCTCCAGAAACGGCCCACCGGTGGTAGACAGGAAGAGGTTAAAATGCCGGAGATTATCGGCTGAGAGGCAGAAGGCAGAATTATCCTGCCGGCACTGCAGGTGATCGATGGTGGCGCTCAGGTTGGTATCGTAGTAGACGGTAACGCCGCGGGCTTCCTCGGCGATCCATTCGGCAATCCTGTTGGTATCGTTCACCATGCTTCCCATCAGCACTACATCAGCGCTCTGAATCGCATAGCCGTATTCGGCAACGAGCTGATCGGTGGATGCGTAAGTCCATACTTCGCAGTAGGGTGATTTCAGCATATCCCGGACATACTTCTTGCCGGGTTCATGAAACTCCAGAAAAGTGGTACGGTGGCCGCGCTGGGCCAACTCATTGATCAGCCCACGATACAGTTCCGCCGTTGGGTTGCCAACGGAAGAAAGGATCGAGCGCCCAATGATGACCATATCCAGCGGTTTTGTTCCAAATTTCACGAAGGCGAAGGTAGGAAATAGAATATTAGTTGTGCCGGAATACTGTACAACTGTAAAAATAAGGTGTTGATATGGGGACATTCCAGCCGTCATCCGGCAGGCCACCGCCCCGTCCCCTGCCCTGCCACCAAAACGAGCTTTGCACCTGCGGTCGCGCCCGAAAAAGAGTGTACAGCTCCCAAAATGCGAGATATAAACAGCGAAAATTCGCCCTCATTTAAGATAAACTCTTGTCACCCTATTCAAAAGTCCTACCTTAGCGGCCACTTAACTGTTTAAAGCCAGATTATGCCATACAGTACAATTACGGGAATTGGCCATTACGTACCTAAAAACGTGGTGACCAACCAAGACCTGACCAAGGTAATGGAAACAAGCGATGAATGGATCCGTGAGCGGACCGGAATCGAAGAACGTCGTTACATTACTAAGGGGAAAGAGACCACTTCCACCCTCGCTCTCGAGGCCAGCCTTAAGGCAATTGCCGACGCTGGCATCAACAAGGAAGACATCGACCTGATCATCTTCGCTACGCTAAGTCCCGATTACTACTTCCCGGGAGCAGGCGTACTGCTGCAGCGTGAGCTTGGTATCGCCAAGACAGAAATTGCGGCACTCGACATCCGTGCCCAGTGTTCGGGCTTCATTTACGGTCTTACTACCGCCGATGCTTACATCAAATGCGGCATGGCGAAGAAAGTACTTCTTGTTGGTGCAGAGGTTCACTCCGTCGGACTGGATTTCACCACCCGTGGCCGCAACGTTTCCGTCATCTTTGGCGATGGCGCAGGTGCTGTGATCGTTGAAGCAACCGAGGACGAATCGGTAGCCGTTCAGGCGACCAGCATGCACTCAGACGGTACTTACGCCGAGAAACTGAGCTACATGTACCCCGGTGCCCACGGCGGTTATTTCCTGGAGAAATACGCCATCGAAGGTTTCGACGTAGACTACTCCGAGAAGCTCAACGATGAGGGTTACGGCGGTTACTTCTTCAACCAGAACATGATCGACAACAACCGTATCTTCCCGTACATGGAAGGACAAGCGGTATTCAAGATGGCCGTGCGGAAGTTCCCCGAGGTGATCATGGAAACACTCACCAAAGCCGGTATGGAGGTCAGTGATCTCGACATGCTGATCCCTCACCAGGCTAACCTGCGCATCAACCAGTTCGTGGCCAACACTATGGGGCTTAAAGACGACCAGGTGTACAACAACATCATGCGCTACGGTAACACTACTGCAGCTTCCATCCCGATCGCGCTCAGCGAAGCACGGGACGAAGGAAAGATCAAAAAGGGCGACAACGTCGTCCTCGCCGCCTTCGGCGCCGGATTCACCTGGGGAGCTGTTGTGCTGAAATGGGGACGAGACTGATCGATATGCGATAAGCGATTTAGTTACCGCATTTCGGAAACTTATCGTGGAAGCGGAACTACCGGCAGAGCTGGTGGTTCCGCTTTTTATTTTGTGGGATGTAACATCACAGCACTTCCGCTACCGTGAAGATGCTGCCACCTACAAACACCACCCCCTCTGAATCTTTGTCCGAACGCGCCTTCAGCTTTGCTTGCCCGTAGCCTTCGGCAACGGAGGAATAAGTACTGCCCTTCAGTCCGTATTCGGCAGCTGTAGCCCGCAGTTTTTCTGCAGGTAGCCCGCGCGGGATATCGGCCTTTACGAAGTAGTAGGTTGCGTCCTGAGGAAAGAGTGGCAGGGCCTTGGTCAGGTCTTTGTCGTTCACAACGCCGAGGACAATATGCAGCGGCTTCTCCAGTGCGACCAGACGCTTTATTACCGGAACCAGCCCCTCGGTATTATGGGCACTGTCCGCAATACAAAAGGGGGTTCGCTGCTGAAGTATTTGCCAGCGACCGACGTAATAAGTGAGTTCGGCTACCTGTTTCCAGCCAAACTGTACTGATTTTCCGCTTACCTCAAACCCATTACCGTGAAGAAGCAACAACGCGGCGTAGGCCGTGAGCATATTTTTGCTCAGGTGAGGCCCGTCGAGGTCGGTACCAATAATCAGGCCGGCCTCGGCGCCGGGCAGCCCGATGGAGAAGTACTTGAGGTTGTCCATCCCGCGCATCCCTACGAGGTAAACATCGTAGGCCTGATCGGCAAAGATTATCTGGCTCCGGTTGGTCCGCGCGAGTTCCTTGAATACGGGTGTGGTTTCATCCTGGGTTTCGCCGATAACCACCGGGACTCCGGGTTTGATGATACCACCTTTCTCGCCCGCGATTTCGGGCAATGTCTCCCCCAGGAACTGGGTGTGATCGAAGCCGATGTTGGTGATCACGGAAAGAACCGGAGTGATGACGTTGGTGCTATCAAGCCGGCCGCCCAGCCCCACTTCGATAATGCACCAATCCGGTTGCTGCTTCGCGAAATAATCGAAGGCCATTGCCACGGTGATCTCGAAAAAGCTCGGCTCGATGCTGAGGTCCGATGCCCGGAGGCGCTCTACGAAGTCGGTTACGGCTTCTTCGGAGATGAACTCGGCGTTGATCTTGATCCGTTCACGGAAGTCTTTGTAGTGCGGGCTGGTGTACATTCCGACGGTCTGGCCGTGGGCCTGCAGCGCAGCTGCGAGTAAGTGGCAGGTGGTTCCTTTGCCATTCGTACCCGCTACATGGACACACTTGAGCTGTTCGTGAGGATTGCCGAGCCATTCCAAAAGAGCCCGGATATTGGTCAGGTCTTTTTTCATCGCCGTTGCTCCCGCTCGCTGGTACATGGGGAGTTGGGTAAAAAGATAGTCCAGTGTTTGTTCGTAGGTCATGTCCGGAAGGCTTGCTTGATTTAGCGCTTTGTAAAGTTATCAGGCATAATAATGCGGGGCGCAAACCAGATTATCGCTCCCCCAACCTCCCCACGTCGCTACGCTTGGGAGGAGCAATCGCGACAATCTGGTTTGCGCCCAATAATGTCTGTACCTGCATTAACAGATAATGAGTTGTAAAGATTTAGTTTTAAGTGGCGGGGCGACGTTGCGAGTTTAAACATTATTAATTCCTCACTAACCGCACTCCAACGTATGGCCGGACCTCTAGCCAGAAGTCGACGGAATCAATCCCTTCGCCATAAAATTCGACCAGCGCCGGCAGGTAAAAATCGATCACCTCCTGATCCATTCGCAACGGTATACCGGTGTTGTTCATCAGATGAACACCGGCTGTGTCGAATTGGTAGAGGGCTGCGTTTTGGGTCATTCCGGTTTCCTGCAAGCTGGTGGAAAGAACAATATCCTCCTTCAGACCGGCTGAGCGGAGGAAAACGTACTGGTTCGTATCACCGGTTTCGACTAGTTTGGCGTCGAGTGCCTCCAGCAGGTTGGAGAGTACTTCGGGGTCTTCTGGTGTACGCCCAACCTTGGGAACGACAACAAGGCTCTGGTTAAGGAACTCTGCCTCTTCGGATTGCAGCCATTGCACCTGCGTGCCCGCCAAATGGCCTATGATTGCAACGGCTCCTCCGTTCAGCACTACCCTGCCCGGCTTGTGGTTGTACTGCTGAAACGCCCGGGCATCGAAATTATCGGGAAGTGGCTGGCGTACTACTGACACGACGCTGTTGTCCAGCAGGACATCTGGCCGATTGCCCGAGCAAGCCGTCAGAAAAAGTAAAAAAACGATCAATCGTTGGACCATAAGCAGGTAAATGTTGTTGCCAAGATACCAACGAATCAAAATACCAATAAATGTCGCGTAAAGCACAGATTCAGGCTATGCTGGCCGATTCCCCCACCGATGCCTTTCTTCGATTTGCCCTTGCCAAGGAGCACGAAAAAGAGGGCGATGACGCAGGTGCAAAGAAAATTTACGAAGGCATTATTGCCGATCAGCCCGAATACGTCGGGACTTACTACCACCTCGGTAAAACCCTCGAGCGGTTGGAAGAGCAAACAGAAGCCTGGAAAGTTTACTCCGAAGGAATCAGCGTAACCAAACGGCTCGGCGAACGACACGCCATGAGCGAACTGGCCGGTGCACGGATGGAACTGGGGGACGAGGAGGACTTTTTGTAGTGGGTAGTGGGTAGTGGGTAGAATGTAGTGGGTAGTGCTGCCGCATTTTGTAGGCATTGGAGGCGTTTCAGGCGCTGGAGCAAGGCACTGTGGTCATGACTCGTCCTAAAATAGGTTGACAGTTCCCCCCCCCCCCCGACCGACGGGTAGTTGACATAACTTGTTTCAACCTGCATGAGGTTGACAGCCATCTCTACTTCAGGCTTTAGTGACTGGGGGACAGAATGTAGTGGGTAGTGCTGCCGCATTTTGCAGGCATTGGTGGCGTTCCAGGCGTTGGAGCAAGGCACTATCGTCATGACTCGTCCTAAAATAGGTTGACAGTTAAAAATCCCCGGCCGGCGGGTAGTTGACATAACTTGTTTCAACCTGCATGAGGTTGACAGCCATCTCTACTTCAGGCTCTAGTGACTGGGAGACAGAATGTAGTGGTAGCGCTGCCGCATTTTGCAGGCGTTGGAACAAGGCACTGTGGTCATTTACAAAAAAGCGTTCAGCTCCCGGCTGGTAAGATGGCAGCCAGGCGCTGAACGCCAGAAGAATGGTTAGTTAAACATTATTTATCCAGAGCCAGAAGAGTTACATGTTTTCTGCTTCCTCCTACTCCTCCGAAGATTGTTGGTCAGCCTGAGTTACGCTTCCAGAAACGGATAATCGGTGTAGCCCTCCGCACCGGGCGTGTAGAAAGTGGATGGATCAGGCAGATTGAGTGGTGCATCTTTTTCCATGCGTTCCACCAGGTCCGGGTTCGCTATAAAGGGCCGGCCGAAAGCTACCAGATCTCCACGGTCCTCGGTAAGATCTTTTTCTGCCCGTCCGGCATCGTAGCCTCCGGAAAGGATAAAAGTGCCCCTGAATGTTTCGCGTAACTTACGTTTGATGGAATCGGGCACTGCGGGCGTCCCCAATGCGCTGTGGTCTACCAAATGAAGGTAAACCAGGCCAATTTCGTTGAGCATCTCTGCCAATTGTGTGTAATCTGCTTCCACTCCTTCGTAAGCCGACATCTCCCCAAAAACGCCATAGGGCGAAATACGCATGCCTACCCGGTCTGCACCAATAGCCGTCACTACTGCTTCGGTTACATTCCGGACAAAGCGAAGCCGGTTCCCGGTGCTGCCGCCGAACTGATCTGTCCGTTGGTTACTACCAGGATTGATGAACTGCTCGAGCAAATAACCATTGGCGGCGTGTAGCTCTACCCCATCGAAACCAGCCTCGATGGCCATTTTTGCGCAGTTGGTGTATTCAGCTACGGTTTCGGTAATATCGTTGATCGTCATGGGCTTCGCCAGCGGAATTTCCAACTCCCCCTTTCCGTCCACGTACATTTTCGTATTCTGGAGCGCTACAGCGCTGGGTGCCATCATTTCTCCTCCGGCGGGGATATTGTCGGGATGGGCCACCCGGCCGCAATGCATAATCTGTAAAAAAATCTTTCCGCCTTTTTCGTGTACGGCATCGGTTACCTGGCGCCATCCGGCAACCTGATCGTCGGAATAACATCCCGGAATGCGAGGGTAACCCAGACCGTTGGCACTGGGAGAGGTTCCTTCGGTAATAATCAGCCCTGCACCCGCGCGTTGACTGTAGTAAGTAGCCATGAGATCGTTCGGAACATTGTCTATCGCCCGACTGCGGGTGAGCGGGGCCATCACGACCCGGTTTTTAAGTTCGGTATTTCCGATGCGGTGAGAGGATAATAATTTGGTGGTTTTCATACTGATTTGGAGTTTATTAGCGAAACGGGAGCAGGCCCGCAAGGGTTCTCACCAAGAGGACATCCTCTGTCGCTCAGTCAACAAACTCTAGCTCAAACGAAATGGTTTGGGGAAAATCAACGGCTACACCTGACACACAAAGAACTCTCGGGCATCAGAACCAGCCGGCCCATCGGGATTGGCCGGCCGCAGCGTTTGCATAAGCCCAGTTTAGGATCATCGAGGTTGGCCTGCATTACTTTCAACTTGGTCAGCTTTTCGCGGGCTTTGGCCAGCGCAGCTTCCTGTACTGCTTTATTGTTGATCGCATCCATGCGGGAGACGCGCCCGATCGCATCGTCGGGCGTAACGGGGGCAGACATTTCCTCGAAGCCCGCAATTTTGGTTTCGGTCAGGGTGATTTGCTCGGTCAGTTTTTGGGCGAGAAGGGCCTTATCGATCATGGTATAGTTGTTTCTCCGACGCTTACTGCTATCGTGTTATACCATCAGACCGTTAGCACAAGGATAGCGCTAACGGTCTGATGGTGATTTATTTGCTGGATACAGCCTATTTAAGGACTCCGGCGCCTTCGCGGTATAGTTCCGCCTCGTCGCCTGTACACACAATGACCGTACTGGCAACGTTTCCGCCAGGCCCGCCGTCGATGACAGCATCAACCTGCTTGCCCAGTTTATCGTAAATTTCGTGAGGGTCGGTGTAGTACTCCGCCACTTCGTCTTCTGCCTTCACTGAGGCGGTGAGGATTGGTCGCCCGAGCCCGCGTACCAGGGCGTCCACGATGTTGTTGTCGATGATACGGACCCCGATGGTTTCCTTACGGTTTTTCAGGATTTTCGGTGTTTTGTTGTTGCTGTTCAGGATGAAAGTAAACGGACCGGGGAGGTTGTGTTTCATCACCCGGAAAACGTCGTTGTTGATTGTCTTGGAGTAATCCGTCACCTGGCTGATGTCCTGGCAGATGAAGCTGAACATCGCCTTGGCGGGATCGAGGCCTCTGATCCGGGCCACCCGTTCTACGGCTTTTTTGTTGGTGATGTCGCAACCGATGCCGTAAACTGTGTCTGTAGGGTAAATGATGACGCCTCCTTCTTCAAGGATGTCCACCATTTGCTGGATCAGTTTGGGTTGGGGATTATCGGGGTGGATAGACACGAGCATATGCTAGGGATTTATTGGTTAAGTAAATTGGTTTACACGAGAGAACTGAACGCCTTAACGACGCTCCCTTCGGGATATTTTTGCTTCAATATAGGTCTTGTGAGGGATTTCTACGTGTTCAATTTCAGCATATGCCCGCAGGCAGGTGCAATGCATTGGTTTTTAGGGCAATGTCTGATCCGCTGGCCAGGAGACAGTACGGGTGGGCCAATTGATTGGCCCTGGAACAATTATCACAAAAGGCCTCATGGTGCCAAAAGCCAAAACTAAAAAGAGCATTGCCTATCCGGCTGCAGCCATTGAACCTGACAACGCAGCCTGAGGCTGCGGCTCTCTTCCTTCGGGCCCTGCATCAAATCTCTCTTCTGACTTCCCCTCAGGCCACCACTTCGAGTTCGAGACCCTCCACTTCATACTCTTCGTCCACCTCTTCAAGGTACACTCCTCCGATGGAAGCCTTGAGCGCGCGGACCGTAGACGGAACAGTGCTGCGGGGCAAGTCGAGTTTAACGACCGCCGATGCACCGAAGTCCTGCTCTGCCATTTCCAGTTCAAGCGAAGACAGAGCGGACATCACCGGGCTCATCAGCTCGTAACCGAACCGGAGGACGACCTCGGTTGTGAGTGGCTGCAGGGTACTCTCGCCGGCTTCGATGGCAAGGCGGGCTGCTTCGCGGTAGGCATTGATCAATCCTGAAGCACCCAGCTTGGTACCGCCCCAATACCGGCTTACTACTATCACAACGTCGCTCCAGCCTGCTTTATCGATCTGCCCCATGATTGGTTTGCCCGCGGTCCCCGAGGGTTCTCCGTCGTCGTTGGCGCGCCAACGATCCTGGCCGGGCCCCAGCCGGTAAGCGTAGCAATGGTGATTGCACTTGAAGTGCAATTTTGCTTGTTCTTCCACTACCGCCAGGGCTTCTTCTTCGTTGCGGACATGGCGCAAAGCAGCAACGAATTTGCTTCCACGGTCTCGGAATTCACCCTCGGAGGCGCGGGCGGGAATGGTGTAGAAATCTGGGGATTCGGACATGGCCGCAAGTTAACAACGTTCGGCAGTCTTTAAACTGCTGATCTTCGTGTTTCAGCCGTGCTCCGTCAGCCTAAAAGCAGACGAACAGTTACCAGTTTTCGTTATCCGCCTTCATGTATGCGTTCAGCTCTTTTTGATCGAGCTTCCCGTTTACGCTCTTAAGGTACTCACATATCTGGACGGCTTTTTTAATCCGGGTAGCGGCGCCTTTCGGCTTACTGACCTGATAGATGAGCCCACGCTGTTTACCGGGTGTCAACTTATGAAATACGGTATAAGCCGCTTCATCCACCGACCAGAGCTCGGCGAGTTCTTCGGGTAATGGCATTCCGTACTCGCTGTCGTCGGGCAGGATTTGCAGGCTCACCTCCTCTCCCGGCTCAAGTTGGTACTGCTTAACGATATCCTGATTAATGAGAATGAAGTATTCCCCGTCTCCCGAAGGCGATAGTGCCCGGTGTATTCTCCCCTTTCCGTTGATGCTAAAAATTATCCGGGTCGCGTTTTTCTCCCGCTTCAGTAGTTCCCCGACAGCGGATTTCTTTACGAGGAAGACGTTATGGTAAACTCCGGCGTAGACCTCCAGATCTTCCCGGACCGAAGAGAGGGCTGTTTTTATTTCAATCATCGCAGGTTGTTTTAACGCAAACACAGATTCAGGCATACTTCCCCGGTACAAACTACCGGATGCCTGAATCTGCGAACGCTGTTTAATCGGTAGCGGGCATTAACGGTCCAGCCCTTTCAGGGCCAGTTCGATGGCTTTCATCAGCTGTGGATCTTTGCCCGTGGCCCGGTCGGCGGCGGTATTATCGATCCGGACATCGGGTTCCACCCCGGTTTTCTCCAGATTTTTGCCGTCCAGGGTATAAGTTCCCCAGCTCGGGAGGCGGTAGAAAGAGCCATCCACCAGTCCCTTACCGGAGGTAAAAATGATCCAGCGGTAAGTCGGAGTTCCAACGATAGTTCCCAAACCGAGTTCCTTGAACCCGGCAGCAGTCATCTCGGCATCCGAAAGACTCTGCTCGTTAATCATCAGAATGATGGGCTGGCCAGCAGGTGCAAAGTTAGGTTGGTTGGCCCGCTGTCCGGCGCGGTACTGCCACTTCAGGTAAGGCCGCTGACTCAGGAAGTTCAGGACAGCATCGTGAACGTTGCCGCCCGTATTGTACCGTAAATCCAGGATCAGGCCCTGCCGTTGGTGCCCCTCAGATACCATTTCACTCATGAAAGCATCCAGCTGACCGCCGGTCATATTTTTCATGTGTACGTAGGCAATCTTCTTGTCCGTCTTTTCATCTACTGTACGCTGATTCGTATCCACCCATTCATCGTAGCGGTTGGTCCGTTCGCTCGTATAGCTCGTCGGGTGTAAACTGGTACTTACGACCTGTCCGTTTCGCTCTACCGTCAGGGAGACGGAACCGTCGATGCTCGGCCGGCTCAGGTACGACTCTCTGTTTACGGTTTGCTCCACGGGGATTCCGTCGATTGCAGTTATCCGGTCTCCGGCCATCAGGTCTACGTCATTACGGTCCGCAGGCCCGTCTGTGATAATCGAAGCGATGCGGTATGGGTCGTTCTGGTCGTACGCTAAACCGAGCGCGAGGCTCCTTGCGCCCTGCTTTGTACTTTCCTCCTTTCCCCGCGAGGAGAAGCCGAAGTGAGAAGTGTTGAGTTCGCCGAGGAGGTCGTTGGTCAGTCGCCGCAAGTCGGCACGATTGGTGATGTATGGCAGGAAGGCGGCGTAACGATCCCGCATACCCTGCCAGTCTACTCCGTGGAAGTTTTCATCGTAAAAGTTCTCTTCCATATTTGCCCAGGTCTCGTAGAACATCTGTTCGAACTCCGGGCCGAGGGCCCGGCGGAAGGTGTGCTTTACTTCAATGGCGTCGAACTTTTTCTGCCCCACGTTCAGTTTCTGAACGTTACCGCTGCCCAGCAGGTAGTACTTTCCTTTTACTTCCACCAGGTCGGTGGCGTTGCCTACTCCCCGGCCTTTGAACATCATCGTTTTGGGCGATTCGAACGGCTCGTAAGTTGTCATGTACAATGCACGGGAGCCTTCATGGTTAGAACCATAGAAAACGATGGTTTTGTCGTCGTCCTCCACTACAAAGGCTCCGCTCTGACTACCAAAGGAAGGCCCTACGCGTTCGATCCGTTCCATGATCCCTTCCGCTTCAATCCGGACAACAACCGAATCCTTTTTACCTTTCTTCTTGTCCTCCTCTGCGAAAAGCTGATCGAACTTATCCGACCGGTGCGGTTCATCGAATTTATACAGCGGCAGGCGCCAGAGGTCCACGTTTCCGCCACCCCGCGGGTAGCTCGGCACGTGAGGGGACGAGCTGAAATAGATGTACTTCCCGTCCGGGCTCCAGACGGGATCAGTTTCGGTAACCCCGGTTTGGGTGAGGTTCATCAGTTCGTTTCCGTTTTCGGTGTCCACCAAAAAGATATCTTCTTCGAAATCGAGGTAACCGGTAAACATCAGGTACCGGTCGTCGGGCGACCAGCGTGGGATGGATCCCCGGAACCATACTTCCTGTTTGGCGACGGTTTCGGCGCTGAAGTCATCGAGGTCCATCACCCGTACTTCGTCGCGGCCGCTCAGGTAAGCTACCCGGCTGGTATCGTGGCTCATTTCCAGGTTACGGTTGTTACGCGTATCCGAAGTGCGGCGGGTGGGTTCTCCCGTACCGTCAGCACTTACGGTGTAAAGGTTTTGGTAGCCATTGTAGGTCTGTGTAAACACCAGTGTTTTACCGTCTTTGAGCCATTTAACCTCCATCACCCGTCCCGGACCAGTCATGATCTGGCGAACGAACTCGCCCTCCATGTCGGAAACGAAAAGCTCGCCGCGGGAGACCGCTGCCAGCTTTTTGCCGTCACGCGCCACGTCGAAGTAATCAAGGTTTCCTCCGGTCTTAAAGTCGGCTGTCTTAGCCAGCCCGACGAAAGAATTGAGCGAAACGGGAACCACTTTACTGCGCCCCGAAGCAACGTCGTAGACCTCCAGCTGGTAATCCCGGACGTAAGCGATCTTGCTTCCGTCGGCGCTGAGGCTGGGGCTGAAGACTGAAGTAGCATACTTGGTCAGGCGCTTAATCTTTCCATCTGAGTTCAGGCTGTACAGGTTGTACTCTCCGTTGTCGCGGTCCGAAACAAAGAAAATATTGCCTTTGCGGTCGGCCATCGGCCACATGTCCTTGCCTTCCCATTTGGTGAGTTGGGTCACCTTATTGACTTTCGGGTCGTAGCGTTTCAAGTCGGGGTTGTAAGGCCCTTTATATCCCTTACGGTGGGTAAAGTTGCTGCTTTCCCAGGTCTCGTTGAACAGGAAATCATCGCTGCCGGGCAGCGGAACCACGTTGTGAGCGATGTTGAAGTAATGCGGCATCAGGCGCTTCGGCGTCCCTCCGGTTACCGGTACCGTAAAGGTTGCCATTCGGTTGTACCGGCTCGAGGTGAAGTAAATTGTTTTACTGTCCCAGCTCCAGTTTGCGACCTGGTCGGCAGCCTGGTGGTAAGTGAGTTGCGTGATTTCTCCGCCAGCCAGCGGGGTCACGTAAACATCGGCGTTGCCGTACTGGCCGGAGGTGAAGGCCAGCCATTTACCGTCTGGCGAAATCCTTGGGTGGCTTTCGGCTCCGTCGAGGGCGGTAATGCGGTTGGCCGCTCCCCCGGCAGAAGGAACCTTCCATAAGTCGCCGTTGTAGGAGAAAACCAGCGTTTCGCCGTCGGGGCTAAGTGCCGGGTGGTCAGCGAAGTAGAGCGACTGGGCGCTGACGCAGGTGCAAAGCAAGGCCCAGCAAAGCAGGGTGAGGGATAAGTTTTTCATTCTGGATTTTGGTTAATGGGCCGTAATATAATGGTTGCAGCGGAGACAATAGGACCAGCCGACGAACCGTTGAATCGTTTGGCCTCCAACCCCTTGCATCATCCTCCAACCGTCACCTGTGCGACATCTAATCTTCCTGGTTTTTATTTGTCTGGTATCCTCCTGCGGAGACACCTCCGGCACCCGCATCCGGGTACAGAATGAACTGGACAACGAACTACGCGACCTTACCTGGTCCTACAATTCAGGAGTAGAGAAGGGAGAGGAAAACCGCCTTCGACCCGGTAAGAAAACCAGGTATCAACGTTTCGACGGAGCCGACGAGTGCAATTTCCAACTGGAAGCCCAACTGGTTGGCACGGGCGGAATCACCGGAGGCTTCCAAAACTGCGTCCAACCCGCACCGATACCCGAAGGGAAATGGACCCTGCGCATAAGCCGCTCGGCGAGCGGCACCAGCGAGTTCTTCACCGAACTCATCGAGGATTGAACCGAGCCAGGCGGAACAGCCATCTTTTCGTTTAGGAACAAAGCCCTTAACCACTCCCTGCACCTGCGACCGCGCCCAAATGCGCCGTACCTTCGCGCGCCAATCCCCCAAGAAGAATGTCATCCGAACGTACCTACAAAATCAAAGAAGCCTTTTACACGCTCCAGGGCGAAGGTGCTCAGGCGGGCCGTGCCGCCGTGTTTTTGCGCTTCACCGGCTGTAACCTCTGGAGTGGCCGCGAGGAAGACCGCCACTCCGCCGTCTGCAAATTCTGCGACACAGACTTCATCGGCACCAACGGCACCAACGGCGGGCGCTACACCCTAGATCAGTGCGCCGATCTGGTGCTGGGCCTTTGGCCCGGCGGGGGAAAACCATACGTGGTTTGCACCGGGGGTGAACCACTACTGCAACTCGACGAACCTCTGATCGACGCGCTGCACAAGCGCGGTTTTGAAGTTGCTGTAGAAACCAACGGGACCATCCCTGTCCCGTCGGAAATCGACTGGGTTTGCGTAAGTCCTAAAGCCGACGCCGGCCTTGTCGTTGCCGGCGGTGACGAACTCAAACTCGTATACCCCCAAACCGAAGCCGATGCCCAGCCGGAACGTTTTACGCAGCTCAACTTTCAGCACTTCTTCCTGCAACCCAAAGATGAGACCGGGCGCGACAACACCACCGCAACGGTGGCCTACTGCATGGAGCACCCCCAGTGGCGCGTCAGTTTGCAAACACACAAAATAATGGGAATAGAATAGCCTGACGGGCTGTTACTCTTACAGTCTTGCAGTACATTACGCCAGACTCTAAGACCAGACCCCCTCTCCCTTTGCGCCCCTTACTCCTCCTTCTTGCTCTTCTTACCGCCGCTGCCGCTTACCTGTGGTACCTTGGCGACCCGGTCAACTGGCCTGCCTTCGTCAGTATGTCCGCTTTCTACGCCGTGATCTACTACGTTGGTGCGCGGGCCGCTAATCGAAAAAAGGCGGAGGAAAACGATGCCGACGGCCTCATGCTCGCCGGCCGCAACCTCCCCGTCTGGATCGCCATTTTCACCATGAGTGCCACCTGGGTCGGTGGCGGTTTCATCAATGGAACCGCGGAGTACACCGCCACCCAGGGCCTGGTGTGGGTGCAAGCTCCCTGGGGCTACGCCCTCAGCCTGGTGATTGGTGGTTTGTTCTTTGCCCGCACGATGCGCCGGCGGCGCTACCGGACGATGCTGGATCCTCTGGAAGAGCGCTACGGAAAAAAAATGACCGCTGTCCTCTTCCTTCCCGCCCTCACCGGAGAGTTGTTCTGGACCGCTGCGATCCTCACGGCGCTCGGCGCTACGTTTTCTACCGTACTGGGCATCGACCTTGAAACTTCTATCCTCCTTTCGGCAACCATCGCTATCGCCTACACCGCCCTCGGCGGTTTATGGGCCGTTGCCCTCACCGATGTGGTACAGATTGCCATTCTTCTGCTTGGCCTCGCCATCATCGTTCCCTTTGCGCTCGAGTATACCGGTGGCCTGGGGGCCACCTGGGCGGCGTATCAGGAGAAATTCGGAGCTGCCGCCAGCCCGTTTCCCAGCCGCGAAGCCCTCGGCGGGAGTTACTGGACGTGGTGGGATTACGCTTTACTCCTCATCTTCGGCGGTATTCCGTGGCAGGTATACTTCCAACGGGTGCTTGCTTCGCAAGACGAGAAAACGGCCGTTCGGCTTAGTATTATAGCTGGCTTCATCTGCGTACTGGCTGCCGTTGCGCCGGTAATCATCGGGATGGTTTCGGCAACGATGGACTGGTCTTTGGTAGAAGCCGGCGGGCCCGAAAACGCTTCCGCTACCCTACCCTGGGTGGTACGCTACCTTACCAATCCGTGGGTATCCGTAATTGGTCTGGGCGCAGTTGCTGCGGCCGTGATGTCGAGTGTAGACAGCAGTGTACTTTCGGCTTCGAGCATGGGCATCTGGAACGTTTACCGGCCCTTGGTTGATCCCGGTCTGCCCGACACCAAACTGGCGAAACTGATCCAACGGTGCATCTGGATCGTAGGCGTAGCGGCCACGCTGATCGCGTTCAAGGTCAGCAGCGTATATGCACTCTGGTTTTTGTGTTCCGACTTCGTTTACTGCCTCCTGTTCCCGGCTCTGGTATGTGCTTTATTTGATCCGAAGGCCAACAGCTACGGCGCGCTGGCGGGTTTCCTGATCGCGGCTTTCCTGCGGTTTGGAGGAGGAGACGATACACTTGGTATTCCTGCCTACCTGCCTTATTCGGATGATTTCCCGTTCCGGACGCTGGCGATGGTTTCAGGCCTTACCGCAATCGTTGTCGTTTCACGAATTTTCCGGGCGGGGCCGCAGGATGCAGAGTGAGTTTGTGGAGCCGGGCAGGCCGCCCCACAGTAGCCGGTCGGACGTCATTTTCCAGCCTTACCGATCATCACCCCTCCCGTCCAGGCGGCCTGAAAGTTGAACCCTCCGGTGATTGCATCTATATCCAGCACCTCCCCCGCCAGATGGAGCGTTGGGTGAACTTTGGAACGGAAAGACTTGAAATCTACCTCGCGGAGATCGACACCTCCTGCGGTGGTGAACTCATCTTTGTTGGTAGATTTTCCGGTGATGTGAAAGCGCCCGTTGGTGAGCTGTTCGGTGAGCGCCGTCCGCTGGCGTTTGCTCAGTTGGCTCCATTGCTGATCTGCCGGGATGCCGGCGGCATTGACCAGTGATTTCCAGAGGCGGGCCGAGAGGTCGAAACAAGCCCGGGTACCGATCTGGCGTTTGGCTTCTGCGGCCTTCAGTTCATCGAGCTGATCTTCCACGTCGGTTGCGCGCATGGCGAGCCAGTTTACGGTGAGTTCGAAGTTGTATTTGCGCGGCGCCAGGAGGCGGGCGCCCCATGCGGAGAGGCGCAGCACGGCGGGCCCGGAGAGGCCGCGGTGGGTGATGAGCAGCGGCCCTTCGGCCTTCAGCTTATCCCCCTTGATGTTGAGCTGAGCCCATGGCACGCTGATGCCGGAGAGGTCGCGCAGTCGGGTATCTTTCGTATCGAAAGCGAAGAGGCTCGGGACGGCGGGTACGATGGTGTGCCCCAGTTCTGCGAGCATCTTCCAAACGGCAGGGTTGCTGCCGGAGGTGACGATGAGGCGGTCAGCAAGGAAAGTTCGCTCTCCGGATTTTACCGTCCACTGCCGGGGCCCGGCAGCAGGTTCAGGGGTGGTTGAGGGAGCAATAATCCCGGTAACGCGGGTTTTAGTGAGCACCTTTACGCCAGCGCCTTTGGCGGTGTTCCAGAGGCAATCGATGATAGACTGCGACGAATCCGAAACGGGGAAGATCCGGCCATCGTCTTCGATTTTCAGTTCCACTCCACGGTCTGAGAACCACCCCATAGTGTCTCCGCAGGCGAAAGTATTGAACGGTCCCAGTAGTTCTTTGGCGCCCCGGGGGTAAAACTTGACCAGTTCGCGCGGGTCCCAGCAGGCGTGGGTAACGTTACAGCGTCCGCCTCCGGAGATACGGACTTTTCCCAAAACGGATTTCCCCCGTTCCAGAATGGTTATTTGCTCGTCGGGGTAGTTCGCGGCCCGGTGAATAGCGGAGAAAAAACCGGCGGCTCCGCCGCCGATGATCAGGGTTGATGCTGGCATAGGGCGAAGGTAACACCTGAGTAAATGATTTGGATGCAGCGCTGCCTGCTCTGAAGTCGTACAGCCTGCTGCAGGGCGGCCTTTCACTGCCCGCTGCGGCAATCACCAGTTAGCCGTTTGGCCGCCCAACGGCACATCGACGTACCACTCTCCCTTAAACCTCCTCCGTATCCTAAACGCCCGTCCACTTTCACAATAAAACGATTTAAGAATTACTACATTCGTGTATTCTCTCTTTGTGGTTTATCCTAGTCATTGAAAACTAAACCTTCAGGTCTTATTCAGCCGACCTCACCCATACGTTAAGGATTGTCTCCCCCCCCGAGCCGGTCGTTGATCACGGGCAAAAGCCAGGCCCATTCCTGAAACCCGGAGCTTTGCGCTAAGTTCCTGTTATTTGATGCCAGGGCGTAACCATTGTTTTCGGATTTTATCAACACCCATAATGACGACTTCTCTCACCGGTAATGAGAAAGACGATTTAATACGGAGTCTAACCCGTCAATTAAGCGTCGCTCAGGCCGAAGCAAACCTACATTTGGCGGAAGTACGCCGTTTCAATTTCATCGTGTCAGAGATCACGGAGGCTGCCGAAGGCGGCATCTTTGTACGGCAGAATATCGCTGGTGATTACATGTGGATTTCTGAGCAGCTCGCTGAAATCCTTGGCTACGGAGACATTGGGATGCCACACTCCTACCGCCAGTTCCTCGAACAAATCCATCCGGATGATCTTGATCGGGCTCTCGAGTTTGCAGCCATGCGTAAGCCGGTAAGAGACACGGTTGCTCAGGAGAACGAACCCGGCACCAGCGTCAGCGCCCAAACAACGGACTTCCCCGAAAACGAAACCCAGCCCACCCCGGAGGCTCAGGCTTCCACGACGGACGCCCAAAGCGTACTTTCTCTCCCCAGCCGAAAGCCCATTCCCGAAAACATATTCATTACCGGTCCGGGTACCCACCTCGAGTTCCGTTACCTCAATCAACAGGGCGACTACCGCTGGTTCCGCGCCAGCGCAAAACGCTACCAGCCCGAAGCTGGCCCCGAGCAGATTATCGGCCTGATTCTGGACATCCACGACGTCAAACTACTGGAAGCACAACGCCGGGCCGTCAACGAAGAACTAAAGGCGTTCATGTACAGCGTAGCGCACGATCTGCGTGCTCCCGTACGCCACATTGCCAGTTTTGCCGAAGCCATCCGCGAGGAAGACGGCCCCACTGAAGAGCGGAATCTTTACCTCGGTTACGTTGAACAATCCGCCGAGAAACTCGGCAAAATGATCGATG
This sequence comes from Neolewinella aurantiaca, assembly GCF_008014675.1. Lineage (GTDB taxonomy): Bacteria > Bacteroidota > Bacteroidia > Chitinophagales > Saprospiraceae > Neolewinella > Neolewinella aurantiaca. The sequence goes on along the minus strand of NZ_VOXD01000002.1, from coordinate 209,317 downwards.
GCCTCCTCAAACTGAGTAAAAACCAGAATTACGTTCCGAGGATCGCTCCGGTTAACATCGAAGAGATGCTGACCGAACTGATCAGCAAAACGCGCCAGACCGAGCATCAGGCTCCGGAACTGATCATTGAGCACGACAAGTTCCCAATCATCGAGACCGACGCGGACCTCATCGAGCAGGTACTCCAGAATCTGCTCTCCAACGCCGTTAAATACTCCAGCAACGAGCCGCGCGCGGTGGTCAACATCCGCTATTACCTGCAGGAAGCCCAGCACATTATTTCCTTCTCCGACAACGGGATCGGTTTCGATCCTGCTTACGCCGATAAGCTGTTCAAACTCTTCAGCCGCCTGTACGTAGACAACGACATCCCGGGTACCGGTGTGGGCCTCGCTTCCGTTCACCGCATCGTCCGTAACCTCAACGGTGTGATTGAAGCCGACGGCATCCCAGGTAAAGGTGCTACGTTCACCCTGCGGCTGCCGGTTAAGGTTGGCGCTACCTCAGCCTTTTAAAAAGAGGGAGGAAGACTTTGTTTTTGCAGCCTTGAAGTTGAGAACCCTGAATGGGTTCGAGTCAACCCGCCCCCTGTTTCTGCCGTCGGGTGGCCCTGCGTAGTCGTTTTATCCGTTCGGACATGTTTCCAGGAAGGAAACTTTTGTTTCGGTTTGTTACCCCCGGTTTAAGTTCTCGTGAAGCCTTCCTTCCCGGAGGTTTTCTGCTTGGTTCCGGGGGATAGTTGCCACTATCATTGTGGCTACAAATGGAAGCAAACTTACTAGACATAGGGCCCCGGCTCCGCGATTTGCGCCGTGCGCAGCGCCTCTCTCAACAAAGCGTTGCTGAGGCTGCCGGCCTCACCAAGGGTACCATCTCCAAGGTGGAAACCGGACGCATCATTCCTACCCTCCCCGTTTTGTTTGCGATTCTGCGGGCTCTGGACGAAGACGCCGAAAGCTTCTTCCGGGGTGTTCGGTTTGAAGCCCCACCACCCTACACCCACCGCACGCATGAAGATGCCCGCCCGCTGGAGCGCGAGCTGGCAAGCCGGGGATTCGACTATCTTCAGTTGCTCGAAGGCGATGCCAAAGACTTCGCCCTGCGGGCCGTCATTCTGGAAATCGAGCCCGGGTCGAGCAGGGAAAAAGTTACCACCGCTGCCTACGAATACAAGTATATGCTCAGTGGTTACCTCGATTACGAAATCGGGGAAGACACGCTGAAACTGGCGCCCGGAGACAGCCTCTTTTACGACGGGCGCATTCCCCACGTGCCTCACAACCGGGGCGATGCCCCCGCACGGATGCTGGTGGTTTACATCCACGACACCCTCCTGAAAGATGAATAAGCCCGAGCGAACCACACCCCGCTGGGGCCTCACCTTCGGAGCGGGCTTCGCGGCCTTCGGGGCTTACTTCTGCATGTACGCCTTCCGCAAGCCCTTCACGGCCGCCACTTTTGCCGGTGCCGACGACATCGGGGGAATCGACTTCAAGGTCGCGTTGGTGATTGCACAAGTGATCGGCTACGCCCTGTCCAAATTTATCGGAATCAAGGTGATTGCGGAACTGCGATCCGGACAGCGGGCGTTGCTGTTTCTTAGTCTGATCGTATTCGCAGAACTGGCCCTGGTCGGCTTCGGGTTGGTGGGCAACCACTGGTTGGCCCTGCCGATGCTGTTCCTCAACGGACTGCCGCTTGGAATGATCTGGGGCATTGTGTTCAGTTACCTTGAAGGCAGACGGACAACCGAAATCCTATCGGCGATGCTTTGCGTCAGCTTTATCGTCAGCAGCGGCGCGGTGAAAAGCGTTGGTGCCTGGATCATGCAGGACATCTGGACCGGACCGCCACTGGCGGGTATGTTCTGGATGCCAGCTATTACCGGAGCACTGTTCTTTCTGCCCCTGATGGGGTTCATCTACTGGCTCTACCGCTTGCCACCGCCTACCCGCAACGACGAACTGGCGCGCAGCAAGCGCGCCCCCATGAGCGGAGCTGACCGGCGGAACCTGCTTCGTCGCCTCGGACCGGGCCTGGTTGGGATTGTGCTCTATTACGTACTTATTACTGCTTTCCGGGATGTCCGCGACAACTTCGCCGCCGAGCTCTGGGCGGCCCTGGGATACGGCGATGCACCGGCGGTCTTCACCCTGGCAGAACTGCCAATAGCGATCCTCACCCTGGGAACCCTCGTAGCAGGTTATTTCATCAGCAGTAACCGCGTTGCCCTGCGCTATTACCACGGCCTCATTGTGGGATCAACCCTGTTGATCCTTCTGTCGACACTGGCCTTTTCTGCTGGCCGACTCGACGGCGCATACTGGATGGTGCTGGTGGGCCTGGGCCTGTACCTGGGCTACGTTCCCCTCAATGCAATTTACTTCGACCGGCTCATCGGTGCCTTCCGCGAAGTTGCCACCGCCGGCTTCCTGATTTACGTTGCCGACGCAAGTGGCTATGCGGGAAGTGTGGGCGTGCTACTGGTAAAAAACACGGGAGGCTTAGCGGTCAGCTGGCTGGGCTTTTTTGTCGGCCTTGCTTACGTAGCGGGCTTGGCAGGTTTGGTCTTTGCCCTCTTCAGCTGGTGGTCGTTTGAGCGAAAACTGGGGACGACCGATCATGATTTCACCACCGCAGAACCGATACCAGGCACTTGAGTCCGAAACGTCATGCTTACCCGTCTCCTGGCGCGGCCTTTCTGATCCATTCTTTGCACCAGCGTCCGCGCCCGGAAGTCGGTGTGGTAACAGAGGGCGTCATCTCCATCAAAAAACAATTAAGGATGAAACATACAGACTTACTAATCATCGGTGCCGGTACGCTGGGAACCTTTCACGCCAAAGCTGCACTCGAGCAAGGGCTGAGCGTTCGTTTGTGCGAGCGCAACGCCGCGCCCCGCGATGCGAGTGTACGTAACTTCGGGCAGGTTGTCCCTTCCGGGATGGTCCCGAAATGGCAGGCCTACGGCCGCCGCAGTTTAGAAATCTACAAAGCCCTGCAGCAGAAAACGGACATCACCCTGCGCCAAAACGGCTCGGTCTATATTGCGTCCAACGCCGAAGAGTGGCAGTTATTGGAAGAGCTCTGGGAGATCAACCGCGCCAACGGTTACCACAGCGAACTTCTGAACAAGGAAAAATGCCTGGCAAAATACCCCGGCCTGCGGGCCGATTACTGTGTTGGCGGACTTTACTTCCCCGAAGAAGTGACCGTAGAAGCCCGGGAAATGATCCACCTCGTGCTCGGCTACCTCACCGAACAACAGGGCCTCGAATACCATCCCCAAACCCTGATCCGGGATTTGCGGGTAGTAGATACGGGCGACGGAGCGCAGGTGCAGGCAACGGACGCAAAAGGTGAAGTCTATACCGCCGATCAGGTTATCGTCTGCTCAGGCGGTGAATTCAAAACCTTATTCCCCGAGCGGTTTGCCGCCAGCGACCTCGTGCTGGTGAAGTTACAGATGATGCAAACCCTCCCCGATAACGGCCCTGAAGTACCAGGGAATATCCTGACCGGGCTGAGCATCCGGAGGTACGAAGCCTTCACGGAATGCCCGTCCTGGTCTGCCGTAAAAGCAGCGGAAGATCCCCAAGCATTCTGGAAGAAATGGAGCATCCACATCCTCTTCAAACAGTGCCCGGACGGCTCTTACATCATCGGCGACAGCCACGAATACGCTCCTGCGGCCAGTGTCGACGAGCTGAGCTTCGACCTTTACACCAACGTAAACGACTACATGATCAAAGAAGCCGGGAAAATTTTCGACCTCCCCGATTACACCATCCGGCGCGCATGGTCCGGGTACTACTCTCAATGCGCAACCCAAGATATCTTCCACGAAACGATTGCCGAACGCATCCATATTGTTACTGGAATCGGCGGCAAAGGAATGACTGCCGGGCCCGGCTACGCCGAAGCGCATATCGCCGCACTTTTCGCCCAAGCGGAGACCAACCAATTTCAGGCACAAAACGCTTAGCGTTTTATCCTGACCCCGCCAACGGGGCAGCAATTCAGAGGGGAAATAGCGCAGGGAGGACTTACTCCTTCCTCCTCCCCGCACGTACCAACCTATTCATTGCCAAACAGCATTACCTAAAAATTATTCATGAATTCTATCGAACTCTTTGTCTTCGACATGGCCGGCACCACCGTAAACGAAAACAACCTGGTGTACAAAACCCTGTGCAAGGCATTCATCCGTGCTGGCTTCACCGACCTTACGCTCGAGGATGTGCTCGAACACGGGGCGGGTAAGGAAAAACTGCAAGCCACCCGCGACGTTCTGAAGACTTTCTTCCCGGACACTCCGGATTCCGAAGGAACCGCAGAACGCATTCACGCTGATTTCCGCTCTCTTCTGGAAGAAGCCTATGCTTCTTCTCCCGTAACCCCCTACCCCGGCTCGGAAGACTTCTTGGCAAAGCTCCGTTCCGACGGCGTCCGCATAGCCCTGAATACAGGTTATGACCGGCCGACAGCCGAAATGTTACTCGCCAAAATGGGCTGGTCTGCAGGCAAAGAATACGACGTACTCGTTACGGCTTCAGACGTCGATCGTGGCCGCCCTCACCCAGACATGATTTTACTGGCAATGGAAAAAACCGGCATCAGCGTTCCTGCTCACGTGGGAAAAGTAGGCGATTCTGCCATCGACATTCTGGAAGGTAAGCATGCCGGCTGCGGCTTCACCGCAGGCGTGACCACCGGCGCACAAACCGCGGAGCAACTTTGGCGGGCAGATCCGGATATGGTAGTAGACGAACTGGGAGCCTTGCTGGAGGCTGATGCGTAAAACACCGAATATTCCGGCCGGTGGCAAGTACAGGGCCGGAATCTGGCCGGAAATGCGGCTGAATTTCCGAGGTCCCGTTGTTCCGCTTACCGGATTGTAACCACCGGAGCGCAGGCGCAGACTCAGCGTGGTTAACAATGGCCGCCCGGGTTGCCTCAATGGAAACCCTGACCGAGTTATTAGCCGAGAGCCAATTCATCCTTTACTGACAATCAGACGCCACCGGCTCATGCCGCGCCTTTTGTTTCCGATGAGGAAACAACCAGAGCAAAACAACATGATCATTTGAAGCCGCCTTAACCCTGGCCTAACCTCACAAATCGACCTTTGTTTCCGAGAGAAAAAGCGAGGAAAACGCTTGCCCTCCCGGCCCATCATTTAAAGCACAAGCCATCAACTGTCCATTTATGCATCTCAACGATTTTCACCGTAATCGTTTTCGCCTGGCCACCCTACTCTGGCTCTTCTCCGCCGGTTTTATTTTCGCCCAAACAGCGACGGTTTCCGGCACCCTGACTGCCGAGGGAGAAGTTCTCATTGGCGCATCGGTGCTACTGGAGGACACCAGCTCAGGTTCCGTCACCGACTACGACGGAAACTTCATCCTGAAAAACCTGCCGGCAGGAACTCATCGCCTGGTGATGAGCTACATCGGGTACCAACCCGACACCCTGGAGGTGGAGTTGGAAAGCGGAGAACATCGTTCGTTAGGCGTTATTCAGCTCGGCATCTCGGCCAACGCGCTGGACGCCGTAACCGTAAACGCTACCCTGGACCGATCCGGAGAAGCCGGATCCCGCCTACAGATGTTGCAATCCGACCGGATCGCGAACGTGATCAGTAAAGAAAGCATTCAGCGGCTACCCGATCAGAACGCAGGTGAAGCCATCGGCCGTATGGCCGGCGTTGTGCTGGAATCTGATCAGGGAGAGGGGAAATACGTCTCCTTCCGCGGAACTCCGGTAGACTGGAGCAGCACCCTCGTAAACGGAGACCGAATGCCGATTGCCAACGAAGAGATGGTTGGCCGGGCGCTGAACTTCGATGTTCTGCCCACCAGCCTGATCTCCTACATCGAGAACAGCATCAGCCTCACTCCGGATCTGGAGGGGGACGCCATTGGTGGCACAGCCAATCTGATTACCCGCGTTGCCCCCGAAGAAGGCTTCAGCCTCGACCTGCGGGCAGGAAGCGGCTATAACCTGAAAGCAGGAAAGCCAATCTGGAACGGATCGGCCAGCTACGGTACCCGCTTACTGGGGGGCAAACTGGGTGTACTGGCGGGAGGATCCGTTTTCAGCCGCAACTGGTCGACCGACAACTACGAAATCTTCTACGGCTCAAACGACAATCACTCCATCGAGCGCCTCGAATTGCGCAAGTACGACGGGCTGAAAACGAGCTACGGCGCCAACCTGTACGCAGACTACCGGATAACCGACGACCACGTACTCCATACGTCCGGATTTATCGGGGTAACCAACGACGATGAATTCAACCGCAAGACGCAGTTCAACTGGGTGGCGGGCGTAGGTCAGTCTATCCGGCTGCAGAACATTCACAACATCCTGAACAACCGGTTGTACGGAGGTGAGATTGGCGGTCGCCACGGCAAAGAGCGGTTGCAACTCAACTGGAAAGTCGCCACCTACGGAAACAGGTTCAGCTACGGCGATGCACCCTTCGGAGAAAACGACGCCAGAAACGGCTACCACGTTGTGGAATTCGAAAAGGTGGTTCGCTTCAACGACTACCTGCAACTTGATCGGGATGGCAACCCTACCGACCCTGCCAATGCCTTCACCCGCCTGAAGTTGCTCGACATCGACAGCCCGGTAGAAGGCTACGGAGACCATTACGATCAGTTGATCCCATCGTACGACAACATCGTAGCCGTGAAGCCCTCCGACACCATGTTCGTGTTCAGTAAAGCCTACTCTGAGCTCAATCAGCACGTAGAGCAAGACCCGGTGGTGGCCCAACTCGACCTGAACTTCAAACCCAATAGCCGCCAATCCTTCAAGTTGGGAACGAAATACCGGGCAAAAACCGGCGAACGGACATTGGGCCTAGATGCCTGGGTGCGTAACCCCCGCGACCGCGAGGTCATCGTGAGCGAAGATTACAACGGCGAAGCCGTAAGCAACGGATCCGACTTCCTGAGTGAGATAGGAGCTCCGTACCAGGGGATGCTTTTTCCGTTTCTGACCGAAGCACAGACCGACAACTTCGTTACCGGCCTGGGTGACCGCCTGGAATACCTGCCATTCGGTACGAGAACCCCGTTTTACAAGCAGTTCGTCGGCTCCTCGTTCCGCTACGAAGAGGACGTTATGGCCGCTTACGCTATGGGCAAATGGGAGATAAACGACCGGCTGACCATCACCGGTGGAATCCGCTGGGAAGAGACGATGGTCGACATCCGGGCAGACACGGTGAAAGAAGACATCGTCAACAACGAACGCATCATCGAGGAAACCCGGCTGAAGCGGGACTACGGCGCCGTGCTGCCGATGGCAAACATCCGGTACGAACTGGCCGAAAAATCCTTACTCCGCCTCTCCTTATCGCGCTCCTTCCGCCGGCCGAATTTCAACGAATTGAAGCCGGGGGAACCAGAAATTCATTACACCCACTTTCATATCCTGTACGGTAACCCCGACCTCAAACCGACCTTCTCCTGGAACGGAGACCTTTCCGTTCAGCGCTTCTTCGGCCTGCAGGGAATGGTAATGGCCTCGGTGTACTACAAGCGGGTGACCGATCACATATTCGCCAGCTTCGAGACGCAGATGCTGGACATATCCTCGGAAGCCAACCAGTTCATCGTGCCCGGCGGTCTGGCGGCCAAGCGTTACCAAAACGCCCCGATCGCCCATTTGGCGGGCTTTGAGCTAACCGCCACGCAGAAACTCGGTTTCATTTCCGCGGCGCTGCGCGATGTGGAAGTAGCCTTCAACTACACCCATACCCGCTCGCGGATGGAGATAGACGCTCGGGACGAATTGCAGGCACTGCCGCGACAGTCGCCCAACCTGCTCAACGCCCGCCTCAGCTACGACGGCCAAAAACTACACGCTAACGTAGGCATCAGTTACCGGGACGACTATCTGGAAGAACTCAACCTCTTCGCTATTCAGGACCCGGTTACCGGTGAGCCCACCATCATTCAGCAAAATTCGGACTACGACATTTTCGTAGGCAAAGCCCTCAATATGGACGCCTCCGTAGGTTACCGGTTTACGCCCCGCCTAAGCGTGGTGGCGGAGGCCAATAACCTGCTCAACACGCCCTACGTGGTGTACCGGGGAAGGCGGGAGCGGCCGGTACAAACCGAATATTACGGCCAACGGGCCCAACTCAGCATAACGTATCAACTGGCTGGCTCCGACAAATAATGCGGGACCGCAGGTGCAGTGTGAAGGGATAAAGAGCCGCGTAAAACCGGATTCACCCCTGCCGTCTACCCCAGCGCTGCACCGGCGTTCGCGCCCCTGAAAAATCAATCGCTTTACTCGTAAATTCAAGATTATCATGAAAAGATTATTACTCCTCTTTTGCCTGATGGCATTCATGCTCCAACTCTCCGCGCAAAAGCAGCGCAAAGCGCTTTTCATCGGCATCGATGGCGTTCGTTCGGACGCATTGCAGCAGGCAAACACGCCAAATATGGACGGGCTGTTCGCCAACGGCATTTCTACCTACAACTCCTGGCACCTCGGCATCACCAGCTCGGGGCCATCGTGGAGTTCGATGCTGACCGGCGTTTGGGAAGCCAAGCACCTCGTGACCAACAACAGCTACTCCGGCGCAAACTTTGCCGACTGGCCCTACCTGAGCAATCGCCTCCGAGAAGCAGATCCCACCCTTAAGTGCGTACAAATCATTACCTGGAACCCGATGGGAGAAGCGGACCTCAACGCCGGCGGCAATGTTTACAACTCCAACTGGAGCCAGACAATCGATGCCGGAGACCTCGGCCAGGGACTCGTGACCCAGACCGCCAAACTCCAGCTGCTGGACCCCGAACTGGACTTCCTCTTCATCCACTACGACGAGACCGACTCTGCCGGCCACGGTTTAGGCTTCAGCCCCGACGTACCGGGATACATGACCGCTATTGAAGGAGTCGACCAGGAGATCGGCGAAGTCCTCGCCGCCCTGCGGGCCCGCCCAACCTACGACCAGGAAGACTGGATGATCGTTTCCACCACCGACCACGGAGGCCAGGGCTTTGGCCACGGCGGCAACTCCAACAACGAACGGGCCATTTGGTGGTACGCCAGCGGAGACAACATCCCCAACGTCACCCTGCCCGACGAAGGAGATCCCGGTTCTTACCAGATGCCCGATAACGCCGTGGACCCCGACCAACTCGCACAGGTTCCCGTTCTGACCGACATCACAACAACAGTACTGGACTGGATGCTGGCCGACATGACCGGAGTTGCCATTCAGGAACGCTGGGACCTCGACGGCAAAAGCTGGCTCCCCGACAGTATCAGCACCATCACTTCGGTAGCCAACCGGGTAGAAGAGCTTCCTGGCCTCGAGGTATTCCCCAACCCGAGCACCTCGCGCAACGTAACCGTAAACTACCCTGCGCTCAACCTTGCCTCCAGTGTTACGATCATTGATCAGCTTGGTCGCCCGGTTGCCAGCAAACAAGTAAGTGCCCGTACCGAAGGGCAACTCAGCTTCGATCTTTCCGACGTACCGGCGGGGATGTACTTCGTTGGTGTACGTGAAACCTCCGGACGTGCCTTCCGCCACCGGGTGATCATCCTTCGTTAGCACACAAATCTCTTCTTCATCCAGTATATCCAGGACCCGATGACTCATCTGGTCCGGTGGTTGCCAGGCTCCCGTTCATCTGAGGAGCCCTGGCAATCAACACCCCTAATTCAACAATAATCATGAGAACAATCAAGTGTTTACTCATACTGCTGTACTTTGTTACCGTCGGGCACCTGTTTGCGCAGGACTTCGGAGCCGCTCAACTATGTTCGACCAGCAGAACAGATTTCCTGACGACGAACTGGCAACCAGGCTTCGGGACCGACCAGGATTTCTCCATCGGCTTTTGGATACGTACGGATGGCTGGGACGGCGACCCTGCTATTATTTCCAACAAAGACTGGAGTGCCGGTGCGAACCCCGGTTTCAACATCGCACTCTCTCCGGGGGCAGGCAACATCGACGTAAACGTCGGGGACGGTACCAACCGCGCCGACCTCGATGCCGGAAACATCACCGATGGTTTGTGGCACCACGTTTTGGCATCGTTCGACCGCGACGGCCTGATGACTCTCTACCTGGACGGCATCGAAGTGGAAAGCATCGACATCAGTAGTGTAGGGGACCTGAACAACGACCATGCATTCAACATCGGCATGGACGGGACCGGAGATTATTCCGCCGGCTATTCTTCCACGGGTCCATCTTCCGAAATAGCAGAAGTGCGGATTTACAACACCGTTGTCTCTCCGGATCAGTACGATGTGTGTTCCGGCATTGCGGCTGGTGATGCGCTGTACGACAACCTGATCCACTACTGGAAGATGGGCGAAGGAACGGGTAACACCGCTGTTGATGCAGTTGGGAACGAAGACGCAACCTGGCTGAACACCGCTGCCTGGACGACCAGCAACAGTTTTGTTGAAGCTACCGCATCCTTCATCCCTGAGATCGACAGAGCCTCCGTTACTTTCCTCAACACATCAGTTGGGAGCAGCTACCTCTGGGATTTCGGAACGGGCGAGACCTCTACCCTGAGCGAACCTGTTTACACCTACGACGAACTGGGCGAGTACACCGTTCAACTCATCGTCAACGGCCCCTGCGGCAGTGACACAATAACCCAGACCGTAGTCATTACCGAACTGAACGACAGTTCTTTCAACTCGCTGAACATGGACGGCGACGATCAGGTCACCCTCGCCAACGATCTCGACCTGGATAACCAGCCCGACTTCACCATCGAGTTGTACATGAAGAGTGCGGGATGGTCGGCCGACCCGGGCATTATCTCCAATAAAGACTGGAACAGTGGCAGCAACCCGGGCTTCATTTTGGCGGGCAACAGCAATTCGACCAGCCTGCGTTTCAACGCAGGAACGGGAAATGGCCGCATCGACATGAACACCAACGCAGTAAACGATCAGAAATGGCACCACATCGCCATCGCTTACGACGCTGACGGAACTAAAAAGCTGTATCAGGACGGCGTGGTCGTGGACGAAACCGATGTGGTACTGGACGGCAGCCTTGAGTCTGACCTCGACCTGATCATCGGTGCAGACGGCACGGGCAATTACCACTTCACCGGCCAGGTAGCTGAAGTACGTTACTGGACCACCGTGCTGGACTCGGCCACCCTTGCCGACTACGCCTGTGGCGCAGACACCGACCACCCTGCATACGATCACCTGCTCCACTACTGGAAAGCAGATGAAGGCAGCGGAACCACCGTATTGGATGCTGCCGGAACGAACAACGGAACTTACAACGGCGACTGGACCGCCGGCCCGCCTCCGGCGGGCTGCGAACCCGAAGTACCCACCAACTCGGTTGGGCCCGGCAACGCCCTGAAAATGGACGGTATTGACGACTGGGTCGACTGTTCAGGGAACGACGGACAAAAGGTAAGCGCCGAAAGCATCGGTCTTCCGACCGAAGCGATTACTGTGGAGTGCTGGGTAAAACCCGCTTCTTATACTATTTGGCACAGTGTGGTAGGATTCCTGCAGGATAACGGAAACTTTGAACGTGGTTTTGACCTCGAAACCGGCGACGGAGGACAGCTGCGCTTCGCCCTTAAATCAATCAACGGCAGTAGCCTTACTTATTTGTCCAGCACGAGCACCTTCGCCGAAAACGAATGGGTTCACCTCGCGGGCGTATACGACGGTACCGAACAGAGAATCTACGTAAACGGAATCCTTGAAGGCACCTCCACCTCTCAGTCAGGAGCCATTGATTACGCAGACTCATGGCTCGCACTTGGAGCTTACAAAGACGACAACGAGCAAATTGTTCTGGATGGTTCTTTCGACGAAGTACGTATCTGGGAAGTCGCGAAATCCGTTGAGGAGATCCGGGAATTGATGTGTCAACGCCTCGAGGGAGACGAAGACGACCTCTACGCCTACTGGCCGCTCGACCGTACGGAAGGAGACGAAGTACTCGACGCCGGCCCCAACGGATTGCACGGAATTTTCCAAAACACTACCGCCGCAGAATCGCGGATAATCTCCGGCGCAGCCCTGGGCGACGAAAGCGTAACCATTTACCCGGAAAACTGGGACGGTGTAAACCTTATGCTTGGCGCAGAAGGTTTTGGGTCTGTGAATCTGGACAACATTTCGGGCGACTTGCTCTCCGGGCTGCACCTTTACCGTGTCGACACAAAGCCAGACAGTACTGACGGCATCTACGATCTGGGTGACAACGGTGTTTACTACGGTACATTTCTGGCCGGCAGAGGAGGAAACTACTCTCATGATCTGACCTACGACTACGCAGGCGACCCTGCTGCCGTAACCGCCGAAGCTACGCTTAACCTGTACAACCGTGGCAGCAACGAAGTACCTACCTGGTTCTCATCGGGTGCCGTACGCAACCCGGGCAACAATTCACTCCTGCTGACAGGTGCAGGCAGCCGCCGGGAAATCGTCCTGGCCGACTTTACCGCTTCGCCCTGCCCTGCACCTTCCAACCTCGCTTTGATTGCTGCAGGCTTTTCCTCCGCGACCGTAAGCTGGGAAGCTGATGCAAACAGCTATATCCTGGAGTACGGACCAGCGGGATACCTGATCGGGACCGGTACCACCATCAGCGACGTTACTCAAACTATGCTCGAAATAGAAAACCTGGAGGCAAGCAACAGCTACGACTACTACGTCCGTTCCTCCTGCGACGGAGATGTGAAGAGTGCCTGGGCCGGCCCATTCAGGTTTGCAACCCTCGATCCCTGCGGCCCCCCTACCAACATCACCACCTTCGAAGTAGGCCCCACCACCGCAAGCATCGCCTTCGATGCTCCCGAGACCGTTAATCAATTTGATCTCCAGTGGGGCTTCAGCAACTTCAGCCTGGGAACCGGGATTGTTGTCAACTCTGACATTGACACGTTCAACCTTTCCTTCCTTCCCTCTAGTACCGACTTCCAGTATTACGTACGGTCCAACTGCGAGGATGATTTTGGTCTGCAGAGCCTCTGGATCGGTCCATACTCGTTCCGGACGGAGTCCCCCGTGAGCACCAACAGCATCGCCGGGCTCGAGCGGTTCATCGTTTCGCCAAACCCCGCATCGGACCATGTGAAGGTTGCCATCCTGACCACCAAAGTTCTCGGTACGGGACAACTCGAAGTCCGGACTATGACCGGACAACTGATCAGTTCGCGACCACTGAACCTGCAGGGTTCAGTCTCTGAACAGTTCGACGTGAGCGAATTCCCGGCAGGGTTGTACCTGATCAGCGTTGCCACCAAAACTGGCCGGATGACACAGCGGGTGACGATTTTCTAGCAAAAAGAGCCTAATTGCCCCGGTTACGCCACTTCATTGGGGGTGCTTTCTGCTCCAGCGACGATCACCTGAGGTGATCGGGCCCGGTAAAAAAGTGTTGATTTTGAAAAAGTGCTGTCTCGGTTTCGTTACCGGGATGGTGCTTTTTCGTTTTACGAAGTTGACATTTAGCTATGGGACAGTTCTTTATCCGGACTTATGGAGAAAATCTCGCGCAAATATCTTTTCTTAACGGCAGTATCCGAAAAACAGCCCGCAATGCCCGCCAAAAAACCTGCCGTAAAAACTACCTCCTTCTGGATGGCATTGGTTGCCATTCTGATCAGCCTGGTTGGTACCATCATTTCCATCACCGAAGCGGGAATCCTTCGTGATCAGCAACAAATGATGAAGGAAGAGAAAGCGGCAGCAGTCTGGCCGTATGTAGCCAGCCTGGTGACCATGAAGAATACAGAGAAAGGCTTAGAAATAGAAACGACACTCGCCAATAAAGGCGTTGGGCCGGCGCTCATCAGCGGAACGGAGTTCTCCGTTGGCGCAGCCAACGGTTCTCTTGCTGAATTGCTGCCCAATCTGAGCGCCCAATATCCAGGCATGGTGCTGCACGCCGTACAGTCTCATACCGTGGAACATTCTGTGCTTGCAGCCGGAGAGGCCATCCCACTGTATAAAATAATGGTTTTCTACCCGGAAACTACGGACAGTCTTTCCCCCGTAGAGAAAGCTCTGAGTAAGATCAATATGACACTCCTGAATACGGGGCAACAAATAACGGATACTTTAGCTGTTGACTTTTGCTACTGTTCTATCTACGGAGATTGCTGGGATTCGGACAACCAACCACTTACGCGCGAAGAAGCCTGCCCTGGCCGGGAAATGCTGCAAATGCCGGATTGATCGCGATCAGCCCTTAGTTGTAACCTTCGAATTCACCATAGTTTGCCGGGCTTCGACGACTACTGCGGAGAGGATGAGAGCCCCTCCGATAACGCTCGTCCAGGCGGGGTATTCACCAAAGATCAGCATACCCAACAGAATACCGTAAACCGGCTGGATGCAACTGAGAAGACTAGCCGTGCTGATGGAAAAATGCTTGAAGCTTCCCAAAAACAGCGTATGCCCTATCGCAGTGGTTATCAGGCCAAGACTAACAAGAAACGGGATTGCGGTCACCGGCGGCAGACCGGGAGAGAAGAATAATGCCGGAGCGACAACAACAACGCCCACGAGCATTTGCCAGAACATCAGGACTGAACCGTGGATACTCTCCACCTGCTTTTTCATCATAATATTACGCAGCGAGTAAATCAGTGCCGATACAAGACCAAACATCAGGCCTAAGAAAGTATCGTCGGACAGGTCTACATCGCCCGGAACGAGAAAGAAGACGCCCACCAGTACGAGGCCCGCCAGACCAATATGGTGGGGCTGTATTTTTTGTTTGAGTAATATGGGCTCCAGCAAGGTCGTCATAGCCGGGTAGGTAAACACCGCAAGCATCCCAATGGCTACGCTCGAGAGTTTCAGTGCATAGAAGTAGGTAACCAGGTGACTGGCAAATAAAACACCCGAAACAATCACCGCTTGCTGCTTCTTCCAACCGGGGATCTTCAGCTGAAACCCGCGTACTTTGCAGTACACAAACAGCAAGACCATTGCCAACAGGCAACGCCACCAAATTGTAGGACCTGGCTCAAGGGGAATGTAGCGACCTACAGCCCCGGACGATCCCATGAAGATCATCGCCAGGTTCATTTCGAGAAGATTGCGGGTATTGTTGGAAATGAAAAGGGAATTTAGAACCGACAGGTAATGGAGAATGAAAATTCAGCTAACTCACAACTACAGCACCAACAGCTTAGCCACCAATAAGATGCCTATACCCACCGGAATTATATACTTATATGCAATTGAGAGTTGCCACCTCCACCTTGGAGAGACCTCGTGACCACCAAGACTCAGCTCTTCAAAGAACCCATCAAGCGTCCAGCGGAACAATAGGTAAAGGCACAGTAATAGCCCTCCGATAAGCAACGAGATACTCCCGAACCATTCCAGTAGAAAATTGAAGTACCCCATACTGGGG
Source organism: Neolewinella aurantiaca (assembly GCF_008014675.1). Lineage (GTDB taxonomy): Bacteria > Bacteroidota > Bacteroidia > Chitinophagales > Saprospiraceae > Neolewinella > Neolewinella aurantiaca. Next base: position 193,899 of record NZ_VOXD01000002.1, on the reverse strand, counting down.
TCAGCGCCTCCCATACCGGCAAAATCTGTCAACCAGCCGGGGCCGGAGGGAGAACAGGACAATACCACCGGCACCGACAGCGCAAATACGAGCAGACCGAGCGATAAGCCCGCAGTCCTGCGGCTCCAGCCACGCTGGGCCTGCAAGGCCCGCAGAGCGGGCTCCACCAAAGAGACCGCCGAGGTGAGAATTGCAACCCCCAGAAGTACAAAAAAGAGCAGCCCGATCCACTGGCCTACAGCTCCGTAGGTTTTAAATATCTCGACAAGGTTGATAAACACCAGTGGTGGTCCGTTGTAAATATCCCCTTCTACGTTAGCCAGTAACGGAACCACCAGTATAGCTCCCAGCATCGCCACTACCGTATCCAGGTGAACAATCATCGGAGCATTGCTCAGCACGTTGGTATTGCGGTCAAGGTGCGTGGCAAAGGTCAGCATCGAAGCAGCCCCGAGCCCCAAACTAAAGAACGCCTGCCCCAGAGCATGCAATATCCCTAATTCCCCCGTCTCCGTGGGGATGAACAGAGCATCCCAGTCTAAACGAAACAGGTTGCTGTAGTCAACGGCTTCAGGCTGTAAAATCGGCAACGAGATCACCAGAAAAATGATCAACAGGCCAAGCAGTGGCATCGCGAGTTTGCTCAGCCGCTCCACTCCGCTACGCAGCGGGCCCGAACAAATTACTGCCACCAGCGCCGTAAACAGACCGGTAAACAATAACGCCCTGCCGGTAGTGCTGATGGCAGCGCCAAACGTTGGCCCGGCGTGGTTTGCCGCGATGGTTTCGTAATCGGTCAAATAGTGCCAGACGTAGTCCAGCGTCCAACCGGCCAGGACAAGGTAAAAACTGGCCACCATTACTGCGGTCACAATGCCCAACCTGCCTATCCACGCCCAGCCTTTGCCATCGCCCTCTCCGCGAAAAGCATCAACTGCGTCGGTGCCACTGCGCTTCCCGAGCGCGTTCTCGAGCACCATCAGCGGAATCCCCATCAGTAAAGTGAAACCGACAAACGCCAACAAGTAGGCACCGCCACCGAAAAAGTGGACCCGGTAAGGAAAGATTACAAGGTTGGCTACCCCGATGGCTGCACCAGCGGAAGCCAGAATATGGCCTGTCTTCGTGAATTTCATTGCCGCAAAGTTAATCGAATTAGCCACGGAGGCACTTATTTGAGCAGCAAACCAAACAGGATTCTCCGGGCAAAATACTTCTTTAGCGCCGCCAACGGATCATCGCCACTACGGCCAGGACAATTCCGCACCCGGCCAATAGCCAGGCCCACCAGGGCCAGCCCCCTGACGGTAATCCGGCTCCGTCGCCATAGTACGTGAGCCCCGCCCAGTAATAGGGAGATTTCAGGTAGCCGGGCAAATCCTTTCGTTCCAGATAATCCAGCTGAGCCTGGTGGAGCGCCTGTGGTTTCGTCGCTCCGTTACCGAGTTGGCGGTAAAAATCAGTCACGATGTCTGCAGTAGCACGGTCGTTCAGGCTCCACAGGCTGGCAACCACACCGCGGGCTCCCGCGGCGGTGAAAGCCCGGCCCAGCCCGAGCACGCCTTCCCCTACGGCCAGCGGACCGATGTTGGAATGGCAAGCCGAGAGCGTCACCAGATCGGCATTCAGGTGCAGGCCGTACACATCTGCGGGGTAAACGGGTGCATCCGCCGTGAGAATACGGGGTGGTTCGTTGGCTTCGGCGGTAGCGTATGCGTGGGTGGAAAGGTGGAGCAAGGAGGGCCCTCCGGACATTTCCAGAAATGCGGACCGATTAGCCCCGGGGCCTTCAAGCAGGTTTGCAGCGTACCATCGCTGCAAGCCTTCTAATTCTATTTTACTGAAAGTGAGGGCCGGCGCGGTATTGTTGGGCAGAGCGGTAACGAAAGGGGCAAAAGCCAGGTTTTCGTGTGCTCCATCTTCCCCAACGGTCATTTGCCGGTCCAGAACCGTAGCCGATTGGGCGTAACTCACCTGGTTGCGCCGGATCAGGTAAGGCGCACTCCCGAGTTCCGCAGCTCCCGCCGCGGTAACCAGGGCGTTAAAAGGCAGGTAAGCCAGCAATCCGTCGGGGAGAACGAGTAGTTTTTCGCCTGCCCCAATCTCAAGCGGTTCGAGGAGCAGGCGGTAAACTTTATAGCTCGCGGCAAGAAAGCCCTCCGGATCTTTATCGATGGCCTCCGGGCCGGTGAAGAAGCTCATCAGGGCGCGGACCGCAGGTGCAATATCCGTTGAAGGGCCAAGGTCTTCGGTCTTCACTTCCTCGTCGGTGATACTGAAGGCATAAGTTCGTTCCGCCCCGGTGAAGAAGTGAATCTGCCGGTCCCAGCCGCCGGCGGCGAGGTTTTCCCTCGCCTCGGAAAGGCTTACCATTTCGGGGCGGGCGATGAGCTCCCGCGTGGCGGGGTACTGATCAGCGATGCGCCCCCGCAGGGCGATCAGAGAGTCTTTGCCCGCCACCGACAACTCACCTCCGGCACGAGACCCCGCCTCCAAAGCACTCAGCTCAGTGCCCAGATCGGGATCCATTTGCCCGAGCAGATCGGCCTCGAGCAAGGCCTCCAGCAGAAGTACAGAGCGGCTTTTTTCGAGATGGTAAAGCAAGGTTTCCTCATCTCCCGCAGCGGCAGCGAGGCTGATGCCGAGCTCGTACAACGGCATGGCTTCCTTACGCCAGAAGAGCTTACTCACCTCTCCCGAAAAATCGGATCGCAGGTAATCCGCCGTTACGTCCCCTGCTTCGACAGCTTCCCTTGCACCTGCGTCCTCGCCCCCTTCAGCCAGTACTTTTGCATGATGAGAAATGTATTTGAACAGGTCCACTTTGAACTCGCTGGCCGCCAGCTGAGGCGGCGAAGGCAGCGGTGATTCCTCACTGTAAGTCCAGCCAGTCGTAAGCTCTCCGATAGCTCTGATGTTGGCCCTTTGGGCCGCGGGGAAGTCCTTTCTGGCCATTGCCAGTTCCGACGAGCTGTTGTAGAGCAACGCCACTACCCTGGGATTGCCCATCAGCAAAGCCTGTTCGAGGCCGGGCTCAAGCATTTCTGCCGCCCGTGCAAATTTCCCCTGATCGGTATAGATCAGGCTCAGGAGATTGTACAATACGGCTTTTTCGTACGGCATATCATACGGGGCAATAAACGCAAGTACTTCCTGTGCTTTCTGCCGGGCTCCGTTGTAGTCTTTGGTCAGGTAAAGGGTCCGGGCGATGTCCATATCGGTACCGATCTGGCTCATCACGTCATTGGTTTCGGCGAAGAGTGGAGAAGCCTCCAGAAGGTAAGGGAGCGCCGCGGCGTGGTTTTCACTTTCGTCGGCCTGAACGCCAAGCAGGCGCAGCGTTTCCGCCACCGCAATGGTGCGGTTGTAGCCAGGCTCCTGTTGGCGCGCTTCGGCCAGCATCCGGGGCAGCAGTTCTCCGGCCCGTCCCAGGTCTCCGGTTGCGTGCCACAGGTAAACCATGTTTTCCCGGTTGTTATGTCTGCGGCGCCAGTTCCCGAGCTTCGTAAACACCACCTCAGCTTCGCTGAGGTAAGGTAACGCACTGGTGTAAGCGCCTGATTTCCGGTAGAAAAAGCCAAGATTGGCAAGGCTCTTCCCGAGGGGTTCTTCGGGGGCTTCAGCGTACAGTTTGCGCTGAACCTCCAGTGCCTTTTCGGCCCACTCTATAGCCGCGGGCAAATCAGAAGGATCATAATAAGCCGCCAGGCTGAGTGCGTGGTACAACCGACTCAGTGAATCAGGAGCTCCCTGGCAGTTTTCGCGGATTGAACTGATAACGGCACTGCCGCCGTCGGCGGCAGCGATAATAGAATCACGCGCTGCAACTACAGACGGACAATCCTGACCAACTACAACTCCTACGGGCCACAATAATATCGACCATATAAACAACCACCAGCTTTGCCTCATGGTGTAAAAATGGCCCCTACCCTACCGTTTTACCAAACGCTGGGTAAAAACCCGGTTCCCGGTAGTGATCACAACCAGGTACATTCCGGCAGCAGCTCCTTCCACAGACAGTACGAGATTCTCTCCGGCGGCAAGTTCTCCGACCTCCTGCCGGGCCACCAGGCCACCTTCGACGTTAAAGACTTCAATGACGGTGTTGCCACGCCCCTGAAAGGATATAATGTCAATGATCTCACCCTCCGGGCGGAAGCAAATATTGAAATCAACAGCCGGATTATCAGCGCCCTCTTCGGGCGACTTGTTGCAAAAAGCAGATTGGTCCAACGCCCTGCCCTCAAAAACGACATCCGCCGATGCTGTGTCTTTAAAAGCATTATCTAAAATATAAGCCCGTGCTGCGGCGGGGTCAAAACCGTTTTCACAGCCAAAGAGGCACGCGGCAGCGGCAACGGCTGGTGTTGCCATCGATGTTCCGGATTTCAGGGCTGTTCCTCCTCCGGGAATGGAACTCTCCACGTTTACCCCAAGAGCGGCTATGTCTACCTCGCCGGAACTGAAGTTAGCAAAAGCAGCGTAGGGCCTCATTCCTCCGGGCATGGTATCGTGCGCGCCAACAGCCACGACGTTGTGGAGGTCGTACAGTGCGGGGTATTGGGGATCGTAATCCAGGTTGAGGGAATCGTTCCCCGCAGCAGCGATGAACAGGGTTCCGTAGTTCCTGGCCGTATCGATTGCGTTTTTGAGGATTTCACTCCCTTCTTCTCCGTAAAAGCCCCAACTGGCGTTGATCACGTCTGCACCATCCATAACAGACGCCTGCAAGGTGGCACAAGCGGTTGCAAAAAGGGTACCTACGCCAAAGTTATTGTGCGTCTTGTACGGAATCATTTGCACTACGCAATCATCGCAAAGGTTCAGGTTCCTCGCCACGATGCCACTCACGTGGGTTCCGTGCCCGTTGATGTCGTTAGGGTTATTATTGTCATCGACATAGTTCCATCCAAGAGGATTATCCGTCAGGCAATCGCTGTCGTCGTCGACTTCGTCACCGATGCTGTCCGGGTCCCTGAAGATGTAGCCGTTCAGATCCGGGTGGTCCAGGTCAATCCCTGTATCGAGGATGGCTATTTTTACGGCATCGGTGGGAGCCGGGATGAAAAGAGCAACCTCTTCGGCGGTCAGGGGTTCGTTTGGCAAGGCCGGGTCTGCGCTCAATTGATTGTAGTTGTAGTAGTTCAGTTCCAGGCCATCGACTTTGCTCATTCCCTGGGAGGGCAAAGTGTTACCGAGAATCACCGAGGGGACGCCGAGCGGCTCACCGGTTGCCGGATCAAAGAACAGGCCTCCGGGCATTTCCCATACCTCCAACCGGTCACAGACGCATTTACGGACAACGGTTGCGCCCAGTAAATTCCGGAAGGCTTCGTATTCCAGCTCCGTGAACCCGGGCGCAATATCTGCCACCAGCTGAAACGGTACCGCCGCGCCCCCCTGTAAGTCAACGGTGAACGGAAGGCCAAAACTGGTCAGGGCTTCGCCAATATTGCGGGGGAACGTAACGGGGGCTGGTCTACTGTCGTACAGGTGTACATCATCGATGATCAGGAAACTGGCCCCTCCGGTAATAGAGAACTGGATCGTAATTTCTCCCGATTGGGTTAAATCGCTGATGTCTATCAGATGATATTCGCCGCTTGAGGTTTCCCCGTCAATCGGAAGTCCTTGTTGAAGCACAGTATCTACCGTTGCACCGTCGGTTCCCTGTACCAATACGCGCATGCCTCCTCCCAGTGTACCGAAGTACTGGTAAAAGCTCAGGTACAAGTCTGTGAGTTCCGGCACCGGCAGCGGGATCGCTGGTGAAGTTACCCGGGCAAAGTCTCCCGGACCGGTAAAAATCATAGCTCCTCCGAGCGATTCGGACTGAATACGGGTGCGGAGACCCCACATCAGCAGGTTATCGGCCTCGCCATTGGGGTCAAATTCAAAGCCGATGGCCCCGGCTTCCCAACCATTGAGGTTGTCGTCGAACGGTTCAGCATAGAACTGGGCGCTGAGGGTAGCGCTCATGATCCAGGCCGTGAGGATTAGCGTAGTTACTAAGGATTTCATGTTGAACGTTTACAGAATTGCCGGGAAAACTCAAATTAAGGTGCTGTAGACATATATAAAGGTTATAAAGCAGTTCTTACCCTTGAAAGCCAAAAAATGAAACAAAAAACGTTACCAGCCAGCTGTTTACAGTCAGACCGGGTAAAAACTGAGGAAAACCCGCGACGCCTACTCCGCAACAACCTGTCGCAACTCCGTTACCCGTTCTTCCAGGAAAGTATCTCCAGGAGGAATACGGTCGAGGTACCGCAGAGCAGCCGGTTTATCGTCGTTGCGCACTGCGGCCAGGGCCAGGTACCAATTACCGTAAGGAGCCACCGAGCCACCGGTCTCGGCAACTTCGGTAAGTACCCGAATGGCTTCTGCATCGTTCCCTGTTTCAAGGTAAGATATTCCGAGCGCGAGCCGTGCGCGCGCATCTTCTTTGTTCAGCTCCACGTATTCTGTCAGTGGCAGGATAGCTTCTTCGTAGCGGCCATTATTGAAGGCGGCCTCTGCTTGAGTGATGCCATTGTCACCGTCTCCCCGTTCGGTGAGCGAGAGGGGCTGGTGCTGAGCAAATTGCTCGTACGTCGAGTCCTGCTCCCCGAAGAAAACCTTTCCGCCGACAACAAACAGTAGAAGAATTGCCGCTGCCGACGCTGCGATAACAAGCCAGTTTTTCTTTTGGGGTTTCAATGTTTTCACCACAGCTTCGTTATTCGTTGCCGTTGTGTTTTGCCCGTTCGGGGCCGTTCCATCCGCAAAATATTTTGCGCCCAACACGCTCAGTGTTTCCCGTAGTGCGGGTTCTTTGGCCGTGGCACGGAGGTGATCATTGAGCAATTGCCGCTCAGACATAACCGCAGCAAGGTCTGGTTCTGTAGTGACGCGCGCCACCAGAGCTTTAACCTGATCGGAGGGCAGTTCCCCCTGCTGATATGCCTCGATGTCGAGATAATCCTGTTCTTTCATTTCAATCCATTCATGCCTTCAAACAAATCCCGCCATCTCTGGAGGCAAGCGTTTTTGCGGCGGTACACCGTATTGGCGTTCGTCATGCCCAGTTTTTTAGCTGCTTCAGCACTCGATACGCCCCGCCCTAATAACCGGAGCAGATCGCGGCAGGTGGCCGACAGCTGGGCAAGGCTTGTATTCAGTTGCTCTTTCTCCAGTTGTTCCTCCTCCCAGCGCTCATAGGCCGACTCCGTAGCGGATTCAGGTATATATCGTTCCGCCTCGACAATTCTTACCTCCGATTCCTTTTTTTTACGACGTAACTGATTGATCCACTGGTTACGGCAGATCGTGAAGATGAGCGCATTGATGGGGCAGGTCAGTTCGTAACCGGGTTTATGCGCGCTGTGGTGCAGGCTGATAAGGGCTTCCTGAAACAGGTCGGCAGCATCGGCCGCTGTACCATTATTTGCCGTTACCCAACGGATGATGCCAGGCGCGCATTCGCGGTACAACTCTTCCAGCAAGCGGGAGTCGTTTTCACGTAATGCTGTAAGATATTTATGATCGGAGTGTCGGGCCATTCTTTATAAATAGTGGTTAGCCGGTAGTACTGTAAGGAGCCATTTATGACTCAACTCAGAGGGCAGCACTAAAAACTTTTTACTTTTTTCTGGTCCGAAGGTAAGACTTTGCCGCCGCAAGCGATGTACCTCCACAAAAGACAACCAACGCCACTTGCCGAAAGGCCATTTTTGATCCCATGAACGTTTCCCTATTATGTGTTTGCCGGCGCCTCCGTAATCGGAGTCGCCGGTTTCTTTTTTACGCAGTACGGAATCGGATTTTTCAGGCTATCGCTAAATAGCGACTCTTTCCGTTTTTCCCGTATCCCCGTTCTCAACCCTGTGCAGTTCAAAAACCGACAGGGCTACTCCGGCCCCCAGCAGCACACCTGCTACCGCATCGGTGGGCCAGTGCTTTGCAGACTTTACCCGCAGAAAAGCCGTAAAGCCCGGTACCGATCCTGCAATGAAAAATGCGCCCATTTGTGCTGGCCTGTTCTGAGAATAATGACTCACCAGCAGGGCGAACAACACTCCTCCCGCTGCGGCCATCGAGGTATGCCCCGACAGAAACGCAGCACGGTCGTTGCGACTGAGCACTTGCTCGAAAGGAAACGATGCCGCCAGGACATAAGGTCGGGGTCGGCTGAAACGGTTCTTGATTACGCTCGTAACGGCAAAATTCAGGTAAACGGTCTCCAGCCAGATAAGCAGCAATGTTCCAAAATTCCGGCGCGGACGCGGGTGAAAAGCAAGTAATAAAGGCAAGGCAGGACCTCCGTACAGACCGGCATCGGCCAGGTTGGCCGCCGGAGCATTCTGCTCATCCCAGGCGAATGCGTCCAAAAGGTTGCGGCTTCCGGCATGAGGGTTGCGTAAAGTGGAAACGGATACTTCGTCAGACTTCCTCCGGTCGAGCCAAATCGCCAGTCCGGTCAGCGCCGATGCGAGGCCGATAAGTCCGAGTTCACGAGAAGGCTTGAGACGTAAGCGCATATAATCTGCTGGTGGCAGGTATGACAGCGTGCCCGATACCCTTGTTCGCTCGTTGATCGTTTTCAGGCACACCGCTACGTCGAATGTCTCCCCCTCAAGAGCAATGGAGTTGCCGGACAATTCCTGCCCGGCAACTCCATTCGCCGGTGTTCGCTGAACACCGTCTTACCCGGCTCGGGCCAGCTACTCAATCACACTTCGCCAGAACCGCCCGGGCGATCTCCAGAGCGGCCTCTTTGCTGTGCGCACGGCTCTCCAGCAGGTCAACATCAATGGTGAAGTAGGTATCTCCCCGCAGCACCGCCAGCGAACCCTTTGTTTCCGGCTCTTTATCAGGCAAAGAATTGCCCCAAACTGCCAGATCACCTACGCCCGAAACTGGCTCCCATCTGGCTTTCCCGACGATACCGCCGAAACCTTTTGACATCTCTCCCTGCTCAGCAGTGATTTCTCCTTTCGCTACTTTAGCATCGATGCCTTCTTCCATCTTTTTACGCAGGTCGGCTGCCTCCTCCGGCGTAAAAGTCTTATAAGTGTTCAGGAACCGACTACGGGCCTTCTCTGCCGTATCGTACGAACTGATGCCAGCGAGTGATATCAGGTAGGTAGCGGGCACCTTCATTACCGATTTGGCAACTTTAAGACTTATTGTTTTAGTAGGGTGCTCAATCGAGTATCCGCAGGAAGACAACATTGAACGGTCCGTTTCTTTATAGCCTTTCTCCTCGGCCCCTTCGGGGAGGTAACCGGCGATGAGTCCTTTGTCCAGAAAGTCACAAACGGAAGTGCCTTCCTGCCCGAGGCAGAAGCTTCCGGAAGAAGTTGTGCCGAGTTGCGTTTCGGCCTCGGCCAGAGCTTTGTCGATACTGGCGTTACCAGTTACGGAGAGGTCGGCGGAAGCTTCGCTTCCGCAAGCAGACAATAAGAAAGAGAGAGAAAGAAATACAATGCAGGTGCGCATAAGCATAAAGGTGTTTTATTTCCTCCTTTATGCAGGCTCAGGAAAGAGCGTTACGCCTTTCAATAACTTTCCTCAAAGCTGATTATCTCACGGACAGAACACTGCCTACCGCACCGTCCAACCGTTCCCCAGCCCTGCGGGCGGGCTAACGAAGGCCAGCTTACCTTCTCCATCCTCAGCCATCAGGATCATCGCTTCGGAGAGTACGCCGGCCATCTTGCGCGGCGCGAGATTGACGACACAACATACCTGCTTGCCGACGACGTCTTCGGGAGCAAAGTGCTTCGCGATGCCGGAGACCACTGACCGCTGTTCTGCGCCCAGATCAACCGTCAGGTGAAGTAATTTGCTTGATTTTTTCACCTTCTCTGCCGTGAGAATTGTTGCGGTACGAATGTCCACCTTCAGGAAATCGTCGAAGGTCATTTCGGGTTTGAAGGCTTCCCGCTCCGCCGCCTCTCCGGCGGAGGGAGTGGTGGATTCCGGTGCAGCGGCTGCTTTGGCCGCCAGTACGGCGGCCATTTTTGCCCGTTCGCCCTCGATGATTTGCTTGCGGCTGTCGTCCTTCCTGTCTTCGATTTTGGGGAAGATAACGCCCGCCTGCCCGAGGACATGCCCCGTTGCCAGCAGAGGCTGCCCGCCGGAAATACTCGTCAGTGCTGCCGACCAGTCTCCGTTGGCTGCCGGTGCCTGGTTGAGTGCAGACCGTAGTTTTTCTGCCGCGAACGGGATGAAAGGCGTGGAAGTCAGCGCCAGCGCTGCCGCAATCTGAATCGAGGCGTACATGGTTTCAGCGATGGCCGGATCGTCGGGGTTCGCTTTGTAGAGGCTCCACGGAGCGGCATCCTGCAGGAAAGTGTTGCCGAAGGAAGCCAGCTCTACAAACGCAACGGCTGCGTCCTTAAACCGGTAAGCTTCGATGTTCGCCCCTATGGCGGTAACGAACTCCGTAACCTTTGCCTGCACCTGCGTCAGCGCCTCCGAACCATTTATCTCCGGCACCGCCCCTCCGAAGTACTTATGGGTAAGCACCGTGACGCGGTTGAAGAAATTGCCCAGCTTGTCGGCCAGGTCTTTGTCGTAGTATTCGGTAAATCCGTCCCAGGTAAAGTCGGCGTCCTGCTGTTCGGGCATGTTGCGGATAAGCGCCCAGCGGATGGCGTCTTTGCCGTTTTCGAAGTCTTTGAAAGTCTCCAGGTATTCGTGCAGTTCAATGCCCCAGCCCCGTGACTTGGAGAACTTGTCGCCTTCGAAGTTCAGGAATTGATTGGCCGGCACGTTTTCCGGCAAGTTGTAATCACCGTGGGCCTTGAGCATGGCGGGGAACACGATGCAGTGAAAAACGATATTGTCTTTACCGATGAAGTGAACCAGGCGACTGTCGTCGCCTTTCCACCATTCTTCCCAATCTCCGCCGTTTTCCAGCGCCCACTGGCGGGTAGCCGAGATGTAGCCGATCGGAGCATCGAACCAAACGTAGAATACCTTTCCGTCGGCGCCCTCTACCGGCACAGGGATGCCCCAGTCGAGATCGCGGGTGATGGAGCGCGGGTGCAGCCCGCCGTCGAGCCAGCTCATGCACTGGCCCACTACGTGTTTCTTCCAGTCTTTCGGATCGTGAAGCTTCACGCCGTTTACTTCACCGGTTTTGATCCACTCCTTCAGCCATTCTTCGTGGCGGTCGAGGCGGAAGAACCAGTGTTTCGTTTCCCGCAGTTCGGGCTTAGCGCCGCTGATGGTCGATACCGGATTAATGAGTTCGGTGGGCGAGAGGTCTTTGCCGCAGTTTTCACACTGGTCACCAAAAGCCTGGTCAGAACCGCAATTCGGGCAGGTTCCTTTGATGTAGCGGTCGGCAAGAAACTGATCTGCTTCTGCATCATAGTACTGCTCGGTAGTTTTTACCTCGAACTGATCACCTTGTTCCAGTAGTTTCAGGAAAAACGCCTGGCTGGTTTCGTGGTGCAGGGCTTCACTGGTCCGGTGGTAATAATCGAAACTGATGCCGAGGTCCTCGAAACTACGTTTGTTCAGTTCGTGGTACTTATCGATGATGTCACGGGGGTTGATCCCTTCTTTCTTCGCCCGCAGCGTGATGGCTGCACCGTGCTCATCCGATCCGCAGACCCACAGTAATTCCTTGCCCATCAATCGTTGGTAACGGGCAAAAATATCGGCGGGGAGGTATGCTCCCGCCAAATGCCCGAGGTGAAGCGGACCATTGGCGTACGGAAGTGCGGAGGTGATGAGGGTCTTCATAAAATAGTAATATGATCTTGTAGTAAAGTAGCTTTGTGGCAACGCCGTTGCGGGCGTCACGGGCAAATCGTTTTGTTAAACCTGACCGACCGGAGGACTAACAACGGGCGAAGGTACGCACTATCCACAATGCATTAAACCGGAGGAAAAGTTTTCTGGGCGCGGCCGCAGGTGCAGTGTAGAGGACAGAAGCCCGGTTACAGCCGCTGCGTTTAATGGGCCGTGAAGTAGGCTACTGCCATCCCTGCCAGCACTACCACTATTTTTTTGGTGGAGATACCGTGTTCCCTCCCCCCGTCGGCCTCGAACAGGATGGTAGTGGAGATGTGCAAAAAGCTTCCTACCACCAGGGCCATCACGCGGTTACTCCAAACCGGGTTGATGCTTACCACCTCCCCCAGCATAGCTCCGATGGGCGATAGGGACGCAAAAAAGAGCAAGCAAAGCCAGGTGAACGTTTGGGTATAGCCAGAATACCGCAACAACAGACCCAGCGCAAAGGCTGCGGGCAGCTTGTGCAGTACAATGCCCCACAAAAGGTGGCCTTCGTCGTAATGCCCGTGGTTGTGGCCACTGTGCCCGGCAATTTCCGGCAGTTCCCCGCCAACCGCCGTTCCCAGGGGAAGGCCTTCCAGCAGAGCATGAATGCCCAGGCCAACCATTATCGTAATCGCATAACCGTAAGACTCGCGCTTGTGCGCGTGGATATGCCCGTGCTCGACTCCCTGGCTAAGGCTTTCCAGCAACAACTGGACAAAAAAGCCGCCGAGCAGCCAGATTCCCGAGTGCAGTTTGGGATCGGAAAACACGGACGGAATCAGTTCCATTGCGGCGATACCCAGCAAATAGGCTCCGCTGAAAGACAGCAGCAATGGCAGGTAGCCACGCCAGCGGGCCTCGTCTTCAGCACCCCGCAGCATCTGCGCAATGCCGCCCCCAAGGAGGACAGAACCAAAAAGTAAAAAGTATTGCCAGAGCGCCATTTGATGAAGATATCCCGTAGAACATTCCCGGGAAGCACAAAGTTAATGCGACAGCATCGCAGCCAGAACAGTAAAGTGAATAAAGCGGATTCAGATGTCAGCTACATATTGCACTGGCAGTTTTCGAGGCACTCGATAATCAGGCTTACGTCCCTTTCTTTGAGGGAGTACATCATCGAACGGCCGTCCCGCTTCACGGAGAGAATCCCTTTGAGCTTCATATTTTGCAGGTGATGACTGACGAGCGATTGCTCGTAGCCCAACGCTTCGCAAATGTCGGTAACATTGAGGCGGGGATGCTGCTCCAAAAGGTGAACGATCCCGAGTCTTAGTGGATGAGCCACTGTTTTGAGGATGAAGGCGATGCGCTCCAGTTTTTCGGCTTCTTGCTCGTTTATTGCGGTAGGCTTCACTTGTTCCATGGTAGATACTGACGGTTACGTTGGCTTAAGATACAATGAGGGGTGCGCTTTAGTTTCAATGATCAGCATTCAATCCTGGCTACGCACGAACGTTCCTTCCTTCGTATCGAGGTTAAGTGCCGTTAAATACCCCATCCCTTCGGCTACCTGAGAGCAGCCGGCATCGATGCATGCGTACTGGTTCGTGGCCATGTCCCGGATGTCTTTTTTAACTTCCAGCATCCGGGCGGGCGTGTGGCCGTGAACGATGATGCGGTCTCCGAGCCACTCGTAGTCTATCGTGTCGTAGAAGTAGCGACTGTACAGCATCGCATTTTTATCTTTGAAAGGAAAGGTTCTCTGGAAATTGAGTCCGGCGTGGACAAGGATATACCCCGGGGTTTCGAAGTAAAACGGTAAGCGGTCCATCCAGGCAATTACTTTGTCGTAATGCTTACGGGAAGGTGCCCAGTCGTAAACATCGCGTTCGCCGCGGTGGGCTTCGAGCAACATCTCCTCGTGGTTGCCGCGGAGGCTTTTTACGTTGTAGCCATCCGCTTCCAACTCCCAGGCCAGGTCGATCACCCCCTGGCTGTCCGGTCCCCGGTCGATGTAGTCTCCGAGGAGGAAAAGTTCGTCATTTCGGTCCAGTTGGATTTCGTTCAGCAGGGCACGAAAAGATTTGGGGCATCCGTGAATATCGGAGATGGCGTAACGCATAAGGGGGTGAAGGTTCTCTGACGATAACATTGTGGACGACACCAGGTTGCCAAACGCCCGTAGAAAACCGGCTAAATTCTCTACCTTACGCCCCGCAATGAAGGACTTCCTCCAAGTCATTACCGATATCCTGGCCGTAATTTTCGGAGACGCGCCCGAGCGGCCCCGCACGCCAACACCGTTGCCGCCGGCGCTGCCGCCGGCCAGCCCTCCCCAGCCCCAGGCAGACCCCAACGAACCACAGGATGCCGGCGAGGTGAGCGATTCGGATGACCCCGTCGTGGTCAGTCATGAAGGAGAACCCCCACGCGATACCAACGGACCAGAATTCGACCCCGTGCCGGCCCCTCCCCCACCCGAGGAAGTCGAACGCCCTGATGAGCCCACCGGCCCCGGCCGCCCCAACCCACCCGCTCCGGAATACCGCGCCCGTTACATGTGGTGCATCGACAACGGCCACGGCTCCCTCACTGCCGGAAAACGCAGCCCCGTTCTTCCCGACGGGCGGCAGCTTCTGGAGTTTGAGTACAACCGAGACATCAGCGCCCGAATTTTCACCGAGCTTGATCGTATTGGTGTCGCTTATTACAATGTTCTGCCCGAGGTAAATGTCGGCAACTTCCTCATCGAACGCGTAGACCGGGCCAACCGTCTCAGTTCATCGCTTCCCAAGCTGTTCGTCAGCATTCACGGCAATGCGGGGCCGGCTGCCTCACTACAAGACTTTACGGACGACGAAGTTCGCGGTATCGAGACCTGGTATTACCACGGATCGACCAACGGGCGCAACATGGCTGCGGTATTTCAGCGAAAACTCATTGAGCACACCGGGATGGTGAACCGCCACCTGCGCTCTAAGGTTACCGGACAGTTTTACGTGCTACGGGCAACCAGAATGCCAGCAGTTCTTACCGAAAGCGGTTTTTACAACAATCGCTATGATCTGGAAAGAATGCTCACCCCGGAGTTTCGTCAGGCCGTTGCGGATGCCCACGTTGCCGCAATCCTTGAAATCGAAGAGAACGGACTCTAGCGGGCAACACGATACCCGAAATCGCAAGCTGAAGGACCAGGGGCTAAGAACAATTTGGGGCCAACTTGCCTTACCTAAATAAACCCCACCCGAAATGGCCAACGTAAAAATAGAAGCTTCCTGGAAGGAAGCGCTCAGCGAAGAATTCAGCAAACCCTACTTCAAAATACTCACCGACTTCCTGAAGGCAGAGAAGGCTGCCAACAAAGCCATTTACCCGCCCGGGCCGCTCATATTCAACGCTTATAATACTACCCCGATCGACGAGGTGAAAGTGGTCATTCTGGGACAAGACCCGTACCACAACCCGGGGCAGGCGATGGGGCTCAGCTTCAGTGTCCCGAAGGGGACGCGGATTCCGCCCAGTTTGCGCAACATCAATCAGGAATTGAACACCAGTTTGGGCCTCCCGGTGCCCGATCACGGCGACCTGACCAAATGGGCTGAGCAGGGCGTATTCCTGCTCAATGCGATGCTCACCGTAGAGCGCAACCAGCCGGGGAGCCACCAGCGCTCCGGCTGGCAGTTTTTCACCGATGCCAGCATCAAGGCGATCAGCCAACAGCGTGAAAATGTAGTGTTCATGCTATGGGGCGCTTTTGCCGGCAAGAAAGCCGTACTGGTAGACAAGCAGAAGCACCTCGTACTGCAAAGCCCCCACCCTTCGCCGTTCAGCGCTCATAAAGGCTTCTTCGGCAACAACCATTTTCAGCAGGCTAATGATTACCTGGTGAAGCACGGCAAGTCGCCCATCGACTGGCGGGTAGATTAAATACAGCCGGTAGTGCGGCAGGGCACAAACCAGATTGTCGCTCAACCCCCTCCCAGCCTCCCCACATCGCTACGCGGGGGAGGAGCAATCGCGACAATCTGGTTTGCGCCCGTGCGGTAAGTAGTTGAAGCGATACTTTTGCCCGCCCAGGCATTATTACAACTTCAATGATCCAACTCCAACGATTCGCCACCCTGCTTTGCCTTTCCAGCCACCTTTGCACCTGCGGCCCCGCCCCGAAACAAAGTTCGAAAACTGCTCTTAAAGAGAATAATCAGCCGTCAATAAGAAGAATCTTCCTGTAGAAGTAGTTTCTCTGGAGAAGGTATAAAAGTCATATGTGGATTCGATACTAAAAATATCTGTATCAAATAAGTTGTAAATCTTGAATCGAAAGTAAATTTCTTTGTTGCCAAGGGACACCCTTCTGTCAGCTCCTACTTCCACTACGAGATTGTTACTGACGCTCCCATTCTGCAGCGTTGCCATTTGAATTAATTCTCCGTGAATCTGCCCGTTGGCAACGGTAGCGAAGCTACTTAGTCGATTTTGCCAGCGGGTGAAATTTGCATCATTGTCCAATAAGAATTGAGCTTTGGCGACCGTCGCGTATTTTAATCTTATTTTATTGCTTAATCGGGCACTGCCTTTCAGTTCGATTTCAGAATTGAGGACTTTCAATTTAAAAAAATCATCATTTAACAAATAATTGGTCGAGGCTAAACTACCTGCTGCGCGAAAACTGACATCTGATTTTGTGATGCCCGAAAACATGGAATGGCGTATATTAACTGAAGCACGTCTGCTCGTCTGGCCATATTTGAGATGAAGCAAAGAGATATTACCAAGGAATGAAGTCGCCATAAAGTCATCATTCAAGGTTTCAACATACGAAGAAGACAACTGGGTATTACGCAACTTCAAGGTGTTCTGCATTTCTGCAAAAAAGACAATTCCCCGCGTGGTCGTAGTAGAAGGCACTTCTCCCGGAACGAATACATTAAAAGGAGAGTTTAGGTATTCAAACCCGTACAAAGCTCTTTCGTCGTCAATACTGGAACGATTTTTAAACACCGAAAACCGTAATCGTCCCCCGTCTTTTTTCTTCAATTCAATTCCAATATTTCCTGCTGAATGAGCAGGCACATCGACCTCTGAATCCGGATATTTCCGACCAACCGCTAACGAGCCTTTAATATCTACATTCTCTTTGAGGGAATACCCAGCATTAATAGTTTGCCTCCAGTAACGGTAAGTAAAACCTGCTTCAATGCCTTCAAACAGCCATGTGTTTTCGTTATCTGGTTTAAGTTGCTTTGCGAAAACATTGCGGTTGCCAACATCTAGTCTCAATCCCAGAGACCACCGTTTCACCTGATGCAAAAAAGTATAATCGAGCGATGTTGCTTTTTTTGCCAAATCGATACGCTGAACAATACTGTTGGATTGATTGACACTAAAAAATCCTGCAAGTTCTTCAGAACCGTAAGATGTGAAGACGTTTTCAACATTAGTTTCGTGTGAAAGCCCTACCTGACCAACGAATCCTGGCCCGTATTCCTGGGAATAAAGAACACGGTACATCTCCAAATTTCCTTTCAAATCATTTACAGAGCTTACACCGTATTCAGGATTCTTGAAATTGCTGTTCCAGTCAGCAGATGAGGTACCGAGGGTCGACAAGATCTCTACGGAGGCTTTTTTTGATTCGCTCAAGTAACTGAACTTTATTTGAGAGGTGGATTCTTTATTGACTGTTTCCCAATCAGAAGTATTCGTCAACTCATATTCGACAGCGTTGTCGATGGTTTCAGTCTTGCTCATCACTAACTGAGTATTCTTACTCCCGATCAAGTTATAGCGGAGGTTCACTTTCCACGTGCTACTTATTTCGGATTCATGATTTAGGTTTACGGAGCCTGCGTTTCCACTATCCGTGTAGTAAGACGGAAGACCAATGTAATCGACAGAAGGAGGCTGAATGAGATAGAACGGGGTTAAGGCGGGAACACTTAAGTCTCTCTTCCCCGTATAGCCTTGATTTTGTCCGGTTCTTCCGAGGTTGAGGCCGGAGGCTACGTTGTCAGCGTTGGCAATGACCATCGATTTATGTGCTGACGTAACCTTGAAAAGAGTGGCATTATTATGATGCTTTATATTCTCCCCATAACCAGCTCCCACTATCAGGTTGCCGCCCAATACTGATTTGACGTCTTCTTCTAACTTCAGATTTAAGACAACTGCCTCAGAATTATTTACTGATTTCAGGACGGGGTTGTCTTCAAAGTGATCGATTGCTTCAACAGTCCCAATATCTTTGGCCCTGAAATTCCTGGACGCCTTCTGATAATCCCGACCAAACAAATCAGACCCTTCAATCGTAATCCGGTGGATAGGCTTACCGTGAACTTTGATGCTCCCTGTATCGTCCACTTCAATACCGGGCAAACGACGTAATACGTCCTCCAGCCTATTGTCTGTAGAATCACGAAAGTCACTTAAATCATAAGTAGTAGTATCGTCTCTTTGGGTCATGGCCTCCTGGGCCCCCAAAACAACAATATCCGGCAGGTTGGTCCCTTCAGCCGTTAGTATAATTGGATCGATTTCGCCCGCAACGTTCACCTTACTCGTATCTGGTCTTCGCCCCAGGTAGCTGACAATAAGCCAGGCGGGTAAAGTGTCCGTAGAAAGTATAAAGACCCCCTGCTCATCACTGGAAGTGTAGGCCAGGATCCGCTTAAAGTCTGGTGTACTCAGAGATACTGTAGCGTATCCGACTGCAGATTCATTGACATCCAGCACCCTGCCTTTAATAGTGGATTGGGCTGATAGCGGGTACCAGCTAAGAATCAGGACAAGGAAGATGAAGAATCGTTGTGACAAGTTACAATTTGAGATAAACCGAAAAAAAATATCGTTTATTGAAGAGCATACTATTTGTTTCCTGCCTCTGCCCGCTCTTTTTTGTATTCATAAATGTAAGGCCACCGATCTTTCTCAATTGTATAATCGGTGTCACATGATCCGATGGTACTCTGATATTCACTGGTCGATGTTGCTTCAATCCTCAGTAGGTGCTTAATTACCCAATCTTTGAACCCATCTTGCGATACATGAGTTCCTTCCACCGGAGCTTTCAGATCGGGGTGCTCCGTAACATTTGCGGTAAAACCCGCAAATTCAAAGTTTACTACGCCGTCCCTGGACTTTGCCTCCAGGATCAGGCCAGGCAAACCTCCGAGACGATAGGGGCCAAATGGAACGGGGATTTCCGGAGAGTACCAGGCGTCATATATGCGGTCTCCATATGCTCCGGTAGCATGGAGAACGGAATGTCCGGAAATCACCTTTTCATTATTTGTAATGGACCAGTTTATCCGGGGGATGGTATCCTCAAATATCCATGGTGTCTTTTTTTGGGCTAAATATATCGACTTGTAAACCTGAATATTACTTTTCCTGTCGGTGAAGACAGGCATGCCTTCTTTGTCTCCAATTACACGGCGGTACTTCCCCTCGCTCGAATCATATCCACTTGCTCCGGGCCAGGAAGCATGGATAAAAAGACTTTTACCTGCGTTGAAATATAATTCTCCTTTCCCATTATGGTATTCGGAAAGTGTAGTCGTAGATTCAATCAAGTAAGTGGCACGCATCACTTGTGCATCCACCTCTACATTAGCGAGCAGCAGTAAAATTGCTAGGGTTGTTAATTGTTTTGCAAGCATCTTTTAAGGTTATTTGTACGACATTTCTGAACATCACGCCCGGGTAAAACAAGTCTTGTCGAATACCCGGGCGCGAAATTCTCAGTGGAACTGATTCTTCAATTGATCAGGGGTTGACACCTCCACCGTCACAGAATGGATGACTGTTGTCAAGTTCGCAGGCACATGCCTCAAAACCTGCCTGGGCAGCCCTGCAATTCGGAGCAGTTGTTTTGCACTCGTCGCTGTTAGACCAGCCCCAGGTACAATTCCCTCCTCCTGGGCCAGAGTATACAACCAGATCCAATGCAACAGCATCATACCCGCTTGCAACCTGATTCAGGTTGATGGTTTTGGAATCTGTAGTCCCATCCGCGTGGGTGATTTCTACAAGAAAACTTACGGCCTCTTCATTTTCAGTGAAAATTGGGGATGAAAAGCCAAATAAAAAGGCGAGAAAAGAGATAAAAACAAACTTCATAATAAATGAAATTAGTAATAAGTACTGAACTTCTAGTCGGCATCAGCGATCTCCGTAATCGCACCACATAAGATTGTAACTCCCGATACTACACACACACATACACACACATGTTCGGTCCGTAAATAAGATTTCTTTTGGAACACTACAAAAAGAAGAATCGACTGGCGGGTAGATTAAATTCAGCCGGTAGTGCGGTAAGTAGTTGAAGCAGTACTTTTGCCCGCTCAAGCATTATTACAACTTCAATGATCCATCTCCAACGATTTACCACCCTGCTTTGCCTTTCCAGCCTCCTTTGCACCTGCGGCCCCGCCGAAGTGAAAGAAGTCGAGCCTACTACAGTGATCGGTAGTATCCGCTACGAAGAAAGCCCAAAATTGCTGGAAGCCACCCTGAACGTAACGCCCACCCCCGTGACCGCTCCGGCAATCGTGGGGAATACCCTCAATTCCGTTTCAGGGGTAGGCAACGGCCACTACCGTGGCCGTTTGCAAACCGAATTCTCAGCCGCTTTTGACCTCAACGTTACCGGCCATCCGGCCATCGTTGTACGCTTCAGCGCGCCCTTCGCCGATTCAATTCCTGCGGTGCTCAGCAAAAGCCGGTCTGTAAAAATACCGACGATGAAAACGGGCCTGACAGAAAACGAAAATCTCGTCCTCTTTCTGGAACCCAAAGACCGCTCAGTACCCAAAAGGATTCTCCTGCAAGGCCCGACGTCCACGGGAATCCTGACGCTGCCCAAAGAAACGATGACAGACGTAAAGCCCGGTAGATACACTGCTTACCTCATCAAGCAACAACTGCAAAAAGACAGTACGGCTACCCTGAAAACCAGCCTGCAGACCGAATACTTCACTAAATCTATCCCGGTGGAAGTGAAGGAATAATCCACTGCCGTACCTTTCCCGATGTTCACCTTCCTAACGGACTCAAAGTCTAAAATAAACCTCTTTGCTTCGCTACGCATTTCGCAGACTGAGCCTTCTTCCGCTGAGCCTTTTCCTGCTCAGCCTCGTCTGCTTTGGTTTGTTGCAACTGACGCCAGACGATCCGGTCCGGCGACTGCTGCCCGATGAGCAAGCGAGGATGTCGTCCAACGATCCCGGGGCCTACGATCGCAGTTACCGGCTTGCCGCAGCAAGCCTCGGCTACGACCGGCCAGCCTTTTACTTCACCCTCCAAAACACTGCTCTGCCCGACACCCTATACCGGGTGGCGCGGCCCGAGGAGCGTTCGGTCCTGAAGGCATTCACCCTCCGCACTGGCAACTGGCCCGCGGTACAAAAGTACTACCACACCCTGAAGAACCTCGCCTGGGAAGTAAGGCCGGAGGATGCCCCCGAAACTTCCACTACCCTACGGAGACTGCTCCTGCAGGATGACTTTGACCGGGCAAAATCCACGCTCAGTACCCTGAAGGGCAATCCCGGACTGACGTCCTTACAGTTGGCTTTTCAGGAAATGGAAAACGGCAAGCAGCAATCCCGGTTGCTGCTACCTTCCTTCCACTGGCACGGCACCAATAATCAATACCATGCGTGGATAAGCCGGTTGCTGAGTGGCGATCCCGGCGTTTCGCTTACCGACCGCAGGCCGGTGGGCTCCAAGATCGGCCGCGCCCTGAAGTGGACCGCCCTGCTGAACGGCCTGGCCATTTTGCTGGTCTACCTCATCTCTATCCCAACCGGGCTATACATGGCCGGGTACCGTGGCGGGTATTTCGACACCATCACTACCATTGGGCTTTTCCTCCTTTTCGGGATTCCTTCCTTCTGGGTAGCAACCTTGCTCACCAACTTCTTCACCACTCCCGCCTTCGGGATGGATTACTTCCCGAGTATGGGCTTCGGGGAAATTCCGGATGGATCGTCCTGGTGGCAAATCATCAGTATCCGGGGTGCGCATCTTTTTCTGCCGGTCCTCTGCCTGGCCTACCCCAGTTGGGCCTACGTGAGCCGCCACCTGCGCCGCTCGGCCAGCCACGAGCTCGATCAGGCTTACATCAAGACTGCCCGCCTGAAGGGTCTGTCACGATCCGCGATCCTCTGGCGGCACGTACTGCGCAATGCCTCCTTTCCCATCATCACTTTACTGGCCGGTATCTTCCCGGCCATGCTGGCGGGGAGTGTACTAATCGAGCGGATCTTTAACCTTCCGGGAATGGGCCAGCTTCTGTACGATGCCGCGCTTACCCGCGACTGGCCCGTTGTCATCATCGTCGTACTCCTCAACGGCCTCCTGACCGCTATTGGCCTGCTGCTGGCCGATCTCGCCTACGCCTTTGCCGATCCGCGCGTCCGGCTCAACGGCACTAAACCATCCGCCTCATGAAGAAGAAAGGATGGTTACGGAAGGCAGCAATCACCTGGCTGATCGGATTGTTTTTGATCGCCGTTTTCGCAGATTTCATAGCGAACGACCGGCCCCTCATCGCGAAGGCGGAGGGGGAACTCCGCTTCCCGGTACTCCACGAATACGGATCTGCGCTCGGCCTGACCGCTCCGTACCAACCAGTCGTCCGCAACTGGAAGCGGGTCGATACTGAATGGGCGTTATGGCCCGTGGTTCCTTACTCGGCCGGAGCAACCGACCTCAAAAACAGCAACTTCAAATCTCCGTTCGACGCGCAGGAGACCGGGCCCCGGGCCCGGCACTACCTCGGAACCGACAAGCTGGGGCGCGACGTATTGGCGGGCCTGATTGCCGGCTCGCGGGTAGCGATTTTTGTCGGCATTGGCTCGTTGCTGATCTCGTTGCTCATCGGGGTTCCGATGGGGGGCGTAGCTGGCTTTTTCGGCAACGATGGCTTACGCGGGTCCCGGGCGCGCTGGTGGGGCAGGTCTGTGGGCGGCCTTCTCGGCGTACTGTACGCATGGATCAGCCTGCTGCCCTACTTCCGGGTGGAAAGCTTTGGGCTCACCGTTGCACTGCTGATTACAGGATTCATCGTCGGTGGCTGGCTGCTCAGTTTGCTGCTCAGGTTGGTTCCGTTTTTTCGCAAGCCGACCAGCTTCCCGGCCGATTCCATTTTTCTGCAGGTGGTCGAACTCTTCGTCAACATCCCCGGCCTGGTTCTGCTCATTGCGTTGCTTGCGGTCATTAACCAACCTTCTTTGTGGATTGTGGTCCTCGTCATTGGGGTACTGCGCTGGCCGTACGTGGCCCGGCATTTGCGGGCCGAACTCCTCCGGATTCGCAGTCTTCCGTACATCGAAGCGGCGCGGATCAGCGGCCTCGGCAAGTGGCGAATTCTCTTCCATCACGCGCTGCCCAACGCACTCGGCCCGCTAATGATCGTGAGCGCCTTCGGGCTCGGAGGAGCTATCCTTCTGGAAGCCTTTCTCTCCTTTCTCGGCATCGGCATCCCAACCGATCAGGTAACATGGGGCAGTTTGCTGCGGGCGTCCCGCAGCCGGCCCGATGCGTGGTGGCTGGCGGTTTTTCCGGGAGTTTTGCTGACGTTTACGGTTCTGGCAGCCAATATTCTCGGAGAACGGAATTAGGGCGCGGTCGCAGGTGCAATGAAAGTTTTGGGGAAAATCGGTATGCCTGCGGGTTGAGCGTCTCCGGCGCGAACGGTGTTAATGCGATCACACCGGAGGGGCTCAACCCAGGCTTTCGACTTATTTGGAAACCTCCACCCATTTGCCCTTGACACCGGCCTTGATATCATCTGCATACATCGCTTCGCTTACCTGCGAAGGCAGGTAATAGCGGCCGGGGTACGTGGCGGTCATCCGCAGCGAGAAGGTTTTACTTTCGCCCCGGCGCAGGTTAAAGAAGGTGTACACACGGTCGTCCCGGAAATCGCGGTACTCGTAGTTGGCCTGGTTGTTGCCAGCATCAGCGCTGAGGCGGTCGTTGCTTACTTCCCAACCGGAGGGCAGGAGGCTACGCAGTGCAAGTTGCTGATAGTTCATCCCCAGAGAGCCGGGGTTCTTGACGGTATAGTTGGCTACAAAATCTGTTCCCGAACGAAGCGAGCTTACGTCGATCGCATTGCCGTCCTCATCGGTATACCGGACACTGAGGACAAGGTTTTCGTTGGTGGTTTGTTCTTCGCCCGGGCGGGGTTTTCCGCTGGTAATCACCGTTGCGTACAGCGTAGCGGAGCCCGTGTTTTTAACGACGAAGGAGGCACCATCGGCATCGGCGGGTAATTCGATCTGATAAACCCCGGTATTAGCTCCTACGGCTGATTTGCCGCCGGAAGGCGAAGTGAAATCGGCTTTCAGTTCCCGGTCATCGGCAACGCTCATTTTGCCGATGGCAACGAAGGCGAAGGCGGCTTCCTGCGTACTGAGCCAGCGGCGCTGGCCGATGCGCTCGGCGAGGCGAAATACCTGCTTCCCGGCCGCAGACTGGTCTCCCGCCGCAAGCTGAGATTCGAGGATCATGGCCATATCCCTGATGTCACTCCCGAAGGTATAGCCAAGTTCACGGTAAGCCTTCACGGTGGTTTCCGACCCACTCATCAGTTCATCGGCGGCAGATTTCTGGCCAACGATCGCGTAAGCCGCAGCGAGGTTGTAGATGGCTGGCGTCGGGAGCTCACTGGCTTTGCCACGAAGCCGGTTCATCGCTCCGATTTCGGCTTTACCCGCCAGGGCGAGTCCGTAAAGCCGGTAAGCCTGATCGAGTGAACGCTGCCGCTTGCTCGAGTAAAAGGGATCGTTGGACTCGCGCCAGTTGGCAGCGACCTTTGCCTGGAAACTCACCAGCTTATTCTTGAGATCGATGGGAACACTGAAGCCCGCCCGTTCCGCTTCGGTGATGAAGTGTAGCACGTAATTGGAAGCCCAGGGATGGGGATCGCGGTTACCGGGCCAGTAGGCCATTCCTCCGCCGCTTGTCTGGAAATTACGCATTTTCTCGAGGCCGGCAATGACGTTGTTTTTTCGCCGTTGCTCCTGCTCCGGGGTCAGTTCTATTACCTTATCGAGGTACAACTGCGCGAAGGCCGGAGAGGTGGTCTGCTCAACGCATCCGTACGGGTAGCGGAGCAGGTAGTTGAGGTGGCGCCCCAACTGCATCGCGGGCAATGCCGTTAACTCCAACATTGCATCCCGCGTGCCCGCCACACCGAAATTGCTGTAGGCGATCCGCTGCTCCTCGCCCGGAGCGATAGCGACCGTAGTGGAGCGCGTTACCGGTTCGTTGGGATGCCGCACGTCGATTTCGACTTCCTGGCTGGTGGAATTTCCGTTGCCGGAGCCACTCACCGCAAAGCGCGCGATTCCCGCCCGGTTGCCTACCTGAAGGGGGAAATAGGTCGTTTGGTTACCGGCTTTTGTGAACGCCATACTCTGCTGCGGGGCGGCAATGGTGACCAGTCCTTCACTCTCCTTTACGTCCAGGTTAACGTTCTTCACTTTATCGTTCATAGCGAAGACATTGACGGGCATTTCCACCCGTTCTCCCGGCCCGAGCACGCGCGGTAAAGTAGGCAACAACATCAGGGGTTGTACCACGGGAATACGCTCGGCGGCGCTGCCGTAGGCTTTGTCACTACTGCCCACTACCATTACCCGAACGGCACCGATGTAGTTGGGCAAATCGATGGCGTGACGCCCCGTTTTGCCACCCGCCAGTTTAAACGGTCCGAGGTGACGAACTACCGGTTCGAAACGGTTGGCGGTCTGGTCTTCGTTTTCTCCTTCCGAGGCATCACCGCCAATCGCAAGAACTTTACCGAAGTCACCGTTCAGGCTGCCGATTACGTATTTGTAGAGATCGAAAGTCCGGACACTAAGGGCTTCCTTAGCGAAAAACCGATCGTGCAAGTCGGGCGTCTGGAAGCGGGTAAGGCCTAGCAGACCTTCGTCGACAACGGCCAGCGTATAGGTCATCGGTTTTCCGTTCTGTTCGGTAATGCTCACCTCCACCCTTTCTTTGGGGCCCCATTCCTTGGCGGCGGTGATTTCTGGCTGAAGGACCGTTTCCGGGTCAGTAACGGTAACCGGTACCAGACCGTAGAGGCGAACCGGACGGTCGTTGGTGGTTTGCTCGTAAGGCTGCAGCAATGTGATGTTTGCGTAGACGGTCGGGACCATCCGCTCGTCGGTTTTAAAACTAACGGTTGTTTCTCCTGCTTTTGCATCAACCCAAAACTGCTCGATTGATCCGGCGGAGGTTTCGAGGCTTACCAACATCCGCCCTCCGGCACTGGTGGGCAGTTTGATGTTCACCTCTTCGCCAACGGAGACTTCATCCTGCTCGGCCACAGGCCGCAATAGTGATGCGGACTCCCGGTCGGTATCGTCCATATTGTAACCGGCGTAAAAGTACTGTCCGGTACAGTGCCCACCATCGTCGCAGACCCGCAGCAGGTAACGCCCCCAGTCGTCGAGTTTCACATCGATGCTTGCTGAGCCGTCCCCTCCGGTGGTAGCGGTAAAGGTTTCGAGGGCCTCAGTGTGGCGACTTCCCGAAAAGCGGGCAATGTTGTCGTGGTTGTCTTGCCACCAATAACGCCAGTTCACCCGGTAGAGACCAACGGAAAGCTTGCGCCCGCCGACGCCTTCACCTTTAGTATTTACTGCGGCCAGCTCCACCGTGGAAGGGGCCTGCATACTAACCCTGCGGGAACCCCAATCGTCTTTGGGGATATTAACGCCTGCATACACACTGTAGGGGTCGAAAGGGATTCGTTGGTTATCGATACTGAAATTACCGCCCTCTTCGAAGACCTTGGTGCTTACGCCGGCCGAGGCCGGCCCGGGGAGGGCGTCTCCGTCTACCGCGAGCGTGAAGCTCGCTCGCCCTTCGGCGTTGAGTTGGCCGTCGAAGACTTCTTCGGCCGTGACATGGTTAATTCTGCGGGACGGATCACTGAAGGTGTAATCGGACCATTTCGGGAAATCGGCCCGGCGCTCAGAGATGAGCGCGGAGACCGTTGCTCTGAGGTTGGAGGCCGGGGCGCCGTAAAGCCATTTACTGACCAGAGTAACGTTGCCGGAGCCGGGGCTCAGACCTCCCGCCGGGAGTTCAAGATCGATGGACAGGCGGTTGGGCTTGACGGTCTCGATCATAAGGGGGCAAAAGTATTGTTCTCCACCAGCTTTTATGGTAGCGACCCAATTGCCCGTTACATCTTTTTTGGAAGTCTGAAAGGTGAGTGGGTAAAGCCCGGAACCAAAAGCCGGCAGCACGCTGCGTCGTTCAACTACCCTGCCCTGGGCATCGGCAAGGGTGAACTCCACCGGGTAATTATCGGGCAAACGCTGCTGCTTGTCCTCGAGGACAAAATTGAGGAATACGGAGTCTCCCGGCCGCCATACTCCCCGTTCGGAGTAAAAGGCTCCTTTGATGCCTCCGGCCCCGTCTACCCCACCGATGCTGAAGCGGGAAAGCGGAAGAGCTGTTTCGCCGTTCAGGTTGAGGTAGGCTGCATCTCCGGCAACCGAGGTACCGACGATGATGGCGGGTGCCTCAGTGGTGGTCATCGTAACCCGACCATCGTGGTCGGTAGCTCCCGTGAAGATTTCCTGCAACTGTTGGCTGTAAGCCTTAATCGTTACTCCCGACCGACCGGTGGCGTTGAGCAGATCGGTAGCGAACACGACGGTAGAACGATCGGGATTGCGCTTTGCGATTAGCCCCAGGTTGGAGGAAAGGAGGTTCTGCGTAATGAAGTGGCTCCGGTTGTAATACGCCGGCGTACAGGGGTTGTCTTCGTCCCGCCAATTGAAATCATCGTAGTAACCGTGGATGCCGTAATAGTCGCCGAGACCAGTTTGGTTTTCTTTGAAGCCGAGCACAAAGTCCTCCGTTTCGTCTTCCGCCGATGCGAGGGGGCTGAGTCCGAAGTCTTCGGGGCCGACGTCGCAATCAGCAATGGCATCTTCCATTCCGAATCCGAGCCGGATCTGGTAAACGGCCGCTGCATCTTCACCGATGTACTTGCTCAGGTCGAGGGCGTAGCGGCTCCACCGCGAGGGGTTAACGGCTCCGCTGAGGCTGCTGAGCTCGACTCTCTCTTTGGCGATGATTTTACCGACATAACGCAGGCTCCAGTCGTCGCCCTGGGAGGAAAGCGAATTGTCCTGCAGGTAGCGACTAACGTTGTTGGCGTAGATTTTGACGATCTCCAGCCGGACGGCTTCGAGGCCAACGGCCTCGAACGGGTACAGGCGTCGTCCTTCGTGCGGGAGGATGTTTCCGTTTCCGACAACGCGCAGGTTGGGCTCGGTGCGGCCCAGGTTAACCTTCCACGAAGTTTCGCGGCCCAGGCGGAGCCCGGCGGAATTTTTGATGCCATCGGAAAGGCCGACGGTGATTTCGCCCAGGTTGTCGTCTTTTGGGTAAATGTAAAGGAGGTTTCCATCGATGCGGGTGGTATAACCTGAATTACCAGGGAAGCGAATCATTCCCTTGAGGTCCTGCCCCGTCTGCAGGGCATCGCTGAAGCGCACGAGGAGTGCAGCGTCTTCATTGTCCGATACCACAAGGCTTTCGACCCGGAAGTCTTCCGCGGCCGGAATCACGACGGACAGCTCTCCTTTGGATGCTGCAAATCCGGACTTGCCTCCGTCGTAGGCAATGATGACCGGCGCGGGGGATTCTCCGCGGTTCGGAGCAGATATGGTATAAGAGAAGTGGCGGTTATCTGCGCCTTCCGTTACCTCCACGTCGACAGCCTGACCACCCTGCTTTGCCGAAAGCATCGTCGCTATTTCAGCAACCGTTGTTGCATCGTTTGTCACAACCCTACCAGTCACCTGTACTTCGCCGGCTTTGGGTATATACAGACCATCAGAGACAACTTCGGCCCTGCGCAGAGGGGTCGAAAAAGTGAAGGTAAAATCCTCCCCTTCCGGCGTCCTGACTTTTGCCGTGTATTTTGCCCCGGAAGCCCAGCTATCCGCCGGAGTGAACGACAGCCCGGTTCCCTGGAGTACAGCTTCTCCTTTCACCTGTGGAGAGATCCTGATGAGATCATCCGCCGGCCCTTCGGGAACAGAAGTGAACTGAACATAAACTGCTTCGTTACGACCGATGACTCCCGTAGTATAAGCCTGAATCCCAGCAGGTACTTCGATGGCTGAGTCTACGCCCACTGCTTCATTGGCCGGCTTATCGCACTGGAACAAAAACAGAGAAATAAATACAAAAAATGGGATATACCGGATCAAAGATGGGTTCTTCATGTTGTATGGGTAATTATGTCTACAAAGTAAGCTTTAAAACGACAGGTTGCTGATGTAACGGCACACAAGCTCAAAATATGACCCAAAAGCTCCCGATTTTCCCCCTTCAGCTCGTTGTCTTCCCCGGAGAACAGCTTAACCTGCACATTTTCGAGCCAAAATACCGTGAGTTGATCGCCGACGTGGAAGCTGAGGGCATCACCTTCTGCGTCCCTACCGTCTTTGAAGGTCGCGTCCTGCCGATCGCTACTGAAGTTCAGCTCACCAAAGTCGTAAACCGCTACCCCACAGGCGAAAGCGACATCTCTACGCTGGGCAAAAAGATTTATTTCTTAGAACAACACGAAAGGAACATGCCCGGCAAAGGCTATGCCGGAGCACACTGCCGAGAGCTCGTTGCCGACTTCGACGAGGACCTCCAGCTCAACCGGCAAATTGTGAAGCTGACCCGCGAAATCTACCAGGACCTGCGCATCGACAAGGTTATTTCTGACGCTGAAAATGGCTTCAGAACCTACGATATCGGCCACTACGTCGGTCTCAAAGTGGAACAGGAATACGAGTTGCTCACCCTGCTCGACGCCAAAGACCGCCAGCATTTCCTCCTGAATCACCTGCACAATATCCACCCTGAGCTCAAAGAAGGACAAAAAATACAGGACCGGGCCAGACTAAACGGCCACTTTAAGCATTTGACGCCGCCCGAATGGTAGCCTGCCCACAACGACTAAGCCATGGTCACCACGAAGGCCACAAAACTCTGCTCCGGGTTGAATAAAGTTAACCCTGCGAAAAGACGGGCAACAATGCCACTACAGTCTTCAGGTTAGTTTGCAAAAAAGCGACCGGCCCCCAACCTTCGGGCTACCCTGAATGGTCACCTGAAGGCTGAGTGCCGGTCGCTGTATTTAGGGGAGAAATCAATCGGGAGAATACCTCGACTCCGCCCTGAAATCATCAATAACTTGTATTACTCTACCGCTGCCCGGGAGATAGTATTTCCGAACATGATAGCATTCATGAACAAGCGGTTAGAGCCGTACCAGAACGCCCGGAAGTTGGGGTTATCGGCAAAGCTGATCGTCCGGCCTCCCCGCGATCCGCTGACAACAATTGCAGCGGAGTTGGTGAGTTGATCCTCAAAGCCCCGGGGCGAATAGCCACTAAGCAAAGAGTTGGCCCGGTACACCAACGGCGAAGCGTACAGGTTTTTCGGCATTTCGAACATCGTATTACCACGCTTGAACATCGGGATTTCCGTCCGCTTCATCCCGAACATAAGTGGGTGGGTGAGGTCGCCTTCGGCCTCGTAGATAGAACCACCCAGGACTTTACCGCCCCGGTCGCGCGAAGCGCGGGAATACGGCCGGCGTGCGGTATCACCGGCGTCGGCGTCTTTGCGGCTCCGGGTTTTGAGGTTAGACAGCCCGTTGCCAGCGGCCCAACGGCCCGCATTCTTGAGGGTTATCAGCACGTTTCCGCTGCCCATCCATTCCTGGATGGCTTTCGTGCCGGAGCTGCCCAGGTCACTGTAATTCCCATCTACCATGATGATGGTGTTGTAGCGGCTCAGATCCGCCCGGCCAACTCGGTCCTGCGGCAGTTTGGTAACCGGCATGCCGAAGCGCTGGTCCAGTAAGTGCCAGGTATCCGCCACTTCCAGGCTATTGGCTCCACCTTCGATGATGAGTGCGATCTCCGGCTTACGGAGGGTCTGGTAGGCCGAACGGCTGCCCAGCATCAGGCCTTGTTCCGGGCTTCCGGTATCGACGCCGGCAACGTCGATATTCCACATTTGCGTAATATCGAGGATAAGGTTGGTCAGTTCCTGCGGGCCAACGGTCTGGTTGTTCGCTACGGGTACCATTGCGGTACCTGGGGCGAAAGTCTTTCCGTTCATAGCAAAGGCCTTATCGCTGACCTTCACGTTCACACCCGCCGCGAGCAGGTAATAGATCGCTTTGGGAGAATAGTAATCATCCGGTGGGATCAGGTAAGCGTAATCGGCCACCACCGGTGGCATTGGCACGGGGTAGTTTGCTTTGTAATCCGTCCAGTTGCCTCCCGGAATTTTGGTTGCACGTTTAGCAGGCAGGTTAAAGGCGTAGGGCAGGACGAAAGTAGAGACGTCGTAGAAGAGACTGTCTTCAAATTTCAGGATGGGTTCGAAGACGGCAGTGGTAAACGGAGTTTCTTCAACCCAGTATTGCACCTGCGTGCCCGCCCCCTGCTGCTTGATGTTCACGTCGTGACGTTCAATCAGGTTCATCAGTTCACGGGCCCGGCCGGGGTCACCATCAGAATCGACAACGTAACCGCCGGTGGAAACTCCATTGTGGTTGAATTCGCGCTGGTAAGTAAGCAACTCATCGCGCAGGTTAGCGAAGGCTTTGTGGGTGCTCAGTGCGGTTGCCACCTGGTTGCGTACGGTGAAGGCGAAGTCCATCAGCCCGTTCTCGGTTTCCTGCAAGTGACCGCGCGAGCTGGCCTGCTCGAAGAGAATACCGACACAGCCGTTGATGTCCGGGTAAGTGGATCCTTTGCCGTAGTAGAAATCGTCGTAGCCTTCGCCCGAGTAGTAGAGAGAGCCTATTTCGTCGAGTGCTTCGGCGTGGTACTCACCGATTTTGGCCGTCAGTTCCTGGTTCACTTTCGGGGTCATGGGGTGAATGCGCGTCGGTTCTCCCGGCATGAAGAAGAAGGTGGCGTCTTTGCCCATTTCGTGGTGATCGGTGAGTACGTTGGGCTGCCATTCGTGGAACTGCTTGATCCGTGCGCGGCTTTCAGGATGCTGTACGGGCAGCCAGTCCCGGTTGAGGTCGAACCAGTAGTGGTTGGTACGTCCGCGGGGGTAAGCCTCGTTGTATTCGCGGTCGTTACCGTCGGAGGTCATCACCTTATTTTTATGGCTGTTGACCCAGCTGGCGAAGCGGTTGAAACCGTCGGGGTTGTAGCAGGGGTCGAAAAGGATGATGTTATTGTCGAGCAATTTAGCCAACTCACTGTAGGGCGCGGCGGCCAGGTAGTAAGCAACCATCAACGCAGCATTGCCGCCACTGGGCTCATTACCGTGGATGCTGAAACCCTGGTACAGTACGGCGGGCACTTTGCTCAGGTCTCCGGACTTCATGCCACCGTTTTTCATGTTCCATTTCTCGTGCATCTCACGCATTTCCTCCAGCCGTGAGCTGTTTTCGGGACTGGTAACAATGAGGTTCAGCAGCGGACGGTCTTCGTAGGTTTTGCCGATTTCTTCCAGCGTCATCCGGTCGCTTTCGCTGGCGAGCAGGCGCATGTAAGCCTGTTGCAAATCGTGGCTGACGTGCCAGTCGCCCACCTGCCAGCCGAGGAACTCTTTTGGGGTAGTGATGGCGGGGTCGTAGTTCAGCTCGGGCAGGAAGTAAGTAAGGGGACGGTCCTCGTCGCTGTTGCTGGTCTGGGCCGCTATTTGGGCGGGGCCGCAGGTGCAAAGAATGGTCAGGAGGAGCAATGGTATGAAGTATGTTCTCATTTTGAGTGTTTGGTTTGGGAGGGTTAAGATATGATTTTGACGGGTAAGACGGGAGTTTGGAGTCGGGAGTCGGGAGTCGGGAGTTTGGAGAGTCTTGAGTCGGGAGTCTTGAGTCGGACAAGTCTGACGCATAGGATTCGATTTTAAGTTTTACGGAAATCATAATCACCGCCAACAGCTTGCGCTCCAAAACGCAGCGCGTTTTCACAAGCCCCTCCCCCGTGAGGTAGGGGTTGGGGTGGGGTTTTTACGAGAGCCTTGGAACCCCTCATACTCCCTCTCATCATCAGCACGCATACTCCGAGGGGAGCACCCCGTAGCGTTCCCGGAAGCGGGTAGAGAAATAGCTTGCTTTTTTGAAGCCCACCTCTGCGGCAACGGCCCCCAGTGTGGGCCGGGGCCGACTCTCGAGCAAACTACGGGCTGCTTCCAGGCGGATTTCGAGGATGAATTTATTCAGGGTAAGGCCGGTAATCGATTTTGTTCTGCGGCTCAGGGTCCGGGAACTCACAAAGAGCAAGCGGGCCAGCTCTTCGTTACCAAATTTCTCATCTTTCATATTTTCCTTCACCAGCGCTGAAACCTTCAGCAGCCAGGCCTCATCTTCCCGATTTAAGGGTTTTGTGTCTGCTTTGTCGGCTGCATAGTCCGTTGCCGCGGCACCAGATCGTGCCGCAACGTTGGTCAGTAGGTTACGCATTCTTTGTTTCAGCTCATCTTCTTCGAAGGGTTTGAGGATGTAGTCATCAATCCCGATCCTGAGTGCGTTGAGGCGATCACTCCTCGCAGAACGGGCCGAAAGGACAATAACCGGCAGGGAAGCGAGCAACGGCGATTTTTTGAGGTGGCGCAACAGCGTCAGGCCATCCATTACGGGCATCATGACGTCGGTCAGGATGAGATCGGGCAGCTCCTCCGGAGCTGCAGCCTGGAGCAGGTCGAGCGCCAGGCGACCGTTGGTCGCCGTACGAACGACGAATTCACCCGCCAAAACCTCGACGATGTACTCACGCAGCTCGGGGTTGTCTTCTACCAGGAGGATGGAAGATACTTCCGGCTTCCCTACGGGAAGCGGGCCAACGGGAAGGGTCTCCGGTACGGCAGCGGAGTCGATGACCGGCTCTGCTTGTTCCGACAATGCTGTGGGTAACGAGCAATGAAACCTGGTTCCTTCGCCGAGCGTACTTTCTACTTCCAGTTTTCCTGCCATGAGCGCGGCTAGTTCCTGGCAAATGGAGAGGCCAATCCCCGTTCCACCTTCTACCGGGTTGTTACCGTGGCGCGCCTGGTAGAACCGATCGAAAAGGAAAGGCAGGTCCCGTTCGTCGATCCCCGGCCCCGTATCGGCAACGGTAAACCTGAGTGTGTCTTCCGCAAACTCAGCCCTTACTTCGATCGCTCCCCCCGCGGGGGTGAACTTGATGGCATTGGAGACGAGGTTTTGCACAATCGTTTTTACTTTAGCCTGATCGATATCCCCTACTGTTTGATCTCCGATCCCTGACAAAAAAGACAGTTCGTTGCCGTATTGTAACGCCAGAGATTCATACTCCATAACCGCCCGACGGAGGAAAAGCAGTAAACGAGTCGGTTCACGGAATACTTCCAGCCTCCCGTCCTCCAGTTTTGAAAGATCGAGAATATCATCGATGAGTTGTTGAAGCTGGCGGCCACTGTTGTTTGCCCTGCGCAGGCTGTGGAAAGTATCGGGAGGCAGACCGGGGTGCTTGAGCAAACGATTTACAGGAGCCATGATAAGAGTCAACGGTGTCCTCAGTTCATGGCTCACGTTGGTGAAGAAACGGGACTTGAGCTCGTCAAGCTGTCTGAGTTCATCAGCCTGCTGTGCAATGATCGTTTTGTCACGTTCTATCTGTTGAGTGCGCTCCGTGACCAGGCCCCGTAACCGTCGGTTTTCCAGCCACGCGATACCACGTGCCAGAGCTATAGTGGCAACGACAAATAAAGACAAGAACCAGAAGGTGAGGTAAAACGGTCGCTTCATAATTACCTCGATGTCTTTCTGCTCCAGTAATTTCCCCTCGATCGTTCGGGCCTCTAACCGTAATCGGTGCTGTCCGTAGGGTAAATCGGCAAGCAGCATAGCGCCATTTTTTACCTGCAACGGCTGAGTGCCAGTGCCTCGGAATTCCCCCTCGATGAAGCAACTGGCACCCGGAGAGTATTGCTCCAGGAACCGGAGTGTTGCCCGTGGCTTCCCGGGTGAGAGCACAAGCGCTTCACCCTGTTTAATGACCTCGGAGGAAACGCTCTCCTCACGTTCTGCAACGACGTCGTAACGCGCTACGTCGATCAGGTTGATATAGCTCTCTTCCTGCACAAGCCGTTGCTGACGGTGAAAATCCCGGGGGTGAAACCGGGTGATTCCCTTCTGCCCACCAAAGTAAAGGTAGCCGTCATTGTGCTGGTAATGAGATATGCGGTTGTACTCCGAATCTGAAGTTCCGTCTGCTTCCCGGAAGACATTGACGTATTCGGTCTCTTTGTGGAATTGCACAATACCATCTTCGGTTGGGATCCACAAGTAGCCGAGGCTGTCTTCGTAGCTCGCGTGCATCACCATCGACGGAAAGCCGTCCGACAAGGTGTACTGCACCATCGGGAATGCTCCTTCGGGAGACCATTTCAGGAGACCTGCATCTCCGGAGGAAATCCAGAAAACACCGGCTGAATCGATGTAAAGATGGTGAACCGAACTGGCCGGCAGATAGTACTCGCCCGTCTGATCAGCGGAATAGACCGCCGTGATCTGATCCTTACCATCAAGTTTAAACAGGCCACCGTTTGTACTCAACCACAACGCTCCGTCCCCGGATCGGACAAAACCGTACACCAGGTTTACTGCTTCCCAGCGGGGATCGTTTATGAAAGGTAATACGGTAGACTTCTTTGTTTGAGGATTCGTCCGGAAAACGAACCCCTGGGTATTGGCCGACCAGATTGAACCATTTTCGGGGTCTTGCCAGATTTCCCATATTCCGGAATGAACAGGCCGATTGAGCGAGAAGGTGTCTGTCTGGGAATATTTCTCTCCGGAATGACGCATCAGGAACTGTTTGCGCGGTATACCATCGCCATCCGGTCTGGTTATTCCCTCCCATATCGCTCCTGAATCATCCCTGTAAACAGTTCGGTTTTGGGTTAGGAACACTCCACCACCAGTAGAAGAGTTATGATAGGGTTTGACTTTCGCTCCTCTATCCATCGCTACCCAAAGCCTGTTCTCAGCATCGAGGGTCATACCCCGATAGTTTCTCCCCGGCGAATCTAACCTGACAAAAAGGTTGGGTATAAAGGTGTACTTGAAAAGACCGGTGCGCTGGTTGATTGCGTACAGGTTGCCCATTCGGTCGGTAAAACTATACCTCCCCAGGTCCACGCCGGGAAGGCTTGTTGATTCATCGCTATCAGGTTTCAACATCAGCGTGCCTTCGGCGGTACGTACAAAATAATGATCGTCCGGGCCACCGATATGCGATAAGACAATATCACTTTCGTTCGCTAATTGGGGCAAAAT
Source organism: Neolewinella aurantiaca (assembly GCF_008014675.1). Taxonomy (GTDB): domain Bacteria; phylum Bacteroidota; class Bacteroidia; order Chitinophagales; family Saprospiraceae; genus Neolewinella; species Neolewinella aurantiaca. The sequence goes on along the minus strand of NZ_VOXD01000002.1, from coordinate 157,853 downwards.
CGTTCGCAGGTCGTTGAAAACGCGGTGCCCGTTTTCAACTTTCATGTAAAATCCGCTTTTACCCTGGTCATCCTGAAGCTGCCAGAACGGCTCGTCGTTCGCTTGCTGCATAGGGAAATACTGAGGGAGCGTGTAACCGGCAGGAGCGTTGAAATTATAGGGGACCACATCAGGAACCATCTTTCCTTGACGTGTAACCAAGTTCACCTTACCCGGGTCTGCCTTAAAGTGATCGCTGGTGAGCAGGAGCAGGCTGTCGGAAAGTGGGATACCACGAACTAAATCCCTGCCAGCCAACTCTGCCGGCAACTGCCTCACGGTATAATCATCTTTGGCTCGGTAATTGATCAGTTCCAAATCCGTATTGATAAAAAACAGGTCTCCGTTGGGGTATTGGCCATAAAGTTTTACATCCTCCAATAACCCCTGTAACTCTTCTGGCAAATACTCGCTGACGCTAATCGCTTTTTCAAGGTAGGGATCAAAAATGGTGTAGGCCCACTTTTCCCCAAAGCTGGCGATTCTGAAGCCATCCATCCCGTTCATCAGCCACAGGACCCCGTCGTGGTCTTCGAATACCTGCTGCACGTTATTACTGTGGATGTTGTGATCTTCTTTGGTGAAGAACCGAAAATTATGGCCATCAAAACGGTTGACGCCGTACCGGGTAGCCAGCCACAACAAGCCCCTGCTGTCTTCGTACAGACTGTTGACGGCGTTGTGGCTCAGTCCGTCTTTTGTGGTGAAATGCTCTGTCTTCACGGTATAAGTCTGACCATCCATAGACAGGACAGCCAACGAGTAGAACAAACAAAAAAGAAGGCTACGCTTTAGCGGCATAATTAAAATGAAGAAAAAGACGGCTACTGTTTACCGTCTGGTTTTTATGGATGAAGTAGGGTGCTGTAATTTTCTTGCCGTGTAAAGTTACACGATCACGATTTACCCGGCGAAAACGCTGATGCTTAGAACGAATCTGTTGCACAAAAGAGGCTAATACCTCCGACCGGGAATCACCTCTGGCTACCTTCGGCTCCAGCCACAAACACCAATAAAGTCAGTAAAACCGTCCTTTTTGTCTGTTTAGTGGCATTAGTTGTCGCATTTGTGGCCACAGGAAGCTGTAGGAAGACAAGACATTCGCCTTATCGTTGGGAGGTAGCATTGGTTACTCTCCTTTGGCTTATACCTACTCCACTTCTTGAGCCTTACGGGCAAAGTGAAACCTTTTCTCTATTCGCCTTACGGTGACCCAAACTTTTGATCTAAATGAAAATTCCTGCAATCAATCCTCTCATCTCTCTCTGCTCTTCCAACTCCCACTGCACCCTGCGGCCGCGCCTGATGGTGGCCCTGCTCGCTATGGCGCTTTCCTTTACCCTAAGCGCGCAGTGCCCTCCGGGAAACCTCACGATCAACTCTCAGGCAGAACTGGATGCATACGTACTGGCCTACCCGACTTGCACCAAAATCAGTGGCACCCTCCGTATTGAAGGTTCTAACGACATCACCAACTTGGATCAATTGTCTTTGATCACACAGATCGACGCGAACCTTCTCATCCAAAGCAACACCGAACTGCTTAACGTGGATGGCTTGAGTAACCTTACGGCATTCGCTAACACTATTCGTGTATTGGACAATCAAAAGTTAACCAGCGTAGCTGGTCTGGAAAACGTAAACGGAGCAGGCGAGTACAGGATACAGTTGAATAGAATGTTGACTGAAGCAACCTCACCAAACCTTACCGCAATGGGTACTATCATAATTGCGAACAACCAAAATCTGGTCACCTTTAATGGTCCGGAAAACCTGGCAGACATCTACGTCCCCTCTCTGGGCATCAACATTGAGAGTAATCCATCACTGACGACCATCAATGGTTTTGGCATGCTGGAAAATGATGCAGCCAATAATATTCAAGTCAGAAACAACACAGCCCTGCAAGCCTGCGATATTGAATTGCTTTGCCGCCAGATTGCTTTCGGGAACAGCCCTACCGTAACCAATAACGCCCCCGGCTGCCAGTCGCTGCAGGATGCGACCGACCAGTGCAACGGTGTCCCGATCATCATAAACTGCCCCACTCAGCCTATAGTGCTGAACGCCGACAATAACTGTGAGGCCGCAACACCTGATCTCGCGAGCATGCTCACCGTCATCGATACCGATAACAGCCAGGCCCAACTCTCTTTCAGCTCCGCCCCCCAAATCGGGGCAGCCCTCTCCGACGGCGATATGTTCACGGTAACCGTCACCGATCTCGATGCAAAAACGGATGATTGTGTGGCTACAGTAACATTAGTTGACGTTACCCCACCTACCGTATCTATTCCCAGCACAGCAAATGTCAATCTGGGAGCAAACGGAACGGCGACTTACTTTGTTCCCACCCCCCTTTTCACGATTACCGACAATTGTGTGTCAGGGTTTAACAATTTCGACAAGAGGTACGCCCGCGATGGTGGCCCTGTAAATAATGATCCTCGGTTTATCGTACTTGACTGCAATGACCTCGGCACGCCGGTCAATGGGTCTGTAACAGTGGAAGAATCAGGAGGCAACGAGACGACGGAGACCTTCGTGGTAACCGTCTTTGACGTTACCTCTCCCCAGGCCGTATGTCAGGACCTTACGGTAACCCTGAACGAACAAGGAGAAGGAATGCTCCAGGCCCTTGATTTCGACAATGGCAGTACCGACAACTGTGGCATTGCGTCCCGCTCGCTTTCGAAGAGCATGTTTACCTGTGACGACGTTGGAGCAAACAACGTTTCCCTGGTTGTTGTCGATGACAGCAACAACCAAAATTCCGCCTCTTGCACCGTCACGGTTCAGGAGAACGCTACCGTCAGTTGCCAGGCGCTTCCCGTAACTCTAACCGCCTTCAGCGGCAGTATCGCCGGCAAAAACAATATCCTGACCTGGACGGCCGCGCAGGAAGATGCCTTCAGCCACTACGAGGTGGAGCGGTCAGCCAACGGTACCGATGCCTGGGCCACTCTGGGCTCGGCAGCAGGTGCAATGCAAGCTCAACAAGAGCAGGGTTACAGCTACACCGACCTCGCCCCCCTACCCTTTTCTTACTACCGCCTGCGGATGGTAGACCTCGACGGCAGCTCTGCCTACAGCCCCATCGTACACCTGGAGCGAGCTATCTCCGGCGGAGAACTTAGCGTCTACCCCAACCCAACCGCGGGCCAGGTAACCATCAAACTGCCAACCGAAGAAGGTGAACAGGCCAGCCTTAAACTATTTGATTTATCCGGGAAGCTACTTTTTCAGACGAAGACAACTTCGTCACACTTTGAACAACACTTGAACATTTCCCCCGGCGTCTATCTGCTCTCCGCCGAAACTGCCTCCGGGAAATGGACGCGCAGAGTGGTAGTTAGGTAATACAATATGAGGTCGATCAGAGAAAAACGGCTAAAAACGAGCAGCGCTTTTAGCCCCTCCTCTATCCAACCATAAACAGAAATTTCAGCCGCTGACTTCAGCAGAACTGCAAGTCAGCGGCTAAAGCTCATCCCCGCTCAGAAGAGGAGCATTCCTGATTAATCTACAGTGAACTGCAAAATGAGTTTTCGTTCCGTAACTCCAATAACGTAACAAAACTGCTTTCGCCATTACTTTCCAGCGACATTAATCTCAATTGGTAAATTAAACTCTTGCTATAAGTAAAACGACCTCTTACCCAGACAGGGCATCCGTTATTTCCTCTCATCATAAAATAAACCTTTCATAATGACTAATACCAGAAGCATCGCCTTTATCTGTTTGCGGTCCCCAACACCTCCGTAAATGGACCCCACGAAACTTAGAAACTCTAAGTTACTTTCTCGATAGCTATAGAATATCGCTATCGAGGGAAAATTAAAACCCATTCATACTCCCTTGCTACCGGGGAGAAAATACCATTATGGCTGGCGTTTGGGTAGTAGCCCGTGCAATTCATTAAAAATGTCTTGCTGACTGATGGCTCCCTAAACGAAAGCTAAAAACGAGGTAAATCCTCACAAATCATTATGGCAAATTCAATCGCCGACAAGGACCTCAAGCAACTCCTTGATCAACAACTAGCAAAACGAGTAGAGCAAATCAGAACATTTTCTGAGTTGCAACCAGACCACCCTTTCACGCTCGTCAACAAACACATGCTCCAGCTTTCGGAAGAAACAAAATGGAATGCAGGAGGACTCATTACCATGACAGGTGTAATCTGGTGGGCTTTAAACCTGTCTGTAGACCTCTCTCCTCCTCACACCGTAATATTCAATGCTACCGGAGGGCCAGACTTTGATTTTGCGATTTTCACCTCTGTAGTAGACGGATACTTCCTGGTGGACCCATCCACACTCCAGGGTACATGCCAATTCCAAATGGAAGCGGTCTCCGGTGGTCTGGGTGAAGTCAGCCTCAACCTGTACGATAACAACTGGTCTCAAATAGCTTCTTTCGTAGGAGCAGCGGGAGGGCTCTCTCTCAGTAAAGTAGCTGGCGAAGGTAACATCAAATACTCCTAGACAGACATCTTACCGAATCTGGCTTCATTTCCCAGGCTGGTTTCAGAATCCAGGCTCTCTCACCTCTCAAGTGAGAGGGCTTATTCTTTTAATACAATTTAGTTTTTAAAGGTCCCCTGTCTCTTGCGCAATCGGGCTTAAGACGGGCCGCGTTTATCAATGTTGGGGAAATGTATTTTTGCTCACAAAACAGAACGCCCCTTCCCGGCCAAAGCCGGAAAGGGACGAAAATGGGACAAATAACAAAGTTTACAACTCAACCGCACGAACACGGTTGATGAGAGCCAGCGAATCGGTCTCGGCCATAGCCATGATTTCGAATATCTTCTCGCTGAAACCAGCCATGGTGGCCACCTTGTCCTCCGGAAACTGAAGGCTGCCGTAGCCCGCCAGGTCGACAGAGTAAAGGAATGGATCAGCACCAGTGCGCTTCCGGTAAGCGGAGAAGGCATCCTTCGGGCAGTGGCCCCCCTTCCAACCCTGCATGTCAGAGAAGATCACGATGCGGTCGTACTTACGCTTGGCCGCACCGAAGATCGCCTTGAAATCGGTACCATGCCCTACCTTGTTGTTCTTCTCGAAGTTCATCGCGAAGTCCAGAGCAGTCTGGCTGTTGCGGTACGGGATCATCCGGGCGGAGGTACCGAACTCCATCAGGTCGGCACCGCTGCGCTTCGCCAGCGCGAAACCGAAGAGGGCTCCGGTTTCGTTGCACTTGACATGGTGAGAACCAGCAACTCCACAGGCCATCGAACCGCTGTTGTCGATCACCACGAGGGTGTTGTCTAACTGCGGCATGTTGGCGCAGGCAAGGTCGGCGGCACGCTCGATGGCGTCCAGAACCTTACGCTCGTTGCGGTCGGTACCGGCAAACTGTTTGTAAGCGGTCAACAGGCGGAACGGCAGGACCTTGCTGCCGCGCAGTCGCTTCTCGTCTACCAGTTGTTCGCAGGCGAGGGGTACCAACTTGGGCGCCTGCGCGATGATGTTGCGGAGGTTACGCAGCAAAGCGAAGTAACCCAGCTTGTTTTCGCGCAGGAGGTCAGCCCAGGCGGAAGCCTTTCGCTTAGCCTTGTCCTTATCAGAGGTTGCCTCGGCACCGGCGGCGCTAAGCTTGGCCTCCCAGGTTTCGGTGTTCGTGAGGGTGCCATCCACGAGGGCCTGAAGGGCGGCAGCGTTGCGCTGGGTAGGAACGGGGTGGACGAGGTTGACCATGTCGACCAGCTTGATGTCCTTATTATCCGCGCGGTACTTGGCGATCTGGTAGCCATCGAAACGGTCGAAGGCGGCGGCGAAGCCCTTCTTCATCGCGTTGGTCAGCTTTCGCTCACCGATCAGTTTCAGGGCAGCCCGGATCTCCAGCATATCGTCGGGACGGACGACAATCTGGTCGTAGAAAGCCTTAGCATCGGGGTGGCCGGAGAGGCGCTTGCTCAGCAGCGCAGCGGCGGCATGGGTGATGGTCCGCATTCCGTACTCCTTGCGGGCGTAGATGGCGGCACGGGCGGCGAAGCCGGGCTCTACCTTTGCGATGAGTCCCATCAGTTCGCCCAGCGCGCCGTTGGCGTCGCGGTAGAACTGATCGGTCACGAAGCTGGTGAGCATAAGTGAAGCCAGACGGTATTCGGCGGAAGTTCGGTAAGCCTCGCCACCCGCACGGTTGATGGTGTCGGGGGCAGACTTCGCCTTGGAGAAAATATTGAAACGAGACATGTTTTGGGTGTTTATGTGAGTGCCCACCGCTACTGGCGGGACAAAAAACGGGTGGTTTCAGGTGTTTATCTATCCTTATAAAATATGCAGAGAAAACGGGAGGAGATTGCCCCGAAGGGCGTTCTACCGAAGTTAGCCGAAGCCACTTCTCGGTTTGGATGCGAAGTAACTCCTACTCCTGACTGCTGCATAAATCGTAAGCACACCGGTTATTTTCCGGCAGGCTGGATCATTGAATAAATGCACGGAGAAAACGGAAGGAGATTGCCCGAAGGCATTCTGACTGCGGTTAGCCGAAGCCACCTCTCAGTTTTTAGAGCGAAGTAACTCCTATCCTTACTGCCGTGCAGGTCTTTAAATTATCCGGAAGAAAAGCTTGGTGGCGTGGGGTTTCGGTTAAGAACGAAGTATCGCCTTCCATGACTGTCCGGATTTTTTCTGACGGATTTCTTAATGCTTTAATGCGCTGAATAAGTTTCGTTACTCCTTAAATTTAATTAAGAGAAAGGATTCCGGGGGCGGGTATAGTATCCGTGAAATACATCTGCCCACCGGGCTCGTCATGTCATTAAAGTCATAGTTCCGTTGAACTGGTCCAAAGATGCAGTTGGTAGTGCGCAGTCTTTCTGCGCAGTTAGGAGCGAGGCTCAAAAAAACCTGCCCTGCACCTGCGTGCGCGCCTGAAAACACACCCTATCCAGTATTACATAGCAGTCTGAAGACTGCGGAACAGGTTAAAAATCCGTTCGCATCAGGAAGCCGAACCATACATCCCGGTAGCCGTCTCCTCCTTTTTCCCAAAGATCGGCGTGATCGCCGTTCTCGACGATGTACAGGGTTTTGTCCTCCGAGGCATAGGCCTCGAACAGCGCGTGGGCGTGCGATACATTGATGTTGGCGTCGGCGTCGCCGTGGATGTGCATGATGGGCTGGGTAACCTTCCGTGCTGCCTCGACGGGGCGAACGGTAAAAGGCTCAAAATCAGCGATCCTGCCAGCCCGGTATAAAACGTAATCGGACAACCAGTGTGGCAGCGGCAGGCCGCTCAGGCGGCGGCCGTAAGCATTGGCCACTGCGGGCAGATCGGTGAAGGTGCTCTCGATGAGGCCGAAGCGGAGGCCGGGGTTTCCCGCCATACTTTGTATCGCTACCGCGCCCCCCATGGAATTGCCGTAGATGCCGGTGGGTAGTGTGGGGTTTCTGGCTTCCAGCCAGTCGATGGCTTTGCTGACGTCGTACTTCTCGTGGTAGCCATAGGTCAGGTACTCTCCGCCGGATTTGCCGTGGGCGCGCTGATCCCACAACAAGACGTTGTAGCCCGCTTTGACCAACTCGGCGACCGAGCCGAGGTAGACTTCTTTACAACTCCCCACACCGTGCAGCATAATCAGGTTGGCACGGGCCACCGTGGTGGCCGGCACGTAGAAGGCATCGAGTTCGAGGTCTTCAGCTACCTTGAATTTGAAATGCTCGTAGGGCAAACCAAAATCTGCCGGAGTGGTAGTGTTTGTCCGGCGGGGAGGTTGCAGAATGGCATAGGGCAACACATAGGTTGCCAACAGAAATACGGCCAGGACCAGAAGCAGGGCCAGTACGGCCAGGATTATCAGGGTTGTTTTCAGCATTTGCCTTGGGGTGAGCGGCAAGGTCGGGAAAAATTTGGGGAATGGAGGAAGCTTTTCCATCCAACAGCGCCGGGCGCTCGAAGACCCTGCGGGCGCTTCGAGACCCTTGGGTTGGCCAGCCCGCCCCAGAGCGAGGGTCTCGAAGCCCTCAGCGAAATTGAGCCGCAGGCGAAATTGAGTTGAGTCTTTGAGCGCCCGGTAGCTGAGGGCATAAAAAACTAAAGCCCACCTAAAAAAGGCAGGCTTCAGAATCTATATGAAGTAGGTTGAATCGTCAATACAACCGTTATGACGGGCGGTACGAAAAAAGGTCACAAGACGTGGTGAAAAGAACAACCCCGTTCGTGATCCTCCGCATGGCACCTGCGTTTGCGCCTCAATCATCGCCTCGGAGCAAGTATTCGTCGATAAGCCTTTGAGAATCCGGCCTTCTGTCCCAACTTACCGACGCACAAGCCCACATACCATGCGTAAGCTCATCTTCATTCTTTGTCTGTTTTCCTTTCTTGCCAACGCCCAGACGGAGCGTTTCAATGACTTCAAAGCCACCATACAACTCAACTCCGAAGGAGATGTGAAGGTGAGCGAACAGATTCGGGTAACCGCCAACGGCGACCAGATCGAGCGCGGTATTACCCGCCCTCTGCGGCGTGCGTCGATCGGAGACGATGGAGAAAGGGAGCAGGTAGACTATAAAGTCATTTCTGCTACCCGAGACGGGGCTCCTGAGGATTTCCATACAGAAAGCAAGCGCGGTTTCCGCACCGTTTACCTGGGCAGTAAAAAACGTAAACTAGAACCCGGTACTTACAGCTATCAACTTGACTACACCTCCGACGATCAAATCTACTTCACCGATAACACCAACGAATTGCGTTGGTCTGTCTTCAGTTCCGACCTGCGCCTCCCGGTAGACGCGGCAGCAGTTGAGCTGCAACTACCCTCCGGCTTAGATGTCCTCACCACCGCCTGCTACACCGGTGCAACAGGGAGCAACGATCAGTCGCGCTGCGAGGTCGTTCGCAGTGGCAACACACTCGCCTTTACCCTCAACCGACCGTTGGCTGCAGGCGAAGGGCTCACCATTGCGGCGGCCTTCCCGACCGGTTCATTTTACCAGCCTCCTCCTCCCCCTCCACCCACTCCCCTGCAGCAAAACGGTACGCTCTGGGCGAGCCTGTTAGGCATACTGGCCGCTTTAGTGTATGGTTACACCAACTGGAAAAAGTATGGCGTCGATCCTCCGTCCCCTCCCGTAGTCCATCAGTTTACCCCGCCGCGGGGCCTATCGCCGGCCAGTATCAGTTACCTCAACAGCGGTTACGCCAGCCAGACGCAACTGACCGCATCGCTTACCGCTCTGGCGGTGAAAGGCTACCTCAAAATCGAGGAAGAGAAGCGCAGCGGCTTCCTCTCCAGCAGAGAAATATTCATCCTCCGGCCGCAGAACAAAGCAATCGGGAATGACCTGCCGGCCGAGCAAGCCATCCTCTACGCCCACCTTTGCGATGCAGGAGACATAGAACTGGACGGAGAATTTGACGAGCGTTTGCAAACAGCCACCAACGAACACAACAACAACCTTAGCGAACAACACCGCGACTACCTTAAACAGGGAACCAACGGTTGGAAAGTATTGCCCTTCGCGCTGATATTACTGGCAACGGTAATTGTAGGGGTCTTCTTCATCAGCAACGCCAATGCAGCGGGCTTTGCAGCCTTTATCGGAACCATTTTATTGCTGACCGCCGGGTCGGGAATTTTTGCCTGGCTGATCCGCCAGCCCTCGGCAGACAAGGTCGCGCTCTGGGCCGAAATAAAGGGGATGAAGCAATACCTCAAATTGAGCGAAGAGAAACGCCGGGCCATCCCCGGTGCGCCAGAGATGACGCAGTCTTATTTCCAGTCTATCCTGCCCTACGCAATCGCACTAGGCATCGAGAACAACTGGGCCGCCGACCTCACCTCGGACGTAACTAGTACCCTACAGCAGGACAACCGCAACAACTCGATGTATATGGCCCCTTACCTGATGTCCGGCTTCGGCGGCCGGATGAATAGTGCCTACCAAAGTGCTGCTTCGCCGCCCTCCAGCGGCGGAGGTGGCGGATTCGCCGGCGGAGGTGGCGGCGTCTCGGGCGGAGGCGGTGGCTCCGGGGGATGGTAATCTTTTTACGGCGCGGACGCAGGTGCAAGGTTTTTGGAGTCTGGAGTCTGAGCCGGCGGGTCGCCAGTCCGATGCTTTGGGCCTTGCGCAGCCGGACCGAAGTTGGCCTGTCGACTTCCGCCTGAGGGGGGAGTTTTGGAGTCGGGAGTCGGGAGTCTAAGCTGGCGGGTCGCCAGTCCGATGCTTTGGGCCTTGCGCAGCCGGACCGAAGTTGGCCTGTCGACTTCCGCCTGAGGGGGGGAGTCGGGAGTTTTGGAGTCGGGAGTCGGGAGTCCGGAGTCTAAGCCGGCGGGTCGCCAGTCCAATGCTTTGGGCCTGACGCAGCCGGACCGAAGCTGGCCTGTCGACTTCCGCCTGAGGGGGGGAGTCGGGAGTTTTGGAGTCGGGAGTCGGGAGTCTAAGCTGGCGGGTCGCCAGTCCAATACTTTGGGCCTGGCGCAGCCGGACCGAAGTTGGCCTGTCGACTTCCGCCTGAGGGGGGGGTGGAGTCGGGAGTTTTGGAGTCGGGAGTCGGGAGTCCGGAGTCTAAGCCGGCGGGTCGCCAGTCCAATGCTTTGGGCCTTGCGCAGCCGGACCGAAGCTGGCCTGTCGACTTCCGCCTGAGGGGGGTGGAGTCGGGAGTTTTGGAGTCGGGAGTCGGGAACCATCAATGGGCAGAAGGTCGCCTCCTACGTTGAGATTCCCGTCGTGTTCCGGCACGGACTCGACCGATTTTAGGTATTGTTGGGTCCTATCCAACAAAAGCAGTGAAAAAAGCATCTGCTCAGCATGCCAGGACCGTCCCGACGACATACCAACGCGGATTTTGCAAATAATACAGGACTACTCCTTGCAGAACTCGGCTTGCTGGGAATAATGGCCATCATATTCATTGGCAATATTCAAAGTTGGTATGACAAGGGCATCTCAGAAAGAATGCCCTACTATAACTACGAAATTTCCAGCGATACGCTCTTTATCCCCGCCAGCCATATTCTCCACCTCGACCTAATAGTTGAGAACCGAATCTATTGCGAGGGCAAGCACATTGAGCTGATTCAACTTGAAGACCTGGTAAACAATCATCTTTACCGGGCAATTGATAAGGACACCATATTTTTCGTGTCCCTGCATTCAGAGCGAGCAGCGACCTACGAGACATATTTAGCGGTCAAGGATGTCGTACTTACTCAACAGAAAGGCCGACTCAACGAGCTTTCCCTTCAGATTTTTGGAGAGCCCTATTCTTCAGACATGCATGTTTCCAGGAAAAGAATACTCAGGCAACAACTGGAACTCGGCCTGCTGGAGTGGACGCTCAACGATAGCGGGCCTCAGTTGGTGGAAACCAGGAATGGTCTGTGGTAATTGAAGCTTAGCGGCTAAAGCCACCCCTCCTCAAAACTCTTCTTTGCACCTGCGTCCGCGCCCGTATATTTGCGGGGAATAAAGCCAATCATGACCAATACCACCACTTCCGCTTACCACATCGCACTTGAAGACGAGCACGGAGCACACAACTACCACCCGCTGCCCGTAGTGCTGAGCAAAGGCCAGGGCTGCCACGTCTGGGACGTGGAAGGCAAGCAGTATTTCGACTTCCTGAGTGCCTACTCTGCCGTTAACCAGGGCCACTGCCACCCACGCATTATCGATGTGATGGTGGAGCAGAGCCGTAAGCTCACCCTCACCAGCCGCGCCTTCCACAACGACCAGCTCGGCGAATACGAAAAGTACCTTACCAATTACTTCAAATTCGACAAAGTACTGCCCATGAATACCGGGGCGGAAGCCGTGGAGACGGCCATTAAGCTCTGTCGTAAGTGGGGATACGAGAAAAAAGGCATCCCCGCCGATCAGGCCCGAATCATTGTTTGCGGACAAAACTTCCACGGCCGGACCGTTACGATTATTTCCTTTAGTTCAGACCCTGACGCCAAAGGCAACTTCGGTCCTTACACCCCCGGTTTCGTCAGCGTCCCCTATGGCGACGCCGATGCCATGCGCGCAGCCCTCGCCGACGACCCGGAAACCATTGCGGGTGTTCTGGTAGAACCCATTCAGGGCGAAGCCGGCGTTTTTGTACCTCCGGCCGGCTACCTCTCCGCCATCCGCGACGCCTGTGCTAAGCACAACGTACTTTTTATTGCCGACGAAATCCAGACCGGCATCGGACGTACCGGAGGCCTGCTGCGCATCTGCGGCGACTGCTCCTGCGCCGGACACTGTGAACGCCAACCAGATACTTACCTCCGCCCCGACATCCTGATTCTTGGCAAAGCCCTCAGCGGCGGCACCTACCCGGTGTCAGCGGTACTGGCCGACAATGAAGTGATGGACGTTATCAAACCCGGTCAGCACGGCTCTACCTTCGGAGGTAACCCCGTTGCCTGTGCCGTTGCCCGCGAAGCCCTTGAGGTTGTCGTCGACGAAAAGCTAACCCAAAACGCCCGTCACCTCGGCAACGTCTTCCGCGCCCGGATGCAAGAACTCGTTGATGCTTACCCAGCCCTGTTCACCAAAGTGCGGGGCAAGGGTCTTCTCAACGCAGTCATCATCAACGACAGCGAAACCAGCAAAACAGCCTGGAACTTTTGCGTAGCGATGGCCGAAGCCGGTCTCCTCGCCAAACCCACCCACGGCAATATCATTCGCTTCGCACCACCGCTGGTAATTACCGAGGCACAGCTGAATGAGGCTTGCGACATCATTGCCGGAGTAGCGGAGGGGTTTAGTAAGTAGAAGGTAGTGGGTAGAAGGTAGTGCTTCCGCTGTGGCCGTGCAGCGCGAAGCGCTGCTGAGTCGGGCGTTTGGAGTCGGGAGCCGCGGCAGCACTACCAACTACACTCTGTCCGAGGCGCAACTGAGAAGTCCTATGGATGTCCCATCCGAATTCCGCCCGTCACGCCTGTAACGCATCCAACGCGCGGCAGCAATACCAACTACACTCTGTCCGAGGCGCAACTGAGAAGTCCTATGGATGTCCCATCCGAATTCCGCCCGTCACGCCTGTAACGCATCCAACGCGCGGCAGCACTACCAACTACACTCTGTCCGAGGCGCAACTGAGAATTCCCATGGATGTCCTATGCGAATTCCGCCCGTCACGCCTGTAACGCATCTAACGCGCAGCAGCACTACCAACTACACTCTGTCCGAGGCGCAACTGAGAATTCCCATGGATGTCCTATGCGAATTCCGCCCGTCACGCCTGTAACGCATCCAACGCGCGGCAGCACTACCAACTACACTCTGTCCGAGGCGCAACTAAGAATCCCCATGGATGTCCTATGCGAATTCCACCCGTCACGCCTGTAACGCATCCAACGCGCGGCAGCAATACCAACTACACTCTGTCCGAGGCGCAACTAAAATTCCCATGGATGTCCCATGCGAATTCCGCCCGTCACGCCTGTAACGCATCCAACGCGCGGCAGTACTACTAACTACACTCTGTCCGAGGCGCAACTGAGAATTCCTATGGATGTCCCGCCCGTAACGCATCCAACGCGCGGCAGCACTACCAACTACACTCTACCAACTACATACTACCAACTACGGCTTAGGAATAATCACATAGCCCGTCCGCGCCAAGCGCCCGAAATCGTCGTAGCTGATCCGGACGTAACCGGCATCGGCCCAGTGGCGACCGAAGATCCCCCTTAATTCGAAGGTGTTCGTATTGTCGTCGTAACCGACCACCGTGAGGTAATGCGTCTCGCCGGTTGGCGTGGCCGTGCTGTAAGAACTGGTACTGAGCGAGGTGAAAGTGTTATCGGTATTCAGTTCAACAATGATGGGGTTACCACGGCTTAGGGCCTTACGGCTTTCGAAGATCCGGTTACGGGGCCGCGTTTCGGGACGGAACAGGTAGCCGAAGTTAGAGATGGTATACTTCGGCACGGAGTACACTGCGGTTGGGATGGTTGCCGTACCGTACGGAACGATGGCCGCCGAGACGGTACCTTGTTGGATCAGAAAGCGCAGGCCATCTTCCATTGCCGGTTTTTTGCCCTGAGCGGCCAGATTCAGCGTCAGGTAATCCGGGCTGAGATTATCCTTATAGTTGTTGTTCAGGTTCTGGTAAAACTCTACCGCGCCGGCGAGCGCGTAAGCCCATTCCATCTGTGCACTGGGTGCCTGCCGGATCGGCATCATGTAACTTTTGATGTTCTGCCGTACCAGTTCTTCGCGACTGTTGCTGCCTATGCCGGGGATGTAGAACATCATTTGATCCAGCACCGCACTCCCCTCAAGGCCAAGTACGGCGGTGGTGTTTTTTTGGGTACTGTTGTAAGTAGGCTGGGCGCTGGCGCAGGTGCACACAAAGGACAGGAAAAGCAAGGTGAGAAGACCACGGTTCATAGCTCTGATAATAAGTTGGTAACGATAGACGCAGAGATAACGCCCGAAGACGGGTGTTTCGTTTGCCTTGTGCTCCGTGGTTTACGGAACGGTTATCAGGCAAAGGGCTGTGCCCGTAAGTAACAAATTGCAGGAATCCACGCGAATGGCGCAAGTGTCCTAGGGCCGGAGGTCAGTCTCTCGTAGCACAGGGGCTCGCCCCTGTGTTTTCGTTCGTGCAATTTGTTATTCACAGTGAAGACCGCCGGAAAGCGAACCCGTTGTAATTTAGCCTTTCATCAACCCAATCACCAGACATCGAAAACAGCAGCTCAAATATCGTCCGCCTTGCCCCTACTCCGTCGGGCTACCTCCACCGGGGCAACGCTGCCAATTTCGTGCTCAATGCAGCCCTGGCCGGCGAAGCCGGCCGCATCTGGCTGCGCATCGATGACCTCGACCGCGCCCGCTTCCGGGAAGAATACCTCGAAGACATCTTCCGTGTCGTTAAGTTGCTCGGCATCAAGGTAACCGACGGCCCTTCTTCCCCGCAAGACTTTCACGCCCGCTGGAGCCAGGAACACCGGATGAAAAATTACCTCTCCGCGCTCGATCAGCTCCGCGCCTCCGGCCTGCTCTTTGCCTGCCCCTGCTCCCGCAAAGAACTCGCTGCGGGGCGCCATCAACACGGTTGTCTTCAGGGCAAAGTTTCCCTGGAGGCAGAGAACGTCGCCTGGCGCATCAACACCCGCGACCTCGAGCCCGTCCTTATCCCCGATCTCATCGCGCCCGAAGGCTTCACCGTCGACCTCCACGCTGCGATGCCCGACTTCGTAGTCCGCAAAAAAGATGGCCGGCCGAGTTACCAGCCGGCCTGTGTGGTCGATGATGTTCTGTTCGGCATCAATACCGTCGGTCGTGGCCAGGATTTGCTGCCCAGTACGGCGGCCCAGGCCATCCTCTCGGAAATGATGGGCTTCGGGGACCTATTCCAACGCATCCGCTTTTTGCATCATCCTCTGATTACCGGAGAAGATGGCGATAAACTCAGTAAATCGGCGGGAGCGGAGGGCGTATCCGGGCTCGGCCCGGCGTTTAAGCCGGAAGTACTTCGGGCTACGGTTAATGGCTGGATTGGGAAATAACCGGTAACCTACTCGTTCATTTTCTTGAACATCTTCTCAGCGTAGCTCTTGGTGTACAGCGAAACCTGGCTTTCATACTTTCCGTAATCTCTTGCGCTAGGCTTCAGGGTACTTGTCGAATAGTAGTGAATGTCTGCAGGCATGACGTTTTTCAACTGAGTGTTTTCAATCCGCTTACCGTCCAACCAAACGCCGTACGTATCAGTATCCTGCCACGCAGTAAATTGCTTATTGGTAGGATGTCCTTTAACTGCCGGTGGCGGCGGCGGCGGTGGCGGCGGAGCCATACCGGGCGCTGCGGGAGGGGCCGGAGGAGCAGGCGGAGCTGTTACGGGTTGACCGGGTGCAGCGGGTGGAGCTGGTGGGGCAGGAGGAGCCTTTGGTCCAGCTCCGGGCGCTGCCGGAGGCAGAGGTGGCGGCGGTGGCGGAACATCGGGCCATGGGTAATTTTTCTGGGTAAACAGATAAACGTTCACACCTTCGTTGTCAGATCCTTCCGGACGTTTCAGCACATAATAGTGGCTAAAATCAGTGGCAGCGTAGTTGGCTAACTTACCATTGCCAGCCAGTTTATGGTCTACGTAGATTCGGTTATTTTCGTTGCTACCCCAGGCTGTCAGTTGCTTCGCCGTCGGGATGTTCTGTTGCATATCGCTGCTACGGTAGATCACCTGCTTGTTTGCTTTAGACGGCGGGGCGATCTGTGCGTAACTGGCCTGCCCGAAGCTTAGCAGTAACGCCAGCCACAGCACACCTGCTGTTAGTAATTTTGCCTGAGCACGCTGGCTCCGGACTTTGGGTAAATTCATCATCTGAAATCGTTTTTTAGTTAGGTGAAAGTCAACTCCACTACTCATTGCCGGCGAGGCCGGGTTACGCAGGGCTTTGAGTAATTGTTGTTGATAAAATGTACGATCTGCACCTCCCCGCAGCACCGCCTGGTCGGCGAGCAACTCGTGGTTGATCCGGATGGCACGTTCGTAGTACTGCAGCAGAGGGTTGAACCAGAACACCACCCGCAATGCGCCGATGAAGAGCCGGTCCAGGCTGTGCCACTGCCGGGCGTGTGCCAGCTCATGCGCCAGTACTTCCCTGGAAGGAGGCGTCGCAGCACTAAAGAATATGTAGTTGAGAAAAGTATGCGTAGCCACCGTTTCGGACAGGCCAACCAGCCATACCCCCGAAGGGTGTTTCTGTTTACTCACCCCTTTGCCACGGCGGTCACTGACGGCCCGCAGCGCCTTCACCATCCGTAATGCATACATCACCAGGCCAGGCAGGTAGAAACCGATTACCAGCACCCACAGCAGATCGCTCAGGGAATAGACCTCAGCGGTAGCGCTAAGGTTTGTCGGTTGGGCCATTTCGTTACGGTACAAGTCCAACAGGTAAACATTGTCGGCCGGGGAGAGTGCGTTTACCGCCTCAGCGAAGAGCTGCGGGACGGTCAATAGTGGTATGATCAGCGAAAGCACCAGGCTCCCCAGCAAATATCCGCGCTTCCAGTGTCCCATGGGCTCCCGGTCGAGCAGGAAACGGTACGCGAGCAAGGCGATCAACTGAATCGCCATTGTTTTCAGCAGGTAGGTCAGCCAGATCATTTCTTTTGCTTTAGCTGGTCATCGATCATTTGCTGAAGCTCCTCCAGTTGCTCACGGCTGAGGTCTGCACCGTCGGTGAACATCGAAGCGAAGGCCGTCGGTGAGTCCGCAAAAAAGTCCGAGATCATCCCCTTGACTTGTTTTCCGAAGTAGTCCTTTTTACTCACCAAGGCGTAGTATTCCCGGCTGTTGCCCCGCAGGTTAAAACCGACGACCCCTTTGTCCGTCATCCGCTTGATGAGGGTGGCAACGGTGGTTTTTGCCGGCTTTGGTTCAGGGAGCGCTTCCAGCAGGTCCTTCATGAAGCAGGGCTCCAGCTCCCAGAGGTACTTCATTAATTGTTCTTCGGTATTTGATAAGGGCATGGTCTACGTTTGTCGATTTTGTTCTACAAATGTAGACCCAAGATGCAAGACGCGCAAACTTTGGTGGGTGGATATCCGGTTTTTAACAGTTTTCCTTCCGCTGCAGAGGAAGGATCGAGATCAAAGAAGCTTCATCCCCCTATTGTTGCTGTGATAGTTTTACCTGGTGCGGTACAACCCGCACCGGGAAAAATACCGACCTTTGCGCGCCAATGCCAACATCGTTCGATACATTCTTCCATCCTTTCCCTGCACCTGCGGCCGCGCCCCCGCCCGATCGGTTCACGTTCCCTTTTCATTACACGCCCCATCCGCTTGCGTTACAGGCAGTGGCCTGCCTGCAGGATCACCTGCGCAACCAAACCGAATGGCAACACGATTTCGGACACAACAACGAGGTTGAAGTTGGCGCAAAGGGCAAAATGTTCGGCGTACTCGTGGTCGAAAATGAAGCCGGAGAGCTCGGTTTTCTTGCCGCTTATTCGGGCAAGCTTGCCAACTCCAATCACCTGCCGGGTTTCGTCCCGCCGGTCTACGATGTACTGTTGGCCGAGGGGTTCTATAAAAAAGGCGAGAAAGAAGTCAATGCCGTAAACGCCCAACTCGAAGCGTTGGAGCAAGCGCCGGAGCTCGCCTTAGCGAAGGAAAACCTGGCGCGCACGCAGGCACAGGCAAAGGACGAAATAGCAAAGGAAAAAGCCGACATCAAGGCCGCTAAGCAAGACCGCAAGCGGCAGCGCGAAGCCGCCCGCGCAACGATGTCACCCGAGCAGGTCACCGCGCTTGAAGAGCAGCTCGCCCGCGAATCCGTCGGCCGTCACTTCGGCATGAAGGACCTCGTTAAAGCCTGGGACAAACGCATCGAAACGGCCACCCGCGAGCTCGCGGTTCTCACCGATGAGATTACCCGGCTGAAGACACTCCGCAAAACCATGTCGAATGATCTCCAACACCGCATTTTCGCCGAATACCGCTTTCTGGACGCCAACGGAGAAGTCCGGGACCTGACCGATATCTTCAAAGACACCATCTTCAAAACGCCGCCCGCCGGCGCGGGGGAATGCGCCGCGCCCAAGCTCCTTCAATTCGCTTACCTCCACAGCTACAAACCCGTGGCGATGGCCGAATTCTGGTGGGGGCAGTCCCCGCGGTCCGAGATCAGGAAGCACGGCCACTACTACCCCGCCTGCCGGGGCAAATGCGAACCGATCCTTAGCCACATGCTCGTCGGGCTGGAAGTAGACCCTAACCCGATGCTCGAAAACCCCGCTGCGGGTAAGGAACTCCCGATCGTGTTTCAGGACGATCACCTGCTGGTGGTAAACAAACCGCACGAGTTCCTCTCCGTACCCGGCCGGAACATCGAAGACTCTGTTTGGCTGCGCATCAAACAGCAGTTTCCGGAAGCGACGGGGCCGCTGATCGTCCACCGCCTCGACATGAGTACCTCCGGTCTGCTGTTACTCACCAAAACCAAGGAGACCCACAAACTGCTGCAACACCAGTTCTTCAAACGATCGGTGAAGAAACGCTACGTGGCCCTGCTCGAGGGCGAAGTTGCGGGCGACGAAGGCATCATCGACCTGCCGCTGCGCGGCGACATCGAAGACCGGCCCCGCCAGATCGTATGCCACGAACACGGTAAAACCTCGCGGACACACTGGAAGGTAGTTGGCCGGGAGAACGGGCGAACCCGCGTCCACCTCTGGCCGGTGACCGGACGGACCCACCAGTTGCGGGTTCACTGCGCTCATCCGCACGGCCTCAATACTCCCATCATCGGCGACGACCTCTATGGCCAGCCCGCAGACCGGCTCCATCTCCACGCCGAATGGATCAGTTTTATTCATCCGCACACCAAAGAGGAAGTAAGTTTTGAGGTAAAGGCAACTTTTTGAGCTATTGGTGGCCTCTAAAAGACAAGTGTGTAGTTTAGGGTAAAACAGACCGACGGTATTAACCCAAAACGCATAGCGTTTTCACGAGCCCCTCCCCCGCGGGATAGGGGTAGGGGTTCAAAAGCAGTAAAGTCAAACTCCCTCAGATTACACAATCTACCTCCAAAAGAAACCGCTCACCCAACACGAGCCCAGACACCTCCGCTATGCCTACCCAGCCGACCTTACGTACCGATCGCCTTCTGTTGTCGCCGCTCGAAGTGGCCGATATTCCCCTCATTACGAAGTACGCCGCCAACAAAAATATTTCCCGGTACACCATGAACCTGCCGTATCCGTACGCCGAGGCCGATGCAGTTTTCTGGTTGAACCTCGCCAATACCGGCTACAAAAGTGGCACCCACCATATTTTTGCTATTCGTGCGCAAGAGGACGGCGCTTTTATGGGTGGCATCGGTCTGACGATGGTACCTGACGGGTGCCGTGCTACACTTGGGTACTGGATCGCGGAACCATTCTGGGGACAGGGCTTGGTAACGGAAGCGGCCCGGGAAATCGTTCGGTACGGTATCAGCGATTTAGATCTCAATAAAATCACCGCCACACACATTGCGGAGAACGTTGCCTCGGGGCGGGTTATGCAAAAAATAGGAATGTCCCTCGAAGGCGTTCTCCGGCAAGACATCCTCAAGGCAGGTACCTATCATGATCATGTTTGCTACGGCATCCTGTCCTCCGAGCTTCCACGGTGAACTCACTTTGCACCTGCGTCATCGCCCTTATTGTTCACCAGCTTCGGCGTCACTTCTTCGTTCTTTTCGTAGGCTTTTAACGCCCCCGCGGGCTGGGGTCGCACCTCATTTCTGTCTACCTCTACCATCTCCCTTCTCACCTTCACCGCGTGCTCATCGGGGATAATAGGGTTACCCTTCCACTGGGCCCAAACCTGGGTAAACTCAGCACCAAGGAAGAGAATCTGACTGTTGTAGTAAGTCCATACCAGCAGGGTGATCAGCGCACCGGCGGCGCCATAAGTGCTCGAGAAATCACTGTTACCGATGTAAAAGCCGATCAGGAAACGGCCCAGTCCGAAAAGCAGAGCGGTGAAGATAGCTCCCGCCCATAAATCCCTCCAGCGTGCCTGCGCGTCGGGCAAATAGCGGAACAGCAAAACGAAAATGAAAGCGGTCACTATGGTCGTTGCGGCCCAACTGGTGAAGCCGAGCATCAGAGAACTCAGAGCGGGGAAGAGCGCTCCGATCTGGTCCATAAAACCAATCACCAGGGCATTAATAACAAGGGTGATCATGAGCAAAAAGCCAAGTCCTACCACAAAGCCAAAGCTTAGCAGGCGCGTAAAAACGAAAGCGAGAATACCGTTCGTCGGAGTCGGCTGGATGTTCCAGATTTTATTGAGGCTGATTTTCAGGTTACCGAAAACACCGGTAGCAGCAAAGATGAGCGTTGCCACCCCGATGGTCGTCGCCAGTACTGTATCACCGGAAACATATGCGTTGCTGATGATCTCAGACAAAGAATTTGCGGCATCGCGGCCAAGGAGGCCTTCCATCTCGTCGTTCAAACGGCCACTGATGGCTTCCTGACCGAAAAAGTAACTGGCAACGGTGGTCGCCACTACCAACATGGGAGCAAAACTAAAAACCGTATAGTAGGCGAGTGCCGCGCCGAGGTTCAGCGCGTCATCGTCCATATACTGACTAATAACGTCCTTCGAAAAGGCAAAAATGCGTTTAAAGATGTTGGTTTCTTCCACGGATTAGGCTTTCCGTTGTAACGGAAGCCGGTGAATTCAGGTTCGGGTATCACGCCATAAACCAGGGAATATTGCCCCCTATTCACGACGCACTTCCTGACGGCCGAAACGTCGGACGTCCGCCCGCAGGTTCATAATGTGGCGGGCACGCAGGTGCAATACGGGTTGAAGAGCAATGTGAACGGCTGCGACTCCGGGTACCCTACCCTGCCAGTTCGGTAGATTCGGTTTCCTTGACGAGTAGCCACAACACGGCTGAAACGCCCAGTGTACCCGCCGCAATCCAAAAAATCAAAGACTTGTCGGATGCATGCTCAATGTATCCGCCAAGATTGGAAGCTATTATCTGAGGCAGCACAACGGAAAGGTTGAATAGCCCCATCATGAGTCCCATCCTGCGCTGATCGACGACTTCTGACATGATGGCGAAGGGAAGGCTCACAATAGCCGCCCAGCCCACGCCAACTACCGCCATGAGGACGAAGAAGGAAGTCACCGTTTGCCCGAGGTATACGATGAGCAGATAGCCGACGGCGCTTACGGCGATTGCCAAAGTATGGGTCTTCACCCGTCCGATCTTCTCAGCAATGGGTTCCAGCACCAACGCAGGAAGCAGGAAACCCACGGTATTGAGAATGGCAAAAGCAACTCCGATCGTAAAGCCGATATCATTGTTCTGTATGTCCGTCAGGGTTGCGTTGGAGTCGTATCCCATAATAACCTCTTTGATGTAGCCGAAGGTATAGATGAACATCGTCTGTACTCCCACCCACGTGAAAGCGTGCGCCAGACAGATTTTCAGAAATGCCGGCCAGTTGGTACCGCCGATCGGGACGGCATTGTCCGTCACGTGCGCATCGATGACATCCACGCCGACATCTGCGGCGGAAGCCACGCCGTCCTTCAGGTCTTCACCGTCAAGTTTTCGGGGTTCACTAATGAAAAAAGCAGGAAATACGGAGAAAAGAAAGACAATGACCGCGCCGGTATAGATAAGGAAGTAGTTGCTGACGAAAGCCCCGATCAGGTACGCAAGTACACCGAAGAACCCTGAGATGGTCTGCATCCAGGTGTAACCTTTTGTTCGTGCATCCCCAGCCGGCGTTACGTCGGCGATGATGGACCTGGCCGGATTGAAACTTATATTGATGGCAAGATCCAGCGTAAGGGCAACCGCAATTGCGATCCCGATGATGCTCTCTACGCCCAATGCCGTACCGATCACGCCCAGGTTGGGCAGTGCAAGAATCATCAGCGCGGCAATTATACCGCCAATGACGATGAACGGTCTGCGCCGGCCGCCCATGAACCATACATTATCCGATATGGCTCCGATGATCACCTGGCCGAGGATGCCGGCCACAGGACCAGCCAGCCAGACGTAACCGATTTCTTCGAGGTTGAGCCCGTATCTGGTGTTGAGAATCCAGCTTAGTGCGGCAATCTGCACGCAAAGCGCAAAGCCCATCGCTGTGGCAGGTAACGACAAAAGGGCATACGATGCCCGGGAGGGAGTTTGGTTTTTCACTACTTTCGAGTTTTGCTAAAATCAACTAAAAGTGAAGCTCCAGCGCCGGCACACTACTACCGGATTTGAACTTCAGGCCGGGAAGATAGCGCAAAGGCGACAACCACCGGGCCGGATCAGGGAAAAATGACAAATACGCCCTCCGTAAGAGCAGATCAGAGGCAAAAACCAAAAAGTATGACCGCCAGGCAGTATGTAAACCGGTGCTCTGTATCTTTGCCCCGCAAAACTATTGTCCATGTCTTCATCCACCGCTCCGAAAAGTTTTCTTCTGGTCACTGGCCTTATCCTTGTTGCTGCCGCCAGCAGACTGCTACCCCACTGGCCCAACTTTGTGCCTGTAGGAGCTATGGCGTTATTTGGCGCAGCTGCTCTACCTAAGCGCTGGCTGGCGGTCATCGTACCTGTTTTGGCCTTTTACCTGAGTGACCTGGCCCTCAACAACACCATTTATGCGTCGTACTACGAAGGCTTTTACTGGGGCATGAACTACTGGACTACCGGAGCAATCGTAGCGATGGCGGTTCTCGGCATGGGGCTGCTGCGTAACGTGAAATTCTCCTGGCTAAAGGTTGGCGGCGCAGCCGTTTCGGCAACCCTCCTCTTCTTTATCGTCACCAACTTCGGCGTTTGGGCCTCCGGGATGATGTACCCCAAGACCGGTGCCGGACTTATTGCTGCTTACGCCGCCGGACTTCCTTTTTTACTGAACAGCCTTGCCGCTAACGTCCTCTTTTCGGGTGTTCTGTTCGGCATTGCGCGGTACAGCGGCGTACCTACCGGCCAACCAGCTCTGGAGCACGCACGGTAATCGGTTAGCCTCCCGGTCAGGGAGCAGAGGAAATATTTCAGATGAGCTTCAGGCTACCTTTTTCAGCCTTTACGAGAGCCTCGAGTTCCTTGAGCCATGCATTGAACACCGGCAAAACCCGCCCGGCAACCGCGCGATTATCGGTAGTATCGCCCGCTTCGTTGGTAATCTCCTCGAGCCAGATGTTGGCCGAGGACTTGATTCTTACGCGGAGGTCTTCCTCCCAGTAAAACTCATCCATAAGGTCTTCATAGTCGAGACCGGGCCCAGGTAGGAGTTCCATCATTTTAAGCGCAGACCGGTGCTCAAGTTCATCGTCATGGTTTACAGGGGCAACGGTAATATCGTCTTCAAACTCAGCACCGCGGATATCCAGACCAAGGTACCGGACACGATTACGGAAGTACTTCGACTCCTCAACGTTGAGCAAACGCAGACGCTCCGTCTTGCGCTGCTCTATGCTCAGGTAGCGCTCTTTACCGTATTTCTCCAATAATGGCTCAATGCTCAAGTTGATATTTTCCTTGAAGGGTACAGCCACAAACATCCCGTACTCCTCCCCGATGCGGAGAAAAGCCTGTTCAAAAGCAACGATACGGTCGATGTATGTCTTCCGGTTTACCCTGATGGTAAGCTCGTAGGTGAAGACCGGACTTTCGGAAAGGTAGGAGGATAATGGTTTCTGCATGGCGCGAAGGTAGCACTTACAGCCGAGGGGCGACGCTCTGCGTCTCCGCTGCAACATCAACCGACCACCTTCACCTCTGGTGAATACTCGGGAGGGGCGACTACAAGTCGCGTAAACGAAGCGTAAGGTGCCCTTACAAAGCAAAAAACGCAGGCGAAGCTGAAGCTTCACCTGCGTTTTCAACGAAATCAAGAGCCGTGGCGGCAAGCAGAAAAGAGAAGCTTAACCAACCTTGCACCTGCGCCAGCGCCCGGAAAAATTATCCAACGGTAACCACCAGGTCATCCGTTTCGACGAGCGTTTTCTCCTTGAGCGCAATGCTCTGAACCTCTCCGTCGACCGGGCTGGTGATCGTGGATTCCATCTTCATCGCCTCGATAACGAAGAGAGGGTCTCCCGATTTAACCTGGTCGCCGACCTTTACGAGCACCTTGCTCAGGTTGCCCATCAGCGGGCTGCCCACCTGGCCAGCGCCAGCGGCTTTGACGTTACGCACAATTTCCTTCCCGGAGTTCCGGTCCTGCACCGTAATGCTGCGCGTCTGGCCGTTCAGGCTGAAGAAGACCAGTCGGTTACCCTGAGCGTCCGACTCGGTCATGTTCAGATACTTGATGGTAATCGTTTTGCCGGCACTCAGTCTTACCAGCACCTCTTCGTTCGGTTTCAGGCCGTAGAAGAATGCATGCGATGGAAGGTTTGCAACCTGCCCGTATGCTTCCTCGTGGGTGAAATAATCTGCGTAAACTTTCGGGTAAAGGAGGTAACTGAGCAACTGCTTATCGTCAGCCGGTGGTGTTCCGAACTGCTCGGTGTATTCTTTACGTGCCTCATCCCAATCGATCGGGTCGAGGTGGGCATTGGGCCGGTCGGTGTAGGGCTGTTCGTCCTTCAGTACCAGTTTCTGCACGTCGGTGTTGAAGCCTCCTTCGATCTGGCCGAGGTCTCCCCGCATGAGGTTTTTCACGCTGTCCGGGAAGTCGAGCTTCGCGCCTCTGCGGACAACATCTTCCGGGGTCAGGTTATTGCTGGTCATGAACATAGCCATGTCGCCAACTACCTTGCTGGAAGGTGTCACCTTGATCAAATTACCGAAGAGATCATTGGCCGCAGAGTAGTTCTTCCGGATGGTCGGGAACTGGTCTTCCAGGCCAAGCCCACGGGCCTGCGGGCGCAGGTTGGAGTACTGTCCGCCGGGAATTTCTGTGTCGTAGATGGTCGCAGTACCGGCCCGCAGTTCAGTCTCGAACGGGTAGTAGTAGCTCCGTACGGTTTCCCAGTAATCGGCGTACTGATTGAGCAACGGCAGGTTGACCGGGTTTTCCCGTTCGTGGCCCTGCATCATGGCCGCGATGGAGTTGTAGCCCGGCTGACTCGTCAGGCCGGAAAGCGGGTTGATCGCCACGTCCACTACATCCACTCCCGCTTCGATGGCCCGGAGGTAAGTCGCACTCTGGATGCCGGACGTATCGTGGGTATGGAGGTGAATGGGCAGGTCAACAGATTCCTTCAGCGCCTGAATGAGCTCGGTAGCGGCCAGCGGTTTCAGCAGGCCAGCCATGTCTTTGATACAAAGAATGTGCGCACCGGCATCTTCAAGCTGTTTGGCCAGTTTGGTGTAGTAATCTACCGTAAACTTCGTTTTTTTGGTATCGAGGATGTCGCCGGAATAGCAGATACACGCTTCGGCCAGGCTGTTGGTATTGTTGCGAACAGTGTTAATGCTCACTTCCATATTCTTCACCCAGTTGAGGGAATCGAAGATGCGGAAGAGATCGATCCCTCCCGTTTCACCGGTGATGTTCCCCTCTTCGTCGTGGATATCGAAACCGCGGGCCGCTTCCTCGATGAACTTCACGATCAGGTTGTCCGGGTATGCTTTGTAGCCAACCGCGTTACTGCCGCGCAACAGCATCTGAAAGATGGTATTTGGCATAGCCGTGCGCAGTTTCCTCAGTCGCCGCCAGGGGTCGGCGTGGAGGAACCGCATAGCGACATCGAAAGTTGCCCCACCCCACACTTCCATACTGAAGAGGTCGTGTGGTTGGTTCATAGCGTAGCTTCGGCCCACGTTGAGCATGTCCACCAGCCTCATCCGTGTGGCGAGAAGGCTCTGGTGACCATCCCTGAAGGTAGTATCGGTGTACTGAATTTTCTTTTCGTTCTTCAGCCAGTCGACGAAGCCATCCCGGCCCAGTTCCTGCAGCCGGTTACGGCTGCCTTTTGGCAGTTCTCCGAACTTATCGAAGGCCGGCACCTGCGGTTTCAGGAAGCTGCGTTCCGGATCGTAGTTTTTTACGTCGGGGTTGCCGTTGACGATCGTTTCGGCGAGGTAAGAAAGCAGGCGCGTTCCTCTGTCCCGGAACCCTTTCGGGGCCATCAGTTCGGGATGATCGGGGATGAAGCGGACCGTCGCTTTGCCTTTCTTGAAGTCATCGTTTTCCAACAGGTTGAGCAGGAAGCCGACGTTGGTTTTCACCCCGCGTACGCGGAACTCGCGCAGGGCGCGGTGCAAGCGGTCAGATGCTCCTTCCAGCGTCCGGCCGGAGCTGGTTACTTTCACGAGCAGACTGTCGAAGTAAGGAGAGATCACCGCGCCGGGGAAGGCCGAGCCTGCATCGAGGCGGATGCCCATACCCGAAGCGGAGCGGTAGGCAATCAGGGTTCCGTAGTCAGGCTTGAAGTCGTTCTCGGGATCCTCGGTGGTAACACGGCACTGAACGGCGAAGCCGTTGGCGACTACGTCGGATTGCTCGCGGATAAAAATCGTTTCGTGGCGCAGCGGGTAGCCCATCGTGACGAGGAATTGTGTGCGTACCAGGTCAATGCCGGTAATCTCTTCGGTGATGGTATGCTCTACCTGGATGCGCGGGTTCACCTCGATGAAGTAAATCGAGTCATCCTGATCTACGAGAAACTCGACAGTACCGGCGCAGTAGTAGCCTACTTCGCGGCCCAGCATCAGGGCGTAATCGTATAGTTTCTGTTTTACCGCTTTGCTCAGGTTAGGAGCAGGAGCCACCTCAACCACCTTCTGAAAACGACGCTGAACAGAGCAGTCGCGCTCGAAGAGGTGAACCAGGTTGCCGTGGCGATCACCCAGCAGCTGCACTTCGATGTGGCGCGGGTTCTCGATGAATTTTTCGAGGAAAATCGTTCCGTCACCGAAAGCCTTTTTGGCTTCGCTGGCGGCATCCACGACTTCTACCCGAAGGTCTTTTTCGTTGCGGACCACCCGCATGCCCCGTCCACCGCCGCCGGAGGCGGCTTTGATGATGACGGGGTAGCCGATTCTGGCCGCTTCGGAGGCTGCTACCTCGGGGTCGGAGATGTCTTTATCGCTGTCCTGGATCAATGGAACCCCAACCCGACGGGCCAGGTTTTTGGCGGCGACTTTATCGCCCAGCTGATCCATACTGTGTGGCGCAGGACCTACGAATTCAATACCTGCCTCGAGACATGCTCTGGCAAAATCTACATTTTCTGAGAGGAAGCCGTAACCGGGGTGAATAGCATCTACGTTCTTCTCCTTAGCCAGTTTTATGATGGCAGGAATATCGATGTACGGGCGCAGCGGCTCATCGTCGGGGCCAATCTGGTAGCTCTCGTCGGCTTTGTAGCGGTGAAGACTGTACCGGTCTTCGTAAGTGTAAATCGCTACGGTCTTTATCTTCAACTCACTGGCTGCCCGAAGGATACGAATTGCAATCTCGCCACGGTTGGCGACTAATATTTTTTTGAAACGAGTGATTGGGGGGACGGCCATAACTGAAATTTTGAGGGGTTAGGGCCAAGATAGTAAAGGAAGGTTTGGAAAGAAAGAGAAAACCTCCCTTCAACTTAGCTTTGGTGACCAACAATCTCTTTTTCTACGATTTTATATGGCGCGGACGCAGGTGCATGGTTCGGTTTGTTACTGCTCTGCCCTTCCTCCGCTACCCGGCACTTGCGTCCGCGCCGCCCGAATCACTCTTCCCGCCCCTGCAAATACCAACTGAGCAATCCGCCCAGAACGTCGACGGCGGTATGGATCAGGATAAGAGGCCAAAGCGTATTCGTACGCAGAAGGAAAAAGCCAAACAACACCGCCATCGCAATGATTTTCCCCACCGCCCGCCAGCCCTGGTAGATGTGCCCTACCCCGAACGCAATGGCTGGTCCCAGCAGAACCACCACCACCGCCCAGCCGGTATCGCCGAACAGCCCGGACAGGTAGTTGATCATGAAGCCACGGTACACTATTTCCTCCCCAACACCAGCCGCCAGGGCCAAAAAGAGAAAATGAAGGAACTGATAAGCGTTTACGGGCAGAAAGCCCAGCTTTTTGAACTCCTGCCGGGTCTCTTCCCTGCTTGCGGGGCTTCCGGCTTCGTAGTAAAGATCAAGCAGGTAAAGCACAAGAAACCCGACCAGCAGCAGAACTGCCGTCAGGTCGTACGGGAGTTTGCCCCACCCCAGACCAATCTCCGTGAGCGGACGGCCAGTCAGCAACCAGGTGACAACTACCGCAGCGGCCATTCCGTAGAGCAACAGGCCGTTGCTGTAATAAAGCCCGACTTTCATTTTCTCCGACCAGCGTATTGGGGTACCCTTACGTCTTCGGTTGCCGGTGACGAGAAGAATAACCGGCAGAACGATGCCGAGGAGCAGAAAGAGAATGTGGTCGGCCAGAGGCAAGAGCAAGTAGGATAAAAATGTAAAGGGTACGAGGGTTAACGTCGAGGTACAACGCCCGAAAGTAATACTAGGTTCCTTGCCCGGCTGATTTGAACAGCGAAATGACACAACCTGCTGTGCAAGGAAGCACGGGCCCGATCAATACCTGGCCAGCAATTCCCGCCGGTGCAGCAGGTATTCATCGCCGGCGTTGTACTTCAGGCCCTCCTCGACGTAGAAGCGGGCGCGGGCATAGTCTTCTGCGCGGAAGTAGTAATTGGAAGCAGCGATGAAGGCCGTCAGGGTCCAGATTTTACGGCTCTCGTTGATGGGAATATCAACCAGGGAATTGCGGAAGGTTCGCAGCGCATCTTCCCCTCCCGGACCGTTTTCTTCGGCAAAGACATCTCTCACCTTCCAGGCCAGTTCGCGCAGCAGCAGGTCTGCGAAGCGGTCTTGCCTGCGGATGAAGGGAAAATCCGTTGCGGCCGTCTCCACGGCCGAAGAAAAAGCCCTCCCCGTGGCGCGGCTGCGCCGCAACTGATCGATCACGATTTCCCCCAGGAGGTACTTCACCGTTTCGTTTTCAGGGTCTTCAGCGTAGAGGTTTTCGGCGATCCGCCGCGCTTCACTGATGTTGCCGTTGAGAAAGTGGTGGCTCAGGAGGCGGTATTTCTGAAGCCGGCTCATTTCTCCGGCCCATGTGATTTTGCCAGCGGGTGCGCGGTTGAGGTAATCGGCAAGGAGGTCGGCTGCTTCACCGATACGGCCCTCGGCGATGAGGAGACGCTGCTGTTCATCGAAGTGCTGTAAGAGTGCAGCAGGCAGGTATTTATTGTCAGGAGCTTCAGACCACTGCTGAAAGAGCGTGGGGATGTCGCCTTCTACTTCAGGCCGGTTGATGGCCTTTATCTGCAGTTCGGCTGCTTTGCGGAGCACCAGGAAAGCGGGACGATCCTCTTTAGAGAGCGCGTTTTCCAGCAGTTCCACCGCCAGGGTGTAGTCTTTGGCGCTGTACGCTGCCTGGGCGCGCCGGAACTGCATAAATGCGGTCAGCTGACCAAAGGACAGCTTTTTTTCCGGCTTGTAATAATAACGCTCGAAGAGCTCGTCTACCTCTTTGTTGCTCATGTTCGGCAAATCGGCCAACAGGGTGGCGCGCAACAGCTCGAGGTAATTGCGGCGAAAGGCGAGCTCGGCGTTGTCTTTGTGTTTTTGGTGACCGGGTTGGTACACAACGGTATTGACCCGGTCGGGATCGGCCACCAGGTATGCTTCCCAGTGATCGACGTAGCCTTCATACTCTACATCGAACTCTTCGAAAGCCAGAGCGGTGAGCAGCGCGGCCGTTGCGTCGTTATACCTTCCGGTCAGGAAGGCGTCGGCCAGGCGGGCGTCGGGAGCATAAACGCGCAGGTAGTCGTCTTCGAGCCTCGAACTTATTTTTTTGATCCTCTTTTTTATGGATTTCCGACCGACTTTGTCGTTCTCCAGCACGTCGAAAAGCAGGCTTACCCTTTGGTAAAGGAACTGGCGTTCGTTCACTGTTGGGGCATCGTCTCCCGGCAGGAGAAGACGCAGACGACTGCTGAGGGCGTCGGCCTGCAGGCTGGTCGTAAAGGCAAGTAAAAGGATAATCTGGAGATAACGCATTTCATTTAGTTGATCGTGGTCTGCTTTAAGACGGACAGGGTTACGTTTGGTTACTGCGGTCCGGTGGTCCGGTCCGGTTCCGACGCTGTGGCCCGCAGGGCCATCGGGTTTGCTCCTTCACGTTACTTTGTGGCCAGCGGGGCTCGGCAGCGGGTGCAAAGAAAGTTAAAATGCAACGTTCGTTGCTGCCCGCAAGAACCTGCCCGGGCACCTGCTGCCGAGCCATAATTACCGTAGTAAGCGGGCTACGTAAGTTACAACGTGCCCGGCGCTACATTCTTTCCCCGGCCTACTTGTACTTTTCTGTGTACAGTTTCGCGTGATGGTACACGTGACCGCTGATGATAAAACCGAGGGCCCGTACCGACGCCGAACCACCACTAACGGTTCCCATTCTTAACAGGTCCGGTTCGGTAAAACTCTTGAACAACGCAATAGTACCCGACCTTACCGTCCGGAACTCCTCGATCATATCCCGGAAGCGCCGGTCGGAAACGTCGGCAATGTCGGCGTAGTCATTCTGCTCGTAACCAGGCAGCGGAGTCTGGTCTCCCCGCGCAATGCGCAGGGCCCGCGTACTGAAAATCCGTTCGGTATCAATTATGTGCTGCAACGACTGAGCAATGGTCCACTTTCCCGGAGCGTAAGCGTAGCTCACCCGGTCTTCGTCGACGTGAATGAGGTAGTCCGTAAGCTGAGCGGCGCTCTCGTTCAGGGCCGTCATGATACCGAGGTCGCCTACATGCGCGACGTAGCCTGCATAAAAAGCGTTGAATTCATCGGGACGGAGGTCAGTTGTGCGTGACATAGGTGGTAATTTTTGGCGAAGTTACAGCGAAAGCAGAAAGCAGAAAGCAGAAAGCAGAAAGCAGAAAGCAGAAAGCAGAAAGCAGAAAGCAGAAAGCAGAAAGCAGAAAGCAGAAAGCAGAAAGCAGAAAGCAGAAAGCAGAAAGCAGAAAAAAATTGATGGGGGCCGGAACTCCAAATAAGAACCGGTTAAATTCTATTTTTTCTGCGCTCTGCTTTCCGCACTTTGATTTCCGTACTCCGTTTTCTGCACTCTGTTTTCTTATCTTGCCCCTAATTAACAATTAATCACCCCAGATCATGACAAACATCAAAGGCCCGGCGATTTTCCTTGCTCAGTTTATGGGCGACGAGGCCCCTTTCAACTCTCTCGACGGCATCTGTAAGTACATGGCCGACCTCGGCTATAAAGGCGTTCAGGTTCCGACCTGGGACAGCCGCCTGATCGACCTCGAAAAGTGTGCTTCTTCTAAAACTTACGCCGACGAACTCAAAGGCAAGGTCGCAGAGCACGGCCTGGAGATCACCGAACTGGCCAGCCACCTTCAGGGCCAGCTCGTTGCCAGCCACCCGGCTTACTACAAAATGTACGAAGGTTTCGCCCCGGCCGAAGTAGCCGGTAACCAAAAAGCCACCCAGGAATGGGCCGTACAGCAAATGAAATGGAACGCAAAGGCGAGCCAGAACCTCGGCATTTCCGCTCACCCTTCCTTTTCCGGCGCCTTACTCTGGCCTTACCTCTACCCCTGGCCACAGCGCCCCGCCGGCCTGGTGGAAGAAGCCTTCGGCGAACTCGCCAAACGCTGGACGCCCATCCTCGATGTATTCGATGAGTGCGGCGTAGACGTTGCCTACGAGCTCCACCCCGGCGAAGACCTCTTCGACGGCACCAGCTTCGAGCGCTTCCTGGAAGCAACCAATAACCACGCCCGTGTAACGATCAACTACGACCCGAGCCACTTCGTCCTCCAGTGCCTGGATTACCTCCAGTTCATCGATATCTACCACGAGCGCATCTCCGCTTACCACGTGAAGGACGCCGAGTTCAACCCCACCGGTCGCCAGGGTGTCTACTCCGGTTATTCCGGTTGGGCTGATCGCGCCGGACGCTTCCGCAGCCTCGGCGACGGGCAGGTCGACTTCAAATCCATCTTTACCAAACTCGCTCAGTACGGCTACGACGGCTGGGCCGTTTTGGAGTGGGAATGTGCCATCAAATCCAGCGCCCAGGGCGCGGCCGAAGGCGCGCCGTTCATCACCGATCACCTCATCCAGGTCACCGAGCGGGCCTTCGACGACTTCGCTGACGCAGGTACGGATGCGGAGACCAACCGGAAGATTTTGGGGCTGGGGTAAGGGTTGAGGGTCTCCGACCCGATAAATTCATCCTGTTTTTAAGGCACCCGGTTAAAACCGGTGCTGTGTAACGAAGCTCTTCGAACTGGTAAAGGGACCCCCTGGCCAGTTCGGAGGGCTTTTATCTTTGTGGTATGATTAGATTTATTGGGGCTGTTCTTATTGGGTTATTGTTGCTTACTTGTAAGCAAAAGGATGCTGTCTATTCAACTACTGAATGCTTCCAATTGCCTACTGGGACGCATTTGCCGAGATTGGCTAAAAGTCAAACTGAATTATGGCTTTCGTATGTTAACTCTTCAGGAAGCAATATTGATACTTTGGCAATCTATTCGTTTGATGGAAATCGATGGATGGGACCAGACTTAGAGATATACGGCGAAAACTGGTTCATCAACTGGGCCGATTTTCCGTCTGTTGTACCTGTCGATTCATTTATGGAGTCATCGTACTACTTCTACCACTGGCTACAGTATTCCGGTGAGGGGACTTATGATTACGATATAATGCACAATTTGCAATTCCCCTTTTCTTCTTCTCTCCCCGGGAAACTCCACCAGGACACAGTATCCGCCGAACACGGTTTCCTCTCTTCCGCCTCACTTCCCGGCGGTGGCTTACAGGTGAGCTGGCTGGATGGGCGGTTTACCAAGCAGGATACGGGCGCGGACGCAGGTGCAGGCGATGGTCACGACCACGGTCATGGTGCCGGCGGAGCGATGACCCTCCGGACGATCAGTCTTTTGTCCGATTCCACCAGCGTAGAACTCGACCACCGGGTCTGCGACTGCTGCAACACGGCTACGGTGGCCACCGACAGCCTTATCATGGTCGCGTACCGCGACCGCTCCGAGCACGAGATCCGCGACATCGCGTATGTGACCAAACCCACCTCCGGCAACGAATGGTCTACGCCCAAACTAGTGCATGCCGACAATTGGGAAATCAACGGCTGTCCCGTCAACGGCCCCGCGTTAGCCGCCAACGATGCCGGAAACATTGCCGTCGTTTGGTACACTGCACCTGCGGACCGCGCCCAGATCAACTTCGCCCGCTACAACCCCGTCACTAAAAACTTCAACGCCCCCACCCTGCTCGACGGTCAGGCACCGCTGGGCCGTGTAGACCTACAACTGGCCGAAGACGGCACTGCCTACGTCACCGGGCTCACCACAAAAGAAGGCTCCGATGACGCTTCGCTCACGCTCTGGACCATCTCTTCCGCCGGAGAAGTCAAACGGGAAGAACTAACAAAAACCTCCGCCGCCCGCTCCTCCGGCTTCCCGAAAATTGCTTTGTTCGAAAACAAACTCTACTGGGCCCGAACGGTGGTTGGCGCAGAGAAGGGAGAACAGTTCGTGGAGGTCTGCTGGCGGTGAATCAAGCGTCAGGAATCTCCACCCCTTCCGGCAAAAACGGAGATGCATCTCCCCCACCCTTAATGATCTCCCGCACGATCGTGGAACTGATGTGTGAGAACGCCGGTTGGCTGATCAGAAACACCGTCTCCAGCCCTTCCCCTACGATGTCGTTGAGTTGAGAGATCGTCTTCTCATAATCGAAATCGCTTGCGTTCCGCAAGCCACGGAGCAGGTATTTGGCGTCGATCTTGTTACAGAAGTGAGCCGTCAGACCTTCAAAACTAGCCACTTCTACTTTGGGTTCATCCGCAAAAACGGCTTGCAACCACTCCAACCGCTGTTCCAGCGGAAATAAATATTTCTTCTGGCTGTTGACACCTACGGCCACTACGATTTTATCGAATAAAGGAACGGCGCGGCGAACGAGTTCGGCGTGGCCGGTGGTGATGGGATCGAATGATCCGGGGAATACGGCGGTTTTCATGGGGGAAAGTTAAGGTTTACGGCCGAGGAGTTATACTCCGGACTGCGATCTCTGGAATTCGTCGTAAAACTCCTCAATCATTAACGTACCGCACCCTACCTTGTGGATCATGCAGCACGACCTCAACCACCCCCGCACCATGAACGGCTGGGCGCTTTTCGACTGGGCCAACTCGGCCTTCGCGCTCGTGATCACTACGGCTATCTTTCCGCCTTACTTCGAGACGGTGGTCGACGAAGAGTTTTCGGTGCTGGGCATCGGTTTCAGCAACAGTTCCTGGCTGGCCTTCACGATCAGTATCAGCTACCTCATCATTGCGGTGCTCTCGCCCCTGCTGTCCGGTATCGCAGATGCGGGCGGTCGGCGGAAGTTTTTTCTCCAGGTTTTCACCACGATAGGAGGTATTGCCTGCCTCAGCTTGTTCTGGTTCCAGGACATGAACGACCTTGCGCTGGGGACGTTCGGCTTCTCGTTGGGGCTCATCGGCTTCGCCGGAGGTTTGGTTTTCTACAACAGCTTTTTGCCCGTCATTGCTACTCCGGACCGGTTCGACAAGCTCAGCGCAAAAGGTTTTGCGATGGGGTACATCGGCTCGGTTTTGCTGCTCGTCCTCAACCTCGCGATGGTCCTCAAGCCAGAATGGTTCGGCATTCCGGATGCGGGCATGGCCACGCGGCTGGCCTTCGTTACTGTTGGCCTCTGGTGGTTACTGTTCGGCTATATCGCTTTCTCCCGCCTTCCGCAGGACCTGCGCAAAAAAAGTGCGGGCATCGCGGATGTCAGCCGTAAGGGCTGGGAAGAGTTCAAATCTGTGTGGCGCAGGGTGAAAGCTTCACCGCCAACGCTGCGGTTCCTCGGCGCTTTCTTCAGCTACTCTGCGGGCGTACAGACCGTGATTTTTCTGGCTTCGCTCTTTGCGGCAAAGGAGTTGGGTTTCGAGACCAGCGAATTGATTCAGGTTGTCCTGATCCTCCAGATCGTCGCCATTGGCGGCGCGTATTTGGCCGCGTCGGTGAGTAAGCGGTTTGGCAATAAAACAGCCATTTACTTCCAACTGGTAATCTGGTTCCTGATCTGCCTGGCGGGCTACTTCGTGCAGGGCAAAACGACTTTCTACGGCGTTGCCGCGGCGGTTGGCCTCGTAATGGGAGGCATCCAGAGTATGAGCCGGAGTACCTACGCCAAACTTATTCCCACAAGGGAGGACGTAACGAGCTATTTCAGTTTTTACGACATCCTCGAAAAACTGGCCATCGTTGGCGGCACTTTCATCTTCGCCCTGCTCGACCTTATTACTGGCAGTATGCGGCTCAGTCTGCTCGCCCTCTCCTTTTTCTTTGCCCTGGGAATGATCATCCTCTGGAAGTTTAAACTGCCCGAGCAGACCGCTGAGAATCCTGCAACAGACCTTTTTGGATGACCTTTTCACCAGGGCGCGGCCGCGGGATGCAATGGAGGCTTTTCAGAAGCAGTAATCCTCCATTCGGGAGCCTGAAGGTTACTGAATGGAGGTAGACCCACATAAAACCAAAAGCCCCACCTTCCATAATGGAAAGTGGGGCTTTTTGCATTTGTAAAAGAAGGGCAGAACCTATTCCTCTTCAGCTTCTGCGGCAGCAACTTCAGCCTTAGAAGCCATTGGCTTCTTGCTCAATTCTTTACTGCGCTTAGCTGCTTCTGCTTTCTTCTTAGCAGAAGCAGACTTAGCTGATTTCTTGGGCTGAATCATAACGTTCATCCGGCGTTTCTCCATCTTCGGCATGGCTTCTGCCTGGCCGAGATCTTCAAGCTCCTTCATGAAACGAAGCAGTAACAGTTCGCCACGGTCCTTGAACACGATGGAGCGGCCACGGAAGTGAACGTAGGCCTTCACCTTTGCACCGTCTTCGAGGAAGCCGCGCGCGTGGCGCACCTTGAATTCGAAATCATGGTCGTCGGTATTAGGTCCGAACCGGACTTCCTTAACTACGGTCTTTACCGTATTAGCCTTCAGTTCCTTTTCCCGCTGCTTTTGCTGGTAAAGGAATTTCTTGTAGTCGATAATTTTAACAACCGGTGGTTCAGCGTTTGGGCTGATCTCTACGAGGTCAAGATCAACTTCACGGGCCCACTGCTTCGCGCGGCGGGAATCATGAACCTGTCCCGGACCGATATTAAGGTTGAGCTCAGTTGAAATGTCAGCTACGTTGTCGCCCACCAGGCGTACCTCGGGGCTACGGATCATGTCATTGATCCGGTGTTTTGGTGCAGTATCTTCTCTGCGGAAAGTGCGTTTGCGGCCGCCGCCTTTACGTCTACCCAAAAAATTGTTGTGTTTAATGAAAAAAAGGGAGGATGCCGGAGGTCTTGTTTTCAGCCGTCCTCCGCAAGGGCTGCTCTCCTTAATAAAGAATTTATACGGGTATAAGTTCTGGAGTGTTAACAAAATTAAGGAGAAATCAGCGATTTGCGCCTGGAAATCAGCATTTACCGCAAAAAAGGCACCTTTTAGGACAACTGTTCTTCGCGTCAGGTTATCGTGCAGGGCGAAATAACCGGGGCGCTGAGACGTACAGAACCGATCTTCAGGTTCCTCTGCAGCTTATTTTGAGGTGTGTCCTTCGGCACTCAGGAGCAAGACCAGGCCCTGATTAACAGCACTATACCTCTGGCTGCAAAATAAAAACAGCCCCGGAATCAGCGTTGCTGTATCCGGGGCTGTTACGGTGATTCAAATCGTTACCGGTTGAACCTTACTGTTACTATTCAGAGGCAATTGCTGTCTCCTGCACAATCGTGAGTCCGTCACCTTCCTCATTCAGGTTAGCGACCAGTTTGGAGCCACCTTCGGGGTTGTTGTTGAGGATGAATTCGGCCAGCGGGTCTTCAATGTACTTCTGGATAGCACGGTGCAACGGACGTGCACCAAACTGAGGATCGAAACCTTTTTCGGCTACGAATTTCTTCGCTTCGTCGCTCAGCGTCATGGTGAATTCCAAACCGTCCAGGCGCTTGTAAAGATCAGCAAGCGCGATGTCGATGATCTTGAAGATGTTCTCCTGGTTGAGGCTGTTGAAGATAACCACGTCATCGATCCGGTTGAGGAACTCAGGAGAGAACGTCCGTTTCAGCGCGTTGTTGATTACGGCCTTGCTGTTCTCTTCTGCATTTTCGGTGCGGGCTTTGGTCGCGAAACCAACTCCCTGGCCGAAGTCCTTCAACTGGCGTACACCGATGTTGGAGGTCATGATGATCAGGGTGTTCTTGAAGTCTACCTTACGGCCCATGCCGTCGGTAAGTTGTCCGTCGTCGAGCACTTGCAGGAGGATGTTATAAACATCGGGGTGAGCCTTTTCGATCTCATCAAGCAGGATGACGCTGTAAGGCTTGCGACGAACTTTCTCGGTCAGCTGGCCACCTTCTTCGTACCCCACGTATCCGGGAGGCGCACCGATGAGGCGGCTGACGGAGAATTTCTCCATGTACTCAGACATGTCGATACGGATCAGGCTGTCTTCGCTGTCGAAGATATACTTCGCCAACACCTTGGCCAACTCAGTCTTACCGACACCAGTAGGGCCAAGGAAGATGAACGTACCGATCGGCTTGCTGGGGTCTTTAAGACCAACGCGGTTGCGTTGGATAGCCTTGGTTACCTTTTCGATGGCACTATCCTGACCAATCACCGCACCCTTCAGGTCTTCGGCCATTCCGACGAGTTTCTTGCTCTCGTTCTGAGCAACCCGGTTCACGGGGATGCCCGTCATCATGGACACTACTTCGGCAATGTCTTCTTCGTTGACGGGGTAACGGGCATTGCGGGATTCTTCCTCCCACTTCACCTGAGCCTCCTCGAGCGAACGCTGAAGTTTGCTTTCCTGATCGCGCAGATCGGCAGCTTTTTCGTACTGCTGGTTCTTGACGGCGTTGTTCTTTTCCACCTTCACCTCTTCGATCTGTACTTCGATCTCTTCGATGGATTTCGGTACAACGATGTTTTTCAGGTGAGTACGGGCTCCGACTTCGTCGAGAACATCGATGGCCTTATCGGGCAGGAACCGATCTGTGATGTACCGGTCGGAGAACTTCACACAAGCCTCGATGGCATCATCGGAATACTCCACGTGGTGGAAGTCTTCGTACTTCGCCTTGATGTTATTGAGGATGTGTACAGCTTCCTCTGCACTCGGCGGGTTGACGAGCACTTTCTGGAAGCGACGATCGAGCGCGCCATCTTTTTCGATGTGCTGGCGGTATTCATCCAGCGTAGATGCACCGATGCATTGGAGCTCACCCCTTGCCAGGGCAGGCTTAAAGATGTTGGAGGCATCCAACGATCCGGTTGCGCCACCGGCACCAACGATGGTATGGATTTCATCGATGAACAGGATCACGTCGCGGCTTTTTTCGAGCTCGGTCATAATCGCTTTCATCCGTTCTTCAAACTGGCCCCGGTACTTGGTACCGGCTACCAGTGCTGCCAGATCGAGCATCACGATGCGCTTATCGAAGAGGGTTCGGCTGACCTTCTTTTCCTTGATCCGCAGGGCGAGACCTTCAACGATGGCGGTTTTACCGACACCGGGCTCACCGATCAGGATCGGGTTGTTCTTCTTGCGGCGGCTCAGGATCTGGCTGACGCGCTCGATTTCAGTTTCCCGGCCAATAATCGGGTCGAGTTTATCACCGTCGGCAAGGGCGGTAATATCGCGGCCGAAATTATCGAGTACCGGAGTACGGCTCTTGTTGTTGCCGGCGCCCTTGCGCTGGCCACCCTGAAAGCCGCGGCCCTGATCGCCGTCGTCTTCATATTGTTCTTCTTCCCCCGGCGTCTCGTTGAGCGGGAGGTTGATGTCTTCGGTAAAATCTTTTTCGTCTTTCACGTAATCAAGTTCAGCTTTGTAGATGTCGTACTCCACCTCAAACTGGCCCAGAATTTTGGTTGCGGGCAGTTCCTTGTTACGGAGGATGGACAAGATTAGATGTTCGGGGCTGACCACTGAGGTTTTCAGTGCTTTCGCTTCAAGAAAAGTGACCTTCAGTACACGGTCAGCTTTGTCGTTAAGTGGCAACTGCGAAATAGTATGGCCACTTGCCTGCCCACCGTTGCGGTGAACATTCTGGCGGATGGTGTCCTTCAGAGCCTGAATATCCACGGAAAGATTTTTCAGTACGCGGGCAGCCAGGGTATCGGGCATAGACAGCACACCGAGCAAAAGATGTTCAGGGCCCACATAGGCGTGCCCCATCTTTTCGGCTTCCATCTTCCCCCGGGCCATGGCCTTTTTTATTTCAGGGTTGAATTCTCTTTGGCTAGGATTCATTTTAATAAATTTTCTTGTTTCGTATCAGGCCTACTAAAGGCCACAGTCTTTGAACCCGTGCTTACATACGTAGTATTGATAGCTTTTGGGTGGCGCGGCCGCAGGTGCAACGTCGGAACGTTGAAGCAAAGTTTGGCGAACGAGACCTAAATGTAAGGTCTAAAGAGGAATAACCGTGCCATCGCACTGACCTGACAAAAATACCTGACATATCGCCGTCGCATTTCTCTCTCCAATAAAAAGAACGTGTTCCGGGTTAGTTGGTTGTGGTAAAGCTGAACTCAAAGCCATTTTTAAGGGTTTCGTAAATTGGCAGCGGGATAAACCAGCCATATGGCACGTTTTGTGCTCTCTAAAAATACTAATACCACGCAAACACTACCTTTGCGAAAAATAATAACGTATGAAATTCAGTATCGACAAACAGGAACGCTACACCCTCATTAAGCCTCTGGAAGAAAACCTCAACTCCGCAGTAGCTCCTAAGCTCAAGTCAGAGTTCGTGATTCTGGCCAATGAAGGCATCACTAACCTTATCCTCGACCTTAGTGACGTTCACTACGTTGATAGCTCGGGCCTTAGTGCCATTCTTACCGCCCGCCGCCTGTGGAGCAACCTCGGTACTTTCGTTGTTACCGGAGTAGATCACCCTGCCGTAAAGCGACTGGTTGAAATCTCCAAAGTAGATTCCGTTCTTACTATCCTTCCTACCGTTTCGGAAAGCTCCGACTTCATCATGATGGAAGAGCTTCAGCGTGACCTTCAGAGCGAAGGTGAGGAGTAATAGTTTGTTAGCCCGTTAGTTCGTTAGTCTGTTGGAGCTCTTGCTGCAACTTTTTGAAGGGCTAACGAACTAACTGCCTAACAGACTAAACTATGCGTTTCGAACTCATCCTCCTCGGCACCTCCGGAGGAGCACCAACAGCCGTCCGGAATTGTTCCGCCGCCATGCTGCGCACGGAGACAACGGACGTACTTATTGACTGTGGTGAAAACACCCAACGCCAGTTACTGAAAGCAGGACTGGGCATGGGGAGAGTTTCCGACATTCTGATCACCCACCTCCACGGCGATCATTATTTCGGGTTAGCTCCCTTGCTTTCCTCACTATCCATGCAGGGCCGCTCCAGGCCGCTTTCTATTACCTCCCCTTTGCACCTGCGGCCGCGCCTCGAAGCGCTGCTTGAACTGGACAAGTACCCGCTCAGCTACGATCTGATTTTTCATACCGTGTGCGCTGAAGCACCCGTTCAGCTGCCTGGCACCGGTGATCTCGAAATCTTCGCCTTCCCGCTTCAACACCGGATCGAGACCAATGGCTATCTCCTGCGCGAAAGGCAACGGGAAGCCAACATCCGCAAAGAAGCGATTGCGAAATACGACCTCCCCTACACTGCAATAAAGGCCATTAAGGCAGGTGCCAACCACGTACTTCCCGACGGGACAGTAATCCCCAACGCTGATTTGGTCTCCCAACCTCCCCCACCCCGTAGCTACGCGCATTGTTCCGATACTGTATACTTTCCGGAGCTCGCCGGGTATGTTGCAGGGGTGAATTTGCTGTACCACGAAGCTACGTTTCTTGAAGACATGGCCGAGGATGCTGCCCTCAAGGGGCATTCCACCGCCAAAGACGCTGCACGTACCGCCCTTGCGGCCGGGGTTGGGCAACTCGTACTCGGGCATTACAGCACGCGCTACGAATCATCGGCAGGACACGAAAATGAAGCCCGAAAGGTATTCCCCAATACGGTTGCGGCCGATGACCTTTACCGCTTCACGGTTCCTTTTCAGAGCAGATGATGTGGCAAAACACTCCGCTCTCTGGTTTAGTCCACCCGGTAGTTAAATTGCCCTTCTCCTGTTTCCACTTCTCCCGTTAGCGGATTGGTTACCACAACCTTTGTCTTTAGCCTGTGGTCCCCGCGTTTTCCTGCCGGAGCTTTGAACACCGCGATACCGTCCAGGCCAATTTCGAGCTCCTGGCCACCGACCGTAAGCTTCACGTTCGCCGGGTCAAGGGCGTTGCTGTAACTACCAATTGCCACCCGGGCGTTGAGGGAATCTCCACGCTCGTAGGCGCAGCGATCAGACATAAAGAGGGGAAAGAACTGATCGAAAACATACACTCTGCTGCAGGTTATCGACATAGCATCCAGAAGGATATCCTTGAGATAGTCAAGTGTTATCATCTGCGCCATATCGCGTTGCAAGGCAGGAGGTAATTGATGGGGGATTACGGTCAGGTCATCGAGCGAGATCACCGCTGAATCCTCAATTTTGCCGCATTTATATTTAGCGTCGTCTTCGCTCAGGTCCATAGACAGGTGATGCTCCGTCATCATGGCGACGTAATCCGAAGAGACTGCTTCGATCAGCGCAAGGGCTTGTTTTCTAAAGTCATTATCATTGTCGTCATTTGTCAATTCGTCGTAGGCCGCATAGTTCTTAAGGACGAAATGTAGCAGTGGCGCAAACCGCGCTTTACTACCATCCCTCATCAATTCCTCGTAGCTCCTGATTTGCATCTCCAGCATTTCTTCCTGATTAGCGATGGCTGCTTGGTTAGTCGCGCTGAGGCTTGCCGACAGCTTCGTTAGTTCCTCGTTGCGTTCGTAACGCTGCCAGGCGTACACAGCGCAGAACTGGACCAGAAGTAAAGAGATAAAAATCAAGGCGTAGCGGCGGGGCATGGGCAGGTGGAATTTTGCTGATTCAACGGTGCCAGCGAACTTGATGTTGCCGCGTTAACAGAGTTTGGGGAACAGCCGGTTAGCAGGGGCATCAAACCGGGTTTGCACATGCTACGCCAGGCCCCAAAGTCATTCACTTCATTGGCGTAGGGTTCAACCCTCTGAAGTAGCGTTTTGCGCGGCGTAATGATCGCAATACTCCCGTACGATGCACACCTGACAGTTCGGTTTACGCCAGTGACAGACTTTCTGGCCGTGCCGCATAAACCCCTGGTGACTGTCGTACACCCTTTGGCCGTCCCAATCTTCGGGGATGAAAGCCTGCAGGATGCGGGCTGTTTTGTCCAGGCTTGATTTTGCCGGCACCAGGCCCAGCCGCAGGGCTACCCGATGGTGGTGGGTATCGACCACCAGAGCTGGCATTCTGAGGTGGCTGAAGCTCAATACTGCCGCACTGGTTTTAGCGCCAACACCGGGAATGGCCTCGAGCCACGAACGGGCTTCCTCCACGCTCACTTCGTGCAGTCCTTCAAGGCTGAGTTCCCCCATGTTGCGGGCTGCGACTTCGCGCAGCGCCTGCTGAATTCGCGGCGCTTTTACCTCCGGGAAGGTGACGCCCCTGATGGCTTCCTCAACTTCGTCGGTCGGAGCTTCGATTACCTCCTCCCAGGTAGCAAACCGCTCTTTCAGGTTCAGATAAGCCACTCGGGTTACGGCGTTCCTGGTGCGGTGCGACAGCATTGCGCTGACCAACTCACTCAGCGGGTCGCGGTAGCTGAAAGGAATGAAGGGCGCGCCGTAATGCGCGGCAAGAATTTCATCAATAAGCAAGGTTTTTTCCTGGGGCGTCACTTTTTTAGAGTTATAAAGCGAGCCCGCGCAGCTGCGTTCGTTACGCCGCTGCCATTTATCTTGTGTTTTAATACTGAATACTTATGATTTTCTTTATCCGTGCTTTTGTTCTTGCATTGCTCTCTGTTCTGACACCCTGCACCTGCGCCCGCGCCCAAATCGTGAATATCGAAGACAAGCGTAAGGCCCTGGACTCCCTGGGCTGGTTCGGGCAGCTGGACGTAAACGGAAGCCTCACCAAAAACAACAACACCGTTATCACCGTAGGCGGGGCTTTACGCCTCGACCGGCTGGGGCAGCGGGGTAATGTCCTTTTTCTCAGCGATTATAAACTCGTACAG
The DNA here is from genome assembly GCF_008014675.1 of Neolewinella aurantiaca. GTDB lineage: Bacteria > Bacteroidota > Bacteroidia > Chitinophagales > Saprospiraceae > Neolewinella > Neolewinella aurantiaca. The sequence continues at coordinate 114,186 of NZ_VOXD01000002.1, read as the reverse complement.
GTCAGCGGTGATAACGCAACCAACGCCGGGTTCCTGCACGCGCGGTACGGCTGGGAGATAAAGGATGGATGGCGCTGGGAGACTTTCACCCAGGTGCAGTACAACGAGCAGCTACGCCTCAATCTCCGCTTTCTGGTGGGAAGCGGCATCCGGAGGAGGCTCTACCGTAACGGACAATCGCGCGCCTACCTCGGCGTCCTATACATGCACGAATACGATGAAATGACCGATTCTGAAATCGTGTACCGCGACCACCGGATGAGCAATTACTTCACCATCCGGGCCCAGCTGACGCCCACAATTTCGCTGGCGAGCACCAGCTATTATCAGCCGCGCCTTCCCGATTTTACCGTCCCCCGTATTTCTTCGGTGGCTAGTGTTGCCGTGACTTTCAGCAATTCCCTGCGGTTCACATCAAATTTCTCCCTGACCTACGATGAGCGCGTGAACCGGGATTTCCCCGAGGTTCCGGCAACGGTTTTCACGTGGCTAAATGGTCTGCGGATTATTTTCTGACCGGCTCCCCGGCAGTATCATGGCCTTCGGCATCCGAAGGTGCGACCGGCTTTTTCTTCTCTTCCACCCGCTGCGCAGCGATAGCCATCAGCTCGTCGATGCCTTCGGCGGGATCTGCCACCGGCCTGCGTTCCATTTTGCGAACTGCACGGGCGCTTCGCCACTCTTTCCTGGCGAGAAAGAACAGGAAGAAAGCCGGGACTCCCGGAGCGAAAGACTCAATGGTCATGTTCTTTCCGTCGGTGAAGTAATAATAAGCTGCAACCGCCAGAAAGGAGGCGAAAGTCAGGCTGAAAAGACCGAAAATAGCGAAGTTGATGTAATGCTTGCGGGAGGATCTTGCCACGGGATGATAGTATGGTTAGCGATGCATTTATACCGGAAACGAAGTGGTTTGGGACAATTAGCGCGCCGTTAGCGTGGTGGCTGGTAAGGCGCTGAAAGCCGCGCCTGGCCTGAGCCAGGTAAGGTTTTCAGCAACGCCGCCAGGCGCCGCGATAACAAGCGATAAAGTCCCAAACCACTTTGGTTCCGGTATATACAGGCAAACAATACGGGAAACCACTTTGGTCGACCGCTTGGGGGCTTAAATTTCAGTGAATCAGAATACCCCCGCTCTCCTGCTGTCGGCATTACATGGTAGAGACCTCTTTTTCTTCGAGCAGTGCGGAGGTTGCCCGCTCGAGGAATCCCGGAATAATTGCGTCGTGGGTGCGGCGGATGGCCTCAGGGTTGCTGAGGTCTTCCATCAGTTGCATCCACTTTTCGCGGCCGTGATCGGCAATGATCTCAGCTTTGATTTCGGGGCGGCTGAAGTGCACCAGCATCCCGTCGGCATCCGCCTCGGGGTGAAACTGAACACCGACAACTTCTTTGCTCCAACGTACGGCCATCAGGGCCCGCTCGAGGTCTACGTGCGGCCGTATTTTTTCTTTAGCCAGGAAGACAGCCCCAACTTCTTCCAGTTTCTCGTCGTCGGGCTGGATGGCCTGGAAGTGACGGAAATCGGCAGCGACGAAGGGATTGTCGAGCCCGCGGAAGATTGGATCTTCTTTACCCTCTTTGGTCATATGAATCGGGAAAGTTCCGAAGCTGATGCTTTTACGGGCGGTCACCTCGGCGAGCTGAAAATGGTGAACGGCCATCTGGAAGCTGTGGCAGATGAAGAAAACGTACTTCTTGCGGTCGTTTTCAGCGTTGAAGGCCATCACGTTGTCTAACCAGTCAGTCCATGCTTTGTACCATGCTCCGTCGACTTCGCGCGGATCACCGGGTCCTCCGGAGCTGATGAATATGTCGAAATCCATCCCGGGGGTAACGCCGTCTACCCTGACGTCGAAGACTTCGTAGTCAACGCGGTCAGCGAAGCGGCCCACCAGTTCACGGATGCAGCGCATTCCCTGGTTAGGGATGCCGTTGTAGAGGTCGAGGATAGCAAGGCGGAGACGGCTCATAACTGATTTGGTTTCGTGAGGTCGGGGGAAAGGATCACGGCTTAAAAGACGTTAAACCGGCGGTAAAGTAACCCGGTTTACCTGAAAACCAGGAATAATAGGATGTTAACGTTTTGGCCAGACTAAATGCTGCCTGCCTCGTAACCTCCTCCGGTTCGGTCTCTAAAGCTCCGCCAGGGCCGGAGCATCTTTCGGTTCCAGGTCTTCAGGCGGAGGAGGGGCCAGCGGATAATTCCGGGCCAGAAACCAGAGTAAACCAACTCCCGCCAGCGTCAGTACGGCAGCCATACCCAACACGCCCAACGGGCCGGTGCCCAACAACTCTTCGCTGCTTTCCGGTGCGTCGGCCTGCATGCCGTAGTAGTAGCTTATCGCATTATTGATGAAGTGAATCAGAATCACCAACCCCAGCGAGCGGGTCCGGTAGTAAACGTACCCGAGACAGAACCCCATGATGCTCGCGAAAAAGACATGCACAGGATAGATGTGCATCACCCCGAAAATCAGACCAGAAAAGAGAATAGACTTAAAGGGTGTTGTTTTACGCAGGTAGCCGCGCATTATCAGGCCCCGCAGCAAAACTTCTTCAAATATTGGCGCTACCACCACAACGGCAAGTGCAATGCCAATTCCGGGAACCATCATATCCTCCATCATTTCGGCAAAGCCTTCGTAACCGGGCAGGTATTCGGCCGTAGCGGAAACTCCGTTAGAGACCAGCAGCGTACCGAAAATACTGAGCAACGCCGTAACGACCGTAACGTTTTCGAAACCAAGTGACCAACGGGGCTTACCCATCTTCTTCCAGGCGTAAAGGATGCAAAGCACCAGCGGAGTACCGGAGGCGATGAAAGCCCAGCGGCTCATGCTAGCGCTCATGTCGAGCCCCTGCGCCAGGTCTTCCATATTCACCCCACTGGCCATCGTATCGATGATTAACGGGATGGCTCCCAGGATGGAGCCGCCGATGAAAATGAGAGCAAGGATTACAATGTGGTTCCAGTCCGGGAATTTAGGGTCGCGCATCAGCTTAGGCGTTTTAAGGTTTCAAAAAGTGGTTAAATATAAAGGCGCGGGCGCGGGTGCAAGGTGTGTTTAAGGTCTGCCCGTGGCTACAATCTCTCCATTTCCCCTTGCGGCAAGGCTCTTGTTGCAACAGTTTTTTCGGCCAAACCGAACTCTGAAAAGCGGGCTCCCGTTGCAACAAAGAACCAAAAAACCATTATACAATGCAAAAGCTTAGAAAAAAATCTGCTTACGAAGGAAACCCCGTTGGTCTTAGTGATAAAGCCTGTAAGGCCATCGCTGCCGATCTCGACAAACACCTTGCTTCACTCTGGATCATGTACGCGCAGTACCACAAGCACCACTGGTTGGTGGAGGGGCCACAGTTCCGCGACATCCACCTGTTCCTGCAGGGCCACTACGAGGAAGTAAACCTCCAACTCGACGCAGTAGCAGAAAGAATGACGCTGTTGGGTTACACTCCAACCACCCGTCTTGAAAACTACGTAAAACTCGCCTACATCGAGCAGGAACCAGCCGATGTTTACCACATCCGTGACGGTTTCGAGAACAACATGAAGAACGAGCGGAAGATCGCCGTTGAGTTCCGTAAAACCATCGAACTCTGTATCAAGCACGGAGACTACGGTACGAAATCTATGCTCGAAGGCTTCCTGTTCAAAATCGAAGACCGTTGTCACCACCTCGAACACTTCCTGGGCGAAGACAGCATGGCCGTTGGCTTGCTGCACAAGCCAGAAGAAATTGACGAGGAAGAGAACAGCAAGAAAAAGAAGAAAAAATAATTTTCTTCCTTTCCTCTTTCTGAACCGAAAGACACAATCGCCGCCGTTGCCATTAATTTGGCAGCGGCGGCTTTTTAGTCTTCGATTGTTTTGTGCCTGCCCCGCAAAAAAAAGCAATGACCTGAATCCGGACCAGGTGACGTCCGGGATTTCACATGACGCAAATCCGTGTAAAAGTCCTGAGCCGACACTTTCAGGGTTGCCAGCCAAACAATCGCCTTTCAAAAGACCTATTTAAAGCAAACCTCCAACAAATGAAAAATTTTTTCTTCCTTCTTCTCGCCGTAGCCTTCATGGCTTGCGGTAACGAAACTGCCGTTGAGTCAGCAGAACCTACTCCTTCAACTGAGCCTGCACCTGCGCCCTTCGCCCAACGAATCGAAGCTGCAACCGAACGTCTCAGCGGAACCGACGCAGGTAAGCTCGTACTCGCCAGCATCGACGCTCACGGCGGACTCGACAAATGGTACAGCCAGAGCCCACTCTACTACCACTTCCAGTACCTCCCCACCGACGACAAAACGATCCGCGACTCCTACATCCTCAACGATTATGTCAACGCCCGCGCCGTACATACCTCGGCCAATCAGGAAGGCGTCACCTACGGCTTTGATGGCCAGGATGCATGGCACGCCCCCGCCGACGTGAAGCCCACCGTCAGCCCCCGCTTCTGGTCGCTTACGCCCTACTACTTCGTTGGCCTGCCGTTTGTTCTTGCTGACGAAGGCATCAACTTTGAGCAACTTCCCGACGCTGAATGGGAAGGAACCACTTACAACAAGATAAAGGTGACCTACGAGCAGGGAACCGGCGATGCCGACGGTGATTACTACGTACTCTGGATCAATCCTGAAACCAAGCAGATGGACGCACTCAACTACATCGTCTCCTACCCCGGTTTTTTCAAGGACGAAGGTCATTCTCCGGAAAAGTTGATGGTCCTCAGTGGCAAAACCACCGTAGACGGCATTACCCTACCGACGGGTTACACCACCCGCTGGTCTGATAAGCCAACCGAAGTAATCACCAACATTTACGTCAAAGACTACGAGTTCCGTCCGGACACCGAGGATGAAGCTTTTGCTAAGCCCGCAGGAGCAAAGGTTACAACCGATCTTCCGGGTAAGTAATCATCTTTTTCTTACGCTATAAAAGAATAGCGCCCGGAGGCTCTCCGGGCGCTATTTTTCATGGCGCAAATTCAGGATTCACTTATCATTTTTGCAGCCCGGCTGGCAAGGGCCGCACTGAGCGCAACTCCCATTCCGGCAAGGCGTCCGGCAACCAGCACATTATTGTTGGCGTACCGGAGCACCGGCGATTTACCGTCTCCCTGGGCAATGATGCCACTCCAGCGGGTTGGGAAATCGGCATCGGTCCATTTGCGTTCAGGGAACCATTCGTTCAGTTTATCGATCAGAAACGCTTCGGGGACTCCGTTCGGGCCAAAAACATCCGTTTCCGAAGCTTCACCAGCCCGGTGCCGGGCACCACCAATCAACATACGGTCTTTACCGACGTTGCGGAAGTACACGTATCCCTCGTGGTAATGGTAGCAACCGCGCAGCTTAAAGTCCGGCAAGGAATCACTCAGCAAAATCTGGTTGCGGACTGGCCGGATGCTTTCGGGAAACTCAGCGGGGAGCAGATCACGGGCGAAAGCATTTACGGTTACCAGTGCCTGTTTAGCATCTACTCTACCCCATCCTGCTCCTTCAACCGTCACCGCACCCGCGGTCGCGCCCACATGATCCACCTGGCAACCGAAAAGGAAACGCACCCCCGCACGATGACAATCTTCCAGCAACAACGACACCAATTTACCTGGGTGCAACTGAGCCTCGAGCCGGTTATGAAGGCTCAGTTTTATACTTCCTGACCAGCCAGAATCCGCAACGACCGACCAGGTATCTTTCAGTTCCGTCACCTCCGCTAAGAGCGCATTCAGTTCCGGCAGGCGCTCACTGACCATCTCCGCCGTTTTCTTATCATCGATAACTTCGTAGCCACCGTGCTTGCGCCAACCGATGTTCCGCTGCGAGTAGTCACGTTCCAGCGCGAGAATGCCCGCAAACCGCTCGCGGACCGTAGCCAGGGTAGATGCTGCACCGTAGGCATCCATATCGGCTAAGAGTTCGGTAGGCCCGCCAAAGCAGGCGAAACCAGCATTGCGCGTGCTTGCTCCGCGCGGAACGGCAGCACGTTCAACCACGAGAACATCGCACTTCGGATTTGCCTGCTTCAGGGCGAGTGCCGCCTGCAGGCCGGTCAGCCCCGCTCCGATTACGACTACATCTGGCGAGCGAAAGAAAGTTGTTTGCTCCCAGTAAGAAGGGCGGAACATATTCATAGCATGATCTTTATTGGGATGAAGTGCATCAGGTAACGAATACACGAAAGTGGCCGCCGAAGTCCAGAAACCGAAGGACAAACCGAACTCCGATGGTGCTTACTCCCGTTTTAGCGAAAAATACAAATTATGATCCTGCAACCGACCATCGACGCCGCTCTTTTCGAAATTGCCGAAGACTCCGGCCGCCACGAACTACGTTCCGCCATTTGGGAAGATTACCTCCGCCCGGTGTTCCTCAAGAATGACCCGGCGGAAGGAGCCAGGATTTTTGCGGAAGTAAAGCAAAGCCCAAACGAACACATTGATCTCATCAAAACTACCCTGCGGGATCATTTGCGGGACAAGCCTGAAGCACTCCATAAACTTCAGCACCTGTTGGAGATCAGTGAATAGAAAGCGCTACATCTCCCCTACCAGCTTCAGGTCATTCTGAATGTCTACGACAGCTTCCAGTCCTACGCTCATCCGTACAAGGCCATCGGTGATGCCCACCCGCGCGCGTTCTTCGGCGGTCAGTTTGGAATGTGTTGTGGTGGCCGGATGTGTCAGGATGGTCCGCGTATCGCCGAGATTGGAACTGCGGGTGCACAACTCTGCGGAGTTGAGCAGCCGTTGCGCTGCTTCGATACCGCCTTTGAGCTCGAAGGTTACGATGCCTCCGCCGGCCGACATCTGTCGCTGCGCCAACTCGTACTGCGGATGGCTCGGGAGGTAAGGGTAATGCACCCTGGCAACGCCACTCTGTTTCCCCAGCCATTCGGCCATCACGAGCGCTGAACGACAGTGCGCATCCATTCGCAGGTGAAGCGTCTCGAGGCTTTTGCTGACCGTCCAGGCGTTGAAAGGTGACATGGCCGGACCCGTATGCCGGCAGAAGGCAGTAACCTTTTCCATCACTTCCTCAGTACCCAACAGCAGGCCGCCGAGTACGCGGCCCTGACCGTCCATCCATTTAGTAACCGAATGGGTAATCAGATCCGCACCGAATTCAGCAGGTCGCTGTATCACTGGAGTAGCAAAGCAATTATCAACTACGAATAAGAGGCCATGCTCTTTGCAGAGTCTGCCCGCGGCTTCGAGGTCTACCAGCTTCAACCCCGGGTTAGATGGCGTTTCGGTGCAGAAGAGCACCGTATTGTCCTGTACCGCGGCCGACCATGTTTCGGGCTGATCGGGCTCAACGTAGGTAAAAGTCACCCCCCATTTGGGCAGAAAATTGGTCAGTAGTTGGTGAGTGCTGCCGAAGAGCGCGCGGGTTGCAACAATGTGGTCGCCCTGCTTTACAAGCGCAGCCAGGCTGGCAAAAACGGCAGCCATGCCGGAGGCAGTGGCGAAACCGGCCTGGGTTCCTTCCAGAGCGCAGGCTTTTGCAATCAGTTCATCTACTCCCGGATTGCTGTAGCGGGAATAAATCAGTCCTTCCTGTTCTCCGGCAAAGACAGCGGCCATTTCTTCGGCGGAGCCGAAGGTGAAACTGCTCGTCAGGAACAGCGGCGTAGAGTGCTCGCCGTATTGCGTTTTGTCCATCTGTCCGCGGATAGCGCGGGTCTGGGGCTGCCAGTTTTTATTCATTAGGCAAAGGTAATTGGTTCGTTGGTATTTGGGTTCGTTGGAGCGTTGGTTCGCTCCCCAAAAGGTTTTCAGAGGCGACATTTGCAAGCACCTCGATAATTTCAAATACACGTAGAGGGTCTCGAAGCGCGCTTAAAACGCAGCGGAGCGGAGCATTTTAAGCGTCTTCGAGCGCCCGGGACAACAGACCTTCACGTCACGACGAACCAACAGGCCAACGATCCAAAATACTAATGCAGACGCGGTCGCAGGTGCACAGATTCGGATAAAGAGCAACGATTGAACCTCGGCTTGCCGCGCGGTCCTTACCCGAAAGCTACATCCATGGCCGCACAGATTTTACGAACCGCTTCTTCCAGGTCGGCAACGGAGTGCGCCCCCGATACGAAACCTACCTCGTAGCCGCTTGGCCCAAGGTAAACGCCCGTTTGGAGCAGCTCGTGGTGAATCACCTTGAAGTACTCCATGTTAGCCGGGTCGATCTGATCTGAGCGGGTAATACGCTCGTTGCCGAAGGCCAACCAAAAAATAGAGCCGATGTGGGGAACGTGGAGAGGATATCCCTTCTCTTTGGCGTAAGCTTCGATGGCGGTAGCCATCGCGTGAGTCTTCTTGGCCTGTAGTTCGTAGAAGCCTGGTGTAAGACATAACTCCAGCGCTGCCAGTCCTGCCGCCATGGCAACGGGGTTGGCGCTGAGTGTACCTGCCTGGTAAACCGGGCCTACCGGCGAAATATGATCCATGATCTCCGCGCTGGCAGCGTAGGCTCCTACGGGGAAGCCACCACCGATCACCTTACCGAAGGTAATGATGTCTGGCTTCACGTCGTAATAGCCTGCTGCGCCGGTGAAGCCTACCCGAAAGCCAGAAATCACTTCGTCAAAGATCAACAGCACGTTGTGCTTGTCTGCTTTGGCGCGCAGGCATTCCAGCCATTCCTTGTCCTGAATAAGGAGGCCGTTGTTAGCGGGAACGGGTTCTACGATGATGCATGCAATGTCATCGGCGTACTTGCCGAGCGTTTCTTCCAGCAATTCAGGCTTATTGAGCGGTAGAATGAGCGTATCCTTTGCTACCGCCTCAGGGACGCCCGCAGAGGAACTTGTTCCGAAGGTGGCCAGCCCTGAACCGGCCTTCACCAGCAAACTGTCCACGTGGCCGTGGTAACAGCCATCGAACTTCAAAATCTTGGTTTTGCCCGTCACCCCACGGGCCAGGCGTATTGCGCTCATCACAGCCTCCGTACCGGAGCTCACAAAGCGGATGCGTTCTATGTAGGGATGGTTGTCCAGGATGAGCTTACCGAGGCGGTTACCCATCCGGTTGGGTGTACCGAAGCTGGTGCCCTTGCGGACCGTTTCGATCACCTTTCCTTCGATGTAATCGTTGGCGTGGCCGTGGATGAGTGGCCCCCAGGAACAACAGAAGTCGAGAAAAACGTTGTCGTCTTCGTCCGTCATCCGGCTTCCTTTACCTTCCTTGATGAAAAGTGGCGGGCCACTTACACTTCGGAAAGCACGCACCGGACTATTGACACCACCCGGAAAGTATTCCTTAGCTTCGGTAAAGAGATCGGCGGAGGTCTGGCGGGGAATGCGTTGTTCGAACTTCATGGGGCAAATATTTTGTTGCGCGAAGGTAAGCCGTTGTTAAGCTAGGAATCGTCAGGGCAGTTTAATCTTTAGTAGCTGCCGTACAGTTTTATTTTCAATGAATCTCAATCAAGTAACCTTACCCACCCTCGATCTTGCCCAAAGCATAAGCTTTTACGAGACCCTTGGCCTCCGGCTGATCGTTCATGCGCCGCCGCGTTATGCCCGCTTTGAATGCCCCAACGGAGACTCCACCTTTTCCCTCCACCTGGTCGACGAGCTTCCTTCGGGAGAAGGCAGTTATACATACTTTGAATGTGAGGACCTCGACGAAAGAGTGGTCGCCCTCCAAGCCGCAGGCCTGGATTTTGACACCCAGCCTACCGATGAAACATGGCGCTGGCGTGAAGCACGCCTCCGTGACCCGGACAATAACCGGTTGATTTTGTTTTGGGCCGGAGAAGACCGCAAGAACCCACCCTGGCGCTTAGGCTGAATAAGCGGCAGCAATAGCGTCCCTGATTTCTGCCATCCGCTCAGCGGAAACCTCGACGGACTTCCCGAAGCGGAAGTCTCCTTCAGCAGTAACGGGCACAAGGTGAACGTGAGCGTGGGGAACTTCCAGCCCAAGTACTCCAACCGCAACGCGGTTGCAATCGATCACTTCTTTTATGGCCTTGGCAACGGCCTTAGAGAACAGCGTTAGTCCGGTAATTTCTTCATCCGTCAGGTCGAAGTAATAGTCTACTTCTCGTTTAGGAACACAGAGGATATGGCCTTCTTTCATCGGCCGAACGTCAAGAAACGCAATAAACTCCTCTGTTTCTGCCACTTTGTGGCTGGGGATTTCCCCGTCAATAATTTTTGTAAAAATACTTGGCATGATGCTGGTGTTGTACCGCTGGCCTGAACCAGCGTGGTGCCGGTTCAAGCCGGCGCTACAGGTTCCGGTTTTTAAATGCTAATCGAGACGATCTCAAACTGAATTGTTCCGTTCGGCGTCACCACTTCAGCGATGTCGCCGGGCTCTTTGCCCAACAGGCCAGCCCCCATTGGGCTGTTGACTGAAATTTTCTTTGCCTTCAGGTCTGCTTCAGATTCGGCTACCAGCATATAGGTCATTTCTTTCTTGACCTTAACGTTGCGGATGGTGACTTTACTCATCACCGTTACCTTACTGGTGTCTAACTGGCTGGCATCGAGAACGCGCGCGTTGGCCATTACTTTTTCCAGCTCGTTGATCTTCATTTCCAGAAGGCCCTGGGCATCCTTGGCTGCATCGTACTCGGCATTTTCGGAGAGGTCTCCCTTCTCCCTTGCCTCGGCGATGGCTTTAGCTACGTTCTGCCGGCCAGTGGTTTTGAGCTCTTCGAGTTCAGCGGTAAGTTTGTCGAAACCTTCCTGTGACAGATAGTGGGTTTTGGACATAGTAGAATTGTTTGGGGCAGAGGCTAAAGTCCTCCTTTCTTCCCCGGGAGGGGAAGCAGTAAAGACCCGGCTTGCCGTTCATTTAATGGTTCCCTACGAAACAGGTTCGGAGGGTTAAGGGTAAAAACAAAGACGTTCCTACCTCATGGTAGAAACGTCTTTGTTCCGATCTTAGTTCCAAAGATAATTAAATAGTAGATAGTTAGGTAGCCGGTCGTGCACGAAGCGCTGTTAAATACTGCTGCCTTTTGTTAGACACGCTCTTAGCTTACTTAACGGTAGAATACTAAATATTTATCCCGATACCGATGTTATGTGTACCGTTGAATACACGGGTATTTCTCCACGCGTAATCGATGCTGAAGCTACGGCTGGGGTCACCTTTTTTGAAAGGTACGCGGATGCTGGCACCAGCACTGAGGCCATCGTACAGCGGTACTTCCGTAAGCTCGCTCTGCTCGATGTCTGAACGATAGCCCACACGTGCAATGAACTGTTCTTTGAAGGCGTACTCTGCGGCAACACCTAACTGATCACGGCCAAAGGAGTTGGCGGTGAAGTTACCCATCAACGTCAGGCGGTTCTTGGATCCTTCGGCTTTCGTGAGCAGATCATAGGATGCACCTACGTTGAGCAGGGTTGGCATTTCGAAAGCGAAAGAGCGCTCCTGCAGGGCGCGGGAATCACCTTCTGATGCCTGAGCGGTAACGGTGATGCCCTGGCCACCGTAGCTCATGCGAGAGCCGATGTTGCGCAGCGACAGACCAAATTTAAACTCATCGTTTTCGCCAGCCACGTACTGCACACCGGCGTCGACAGCAAACCCAAACGAAGATACATCGCTGGTTCCTTCGCTGACACCGCGGAGGGTAACACCTACCGATACCGCTTCTTCGAAAGTATAGCTGTAAGTAAGGCCGATGTTGAGGAAGTTGATGTTGAGGTCACCACCGGTACCTTCCGGCTGTGCGGTAGTAGTAACCGGGATATCGCCAAAGTCGAGGCTCATAATACTAAAGCCGATAGCGCCACCTTTTCCGTTGGAGCTGGCAACACCAATCGCCTGCATGGCGATGTCGGTTCCCTGCAGGTAGTTGGCGTATCCGAGTTTCACCTCGGTACCGTTGAAGCGGGAAACGCCTGCGGGGTTGATCCGCATAGCTTCCACACCGAAGACACTTGAGGTATTCATTGAATGAAGACCAGCAGAGGTAGCCCATGGGTTCATCAGCAATTGTGCTGCCCCGGCTTCGCCCTGGCGGTCAGGGTTTCCGGCAAAGGCGACGGAGGTCGCCAGACCGAAACATAATGCGAGTAGGTAGATTTTCTTCATGCTACTTGAGTGGTTAGTTGTCTCCCTGGTATTTACAGGGGAGAAGATTTTATGTGAAGCGACTAATCGCTGATAGTTGATTTGGGCGCTGACGCAGGTACAGGGTGTGTTTTTTAAGAGCAATGTTTCCGGTGCGGATATACTTCACCGGATGTTCTTGCCTGCTTAAAACCTTCATTGCACCTGCGGCCTCGCCCCTTTTCGGGGCCGAGATAAATGCACCGCCCGTTCCGAATTTCGTATTCGGAACGGGCGGCAGCAAAGGCCGTTTAGAGGCCGGTAGGATCGAACTGGCGCTGAACGCCGAAGAATTTCAGCGTACGCTCACCAAGTCCCGGAGCTTCAACGTGGATGAGATAAACACCACCTGAAACCGGAATCTGCTTGAAGTTCTTAAGGTCCCATTCCAGTGCCGGAGTAACCTGACGTGTACCGATCGGGCGGCTGTCGGAACGACGCAGTGCCGTCGGCGCTTCATCACGCTCGTATTTGCGGATGAATTTACCGTCGAGCGAGTAGATCGTCACCGTAGCCTTAGCGGGCAGGTTGGTGATCTTCACGATGGTCTCCAGAGCACTGTCTTCGTAGCTGCTGAAGCCATAGTACGGGTTAGGAACGATGTTGATCATGTCCAACTCGCGCTCATTGGCAGCAGCATCGTTGTCGTCAGCGGCTTTACCGTCGATGCTGAAGCGGTACGTTGGGTAACCAGTTGCGTCTTCGGTGCCTTCGCGGAAGTCGTACTTATTGTTAACCCGCAGTTTGATGGTTGCGTCGTTCGGGACGATACCGTCCTCGTAAGACAGAAGCTCGGAACCAGGAGACAGCAGCGGGAATCCTGCCCAAATGATTTCACGGATACCGTTCACCTTACGGCTGGCGGATGGGTGAGGGTTGAGGCGGCTTTCTAGGTACTCACCACCATCGTAAGGTAGTTTGGTCACGTAGAAGTAATGCTGACCACCACCAACAAAAGTGTAGGCGTTCAGGTCAGATTCCGGTACTGGCTCCAGAATTACGTCTGAAGGGTTCCAGATCATATCGTTACCGTTGCTTTGCGCGGTGAAGTCTCCGCTACCGATGCTGCGACCGTCGTAGAGACTGTTCTCACCCCAGAAGATTTCGAGGCGCTGACCGGTTTCCACATCAACAGCATAGCCGGGGAACCAACCCATTCCTGTTTCCATTGCAGGGTCAATGTCTGTGTCTACTTCAGGTAAACCATCGCTGCCTGCGTTCTTCGTGACGCTTGGTGCGTCACGGGTGTCGAACATAGGGCGGTCGTCGTCAGTCTTCACTGGTGTTCCGTTGATGATGGCGTCCTCATAGAAGATGTTGGACGTTTCGATTACCGGACAACGAGACCAGAGGTCTTTGTTGGAAGTCAGGACGATGTCTACGTTGGTGAGGTCCTCCAAAGACATCCGGGTGTTAGCCGTACCGTTGGTACGGTTGAGCCAAACCGGAGAGAAGAACGGGAATCCGCTCGCGCGTTCCTCCCAGTTCATCAGGCGGTACGGGTAAATACCGGGGAACAGGTTGTTGAAGTCCTGGTTCGGATCATCTTCTTCAAATTGTTCCATCACGCCGTTATTGACGTAGTTGAATAGTTCGTCCCGCAGTTGAACCGGAAGGTTCAGGCCGATGTCGAGACCGTCGGGCAGGAAGCCCAACCATTTGTCTCCGTCCGGGTCGTCGTAGGAGATACTACCACCAATGACACCATTGCCTTGTTCTGCAAGGGCAGGATCACTTGGTTCTTCCACGTCACCGATGTTCACAGAGAAACCGTATTCACCAATAATTTGCTCGTTGCGCTGGCTGATAGGGCGTTCGCTCATCACAGTCATCGCACCGGGGTCAGAGAGGTTGCGAAGAATCCAGTTGACGGGTTCGTCGAAGTTTTCATCGCTCATGTCTGCGTCAACGAAAGTAAGTTCGTAATCTCCATCTACAACTCCAAGTGGGTTGACAACGAATACATCGATAGGAGCTGCTCCGGTTTCGTAGGTGATTTCGGGGAAGACAGTTTCACCGGCAGCGAAAGCGTTTTCCATCTCTTCGCGTGTCTCGTCGTTAATGTCCAGGAAAGTACCGTTGTTACCCTCACCTGCGATACGGGTAACGATGGCTCCGTCACCGTAATCTGCCATCAGTTGACGGTCCAGGATCGGACGCGGGATTACCTGGTAGAAAGGACTTCCTGTGAGGTTGTCTCCAATATTCCGGCTGGAAGCCTTGTATTGCTGCGGCTGGCCCGGGAGATCGGTATTCAGCGGATCGTACTCTTTGTAATTGTTGTAACCATAGGCGACTACGGTAAAGTAGTAACGCCGGTGGTTGATCAGGCGCGTGTCACCACTACTTGCAAAGGCATCCTGCGTGATCCGGAGGCTGTGGCGGATACCGTTATCGGTTCCGGTAGCGACCAGCTCGGGTGCCAGGTAGGGCTCAAGCAGCGGGTTGTCGTCTTCGTTAATCGGATTCCAGTTGAAGACTTTGGTAATGCCGTTGTTAAGGTCGAACTGTGCGATTTCGCGCACACGCTCAACGTTTCCTTCTTCTGCGAGGGATACGTTAGGCCCAGAGAATTGGTACACACGGTAGCCTTCGAAGCGGTAAAGGCTGTCGAAACCTTCGGGAACACCAAGACCCGGTTCTACGTAAGCTTCTTCGTAATTGTTGCTGGCGATGTTGTTGCTCAACAGGAGGATAACCTCACGGTCGAGTTCGATAACGTCAACATCCGGTGCATCCGGTCCGTCACAAATGTCGAAACAGTTGTCGAAGAGGCTCTGAGCGAGGTCATCGGCCTGCTGCAGACGCTGGATGGAAGGGTTAGGGTAAGTTTGGTCCGGAACCCAGACCACACCAATAATAAGTTCGTTTACCGCACCAGGCTGAAGGGTAAAGGGGCCAGAAGCCTGCAGAGTACGAGGGTCACGAGGGCCGAGATCGGCGGTAACCATGTTGAAGCCATTCGTTACGTTGGGAGCGTCAGAGAAAACGTAGCGTGTCTCTTCTGCACCTGCTTCGTCATAGCCGTCACCGGTATTTTGCAGTGTACTACCATCGAGCCAGCGGCCCTGCAGGTAGTTGTAGTATTCCTGAGCCGTGTTAGGGTCCGTAGTACCCGGATCCGGGCTACCCGGAGAAGAGTTGTAAATGGTGATGAAAGAACTCATTCCGAGTTCTTCTTCACCAATCTGGTTGCCATCTTCATCAAAGATCGGCTTCCGTGGGCCACGGAAGTAATCAACACCCAGAATTGGAATTTCATCACAGTAGGTGTTCGCGCCGTCACAGTCACAACCGGTACCAATACCATCGAGAACATCGGAGTTGTAAACGTAGGCTAAAGAGCGCGTAGTGTCGGTACCCACGTAGTCATCCTGAGAGCAACCAAGGTCAGCATCCACCCACATCGCGAAGTAAGTATCAAAAATGTCCTCCGTCGCACGGTTGATCAGCTTGTAGCGCTGAAAAGTCATGCTGTTGATGTCGTCAGAAGTAGTGTAAGCGAAAGCCTGCACCTGAACTTCCATCTGAATCTGCTGGGGAATATTAGACTCACGGTGAGTGTTACCCGCATCGTTATAGATCCAGAAGGTCATTTCCTCCGGGAACTGTGGTGTTTCGCCACAGCCACGGATTTCGATGATTGGGTAATCTCCCAGGGTAGGATCGTATATACCATCTAAGTCTTCGTCCCAGAAACCGGCGAGTCCCTGTGTGGTGTTAGGGAGTTCAAAGCGGTGTACATCGAAGAAGTACTGGTTTCCGGTTGCCGGCCAACCGAGAATTTCGTCGGGGAGAGTAGAGGGGTCCAGTCGCCCGTTGGGGTCTTCACGAACAAGCTCGTAAGCAGCACGCAGTTCCCGGATTGCTTCACCGCTAACGGTAAAGAAACGGTCCCAGCGGGCACAAGTGTCTTTTGATGTCAAACCTTCATCAGTAAGCGGGCCGGTGTAAAAATCGAAGTTACCACTTCCACGGCCGTACTGCTGGGCGGCAACTTTCAGTCCACCCCCCGGGTCTTTACCACCCAGCCAGACTGCTCCGGCAAAGATTGAGCTTACCTCATCTACGCCGGTTGGCACTTTAGGTACTACATAGCGGCCGGCAGATCCGTTCCACCATACGTCACCGCCTGTGGTCAGGCGGGCGCGTACATTGTTAACGTCCATATCGGTTTGGGCCGTCGCGTTGTCACAGGCAGCCCGGAAATCAATCTGTTGCTGCTGAGAGGCCGTCATTGCTGGTCGGCCTCGATCGGGGCCTTCCTTGGCCCACAACGCTGTAGGGGCAGCAAACCCCACCAGCGCGATCAGAGAAAGTATGAGTTGATTAACTCGCATAACTTAAATTTTATTAATTGGCGGAAGTAAGGTTTAAAGGCTGAACTGAGCACCGAGGTACATACGACGCGGCAGCGTGTAAAAACCAGGATTGATCACGTTCCACTGGTAGGCAGCAAGGAAGCTTTCCAGGGAACGGCTACCGGCTTCGATGTTTTCGATTTCATCACGGCCGAAGCTCGACTGCAAGTACCCAGGGTCTGAATCAGAACCCGTAGAAGAGTAAACGTTCAGTACGTTACGACGATCCAGAATATTGGAAACCCGGAAGTAAACGTTCATTCTTGAGTTGTTACCGATTTTGAAGTCTTTGTTGATCTGGCCATTCATCGTGAAGTTGAATGGTTTGCGGGCACCGTTGATCGCGCCTTCGGTGTTCGAACCGCCGAACTGGGTAGGAATAGAAGTAGCAGTGTAAGGACGGCCGGATACAGCGGAAGTCTGCAGGTTGATACCGAGATCTTTAAAGAATCCGGGGAGGCCGGTATTGCGCCCTACACGGTAATCAAGAACAAGGTTTACACGGTGACGCTCATCGAAGCTGAGGGGGAAGAGCGTACGGAGGTTACCACGGTTGGTCAGACCTGCCTGAGAGGTAGACCCAGATCCTGTACCATCAGCAAACTGAAGGGTGTAGTTGGCGTTAACCGTGAAGTTAGCGGTGCGACGCAGATCGTACGTAAGGCTGAAACCTTTAACCGTACCGAAATCCTGGTTGTCGTAGGTAGTGTAGGAACTTACAGTAGGTACCGGTAGGTAAGTGCGCAGCTGGATCATGTCTCGCATCTCTTTGTAGTAAGAAGCAATCGTAAGCGCTGAAGACTCGGAAAGACGGGTTTTGAATCCTACTTCGTAATCTACCGTACGCTCAGGGAGCAAAGACGGGTTGTTGAACGTGCTGCTCGTAGAACGGTCATTGAAGAAGTAGTAATCCAGTGGTGTTGCGTAACTATTGCTCGGCGGCCGCTGGAGCAGTACATCGTAGTGCGCGAAGAAGTTGGCATCCTCTGAAATAGGGAAAGAGAAAGCCAGACGTGGCATCACGTTGAACTGTACCTCGTAGTCTTTGAAAGAGTCATCAACAGAGAAGGCATCGTCTTTGATGAAGTCAGCCACTTCATGGACAGCAGGGTTGACGTACTTAGGGGTAGGAAGCAGGCCACGCAATGCATCGATTTCCAAAGGGCTGTTGGTTGGTGTACCGTCAGGGCGGAACCAGTCATCACCACGGCGGTAAGCAACTACGTCGGTACCGTTGTTAACGTCGGTGTATACTTTGTAATCTTCACCAATGCTACCGGGGCGTTCACCGCCGAAGTTGGTGTGGAAGTCTTCTGCTCCCATGATCTCGTAAAGGCTGTAAGGGTCCTTCAGAACCTTAGTGTTGGCGTCGTAACGGTCTACACGTACACCAAGACGGAAAATCATCTTATTGATGGTAAATTTATCCTGCAGGTAAGCAGACGCGTAAATCGGGCGGAACGGCGCAACGTCGAATGAACGCTCTCCATCGGCCCCTACCGTAAAGAAGTCATCAAAAGTTCCGTCGTACTCGTTACCCAGGTAGTCGTAACCGAAGTAGTCCACAAGACCGTCGAAGGTCAGTTCGCGGGCGCTGAACAGGTCGAGGCTCAGTTGGTCTGGGCTCAGGCCATCAACGTTAACGAATTCATCCAGCGGGACACCAAGGCGCTCACGGATCGCCTGGTAAAACTGACCATCGTTGTCTTGAATAGTAGGAGCGAGCACCGCTACGTTGCCCTCAAATCCTCCGATTGCGCTAGGTTCACTTACGAATACTGAATCAACGACCCGGTTAGTGCCGTCGACAGATACCAGGTGCTGGTTTGCGCGGCTGCGCGCGGCAGTCCAGAGACCTCGTGGAGCTACGCTATAGCTACGGTTGGTCCGTTGCTCGTAAATAACACCAAGCTGAATGCTGTGGCGGCTTTTGTCTGAACTACCAGGAACGATTTCGAAGGAAGCGTTCGCCTGGAAGGTATAAGTATCGTTATCTCCTTTGTTGAAGACGTTGTATACGGCGCCGACATTGCTGTCGAACCAGGTATTGACGTAGGCACTGTTGGTACGACCGTTGATCGTGTAGAAACGGTCAAGGCTAATCGGGACAACACCACCTGCGCGGAAATCGAAAAAGGTAGAAGCGTTCGGATCTCCCTGAATACCGTATGCCCCCATAGTGAGGATCTGGTCTTCAGACAGATCGAGAATATTGTTGTAGTTGGAAAGAATCGGGTTGCTGGAGGTAGTCGCATCAAAAGAGCGGATTACTTCACGGTAATCTGTCTGAAAGGCAGAATCCAGGGTTTCGTTGAAGTCGAATACAGGGATGTAGTCAATATCAAACGTTCCTACGTGTCCGTAAGCAAACAGGTTGTCTCCGTGGATAGGGTCTTCCAGGTCGCTCCGCGTGTTCTCTGCTGTAAATTGGAGCGTGTAGCTGGCATTACGAATGATGCTGCTGCTGCCGGTACCACCATCTGCAACACCTGAACCGCCGAGGCGGTGACGGAAGCGGAAGTTACCACGGTAGTTTTGGCTGTTCTGGGTTGGGTTACGAGCAGCGTTCAGCAACTGCCAGTTGCCCGGAGTGAACTGGTTCTCAAACTTTCCGTAAGCGCCGGAAAAAGAGATGTCGATGGCATCACTGAGACGGGCATCGATCTTACCGTTGAGGTTAATGCCGCTCGATTCCTCGAAGGGGCGTGTTTTTAGTGCATCAACATCATCATTGTTGATGAAGTCAGCAGAAACGAATTCGATCAGGTTGGTTCCCGAGTTAACAATTCGCAGTGGGTCAGCCTCCAGGGCAGCGATTACATCGTCCTTAGCCCGGTAAGCTGGAATTCCGGATGGGCTGTCATCTTCGCTGTAAGAGTAACGACCACTAAAACGGTAACCAAGGATGGAACTTCCTTCGCTGTTCTTAAGGATGGGCCCATTCACAGAAAGGCCAACCAGGCTCTGTCCGTAGTTGTCCAATCCTTCGCTTGTTTCTGCTTCGGCATTTACACTGAAGTTATTTGCGGGGCCTTTGGTCGTAATCGAGATGATACCACCCGTTACATCACCGTACCGTGCTTCAACACCACCCGTAATTACCTGGAGTGCTTCGATTTCAGAGTCAGGAATGCTTGTTGCACTTACCCGTACACCATCAACGTAGTAGTTCGTCGCATTGGAGCGGGAACCACGCATGTTGATCGCACCACCTTCATCTGCAGAAGATGCACCAGCCGCAATCGAGGCAATCTGGTTAATATTACGGGTCGGCAGGTTTCGGATTTCTTCCGAGGTAACCGTCTGGCCCGAGGTAGTATTATCTTGCTCGATCAGTGGCTTGCGGAAGGCCTTAACCACAACTTCTTCAAGAATAACACCTCCATCGTTGGTCATTTCAACATCGGCAACGTTCGTTTTACCGGGAGTTACAACGATACCCGTGAGGCGAATACCCTGGTAGCCGGTGAAGTCTGCCTGAATATCGTAAGTACCCGGGTCAATATTAGAGAAGTAATAGTTGCCTTCAAAGTCTGTGGTAACGCCGTTAACAAAAGCGCCTTCTTTGAAAAGCTGAATCGTGGCGAACGGAAGTTCTTCTCCCGAATCCGGATCTGTCACCTTACCCTTAAGGGCAGTCTGAGCAAAAGCGGAAATGGAAATAAACACGAGTAAAAAGAGGAGTAGCGTTCTTTTCATACCTGGTGAGTTTAATCTGAATGGTGCCGAGAAACCGAAGATGGCTGGCCTGACTACAAAAGTGGTGCACTAAGTTGGATTATTTCCCGTTGATCGTATCGGAGTAATTCAGCCGACAAAAAAGAACCCTTGTGTGCTATTTCCGCAAATGTAAACAAGTTTACCTAAAGCCGGAGCAAAAGTGGCTACCTTAGCATCATGGCCAAAAAAACCGGTAAAACAACTATTCATGATATTGCTTTTGCACTTGGACTCAACGCCAGCACTGTTAGTCGTGCCCTGGCCAACAACCCTGTAGTCAGTAAAAAAACCAGGGATTTAGTCCAGGAGAAAGCAACTGAACTCAATTATCAACCCAACCATATTGCCGCAGCACTGCGTCGCGGCCGGTCAGATATTCTGGGGGTTATTGTTCCCGCCATCGACCGGGCTTTCTTCTCCAGCGTCATCAGAGGGATCGAAGAAAAAGCTGACGAAGAAGGATACCATATTATGGTCTGCCAGAGCTACGACTCTTCCGAACGAGAGC
Organism: Neolewinella aurantiaca; assembly: GCF_008014675.1. Classification (GTDB taxonomy): domain Bacteria; phylum Bacteroidota; class Bacteroidia; order Chitinophagales; family Saprospiraceae; genus Neolewinella; species Neolewinella aurantiaca. Next base: position 93,520 of record NZ_VOXD01000002.1, on the reverse strand, counting down.
AAATCATGGTAAAGACCCTCCGCCGCGTACAGGTCGACGGGGTCCTCATCTCCCTCGCTAAAGATGGAAAAACCGACAAGGATTTTTACCGCAAACTCATCGAAGGTGGCTTACCTATCCAGTTCTTCGACAACATCCCCGAGGACATCGGGGCCCCTGCGGTCGTGATCGACGACGAAAAAGGGGCCTATGAGGCAACCAAACACCTCATCAGCAAAGGCTACCGGCGCATCGCCCATCTCAACGGACCAAGGTACCTGCATATTTACCGGGACCGGTACAAAGGCTACCTGCGCGCACTAACCGAAGCAGGCCTCCCCGTCAACGACGACTATGTCGTCCAGATCGAAAACCACTTCGATAGTGGAGAAGAGGCATTCCATAAGTTATGGCAACTCCCCGAAAGGCCTGACGCCATCTTCGCCGCCAGCGATTTCAGCGCAGCAGGGGGTGTCCGCGCTGCTCAAAGCCTGGGCCTGCGTGTTCCTCAGGATATCGCCTTCATCGGCTTCGCAAATGAGCCTTTCACCGAAATCATCACTCCAAAGATATCCACTGTCGATCAGCAGACCCTCGAAATGGGCCGCCGCTCGGCGGAAAGACTAATGGCCGCCTTGAACGATGACTCTTCCGCCATCGATGCCGACCCCAAGCTGGTCCTTTCTCCCCGCGTAATCGTACGGGGAAGCAGTGAGTAAAAGCCCCCAAACAATGAAATTTCTGATTATCGGCCAGGGGCTGGCCGGCACCCTTACCGGCCGGCGCCTTGAACTGGCCGGCCATACAGTCCACTACATCGACGCTCCGGAACAAACCGCCTCCAGTTCCGTAGCTGCCGGAATCATCAACCCTATCACCGGTCGGCGCTTCGTAAAGAGCTGGCGCATCGACGAACTTATTCCCGAAGCAAAATCGTGCTACCTGGAATTCGAAAAGTTGCTTGGCCTCACTTTCTGGCACGAACAACCGCTGATTCGTACACTCTATAACCGCGGAGACCTCAACGACTGGCAGGCCCGGTCAGCAGACGCCGGTTACCCCGAATATATGGACGATAACCCCGCCCCGGGGCGTATTCCGGTGCTTACTGTTCCGGTCTTTGCTTACGCCGGCGTTCGTCATGCAGCAAGGGTCGATGTGGCGGGTTTGGTTGCTGCATTCCGGGAAAGAATCACTTCCGGCGACCAGTTGAAGACGGATAGATTCGACTATTCCGGCGTACCACGACTACTCGGTGCAGAACCCGCATCAGGTGAGGGGCGCCGCAGCGCAGGTGCAACGAAAGGACAAAAGAGCAGCGCTACCTACGACCATATTATTTGTTGCGAGGGGTGGCGCGCGCGCTTCAACCCTTATTTCAGCTACCTGCCGCACGGCGGAAATAAAGGCGAGGTCCTCATCGTCAAAACCGAAGCACCGGTCCTCGACCGAATGTTCAAGCACCGGGTTTTTCTGGTACCGCTCTCCGACGATACCTACTGGGTGGGAGCTACCAGCGAGAATAAATTCCCCGACGACTCCCCTACCCCGGCTAACCGAAAGTTTCTTGAAGACCGGCTGGCCGAAGTCCTTACCGGCACGAAATACGAAATCATCGACCACCGGGCAGCGGTGCGCCCTACTGTCCGTGACCGAAGAATGTTCATTGGTCAGCACCCCGAGCTCCCCCGCCTCTGGATCTTCAACGGACTGGGCACCAAAGGTGGCTCACTCGCTCCTCTCGGGTCACGCTGGTTGGCGGAGGCAATCCTGAACGGCAGCCCTATTCCTGCCGAAGTAAACATCGACCGGTTTTCTCCCAAAAAGGAAGGCCTGTAACCTGGATGCTGACCAGCGACTATCAGCCGATTCCAACATCCGGGTTACAAGCCTTTGCTTTTAAACCTGCTTTGCACCTGCGCTCGCGCCGCGTATTAATTCACTCTTTTGAACGAGTAATCACGGAACCGCAGGATATTGACAAATTTGTTCTCGAAGCGATCCAGGGTAGCCTGCTCGAAATTCGTTGCTCCTGCCGGAACCACGGCCACCGGCTGGAAGCGGAAGCGCGTATGCATGAGATCTTCCGGATTAGCTTCCAGAGCGTACTGGAAACGGGTGCCGTGCTCGGCTGCCATCCGCAGGAAATAACGGGTAACATCGTACCCCACGTACGCCTCGTCGCGCGGCAGCGCTGCGTAACGCTCGAAAAACTTGCGGCGGAACTCACGAACGGCAGGGTTCAGTTTGTCGATAAACACACTGCTCGACACATGAACATTTGTCCCTTCGTAATAATCGAAATTGATCCGCGTGAAATCGATCCACTGCGGAAGACCGTAAACGGCTACGTTCTGGCCGAAATCATCGCGTGTTTCGGAATACAGGACACGTAGGAAGTTGGCAACGAAAGATTCGTCCTCGTAAATAGGTACAATGAATACCGTTTTGCGGCCCCTGAGGTAATCCCGCAGGCTGGTATTCGCGTCATTCATATCCACCTGCACTTCTTCGAGTGGTTCAATCTGGGCGTTACCCGTCAGAATTTTGTACTCGTCCTGAATATAGCCGAGGCGGGTTTTCTGGTTGGGGTCCATGCCGGTCACCAAAACGATGCGGTCGGCTCCCTGGGTTTTGTAGGCGTGTTGCAACAACGACCGCATGTGCGTTTCGAGGGTCGGGTTTACCTGGACGTAATTAGGGTTCTTCTCGGTAATGCCTCCGCTTGCGCTGTAGGGTGAGATCAGAACGGTCTCTTTGCCACGAGCGGCTTCCGCCAGGGCAGAAACATTGTTCTTGAGGTACGGGCCGATCACAACCTGAGACTGGCTGAACTCAGGACTGGCGGCAATTGACTGCACCCTGGCTTCGCTGGCCCTGCTGTCCTGTACGTTCACGTTATAGTTTACGTTAGCTGCGCCCCGCATATCATCGAGAGCGAGTTTAGCTCCGCTGTAAAAATGGAGCGACCACTGCGAGTTTGCGTCTACTTTATCCTCGCTACCGAGGTAACGATCCGTGAGGAAGGGCAGGACGAAGTCTACGTTATAGCCATTCAAAAGGCGAGAGCCTTCGGGCGTTGTTCCTACCTGAGAAACGGGCGTCATGCCGGTTTCACCGTTAGTATCGACGCCGGTTTGGTTGTCGGGGATGTAATCATTACCCCCTTCTTCAACGATAGGAGGGTTACGGTCTTCGGAGACGGTCGTCCAGCGAACGGTATCCATTTTATCGGTCGGCGCGTTGGCAACGTAGATGTACGTTCCCGTAGCCGGGTCATAAACGCGGCGGCTCTGTACGGGATCGAGGTCTTCGCCCTCTTGTTCCCGCCGGGACTCATCGGTACCGGTTGTCTGGCCGGTTCCGGGATCCACGGCTGGCTTGAAGAGTTCACATGAAGAAACGAAGACCAGCAACAGAGCTAGTGCAACGAAAGTGCTCAGGTTATTCCCACTCAATGGTGGCCGGCGGTTTGGTACTGATATCATATACGACGCGGTTAATCCCTTTTACATTATTGATGATCGAACTACTGACGGCGGCCAGGAAGTCGTACGGCAGGTGGCTCCATTCTGCCGTCATGCCGTCGGTACTGTTTACTGCGCGTAACGCGACGGCCTGCTCGTAGGTGCGCTCGTCTCCCATTACGCCAACGGATTGTACGGGCAGGAGAATGGTACCTGCCTGCCACACCTGGTCGTAAAGTCCGTATTCGCGGAGTTTGTTGATGTAGATGGCGTCTGCCTTCTGCAGCAGGTCCACTTTCTCAGGAGTGATGTCTCCCAGAATGCGGATAGCGAGGCCCGGGCCGGGGAACGGGTGGCGCTTAATCAGGTGATCGGCCATGCCGAGTTCGGTTCCGACCCTGCGGACCTCATCCTTGAACAGGAACCGCAACGGTTCCACGATCTTGAGTCCCATTTTGGCGGGTAACCCGCCAACGTTGTGGTGGCTCTTGATGGTAACCGACGGGCCGTGAACGGATACGCTCTCGATCACATCGGGGTAAATTGTACCCTGGGCGAGGTACTTGATGTTAGTTAGCTTCTTGGCTTCACGGTCGAAGACGTCAATGAAGGTCTTACCGATGGCTTTACGTTTCAACTCCGGGTCGGAGATTTCGGCCAGGGCGTCATAAAACTCCTGTTTGGCGTCAATACCTTTTACGTTGAGGCCCATGCCGTCATAGCTTTTCAGCACCTGCTCGAACTCATCTTTACGGAGAAGACCGTTGTCAATGAAAAAGCAGAAGAGTCGATCGCCGATGGCGCGGTGCAACAGCATTGCGGCAACAGAGCTGTCTACTCCCCCCGAAAGGCCGAGCAGTACACGGTCATCACCAATTTTTGCCTGAAGTGCAGCAACGGTATCATCGATGAAGTGGGCTGGCGTCCAGTTTCCGGTGCATCCTGCGACATCGATCACAAAGTTCTTAAGCAAAGCTTTACCGTCCAGGCTATGATATACCTCCGGGTGGAACTGGATACAGAACACCGGTTCGCTGAATGCTCCTGGTTTACTGCCATAGGCCGCAACTTCTACGTCTGCGGTGCTGGCTAACAGCTCAAACTGTTCCGGTATTTCCTTGATGGTATCGCCGTGGCTCATCCATACCTGACTTCCGGCTTCAATGCCAGTCATCAGTCCCTCGGGTTTATGGATGGTAGCGAGGTTAGCTTTACCGTACTCTCTAGTTTCGCTACGTTCTACGCGCCCACCAAAGTGCTGGGCCACATACTGTGCTCCGTAGCAAATACCGAGCACCGGTCGCTTACCGATCAGGGGCTCAAGATTTGGGTGCAGCGCACGTTCTTCCCTTACCGAAAAGGGGCTTCCGCTCAGGATCACCGCTTTGATGGTATCATCCAGCTCAGGTACCTTATTGAAAGGTACAATTTCGCTGTATACGTTCAACTCGCGAATGCGGCGGGCAATCAGCTGGGTATATTGGCTGCCAAAGTCGAGGATTAGCACTTTCTCCGTCATGGGGGCGAAGGTAATGGATTAGTTTGTAAATGCAATTAGCATTTAGTCTTTAGCCGGGGATTGGCTAAGTTCTAAATGCTAATTACCAAAATCGATGATCGTTGAAGGCTGACTAGAATTTGTAGCAGCCTGACTTATTACTTCCTGATGCTCCGATGGTGATTCCGACCGTAAGGCTACCGATGAAGTAGTAGTCTTCGGCATCGCCACCACGTGAGTAAGAGAGATCACCTACTTCCGCGGGGTCCTGTACTGCTGGGTTCGAGAACCGGGCGGCCAAACCTCCGTTGTCACCCTGAAGTACATCGAGGTAGTTTACGCGGGTATCGGAAATGTCGTCCAGGTAGTCGGTTCCTGTTTTACGCCCGCCAAGCTCGAGGCCAACCACAATACGGTCCGCAAAACGAACCCTTACACCTCCTCCAAACACACCAACGACAGTTGTCAGTTCGTAGGGTGTTGCATCGTAGGCCGGGCTCAGGCCACTCCCCTGGCCTTCAGTGGCCAGCGGTTGAAGCTCAGTGTAAACGCCATCCATTTCTCCTTCCGGGTTGAAGCTGAGTACACCGACACCACCAAAGATGTAAGGCGCGAAGTAGTTACCATCTCGGTTACCAAGGTAAAACAGGTCATATTCGAGCACAGCATTGAACTCAGTAATCGAAGAGCGGAAATTACGGGTCACGTCCAAAAAAACGCCCATTTCGTTCGGGGCTCTCATGTCGTCCCGTTCAGCACTGATCCGGCCGAAGTCTCCGTTTACCCGGATACCAAACCGCCCACCGGGGCGGTAGCGCAGGTACAGCCCACCCGCAAAATTGAGGTCATCGGGGTAGAGTCCGAACTCCTTTGGGCTAAGGTCTCCACTGTAAAGTGCGGTACCAGCCTTGAGACCGAACTCCAGCTCTTGTGCCTGGGCGGCAGAAATGCCTCCAATCACGAAGAGGATGGAAAGAAGAAAGGAAAAACGAGTTTGCATAGCCTGTTAGATTTCAGTTTTTGGGGAGAAGTGCAATATTCCCGTAATAGAAAGCTCAAAGTTACGCCAAAAATTGTGCTGAACACCTCAAAATGCGGCGTAATGGGTTTCCTTTGCATTGCTTATGGCTAAAACAACTGACAAAACCGACCGCCCTGATTCAGGGCGCACCCAAAAGGAAAAGTTCAACCGGAGCTTACGCATCTTCGATTACGTCTGGCTTTACCGGTGGAAGTTTATTCTCAGCTTCATCATCCTTGCGATCAGCAGCCTGGTGTTCCTTGTGCTGTTGCAGTTGCCGGGGGAAGCCCTGAACGTGATCAGCGGCAAAGGGAAATACGATCTTACGGTGACCGAAATATTCACCCTCTTGGCTGTGCTCCTCATCATTCAGGCTCCACTGAGTTTCCTGCGCGTTCGCCTGCAGGCCGAAGTAAGCGAGAAAGCGATGGCTTCCCTGCGGAAAGACCTCTACGGCAAAATCCTTCATCTTCAGATTCCGTTCTTTGAACGGACCCGCGTGGGGGAAATTACCAGCCGGATAACTAACGACATCACCCAGATCCAGGGAATCTTCTCGCTCACCCTCGCCGAGTTCCTGCGCCAACTCATTATTCTGACCGGAGCGATCATTTTCATCCTCTGGACGATGACCAAGCTTGCGCTCGTCAGCCTGGCTATCTTTCCCGTGGTGGTGGTTGCGGCAATGTTCTTCGGTAAGTATGTGCGTAAAATGACAAAAGCCCGCCAGGAGCAACTGGCCGCGTCTAATGTCATCGTAGAGGAAAGCCTCAGCAGTATTACAACCGTTAAAGCTTATACCAACGAAGAGTTCGAACGCTCCCGCTACGGCCAAAGCATCGATGAAACCGTTCGGATTTCGCTGAAAACAGCCTCGGCCCGCGGCCTTTTCTCTTCGTTCATCGTCACGGTGATGTTCGGTTCGCTGTTCTACATCATTTACCGCGCCGTTTTACTTGTTCAGGCGGGTTCCCTTCCCGAAGGCGACTTGTTTTCGTTCGTCATCTTCACGGCGCTGATCGGAGGCTCTATCGCCAGCCTTGGCAATTTTTACGGTGAAATAGTTTCAGCACTCGGTGCTTCTGACCGGGTGGTCGACATCCTGGACAGTGAAGAAACTGAGGGCGCAAACGCCGGTGCAATGGAGGTTGAAACACGTAGTTCCTCCGTCAGCAACAGTTCCACCGCCAAAATCGAGGGAAACATTCACTACAGCAACGTCCATTTCAATTACCCGACCCGCCCCGACATTCAGGTCCTCAAGGGAATTGATCTCACCATCAAACCAGGAGAGAAGATCGCTCTCGTAGGAGCTTCCGGAAGCGGAAAGTCAACCATCATGAAATTGCTGCTTCGCTTCTACCCCATCAGCGACGGTAGTATCACGGTAGATGGTAAAAACGTGGAAGACTACGACCTTCATCACTTCCGCGACAACCTTGCACTTGTTCCTCAGGAAGTTCTCCTCTTCGGAGGTAGTATCCGCGAAAACATTGCTTACGGAGCTCTGAACGCTACCGAAGAAGCCATTCGTGAAGCCGCCCGCCAGGCCAACGCCCTGGAGTTCATCGAAAAATTCCCGGAAGGCTTTGACACCATAGTCGGAGATCGTGGCATCCAGCTGAGTGGCGGCCAGCGCCAGCGTGTAGCCATTGCGCGCGCCATACTTAAAAACCCGGCGATCCTCCTGCTCGACGAAGCCACCAGCAGCCTCGACGCCGAGAGCGAACGCGTTGTACAGGAAGCACTCGACCGGCTGATGGAGGGCCGAACATCCATCATCATTGCTCACCGCCTGGCCACCATCCGCGAAGTTGACCGTATCTATGTGATTGAAAACGGACGCATTGTAGAACAAGGCACCCACGACGAGCTCAACGCAGTTACCGACGGAGCCTACTCGGCGCTCGCAAGACTCCAGTTTCAGTTAGATTAACCTGGCCGGGCTGATTACGGGCCCAGCCGCTCCTCCCCCAGCGTAGCCGCAGGCTGCACCGATCAGGACAAACAACGGTCATGACCCAAAAAAACGTCTCCCTCTCCCGCCTCAACACCTTCAATTTGCCCGGTACCGCTGAGCGGTACCTCGCCCTGACGGACCTCCGGCAACTGGAAGGCAAGCCGTTTTTAAAAGCCCCGGAGTTAATCCTGGGCGGCGGCAGCAACATTCTCCTGCTCGATCACGTACCGGGGCTCACCGTTCATGTTTGCCTGGGCGGAATAAAGCTGCTCAGCGAAGCCAACCCGGCCGACCCCAAGGCCGATAAAATCATCAGGGTAGGCGCGGGTGTAGACTGGAACCAATTTGTCCGCTATACCCTCGATCAGGGATGGTACGGCTTCGAAAACCTGATCCTGATACCGGGCACGGTGGGCGCAGCTCCCGTACAAAACATCGGCGCCTACGGCGCCGAAGTCGCCGAACGGATCGAAGCCGTTCATGTCTGGGAATTTGGGGTCGGAGCCCGCATACTCAGCCCCGACGAGTGTGAGTTCGGTTACCGGGACAGCAGGTTCAAGCGCGAACCCGGCCGGTTTCTCATCACAGCAGTAGATCTGCGCCTCAACGGCAGACACGAATTAAAAACAGGTTACGGTGCCATTCAAAGTGAGTTAGCAAGACTTAACGTGGAAGACCCTACACCAAACGACGTTGCCCTTGCGGTCACCAACATTCGCCGGTCCAAACTTCCGGACTGGAAGTTTCTCGGCAACAGTGGCAGCTTCTTCAAAAACCCGGTGGTACCGATTTCCGATTTCCAACGCCTCAGGGCGGAGTACGATCAGATCCCCTCTTACCCCATCGACGAAACACAGGTGAAGCTACCCGCAGGGTGGCTGATCGACCAGGCCGGTTTGAAAGGGGCCCGCAGCGGCCCCGTGGGCACGTACGATAAGCAAGCCCTCGTAATGGTTAACCACGGAGGAGCAACCGGGCGGGAAATCCTGACCTTCAGTGAGCACGTGAAGGCCGAAGTACTGGCAAAATTTGGCGTGACGCTAGAACGGGAAGTACGTTTGATCGGAGAATAGCTTTTTCCGGCGCCCATCCCATGTCCCGGCACCCGTGCCTTGCACCTGCGTCTGCGCCCGGAGTATGAGCAACAGTACATCTCCCTGCAATCTTTCCCAGACCGAACTACCTGTCGGTTATTCGTACATCTGCACCGCCTGAAATATGGCCAGCAGAGCAAATAACCCGCCGATAAAGAAATTGATGTTCCGGGTAAACAGCGACATGTTCTTGTTGATCCAGCCGGAGAGGCGACCGTAGGCCACAAAAACCAACCAGGCCCCTAGCGCAGTGCCGGGGATGTAAAAAAGGCGCGGTAAAAACGCCCGGGAGAGAAATCCGTCGGCCATAAGAAAGCCGGCAATGGCGAACACGAAGGGGATGTTGAGAATGTTCATTGTACTCATCATCATACCCCTCCAGAAAGGGCCACCTTTATACGGTCGCTCCACGTGTGCCTTGCGGGCTGCGCGCGCACGAAAGCCCTTCCACGTAAACACCAGCGCGAGGATGAGAAATAAGGGGATTGCCCACTGCTTCATCGTGGGCACAACAGAGGGGTTGGAAGTAAGAAGGTTAGCGAACAAAACAGCCACCGTCGTTTGCGCACCGATGACCGTAGCCAGCCCAGCAGAGAACAGGTAAGCTTTCTGCCGGCCTACCCGCACAGCCGTGCCCACCACCTGCATGTTCAGCATTCCCGGAAACCAGGTGATGAATACGCCAGTGCCCAGGCCAACCAGAAATGCGGTAATTATTTCCACGGTGCAAAGGTAAAAGGCAAGACAAAACTTTCCCTAGTTTATCGACCGGGGAATAAAAGCAACCAACGAAGTTGCCCATCTAATCGACTTTTTGGCCCTGTTTCGCGAATTCATCGCTTTATTTGCAAACAAATTTACCGAACCTGGTATCTCGTAAAGGAGATCATTCAGCAAAATAAATCTAACATGAACCCTGTAAAGATTAAATTCGGCACCGACGGTTGGCGCGCGATAATAGCAAGAGAGTACACCGAAGATAACGTTATGCGCGTTGCGGAGGGCACTGCTCTTTGGTTGAAGGAACAAGGCGGCACCCGCGTTGTGATTGGCTACGACTGCCGCTTTGGCGGAAAAATGTTTACCGAAGCCACCGCAAGAGTACTCGGCATGCACGGCATTACCAGCCTCGTTGCTCCTGGCTACATTTCCACCCCAATGGTGAGCCTTGGCGTTGTCAAAACCGGTGCAGATCTCGGCGTTGTCATCACGGCCAGCCACAACCCACCCAGCTACAATGGCTACAAGCTGAAGTCTAAACTCGGTGGCCCAAGCGTCCCCGCTGATGTTGCCGCAGTAGAAAACCTCATCCCCGATGCTGTCCCTGCCAATGTGCCCAGCTACGCCGAAATCAAAGAAAAAGGGCTCGTCGAAGAACACGACTTCGAGCAGATCTATCTCGACCACGTGAACCAGGGATTCGACATGGAACTCATCCGCAACTCCGGCATCGGGATTGCCTACGATGCCATGTACGGAGCCGGCCAGGGGGCGATGAAAAAACTACTTCCCAACGCCACGCATCTGCACTGTGAAGTCAACCCTGGCTTCGACGGCCAGGCCCCCGAGCCTATCGGCCGTAACCTGACCGAACTGGCCGAAACGATCAAGAATGATCCTTCCCTCGCTCTCGGTATCGCCAACGACGGAGATGCCGACCGCATCGGTCTGTTCGATGGCGACGGAGAGTTCGTCGACAGCCACCACATTCTGCTGTTGCTCTTGATGTACCAGCATGAGTACAAAGGGATCAACACCGGAGAGGTGATCCTTACCTTCTCCGTTACCGACAAGCTCAAAAAGCTTGCCGAGATGTACGGTCTTGAGTACGAAGTGACCAAGATAGGCTTTAAGTACATTGCCGAAATCATGGCGGAACGCGAAGTGATCGTAGGCGGAGAGGAATCCGGAGGGCTGGCCGTTTCCGGCCACATCCCCGAGCGGGATGGTATCTGGATTGGCCTAATGATCGCTGAATACATGGCTAAATCTGGCAAAACACTCAAAGAGCTTGTTGCGGACCTGTACGTCAAAGTTGGTAGCTTCAACTGCGACCGCGACGACGTACACGTCGAAAACGACCGCAAGTGGGAGATCGTTAAACAGGCCAAAGAGGCGCCCTTCACCAAGATTGGCCCCTACCAGGTTACCCGCGTCGCCCACGTAGACGGCAGCAAGTTCTACCTCGACGGTGACGACCGCTGGGTGATGGTTCGCCCGTCGGGTACAGAGCCCGTCCTGCGCGTTTACGCCCAGGGTGCTGATGCCGCCGAGGTACGCAAGATTCTCGATGCCGCACGGGCAGAGATGGGCATCTAAAACGCCATTTCGCTCCTCCCTTTTATTCATCAGGCTGTTCCGCTCCATGCGGGGCAGCCTGATGTGTTTCGGGGCGCGGCCGCCGGTGCAAAGAACGTTTTCGGGCAAGCTCCTCTGGTGCCCGGCCAACTACCCCCGAATTAAAAGGCGGTCTGTTCCGGAAGAGCAACAAAATAAGGGATCAACCAACTATCTTGCCCGCATGAAAAGCCTCCATGACCTCTATGATTCCGAAAACTTCCGCACCGTCGGGCATGCATTGATTGATCAACTGGCAGATTACCTCGCAGACGCCGACGGTCGTGATGCTAACCCACAGCATGAACCGGAAACGATGCTGGATGATTACCGGAATATCCTTGCCGGAGCACTTAATCCGAATAAATTTTTCGGACATCACATCGAGCATTCACTGCACCTCCACAGTCCGCGCTACATGGGGCACCAGGTGAACCCACCCGCTCCGTTAACAGCCCTGGCCGATCTCGCCAATGGCATCATCAACGGAAGCACCGCCGTCTTCGAAATGGGAAGCACCGGTGCCGTGATGGAACGCCTGGTGATTGAAAAATTCGTTGAATTACTGGAACTCGACGATTCTTCCGGCGGTTTCCTGACCAACGGCGGAACCCTCGCCAACCTGACGGCTTTACTTGCCGCCCGTGCGGCCAAATGGCCCGCCGGAGATGCCTGGAGCAACGGCAACGGTAATATCCGCCCCTGCATCCTCGTAAACGAAGAAGCGCACTATTGCGTAGACAGAGCCGTCAGAATAATGGGTTGGGGAACTGCGGGCATCGTTAACATCCCTGCTGACGAGAACTTCCGGATGCGGACAGACCTGATCGACGAAGCTGTCCTCAAGGCCGAAGCGGAAGGCCTGACACCGCTGGCCATCGTAGGCAGTGCCTGCACCACGAGTACAGGCTCATTCGATGACCTCTCTGCTATTGCAGACGCAGCTACCAGGCACAACCTCTGGTTTCACGTAGACGGAGCACACGGCGCTCCGGTCAGGCTTGACCCGGCCCGCAAACACCTTCTCGATGGCCTGGAAAAAGCTGACAGCCTCGTTATGGACTTCCACAAAATGCTGATGTGCCCGGGCCTGACCACAGGGCTCTTCTTCCGTAAAGGATCCGACGCTTACCGTACCTTCCACCAAAAGGCGGATTACCTCCTCAGTTTCGACACCAGCGAAGAAGACTGGTACAATATGGGCCGTCGAACCTTCGAGTGTACAAAAAACATGATGAGCCTGCGGGTCTTCAGCCTTTTGTCTTGTGCCGGCACCTCTGTTTTTCGCGACTACGTTGTCAGGGTAAACGAGACAGCACAGGTTTTTGCGACGGCTGTCAGGTCTAACCCTGATTTCGAACTTGCTCTTGAGCCTGATTGTAACATCGTCTGCTTTCGTTTTCGCCCTACCCGGGTTGCCCATTCCGCAGAAGAGCTCAATCATCTGAACACAATGCTCCGGTCTCAGTTGGTATCGGAAACTAAGTTCTACATCGTTCAAACCAAATTAAGAGGGAACGCGTACTTGCGGTGTACATTCACCAATCCGCTCACCGAGGAAGTTCACTGCAATGAATTGTTGGCCGAACTCACCCGATTAGGTACCGGCCTGACTGATTTCAGAACTCAGTTCATCTGATCTTAGCCCGCAGGGGCAGAAGTTGAAGGAATTCTTAAAGCACGGGGGGCACTTACGGCGCTTTATATTTGTGCGACCTAACCAAAGAAGATAAAACATGAACACACCTTTGCGCATCCATGCTGAAGGCCGGAAAATGCTGGTCATCACATTTGTCCTGCTCGCAGTAATAACTGCAGTTGCCTACTGGAAAATCCCGGCCTGGGGCTTTCCGGTCGCAATCATAGCGGTTATTTTTTTCCTGATTATCCTACAGTTCTTTCGCAATCCGCCCCGCCTTGTGCCTGAAGTCGACGACAATATCATATACGCTCCTGCTGACGGTAAGGTAGTGGTGATCGAGGAAGCGATGGAGCCCGAGTACTTCAAGGACAAGCGCTTGCAGGTGAGTATTTTCATGTCTCCGGTCAACGTTCACGTCAACCGGAATCCCGTAGGAGGAGAGGTAAAGTATAATGCTTACCATCCCGGCAAATACCTTGTTGCCTGGCACCCGAAATCGAGCACGGAGAACGAACGCACCACAATGGTTATCAATAATGGCAAAACAGAAATACTGCTTCGTCAGATTGCGGGAGCTTTAGCTAAGCGGATCAAGAATTACGCTACAGTAGGAGATACCGTAAAGCAGGGAGAAGATTTCGGTTTCATCAAATTTGGCAGTCGCGTAGACCTTTTTCTTCCACTGGGGACCAAGCTTGAAGTAGAACTGAACCAGAAAGTGAAGGGCAATAAGACGGTTATTGGCAGACTCAGCTAAAATAAACCTACTGTTTCCAGATCAGATTATCCGGTTTGACGTTAACTTTAGGTGACAGCCCCCATTAAGTACAATTGATCCCCTAAGTCAGAACCCAAGAAATATGGCTCGTAATCGCAAAACCAAATACGAAGAGAAAACCCTTCGCGAAAAGAAAACTGACTTTCGTCGTCACTTCCGGACCTATTTGGTGATGAGTGTGTTCTTCGTTTGTCTGAATTTCTTCGGGGGCTCCAACCATTTTTGGGCCATCTGGCCTATTCTCGGCTGGGGAATCGGCGTTGCGATGCAGGGGCTAAGTTTGTACGGTCCACTGGCAGATCCTGAAGATACGCATCCCGACGGACGAGATGCCAGCCATGAGTTTTCAGGCCCCCTCCCCGACATCACCGATGAGGACGTACGCCGCAGAAAAGAGGAGTTGGAGCTCAGGGAACTAGAAACCCGACGCCCTTACCGGGACGAAGACCTTGTATAATTACACCACCGTCGGTAAAGGGTAAACCACAGGATTTTCGTTTGCTTCTACACGATTGATTGAGTCTACTGCTTCAGAATATCCGTAAAGGCAGTTCCTACGGGTACCACCCCTTCAGTTCCGGGTTCCAACCGGCGAGCCTGCAGCAGCGATTTCAGCCGGTGCTCTGCAAAGTCTTCGTCTTCCGGCCGAAGGGATTGTTCAACAATCCGGCCATTGTCTGCGCCAGCGTGCAAAAACCGGCCTTCGCCGGTGTAAAAACCAACGTGGGTTATTTTTTCGGACCCATCCTCCCGGAAACGGCCGAAGAAAAGTAAATCTCCTGGTTTGAGGTTGTGAAAATCAGGCGTGAGCTCAACGACTTTGCCCGCAAGAACCTGCTGGCTGGCATCGCGGGGAATCACAAACCCATTTTCGTAAAAAGCAGTTTTTGTAAACCCGGAACAGTCCATCGCCTTCGGGCTTGTTCCACCCCACAGATACGGCCGACCGGCGTTGGCAAACGCCGACTCTAATAAGGCTTCTGTTCTTAGGATGCTGCTCTGCAGTAAAGGTGGAACAAGAAAGCTCCCCTTCACGTAGCCATGGGTTCCATCAGGCAATTCCACTAATACCATCTTGTCTTCCGCCCAATCAGTATCGGCGTACCTGAGCAAATTGCCGAAAACAAGATCGGTAACAATATCTCCTTCTTCCGACTTCATCACCGACGTTGGGCCTGTGTACATCCGCAGGTCTTCGTTGAACCACCCCTGTGCTTCCTGTGGCCTCATCGCTACGAATGCTCCCGGCTCCAACCATGCGAGGTACCGATCAGGAGTACGAACGAGATACCAACCATCCTTAAAATCGAGTACCTGTATTGGTGTACCCATCAGGGCCTGCGTTGCCAATTCCTGACTGTGGCCCGGTTTTGAACGGAGGTTAGCGACAGAAACGTTGATGATTCCCGCTGTTTTCCCTTCCAGTAATTTTGCATCAGGCAGTAAACGGAAATTGTTCTGAGCGACTACGAATCCCCCTTCGGAAAGTACCGCCTGAATGCTGTCATACACCTCGGGGATGGTAGTGTACCCTTTTACCAACAAGCCCTGAAAGGTTGATTTGTGCTCGATTTCCAAGCGGTCCACCCTGCTGTCTTCTACATAATGCTTGCTGATGCGGTCCGCCATTTGCTCGAAGCTCTTCGCCTTATTCACGTCCCGGCATGAATTCAAGAAGAGCAAACAAGGAATAAGCAGGAGATTAAAGAGATAAGGCTTCATGGTAGACATATGGTTGGTACTGTGCAAAGTAAAGAGAAAAGATAGTAATCAAACAGCGTCCTGCAGGTTGCCCCATGATCAAATCAACCTTCACAACAGGTTATAAATCAGTAAAATGTGTGGGTTCGTGCTCCTAATTGTTAAGAAAACCCTCTTTTTCCATCAAATTACCCCTATTTTTACCGCAGAGTCGAGAACAAATCGGTTCAATATTGTTACAACTAAGCTTTTACAGGCGAATTTTGAGTAGGCTTGACACGATTTAGAGATCTGAAGTGTTTTTTGCTTTTCTATTTAACGACTGCCTTAGTCATCCATTCGCTTTTCCATATCATCTTTTCTTTCATTTTCCTTTTTTGTTATGAACTTATTTGTTGCCCGGTTAAGCTGGGACACTGACGAGGACACCCTCCAAAATACCTTCAGCGCCTACGGTGAGGTCGAGTCAGTAAAAATTATCCTCGACCGGGAAACTGGTCGTTCGCGCGGTTTTGGTTTCGTAGAGATGCCAAACGAAGAAGAAGCCAAGGCTGCCATTGAAGCCCTGGACCAATCAGACCTTGACGGTCGCACTATTGTTGTCAAGGAGAACGATCGCCAAGGCGGCGGCGGCGGCGGTGGCGGTGGTTACCGTGGCGGCGGCGGTGGCGGCGGCTACGGCGGTGGCGGCGGCGGCTACGGCGGCGGCGGTGGCGGCGGCTACCGTGGCGGCGGCGGTGGCGGCGGCTACCGTGGCGGCGGCGGTGGCGGCGGCTACCGTGGCGGCGGCGGTGGCGGCGGCTACCGTGGCGGCGGCGGCGGCGGTTACGACCGTGGCGGCGGCGGCGGTTACGACCGCGGTGGTCGTGGCGGCGGCGGCGGCGGTTACGACCGTGGCGGTCGTGGCGGCGGCGGTTACGACCGCGGTGGTCGTGGCGGCGGATTCGACCGCGACGGCGGCGGCGGCGGACGTTACGATCGCGGCAACCGTGGCGGTGGCTACGACCGTGGTGGCGACGACGAGCGCTTCTAGCGCTACGCTACTCCCAGTAAAATAAAGAGCACCCATCAGCAGTAGCTGGTGGGTGCTTTTTTTGTGTTCCCCGCATTCAGTTTCACATTTGTTTTTTTAGCTAACTTTACCCTGCCCATTTTCCGAATTGAAAACGGGATTCATACGTTTTACTCGATTTAAAGTAGTGTACATGCAAATATTTTTCCAACGCGCGCAGCTGCTCGTGGGCTTTCTTATTTTGGCCTCCACTCTGACAGCTCAACTCATCACCACTGTCCCTGCTGCTCCTACAGACGACCAGGAAGTAACCCTGACCTTTGACGCGACCCAGGGTACCGCCGGCCTTGAAAACTGCGGCTGCGACATCTACCTCCACACCGGTGTAATCACTAATAACAGCACCAGCCTCAGTGACTGGAAATTCGTGCAAACGGAATGGGGAGTGGCCAACCCTGACTGGCAACTGACTCCCGTAGCAGGCCAACCGAACACCTATACCTACACTTTCACCCCGAGCGTCCGTGAATATTTCAGTGTTCCCGAAGGAACAGAAATCCAGCAAATTGCTTTTGTATTTCGTAATGCCGACGGATCCCTTGAAGGTAAGGCCACCGGGGGAGCTGACATCTATGTAGACATCTCCGCCGGAGGCGGAGCCCTCAGTCTCAACCTCGTTGGCGACCCCGGAGGAGTCGCTTACCCGCTCGGCAAACCTTTGCCAATCACTGTAGGCACCACCACCGAAGCAACCATTGAGGTCTACGATAACGAAACCCTTATTTACTCCGCGGTTGGTACTGAGCTAAGCGAAGAAATAAGCCTGCAAACCAGTGGTACACACGTTATCCGTGCAACTGCTACCGCCAACGGCGAGGAAGTCTCCGATGAGTTCACCGTAGAGGCCCGCCTGGAAGCACTCTTCACTTCCCCGGACCAGGAGGTAATCGAAGCAACCGAAGGAGAGCTTGTCTCCCTCTCGGGAACCTCCTACATTTCTTCGGATCTTACTGTCTCAGACGGGAGCCAGATCGTGTTCTCCGACGCAGGCACCGACTTTAACACCGACGTCACCCTACCCGCTGGAGCAGTCACGACCTACACCCTCACCAGCACGCTGGAAGGAGAGACCGCGACCGATTACGTCACCTTCATTACCGGGCAGCCCGAAGTCGCTGACCCTCCGGCCGGTTTCAGACCCGGTGCCAACAACATGGACAACGGCGACGTCCTTCTCCAGCTGCGGGCTCCGGGAAAAACCGACGTTTTTGTGCTCGGCAACTTCAATGCATGGTCTCCCACCGCAAGCGGCCGAATGAAAAAATCAGTCGATGGAGAGACATTCTGGTTATTGATTCCGGCAGCAGAGATCGACGGAGACCTCATCTACAATTACCTGATCGACGGTGAGATTCTGCAACCGGACCCCTACTCTACCCTCGTACTCGACCCTAACAACGATCGCTTCATCAGTGAAGAAACCTTCAGCGGAATCCCAACTTACCCTGCTGGTGCCTCTGGTATCCTCACCTGGCACCGGCGCTCCGTCGCCCCCTTCAACTGGCAGACCGAACCGGATTACGACCGTCCGGACCCTAAAAAAATGGTTGTCTACGAATTGCTCATTCGTGACTTCCTGGAAGACCACAGCTATAAATCACTGACCGATACGCTCGACTACCTCGAACGCCTCGGCGTGAACGCCATTGAGCTGATGCCCGTAACTGAGTTCGAGAACAACAACAGCTGGGGCTATAGCGTGAGCTTCCACATGGCTCTGGACAAATACTACGGCAACCCCGAAGACTTCAAAACTTTCGTCGACGCCTGCCACGCCCGCGGCATGGCGGTGATTATGGATGTAGTGTACAACCACGCTTTTGGGCAAAGCCCGCTGGCGCGCATGTGGTGGAACGATGCAGCCTCGCGGCCAGCTGACGACAACCCCTACCTCAACCCGGTCGCGCGTCATCCATTCAACGTTGGTTTCGACATGAACCACGAGCATCCGCTCACCAAAGAATACCTCAAGGTAACGACCCGGTACTGGCAGGAAGAGTTTCGTGTAGACGGCTTCCGTTTTGACCTAAGTAAAGGGTTCACACAGGTCTTTTCCGGCGACGATGTCAACATGTGGAACCAGTACGACGCCAGCCGGATTGCCATCATCAAAGACTATGCAGACCATCTTTGGTCCGTTGATGATGAGTGCTATGTCATCATGGAGCATCTCGCCGTGAGTGCTGAAGAAAACGAACTGGCCAATTACGGCAACGGCATGTACTTCTGGTCCGGATTTACGCCCCACGACGATTATACAGAGGCGTCTATGGGCTATACCAGTAACCTGCGCAACGTTCTGGCCGGCAACCGGGGCTTCACCGTCAACAACCTGGTTGCTTACATGGAAAGCCACGACGAAGAGCGTATGCAATACAAGAACGAAGCGTTTGCCAATTCTGCGGGCGATTACAACATTCAGGAAGAGGACACCGGGCTGGACCGGCTGAAACTCGCCAGCGCCTTCTTTTACACCGTTCCTGGCCCTAAAATGCTCTGGCAGTTTGGTGAACTGGGCTACGACTACAGCATCAATTACTGTCCTGGTGGCGGCATCAACACCAACTGCCGCGTTGACCCAAAACCAATTCGCTGGGACTACCGGAATGACTTTGACCGGGCCGAGGTTTATAACGTGATCTCTGACCTGTTGTACCTCCGTAATAACTTTGATTTCTTCCACGGCGAAGTGACTAAGCAGCAGCTCGCTGATTTCATTAAAATTTTCAACCTTAGCGGCGATGACGGTGAGGTAGCCATCGTGGGAAATTTCGGGGTAAGTGAACTTACCGCAACCGGTGTATTCCCCACCAGCGGAGACTGGTACGATTACTTCAGTGGAGAGACGATTTCGGTCAGTGATCCGAACTTAGAGATTAGTCTTCAACCTGGCGAGTTCCACCTCTACCTCGATCAGCCTATTGAGCGTATGGGTGGCCAGTTACCTACCGGCCTCAACGATCGCCAGGTGGCCCGGCTCGGCCTCAGCGTCAGCCCCAACCCTACTGAGGGCGCAGTGCAGGTTGAATTCCAGCTCGAATCATCCTCCAACGTCAACATTGATTTGCTGGACGTGAGTGGCCGGGTGATTCAACGAATGTTCAGCGGACGGCTCGGCAGCGGGGTGCAAAGTTTGGCTATGGAAGCAGGGCAGGTTACGGCCGGGCTTTACTTCCTCAGGGTCAGCGACGGAGCAGGAACCGCCGTCCGCCCCCTGGTCATCAGGTAAAAGCAACTTGCCGGTGGGGCAAAACCTCGCCGGCAAGTTAAATTCTCTTACCAATAGCCCTCAGGACGTTAAATCGGCCTTAAACAACATAATGCGGTGCAGCCATAATAAAGAGGCTTCAGACCTTAGGGTAAAGCAAAACCCTTTACCATGAAATACCTCTACACCATTATTTTATGCACCCTGTTTATTGCCTCGGGCTGTAGCATCGAAGACAGGCTCGATCGCAGGGAAGACCGGTTGTTGGGCACCTGGATAATAGAAAAAGCCACTTTTGATGAAGACGGAGCCCTCTTCAATGATAACATCACCGATGATTTCAGAGGCGACCGTATTACTTTTTTCCGCAACGGGCAGGTAGAATACCTTACCGGAGATGGCCGGTTCTTCGCCGGCACCTGGTTTCTTGACGCATTACGGGATCTCGACGACGACCTGGAATTCACCATGGACGCCGACTTTTATGACGCCAGTGGCCGGCTCGCTTTCCGCTGGCTCGGAACTATCGATCGCCTGACGAACAACAACTTCAACATCAGCATCGCGGAAGTAGACGGCAGGCTTCGCCTGAAGTGGGATAAGCTGTAAACTCAAAAGCATTCATCGTTCATCATTGAGACCGTCAACGAGGGCGCAAACCAGATTGTCGCTCAACCCCCTCCCAGCCTCCCCACACCGCTGCGCTGGGGAGGAGCAATTGCGACAATCTGGTTTGCGCCCGTCATCGAAGACTATCTGAATGGTGAACGGTGAATGCTTTTTTACTTGTCGTCAGGAAAATTACAGCCAAAGTCTCGGCCGACTCATCTCCTTCTTACATTTTCACGAACGAACGGACTTCTGCCTGTCCTCCGGAGACGATCCTGAGGTAGTAAGTCCCTGCGGGTAGTTCTCCCAATTCCAGAGAAGTGGAGCGGTTACCAATACCCGTAGCGGAGCGGTTGAACACTGCTCGCCCGTCGGCTCCAAATACCGTAAAGGAGGTACCGGTTGTCAGTGGGTTGTTGAAATCCAGTTGGAGCGTGTTGGCTTTGTCCACCGGGTTGGGGTACAACGAGATCAGGCTGTTCCGATTGCACTCCGTTTGGGCGGCCACCAGAGCTGAGTACGCGAAGGAGCCATCAAGGTCGATCAGTTTCAGGCGGTAGTACGCATGGCCCTGGGCCAGTTCGTCCACAAAAGTATACCTCTGCCGACCGCTTTCTACCTGGCCGATAAAAGAGAACGTACGACCGTCGGTACTTCGCTCAACTTCGTAATGGCTGAAGCCTTCTTCTCTTTCAACCGTCCAATCCAGCGTATAGCTACAATCTTTGCCAGTTCCGCCAAAGCTGATCAGTTCTACGGGCAGCGCAGCATCGGCCGTACAGATGGTCAGAGACCAGTTGTTGAGCGTACCGCCATCGCCATCAGCGAGGTCTTCTACCACCAGTTGCCATGTTCCGCTCACGGTTACTCCTGCGAAAACTGAGAGGGCGTCGACGGGCTGATAGGTGCCGCTGGCTGCAGGTTCGTTGTTGCAGGTAGCCTCCAGGGCTGCGGAGGTACTGGCTGCCATATCGCTGAAGGTGAGTACGAGGTTGTCTCCACCACAACCGAAACCAGTAGTGGTGCGGCCTATCCTGTCTACCAGTACCGCAGATGTTCCGTTGGGGCCTTCAAGGCTGATCCTCAGGTCTCCGACGTAGGTATGGCTTACATCCAGGCTAACTTCGATGGATTCGACCGTACTGTTTTGGTTCAAAACAAGGTCGGAAGTAGAGCTTGACGTTCCGTTCCCGGCAATTGTAACCGGTACATCTGCACTTTGCTGAGGGCCGCCGCAAGCGAGAACCAAAGTTGTGAATTCATGCACGATAGAAGCCTGTCCGGCCCCACATTCATTGACTTCCTGTACGATCCAGTAATAGGTCGTTGACTGTTCCAAAGGGCTCGCGGGGGTGAACTCTTCTGTAGTCAGCGTTCCGGTGAAGACGGTATTCGTAAATGAAGGATCCAAAGCGATTTCGAACAGGTAATCTCCCATTCCGGTCCCCGACCATTGAATCGTTGGTGTCAGCGAAACATCAGTTTCATTGTGGGCGGGTGTAATACCTGTAGGAGGGCCGGGAGTCGCCGCCGTCAGGGTCAGATTCAACGGCACAGAATCGTCGTTTGATCCGTCGGATGCCATAACCGTAAAATCGTACTCACCTGTTTGTGGCGTGTTAGCGCCGACGGTGAGGGTTACCGTACTGCCCGGAGCGGCGGGGTTTTGAGAATAGGAAGCCCCCAGGCCGGCCGGCAGGTCACCGATGGACAAAGTAACGTTGCTGGTAAAGCCACTACCGATAGCGAGCGAGTACTGAACCTGATCGGTACCACAGGCACTCTGCGCAGAAGGAGTCGCCACAATGGTTGAGGGGGCGACATTGACTTCCCGCCCGTCAATCGCTGACACACCGGTATTGTTGGGGTCTAACCAATCGCGCAGGCGGGTCGAGGAAGAGCCACCTCCTTCCCAACTACGGGCGACAGCGCCGTAGGTATCGAAAGAGTTATTACCGCAAGCCGCCTGGCCGCCGTGCAGTTGCCCGCGCACCCGGTGAAAACGATCGAAGATGGGTGAGCCGGAGGAGCCCGGCTCCGTGGTCCCGATGTCCCAGTCAGGAACTTCGAGGTGCGTACCGGTAGTGGGCGCGTTATTACCAGCGTAACCAGCGGTGAAGAACGTTTGCTGAAAGGTGAAGCTGATGCGTTTTTCGTCGGTACTCGGGTGGTGAATTGCGATCATAGTGTCGGTAGGCACGTCGTAAGAATTGTCCCATCCTGCCAGGAATGCGTTTGCGGCGGCGGGGATAGGATCATCGAGTTCGAGTAAGGTCATATCGCTTGCGGGGTTGCTCGCTCTGAAAATGGCTCCGGTGTTGTTTACCCCAAGCACACCATCACCGGCTCCACCGCTGGCGGCAGACCCTACCGGGCGGCAGGTACTGTTCTCGAAATTGTAGTACGTTACTAATGAGGGAGCATTCGCAGCAGTCATATTACAGTGATCTGCGGTCATAAAATAAGGCGTTCCGTCCTGAGAGGTGTTGTTCACCAGGAAGCCGGTACAAAAAGTCCCCCCTCCGATACTATACACCACTACTGACCGGATAATATCGCGGTACTTGTCAACGATGGCATATCCGTCGGCATCACCGCAGATTACATCTACGTTACATGAGCCTGACTTCTCGACATTCTCCGTGAACCCCAGAAAATCGTGGTTGACTTCCGTTAACCACAACCGGAGATTGCTCCGTTCTTCCTCTGGCAGGGTGACCTCCACAACCACCTCATCGCCATTGATGACAGGAGTCCAGAGTTGGTTATGGACCTCATTATCCGCAGGGGTATACGGGCCCCGGACCTCCCAGTTGTCTTTTTTGCCCGTGTGCAGGTAGAGTTCTCCGCCCCGGGGCATCGAAAATTCGGTAAAGCCCAGGTTGATGGATTCAGCATTGGGGCTGCTGATTCGCAGCCGCCAGGTGGTTGTTCCGTCGTTGTTTACTTGCCATACACCATCGGTCTCGGGGCGTACACTGACCTGCCGGACTTCAGCAAACCGGGGGGCGCGCCCTGGTTTACGAAGGCTCAACTCTTCTTGCAAAAGCCTGGTATTATCAAGAGCTGGCAGGGCCAGGGTCGGGACCGACGAAGGTCGGGTGACCGGCTGGGGCTGAGCCAAAAGTGTCGTTGCAGACAGCAAACTAAGTAAAGTAAAAAAAAGTAAAAGTGTACGCATTTATACCTGAGCTTATATTTACAAATCGGGCGTGTGTGCCGTAAAGATTTAAGATTAAAGAATCAGCATAGCAGGAACAACCGCCCCGGACAAGATTACATACGGCTCACACTCAATTGTTGGACGCTGTTTTGCCTGACTTCCTTCGGCCTGTCGCCCGTAAATCTGCAGCGGCTGCTCGTACCTTGCTATTTATAAACCAGTTCTGGCATCCTGCGGCCGCGCCTGCACCAAAACCTACTGCAACCCCGGGTTACTCACTTTAGTGCTAATCGACAATTCCCTACCTTCGTCTCCCGGATTTACAACAAGAACGTATGCTTCGGCATTAATCCGGAGTGTAC
Organism: Neolewinella aurantiaca; assembly: GCF_008014675.1. GTDB lineage: Bacteria > Bacteroidota > Bacteroidia > Chitinophagales > Saprospiraceae > Neolewinella > Neolewinella aurantiaca. The sequence goes on along the minus strand of NZ_VOXD01000002.1, from coordinate 69,629 downwards.
CCTTGGTGCCCGGCGTTTTTCAGTTGAAGCGGGAACAGGAAACCTGCCCACAGCCCTACTGAGCGCCTGGCACGAAACTGCAACCACGGCTCCGGCAGTACAACCCGATTCTTCGCAGGCCGACACCAACGCTATTTTATTCATGACTTACCAAGAAGCCATAACCGAACTGGAAAGCCTGCTGGTTAAATTGCAGGAAGTACCCGCAGACATCGACCAACTCCACGCCCGGGTAGCCCGGGCTGAGGTACTCGTAGCCACCTGCCGCGCGCAACTCCGCGGCGTGGAAGAAGCGCTGAACAAACTCGATAAAACCACCGGAGAATAATTTTTCCTCTATCAAACCGATCTACAGCGAAGGTCGGATCGTTCAACCCCGCACACCGTGAGATTTTAAACATCGAATGGCATTACGTGAAGTAAATGAGTGTAGCGAAAACCAATACATGAAAACAGTACTTATAACCGGCGCAACCGGAGGCATAGGATTTGCCACAGCCCAGGAACTATCAAAACGCGGCTATGAAGTGATCCTTCACGGCCGTAACCGGCAAAAAGCCGAAGCGGCCCGTGATCACCTGCTCGCCAGCCAGCCCGATGCAAAACTTAAAATCGTGATGGCCGACCTCGGCAAGCTCAACGAGATCCACAGGCTTGCGGAAGAAGTTCGTGTACTTGCTCCAACACTCGACGTGCTCGTCAATAACGCCGGGATATGGAATTCCAACCAGGAACTAACCGAGGAAGGGGTAGAAAAAACCTTTGCCGTTAACCACCTGGCTTATTTCCTGCTGAGCCATTTGCTCCTGCCTTCGTTGCGTAACGCTCCGGACAACGGCCGCATCGTCTGCGTTGCATCAGACAGCCACAAACAGATCAAGGGGATGTTTTTCGACAACCTCAACCTCGACGGCAACTACCACGGTCTGCGGTCTTACGCTCAGAGTAAGTTGGCCAACGTACTCTTCTGCTACGAGTTTGATCGCCGCCGAAAAAGTACAGACCCCACCATTTACGCTATCCAACCCGGCCTCGTACAAACCGACATCGGACTGAAAGGAAATACTTGGCTCCATAGCCTGGCCTGGAAAGTGCGGCGGAAAATGAGTGGGAACAAAACCCCGGCTCAGGGAGCAGCGACCAGTATTTACCTTGCTTCCTCCCCGGAGGTTGCGGACCAATCAGGATTGTACTGGGATGATTGCGCACCAAAGAAATCTTACTCCAGTTCTTACGACAAGGATGAAGCGCGGATTCTTTGGGAAACCTCGGAGGAAATGACGGGAATTTCCCGATACTTCTAACCGCCGATTCAACGCCATTGGAACCGGAAAAGGTCCGGTCTGGCGTAATGCCCGACTACATCGAAATCGAGCCTCGCTCGGGGGATGTCATCGAGGTCAAGTTCGGCCACTAAAGCTCCTGCCTTACCCACCAGCGGACCTGCAATCACCTCCCCAAGCGGCGATACGATGATACTCCCTCCCGGGCACATCTCCTCCGGCTCGTCACGGGCCAGGGCCTGGTGTTCGGGGCTGTACATCGATTTGGTAAAATACTGGTTACACCCCAGCACGAAGCACCGGCCCTCCAGGGCGATGTGGCGAAGCGTCGAAGTCCACACCTCACGGGAATCTGCCGTAGGGGCCAGGTACAACTGTACTCCCTGTTCGTACAGCGCCATTCGGGCCAGGGGCATGTAGTTTTCCCAACAGATGAGACCGCCGATCTTTCCGAATCCGGTTTGTACGGCAGCCATGTTTGCACCTGCGCCCGCGCCCTTCTTACCGTACACCGGAGCCTCCCCCCAAATCAGGCGCTCACTTCCCGTCGGCTTTATTTTCCGGTGGACCGCCTCGAGGCCATTGTCGGGCGAGAGGTAAAGCATCGAGCAGTACAAAGAACCTCCTATGCGTTCAGTGACACCGATAACAATGTAAACCTCATTTTTCCGAGCGATGGCCTCCAGGCGTGACCGGTCCTCTGATTCAAGGTCGATGCTGTTGGCCAGATAATCGGCATACAACTGTCGCCCTTCGGCCGACCGGCTGCCGATAACGGCTCCGAAGCCAAAGCCACGCGGATAACCAGGAATAAAGGATTCGGGAAAAAGGATCAATTGAGTACCACCGGTGGCGTACTCACTTACGAGTTGTTCTGTTCTGGCCAGCGTAGCCTCCTTATCGAAAAAAACAGGAGGATACTGCAGAACGGCTACTTTTACTTTCATCGGCAGCCAAAATAGCGTTTTCCAGAACGAGAGCAGTAAAACCTGATAACTGCTCGGGGAATCTATTTTTTAATAGTCTCCATTTCCTCCACTTCTTCGGCTTCTTCGGTGCGGTATTTGGAGAACATTTTTTCGAGCACATTGAGCTTGACCCTCCGCGGGATAACGATCCCCAGAAAAGCCATAAACTTAACCAATACCCCCGGATGGATGATGTCTTTGCCTTTAATCATTCCGGAGATCGCTTCCGAAGCGAGGTCTTCGGGCATTGTTACGGCAATTTTGGCTAACGTACCCATCGCCTTGACCCGCTTCAGGCCGTCTTCGTTGGTAATGACCGGCCCGGGGCAGAGCGCAGTAACGGAAATATTGTGGTGCTTGAACTCCTGCCGCAGCGCTAAAGAGTAATTGAATACAAAAGCCTTGGTACCGGTATAAACAGATTTGTAGGGCAGCGGCAGTGTAGCCTCCACGCTGCTCATATTCAGGATACCTCCCTTGGTTTTCTTCAGAATTGGCAGCATCGCGTAGGTAAGATCTACCATTACCTGATTGTTGAGCTGCATCATGGTGCGGTACTCTTCCCAACGGGTATTTTCAAAGAGGCCTCCCCGGCCGAAGCCGGCATTATTGATGAGGTACTTTGGCCGGATGTTTCCCATTTCGAGCCAATCGATAACTTCCTCCACAGCTCCACCCTTAACGAGATTGACCCCGAAGGTGGCAAAAACGGCACCTTTGATCTGTGAAAGTTCGGTTTCCACGTTCCGGAGGTCGGCGTTGGGCAGCGCGACGATGACTACAGCAAATTGCCGGCGAATACACTCCAGTGCAAGCGCACGGCCAATGCCGTGGCTTCCTCCCGTGATGAGAACCCAGTCGCGAGAAGGTTGTTTGGGATTTTTTGTCATTGGTACGGCAGTACAAGATCTGAACGAAAACAGAGGGTTTGGATAGTAAAAAGCGGTCCAATTCAATGAAAGCCCTCTTAAGGTGTTGCAAAGTTACATACTTAATCTGGCAACATTATTTACTTAACAGAGCTTTTGCGTCCCTTCCCACGCCACCTACGAGGCTTGAACTGGGTCTTAACAGGTTAGGCTGGCCGATGAAAGTTACTTCCGGGTACTTTTCGCTGCGCCCGGAATCCAGCAACGGGCGGCCATCCTCGTCCATCATTTCTGTTGGTAACCAGGGATATAGGTTCTTGTAGCCGGTACACCACAGTACGACACCTTTTTTGCCGGATTTTGGCCATTCGATAGGGTCCGGTGCAGTTTTCTCGCACTTGCAACGGAGGCTCCCTTCACTGTAGCGTGCAATGTGGGTTTTTATCCGCCTGATTGCGGCGGGGAGCGGTGGCTCACCGACCGTAACATCACCGGCGCCATCGTTGAGCAGCAGCTTGCCGGGAAACTTATCGGTCCGTAAAGTAATCACCCCCGTGTTATAGAGCCACCAGTAAATGTCCTTACCCAAAAAGCTGCGGGGGAGGTTGCCCATCGTCGGGCCGGCCAGCGTAACGCTGGCCCCCGTATCGAGGAGCAAACGGCTGAGTTGCTGGCCGCTGGCTCCGGCACCCACCACGAGTACGTCGGTTTCCGCGTCAGCGATATCGGCTACGTTCCGGATTTCAGAGCTGTGCAATTGCCGGATATCAGCCGGGAAAGAATCAGCTATGGCTTCTGGCTTTGTGGGGGTACTGTAGGCTCCGGTAGCGACGATCAGGTTACGGGTCAGAAAGGTTCCGTCGTTCGTTGTGACTTCCCATGTCCTCTCACCAGTCTCAGGAGAATCATTTTTTATCCGGGCGCGGACGCAGGTGCAAAGATTGCGGACAGGGAGCCCGAAATGACGAGCATAATCTTCCAGATAATCCGCCAACTCAAGCCTCGACGGAAGATGCCATTCACCGAATGGCGGGGTAAGCCCCGGAAGCGCGTTATAGCGCTGAGGGCTGAACAACCTCAGGCCTTCCCAGCGTTTCCTCCAACTGTCTCCTACGCGCTCGTGGGCATCGAGAATCAAAAAATCCTCTCCGGCTTCCTTCAGGAAGTAGCCCGCTGCAAGACCTGCCTGACCTGCGCCGATTATTATGGTATGAAATATTGTGGGCACAGTTGAAGGTTTGTTCTGATTAACAGGCCTGAGCACAGAGTTACCGGCTCAGATAATTCTGACGACATCCTCACGCTTAAGGCCGGAGGGCTTTCGGCAACGTGAAGCGCTGTCCGTAGCGCTCAGACAACTCGGCGCAACGAGCGGCGAATTCCTCCCGGCCGTAGCTTTCCAGGTACCGAAGGACACCACCGGTATACCGCGGGAATCCCCAACCGTACACGCTCGCCAGGTTGGCGCCGGCAGGTTCAGTGATTACGTTTTCCTGAAGGCACCAGCCAGACTCTATGACCTGGCAGAAAAGAAAGCGGTCTTTCATGCGCCGGCGGTCGTAATCGTCTTTGGTAACCGGAAAGTGATCGCTGATCCCATTCCACAGACGGGCGGTTCCGTCGGCATCGTATTCGTAGAATCCGGCACGTTTGCTTTTCCCGCCCCGGCCCAGGTCGTCGAGCATTATTTTAAGGGCTGGTACAGCCGGGTGCTGCTTGTACTTGGTTCCGTAGTGAGATGCGGCTTGTTCTTCGTAGCGCATCACCAGGCTGAGCCCCAGCTCGTCCGCCAGGGCAAGCGGGCCTTTCTCCATCCCGGCCTGACGGCCCATGTTTTCCACCAGCGCAGCGGGGTAGCCTTCGTTGAGCATAGTAACCCCTTCCAGAATGTAGGTATTCAGTACCCTGGCGGTGAAGAAGCCCCAACTGTCTTTGACTACAACGGGGATCTTACGAATCGAGGTTGCAAAATCGAAGGCACGGGCGATGGTCTCATCGTTTGTCTGCTCACCTCTGATGACTTCAACTACGTAGGTCTTCTCTGCCGGAGAGAAGAAGTGGATCCCGACATAGTTCTCCGGCCGGAGGCTCCCCTTACCCAGCTCGGTAATCGGAATCGAGATCGTGTTGGTGGCGAACACCGCAAACTCATCCAGTTGTTCTTCGGCTTCCTTGGTTACCTTCAGTTTGATGGCTTTGTTCTCGAAGACCGCCTCCACCACAATATCGCAGTTCTCGAATTCTGCGCTCTGATCGGTGGTAATGATCCGGGAGAGCAACTCTTCCCGCTCCTCCGGTTGAAAGGTGCCCCGTTCGATGTACTCATCAATCCGTTCGATGACGTACTCGCGCCCGCGGTCTGCGATTGGCTGGCTTACATCCTTCAGCACCACCGTAAGGCCGTTGCGCAGGCACAGGAAGGCGATTCCTGACCCCATTCGTCCGGCACCTATGATGCCGACTTTGCGCGGCCGGAATTTGCCGTAGCCTTTCGGCCGCCCCAGACCGTTGGTCCGGATGGCTTGCTTGTCGAACCAGAAAGTTGAAATCATATTATTGCTCACCTGACCGGTGGCTACCCGGGCGTAGTACCTGCTATCGAGCCGACATGCGGTTTCGAAGTCGAGCTTAGAGCCTTCGGCCAGCAAATCCAGGATAGCCCGCTCTGCAGGGTACAGATCATTGTAAGTTGCGGAGAGTCGTGCGGTCAGCAACCTGATGCGGTGCCCCAGGTTTGGTTCAGCGGCTGTCCCTCCGGGGATTTCGCCGTCTTCCTCATCCCAGGGGCGCTGGGTGGGCGGGTCAGACAGCAGCCACGCTTTGGCTTTTCGCATCAGCCCCGTCTGGTCATCCGCCAGATCATCGATGATCCCCACTTTGAGTGCTTCCTGCGGGCTGTAGCGCCTGCCCTCCAGCAAGAGCGGATAGGCCCGTTCGATACCAAGGAGCCACATGAGCCGGATTACCGCACCACCACTGGGGATGAGCCCGATCTTCACTTCAGGGTGACCAAGCCTGGTTTTAGGATTGGCCAGCGCTATCCGGTGATGACAGGCCAGGGCCAGCTCAAAACCGGTACCGATGGCGTCACCGTTTATTGCCGCGACTACGGGTACTCCCGGCCGCTCGATGTCACGTAGAAACGTTTTCAACTTTTGGGCTGCGTTGAAGGCCTCTTCAGGATCTTTGAGTTCCCGGAGATAGGAAAGGTCTCCCCCCTGCAGGAAGTCCTTCTTTGCGGAGGTAATGATAATACCACTTACCCGGCCGGCGGCCTTCTCGCTTTGTAAATGTTTTATTACCGGCTGGAAGGCAGCAACCAGCTCGTGGTTCAACAGGTTGCTGCTCCTACCCTCCATGTCGAGGATCAGGGTAACAATATTGTCAGTGTCTTTGCGGTAGTGAATCATAGTCAGGAAGCTAGAAACTAAGCAATCAGAAGCCGGTTACCAGATCGCTGGCACCCAGCTTCAGATTGCTATACTCTTTCAATAATAGTTGAGACGGCCAGGCCGGCACCGGCATCGATAGTGAGGCTGCCAAGGGTAAGATCACGGCGCTCCATTTCATCGAGCAACTGGCAAAGCATCATTCCGCCAACCGCCCCGAGAGGCTCGCCCAGCGCAATAGCTCCGCCGAGGGCATTGAAGCAATCGTCTTCGATTTCAAAGTGCCGCTGAAACCGGATTGTCGGGGCAGCATAAGACTCGTTGAATTCCCAAAGGTCTATATCTTTCACCTCAAGCCCTGCTTTGGCCAGGGCCAACTCGGCAGCATTGCGACCGCCCGTCAACAAAGTCGCATCCACGGCGCTCATTGCAACGGCCCTGATCCGGGCCCGGGGGATGAGGCTGAGTTCTTTTCCGGCTTTCTCGCTGCCCAGCAAGACGAGGGCGCAGCCATCGGCCGCCTTGGAGGTGTTTCCGATTGTATGGCTGTGCTCAACATGGTCGACCAGCGGAAACCGGTGCAGGGCCATTTCGTCGAACCCCGCCAGCCCCATTTCTGTAAACCGGGGCGGCAGTTCTGCGAGGTCATCGGTATTCAGCCCTGGGCTACAGATGGTGTCTTCGGCGAGAATAACGAGGCCATTGGCGTCCGCTATTTGCTCGAGGCTCTTGCTGTAGCGCCCGGCCTTCTGAGCCGCCACCGCTTTGGCGTGAGACTTCAAGGCGTACGCATCGAGTTCTTCACGTGAAATATCGTTGGAGCCCGCCACAAGATCGGCCGCCACTCCCTGAGGGATGTAGTGACTATTGATGACCGTAGAGGGATCGTTGAGCATCGGGCCGCCATTGAGGTAAGTAGGTACGCGACTCATGCATTCGATGCCGCCGGCGATGATGACTTCGCCATACTCGGCCGTGATGCGGGCCGCAGCAAGGTTGACGGCTTCCAGGCCGGAGGTGTTGAAGCGGTTGATCTGTAAACCTCCCCGGGCACTCCCCCACCCTGCGTTGAGTAATGCAGCACGGGCGATGTTGTACCCCTGGTCTCCAACCGGAGTATTGCACCCGATGATCAGGTCGTCGATGCTAGCCGGTAATTCTTCGCGCCCGGACCTTCGCTGAAACGCACGAAGGCACTGGCTCAGCAAATCGATAGGCTTAACTTCGTAAAGATCGGCGTTACTGCCATCGGCCCGGCCACGGGGGCTGCGCAGGGCGTCGTAGATGTAGGCTTTGGTCGGCATATTCAGTCTGGTAATCACGTAGTCAATATATACCAGGCAGTTGCCACAGCAAGCAGACGCACGCGTGACTTATTCCTGGCATAACGGTATTCGCAAAGCTAGCATTTTTATGCGCGGTCGCAGGTGCAAAAGCTGCTTTTATGTGAATAACGGACCAAACAGCGGTGCCGGTAATGATGCCGGGGCTTCGCGCTAAGGCCTACAAAGTTTTACCGCCCCGGCGGCCTTCACCGCCGGTGAACAGCCGGGAAGATCAACTTCTGATCACGTAAATGATGTGTTGAGATTTGTCCGGGGCAGAACTTCACTAATGGGCCAACAAGCAAGGTAAGATGGGTTGCGACGTAAACTCACCCAGCGTGAAACGCCTCCGCCGGGTAGCTCTCTCAACCTACCCTTGCATCCTGCGTCCTCGCCTAATAAACGCCCTTACTCTGGTGGCGGTGTTTTTCGTCTACTACTTTTGTCTTTGTCCACTCGTCGTGCCAGCCACGATCCTTGCTCCCAAGAAAGCTCCATGCCTCAAAGGGGACCACCCGGCTTAGAGTACGCAGAAATACGTCCTGCATATCCACCTTTGTTCCATCCTGACGGACAGCACGGGTACCGGTCAAAAGTTTCCCGATGGACTTACCGCCCAACAAGCCCTCCGTAAGCGGGTAGTACACAAGCGCAATGAAGGCACCAAACAGGTAGTTGCCGATGGCTCCGCTGTTCAGCAGCCAGGTTTCATTTCCGTATGGATCTGCCAGCGCAATTGCTATCCCCGCCAAAAAACCGATTACCATCATGCATGTCTGGTCAATGAGGTAGTTCCAGAATCGCTTACCCTTGCTTGCGTCCGCCAGCGCAGCGTAGCGGCTTTCGGTGGAGAGGTTGTCGTCAAGAAGGTCATCAAATTCCATAGCTGTAAGGGTTTTAGGTTGTTTTTTTCGTTTAATGTCTGAAGACATTGAAGAAGTTTCCTACAGAAAATACAAAACTTAGTGCGTCTGGTCAAAATCGGAAATCACGCCGAGCATGAGCGTGATATCGGCGTAAAATTTACGGATAAGGGCAAAACTGAGGTTAGACTTAAAGAACCTCGGTTCCAGCATATCATAATCGTGCGCCACCCCGATAAACAGGTCTTGGTTGTGGACAGCAAAGAAAAGATCCTGGTCCTGGTCGCGGGCAAACTCCAGCAGAGCATCCTGCATTGGCGGAGTCAGGATGCCCGCCACGTGGGTTCCCGGCTTTGCGTAAACGGTAAATTCCTCGCGGAAGCCCGGGTTCATCACCTCAATATCGGCGTTGATGCCGCTGTCCGATACATAAGCATCTACCGCCCGCTTGAGGCGACGAATGTTCCTGCGGGGCCAAACGGCGATCTGCCCTGTGGTCGGCTCGTTGAAAATAGCATGGACGAACAGGCCGCTGAACACCACCTCCAGCCGGTTGCTTGCCGCGCTGATTTCCCGGACATAGGCCTCGCCCATCTCGAAGGCCATTTCGCCCACAAGGCCTTTTATGTAGTCCTCGGCGTGGTAAGCATCCGGCGAGGGACGAAACAGGCCACTGCGTTCAAACCGGTCACGGCCGATCGGGTGTTTCGGGTCATAGGTCAGTGACCGGTAATTAGGCGCATCATTGAGGAACTCCATCAGCAGCGTCATGATCGCCGGTTTGAAGGCCTGGCGAAATTTTTCAATACGGTAGTACAATGCCCCCATGTAAAAAACGATCGGCATCGCCAGCAGGAAAATCAGGAAGCCCAGGTCGAAAACGACAAAACTGATGAGCAAAAGCACTACCGCCAAAACGGACGCAAATATTCCGCGGACCAGGCGCAGGCGCATCCGTTCGAGCCGGTACAGCTCGGGGCGGATGGTGGTGTTGTAAAACATCCGAAGTTCATCGATGCGCGGTGGAGATGGAATTGGTGCCAGATACTTTAGTTCGCAGGGTGCAAGGTAATGGTTTACTTCTACAACCTTTCCGTGCTTTTACTCCTCTTTACGGTGCTACCCCATTATCATACCCTGAAATCCTCAGAACACGGGTTGGGGCTCCTGCCTGAAACGCCAGCGGAAAAGCCCTTTCACTCTCCGCCCCCGGCGGGACATCACATGCCAAAATACTGCAAGTTGGCTCTCCTGTGAGCTGAAACAGTTTTTATCCCTTCTCCCCCGCCCACACGAACGACAAACAAAAGAACCAACTTACTAATTTTCCTTACCTTTGCGTGCTATATGAAATTCAGCCACTTTCTATCCCTCCTCTTTGTTGCCCTTATCGCCTTTGGCTGTAAGTCGGAATTTGAGTCTGTCCGTACCAGCGGAGACCCTGCGCTGTGGTTAGCTAAAGCCGGCGACTACTACGAACAGGGTGAATACCAGCGGGCACAGACGCTCTACGAGCTTACCATTGGCCCTTACCGTGGCAAGGCTGAAGCTGAAGAAATTGCCTACCGCTACGCCTACACCTACTACTACACCAGGCAGTACGTACTGGCCAGCTACTACTTCAAAAATTTTGCCACCACATACGGTGGCTCCCCGCTGAAGGAAGAGGCCGACTTCATGGCTGCCTACTCCAACTACGAGCTCAGCCCCGTTTACCGCCTCGATCAAAGCTACAGCGTTAAAGCCATCGAGGGCTTCGAAGAATTCGCCAACCGCTACCCCAATAGTGAGCGCGTATCGGAAGCAAACCTGCTCATCGACGAAATGCGGGCCAAAATGGAAAAGAAGGATTTCGAATCCGCGAAACTCTACGTAGACCTTTCGCGTTTTGAATCTGCACAGCGAAGTTTCGAGAATGTCCTGAAAGACTATCCCGAAACCGCCCGTGCCGAGGAGATTCGTTTCCTCATGGCCAAAAGCCAATACGAGTACGCCCGCCAAAGCTACGTAACCCGCCAACAGGAGCGTTTCGAAAAAGCGGTCGATCTCACCAACTCCTTCCTGGAACGCTACGACACGAGCGAATACCGTGACGAGCTTCAGGACATCCTCACAAAATCTCAAGCCAAACTAAAAGAACTCGAAAATGTCAGATATCAAAGCACGGGCTCAAGGCCTTAGTCCCGACGTTAGTGCCCGCGACATCCAGAATGTAGTGAAAGACACGGGTAACATCTACGAAACCCTCGCCATTGTCAGCCGCCGCGCCCGTCAGCTCGCTGTCGACCTCAAACACGAGCTCGACCAGAAACTCGAAGAGTTTGCTGAAGTGACCGACACCATCGAGGAAGTAGTTGAGAACAAGGAGCAGATCGAAATCTCCAAGTTTTACGAAAAGCTCCCCAATCCGGTACTGATCGCTATGCGCGAATACCTTGACGACGAGCTGTACCACCGCTACAACGCTGCCCGCGAAGAAGAGGAGGTATAAACCGAACAAAAAACCAGAAGTCAGAAACTGGGAGCAGGTGTAACCGGCTCCTGGTTTCTCGTTTTTAAGGGCACTACCATTGCCTTTTGCTTTACGCTCCGGCACCACGCCCGTCAACCGTCCCCTATGTCTTTAGAAGGAAAAAAAATCATCCTTGGCGTATCAGGTTCAATCGCTGCCTACAAGGCAGCCCTCATCGTTCGCGGGCTGGTGAAACAGGGCGCCGAAGTACGGGTATTGATGACCAGGGCGGCGACAGACTTCATTTCGCCCCTGACTATGGCTACCCTCTCAAAGCACGAAGTCACCTCTTCCGTGCACGATGGCAGCAGCTGGAACAACCATGTTGAACTCGGTTTATGGGCGGATGCAATGCTGGTAGCCCCGGCTACAGCGACGACACTGGGGAAGATGGCCAACGGCATTTGTGACAGCGCAATTGTAGCCGTCTACCTCTCGGCCCGGTGCCCGGTCTTTTTTGCTCCGGCAATGGACCTCGACATGTGGGCCCACCCCGCCACCCAACGCAACGTGCAGCTCCTCACCAGCTACGGCAACCACCTGATCGATGTAGGTACGGGAGAGTTGGCCTCCGGTCTTTCCGGAGCCGGCCGCCTGGCCGAGCCCGACGAGATCATCAAAACCCTGAGTGATTTTCTGGCCGGGCAACCAAATTCAGGAGAGGCGCGACCGCAGGATGCAAAGAATGTTAACGGTGAGCAGGGCGGGACACCTCCGGCCACCATTGCGGTGCAAGACCTTGCCGGCAAAGCAATTCTCATAACAGCCGGCCCCACCTACGAAGACCTCGACCCGGTGCGCTACCTCGGCAACCGCAGTACGGGCCGGATGGGCATCGCGTTGGCCGAAGCCGCAGCAGCACGCGGTGCCAGAGTCGACCTCGTATTGGGCCCTACCAAGCTGACTACGGACCAAAATGGCATAACCATCCATAACGTCCGGTCTGCCCGCGAGATGCACGCCGTATCGGTCCTGAAATGGCGGCAGGCTGATGCCGCGATCCTCGCGGCTGCGGTAGCAGACTACCGCCCCTCACGGACCGAAGCGGGCAAGATCAAGAAAAAGGATGGTCCGCTGACGGTAAAACTCGTCCGCAACCCAGACATCGCTGCTGAGCTCGGGCAGGAGAAAAAACCACACCAGAGACTCGTCGGCTTTGCGCTCGAGACCGAAAACGGCCTTGAAAACGCCAGAGGCAAGTTGAAAAGGAAAAATTTCGACTTTATCGTGCTGAACTCCCCCAACGATAAAGGGGCAGCCTTTGGCCACACAACCAACAAGATTCAGTTGGTAACAAACAATAAGGTGACCGACTTTGAGTTAAAAACTAAGGCCGCCGTAGCGCACGACATTTTAGATGCGCTGGTGCAAGAGTTATGAGTAACCGGTTGGCCTGGTCTGTAATTGACAAAAGACTTCACAACCCGCTGCTCGCAACCGATAATTGACAACCGACATGAATAAACATTTCTCCCTACTTTGCTCCTTCGTCCTCTTCCTTTGCACCTGCGTCAGCGCCCAGAGTGAAATTCTATGGACGATCAATATGAACACCGATCAGATTTTACAAACCGACAAGCGGGTTTTCAACGCACTAGAAAAAGACCTGATCACCTTCCTCAACAACCAGGTATGGACCGAAGACCGGTTTGAGCCCGAGGAGCGCATCGAAGCTACTTTATTCTTCACGATCAGCGAGCAGACCGAAAAATCCGCCAAAGGAGACGGCGCCCAGGTGGCTATCCCCGACGCCTACAAAGCGACGGTTGCCATCCAGAGCCTGCGCCCGGTTTACAACACCGGTGAAAAGACTCCGATCCTGAACACTCTCGATAAATTTGTGGAGTTCAGCTACAGTCAGGGCGAAGGAATACAGTACTCCGACCAGAACTACCTGAGTGACCTCGGGTCTGTTTTCGCTTTTTACAGCTACATCATTCTGGGCCTCGACTACGATAGCTTCAGCCCGCTGGGCGGAGACGCTTTTTTCCAAAAAGCCCAGGAGCTTTACAACCGCCTGCCCACCAATATCACCAACGACACCAACAACGGCTGGAGTGCGAACGGTAAGCAGCGCAACCGTTACTTCCTGCTGGAGAACATCACCAGCCCCCGAATGCTGCCGCTGCGCCGGGCTTATTACGCTTATCACCGGACGGGACTTGACCTGATGAGCCAGGACCTGGTTGCCGGGCGCAATAACGTGACCCTTGCCATCGAAGACGCCCAGAAGGCCAATCAGGCCTACCCGCAAACAGTCTACGCTCAGGCTTTTGTCGATGCAAAGCGTGACGAAATAATTGAGATTTACAAGGGAGCTACCGCGGTAGAGCAGAACGCTGTGATCCAGTCGATGTCGCGTCTGGACCCATCCAAGTCAAGTGCATACCGTAGCATCAGAAGCCGGGCTGTGCCCGGCCGCGCTACTTCGCGGAGCACAGGGAGAAGGCAATAATTTCTTCCAGGTCAAACTCCCCTGAGAAACGCTCTTCGTCTTTTGAACTGACCGATTCCGGACCAGGAACGTTGCCATCGATGATGGCCGCCATCACCGCCGGATGGATGTAGTATTTGCGGCAAACAGAGACCGTATTCCCCAGAAATTCGGCTACCCGTTCAGTTACCCTAAGGTCCGGCCTTTCAGGTACTTTACCGCCGTTTTCTTCCCGGAGCTCCCAGTATTCCCGTACTGCAGAAGAAGTTGCTGCCCAGGTACGAAAGAACTTACTGCTAAAATCTGGTCCGACCAGCTCTTTGATCATTTCGTTCACATCCCGGCTGTCGAGGTCTTTCATCTTGCCATCTGCATCCCGGTAGCGGAAAATTTTATAGCCCGGTAGTTCACTCATATTGTGCACCAGCCGTACCAGGGTTTTATCAGCGAGATCGACCGAGCGTTCGATGTTACTCTTTCCGGTATAATCGAAGTGGAGACCATCCTCATCGGTTTCGACGTGTTTGCGGCGCAGGGTGGTCAGGCCGGTGGTTCCGTTCTTTCGTTGATAGGAGGCGTTGCCAACGCGCATCCCGGTTTCGTCCAGGAGGGCTACGGCGATAGCCGAGACCCGGCGGTGGCTCCATTGCTGGCTCCGGTCGGTGATGATGGTCCGGATTCCCTGCCGGGCGGCAGGAAGCAACTCCGCAAACCCGACCAGTTGGCTGAATTTATTCAATTGCTGGTAGGCCATCCAGTCGGGATGGTAACGGTACTGTTTACGATCTGCATCGTCCCTGCCGGTACTGAGCAGGTGTCCGTTTTCGAGGGGGCAAATCCACACTTCCCTCCATGCGGGAGGGATAGCGAGTGCCTTGAGGCGGTCGCGGATGAGTTTGTCTCTGATCCGTGATCCGTCTTCCCGGAAGTAGCTGAATCCGCGCCCGCAACGTCTTCGTGTCCAACCGGGCTTATCGTCGGACACGTAAACCAAATTAGGCACATTATTGAACGTGGATTGGCGTAGGGCATCCATATCAGGACAGTTTTTATCCTAATAAAAACCAGCAAAAAAAGGTTGTCGGATTTCGCATCTTTTTTCCGACCCTCAGTAGGGTGGCGCCTGGATTTCAGGCTGCGTGCGTTACGCTTTTTGCGCGTCGATTTCTGCTAACCTCGCCTGAATGTTGGCCAATAAGTCAACGGGGGCAGCGAGAGGTTTGAGGTTACGCTTCAGGAAAACCTGATAAGCGTCGAGGTTTTTAATTTCTTCGGTATTCGGGTCTATGGATAGGTCAAGACATTCTCCTGTCGGCCCTGCGGGTTGTCTGTCGGCGACCTCTGGGAGTTGGTGGTTCCGATTCTGGTTTGACTTACGACTGTTTGAAAATGACATTTTTTGATGACTTGAATGAAGAAATTAGAAGTTATAAAGTTAAAAATGCCACCCCGTGAAGCTGGTTCGCGGGGTGGCATTGGGTGGTTGCGTAATTATGCCCCCAGGTTTCGCGTGTTGACAATCCCGTAGGTGTCTTCAGCGTAAGCGGACAGGCATTTGATGAGTGCCAGGCGGGCACGACGGATGGTGGACTTTACAGTATTCAGTTTGAGGTCCATCGCCTTGGCGATTTCTTTTTCGCTGAAGTCGTAGAGATCCGCCATGATGATAATGGCCCGGTTGTTGTCTTTGAGCAAGGCCATTGCTTTGACGATCTCGTCGGAGAAGTCCGATTCCATGGCACCGGCGATGCGGAGGTCGGTAAATCCGGCCATTGAGTGCGTTTCATCGCGCTGGTTGTAAGCTACGCGCTCATCAAGTTCCCTTTCACCACGACGTGACTTTTTACGGTAGTCGTTAATGAACAGGTTTTTGGCGAGGCGAAATAGCCATGCCCGGGCGTTGGTTCCGGATTCGTACTGATCGATTTTCACATAAGCCCGCACGAATGTTTCCTGGGTAAGGTCAGCCGCGTCGGCACCATTACCACACATTCGGTAGAGGAAGTTGTAAACGATCTGGTAGTGCTCCTGCATTTCCAGTTTGAAGATACGCTCGCGGTTATCGAGTGCCATAGATTGCCCCTTTCGGGGGTTTGTGCCGGCTTGACGGAGTTTCACGGATATCCGCCTCCCGGCTATGCCCTTTTCTCAGGCGAACTGAGTGAGGGCATGGTTTACGGTTGATGTTGTTTCATGGGGTAAATGCCATAGCTCCGGACGAAAGTTGCAGTTCAGAGAAAAAAAGAAAACTTTTTTTCTCTGAAGGTCAATTGCTGGAAATAAATCCGCATCCTACCCTAACAAATATAGCCACAGACTAAGGGCTTTCAGGGGCGGGAACGCAGGTGCCGGGGGAAGGTTAAAAAGCACAGGTAGCTTTAGCAGCGTTGGTTTGTAAAACGTTGTTTGCACCTGCGTCTGCGCCGCCTCCATATGTGTGAGAAGCGGAAAAAAAGTCGGGAGGATTGAACATTGTTCCCGTCCACGGGTACCCTCCAACGACAGCATTGTCAACCACAAACGAGCAAAACCTGATGCGGTACAATAAATTCGGAACCACCAACTTCGACATTTCTAAAGTAACCCTGGGCACCATGACCTGGGGAAAGCAAAACACCGAAGCCGAGGGCCACGCCCAAATGGATTATGCGGTAGAGCGGGGCATAAATGCTTTCGATACCGCCGAACTTTACGCCATCCCGAGTAAGCCCGAAACCTGGGGTAAGACGGAAAGCATCATTGGCACCTGGTTTAGAGCTACAGGAAAAAGGAAGGATATTTTTCTGGCCAGCAAGGTTGCGGGGCCGGCAGAATTTGCAAAACATATCCGTAACGGTAATCTTGGTTTCAGCCCGTCTCAAATAGACGAGGCATTGGGCCAGAGCCTGGACCGTCTGCAAACAGACTATCTGGACCTCTACCAGCTACACTGGCCGGAGCGAAAAGTAAATTTCTTCGGCAAACGCGGAGTGCAGTCCATCAAAAACGATCAGTGGGAGGACAACTTCCTTGATATTCTCACGAAAATGGACAGCCTGATCAAAGCCGGCACCATCAAACATTGGGGCGTGAGCAACGAAACGCCCTGGGGCCTGATGCGTATTCTCCAGCTTGCCGACGCAAACGGCCTCCCCCGCCCCGTAAGCATTCAAAACCCTTACAGTTTACTGTCCCGTGGCTTCGAAGTCGGCCTGGCGGAAGTTTGTCTCCGGGAGAACATCGCGGGTTTTCCTTACAGCCCCCTCGGCATGGGCCGCCTGACGGGCAAATACCTGGACGGAACGGCGCGCCCAGGTGCGCGGCTGAACATCTTCCCGCAATACACCCGCTACGGCAACGACAATGCGCTAGCGGCTACGGAGGCCTACGCGGCCGTCGCTAAAAAGCACGGCCTGAACATGACTCAAATGTCGTTGGCCTTTGTTAACGATCAGGATTTCAATCACAGTAACATCTTCGGTGCCACCAGTCTGGATCAGCTTAAAACTAATATCGACAGTGTCGACCTTATGCTGACCGACGAGGTGCTAAACGATTTGGAAGAAGTACAGAAACAGTGGCCTAACCCGAGTGTATAGGGCATAGGCCAGACTGGAAAATTACAAGAAATGTGATACCTGACGGCCGCTACCTTGTGCCTCGTCACCGGTTTTCGAGGATTAACCGCAATGGATTCAATTTTCCGGAGAACGTCAATACATTGGAAGAAAGAGTTTAATTTAGCCGGACATTTAACTTAAACCCATGTCCTCCAAACTCAATATTGAACGCGGCTCCGGAGAGTTACTCATATCCTATTCATGGCGTACTCCGGTGATGTGGTTTCTCCTTTTTTTCTGCATCATTTGGAACGGAATCTGTTTATTCACTCTCTTTGCCGGAGCGGGATTTTTTGTTGTATTCCACGTTATTGCAGGTTTATTCATTACCTGGTGGACGCTTACCCGGTTTATCAACAAGACCATAATCACCGTTGACCGGCAGAAGTTACTGATAAAGAATGGTCCGGTCCCCTGGCCGTTTGCGAAAGACAAGAACGTTCCGGCGCGGGCGCTGGTGCAGTTATTCGTTGCTAAAAGCAATGTGTCGCAAAACAAGCAGTCAACCTACAAGTTGATGGCCAGGCTAGATACAGGTACTGAAGTGAAGCTGATCGATGCTGAGCCCGACAAAGCGCTCCTTCTTGACCTGGAACGGACTATTGAGGCTTACCTGGACATCACGAACGACACCAGTTTAGACCTCAAGGGCCACGGTAATTTTGAAGGCCTCGACCTCAATGAATTAAGAGAGCAAATGAATAAGCTGGAGCCCATAAAAAAGTGGCTACCTAAAAGTATTACCAATAAGATGGAGGAAGCTGCGGCACGGCTTGAAGCAGAAGAGCGCCGTAATGAGTCTGGCTCACCGCAGCTCCCCCGTGAAGAAGACTGGGACGTAACGCTGACTCCCGGCAGCCGTATCGCCCGGCCACTACAAGGGTCAGAGCACGACTTTGTATTTCCGTTCTATCGCCTGCAGCAAGGCGAACCAGTGAAGTATTCAGGTAAGCCTTACCGAATGGGGCGTTCGGCCCAGATCGACTGGGACGACGAGCACATCTCTCAAGCCCGCCAAATGGAAATTGTTCCGGTCAGCGGAGGAGAACCGCTTCATTTCTACGCCCAGATCGAGCGCAACCGTTGGAGCTACTTCGAAGAGCGACGCCTGGACGACGAAGAGGTTGAGATACTTGGCTTCGTTGCCGAAAAGCACCCGCTTCGATTTGAAAACGGCCGTGATCGCTACTACCCCCGAGATGGGCAGAACGGCGTCCGTTTTATGAGTGGAACCGGACGGCAGGTAGAACAATTCATTTACTTCACTACCTCTTCGAGCACCCAGTTCCGCGCCCTGAAACCGGAAGGCAGGGGTTGGGAAGTTTACGTAATGGAAGTTGTGGACGCAGGGAATTTCGAGTAGAGCCCCATTATCCATGCATCAGGCGAAGAGGGCTTCGTACAGCTCCCGTACCGTAGCGAGGGTAATGATCCGGATGCCGTACCGATCAGGGTCAAGGCCTTTGGTGTTGTACTTCGAGACATAAATACGTTTGAAGCCGAGCCGGTCGGACTCCTGAATCCGTTGTTCGATGCGGGTTACGGCGCGAATTTCTCCGCTGAGACCAACTTCACCGGCGAAGCAGACATCGGGCGGCACCGTGACATCCATTGCACTAGAGAGTAAAGCTGAAATGATGGACAGATCGATGGCCGGGTCGTCGACCTTGAGGCCACCAGCGATGTTGAGGAAAACGTCCTGATTACCCAGTGGCAACCCGGCTCTTTTCTCGAGCACGGCCAGCAGCATGTTCAGTCGTTTGGCATCGTAGCCCGTAGACGTTCGTTGGGGGTTTCCGTAGACAGCTGCGCTGACGAGGCCTTGTACCTCGACCAGCATTGGCCGCATCCCCTCCACGGTGGCGCAAACGGCAGATCCGGACAGGTCTTCATCCCGTTCGGAGAGAAGCAACTCGCTGGGATTAGATACTTCGCGGAGGCCGGTAGTTTCCATTTGATAGATGCCCAGTTCGTCGGTAGAGCCGAAACGGTTCTTTAAGGTACGGAGGATTCGGTAGGTGTAGTTGCGGTCGCCTTCGAACTGAAGGACGGCATCGACGATGTGTTCCAGAAGTTTTGGACCGGCGATGGAGCCTTCTTTGGTAATGTGCCCGATCAGGAAAGTAGGGATCCCCGACTCCTTGGCAAAGCGCTGAAGCTCCGAGGCGCATTCTCTCACCTGGCTAACCGTACCAGCCATACTGTCTACGTGGGGGCTGGCGAGGGTTTGAATCGAGTCGATGATGAGAAGTTCCGGCTTTATGTCGGCGGCGTGTTGGAGTAGTTTGCTCGTGTTGGTTTCGGTGAGGAGGTAACACTGGCGTTTGTCTCCGCCGAGGCGATCGGCCCGCATTTTGATCTGTTGTTCGGATTCCTCGCCGGAGACGTAGAGAACCTTACGGCCGAGTTTGAGGGCCAGTTGCAGAAGCAGGGTGGATTTACCGATTCCGGGTTGTCCGCCAAAAAGAACGATACTGCCGGGGACGATGCCACCGCCAAGTACGCGGTTGAGCTCCCGATCAGGCGATTCGAGACGTTTCACATCTCCGGCCACTACATTTTCCAGTTGGATTGGCCGGGGGCCTTTGCCCACCATAGCGGCGAGCGTAGCGCCGCCGGGTGGTGATGCGTTTACCGAGCGCCAATCGGTTTTGGAATCGAGGCGCTCGTTTTTAGTCTTGACTATTTTTTCTTCGACGAGAGTATTCCATTCCTTACAGGACTGGCACTGGCCCATCCATTTGGGGGATTCCGCTCCGCAGGAGCGGCAGAAGAAGGTTGTTTTTGTTTTGGCCATTTTTTGATTTGTCGACTTGTTGACATGTCGATAAGTCGACATGTCGATATATCCGAGTTGAGATTAAACAATAGAAGCATCCTCTTCCGGCACCATACGAACGACCCGGCTGTCTTTGCGCAATAATCTGCGGGTCGCCAAAATACAATCATTGTACAGTTCAGTGTTCAGTCGATACCCTGTCGTCCCGTCCGGCAAGCTTGCCGGACGCACGAAATCCAATCGTTTGATGATTTTGAGGTGGCAATTTACCGAAGACTCCGCCAGGGGAATGTCGGCGATCAGATCAAGGTAACACATTGAGCCACCACGGATTAATCTTTGCATCATCCGGAAGCGTGCCGGATGCGCAAGTGCCATACTAAGCTGACTTCCTAACTGCTCATCGTCTTCAAATAAATAGGCTTTAGAACGGGCCATTTGTTGTTGTTTTAATCCTGCTGTTTAAATCCATCACAATTATAAACATAAAGTTTTAAATTAAAAAATATTACAACGATTCCCTCCCCTATTTCAGCGACAATGCTTCTTCAACCTTACTTTGCACCTGCGTCCGCGCCGCCCAAACAATTCCCCATGCAGTTAACCTACCTACCGGTCCATTTCCAAAACCTGACCACCAGTCAACTCTACCAACTCCTTCGCCTCCGCGCCGAGGTATTTGTAGTTGAGCAGAACTGCGTCTATCAGGACCTCGACGATAAAGACCAACAAGCCATTCACCTTCTTGGCCTCACGGAAGACGGCCGCCTGGCCGCCTACACGCGGATTCTGGAAAAAGGTATCTCTTACGATGACTACGCCAGCATCGGCAGGGTAATTACGGCCCCTTTTGCCCGTGGTACCGGTTTGGGCCGACCATTAATGCAGGAGTCATTGCGGGTTTTGTTTCGTTACTACGGAGCACAAACCGTTAAAATAAGTGCCCAGGCTCACCTGGATAAATATTACGGTAGTATCGGTTTTAAAGGAATCGGCGACGTTTACGACGAGGACGGCATTCCGCACCGGGCAATGCTCTATACTCCTCTTCCCGACTCCGGTAAAAGTGCTGGTTAAAAAGCGGGGACTCGTCAACACCCACCCTCCGAAGTGATCACCAGAACAGCTCCTATCCGGCGAATCTCAATACGTCCTAACTCGTCTTCAAACAAGAGGTGGTCATCGCCTTTACTGCTCAACACCGCCGGATCTATCCCGATGTTCTCCTCATTCCTATACTCCTCCATGGCTCCGGACAGCTGATAGAACTCATCAGCAATCAGGTAACCATGGCTCAAGCTGGTCAGTGGAATAACGATAGTCGTTGCACCCCATCCTTCTCCTCTTTCTTCCGTCCTGCTGATGCCGTTGCGGTAACGATAGAGACTCTGGTAACCGCCAAAATCAGGTAACCGGACATCGTTCAACAACGTATCCGGAGTGCCACCGATATCTTCGAGCCATTCCTCGACAGACGGGCTCTTTCGCTGAGGCACCAGGAAACGGACAAGGTACCCTCCGTACATCCAGCCCTTTTCTCCATTCCATTCCACTTCCAGGTAGTTGGCCGACATTGACCACGGTTTAGATTGCACTTCAGGGCCGATCGACAAGGCACGCAATACCTCAACCTCTGCATGCTCGCCTTCCTCTCCCGTCAACCGAACGGCAGCTCCGTAAGGGATAACCCCTGTTTTTTCTGCCCCGGCCCTCCCCTCTGCCCGTAAGGTCAGCCCTGATTTTGCCCAGACGTATCGTAATTCCGTTTGTCCGGTGGCAGAAAAAGCAAAAAGAATAAAGCACGAAAATAAGATTACTGAGCGCATGAGTTCCTTGTTTCGTACAAATGTAGCGCCCCGGCAAGCAGTCCCGACGGAACGTCTCGCATTCGATACCTGTTGAATAGTATCCGCTGCCACCATGACCGTTTCTGCTGAGCGAACCGGAAAGGTTTAAGTCGGAGAACATATGCCGTCCATCGAAAAAAGTAGTTTTAAAGCGCCCTGTACGTCAGTTTGTGCCTGTTGATTCCATCACGGGCTTCCCGGCCCCGTAAAACCGCGCCATGTTCTCCGCCTTCTCCGACGTCTTCAGCAATCTACGTACTAACTTTTTCCAGACCTTCCTCTCTGTACTCGGCATCATCATCGGGGTAGGCGCTCTTGTCGCAATGCTGTCAATGATTGATGGTTTGGAACTCTACGCGAAGGAAATGATCGCCGAAAAGAGTTCGCTGGAAAACCTGGTCGTAAAAGCAAACACCGGTACCAGAATCGATGGGATTTATACCGAAAGAGACACCGCAGTTCGGCTCGATGCTGCTATCGTCGACCAACTTCTCGACAGTCTTCCCTATAAGGCTGAAGGCCAGCTCACCTTCAATACTTCTTCCGTCGGTTATACACCAGACAGCACTAAAATCGGTTTACGCATCCAGGCGTTTAGCCTCCCCGTCCTCAATCCGCTACCGGACAGTGCGCTCTTACACGGGCGCTTGATTTCCGACAATGAGGTAACCAGTGGCGCGCGCCTTCTGCTAGCTTCCGAGAACGTAGCCCGTCGCGTGGTGGGAAAAGACGGCACAACGGCCGACGCCATCGGTCAACACCTCCACTTTTTTGGCGATTCGCTGGAAATCGCAGGAATTATCAAATCCGACGATGAAGAGAATTTCAGCATTGCATTCCCCCTGGCCGCAATGGCCGGCATGACGAAAGCTCCAACACCTGATCCTGTTCTGAACATCGCCCTCGCCGACGTCAACGATGTACTCGACGCCGAAGAATTCACCAATGCATGGTTCCGGAATCGCTATCCGGCCATCGACAAACCGGTAGAGACCTCGACCTACACGGGCTATCTCGAACAGCTTGCTCAGGGAATCTCTGTATTCCGCTGGGTGATGGGCTTCATCATTGGTATCGCCGTAGTGGTAGGAGGCGTTGGGGTTATGAATGTTCTCCTGATGTCGATTGCAGAACGCACTCCTGAAATCGGCGTTCGGAAGGCCGTTGGAGCGAACCGCCGTGACATAATCGGTCAGTTCCTGTCCGAGTCGATCGCGATTTCGGCCATCGGCAGTTTTTTCGGCGTTTTGCTCGGGATGGCCGTAGCCTTCATTGCAGCCCCCATCCTTAATATGATCGTAGACGAGCTGGAGTTCCGGGTAGTCTTTTCCTTCAACACCATCCTTGTGGTCTCTGTGGTAGCCTTACTGATTGGCGTAGTTTTTGGGACCTACCCCGCCAAAAAAGCAGCCGGCCTCGACCCGGTAGAAGCCATTCGCCGGTAAACAAGCTCCCGCCGGAGCTACACCAGACTTTTACGCTTGCCGGTTGCAAGATCAACCATCCGCCCTCCTTTATCGGACACATAGCGTTGAATAATCCGGGCAGTATCCGGATGAGATTCCAGCCATTTTACCCGGTCTACAATTTCTTCAACTCCCAGCGATTCAGTTTTGGAAACGTAGCCATAGCCTCTGTACTTTCCTTCCTGAACTAAGATCACGGCTTCTTCATCGTGGGTTCGCCCACGATCAAAGAGCAGAAAATCGTAATCGAATACATTACGAAGGTGCAGCCGGGCTTCCTCCGCCCGCATATTGTAGTCTTCGGGAGACTCTTCGTTACAACAGGCACCCCGGCACTGTTTCAAGTGATAGTAAAAGCAAATCTTCCCTGAGTTTTGCTTGGTGAAGATGCCGCAAAGATCGAGGTGTTTCCGGACAAAGTTGAGTCGCCCCTTAGCGCGCGTTAGCGTGGGAAACTCACTTATCACATCCTCCTCCTTTCTCACCTGAGCGGTGTTTTTCACGATGTCGAAACACCGGTAGCCCTTTTCGTTCAGCTTCGAGATAATGACGTAAGCAAACTTATTCCGTCGTTGCGCCCGGTTGATGCTTGGCTGCAAACGCTTTATCTCCTCGCTCTCGTGCAAAAGCGCCACCAGCTCTGAGCCGGTGAGTTCATACGTGATATCCGCAACCGTACGGGCGATCAGAGCTCCTTTGCTCGTCCGGTCGTTGAAGTGCTGAGAGACCCGGCTGCGGATGTTTACACTCTTGCCGACGTAGATCACTTTCCCGTCCTTATCGTGGAAGTAATAAACGCCACACTCCTCGGGCAGGCCCATGATCTGGTCCAGTTTCATGTTCTGAGGAAGCCTCGTTGCCGAGATGCCACGGTTTACCAGCGTCTGAACGTCTGTGTCGGATTCCGGGCCAGCAAGGCAGAATTTCAACAGTTCCGTAGTGGCCGTTGCGTCCGCAAGCGCACGGTGATGGTTATCCAGCCGGATACCGAAATGCTTCACCAGATTACCAAGACTGTAGGACTTAAGACCAGGATAGGTCTTACGGGTCAGCCGTACGGTACAGAGTTGTTTGCGGGTAAAAGTGTACCCCAAACGCCGGAACTCCTCCTTCACGAAATCGTAGTCGAAACGGCTGTTGTGGGCAACAAAAATCCGGTCTTCGGTTAATTCGATGATCCGTTTGGCTACTTCTTCGAACTTAGGAGCGCTCTTCACCATTTCCTGAGTGATTCCCGTTAGTTCCACGATTCCGGCAGGAATCCAGGTTTCGGGGTTGATCAGGGTTTCGTAAGTTTCGATTACCTTTTCGCCGTCGAAGATCACAATACCGATTTCGGTTATACGACAACGGCTGGCTTTGCCTCCCGTTGTTTCTACGTCTATAATCGCGTATTCTTTCTGCTTCATGTCTTGAGTGAAAATCTGTGCTCCCCGCAGGAAGAGAAGGTATAACCAGGCGAGTGAGCCGGGGCTGAATCCCGTTTCAATCGACAAATCCCCCACTAAATTACTAATGCAATGGCCAAGGTACTAATAATTTCTGTTTTTCTAATTTTATTTACCTCAAATTGTAGCAACAACACCGTTTCGGATACGGCGAGAACGCAGGTGCAAAGCGAACGTATCGAAGAGCAAAGCGATTTGAATACTGCTCCTTCCGAGTTCCGCGAGGCTCGTCCCGCTGCCTTCCACACAAAGTCTTACGTCCCCCGACTTAACAGGAAACGTGTCGCTCTGGTAGTCAACCAAACCTCGACCATCGGAGACGTTCACCTTGTCGACAGTCTCCAGCGCCTCGGCCTGGACCTGAAGAAGATATTTGCTCCTGAGCACGGTTTCCGGGGCGCAGCCGACGCCGGAGCCACCATAAAAGACGGCATCGACCAACAATCCGGCCTGCCCATTAAGTCGCTCTACGGCAAGAACAAAAAACCCTCCGCTCAGGACCTGGCCAACATCGACGTAATCGTCTTCGACATTCAGGACGTAGGTGCGCGCTTCTACACCTACATTTCCACTCTTTTCTACGTAATGGAAGCCGCCGCTACCCACAATAAAGAGGTGATGGTGCTGGACCGCCCTAACCCGAACGGCCACCTGATCGACGGGCCTGTCCTGAAACCGGAGTTCAGCAGTTTTGTGGGCATTGCTCCCATTCCCGTTGCTCACGGCCTTACGGTAGGTGAATTCGCCAGAATGGTGAACGGTGAAGGCTGGCTTCCGGAAGGGAAACAAGCCAGGCTGACCGTAATCCCGATGCAAAACTACAGCCACGAGCTCGCTTACGAACTCCCCGTTGCGCCGTCCCCCAACCTGCCCAACGCCCGTAGCATTTACCTCTACCCCAGCCTGTGCTTCTTCGAAGGAACTGCCGTCTCCGTTGGCCGTGGCACCTATAAGCAGTTTCAGTTGTACGGCCACCCTTCGTTTACCGCCGGAGACATACGCTTCACCCCTACCCCCGGCCCGGGCAGTGCCAGCCCTAAACTTGAAGGAAAGCTTTGTCGTGGTTTCGATCTTACTCTGCTCTCTCCTCACCTCGTCCGTCGTCCGGCCCTTCAGTTGGATTACCTGGTCGATGCCTACCGCGACCTCGACAATCAGGGTGTGGAGTTTTTCACCCGCCCCGATTTTTTCGACCTCCTGGCCGGAACCGATGAGCTCCGCCAGCGCATCATCGCCGGAGATTCCGCCGAAGCCATCCGGGCCGGATGGGCCGCAGAACTGGCCGATTACCGACTGCTGCGCAGTCGGTACACCCTTTACCCATAGGGGGGCTACTTCGCTCTTCAGCGTCTACCAAACTTCATTGTGGAGCCTGGCCGTATAGCCTCACTCCGCACCTGCGGCCGCGCCCGTTTCTTAAATATTTTCACGATAAGGCCAATGCTCCGTTAAACCGGCGTTAAGCTTGGCTCCGGAGGACCTTCCTGCTAGGAAGCCAACGGAACGACGTCTACTTTAGTGACACATTAATACACCTCATCCAAAAAGAAACCCGCATGAAGACCCTGTTCACCACCCTCTCCCTTTTATTTACACTCTGCCTGTTCGCGCAGGAAGAAATCGCTCCCACACCAGAAGCATCGATCACCAGCCTGCAAGCCAACCTTGGTACCATTCATCTGGTCCACGAAAGAAAGATATCTTCAAAATCGACGGTCCGGCTCGAAATCGGTGCCCGACAAAGGTTCCGTTACTCCTCTCCGGAGGTATCTCCGAATTACTACGGCCTGCAGCCGGTATTTGGCCTGAGCGGGCGCCATTACTACAACCTGGCCAAACGGGCAGAGCGTGGCCAAAACACGGCAAACAACAGCGGAAATTTTGTAGGTCTGACCGCTCAGTACCGTCCCGACTTCTTCCTTTACAACACCAATTCCAGCATCACGACCAACGATCACTTTAGCGCCAACGCGCACTGGGGTCTTCGCCGCCAACTCGGGCGGCGCTTCGACTTTGAATTGACCGCAGGAGTAAATCTCCGTCCGGGAAGTCGGCTCGTTGGGCGACGGTCTATCTTAGGCACGAGCCGGCCCAGCATCAACTGGCGCATCGGTTACCGCTTCTAGCGGTAGTGTACCTGCAGTTTGATTTACTTGAACCGGATTGCTTTCACCGGATCAATTCGTGTTACCAGGTAAGACGGAACGACCAAAAAGACGAGCGTAATCAGGAAGGTCCCCAAATTGAGCCCGATCACGGTCATCCAGTCTACATCTATCGGTGCCACGGAAAGGTAGTAAGACTCTTCGTCGAGCTTTACGAGTTCGAACGTTTTTTGCACCCAGCAGAGCGCAAGGCCGATAGCATTACCCAGTAGTAGCCCAACGATGATAATAAAAGCGGCGTAGTAGAGGAAAATCTGCCGGATGCTCCAGTTGTTCTGCCCCAGTGCTTTTAGGGTTCCGATCATGTTTGTCCGCTCCAGAATGAGGATCAGCAGAGCGGTCATCATATTGATAATGGCTACGATGACCATCAGGGTAAGAATCAACGCCCAGTTATAGTCCTGAATGTCCAACCAGCTGAAGAGCGTATGGATTTTCTTTCTGATGCTTTCACCGTACAGGTCCTGTGGCAGGACCTGGTAGTGGATATAACCGCTTATCGCTTCAAGGTCATCGAGATTATCGATCGTAACCTCAAAACCGCCGACCTGATCTTCTTCCCAGCCAAGCAACGCACGCGGTTGTTTGATGTCTACCAGCGCAAACTGCCGGTCGTATTCCTCGAGGCCCGTTTTGTAAATTCCCGTAACCGTGAATTTGCGGGGCCGTTCTTTCAGCGACCGGTCGATGAACGTGAAATCGACCCGATCTCCCAGGCCGACCTGCATGCGGTTAGCGGTGATGCTGCTGATGATGATTCCTCGGCTCGTGCTGTCGGGAGTAACCTCTAAACGTTCACCTTCAATCAGGTAGCGCCCGAAGTTTTCCCAATCGTAGTCTTCTGCGATTCCTTTCAGGATCAGTGCTTCCTGCACCGGCAGCCGTTCCCCTTCTTTGTATACCGAAGCAACGCCCGGCAATACGATGAACTGCTGAATATGATCGATTCCACCTTTAGTTGTGGTTGCTTCTCCACCCTTTTCGCCAAGGCCGCCGCTGTAAGCCTCAAGGGTAATCTGGCCGGTAGTATCCAGGCTGGGATAGAAATCCTGCTTATTGGAAATCGGATAGTTGTAACTGTCCAGTATCCGGTAGCTGGCAGCATCAGCGGTGATATGGATATGCCCCCAAAAGCCAAATATTTTGTCAGAAATCTCTGACTTGAAACCGAAAATGAGTGCGCTGGCCAGCACCATCGTCGCCATTGAAATAGCAACGGCTGCTACCGCGATGCCAATGATGGTTCGGGAGATCGACTTAGTGCCGCCTTTAGCGACGTTACGGGCAAGAAATAGGGGTAAGTTCATACTGAAGTGTAAACTTACGATGTTGAATCGGTATTGTCCGTTTGCCGCGCGGTAAAGCCCGCCTACCAATAAAAAAAGCCTTCCGGCAACCATCGCTGTTTGTATTGAGCGGAAGGCACCGAAAGGCTTTGTATGGTAGAATCTTCAGGCAACGCCCGAGATCGTTTTCTGTGGGTTATGCTTTCTTTAGCAGGTTCATCAGTACGCTAACTACGAGCAGTACAATGAAGATGTAAAAAAGGATTTGGGCAATTCCGGCCATAGAGCCAGCGACTCCACCGAATCCAAGGACAGCGGCGATAATGGCAATAACGAAAAAGATAAGTGCGTAGCGTAACATGATGTGATAGTTTTACTGTGTATAAATGAGAGGTAGCAAATCTGAAGATCCACTGCCCGGTTAATTCTTGTTTATTGGATGGCCTTAGCGTTTTTTGCGCTCGCAGAGCATTTGCTTGATCTTTACCCGGCCGGTAAAAATGCGGCTCTTGACTGTGCCCTCAGGCAAATTAAGCTGATTGGCTATCTCGGCACAACTGAGTCCCTTCTGATAAAGTACGTAGGGAACGCTGTACAAAGCACCTATAGAGTTCAGGATAGAAACCATGTCTCCTGTCCGTCCTTCTTTATTAACAGGTGTTGCTCTTAAAGCAGATTCAACCTGCGCACTGTTCGCTTTTCCAAAAATTAAATTGGCTTTCGTAGGTAAACTGGCGGTAGAACTAAGGAAGAATGAAGCGATAGACATAGGTAAGTTGTTTTTGTTGTTACCCTTCTCTTAGCAAGGTCCGTGCCACAAACACAAATACCTCATTTTCAGCAGTTTAAATAACATTCTTACCCAACGAAACTGTTTATATTTAAACAAACCTTCTCTTTTCAGGAAAAATCCTGTTCAAAGAGTAAAGGGAATCAGCAAAGTTTACGGAACAAAAAGCGGGTCTACCCGCGGTTACGGAGATCATCGATGAAGCGGGTAAGTTCCTGCTCATCGTACACCAGTACCTCCCGGGGTTTGGATCCTTGCGACGGACCTACGATGCCCAGTTGCTCCATCTGATCCACAATTCTGCCCGCCCGGTTGTAACCAAGCTTGAGGCGCCGTTGGATCATCGATGTAGAGCCGTGTTGTTGCTGAATGATCAGTCGGGCGGCATCCTCAAACATATCATCAAGGTCAGCATAGGAGAGGGCTCCGGAGCCCGCCAACTCTTCGTCGGTGTTGTATTCAGGCAGCAGGTAGGGTTCCACGTAGCCACGCTGGTTACCGATGAAGTCGATCACTTCCTCTACTTCGGGCGTATCGACAAAGGCGCCCTGAAGCCGCACAACATCTCCTCCGTTGCTCAACAGCATATCTCCCCTTCCGATCAGCTGGTCTGCTCCGCCAGCATCGAGGATGGTTCTTGAATCTACCTTGGCGGTAACCTTATATGCGATACGCGCCGGGAAGTTGGCCTTGATCACACCGGTAATGATGTTGACCGAGGGCCGCTGCGTAGCGATGACCAGGTGAATACCTACCGCACGGGAAAGCTGGGCCAATCGCGCAATCGGCATTTCCACTTCTTTACCGGCCGTCATGATCAGGTCGGCAAATTCGTCGATGATCAGTACTATAAACGGCAGGAATTTGTGTCCTTTCTCCGGGTTAAGGCGGCGGGCGACAAACTTCTCGTTGTACTCCTTAATGTTACGTGCGGATGCTTTTTTGAGCAGGTCGTACCGCTGGTCCATCTCTATACAAAGGCTATTCAGGATATGAATAACCTTGGTTGTCTCGGTGGTGATCGGTTCGGTCTGGCCGGGCAAAAACGCAAGGAAGTGACTCTCCAGCTTAGCGTAAGGGAAGAGTTCAACCTTCTTCGGGTCAATCATTACCAGTTTCACCTGACTGGGGTGCTTCTTGTAAAGCAACGACATGATGATCGAGTTGATACCGACCGATTTACCCTGACCGGTCGCACCCGCTACGAGCAAGTGGGGCATTTTGGCCAGATCGGCCACCAACACTTCGTTTTTGATGGTTTTACCCAGGGCGAGCGGCAGGTCCATCTTAGCGTTATTGAACTTGTCGCTCTCAATCACTTCCCGCATGGAAACCATCTGCGGGTTCTTATTCGGCACTTCAATACCGATGGTGCCACGCCCGGGAATTGGAGCGATGATACGAATACCAAGAGCTGCGAGGCTCAGAGCGATGTCGTCCTCCAGGTTTTTGATCTTGGAGATTCTGACACCGGGAGCAGGAACGATTTCATACAGCGTCACCGTTGGCCCGATGGTGGCACGGATTTTCGTGATCTCGATTTTGTAATTCAGCAGGGTTTCGATGATCTGGTCCTTATTGGCTTCCAGTTCAGACCGGTCCACTTCTGTTTTTCCGGGCTCCCGGTCCAGCAGAAGCTCGATATGCGGAGGAGCATAATTCGGCAAATCCAGGGTCGGGTCGTACGGCTCGGTGTGGTCTTTGTTTTCCGCCGTTACGGCGAGGCTGGTATCAATTCCCTCGTCCCCGTCCGCGATGGTAAGGTTGGCGTCGCCAACCGCGAGGGGATCGTGGCTCACCAGCGTGAGGTCCCCAACTGATTCCAGGGGCAGTTCGGTCTGTTCGCCGGGCACTTGCTCAATGCCCTTGTCCGAAAGCGTCGGAGGCCCGTCGATCTCAAAATCGGAACCATCTCCCGGGCTCAACGAGAGGCTAGACTTTTTAGCGGGCGCTGACGCAGGTGCAAGAACCGGTTCTTTGACAGGCTCTGGTGCTGCTTTCTTTTTGGGCTCGAAGCGTTCCGGCCTCTTCTTCCCCCGGAAGCGTATTCTTTCGGAAAAATGATCTCTGATGTCGTTACCGATTTGGCGGGGCGAACCGTTGAAGTCGATCCTTGCCTCAAAGACCAGGTACAAACCAAACAAAGCGAGTAACAGCAGAATTACACCAAAGCTCCCCAACACACCCGTAAGATGGCTGACCAGATACTGCCCGACCGCTCCACCAACCGGAAACTGCCAGACTTTACCTATCGTGAACTCAAGCAAGACCGCAAACCCGATCACCGCCAGCATAACCTTTACGAACAAGGCTCCCATCGGCTTGATGCTCTGTCTCCGCAAACGGTTAAGGCCTAACTGCCAGACCAGGTAGACGATCCCAAAACTCGGAAGCCCGAACAGAAAATACATGTAGAAATTGGAAAGGAAGGCACCTAACCGCCCCAACCAGTTATCGACCGTGGGGCCGTCGTTCAGCAGCAGTTTCCAACTAAACCTCAGCACGCGGTCCTGATCTACCTTCCAGGTAAACAGATAGGAAGTGAACGCTACAAAGAGGTACACAGCAATAAAAAGCAGGAGCAAACCGAATAGTTTCGGGATGCGCTCGTCGTTCAGCCCCATTTTGAGACCGAGCTGATTCGGGTTTTTCGCTTTTCTTTTTGCCATACAGTAAGTCGGGAATCGGTAATTCGCTTGGTGCGAAAGTACGGAAAATTACTGAGGGAATTCAATTAGATGTGAATAGGCCAGCCGGATAAGCATCTGCCAAACCAGCTTATCTTACGCCTTTTGCCGTACGTAATGTACAAGCTGTCCCCGCAATTTCACCAGGTCCGTTTCCAGTCACTCTCTGCTACGTAAAACGAAAAGCGCTCAAGCTCAGGAACTAAAAATGTATAGCAGGCTTGCTACTACCAGTAAAAAGAGGCACCCAGCGAAGGAAGAACAGGCAACTGATTGACCCTTTCGTTGCTCACCCGGTCTACGTAAAAGATATTTTCACGATTGTAGCTGTTAGTTACACTGGCCGTTACTTCCATGCGTGCACTTCCGCCGAATTCGAACTTCCGCTTCAGGCTTAGGTCGAGGCGGTGGAAATCACTCAGGCGGCCGCCGTTGCGGTCGGAACTCAGCAGTACGCCCAGGTTACCGTTACCAGTAAAGATCTCAGGCAGTACCGGACGGGTACTCAGGTCAGGCTCTTCGATGAAGCCCTGGGTCTGGGTGAAGGGGAAGGCGGAACCGAAGTTGTAACGAAAGCCAAACTCCCAGGCGTTGTTTCCGCCAAAAACGTAGGTACCGTAAGCATTGATGTTGTGACGACGGTCAAAACTCGTTGGGTACTCAGAAATATCATCGGTGCGGGTAACGTACCCAAGGCTGTAGTTGCCGGCCAGAAGGACACGACCGTAGCGGTATTCTGCAGAGATGTCTCCACCGTAGGCAAGACCCTCGGTACCAACAAAGTCAGGATCGCTTGCGCTGAGTTTGTTGCGGTTCAGCTCGATCAAACGGGTGAAGCCCTTATAGTAACCTTCTACATTGATGGTCAGCTTCTCATTGATGTCGTACTCGAAACCGGCAATACCGTGGATGGCTTTCTGCAGGTTGTCGCTCGCGGGGGTGACGCCATCTGATTCGAACAACTGACGCTCAGGACCAACGAGGTAACCGTTGAAGAAGTTAACAATATCAAGGTCGTTCTGCGTAGAAATCAGGTTCTGGCTGTACAAGCCACCCGCTGCTTTCAGACGTAATTTGTCTGTAGCATTGAATTTCAGGCCAAGCCGCGGTTCCGGTGAGATGGTGTTCTGAGAAGCATAGTACTGCACCCGGAATCCGGGCTCCAGGATCAGTTTGCCGATCGTTCTTTTGTATTTGGCAAATCCATTCAGCTCCGAAGTAAAGTCTTCCTGATTGAAGGTTACGTTAAGCGGATTGACGAAGGTGAACTTTGTGTTCAGGCCATTGAAATCGAAACCATAAGACAGTTCCGTATCTCCGCCAAAGTAGGTGAAAGTTAGTTGTGCAGTATAGTTGGAGATTTCACTGCTCCGTGGTGCTCCGGATTGCTCCTGCAATGCTACATCATAAACCGAGGCACTTACAACACCATCGATCACTACGTTGCTGCTGGGCGGTACGATGTTGAAACTCGCACCACCGCCGTTGTTGGTCCATTCCAGTTTCGCGAGGTTCGGTACTTCGAAGTCATCGCTGAAGTTGAATCCGAAGAGGTTCAACTTGGAGCCGTTACCACCTACCATGCTGATCTTACCATAGAGATCCTGGTAGTTGTACGGCAGGCCAATGTCTTCTCCGGCCAACTCAGACGAGTCGTCCTGGTTGAAGAAGTTATCCTGAACAGCATAGCCATAAAGCGTTTTGCTTGTTTCCGCCAGGAGGCTCCGCTTACCAGTCAGCAGATAGCTGATGCTGCCACCAGTGTTCGGGTCGAGCTTCTTGATTGGTCCTTCCAGCAGAACTTTAGCCTGAAACGGGCTGGCGGAAACCAGGCCTCCGAAATCAGTTTTGTTGCCTTCGCGGGTCTTGATGTCTACGATGGCCGAGATACGTCCGCCGTATTCTGCATTGAAGCCACCGGTGTAAACGTCTGCCGAACGAATCGCTTCTGTTTCGAAGACAGAGAACAGGCCGATAGAGTGAAAAGGATTATAGATCGTCATTCCGTCCAGCAGCAGTTTGTTCTGTACCGGGCTACCACCACGGATGTAGAGTTGGCCGCCCTGGTCTCCGGTACTCACCACTCCGGGAAGTACGGTCAGGTACTGAGCAATATCGGGTTCACCACCCGTAGCCGGAAGCGACATGATCTGCTCGCTGCTGAAGGTAACTTTGGAAACAGCCACGTCTGACCTGGCCTGCTCGCGCCGTGCGCTCACACTTACGGTTTCCAACTTTACACCTCCGGCCTGCATGTTAATGCGCTTGTATTCAATTTCATTTTCAACGGCAATGTTGACGTTCACCGCAACGCTGTCGTAACCGATGTAGGTTGCAATCAGTTTGAAGTCGCCGGTTGGCAAATTACCGAAGGTGTAGAACCCATCGATGTCTGTGTTCGCGCCCCGGTTTAGTCCATCGGGGCCAAGCAACTGCACGGTACCGAACGAGATGGGCTCGCCACTCTCTCCGTCAAAAACGTTGCCGCGGATTATTGCAGACTGCGCGGTAAGAACAGTAGAAAGAACAAGCAGGGAAAAAAGGAAGAGGTTCCTCATGTGGCTGGGGCGTTGGAAGGTTAAAATCCCTGAGGTTCGACTCACGACTTCTGAACTTGTCGGCAACGCCTCGTGGTGGTTGCGACCGATGAGAATCATGATCAAAATTCAAGGCTTCGGTTATTTACCGGATTCTGCGCAAAGGTAATTTGCCGAACGACAATTGCAGCCCAAACTTGCCACCCCAAGGCCCTTCTAACCGCCCGAAGTTGGTCGGAGGTCTGACATCAATGGGATACAAACCTGCATTTTAAACCTTTCCCTGCACCTGCGGTCGCGCCCCTGATATCGGTCACGCCGTAAGTCAACCTTCCGTTTTCGTCAGTAAAATAAATGAGCATCGGAATTTCGATAACGAAGTCAGGTGGTTGGACCGCTACGATTTTCATCCACGGACCGTTTATCAATTTGGCCGCCACGATTATGTATTCGCCAACATTACTCTAATAACCAGCGTCCAATCTTCATCGACTTTTCCGACATCGGGCCCTTACCTTTTATCCGTACGTACGGCGTGAACGACGACATCCGAAAAACGGTCCCCCCCGCAACGTAATCGGCACAAATGGGCCGAGCGATAAAGCAATCGCTCGGCCTGAGGGCTACTACCATATACTCGTTACCATACCGGACGGAAGCCAGTTTCTCGGTAAACTTTCTTTTTAAGGTCGTCGTAGCCCTATGTGCTGGTGATAGCGATCATCTTATCTTCCACTAATCGGACCAGATCGATATATTCCTGAGAGCGTTTTGTTTCCCGGTCGCGACTGAGCGGCAAATCTATGTGAACATGCTCGGTGAATCGGCTGGGGGCCGGCTTCATCATATAGATATCATCGGCCAGGTAAACGGCTTCGGGGATATCGTGGGTAACGAAAATGATGGTCGGGTGGATTCGGTGCCAGATCTCCATCAGCAGGTCCTGCATCTGGAGGCGGGTATTGATGTCGAGTGCGCCGAAGGGTTCGTCCATCAGCAGAATATCGGGGTTGGCGATGAGGCTGCGGGCAATCGCGATGCGCTGCAGCTGTCCGCCGGAGAGCGTCGGGTACTGCGCGAACTTATGTTCGTGGCCCGCAAGGCCGACCAGTTCGATCATCTCAAGCGCCCGCGACTGGCGCTCCTGTAGTTCAACCCCCTGGTATTCCAGCGGCAGAGCTACATTATCCAGCACCGTCCGCCAGGGCAGGCTGGAGTACTGCTGAAAAACCATACCTACGCGGGGAGCCTCCCCGAGAGGCTTTCCCTTCACCAACACCGTGCCTTCGGTGGGGCGCTGCAACCCGGCGATGTAGCGCAGAACGGTACTCTTACCGGCGCCGGAGGCGCCGAGGATCACCACGAACTGCCCCTGTGCGGGCTTGTCTTCGACGAGAAAATCGAGCCCCTTGATGATCCAGCTGTTGCCGCCGTCATAACTCTGACTGATGTTACGCAGCTCAACTATGTTGTCCAGGGGGGTATCGGTAAAATTTGGCATGGTTATGGGTTTTCCCCAGGCTTTTTGCGATGCGTACAGCGAGGGGTGAAAACGAGTATCTCAGTTGGATCAGTTGGCAGTTTCGGGTTTTGCGGTGCGCAGGCGGACTTCTCCGTAAATAATCATCAGCACCGCTGCTGCAACAATGACAGCGACGATGAGGCCGAGGATAGGGATGCTGCCGGTCAAGGCCGTAAGCAGCAAGTAGCCCATCACAACACCGAGGATGATGAGGAAACCGGTACGGGTTTCCTTCAAACCCGGGCTTACGGCCTTTACGTCGCGGTACGGGAAGAGGCGGCGGTTCATGTAAGCGAAGAGTTGGTCCTGGCAGTAGCCGATGATAACGATGGTGATGAGTACAGCGAACACTCCCGCTACGTTGCCCTGCCGGCCAAGGATGTAACTCAGTGATCCCAGCCCATCATCGCGGTAATAAACCTCGGCGATGATGATGTACGTCCAGCTGATCGCCGTAAGCACCCGGATATCGTCGATGAGTTTGCTCAGTACGGCGGGTACGTAAACAGACTTTACGAGTTGCCAGTCTGAAGCCCCGAGGGTATAGGCTGTTTTCAGGTAAACGTCCTCGGTTTCCCAGAGTCGTTGCATGACCACCGGAAGCAGGTACACCAAAATACCGAAGGCAAGGAAGCTCACCTTCATCGCTTCCGATGATTCCGGGCGGAAGAGAATAAGGAAAAGCGGAGTCAGCGCCGTAAGCGGAACGTACCGCAAAGTATCGATCTGGCGGCTGAACATCGCCTTTGCTACCGGGCTGATGGCAATTGGTATACCGATCAATAAAGCAAAGAAAACCGCCCAGAAATAGCCCTGCAGGTTGCGCCACACCGAAACCCGCGCGTGAGTGAGCAGGCTTTTATTGATGGAGCCATCCGCGGGGTTTATCAGTTCGGGGAAAGCACCAAAGACCTTGAGTGGTGGCGCCAACAGGGGATAGACCTTTTTGAACTCACGGGCATCCGCGTAGGCGATGGAATCTTTAAGCAGGAGCTCTTTCCGCAAAGCGATTGAGTCCGGGTCGGTACTCAGACTGGATGGCATTCGTGAATTCTGGAACCCGACGGGCGACTGCACCGATAGTTGCTCGGCCAGTAACCACCAGACAGCCAGAAACAGAACCAGGCCAGCGACGGCAAACAGGCTCTTTTGTAAACTCGTGAAACGATATGGGGCATCCAGTAAGGACATGGGCGGTTGATGGTCTTGGTGATCGGGGGCGTAAGATAGTAGAATTCGGGGTTTGTAAGTAGTAATTAGTGGGTAGTAGGTATTACTGCCGCTGATGCCACTCATTTCGCTCCGCTCATTCGCCTTCGACGAGTAAACGCCGCGAGCTACGCTTGCTCATCATGGGTAAACCAAGCGTAACACCGTGCCCTGATGCACGATAACTGCGGCAGCACTGCCTGTTTGCTCTTCTTACTACTTAGAAAAAGGCCAGGGAACGTCTTCGAGGGCCTCCTCCATAAAGTCGATCAATTCCTGGCGGCCGGTCTCGTTGACAGCGCTGGTGATGAATATCCGGGGTAGTTCGGCCCATGTTTCGAGGAGTTTAGCCTTGAAATCTTCCACTGAGCCTCCGTCCCGGGATTTCTTCCGGTCGGTTTTGGTGAATACGATCACGAAGGGGACTCCGTGCTCTCCAAGCCAGTTGATGAAGTCCAGGTCGATCTTCTGAGGAGGTACATTGGCGTCAACGAGCACCATGGCGCACAGCATCTGGTGGCGGTTACGAAAATAGTCTTCGGTTCGGCGCTCCCACTTTGCGCGGGTGGATTTGCTACGCTTAGCGTAGCCGTAGCCGGGCAGGTCAGTCAGGTACCAGCTATCGTTGATCATAAAGAGGTTGATCAACTGCGTTTTGCCAGGCGTGCCGGAAGTCCGGGCCATCTCTTTGCGTCGGCACAGCATATTGATCAGGCTGCTTTTGCCCACGTTAGAGCGGCCGATGAAGGCGAACTCGGGGCGATCGCTCTTGGGTGCCTGCTTGATCTGGGCGTGCGAGCTTGAAAATTTTGAAGTAACGATGTCTGACATGATCAGGATTTGAGGGGGCAAAGCTAAGGTTTAAGGAGTCTGTTTAATCAAACAAACCGATTTTCCGGTATAATCTGTTCACAAAGCGATACGGATATATTGGCGGGGACGCGGGTGCAAAGAAGGTTGATGGCTCCCCTACCCTTCTTATCATATACGCTCCTCCGGTACAGGAAGCGCTGTTGCCCCAACCGGATACCGGTTTGTCGGCCCGCGCCTTGCCTTCGTCGATCAAACTTTGCACCTGCGGCCCCGCCCCGCATATTTGTAGCATCAACAACAAATAATAACCCACCAAATGATCTGGAATAACTTCATCCTCGCACTAAACAATGCCTTCAAACTCAACGGCCGTAGCCGCCGCGCAGAGTTTTGGTCCTTTGCACTTGTATCAGGTCTTTTCGGGATGGTTGCTTCGTTTTGGGACGGGGTTTTCTTCGAGGCCGAAGTACTGGAGAATATGTTGGAAATTGCATTCTTCATTCCATCGATTGCCGTATCAACCCGCCGCCTCCACGACGTGAACCGCAGCGGCTGGTGGCAGCTCATCGCCTTTACCGGTATCGGCCTGTTCGTACTCCTGTACTGGTACGCCAAGGACAGCGATATCCACAGTAACGATTATGGTGTAGGCCCCAAATATGGCCATAACACCCTCGACGACATGGTTTCGGACACCTATTCCGACGATCAGATAGTATAACACTGACACCCTGTAACCCCTGAAACTCACCTACACCCATTTATATTACTAGTCATCCTTATCTGTTTTCTCTGCGCCGTCTCCCCCCTGGGAAGCGGCGTTGCTTTTTTTAAGAAGACGCTGTTTTGATTTTCAAACAAATTGAAACAAAAAATTGAAAACAATTTGCAATAACAAACAAATTGATTTACTTTTGTAATCGTCACTGGCATTAGTGGCAGGTTGCAAAAAGTTACAGTGTTATGTCTTCTCCATCTTCTGCCCCGGCTCCGCGTCGTGGGAACAAAAATGCTATTACTATTGACTGGCGCCTTCTGTGGCACCGCCTGCTGGCCCGTACCGGTCAGTTGTTCACTTCTCTACGACATAAGGCGGGGCGTACAGAATACATCCCTCCCGCCTGGATGCAACGCTTCCGCATCAGTTGGTTCCGCCTTGGCCTTATGGGCCTTGCCGCCTTCATCTTCACCCAAAAGCAGGTAGACTTCACCCTCAGTGTGGGTAAGGAGGGCCTGGCGATTGGTGCGAGTGAGGGTCGCCACTCCGCTCTTAATACCGGAGATAAAAGTGCTGCGACCGCTACAATGGGTATTTTGCCCGTCAGCAATCATCCGTCAGCGGCCACCGGGCCTGCCACCAGCGCCTGGAACGTAAACGACCTCGACGCTGCTCAAGTCCGCGCATACGTTAATCGTTTCGAAAAAGTAGCTCAGGGCGAAGAGCAAAAATTCAGCATTCCGGCCCCAGCTGCAATGGCTCTGGCAATCCTTAACAGTAAGGCTGGCCAGTCGACTGCCGCCAAACGTGATAACAATCACTTCGGCACCATCACTTCAGACCGGTACTACGAGAACGCCTGGATGAACTGGCGCGCGCATTCCGAAATCGTCGACAAGCGCTTCCCTGAACTCGCCGACAACTCCGTCAACTACCAACAATGGGTGGCCGCGCTGGCCAAAACCAACTACAGCTCCGACCGTCAACTGTCCTCTAAGCTGATGGACATTGTTGAGCGGTTTAACCTGGACCGGCTGTAGAGCAATCGCAGTATCGCTTCCAAAGGGCCTCTCCCCCTGCAGCACTCTCCCGGTCAACGAACAGGCTGATGAACAAAAAGGGCATTCATCTTCTTCCAACCTCAGACGCGTTTCTGAAAACTGGTTTGCAGGGTACTTTTCAGGGGGTCCGGAACGAGCTCTTTTCAAGAATTTTCTCTAAGTGGTTTTTTCCCGGGCCGCTTCACCACTGGTGAAGCGGCCTTAATTGTTCTACCTGTACTGAATCTGCTACAAGGCGTCACTATCCGCCTTAAGGTTACCTGAGTTCTATTCTTTCAATGACCGTCCCTACGGTAACCCCATCCAGTATGTTTTGTCCTTCCGTTACCTCTCCAAAGATGGTGTAATTCCCATCCAGGTGCGGCGTGGCCCGGTGCGTAATGAAAAACTGCACACCTTCGGTATCCTTTCCTGCGCTGGCCATGCCAATCAATCCCGGCCGGTCCCAACGGACACCGGGTGTTTCTGTCCTGAGGTTGAATTCTTCGCTCCCAAAGCCATCCCCTAGTGGTCCGCCGCCCTGGGCGACAAAATTGGGTACTACGCGGTGGAAAACTTTCCCGTTGTAATACCCTGCCCCTACGAGCTCCAGAAAGCTGGAAACAGTAGCCGGAGCCATGTCTGGCCACAGTTTCAGCACTACCCTTCCCGCGGGTAGCCGGATAACGACCTCCTTGCCTGCTCCTTCACCGATGATGTTCCAATCTATAGGTTTTGCGTCAGCATCAACGGAGTACGGCTCCGGAAC
The DNA here is from genome assembly GCF_008014675.1 of Neolewinella aurantiaca. Lineage (GTDB taxonomy): Bacteria > Bacteroidota > Bacteroidia > Chitinophagales > Saprospiraceae > Neolewinella > Neolewinella aurantiaca. The sequence continues at coordinate 29,311 of NZ_VOXD01000002.1, read as the reverse complement.
GGGCTCGCCCGCCAAAGCAGCGCGGGCGGCGTCGACCGCCCGGTATGCCTCAATGTCACGGGGCAACTGAAACCCCAGCAGTGCGGTATTCATCCAGTCCAGTTCAGTATAAAAAGGCTGATACAGTTCAGGGTTGTCCGTCAGGGCTCCTGCCGCAGCGTATGCCGGCCCTACTTCCTTACTGTAAATCATCTCCCTGAAGTAAAGGGATAGATCATAGCGCACTCTCCGGCTGCTTTTCTTGAAAAAAGCATTGAAGTCCTCGCGGTTACTTATTTTCTGGAGTGCTTCAGCGGCCGCACTCCTCACTGCCGGCTGATCGGTCTTTTTGTAGAGTTCATAGATATTGCGGTAATTCCACGGATACTCGGACAAAGCTGCCAGAATATCGGTCCGCTCGTACGCATTGGTTGTTTTGCTGTAAGCTTGCTGGAGGTCATAGTTCAGAAAACCACGGTGATCAGCAAAGTAAACCGGCAGGTGCCGCTGCGCGGCAGCGTACAAAACGTACCGGACGTTGTTCTCGAAAGAGTCACGCGACAGTTTGCGGTAGAATGTAGCGTCGGTATCCAGGCCGTTATCGCGCAGAAATTCTGCGGCGGTACGCCGCACCAACGGATGGCTGTCCTTGAGTTTTTCAACGACGGGCTCTCTGATACTTGCGTAGTCGAAATCAGCCAGTGATCGGATAATTTCGGTACGCACCCGCCAGTCCTTTTGGCTTCTCAGCGCCCGCAGCAATGCTACCCTGCCGGCGGGCTCCTTCTGGCGGCCAATTGTACGGGCCACCCCCATCAGGATTTCCGGGTCAGTTTCGATGCGTAACAATTCACGCAAAGACCTGTCTGATGCGGAATCTACGGCGACTTTAAAACGGTGCAGGTAAAAGGCTGCAGGGTGCCGTGCCTCCATCGGCGCAGACCGGTCGAGCACCAACTCCAGAATTCGTTTATCCCCCTCGGGCGACTGCAGGCTCCTGCGCGCAAAATAGAAGAGGCTCCATGCCTGCCCTGCAATAAGGGCCGTATCCTGATTGGTATAGGTAGAGATACTACTGATACTTTTCTGGAGCCCGGCGTCCCCCGTTTTTCCTACGGCAGCCAGCAGGGTTGCATTATAATCACGGTAAACGCCATCCGCGTCAAAAGCTGCTGTCAGCGTATCGGCAACTCTTTCGGTGCCGGATTGCCCCAGAGCATAAGCAGCAGCCTCGCGGATCAGCTCGCTTCTGCTCTGAAGTAAGCCGGACAGTTCTTTGATCACTTCGTCGTTCAACGTCGGGAAACTACCGAACGCCCGGGTAGACAGGTAACGATAACTGGGGTCTTCGTGGGCCAGATAAGTCAGCAAGCTATCGGTATTTCGTGTATTCTGATGCTCATAAATCCGTTGGCTTACCGCATCGTTAAGGTCTATGACAACACCTTCCACGACCTCTTCATCGGAAGGAGGGACACAGGACAGCGCAACGCCTGAAAGAAGCAGGCAGGTAAGGAAGCGGAAAATTTGCACCATAAATTCAGGACGCATAAGTCGGGTTTGATTTAAAATCCAGGGCTAAGTTAGTCCATCAGCCACCAATGCTCTACCCCCTTTGCTTTAAACAGCCGAAATCTTCCTGAGAAGCTTCAAAAGGCCAGGCACTTTGCATTTTGTCGTCCTGACAACTGTATCACAGCAATCACGATTCAGATGCGACCATAAAGCCTAAAGCCACTTTCAAACGTTATTAAGTTGCAACCAACTTACGGCCAGGATGAAAAAACTAAGTAATTACCGTCGCTTTTTCAGCGAATCAGCCTTTTGGGGAAAGCTACGTCGCTTTGCCTCTGCGGCAGGAGTGAAGACCGTTTACTCCGCGCTGTTGCTGTATTACGCCTTCAAGCGTGACGAGACTCCAGCCTGGGCCAAGCGTTCCATTGTTGGTGTATTGGGCTATCTCATCACCCCGCTTGATGTTTTACCTGACCTCACACCTCTCGTTGGATACACCGATGATATCGGCGTTCTGGGGATGTGTCTGGTAATGGTTGCGGCCTACATTAACGATGATGTCCGCATGCAGGCCCGGGAACACCTGGCCAGGTGGTTCCCATCTGTTCAGGAATCTGATTTGATCGAGGTTGAGGAAAAGCTTTAGTTTTCAGGTTCGGGAACAGCGCTATTCATAGCCGGTTTCCATCCAGAATAATTTAAGCATTGGCGGTTGGACGGCTATTCCCGACAACTCCGCTGTTCATTCTACCCACTACTATTATAATTACTTAACTTGCGCTTCAACATGAGCATAGTCGAAGATACCGACGTCCTGCTACAGGATGTGGAGGCACATATAGAGAAATACATTCAGGAGGAAATCAATTCAGATTTCGTCTACCACAACTTCCAGCATACTTATGCCGTCGTAGAAGCCGCGACCGAGTTAGCGGAGCACTATGAGGTGAGTAAAAATGATCGCCTGGCCATTATTCTGGCGGCCTGGTTTCATGACACCGGCTACGCGGAAGGCTGGGAGGACCACGAAGAGCGCGGTGTTCGGAATGCCACCAACTGGTTGGCGTCTAAAGGAGTTACCGATCAGCAACTGATCGATAACATCGCAGGATGTATCCGCGCCACCAAGATGCCCCAACAGCCGCAGAATTTCCTCGAAGAGATCGTCGGCGACGCCGACCTCAGCCACTTGGGAGACCTCAGTTATTGGGACCGTTGCGGTCGCGTTCGTCAGGAATTTGCCATTACCCGGAACATGATTATGTCGGACCAGGAATGGATCGATTTTGAACTCGGCTTCATGCTCAACCATGAGTTCCACACCGAGGCTGCGCGGGAGATGTTCGGCGAACGCAAAAGCAAGCACGTCAAACAGCTCTATAAAAGAAAAAAAGCGTTGTTTCCCGACCAAACGCCTTCCAACCTGGAAGAACTTGAGGATGCCAAGCGGCGCAAAAAAGAGCTGAAAAAGCTAAAAAAAGCAGTCGCGAAAGCCGAACAGAGAAGGGACCCTGAATTCAAACCGGGGCGGGGGGTAGAAACCATGTACCGGGCGACTTACCGCACCCACGTTAACCTGAGTAGTATTGCCGATAATAAGGCCAACATCATGTTGTCGGTCAATGCTATTATCCTCAGTATTTGTGCGGCAAACCTGTTTCCCAGTCTCGATAAAAACCCACACCTCGTCGTCCCGTCCGTCATTTTAGTAGGGGTATGCCTTGCTTCTCTGTTTTATGCTATTCAGGCTACACGCCCCAAAGTAACGGAAGGGAAAAGCAGCATGGAGGATATTAAAGCCCGCCGCAGTAACCTGCTCTTCTTTGGCAATTTTTACAATATGCCGATCGATGATTTCCATTATGGCATGATGGAGATGATCAGAGACGAGGACTTCCTCTATTCGTCCATGACAAGAGACCTCTACTACCTGGGTGTTGTTCTTGCCAAAAAATATGAGTTCTTGAGAATTTGCTACAATGTCTTTCTATTCGGCCTGATTGCCGCAGTGATCGCTTTTGTAGCCGCGGCGGTGATTTACAACATCAACCACCCCATCAAGTAAGCGGTCAAAGGCCGGTTGTCTCCCCCCCCACTGCGAATCACTTTACGGGTACTTTTGCTCTGCAAAAGGTGACCGGCCACTTGAAGACCCGACTACGTCAGGACGCTTCAAGACCCTGGTAGTCAGCACCGGATTTACGTATAAATAAAAGGTTACAGGTAATGGATTCGTCTCCCTCTCCTCGGAAAAGGGAGACGGCCCGGAAGGGGAAAAGTACTCAGACCTGCAATTCGACACCCACTTCAGGATCTGCCCGACAAACCGGTAGTTTTAATTTTACCTACCTTTCCCAAAATTGAGCCATGACAAACTCCGAACTCATCAGCACCTTCTACGAGGCATTTAGCAATCAGGATGCCGAAGCGATGGTGGCCTGCTATTCTCCCGACGTTGTTTTTGAAGACCCCGCCTTCGGACGGTTGGAAGGAAAGGATGCCCACGACATGTGGCGAATGCTGATGAGCCGGGGCGGAGCTGCTACCGAAGTCTCCTACGGAAATGTACAGAGCAAAGGCCAGCAAGCTTCGGCAGACTGGTGGGCACGCTACAACTACGGCCCGAAAGGTCGGGCGGTAATCAATGAGATTCACGCTGAATTTATCATTGAAGACGGAAAGATCGTTAAGCACACCGACTCCTTCAATCTTTGGCGCTGGGCCAGACAGGCCCTCGGCCTGAACGGTATGCTGCTCGGATGGTCGGCATTCTTCAAAGCCCGGATGCAGGAAACCACCCGCGGAATGCTTACTGACTTCCAGGCGAAACAATAAGCCATCAGCTCTGGCTACAAAGAAGAAAGGTTAGACGAGCCGGAAGCTGTTCAGGATCATTTGTTCCCTCCGGAAAACAACGTACCTGACGAGGCAAAAGGATTACCTTTTGCCCAAACCGAAGTCAAGACCCAACTGATTGACTCCGCCGCCGAGATGATAAGTCGTTCGGCCGTAAGCAACCGAAAAACGCCTGGTCCGGAAAGCGAAGCCGAAAGAATAGCCGGCGCCGCTCCGAAAGTCACTTAGGCTCAGTTCCCGACGAAGGCCGTGGTTATAGCCCGCACGGAGGCGCAGGTTGCGCTGTTTGCCGATCATGAGTTCACCGTTGAAGACAAAGTGACGGGCGAGGTTATCGAGGAAGACTGCGCCGGCCCCCCGCTGGGTTTCTTCTTCACCGAAAGCAAGGAAGATCGATTCGTTTTCGGCGTCGGGATCGTCGTAGAGAACATTCCAGCGGTCCAGGTACCGGTAGATGATACTGAAGCGAAAAGGTAAGTGGCGCAGTTGTTTATTTATCCCGATCTGGAGTTCGAACGGAAGTGGTTCGTTACCACTCAATTCGTCGTACGTGCTTATCTGACGCCCGGCATTGCGGGCAAGAAGCGTAATACCAAACAGACCGGAGGTGTCTTTGTAATGCACAGCCAGATCCATGCCCAGGCCAATGCTGTTGTAGCCTGCCAACTGCGAGGAAATGAGCTTGAGGTTGGCCCCTACGCTGAGTCGGTTCTCGAAGGATCGTGCGACACCCGCATGCAGAGCGAAATCTGAAGCAGAGAAGGTTCCGGTACTCTGTCCCGTATTATCTCGGCGGACCAAATCTCCTCCGTAAGAAGCGTACTGAAGTCCTCCCTGAAAAGTAAGGTCCAACTTATTGCTGTGGTGACCATATGCCAGCGAACTGTTACTAATCCCTGCGGGATGAAAAGCATGACTGAGGGCGGCCCGCTGGTGCATCATTGGGTTCAACAGACTCGGATTTCTGGTAGCCAGGCTCAGGTCATCGTCCATCAAAGCAATGTGGTGACCTCCCATTCCTGCGACAGTTGCGGAGTTAGGCAGGTTCAAAAACTCGTAAGCAGAGATGCCTCCAACCTGCCCATTCAGGGCGCAGGAGCAGACTAAAAGCAGTAAAGAAATGTAGTTTCTCATCGTTAGTGGCAAGGTACGACGGTAAGATGGTACTTGACGGACAAACGTTGCCTTACCTCCTTGTCGGGAAACTTACAATCCCGTCATTATGATTTAAAGAAAAAAGAAACCGGCCATTAGCAGCAAGTGTCAGGGGCCTTCTCTCTGAGAGGGGGGAGTTAAGCGAATTACTTCAACACCTCCGGCATAGTCATATCTACTCCTTCTGGAGCAACGAAGGTGGAATCCGGGGACCAAATCGTATTGCATACACCTACCTCGCAGTTCATTACCCGCTCGAGCTGGCCGGCCTCTGTATAGAGGTGTAATTTACCGTGTTCTTTGTCTCCGTTGAGGTAGGCTCCACTCGCTTTAGGCTGACCGTTTTGGTACCATTCCCGAAATGGTCCGTTTTCGGCATTGTCGACAAACGTAACGACCTCCTGCACCTTTCCGTTCGGGTAGAAGCGGTACCACGCACGGTTCATGGCACCATCGATGTATTGCCCCTTACCGGAAATAACACCGGTAGAATCATAGGTGATGTAATCCCCGTCAAATTCATCTGCCTTGTAGTTTTCCTCTACGATTACCTTTCCTTCGGGCGTGAAGACTTTCCGTTTCCCTTCCAGTTTTCCCTCGAGGTAGTTCTCTTCTATAGCCAGGTTACCCTGCGGATCATAGCGCCGCAACGCGCCCTCCTTCAACCCTGTTTCAGGATCAACTTTGTATTCCACCCGAAACCCCAGCGCATCCGTTTCTTCTTTTTGTTCCAATCCATCACCGCAGGCGTAGAAGAATAAAGCGAGCAAAGCGAAAATGGGAACCAAGCGTTTCATAACGTAAATTTACGGGTAAAATAAGTGAACTATGCTTCCAAGAACGTTTCTACTCCTGCTCATGTTATGCTCCGGGCTCTTCTTAATCGCTCAGAATACCGACCAGGAAATGGGCGATCAACGGACAGCTCAGGAAATTGCCGGCGATCTGCAATACCTTCTCGAAGCCAGCCGCCTGGCAGACACCGCCCGCTACGAGGGCATCCGGGGTACTCCTTACCGTTACGAACAATTCGGAGCGTTGTTGCTCTTCGATACGGCAATGAATCCCTACCCCGTCGACAAAGCAAATTACAACGGCTTCTCTAACCAGTTTGAGTTTTACCACAATGGTAAGCTCCGGGAAATTAACGGAAATAACTTCATGAGGGTCGAAGTCCTTCAGGCGGAAGGCCCTGATCATATTTATGTTCGTGGCCTCAACCGAAAGTTTCCGTCGAGCTACGCCCGGGTCATCTTCCAGGGCGACAATATTGTCGCTACGTTGATTTACAATGTAATCAATGACGAAAAGGTAGTCGAAAACCCCGGGCAAACCCTGAAGCTTCGCCGCTTCAGCGCGAAGTCGCTGTATTACGCAATGGTAGACGGAGAGTTTGTCACGCTTAAGCTCAGCGCCAAAGCCCTGGCAGAAAGCCTCGGCCACCCCGCTGAACTCAGAAAATTCATAAAGGCGCAAAAGCTAAAGCCCGGGCGGGATGAAGACCTAATCAAGATCTTCGAAAAGGCCGACGAGCTGTTTTAGCCCGTCCCCGTAAAACAGGGCCGGCTTTCGCCGGCCTAAGCGAACGGCGCTCTACAGCGGCAGGCCGAAGGCCTGCTCAAACTCTATCGCCCCACAAAACAAGCCCATCCATGACCAGGTACTTTATTACAGCACTTTTCCTCCTAACTATCTTTTCCTGTAACTCTTCCTCTGCACCTGCGGCCGCGCCCGAAAAAGACGCTGCCACAAAATCTGCCATTGAAGAGCGGTTGATTCTTGAGCTTGCACCTACCGAAGACCGGGCCGGACGTGAACGAAACGCCATCATCAACCGTGCAATCGACCAGAATTACGATGTTGTGGCTGCGCCTGAAGGCTATTTCTACGAAATCCTGGCCCCTGGCGAATACGATAATCTGGTGGAGGGCGATATTGTTTCGGCCCATTACATCGGTAATTTCCTTGACGGTACAGAATTCGACAATAGCCACAAAAGAGGTAAACCGCTGCGGTTTTTCGTCGGCGGTCTCATCCCTGCCTGGAACCTTGCACTGACCAAAGTGAAGCCGGGAGGCCGCATCAGGATTCTCAGTCCCAGCGCATTGGCTTATGGGGGCGACGGGCTCGTGAGCCCCCGCGGAGATACGCTCGTGCCCGCGCACACCGTTCTTGAGTTCGTGATCGAGGACATCGAAATCCATGAAGAATAGCTACCTCAAACCGCGTGAGCGAAGTAGCGATGAGCCATCAGTACCAATTCGCTAATCCTTACAACTTCCTCCGCAACCAAATCCGGTAGTTGATTTCCCCAGGCTCACTTTGTTCCTGCTCGACTTTGATAATATTGAAGCCACGGTCGATCCCAAATTTCAGCATGCCCCGCAGGCGATTTATCGTCTTGAAGGTGACGTGCGTGTACCCCCGGTTGCGAGCCCATTCGTCCTGGCGGTCAGCTAACCGCCTGGCAATTCCCGATCGTCTGTGATCGGGGAGGACACCGCCAAGCCAGCTGTACCAGTATCCATCGCGTTCGTATCCGACCTTGAAGCCAGCGGGGATTCCATCCACCTCTGCAACCAGCAGCAAACGTGGGCTGTCTCCCATTTTTTCATGATACACTTCTTCTCTGGGCGTTGCGCCCAGCTCAGGGATCATATCAGCGACTGATATCACTTCCTGAACCGATGCTTCACGAATCTGTATTTTTTTCATTCTGCGGCTTTAAGGTGAGTGCTACGAAATCTTCGAGCGAAACCTGCTCGGGCCGGCGCTGAAAGAACTCATCCTTAAGCTGATCGTCGTTAAAAGCCGATTTCAGGCTGTTGCGCAGCATTTTGCGGCGCATCCCGAAGGCTGACTTAACGATGTGTTTGAAACGTCCCCACAGTTCATCGGGAACCAGAGGTTCAGGGCGGCGAACAAGCCTGATAACCGCGCTATCCACCCTCGGCGGCGGGTTAAAGTTGCCCGGGCTTACGTTGAGCACCAGAGAAGGGATGTAGCGACACTGCACCAGAACACCGATGACGCCGTAGGTTTTCGATCCGTTCCCCGCAATCACACGATCGGCAACCTCCTTTTGGAACATCCCCACCATTTCGGGGATTTGCTGGTAATTGTCCAGCATCTTAATCATAATCTGACTACTGATATTGTAGGGGTAGTTTCCGATTAACCCGAAGGGTTTGTTGTCGAAAATGCGATCGAGTTTTGCCTTGAGGAAATCTCCCGGCACAATGCGGTCGGTAAGTTCCGGGAAATGATTTTCCAGGTGCTCGATCATATCCTTATCTGCTTCACTGACGGTTAGCTCGAAGTCGTCCGACCGTTCCAGGAGGTGCTTGGTCAGCATTCCCTGCCCGGGCCCGACCTCGAGTACGTGGTCGTACTGGTCGGTCAGTTCCAGCGCAAAAGCGATCTGGTGCGCGTAGTGTTCGTTGGTCAGGAAGTGCTGACCGTAGGATTTTTTAGCGCGGGTTTTTCTTTCACTCATGGTATCGTAGTTGGGGCAAAGATACGCAGGGGGGCGCTGACGCAGGTGCAAAGTACGGTTCAGGGTACGGTTTAGATTACGGATGCGGGGCTCACGACTATGCGCCAAGCGCCTTCACCGCCAGCCACGCCATCAGGCCGCTACCTGTTTCTAGGCAGGCTTCGTCGACATCAAAGGTGTCGGTGTGTACTGGTCGCTCGCCGCCCAGGGCCGGGCTACCGACCCCCAACCGGTAGAAGCAGGCCGGCACGTGGTGGGTGTAAAACGCAAAGTCTTCGCCCGTCATCCGGATAGGAAGTTCGACCACACGGTCTTCGCCGAGGAACCGGCGCGCGTCATCGAAAGCCTTACGCGTAAGGGCTTCGTCGTTTTTCAGGAAAGGATAGCCATGCGCGATGGTGAGCTCAGCGGTAGCCCCCATGGAAGCCGCCATTTCGGTCACGAGTTTATTGAGCCTTACGTGAAGTTCTTTGCGCCAGGCTTCGTCCAGCGTCCGTAAAGTTCCCTCCAGTGATACCGAGTTGGGGATTACATTGGTGGCTCCCCCATCGGAGGCGATGCGACCGAAGGTGATCACGGCTGGCAGCGTCGGGTCTGTGTTCCGACTAATGAGTTGCTGAATTGCCGTAATAATGTAGGACGTAATCACAACGGGGTCTACCGCGTTATGGGGCATTGCTCCGTGCCCTCCCCTACCCCGGACTGTCAGGAACAGTTCGTCCGTACTGGCCATGTAAATCCCGGGTCTGAAACCGACCTTCCCCGCTTCCAGCGGGGGGTGTACATGCTGACCGAAGATGGCCGCCGGCACCGGGTCTTTGAGCGCTCCGTCACGAATCATCAGGGTTGCACCGCCGGGGAGCTTTTCCTCTCCGGGCTGAAACAACAAGCGGGTCGTTCCTGGCGTAAACGAGCGCACCTTATTGAGGATCTCAGCGGTGGCCAGAAGGCTGCTGGTGTGGACATCGTGCCCGCAGGCGTGCATCACGCCTTCGTTCGTCGAACGATATGGTACATCGTTGGCTTCTGTGATGGGCAAAGCATCGATATCGGCCCGCAGTGCCACTACGGGGCCAGCGCCTTGCTCTCCCTTTATTTCGGCCAGTAAGCCGGTACCTGCAATCTCCTTGTACGGGATACCCATTTCATCTAACTGCCCGGCGATGTAACGCTGGGTGGCATGTTCTTCGAAACTGAGTTCCGGATTTGCATGAAGGTGACGGCGGTGAACGGAAGCACGGCCAGAAGCAGCTTTTGCCGCTTCAGTAATCCGGGCCTGGAGATCGTTATTTGACACTAAGGGAGTGGGGTTTGACGAGGCGGGCTAAGGTAGGCATTGCGCCCGCCAGCCACCCGCTCAGAGGTCAATGGATTTCGCAGATTGCGCTACAACTTCCAGGCGGGCACCCGGATGATCACCTTGTTTGGTTTCCGGATGCCCGCTCGGGGGAAGTGGGTTATTACTTCATAAAAGTCATGGCCTTCTCCACCATTTCTTTACTGCCGCCAAAGAACGGCATGCGCTGGTGAATGTCGGTGGGCTTAATGTCCAGTATCCGCTGGGTTCCGTCAGTGGCCACACCACCAGCCTGTTCGAGCAGGAAGGCAAAAGGGTTACACTCGTAAAGCAGGCGTAACTTCCCGTCGGGTTTGCCCGTGCTCGGAGGGTAAAAGTAGATTCCTCCCAGAAGGATCGTTCGCCAAACATCAGCGACCATACTGCCTACGTAGCGGCTGGTATAGGGCCGGTCTTCTTCCTCCTGCTGAACGTACTTGATGTAATTCTTGACTCCCTGAGGGAAGTGAACGTAACCACCTTCGTTGACGCTGTAAATGTTTCCTTTCGTAGGAACCTGAATGTTGGGGTGAGACAGGTAGTAAGTACCAATTGCCGGGTTGAGCGTAAAGCCGTTCACCCCGTTTCCGGTAGTGTACACCATCATTGTGGAGGTACCGTAAGCGATGAAGCCGGCAGCCACCTGCAGATTACCCGGCTGCAGAAAATCCTCTTCGGTTACCGGAGTTCCAACCGGGGAAACCCGGCGGTAGATCCCGAAGATCGTTCCTACCGTAATGTTTACGTCGATGTTCGAGCTGCCGTCGAGCGGGTCCATCACCACCACATATTTGTTGCGGTTGCGGTTATCGCTGCCGGAGATAGAAATCATCTCATCGTTTTCTTCAGAAACGATACCACACACGATGTCCCGGTTGGTGAGGGTATTGATGAATGCTTCGTTCGCAAAAACATCGAGCTTCTTCTGTTCTTCTCCCTGAACATTAGTACTGCCGATCGTACCGGTTATATCTACCAGTCCTGCTTTCCTGATTTCGTGACTCACCACCTTACCCGCCAGGCGGATGGCATTGAGCAACTGCCCCAGTTCTGCATTGTCGTATTCGAATTCTTCGGGCCGGTCGATCAAAAATTCTCCCAGAGTGAGTGTTCTGTTGGGCATCGTTGTTGGTTTTTAATTCTTTTATCTGTTGATTAATGTGAGTGAGTGTTGTGTAATCCTTTTACCACCGAAGGCCAGGAATGAGGTATGATTTCACGTAGTCTTCCACTCCTTCTTCAAGGCTGAAGAAAGGCCGGTCGTATCCGGCCGCACGCAGTTTGCCCATTTCTGCTTCGGTAAAGTACTGATATTTATCCCGAATATCCTCAGGAGTATCAATAAAGGAGATGTCGGGCTCGACGTCCATCGCCGCAAAGGTAGCCTTCGCCAGGTCGAGGAAAGTGCGGCTTTCTCCCGTCCCCAGGTTGTAAAGACCGCTCGGTTCGGGCAGGTTTTCCATTAGCCAGTAGTTGACCGCCACCAGGTCTTTGACGTAGATAAAATCCCGCCGTTGGTGGCCGTTGGCGTAGTCCGGGTTGTGGCTGCGGAACAACTTCATGGCGCCGGTTTTCTGCACCTGATTAAAGGTATGCCAGATTACACTCGCCATGCGGCCTTTGTGGTTTTCGTTGGGGCCGTAGACGTTAAAGAACTTCAATCCGTAATAGTGGGGAGGAGTTTCGAGGCGCCCCAGTACCCAACGGTCGAATTCGTTTTTGCTACGTCCGTACTCATTCAGGGGCACCAGGATCTCGGCCAACTCGTCTTCATCCTTATAGCCGTGTTCCCCGAGGCCGTAGGTAGCACCGCTGCTGGCGTAGATCAGCGGAATCTCGTGGGTGGTACAGCGGTTCCATATCTCTTTGGAGTAGTTGAGGTTCAGGCGGTCGAAGATGGCTCTGTCCGGCTCAGTCGTATCGGTGCGGGCACCGAGGTGGTACACACCTTCCAGTGGCCATTGTTCGGCATCCCAACGGGCAAACAGCTCGTCACGCTCCACTTTCGAGTGAAACTTTTTGCCGGCCAGGTTAGGTTTTTTAGCCGGGTACTGCTGGAAATCGTCAACTAAAATCAGGTCTTCGACGCCCGCTGCGTTGAGGTGAGATACGAGCGCGCTTGCAATGAAGCCTGCGGCTCCGGTTATTAGGTACATATATTTCGGAATAGGTAATTGAAGCTATTGTTTTTGAGCCGATGCAGGTGTTGATCGGCAGGATATTGTTCGGTGCGCAGACGCAGGTACAGGCTTAGGTCTCATCCGGGTTGACCCCGGGATGCCCGGAACGCGGCTTCGCCGGACAACCTTGTGTTGCACCCGCGTGCCCGCCCGGGAAAAAGACCGTTAACGTTTGACCGGAGCCGGTACGCGGTAATATTCCCGGCTACCAGCAGGGAGGCTCTTCACGATCCAGGTATTACCGCCGATGATGGAATCTTCGCCGATGACCGTATCTCCGCCGAGGATCGTTGCGCCGGCATAAATAACTACGCGGTCACGGATGGTCGGGTGGCGCTTGGTCCGCGCCATATCTTTGGCAACACTCAGTGCGCCCAGCGTTACGCCCTGGTACATTTTGACGTCATCACCGATTTCGACTGTTTCACCAATAACGACACCCGTGCCGTGATCGATGCAGAAACGCCGCCCAATACGTGCACCGGGATGAATTTCTATGCCCGTTTCGCGGTGAGCAATCTCACTGAGCATGCGGGGGACGAGCGGAACCCCCAAACCACACAGCCGGTGTGCGATGCGGTGCACAGCCAGCGCATAAAAGCCGGGGTAAGTACTGATTACCTCAGTCCGGTCAGGTGCTGCAGGGTCTCCGGCCAGAATTGCATCTGCATCTTCGGAAAGCGCAGCGAAAACAGACGGCAGCCCCGCTTCGAAGGCATCCCGGATATCAGCGGGGGTGGTTTTCAACCTGTCCTCCAACGACTCCAGCAGGTTGAACAGTTTAAGGTCATTGGTCTGGTACTGCAACTTAAATGCCCGGTGGCTCGCAAAACGGACAGGGCAGTGCTCCGGAAACAGGAACTGGAGAAGCCCTTCAAGCCATTCTTTGGTCAATTTAGGAGACGGGAGGCAGCCCGCACGCTGGTGATCGTTAAAACGGTTCAGCAGAAAGTCTTCGTCCATGGTTCTGACTTGAGTTATATACTTCACGTAAAAACCTAAGTCACCACGAAGGTTGAACCCTTACCAAAAAAGGAAAGGACCAGCCGGGAAGGCTGGTCCTGAAAACCGGGTCAATTTGGTAATGTTAACTCTCTCAGTTATTTGTTGGTCTTAGTTTTGGTAGCGGTCGCCGATAGCGATTTTCATCCGTTGGCGGGCAAGGAAGATCCGGCTCTTCACCGTACCGATCGGAATGTCCAGGTGATTGGCAATTTCTTTGTATTCGTAACCACGGTAGAACATCAGAAAGGGCACGCTGTACAACTCTCCGATTTCGTTGAGCATCAGCTTCAGTTCATTCATCCGCATATCGTGCTCCCCTTTATTGGGGATAGCGTTTCTGCTTTCGAGCGCAAAGGAAAAATCCTCGATCGGCTGGTTTACGTGTTTCCGGCTTTTCATTTTCCGGTAACGATTGATGTATGTATTCCGCATGATGGTAGACACCCAACTCTTGAAATTAGTCCCCATCGTGAATTTTTCGCGGTGGCGGAACGCCCGCAGGCTGGTTTCCTGCATAAGGTCCTGAGCATCCTGACGATTTCGGGTCAGCCTCAGAGCAAATGAGAAAAGAAGGTTCTCTAATTGATCAATTTGCTGAGTAAACTCTTTATTAGTCATCTTAGTGGTTAATGTGTAGTGAAAGGTAGAATTCTGAACTATTACGCACCCTCAAAACCTCAAACACCGTGCCAAAAGGCTAACCTGCTGAATTGCAGCCATATACAAATACAAAGCTTTGAAAAATTACCTTTATTAAATCAAATGATTTAATAAAAACAAAAGCGCCGATCAGATTGCTTAGCATCTGACCGGCGCTTTCACCACTTAGGTATCGTTTACATTTTACCGGGGAGGAGCTTTACCCCGTCGGCCAGGAACCGGAGTTCCTGTTTCGGCTCGGTAATTTCTGCGATTTCTTCCTCGGATTTCCCGGCGTCTTCGGCGTAGTGGCGCAGTTCATCGACCGGGGTGATCTGGTAGTACGCCATACCGTGCATAACAACCTCACGGCCGCTAATGTCTTTAGGCATGAAGAAGCCGTAATCTTTGAACTTCACCATCATTTCTTCTCCGTTGCCTGCGGCGATGGTCATCCAGCAGCCTTTCGCCTGGCAAACCTCGTTGACTTCTCCCTGGAGAGTGATCTGTACGGTATCCACCAGTTTTGTTTCACTGTAAGAAGTGAGCAGCGTATTAGCGGGAACTACTTCTTCGGGAGTGAAATCGGCACCAAAGGTGCCGGCAACTGCGGATTCTTCGCTGACGGCGGTGTCTGCAGTGTCTGCGGCAGCCTGTTGGGTACCGCTACACGCGCTGAGTACCACCAAAAAGGCAGCCACGAAAAGGAGGGAGAATACGTTTTTCATTATGAACTGTTTTTAGAACGCCAAAGATACGACTACTGAAAATTATTGGTAGCCGAGCAATTCGGTGATGTAAGAACCGCTGTAACCCAAGCCTTTGAGTTTTTCCTGAAGTGCTACTGCATCGGTACGGTTGGGGTAACTCTCACGGCTTTCAACCACCCAGATTTGTTCACAGGGGCGGTAACGCGCTACCAGGTCGGGGTGGAAAGGGTAGTCAGCGGGATCGGTGTACCGAAGAATCGCTACCTGCACCTTGTATTCTTTGGTCGGAGTGGTGGTGAAGCGCGGCAGCGGTGGAGCGGTTGTAGCCCCGGGGATGGCGGCAACACTTCCGTAGGTTGCCGGGCCTTCTTCGCAATACGGCGGCTTAACGTCCTGCGCCCCAAGAGCCAGAGTTACGGAGATAAAAAGTAGTGTGAACATAGTTTTCATAAACCTGGATATCAGTTGGTTAATATATACATTTAGCACAACGCAGCGCCCCTCGAGGGGTGTTCGCAAATCGTGCTTACAATTGTACAAATATAAGGGTTTTGCGACGTTGCAGGTTTATATTGAGTTATTACTAACGTTAATTCCCTGCAAAATTAAACCCGGGAGAGCGCTGAAAAACCGGGCTTCAAAATTTAATCGACCAGCTACGGCAGCCTGCCCCCTAAATATTTCCAACCGGAACTTCTATTGCATTAGAAGCGGCAATTACAACTTGACATCAGATAGGGACGTAAAGCGCTCAGTTTATTTTAACAATTTCACGATAAGTCACGGTAATCTCTACCTTTCTGTTCAGCGCCCTCTGCGATGCTCCCGGCAATTCTCCTGCCCCCACAATATTGAATCCGTTAGCCTTCACTCCTGCTGTTTGTAAATGAATACCTACTGCTTTTGCCCGTTCCTGGCTAAGCCTGAGGTTGAACTCCGCATCTCCGGTACTGTCCGTGAATCCCGTCACACTGATGTTAACGATGTTACGTCCCTTCACTTCATTAACAAATATCTGGAGTCCCTCAATCGCCCGTGGGGTCAGGCTGGCGTCCTCAAAGTTGAAGAGCACCGTATAATTTCTCTTCTTGATGCGGGTCCTCCGTTGGATGGTGTCAATATCTGCCTCTTCCATTGCCGGTGGTGGTGGCGGCGGGGGTGGCGGTGGTGCCACTACTTTGTCTTTACTCAGGAAAAGATCGATCCGGTAAGGAGCTACATTGTCCCAACGCGGCACGGCGAAGGTCCGTGCGTAAGGTAAGTAATCCGGGTGCTCCACTCCTACCGGAAGCGGTTCGCCTGATGGTGCACAAACGAAGAACCTTCCCTCGTAATTGGTACGATATACTTTCCCGTTGCCAACTTTAACGACCTGATCAACGATCGGCTCGCCCGTCAGGCTATCGGTCACAAACCCGGAGACGTAAGTGATCGGCCGGGAGCTCAGGCGCTCAGACAGTTTGAAGCCATAGATATCGAGCTTGCCTAACCCTCCGGGTCGGTCGCTGGCGACGTAGCCTGTTTTCCCGTCCGCACTCAGGTGGAAGCCAAGCTCGCGGTGAGGTCCGTTAACGGGTGGGCCCAGATTGAGGGCGCGGGTGAAGCGCCCCTGGCTGTTGTCCCACCAGCTGGCGAAGATGTCTTCGTCGCCCAGGCTGTAATGTCCCGTACTGCTGAAGTACAGTGTCTGCCCGTCATCGCTCAGAAAGGGGGCCTCTTCTGCTTCCGGCGTATTGACGCCATCCCCCAGGTTACGGGGTTCGCTCCACGACCCGTCGGGGAGGCGGTCGCAGACAAAAATATCGGTCATCCCAAAACTCGGCTCCCGTTCGGAAACGAAGAAAAGTTGCTGCTCATCGCAACTAATGGCCGCCTGGGTTTCCCAACTTTCCGGGGAATTGATGTAATCAGGAAGAGGGATGATATCCTGAATCTTTCCGTCTACCAGCCACCCGGCGTAAAGGTCACAGTTCCCTGTTCGCCTGAATCCTTTTGCCACTACTACTTCATCGCCCTTACAGCTCGTGAAGTATATCCGTTGTCCGTCGCGCACAATCGAGCACATCCCCTCGGGCCGCAGGGTATTGAAACTACCGAAACGTGAAGTAAACCACTCCGACTCGGCGTCTTTCCTCCGGCCAATCAGCAGGTCTTCGTCCTGCCCTTGTCCCTGGCGGGTGAAAAGGAACCGGTTGGGGTCGTTGGCGAAGAAGGGGAAATAATCGTTTTGCTGGGTGTTCACCGGGAAGCCCAGGTTGAACAGTTTTGTGACATTAATAAATTGCGAACTGTCCTGGGTTATTCTGGCAGCCTTTATTTCGCCGTCCAGGCGGCTCAACACCTTGCGTTCTTCCGCTGCTTCTTCCTCACCGTTGCGGCCGAAGTCGCCGATATCACGCTTTTGCAGTTCCTGAAATTGCTCGAGATAATGCAGCGCCAATTCTGGCCGGGACATCTTATAGTACACTCTGCCAAGCTGATAATAGAGCAGCCGGGAAAAAGTGGAATCGCGGTTGACAACGTGCAGATAAGCATCGGCGGCCGCTGAATAGTTGCCGAGCAGATCATATGACAATCCCAGAAAGCGGTAGGCAGCGATGTAACCGGTGTCCTGTTTTATTGCTTCGTTGAACGGTTTAATGGCCCGCTTTGGTTTACCGGCCAGCAGTAGCTGCACTCCTTCGTCAAACGCGACGTTGGCCGCCGCAAAGTTGCTGCCTTTCTGAGCACGGGCGGGCAAAACCACTGCCAGGCCACAGAGTAAGATGATGGATAAAGCGGTTCTAAACATGATGATCGGTAGATAGAGTAGAAACAAGACGGGTAAAACCCAAACGAAATTCGGTTGTAGGATCAGCGGTGCAACACCAATACCCTCCATCATGTTATCTGAAATGACTAAAAAAAGCTTGGGCCCCGCCAAAGGCGGAGCCGCAAGATAAAATGAGTGCATTAGTAAACTATCGCCGCTAAGGTAGTAAGTTTTTATAATTGGTTGAGCTCTAGAATCATTCAGTCCGTTCCTTCGGGTATGGTACCTGCTTCGTTTGCCGTTGGGCTTTAGCCGCTAAGCGGGATCGAACCGCTCCTGATTCGCTTAAATTATCATCCCGTACCCCGGCCCAAACCATCCACTTCAGCGTATATACCTTACGGTTGTGCCGGGGAGCACCTACCCTATCCTTTTTTTGCACCTGCGCCCGCGCCAGCCCTTTCCCGGAAGTTTCAGGGCGCAATCGCAGGTGCACAATTGGTTGAATTGCAAAGCGTAACCAGCGCTGAACCCTCCTCTCATGCCCGCGTTAAGACATTTATGAACAAGTTCTTTTTACTGATGACCTTTACAGTGCTTTTTGCCTGTAACACCTCCCAGGACCGGGTTAAAAGGCCCGCCCCCCCCGAAAAACCAGCTCCAGGCTACTTTTCAGGCAGCCTCGAAGACTACTGGTACGAGGGCAAAGCCGAAATAAATACGTACACCCTCGAGCAGGCCCGCTACGGAGAAATCCGCCCAGGCCAGGTCACCGCCATCTTCGTTTCCGAAGATTTCCTAACCGATAAACAGGTGAAAAATGACGAGTACACCAACCAAAATTCCACCCCCGTCCTTAAAACCAACATCATCCGTCGTTTCGTAACCGGCGTCTATGATTATTCGATCATGAGTTCGGTGTTCACGCCCACGAAAACCACCGAAGCGCCTCACACCCTGAAAGTGACCACATCGAGTCAGGACTGGTGCGGCCAGACCTTCACTCAGCTCAACTACACTGGCGGCGGCAAGTGGGCCAAACAACTTCGCTCCTACTTCGAGCGGGAGGGCGACGTCAATGAAGAAATTAAAGCGGACTTTCTGGAAGACGAGCTCTTCAACCGTATCCGTTTCGGATGGGAAAAACTCCCGGTTGGAGAATTCAACATCATCCCCAATACGGGTTACCTCCTGATGAGCCACCAGCCCTACCGAAGTCAGAAGGCTACAGCCAGACTCAATGATTACCCCGGCAATGAGGAAACAGAAACCATAATGGGTTATGAGATCAATTACGGGGATAGTGGGAGGAGACTCGAGATTTTCTTTGATCCTGCTCCGCCATATGTCATCAGCGGCTGGGAAGAGACTTACCCCGGCAGAGACAATGCGCTGGTCACCAAAGCCCGCCTGACGCATCAGAAAAGAGCGCCTTATTGGAAGCAAAACTCAGTAGCGGACGAAGAGTTACGCGCAGAGATCGGATTGAAATAACCCTGCCGGCCACCAAATGATGTCAGCGTTGTGCTACATTTGAGGATGTGAAACCAATAGCGATATCGCCATCAGATGACGAGCAATACGGAGTTTTGCTCCGCTTTACGATCGCTCACCTGGAAAACACCGAACCACGAAACAGCCTATCCGTTACATCCTCAAATCCTTCCAGCTGTATGACCACACGCTATACTTTTCCTTCACTGCTCCTTTTAATCCTTCTATTCATTTCCTGTTGCCTTCCCGCACAGGGATTGAGGCCCTACAACCCAAGCAATGCTACAAACGGAATATTACTGGGGTTAGGTGGTAGTATTACGGTAGGATCGATGCTGATCGACAGAAAAGTCGTACCCATGTCCGAGTTGGAGGTAAAAGGACTCGACGCCGCCAATATCTGGCCCGTCGATCGTTTCTCCCTGCGCCACCTCTCCTTCGAGGCAGATGAGTTTACCGACAAATTGCTCCTGACCGGCTTCGCCGGTCCCTTCTTTCTGATGCTGGACAAAACGGGACGCGACAACTTCGACGAGATGGCGATGATTGTCTTTCAGGGAGCCCTGCTCAACTCCGCGCTCATCAACCTCACCAAATCCACGGTCAAGCGCGCACGACCTTACAATTACAATCCTGATGCTCCGCTGGATCTGAAGCTGCGTAAATCCAGCCGCTACTCCTTCTACAGCGGCCACGTTGCCACCGCAGCTTACTTCAGTTTCACTACCGCACAGTTGTACTCCGATCTTCACCCCAACGGCAAAGCCCGCCCCTACATCTGGGCTGCAGCGGGTATGATCCCGGCTGCAGTAGCCTACGGGCGAATGCGGGCAGGCAAGCACTTTTTCACCGATGTACTTATCGGTTTTGCAGCCGGTACGGCCATTGCACTTACGGTGCCTGCTCTTCACCGTGCAGGAGGAGAGTAACATCTATAGCACACTCAACAGTTGTCTTTTCCGCAAAGCCTGAATCGTTAAAACTTAGTTACCATTATCTGTTCTTAACAGGATTCATCCTTCAATTCTGTTTCTTGCTGTGATATGTCAACAGCCCCCACTAAAATAGGCTGGCGTAGCGCCGCAGCTTTGGTGCTGGCCAATATGATCGGTACCGGTGCTTTCACAACCCTCGGTCTCCAGCTTGAATGGATATCAAGCGGTCCTGTCCTCCTGATGCTTTGGGCCATCGGAGGCCTCGTGGCCTGGTGCGGCGCGGTCAGCTATGCCGAATTGGGCACCCGCCTGCCGCGTTCCGGCGGAGAAGCTCACTTCCTTTCTGAGATTTTCCATCCACTTCTAGGCTTTCTCAGTGGCTGGGTCAGCCTAACGGTTGGCTTTGCCGCAGCGGTCGCACTTTCTGCCATGGCGGTGGGGCATTACCTGGCCGCGTGGACCGGCTGGCCTCCCGTTTTCATTGCAGCGGGCAGCATCATTCTGCTGAGTCTTGCTCACAGTTTTGGCACGAGGCAATCCAGCAGATTACAAAACGGGCTGACTGCCGTGAAACTCCTGGTGGTTTTCGCGCTGGGCATTGCCGGAGCTTTGTTACCCGTCCCTCCGGGTACCCAGGTGAATTGGTCGTGGAGCGGAGCCGACGCGATCTGGTCTCCCGGAGCGGCCATTGCTATGATCAGTGTCTTCTACGCCTTTTCCGGCTGGAACGCCGCCGCTTACATTGTGGAAGAAATCAGGGAACCCCGAAAAAACCTGCCCAAAGCACTGGTGGTCGGCACCCTGCTGGTCAGCGGCCTTTTCCTCTTACTACAGTACGGTTTTTTGCGGCAGGCGGGCAGTGAAGCGCTTACGGGACAGATAGACGTAGCTCAGATTGCCGCAGGAGCGATGTTTGGCGAGCGGGCCGGGCAGATGGTCAGCGTTCTGATTGGAGTTCTTCTGCTCACCGGAATTTCAGCGATGATATGGGTTGGCCCCAGAGTGGTGCGCGCGATGGGCAACAGCCATCAGCTTTGGCGTACTTTCGGAGAGCTCAGCCGCAACGGGTTGCCCCTGCGGGCAACCTGGCTGCAGGGTGGCATCAGCCTTTTTCTGGTCTTCACTTCAAGCTTTGAACGTGTATTGATGTACAGCGGCTTTGTCCTCCAACTTTTCACTTTCCTTGCTGTTGCCGGCTTACTGTTGCTTCGGCTCCGTTCTCCCAAAGAAGCGGGCTATTCTTCGCCTCTCTATCCTTTACCGCAGCTCATTTTCCTCGCTTTCAGTGCATGGTCATTACTTTATCTGCTCAAGCATCAGCCACTGGAAAGTCTGCTTGGTCTCCTGAATGTAGTAGCCGGGTTAGTAGCATATTATTTCGATGTTCCTTCCTCCAAAGACCAGAAGGCGCAGACGCAGGATGCAGGGCGGAGTTCTTAGGAGCCTGCCCTTGCCGATCCGGATAAGCCCCAAAAAAAGCGCGGGACAGAGGCAATAGCCTCCACCCCGCGCGCACTAATACACACTAAAAACCTAAGTAGTTCTTACCAGCCTGGCAGCAGGTTCAGGCCGAAGCTCCATGCTCCGCCCTTCACCATTGGCCGTGCCAAATAAGGCTCTACGACCAACTGTCCGAAGACATTGACCCGGGCCGAAACACCCGCCGTGAAGATGGGCTTCACCCCAAAGCGGGCAACGTACGGTTGCCCGGTCACAGGGTTTATCAGCGGCTCTCCGTTCTGATCCGTTGTAAATTCTGCGCCCCCGAACTGATCGAAAGTAGTGAACGCGGCTCCACCGTCGACGAAAAAGTTCAGATCGGTCAGCAGCAGTTTACTCTTGATCAGTGCCAGCTGCTTCGGACCGGTAAAGGGGATACGGATTTCGGCGTTGGCTACGAGCAATTTGCTGCCCAGCAGTTCGTTGATGTCGCGGCCGCCAGCCTGCAGGGCTGGCAACACATCGTTGCCCGAAAGACCACGGATGTACCAGGGGCTGCCAAGATAGAGGGGAAAAAGATCGTTCCCGTTGCCACCGTAACGTCCCTGATGCATTACCCGCAAAGCCAGCGCTCCCTTACCGAACCAGAGGTAGTGGCGGTAGTCTGCAGTAACACTCGTAAAGTCAAATTCTCCCATGTACTGGTCCACGCCCAGGCGGTAGCGGTAGCCACTGATCGGAGCCGTCAGGCCGAAGCGCGAATCATCACCTACCAAGGCCAGGCCTGCAGTCCCCAGAAAGAAAGACTCTCCCTCAAGGTCTTCACGCCGTTCCGGGCGGTTACCGGTTACGGTTACCTGCAGGCCGGTGACTGGGTCGAAATACCGATTGTACTGATCTACCCGATCGGAGAACAGGCTCATACTGGCCGAGGCTTCCAGCCGAAGCTTGGTGCTAAAGGCATACTGACCAAAAACACTAGCCTGATCCTGGTAAAGCCGACGGATCAGGTAGGGCGAATTGCCTACCTCTACGAAAGCATCGTCGCCGTACTGCAAAGAATCCAATCGTGGTGTCAGCAAGCCAAAACTGCGGTAAGGCGTGCGGCCAAGGGACGCGCCGTAATTGATCCGGTGTTTCCGGTTAAGCCACCCGACACTACCGCCGAAATCACTGATTTCTCCGTTAGCGGCAAGACTTCCGAAGAGTTGGTTATTACCCAGTACATCACTAAAGATTGCCTGTACTCCGCCGGCAAGGCCGGCGTTGGTCCCGAAGACCGGGTTAGAGCCCACTCCTACTCCGGAGGAACCAGTAATGTAGTCCAGCTTGAAGTTGGACTCATATGGTTTTTCGATAATTGAGTCGGCGCTTAAAACTTCGTCTTTGTCCATATTTGCCAGCAGTTCATCGACGACCACGGTAGCCCGCTTGTTGAGCCGCGGCAGCGTGGCCGGGGTGAGGTCTACCGCATTTTTATCAACCGGTTTTGCGTCCAGCCTGTCGGCCAGAGCTCCGTATATACGGTACCCTTTCTGGTTGAAATAGGTATAGACCAGACGATTGTTGGCGCGATCGATGCTCATCGCAGGAGCATAGTGCGTAATTCCGGAAAC
Source organism: Neolewinella aurantiaca (assembly GCF_008014675.1). Classification (GTDB taxonomy): domain Bacteria; phylum Bacteroidota; class Bacteroidia; order Chitinophagales; family Saprospiraceae; genus Neolewinella; species Neolewinella aurantiaca. Next base: position 6,203 of record NZ_VOXD01000002.1, on the reverse strand, counting down.
ACCAGTGATCAGGTCGGTTACCTGTTCCAGGGAATCGGAGGCCAGGTCGTAGCGGTAAATATTCCGGAAACCATCCCGGTTACTGAGGAAGTAGAGTCTGCCATCCCGGGCCTGTACCGGGTTAAGATTATCGGCACCGGGAAAGAGGTCAAGATCGGTTGAGGCTCCCGTATTGACGTTCAGGCTTGCAAGGTTGAACCGAAGGGCGCCGTGGGGACGGTTCTTCGTTTTCATCCCTACGCGGTCGGTGCTGTAGAAAATAGTTTCTCCGTCCGTGCCCCAATGAGGATGGCTTTCGCTGAACCGATCGTTGGTCAGGCGGGTAACCCGCTCGCTCCGCAGGTCAATACTAAACAAGTCCGAATAGCCATCTACCAAACCGGAAACAACGATAGATTTCCCGTCCGGGCTCCAGGCAGGGTCGGTAAAGGCAGGAACGCCTTCGGGGAAAATTGTCCGGGTTGCCTGACCTTTCCGTACATCGGCAATTGCGAGGCCGGTTTTACCCTTACCGACAAAAGTATAGGCGAACTGCCGGCTGTCCGGAGACCAGGTTCCACTGTTCTCGATGTAGCTTAACTCATCGATATGGCTGCTAACTTTATTGGAGCGGATTTTGCGGATAATCTTACCACTCCTCGCATCGGCCAGGAACAAGTCGATATTGAACAAGTCTCGTTCCGATAAAAAGATGAGGTATTTTCCGTTAGGGCTGATCTCGGGAGCGATGTTGATCCTGCCACCATTCTTCTCGGCAGCAGAGATCAGCTCCCGGCCAACGTTGCGGTCTTCCGTAGCACCACCGATGTTGTCTTCGTACGTTTTACGGAGCGCATCCTGCCAGAGCTGGCTGAAAGCCTCAAAATCGTAACCGAGTATTAGTTTGGTACTTTTCTCGATACCGTGTTTAGCCGTAGCCCGAAAGTAAGGCGCAATGATTTCGTCGCCCTTCAGCCCCGTCACGAACGCCCAGAAAGCCTGACCGTAGCGGTAGGGAAAATACTTTCCGGAGTCGAGTTGTTTGAGCGTCGGGATGTCATCGTTCAAAACAGCATCCCTCATCCACATAGCCGTGAACGGGTCTACTGCTCCGATACTGAGGTATTCGGCGAGGCCTTCCACCATCCACAAAGGGAGGTTACTGAGGTCGTTGAGTTTGGTCCCGTCGCCCCTGATGATCATATCGTACTGAAAAGCGTGCACCAGTTCGTGACCCAGTACGTGATGGGTTTGTTGGTTGGTATGCGCAACGGGCAGAATAACCCGGTTCTTGAAGGCTTCGGTAACACCCCCTGTACCGGTGCCGATGGCACCGTTGATGGCGTTCGTTTGCTGAAAGTCCGGATGGTTGGCGTAGATAATCATCGGGTTCCTGAAGTCAATCGTATCCTTCAAGACCCGCTGGTGTACCCGGTACCATTCTTCAGAATCATTAAGAAAATCCTGTAGCCACTCCGCATTGTCGATGTAGCTGTAGAGCTCGAAATGGGGGCTTTCGTGCACTTTGAAGTCAAAATTTTCGTAGTGCGGCTTGTTGCGGCCAAAGCCGCCGGTCTGGGCCGCCACAAAGGCGGGCAGGAGCAGTGCTGCGAGCACTGTCCAGAGGTGATAGTTCTTTTTCATTTGGTTTATTTGCACTCTAAAATTAAGTCCGGCCTATAGTCGTCTGTCAAATCTGAATATGGTAGTACTGACAGAATATAAGGGCCTTCACTTACTTAACACAGATACTTGCCTCTTCCCCCCAACTTCCAACTATTAAGAAAAAGTTATGGTCAGGATGCCGATTTCTTAAGGGAATAAGCCCGAGTCCTCCTACCCTGCTACTTACCGGACCTCATCACTCAGGCTTTCGAGCGTACGCAATCGACAAACTTTAAAATCCGGCCTACGAACCCCCATTACACGATTTTAACCCCAATCAACACAGATTAATACGCCATTTAAACCACTTTATCAGCTCTTCGCATCCAACCTTCCCGGCACCTGCGATCGCGCCCCTTGAACATACTTGCTAAGATTTCCTTATAGGTAGGATTCAAAGACAAAAGACCAACCTACTCTACTATGCCGTACCACCCAATAGCCGATTACGGCATAATCGGAAATCTCCACACCACCGCATTGGTCAGCCTTCGGGGAAGCATAGACTTTCTTTGCCTGCCCCGCTTCGACTCGCCGACAGTATTTGCCTCTATCCTTGACGACCAGAAGGGAGGAAGCTTCACCTTTACCGGTCTGGACAAGGACACCAATTACAAGCAACTCTACTTACCGGGCACCAATATCCTGCTCACCCGTTTTCTGAGTAAAGACGGTATTGCGGAGGTCACCGATTTCATGCCAATTGCGGAAAACAAAGAAGACTTTGCCATATTCCGGCGGCTGAAAGGTGTACACGGGAGCCATACCTTCAACGTTGAGATCAACCCAGCCTTCGACTACGCACGCTCAGGCTGCAAGGCGGAAAAACGGGAGGATGGCACTGGCTACACCCTTCACGATCCTTCCGGACAGCAACCAAGTATCGTGGTACTGACCGATGCGGAGCTCGAAATCACTGATACCGGCCTCGCCGGAGAAATAAAACTGTTTGCAGAACAGGACGTGGACTTCATCCTCACCCTCGAAAGCGGCAAACAATACAAAAACAACTTCTTCCACTATTTCAATAAAACCCGGGAGTACTGGATGAAGTGGTCCTCGAGATGTACCTACAACGGCCGTTGGAAAGAGTCTGTCCACCGCAGCGCGCTGGCCCTTAAGTTGCTCACCTCGGCCGAGTTTGGCAGCACGGTAGCTGCCGCAACCTTCGGGTTACCGGAAGTTGTTGGCGGAGAGCGCAACTGGGACTATCGCTTTACCTGGATCAGGGATTCCGCCTTTACGATGTACGCTTTCCTGAGACTAGGCTACCGAGAAGAAGCCGAAGGCTTCATTGAGTGGATTCAGAAACAGTGCATGGAGGAGCTCCAACTCATGTACGGCATCGATGGTGCGACTGAATTGACAGAAATCAGCCTCGACCACCTTGAAGGATACAAGAAGAGCCAGCCCGTACGCATCGGAAACGGAGCTTTCGATCAGAAGCAGATGGACATCTACGGCGAACTGATCGATACCATTTACCTCTACGATCAGGCTGGTGGCAGCATCACTAATCAGTTTTGGGTCGGCATCAGCGGGCTCGTCGAATACGTCATTGAGCACTGGAAAGACAAAGACCACGGAATTTGGGAAGTCCGCAGTGGCAAGCAGCGTTTCCTGCACTCAGCTGTTTGCTGTTGGGTCGCCATTGATCGGGCCATGAAGATTGCCGAAGCGCGGTCGTTGCCCCACCCCCGATCAGAGTGGCGTAAGGTGCGTGATGAGATACATGCCGACATATTCGAGAACTTCTGGAACGAAGACCTTCAGTCTTACGCACAATTCGAAGGCAGCGACACCGTCGATGCAAGTGCTCTGCTTATGCCGCTGCTCCGCTTTGTGTCCAGCAAAGAGCCACGTTGGTTGAAAACCCTGGAAGCGATAGAGAATCAGCTGCTGGCCGACGTACTCGTATTCCGGTATAAAAACGAAGGCGGATCAGCTGATGGCCTCGAAGGGGAAGAGGCCTCTTTCACCATTTGTTCTTTCTGGTACGCAGAGTGCCTTGCCCGCATCGGGCGGGTAGACGAAGCTACTCTGGTAATGCAGAAGCTACTCGGCTACGGCAACCACCTCGGCCTTTTCAGCGAAGAAATTGGCATCCACGGTGAGCAGCTCGGAAACTTCCCTCAGGCATTTTCTCACCTGAGCCTCATTTCAGCAGCTTTCCAGATTGATAAAAAAGAGAATCGCTAACGGTTTCTCTCTTTTTGCTTCGCAAAAGAGGAGCCGCCCCTCAGGAAACAGCCCAAAAGAAAAGAACCCCTTCGTACACGGTGTACGAAGGGGTTCTCTCTTTTGGACTTGTAAAAGCCGTAATTACTTACGGATACCAAGTTTCGCGATCAGTGCACGGTAACCGTTCAGGTCTTTCTTCTGAAGGTAGGCCAGGTGACGACGGCGCTGACCTACGAGGCTGAGCAGCGCTTTACGGCTGCTGTGGTCTTTGCGGTGACGCTGAAGGTGGTCGCTCAGTTCCTTAATACGGAACGTGAAAAGAGCAATCTGGCCCTCTGTGGAACCGGTGTTGGTGGCAGAGCCACCGTATTCAGTGAAGATTTCTTCAATCTTCTCCTTTGGCATATATACTGGCATAATAAAAAAGCCTTTAAAGATCTCTTGGATCAGGTAAAGCAAAATTTGCGGCTGCAAAGGTACGAATGTTCTGTTACATAGACAAATCATCGTACTAACGCTGTTTTTTTATTCGGACGCTTACCCCCCGAAGTCGATCTCGGTGTTGTCTCCGATGTTCAGGCTTTGGCGCAGCCCACCAATGGAGGCGTCGTTACCGACTACGGAGTTTCGCAGCACGATGTCGTGGATCGATGCGAACTCGCCGATTATCGAATCAGCTACAATTGCGTGTTCCAGGCGGGTATTAGCGCCGAGGGTTACGTACGGCCCAACAATGGAGTTCATTATATCGCAGTTCGGCCCGATGTGTACCGGATGGATGATGATCGAGTTGTCGTAGGGTGGCGGGTCTTCGGTCGCGAAGCCATCCCGGTCGAGGAAGATGGCGTTGGTCTCCAGAAGTATCTCACGGCGGCCGCAGTCGAACCAGTTGTCGACCGTTATGGTGGAGAATTCGGTTCCCCACTCCAGCATCCGGTTCAGGGCGTCGGTGAGGTGGTATTCATCCAGGCTTTTAAGTTCGTTCTCGATGTTGTAGGCGCAGGCTTTGATGAACTGCTCCACTTCACGCACCTTGTAGCAACCAACCATTGCCATGTTGGACTTCGGAATCCGGGGTTTTTCCACCAGTTCACGGATATTCCCGTCGATGTCATGTTCTACGACCCCGAATTTACGGGGATCATCCACCGTTCTGACACCAAGACAGGAGGTAGGGCTGTTTTTGAATTCTTCGAGGTCAGCGTCGATGATCGCATCGCCGAAAAAAATGATGATCTCATCCGCATCTTTGTAGTGCTCGCGGGCCAGCCAGATCGCGTGGGCGGACCCGATGCGCTCATCCTGGTTCACGAAGACAGTATCCAGTTCGGGATAAGTTCTTTCGATATACTCCCGGATCTTATCGCCGAGATAACCGATAATGAACACAAAATCCCTTACTCCCAGCTCGATGAGTTGATCTACGATAAAGCTTATGATGGGCTTACCCGCTACCGGAATCAGCGGCTTAGGCTGAGTGTAAGTGAGCGGACGCAACCGCATACCGGTACCGGCTACTGGAATAATTGCTTTCATACGGCACGCAAGATAGTTTATTGTGGGTAGTTTGTTGCAGCGAGCACGGGCGCATTTTCACCAGCCCGACCACCGGGGTGCTCCGCCCCCGCGGTTGAACTTCGGGCATCCGGGCTGTAAAGGGGGACGAGCCTGCAGACGTAAAGCCTCTTAGAGCGTATCTGAAAATTTCGAGAACTTATATTCAGCGATTTACGGTGCTGGTTAAATAGAAAAGTTCCTGCATAGCGATCTACGTGAGTACTTTTTCAGAACGTCAGACTCGTAAAGCAATGGGAAGCAGGGAGCAAAACCTCAGGCACCCCTTAACTCCGCCGATCACCCGTTATTTGCGCTCCCAGGCTTCCATACGGTAAGTCCATCCGCCTTTCCCTTTTTTCCATTTACCGGGCACGTACTCCTGTCCCGGGCGTACCTTGAGGTAGCGGGAAGGTAAAAAAGTGTACTTACCATCCTTGATGGCCCATCCATCCGGGGCAACGATGAAGCCTTCTTTGGCGGGGAGTTCCCGCTTTTCCATCCCTGCCGGTGCTTCAGGTTTTTCTTTTACTGTCAGTTGTTGAGCAGCAAGAGAGGCGAGGCCGCAGGTGCAAAGAAGGGTTAGAAGGAAGAGGCGGATCAGCTTTGGCATACATCTGTAATTTAAAGGGTTGGTTTACAAAACTAAGGTACGTCGTATTAACTCTGGTAGCCCCCGACATATTTCACCGTGTGTATCACAATGGTCCGCTACGATTTTAGGCTTCTAAAAAAGGGTAGGCCCTTAACTTGGTGATTCTCACACCTACCAAGAATGACCTACCCGACGAAAATCGAAACTCTCGCTGCCCAAATATTGCAAA
>NZ_VOXD01000019.1 GCF_008014675.1 Neolewinella aurantiaca | reverse complement strand
ATGCCATCCTGGACAGGATCATCCCGAAGGCTCATCGGGTCGAACTCAAAGGAAAAAGTCTGAGGAAACGATCTGAAAACTTATCTTCGTAACCCTAACAAGCGCGAGTTATCCACATGGGGGTCAATACTCCGGAATGAGGGGGTCAGTAACTCCGGAATACGCACTTAAAGCTCAAAAGCACCCCTAACCCAGCCGGGCCTGACGCCGCGTATGTAGTTGGACTACCTCTCGCTCTATACGCAACGAGCTCCCCGACGACTCAATCCCAGTATCTCGTAGCGTCCGCTGCAATGCAGCCGGAGGTGGAATGGAGGAGGATTTGCGAGCGTCCGGCGCCCCGGAATAAACGTATACCCGGCGGGAAGCGGGCGTAAATCAAATTGTCGCTCAACCCCTTCCTGCCTTCCCGCATTGTTACGCTGAGGAGGAGCAATCGCGACAACCTGGTTTGCTCCCGTAAAATGAAACCTGAGATGACAATTATAGAAGTCCATAAAAACGATTACACTATTTCTACCGACAGGGAAAAACTGGATATTGGCAGTATTCACCAATTCCTTGCGAATGAAGCCGACTGGAGCAACGGGATTCCGATGTCCACACTGAAAACATCCATCGAAAATTCTTTGAATTTTGGACTGTACCACCAGGGTAAACAAATCGGGTTTGCCCGGATCATCTCTGACTATTCGACCATCGCGTATTTGGGAGACGTTTATGTTTTAGAAGAATTCAGGGGGAATGGATTGAGCAAATGGTTGATGACCGAGATAATGGCGCACCCAAATCTTCAGGGATTAAGAAGATGGATCCTGCTGACCAATACCGCTGAATGGCTGTACCGAAAGTTTGACTTTGAAAAAGTGGCCAATCCTGAATTTTATATGGAGAAGCATAACCCTGATGTTTACAGGAAAAAGAAGGGCTGAGGTAACTGCATGCACCGGTTATGTGTCAACGTAAGACGGGGTCTCGTCCCCGGAGGGGACGAAGCATAAACGAGATTGTCGCCCCACATCGCTACGCTGGGGGAGGAGCAATCGCGATAATCTGGTCTGCACCCAGCCCGGAAGCCCTGCCGAACAGCATCAATCTGCCGCACTATTTACCACGACTAAAATCGCCGGCGTAATATTAACTTTGCCCGAACGGTTCTTCCCCTCGGGGGCAGGGCTGACGCATAGGATTCGATTTTAAGCTTTTAGCTCGAGATCATAGTCACCGCCTAAGAGCTTGCAACCCAAAACGCGTAGCGTTTTCACGAGCCCATCCCCCGTGGGGAGGGGTTGGGGTGGGGGTTTAAACACGGCTTAACTAGCCTATGCGTCAGCCCTGCCCCTCGGGGAGGGGAGAATTGCATTGTTTTAGACCTGGCGAGCGTGAGGTAATCTTCGCGGGCCTGCCGGGGTAGTCCTTAGCCATCATGTCCACCACCACCACTTTACCGCCACTCACCTACAAGAAATACCGCACGAAGAAAGCCACCCAGCAGGCGCTCTTCCAGCAGTTGCTTCGTCCGCGCCTCATCGAGGAGAAAATGCTCAAGCAACTGCGGCAGGGCATCATCTCGAAGTGGTTTGCGGGCATCGGTCAGGAGGCGATCAGCGTCGGCTGCGCCGCCGCGCTCGAGTCCGACGAGTATTTGTTTACGATGCACCGCAACCTTGGGGTATTCACCACCCGCGAGGTGCCGCTGGAGCGGCTCTTCGCCCAGTGGCAGAGCAAACCCGGAGGGTTTACGCGGGGTCGCGACCGCAGCTTCCACTTCGGGAGCCAGGAGCACAAGATCGTAGGGATGATTTCTCACCTTGGTCCGCAGCTGAGTCTGGCGGCGGGGGTGGCGTTGCGGCATAAACTGCTGGGCGAAAAGAAAGTCAGCCTGGCCTTTACCGGAGACGGTGGTACCAGCCAGGGCGAGTTCCACGAAGCCCTCAATACGGCTTCGGTGTGGAAGTTGCCGGTGCTCTTCGTTGTTGAAAACAACGGTTGGGGCCTGTCTACGCCCGTGTCTGAGCAGTACGCCTGCAAGCAGTTGGCCGACCGGGGCGCGGGCTACGGCATGCGCTCACTCACCATCGATGGCAACAACATTCTGGAAGTGTACGAAACGGTGACGAAGCTCGCCGCCGAAATGCGTGAAAACCCCGAGCCGGTTTTGCTGGAGTGCCTGACCTACCGCGTACGCGGCCACGAGGAAGCCAGCGGCGTGAAGTACGTCCCGAAGGAAGAGATCGAAGCCTGGCAGCAGCGCGACCCGGTGAACAACTTTGCCGATCACCTCATCAGCAAAGGCTGGCTGACCGCCGAAGAGCGGAAAGCGATGGAGAAATCCATCAAGAAAGAAATAGAGGCCGGCCTGAAGGCGGCCGAAGCCATGCCCGCTACCGAAGGCGACGTCGCCCGGGAACTGGAGGAGATGTATGCTCCCTCAACCCTCCCTGCACCTGCGACCGCGCCCGGGGAAACCTCCGAAATGCGCGTAATCGACGCCATCTCCGACGGTCTCCGCGAGGGGATGCGCGCCCACGATAATCTGGTGCTGATGGGGCAGGACATCGCCGACTACGGCGGCGTCTTCAAGATCACCGACGGCTTCATGGCAGAGTTCGGCGCCGATCGCGTTCGCAACACCCCGCTTTGCGAAAGCGCCATCATCGGCATCGGGCTGGGGCTGAGCATCGCCGGCGGCAAGGCGATGGTGGAGATGCAGTTTGGCGATTTCGTCACCTGCGGCTTCAACCAGATCGTGAATAACCTGGCCAAACAGCACTACCGCTGGAACCAGAATGCCGACGTAACCGTGCGCCTGCCCGTGGGCGGCGGGGTAGGGGCCGGCCCCTACCACAGCCAGACGATGGAAGCCTGGTTTACCTCCGTGCCCGGCCTGAAGATCGTTTACCCCAGCAACCCAGCCGACGCAAAAGGCCTGCTCATCGCCGCCCTCGCCGATCCTAACCCGGTTTTATTCTTCGAGCACAAAGCCCTTTACCGTAGCCTGACCGGGGAAGTTCCGGAGGGGTACTACCACACCGAAATCGGGAAAGCCGCCGTGGCCCGCCCGGGCAATGACGTGAGCATCATCACCTACGGCATGGGCGTACACTGGGCGCTGAAGGCCACCGAAGAACTGGGCGTCGACGCCGAGATCATCGACCTGCGGACCCTCGCTCCGCTGGACCACGACGCGATTGCCGCTTCGGTAAAGAAAACTTCCCGTGCGCTCATCCTTCACGAAGCCTCCCTGACCGGTGGCTTCGGCGGCGAGCTCGCCGCCTGGATCGGTGAGCACTGCTTCGAAGACCTCGACGCGCCCGTGCGCCGCCTGGCGGCGCTGGATACGCCGGTGCCTTTCGCCGCCGCATTGGAGGCGGATTATATGCCGGAAGCGAGGCTACAGGGAGCCATTGAAGCACTGTTGGCTTACTGACCCCATCCCACGTATTACCTTTGCGAAAAATAACAAATATGAAACTGAGCGAAATTCTCGCAGTAACCGGCCTTCCGGGCCTCTACAAAGCCGTAACCGAGCGCAAGGGCGGCCTGATCATCGAATCCCTGGCCGACGGCAAGCGCCGCTTTGCCCCCCAACGCAAGCACCAATTTGCTCCGCTCGAGAGCATGGCCATGTTTACCGACGATGGCGAAGCCGAGCCCCTCAATAAGCTCTTCTCCCGGATGAACGAGCAGGCCGAAGACAACCCGGCACCACAAACCAACGCAAGCAAAGACGTCCTCTTTGAGTACATCGCCGACATCCTGCCTAACTACGACAAGGACCAGGTGCATGTTTCCGACATCAAGCGCCTGCTGAAGTGGTACCACTTCATGAGCGAGCACAACTTGTTTGGCGGAGACGAGGAAGAGTAAGACCTCTCCCGTATGCCAGAAAAACAAAAGCCCCCTGCGTCGTTTGCGTAGGGGGCTTTGTTGTTTGTCTTACTGCGGAGAGCAGGGTTATTTGGTGCTTCTGATCTTGAGGATCTTAACCTCAACCCGCTGGTTGCGTCGGTTGCAATCCTGGGTGTCGTCCATACATACCGGTTTGCTCTTTCCGTATCCTTTGGGCAGCAGCCGCTCGAAGCCGATGTTGTAGCGTTTGAGGTAAGACACAACCGTTTTTGCCCGGTTCGAGCTGAGGTCGGAGGCGAAGTTGTCGGAAGCCATCCGGCTGGCGTGGCCGCCGATCTCGACGATCACTTTGCTGTTTTGCTTCAGGAATCCTACGATCTCCTGCAGCGCGGCTTCGCTTTCTTCTTCCAGTTCGTCGCTGTTGGCTTTAAAGGAGATGTTTTCTACGGCGAAGACAGAACCCTGGCGCAGTACGGCCTCGGTTTGGCCCAGGCGGACGGTGGGCTCCTCTGGCGTTTTGGGGACGAAACTGTTTGGCTGGGTAGTGGGAGTCTTCGTTCTGGGGGGTACGGGGGTGGTTACGATGTCGGCGTCGGGGTTGCTGGGCGGAACCGGGGAGTCGGCAACGGGGAACTCCGCCAGCATGGCGGCTTCATCGTCACAATCGATGGGTACGAGCGGCCGGGCGTTGTCTACCAGAATATTTCCGTTAGTTGCAAAGAGGATGGCTTCGGGGTAATACGCTTCGAGGATGATGTGCGTGAAATCGTCTTCGGGGCTCAGTTTGATGGTGTTCTTGCGCCAGTCTGAGTTGCTGACGAGGCCGGAGGCCCCGAGCAGCTGGGCCCGGTCGCAGACGGAGTAACCTCCCCACACGCGCAGCCGGACGGGCGTGACGTAATTGGTGGGCTGGCGGGTCATCCGGCTCATGCTCAGGTAGGTGAGGGAGCGGGCCAGTTCGATATCGAGCCGGTAGCACTGTCCCGCCACGAAGGGTTGGGCGAGTTGCTGCCCGACGCTCTCCCAGGTTTCGGTGTCGCGGGTAACCATGCCCAGGAAGGTGTTTCCGTGCTGGGCTTCCATACCTACTTTAAACAGGAATTCAGGATCGGGGTGGACATCGGGGGGAGTTTCTCCGGGGGCGCCGCAGTTGGTCCAGCCGCGGGGCGGAGAACTGTTGCGGGGCATATCTTCGAAAGATGCATTGAGGAGGAAGATCAGCCCCTCCTCGTCCTGTGCCGTAAGTGCGCCGGAGGCGCACGTTAAGCAGACAAAAAATAGCAGACGAATTGATTGAAGCATAGGTGCTTTGCCTTGATTTGAATTTATAACGCACGAGACGGCGTTGCTGTTGCCACAGCAGTACCGCAGCGGTGAGCTTACCGGTGTTTCGGGTACGCCGGAGGAGGTTTGGTCGGCGTAAAATCCTCTCCGGCAGGGTGTAAGCAGGCTTCGTTTTGGGACGGGTTTCGGAGGGGGCGCGGTCGCAGGTGCAGGCTCGGTTTGAGAAGCAGGGTAGGAACCGGGATTGCGACAACTGAAGTTGCCGCCTGTCGTGTCTACCCCTGGGGCTAACGCGTAGGATTTAATTTTTTAGCTGAAAATCATAGTCTCCGCCTAAGAGCTTTCAACCCAAAACGCGTAGCGTTTTCACAAACCCCTCCCCCGTGGGGAGGGATTGGGTGGGGGTTTAAGACGGCTTAACTAGCCTATGCGTTAGCCCTGCTACCCCTGAGGCTAACGCGTAGGATTTAATTTTTTAGCTGAAAATCATAGTCCCCGCCTAAGAGCTTTCAACCCAAAACGCGTAGCGTTTTCATAAGCCCCTCCTCCGTGGGGAGGGATTGGGTGGGGGTTTAACACGGCTTAACTAGCCTATGCGTTAGCCCTGCTACCCCTGGGGCTAACGCGTAGGATTTAATTTTTTAGCTGAAAATCATAGTCCCCGCCTAAGAGCTTTCAACCCAAAACGCTTAGCGTTTTCACGAGCCCCTCCTCCGTGGGGAGGGGGTTGGGGTTTAAGACGGCTTAACTAGCCTATGCGTTAGCCCTGCTACCCCTGGGGCTAACGCGTAGGATTTAATTTTTTAGCTGAAAATCATAGTCTCCGCCTAAGAGCTTTCAACCCAAAACGCGTAGCGTTTTCATAAGCCCCTCCCCCGTGGGGTAGAGGGGGCAAGGGACATTCGTCCTGTGCGTTAGCCCGTCACATCTCCCCTCTCCCGAGGAGAAGGGGCCGGGGGAGAGGGATATCCGTGCGCCTCTTGGTACCTTCTTTGCACCTGCGACCGCGCCACTACGGCTAAACATACCTTACTTTTGTCCATCGCTCCCTAAAGTATGGTCTTGACATGAAAAACCGTCTCAGTTTATTTCTCCTGTTGGTTACCCTTAGTTTTGGTCTTTTTGCTCAGCAGAAAGACCTCAAAGTCGGTCTTGTGCTCAGCGGAGGTGGTGCGCGCGGCTACGCGCACATCGGCGCGCTTCAGGTGCTGGAAGAGGCCGGCGTCCGGGTCGATTACGTAGGCGGAACCAGTATGGGCTCTATCGTCGGCGGGCTTTACGCGGCGGGGTATTCTCCTGATCAACTGGAGCGGATGCTGCGCGAAACCGACATCATGGCGGAACTGCAGGATGAAATAGACCGCGAAAACCGGACCATTTACGAGAAAATATACACCGAGCATTACCTCCTTGGCCTCAGCCTGAAGGACTTCGCGATCGTGCTGCCCACAGCCCTGTCCGACGGCCAGCGGATTCATGACCTGTTCAGTCACTGGACCGCAGGTGTGGCGGAAGTCGACGACTTCAAAAAGCTGCCCATTCCTTTTCTGTGTATCGGCACCGACATCGAAACCGGCGAAGCGGTAATCCTGGAAAGCGGGAAACTGGCGGATGCGATGCGCGCCAGCGCCGCCCTCCCGGGCATCATCAGCCCTTTCGAAATGAACGGACATGTAATGACCGACGGTGGAGTCTCCAACAATTACCCCGCCGAAGAAGTGAAAAATAAAGGGATGGACTATCTCATCGGTATCACCGTAGAGCAGGACCCCCTGAAGGCCGACGACATCACATCGCTGGATCAGCTACTGCTGCAAATCGCATTTTTTCAGGCTACCCGCCGCAATATTGAGCAGTACGAACTTACCGATATCGACATCGATCCGGATTTGGGCGCATACACCCAGCTGAGCTTCGATGCGGTAGACGACCTGGTGGAAGCCGGCCGGGTGGCCGCCCGGAAAATGCTGCCTACGCTGGATTCCATCGCCAACCTTCAGCAAAAGAAAGTACCGGCAGACACCATCGCACTGCCCGAATTCCTCAACGCTCCGGTCGTTGAAATTACGGGGAACAATGACCTGAGCCGGCGTCAGGTGCTGAGCTTCTTTAAGGGGGAACTGCCGGGGAAAATATCCTGGGCCGATTTCCGCAGAGGACTCATTGCACTCTTCGCCACCGGACGCTACGCCAACATCGACTACGATCTGATCGGGATGCCCGAACCCAACCCCGACAAAGCCGTGAAGCTGGCGTTGCAGCTGAAGCAGTCTCCCGATTTCGGGCAACAGCTGAGGCTCGGCCTTCACTACGATGAGGTGTACCGGGCCAACATTCTGGCGGGGCTCACCATCAGTGACCTCATTCTGGACAATACCCAAACCACCATCGACCTGATTGGGGGGAATCGCTTCCGGTACCGTTTCGATTACCGGTTCAACAAGATAAACGGATCAGCCATCGGGCTGCGCAGCCGGCTGCACTACGCGGAGGTCGGAATCGACCTGCCCGAAATAATGGAAACCCCCAGCGGCCTGCAGATTGAACGTCTCGACTTTCGCTTCACCGACCTGAACGCCGAGGTGTACTGGGACTTTTTACAGACCGATAACTCCTTCACCGGGGTTGCCACCGAGCTGAAGTATTACCAAAACAGCTCAAGCCAGCTCGCCGGAGCGAACGCCGCCGACGGGTTCAGGTTAGGTGACGACAACTACCTGATTCCCAAAATTTACTTCCTTTACGATAAGTTGGACAACCGGAACTTCCCGATGTCGGGCTTCTCTATCAACGCTAAAGCGCGCGCCATCTGGAACCTGGGTCAAACCGTAAGCAGCGAGGACAAATGGACCTATAACGGCGACCTCGAATTCCTCGCCTACCAGCCTTTGGGCGGAGAGTTCAGCCTGGGGATCGATGTGAGCGTCGGCGGTTTTACGGGGAGTTCGTCTTTCCCTTTCCGCTACTACCTGGGCAGCAATAACCGTAATCTGATGAATAACTTCAAGCAGTTTCCGAGCCTTCAGCTGGGGCAGGCTTCCGGTGATGACCTGATGATGGGGGAATTCATTGCCCGTTACCATCCGGGTGGGAGCCATTACTTCACCGCTGGTGCGCGGGCTGCGAGACTGGGCAACGCCGAGGGCCTGCCAACATCGATTCGCCGCCGGTGGCTTGGGGCCGGACGAGCGACGTACGGATTCAACTCTCCGCTTGGTCCGTTGGAATTAACCTACGCCCGGGGCAACGCCGGGCAGGAAATTTACTTCAACCTGGGCTACTGGTTTTAAGCTCCCCTCCGGCAGAAAAAATCACTTATGCGTCAACAAAAAAGCCGGCCACGTAAATTACGTGGCCGGCTGAACTAAAGTGATAGTAGATAATCCCAATGAACGTGTTAGATTTTTACTGGCCGCTTCTGCGGACGTGACCGCGCATGTAAAGCGAATTCCAGGTTACGTTGCCGGTGTTGCCACCGTCTACGATCATCCAGCGCTGGTATCCTTTCTTGAAGATCACATCTTCGAAATGCACACGGGAGCCATTTTTAACGTGGATGGAAGGGTTACAGCCTTCGCAGATTATTTTGAAGCCGTTGCCGTTGTAGGTGACATCGTTTTCGATCACGAGCGTCTCGGTCAAAACAAGGTCTTCGGTAAGGTTCACGGTTGTTTGGGCTGTTGCGTACAATCCGGAGATCAGCAACAGAGTGGTAAAGAAAAATTTCATAGGAATAATGATTTAAAAAAAGTGCTGTTAAAAGTGTTGTTCCGCCATAGGACGCGGAAATGAGGGAAAAGTAATATTCTTCAAATGAGAAACAAGGGATGGACAAACTCAAAAATATAACCTGAACAAAACGCAGAAATCCGGACCAACAAGGCTGGAACGGAACTAAAACGGCAATTTTCGATGAGGACGAGTGCAGGGTAGGATTCAGGAATGTGCAATTGCGAAATCCTTGCCCTGGTATAGGACCAAAGATAAGAAAAAGAAGCCTATCCGGCATAGGGAGGCAAGACCTTTAAGAGTCTTCACCGTTGAGCCTTTGGGGCACAGAATAGGGGGTGCAGCACGCATAAGTCATGGGTTAGCGTTACTTTTGCGAAATTCAATTAGTGCCAGTCATTTTCTCTTATGCTAAACCTACCTCTGCTAAAGTCTATTTGCGAAGCTCCCGGTGTTTCCGGATTCGAGCGGCGAATCCGTGAACTCGTCCTTCGTGAAGTGAAGGACCTTGCCGATGAGGTTGAGGTTGACAATATGGGCAATGTGATGGCCATCCGGCGCGGCCAAAACCCTAAACGGGTGATGGTTGGAGCGCATATGGATGAAATTGGTTTCATCGTAAATCACATCGACGACAAGGGGTTTCTGCGGTTCCTCCCCCTGGGAGGCTTCGATCCCAAAACCCTGACCGCGCAGCGGGTAATCGTGCACGGTCGTAAAGACGTACTCGGGGTGCTGGGCTGTAAGCCCATCCACATCATGAAGCCGGAAGAGCGCAAAAACGTTATCCCAATCAACGAATACTTCGTGGATACCGGCATGACTAAAGAGGAAGTCAGCAAGTGGATCAGCGTCGGAGACCCCATCTCCCGCGAACGTGCCATGACCGAAATCGGCGACTGCGTTACCAGCAAGTCGCTCGACAACCGGGTATCTGTCTTCATCCTCATCGAAACCCTCCGTCGCCTCAAGGGCGAGAAGCTACCCTATGATCTGTACGCGACCTTCACGGTTCAGGAAGAAGTAGGACTGCGGGGAGCGATGGGCAGTGTTGGCCACATCGACCCTGATTTCGGCTTCGGGCTCGATGTCACCATTGCCTATGATGTCCCAGGGGCGAGCGCCCACGAAGCTGTGACCTCACTGGGGGAAGGAACGGCCATCAAGGTACTGGACGGGTCAGTCATCTCTGATTACCGAATGGTGAATTACCTCAAAGAACTGGCGAAGAAAGAAGGCATCAAAACCCAGCTCGAGCTACTGCCGGCCGGAGGAACCGACACCGCCGCTATTCAGCGCTATGGTAATAAGGGCGCGATCGCAGGTGCAATATCGATCCCTCTCAGAAACATGCACCAGAGCACAGAAATGGCTCACCAGGAAGACATTGAACATTCTATCAGCTTGCTTACCGAGGGAATCCGCCAATTGGATACCTATAATTGGGACTTTAGCCAGGACCACGGTCAGAGCGGGCACCCGGACGCCGGCGGAGCCGGAGATTTTGACTGGATGTAGCCTGCAGAATACATCCGACGAATCCACCCAGGACAAGACCGAGGGGGTAGAGCAATCAGTTGCTCTACCCCCTCGGTCTGTTTTACGGAGCAACAGAAGTTTCACCCAGCGGAAATTGCTGGTTGCAAAGCAGCCTTCAAAAAGCCGAATGCGTAGCCGCGAATGATTGCGACTCCCCGTCCCCGCAGGGCTGACGCATAGGATTCGATTTTAAGCTTTTAGCTCGAGATCATATTTACCGCCTAAGAGCTTGCAACCCAAAACGCGTAGCGTTTTCACTAGCCCATCCCCCATGGGGTGGGGTTGGGGTTGGGGGGGGTAACACGGCTTAACTAGCCTATGCGTCAGCCCTGCCCCGTCCCCGTCATTTAACAGCAAGGATTAAAAGAAAAAGTAATCAGCTTGCTGAATCTTTCAGAAATACGTCTTACGTTTACACTGTCAATAGTAAGTCTAAATAAAAATAGTGTTAATTGACTGTGTATTTTTCTGTTGGTCCTGATTATTGAATCAGGCCGAAGCCCGACTTTTTTTCTGTTGGGAGTGCAGGTTTTTGGGCTTTAATCCTGGATGAGATGCTTCCGTCCTGTACTGCTTACTGGAGTCATCATGCGATCAAAAAATTGAACTGTATCAACTCAACTTCAAGGTTCGGTATGCTAAAGAGAATTCTACTATTCTGGACAATTGTCTTCTTTTCGGTTTGCGCGCTGAGCGCGCAGGATCTTATGATTTCCGGAAAGGTTACGGCACTGAGCGGTGAGCCTCTGCCCTTCGCTCAGGTTGTGGTTGAGGGAACTGTTACAGGAGTCATTTGCGATGTGGATGGCAATTTCAGTTTAGAGATATCCGATGAAGAAAAAGTAAGTCTTCGGGCAAGTCTTCTGGGGTACGCTGCCAGAACGGTCTCTGTAAATCCGGAAGAAGGTAAAACCTCTTATACCGTCAGTTTTGAGCTGGAGGAAGAGGCTGCTACACTCGGCGCCGTAACTGTGTCCGCACGTAGTTCGGCAACTGTCACCAGAGAGTCGGGCTATGGTGTGGAGGTGTTAGAGACAAAGGGGTACGAAAACCTCAGCGCCGATCTCAACCAAATATTACAGACCACCCCGGGGATCAGACAGACTCCAGCAGTGTGTACATTGAAGTAAGTCGGAGCGAGGGCGTTATTTATAACAACGACTATCGCTTCTTCGATCAAAATACCTTAGAGGAGTTACCCTCAAACAGTATTTACGCTAAATATGAAGACGCCGATCTGGCCGACATGGTTATCAGATTGAACTATGATATTCACATTGGTTCCATCGGAGGGTTGGCGGGCAAAATCATTGCCTTTTTTGCGAGCATTATTATTGCTTCACTTCCCGTTACCGGAGTACTTATCTGGTACGGCAGACGTAAAAAAAGCAAGAAGAGAAAGCCCAAACGAGAGTTGGTTGGCCACCAAAGCGCTTAAATGCGTCATCAAAAGCTCCCGGTGGTTCATGCCGAAACTTTACTATACCTGACTCGGTCACCATACTACTGGACATTTTCGATTTTCCACCTCACCCTCCGCGCTCTCCAGCAAGGTTTGCTCCGCAGTACTTCGTGCTCGCCTAAGGCTCAGCGGAGAGGGAGCCAAACCTCGAAGAAGCCGCAAAGCGAAATGTCCAGTAGTATGCTCGGTCACCCAACATCACCTGGGTTGGCTGAGTCAGGTATATTCATTTATACGGAGACCTCACTTTTACCGCTGCTCGCCCCAGCTTTCCCGGTCCAGATTGCGGAAGTTGATGGCTTCGGCCAGGTGGCAGGAGAGAATTTGCTCAGAGCCTTCGAGATCTGCGATGGTTCGGGAAACCTTAAGGATTCGATCGTAAGCGCGGGCACTTAGCTGGAGTTTTTCCATCGCCTGCTTCAGGAGTTTGTTTCCTGCCTCATCGATAACACACCATTCTCTGACGAGTCGGCTCGGCATCTGCGCGTTGTTGTAGATACCGGTTTGCCCTTCGTAGCGGTCGGCCTGAATCTTGCGGGCAGCCACGACGCGCTCGGCGATCATGGCACTGGTTTCCGTTTCTTTATTTTTACCGGCGAGCTTTTCCAGGGGGACGGGCGTAACCTCCACCTGAAGGTCGATCCGGTCGAGCAAAGGGCCGCTGATTTTGCTGAGGTAACGCTTCACGGTTCCCGGCGGGCAAGTGCAGTCGCGTTCAGGGTGGTTGAAAAAGCCACAGGGGCAGGGGTTCATACTTGCGATGAGCATGAACCCGGCCGGGAAGTCGACCGTAAGCTTTGCCCGGCTGATGATGATCCGGCGCTCTTCCATTGGCTGCCGCATCACCTCAAGCGCACTGCGCTTGAACTCGGGGAGCTCATCGAGGAAAAGAACACCGTTGTGGCTCAGGCTGATTTCTCCCGGTCTGGGGTAACTGCCTCCGCCTACAAGTGCAACATCGCTAATGGTGTGGTGAGGCGCACGAAAAGGGCGGGTCGTTATCAGAGCTGCATTCTCCGGAAGGATGCCCGCAACGGAATGAATCTTGGTGGTTTCGAGCGCCTCCCGGAGGTCGAGGGCCGGAAGAATGGTCGGCAGGCGGCGCGCGAGCATTGTTTTGCCCGCTCCGGGCGGACCGATCAGGATGACATTGTGGCCTCCGGCGGCGGCGATCGTCATGGCGCGTTTGATGTTCTCCTGGCCCCGGACGTCGCTGAAGTCGACGTCGAAACTGGTTCTCTCTTTGAAGAATTCTTCGCGGGTGTCTACCCACACCGGTTCCATTTCTATGGTGCCGGATACAAAATCGATGGCTTCCCGCAGAGAGCTTACACCGTACACTGGTAAATCGCTGACGATAGCAGCTTCGCGGGCGTTTTCGGCCGGAAGGATGAAACCTTTATAACCCTTAGCCCTGGCCTGGATAGCGATAGGGAGTGCTCCTTTGATGGGACGAAGCTCGCCGCTTAACGACAGCTCACCCATGATCATGTACTCATTGAGGTTGTTGACCGATATCTGGCCGGTAGCATTCAGGTAGGCAAGGGCGATCGGTAAATCGTAAGCAGCCCCTTCCTTGCGGATATCCGCAGGCGCAAGGTTGATCACGATTTTCATTCGTTTGTTGTGGAAGCCGCTGTTGACAACGGCTGCTTCAATTCGGTAAGAACCTTCACGAATGGCACTGTCTGGCAAGCCGACTACATTATACCATGGTTTGTGTTCGCTTACGTGGCCGCCTGCATTTACCTCAACGGTAATGCAACGGGCATCAACACCTTCAACGGCGCTGGCAAAAGTTTTGACTAACATAAAAGGCTACAGGTTGTGTGTAGCACACTGTATCGAGCGACAAATCTATTGGTTTTTTAATTAAAAACAAAATTTGTTTTAAATAAAAATGATTGTCAACTTTCATTGCACCAGCGGCCGCGCCCGGAACTCTTTCCTGCATTGGAAGGATATGGTAGCAGCGTATTCCCCCCGATCAGGCATTGGGGTCGGCACGCTTCATCCACGGAGGAAGGGTGGTTTTTGCAAAATAAAAGGCGATTAGCGCACCCGTAATGGCCCCGCCCACGTGGGCAAAATGAGCAATATTGTCGATTTCTAGTTTGAGTACACCTAAGATGAGATCGATGAGGAAGAATACCGGGATTAAGTACGCCGCGTAAATACCAATGGGGATGAAGAGAATCTGAAGCTTCTGCCAGGGAAAGAGTACAGCAAATGCGGCAGCGACTCCGGATACGGCTCCGCTGGCGCCCAGTACGGGTTGCCCGTTGCTCAGTAATTTGACGTAGTCCAGCATCCAGGTGTACGACTGGCTGATCGCGTCGGGCGTAGCCTGGCCCAAAGCCATTTGATTTTGCAGTTTCCCGATGATGGGGCTCAGGCTTCGCCCGCTGCCATTTACCAACCCACCGGTATTTACGCTATCGAAAAAGGCATTCAGAGTTTTGAGGGAAGGGGCAGCCTGAAAGGCAGCTGCCAGGTCCTGGTATTTATTGATTTGGTACCAGTTCTCAAGACTGTGCAGTCCTGCTGCACCGAGGGCGGCCACCAGGTAAAGGAATAAGAAGCGTTTAGCTCCAAGCCGGGTTTCCACAATCGGGCCGAGAAAGTACAGGCTGAGCATATTGAACGCGATGTGCGTAATATCAGCGTGCATGAAGAAGTGCGAGACCAACTGGTAGGGCTTGAAAGTATCGCCTCCGGGATAGTAAAGGCTGAGGTGTTTAGCGATGTCGATGTCGTAGCCCATTTCGCCCGGCAGGTACACAACTGCGAAGACGAGGAAATTGAGAATCAGGAGGCTCTTGACAATTGGAGTAACTGGAGGCATATGTTGTTAGTTGGTAGGTGTAGCATGGTAAGTGCTACCGCAAGGGAACGCTCTGCGCTCTCCGTGGTTGTCTCCGGGCAAAAGTAGGACGGGGTGGAGGTACTAGCCCTCGAACTGTTTATCGATTTCGTTGAGCTCGTATTTTACGAAGCAACGGCGCCCGCTGGGCGCCCGGCGGGGTTGCTCACACGCGAAGAGCCGGTTGATGAGGGAGCGCATCTCCGCCACGTCGAGCGACTGCCCTGCTTTGATGGCAGCACTACGCACAAGTGCTCTGGCCAGACGTGTATGGCCGTTGCTCTCTACTTCAATATCTTTCCGGTACTGCTCCAGCAATTGCTCGAGGAGGAGAATTTCATTTTGCCCGGCCAGCTCGGCAGGGATGCCGCGGATGATAAAAGACTCTCCGCCAAAGTGTTCCAGATCGAACCCAAGCTGACGCAGGTCGGGTAGAATACTGTTCATCAGGCCTACGTCTACGTGGGGTAATTCGAGGGTCTGGGGAAAAAGAGACTGTTGGGAAGCTGCCGGAGCATCCTGGAGGGTCCGTAAGAACTGTTCGTAAAGGATGCGCTGGTGCGCTGCCCGCTGATCAATGAGCAGCCAGCCGCTTTTGATGGGCGAGACGATGTAGCGTTGGTGAAGTTGATACGGAGCACGATCCTGGGTAGGAATAGCGCTGCCGGTTGCGTCGTCCTCGTCATTACTCATCCGGCTGGGGAGCAATTCCCCCATTTCGGGATTGGAGGTTTCGGCTTCGCCAAAATCAATAAAGGCTGCCTCTGGTGTGGCCGGAGCATCGTTTCCGAGTCCTTCGTAGAGTTGGCTCCAGTTGCGCAGGTTAGAGGCATGACGTTCTGCTTCAGACCTGGGCATACTGGCTCCGGAAGAAGAACGCCCGGTGGAGCCGCTTTGCCCGCTGGC
Source organism: Neolewinella aurantiaca (assembly GCF_008014675.1). Taxonomy (GTDB): domain Bacteria; phylum Bacteroidota; class Bacteroidia; order Chitinophagales; family Saprospiraceae; genus Neolewinella; species Neolewinella aurantiaca. The sequence continues at coordinate 103,809 of NZ_VOXD01000019.1, read as the reverse complement.
TGCCGCAGGTTTGCGATAGTCATCGTTCATGCGGCTGGGCAGGGCTTCTCCCTCATCGTCCGGTAAGCGCTTGTTGGTAATATTGGTCCGGGAAGGGGAGAAGGGGTTGTCGGTTTCGAAATCAATCGAAGGCATGATGCTGGCCCGGCCGAGCCCGTGGCGGATTGTGGCTTTGAGGTAGTTGTAGATCAGCCGCTCGTCTTCGAACTTAATTTCCTGTTTGGTGGGGTGGACGTTGACATCGATTCGCGCCGGATCGATCTCCAGGTAAATAACGTAAAAAGGATAGGACTCCTTCGGTAGCAGATCGTCGTAAGCGGAGGTGACTGCATGGTGCAGGTAACTGCTCTTGATGAACCGGTTGTTGATGAAGAAGAACTGTCCGACCCGCGATTTGCGTGCGGCCTCGGGCTTGCCAACAAAACCGCTGATGGAGAGCACGTCGGTATCTTCCTGAATCGGGACCAGTAGCTTATCGTACTTACGTCCGAAGACCTGAACGACCCGTTGGCGGAGTTTTCCCGCCGGCAGAGCCAGATCGAGGCGGTCGTTGACGTGGAGGTCAAAGCGAACCTCGGGGTGAGCCAGGGCGATGCGGATGTATTCGTCGCGGATGTGCCGCAATTCCACGGTATCGCTTTTCAGGAAGTTGCGGCGGGCGGGAACATTGAAGAACAGGTTGCGCACCGCGATGGTGGTGCCGGGAGCGGAAGCGACGGGCTCCTGAATTTTTACCTCGCTGGCTTCGACGACGAGCCGGGTACCGAGTTCGTCGGGTGCGCGGCGGGTCTTCATTTCCATTTGGGCAACGGCGACGATACTGGCCAGGGCTTCGCCCCGGAAACCCATCGTACGCAGAGCGAAAAGATCATCTGCACTGCGCAGTTTACTGGTCGCGTGGCGTTCCAAAGACATGCGGGCGTCGGTTTCCGACATGCCACAACCGTTGTCTCTGACCTGAATGAGAGCCTTGCCGCTGTCTTTAACCAGCAACTCGATTTCTGATGCGCCGGAGTCGATGGCGTTTTCAACCAGTTCTTTCACAACACTGGCTGGCCGCTGGATTACCTCTCCGGCAGCAATCTGGTTGGCAATGGCATCGGGCAGCAGGTGGACGAGGTTGTCCGTCATTAGAGGAAATAGGTTAAATCAGTAGCAACTTACGCAAGGGCTAAGATACGGAAAAAGTATGTAGGACCTGAACGGTGAATCACTCATTCGCCAGCGCCAGAGCTGCTGCGTCGGTACCTTTTTTCGACAATGAGCAAAAGACCGTTGGAAACACTCGGTTTTTAGCCGGGAACTAGCTCAGCCAGGCTTCCAACTCGGGGAAGTAGAGTTGGTAAACAATGTAGGCGATACCCATTAAAGAGATCAAAACGATCAGCAGGGTTGAATTGGATTTTTTGACGCGGGCACTGCGGTAAGCTCCCGCAGCGGCGCCGCCGGCGCCCTTCCGGAAACCGCCCGAAATCCGGGTTTTCATCGCATCAACGCCACCCTGTTGAAGTTGCTCGACGCGCTCCTTGAGCTTCTCCGCTTCTTCCTTTTTTGGGTCCCAATAGCGGGGTTTGTAGCTGAATTGCTGGTTCTTCGGGGGTTTGAAAAGGCGGAGAAAAGCCATGATGAATCGTTTTTGTTTATAACGGTTTAAGTCAGATAAAGATGCATGAAATGTCCGGCCTGGCGGGTCGGCAAGCCGTCAGGCTGCAATAATAAATGGTGGGTCATAGCTTGCTGGCCTTCGGGAAAAACATCCAGAACCCAAACGCACTCAGAACACCGACGACGCCGGGGACGAGCCATATCACCGACCAGTCATGCCCGCCCGCTGATAGTGTGTTGGCCAGTACTACCTCGCCGGCAACCCAGCTGCCGATGAAAACGCCGACTCCCTGGTTGGCAAACGAGACCAGCCCCTGGGCGGTGCTGCGCAGCGCTTTCGGTACCCGGTTGTCTACGTAGATCTGAGCCGCGATCACGATCCACACAAAGGCTACCCCTTGAACGGCAATACCGAGGTAGAGCAGAAATTCGTAGTTGTCCGGCCGGGCAAAAGAGAAAAGAAAGTACCGGAAGCCCCAGGCGAATAAACCCCAGAAGAACAACTTCCGAAACCGGATCTTCCTGAAAAAGTACGGCATCGCAAACAGGATGCCGATCTCGAAGAATTGGCCCAAAGACATCTTGGCTGCGGCTGCCGACCAGCCGACCTCGTTGAGGAAGGGGTTCACGAAACTGTAGTAAAAGGACGACGGGATGCAGGAAAGCAGCATTGCCAGCAGTAAAACGATCATCCCCGGCTCACGGATGATGCGGCCCGCTTCGGGGCCGGTCAGCATCGAGAAGTTGAAGCCCGGTTGCGGAGGGATGCGGGGTAAGGTGAACGCCATCAGGGTGGTCAGCGCCGCCAGCCCTCCGCCGGCTATAAGCGGCCAGGGAGAGTTCTCCACCCCAAAGAAACTGAGCCCCAGACCAACCAACATGAACGATACCGTGCCCCAGGCACGGACGGCAGGAAAACTTCGGGCCGGGGAATCCAACTGGTGGAAACAAATAGAAGCCAGTAACCCGAAGGTGGGCATAAAGAACAGGTTGAAGGCCAGAATAAGACCGTAAACCGCCGTGAACGTCGTAGCGTAAAAGCAAGCTGTAATCGCAATCGCAGCCAGTACGTTCAGGATGGCCAGCATCCGGTCGGCACTGAAGTGGCGGTCGGCCAGCCAGCCGACCAGGGGAGGTGCCACAGTAGCCGCAATTGCGTTGGTGGCGTAGATCATGCCTACCTCCCTGCCGCTGAAATCGAGGGTCTGCAGCAGGTAGGTTCCCAGGCTGATTACACTAGTAGCGTAAACCGCATTCTGTAGAAATTGAAGGGCCGATAATCGGAAGGTGGTAGACATGGGCGCGAAGATACGTTCGTCTCATCCCCGCACTTAGCCGTACTGGTTTTTGTCGGTGTTAATTTCTGCTTCCACTTCCTCAACGGTACGTGGTACTTCGTTCGGATCAAGCTCCAGCTCCGCATCCGGCTTCTTCCCGGTCGTCGTCAGGTAGTAAAAAAGGCCCGCGACACAAAGTACTTCTCCCGCCAGACCAACGGGAATCAGGTAATCGCTACCCGGCCACGACTGAAGTTTAAAAACTGCTCCGACGAATACGATGATGGTGGATAGGGCAATGCCGGTAATGAGCAGTATTTTCATGATTGGTGTTTTATACCGCAACGAAAAAAATAAGGCAGCTGTTTGCTGGCTGTAAGTCGTAAAACCATGAAGTATGAAGTCTCCATCATTTGTCCCGTAACAAAACGCCCCCTACATTTGCAACCGTTCCGGTAGCGTCCGGATCATTTTATAACGAAGCGTGGAGAGCACAGGCTCTGTGAAACGCTGGCAACCACTTCTGCCTGGCCGGTTGAAAAAGGTGCCAAATCCTGCCGCGATATTGCGGATCTATAAAACCTCAGCCAATGCACTCAATCATACAAGCCATCCGTCTCACGCCCGTAATCGGCAGAGATCATGGATAAGCAGCTACTTCAGGACGAACTTTCGCTCGCCTCTTTACTCGAACAGGTAAAGCAGTACACCATTGGCTTTCGGGCCGATGACGAACGACCCGCGGGGGGAACCCTGCGTACGGTCCCTGAGTTTTCGTTGCCGGCTTTGGGCGGCGGCGCGCAGGATGCAATGAAAGTTTTCGGAGAGCAATGGCAAGACTACCTCGTCGCTTCGCCCTCCAACCGCTATCTCGGCTATGTAACCGGTGGTGCGACTCCCGCCGCGCTTATCGGCGACTGGCTCACCTCGGCGGTAGATCAGAACCCCCAGGCCGTTAAAGGCTTCGGCGATGTCTCCGCAGCCATCGAACTGTCTACCATCGGAATGTTGCGCGAGCTCTTCGGACTACCGGATGTATTCAATGGCGGTTTCGTGACCGGTGCTACCATGGCGTCGTTCACCAGCCTCGGTGTTGCCCGCCAGTGGGTCGGGCAGCAGCAAGGGTACGACATCGCAAAAGACGGGCTGCAACGCACTATCCCAATTTTTACGGCGACGCCGCACAGCTCGGCCGTCAAGTGTCTGGCGATGCTGGGTATCGGGAGCCGGAACATCGTCGGGGTCGCAACCCTGCCCGGTCGTGAAGCGATGGATACCGACGATCTGAAAACAAAAATAGCCTCGCTCGGAGGCGAACCATTCATCATCATCGCGAGCGGAGGCACCGTCAATACCGTCGATTTCGACGACCTGCTGGCCATCGCCCGCCTGCGCGAAGAGCATAATTGTTGGGTACACGTAGATGCCGCCTTCGGCGGCTTTGCGGCCCTTAGCCCCAACCACGCCCACCTGACGGCAGGCTGGGAAATGGCGGACAGCATCACCATCGACAACCATAAATGGCTCAACGTACCGTACGACTCGGCCTGCTGGTTTGTCCGGGAGGAGCATCTGCCGTTACAGATTGCAACGTTCCAGAACAGCAGCGCGCCTTACCTCGGTGATCCGGCAGCAGACTTCAATTACCTCAACGCAGGTCCTGAAAACAGCCGCCGGTTGCGGGCACTGCCCGCGTGGTTCAGCCTGCAGGCCTACGGGCGCCCGGGCTACGAAGACATCGTTGCTCGTTGTACAGAAACGGCCGCGCTGCTGGGCGAAGCAATCACCGGTGACCCCGCTTTCGATCTCCTGGCTCCGGTCAGGCTGAACGTAGTGGCCTTCACGCTCGCAGATGCCACAACGGAGGAAGTGGATGCTTTTGTCCGACGCCTCAACGACCGGGGCCGCTATTTCCTCACCCCAACGGTCTTGTTTGGCCGCAAGGGGCTCCGGGCCGCCTTCGTCAACTGGCAGTGTCGGACTTCGCAGGTGCAGGAAATCATGACCGAGTTCAACGCTGCCCTCAACGAACGCCGGCCTGCACCTGCGCCCGCGCCCTGACCTTTTTGGTGCTACGCAAATCAAGAACTGATCCTGATCAGATCACCACAAAAAAACCTTAAAGCTAAATCGATTTAACCTCGGACATCATTGGCGGATAAGCCCGCTTCAAGTCTGAAAAACCTGAAAATATGAAATTCGAAACACTTCAGTTACACGCCGGCCAGGAGGTCGACGAAACCACCCGCAGCCGCGCGTTGCCGCTTTATCAAACGACAAGTTTCACCTTTCGCGACAGCGAGCATGGTGCCAAACTTTTCGCCTTGCAGGAATTTGGTAACATCTACACCCGTATCATGAACCCGACTACGGATGCATTCGAGAAGCGGGTAGCCGCCCTCGAGGGAGGTGTTGCTGCGGTAGCTACGGCATCCGGTCAGGCGGCGCAGTTTCTGGCCATCAATAACATCACGCAGGCCGGTGAAAACATCGTCTCCAGCCCGTACCTCTACGGCGGAACTTACAACCAGTTTAAAGTAGCCTTCAAGCGCCTCGGCATCGAAGTACGCTTCGCCGAAAGCACCGATCCTGCTGATTTCGCTAAGCTGATCGACGACAAAACGAAAGCGATTTACACCGAAACGCTGCCCAACCCCAGCTTCCTGGTGCCCGATTTCGAAGGCCTCAGCGCCGTGGCCAAAAGCCACGATCTGCCTTTAATCGTCGATAATACCTTCGGAGCTTGCGGTTACCTGTGTGCACCGCTGAAGCACGGCGCTGACATTGTGGTTGAGTCTGCGACGAAGTGGATCGGAGGTCACGGAACGAGCATTGGTGGTGTCATCGTCGATGGTGGTACCTACGACTTCGGTAACGGGAAATACCCGCAGTTTACTGATCCTAGCCCCGGGTACAACGGCCTCGTATTTAACGATGTTTTCGGCAAAGATGGTCCTTTTGGCAACATCGCCTTCGCCATCCGTGCCCGGGTGGAAGGCCTGCGCGATTTTGGCCCTGCTGCCAGCCCGTTCAACGCGTGGCTCCACGTTCAGGGCCTCGAAACCCTGAGCCTGCGCGTACAGCGCCACGTAGATAATGCGCTGGAAATAGCCCAATGGCTCGATGAGCATCCGAAAGTGGAAAGCGTCACCTACGCCGGGTTGCCCCACCACGCCGGCCACGCCAACGCTAAGAAGTACCTGACGCACGGCTTTGGCGGTGTTCTCGGCTTCCAGGTCAAGGGCGATAAAGCTGCTGCGACCAAAGTCGTTGATAACCTCAAACTGATCAGCCACCTGGCCAACGTTGGTGATGCCAAAACGCTCATTATTCAGCCAGCGGCAACTACCCACCAGCAACTTCCTGCCGAGGCACAACTGGCTGCCGGTGTTTATCCCAATGCCCTCCGGCTGAGTGTAGGCATCGAGCATGTCGATGACATCAAAGCAGACCTCCAGCAGGCTCTCGATCTCATCTAGTCTACTAGTGTATCCGTCTCCGATCCCGGTGGGATCGACTCGTTCTAACCCCGGACCCGGCCCGACGCGAAGCGTCGGTCTGGCGTCCCGGGGTTTTCACCCTCCCCCCCCCCCGAAGGAGCAGCGCTCCCGACCAGACCACGAAAACAATGCTAACAAACTACCTGGCCAAACATCTCAACACCGTCTACGCTTCTCAACCGTGGTATGGCTCCGGGGTGCTCGAGAGCCTCAATAAAATACCTGAAGAAAAGTGGCACCAGCAGCATGGCCACCGAACCATTTCTGATCTGATCGGCCACGTAATTGCGTGGCGCAATTTTGCGATTGCCCGCCTCGACGGTCGTACCGACTTCGGCATCGAAATGAATACCGAAGAAGACTGGCCGGATTGCTCCGGTCTCTCCAAAGCGATTCTCTTACAGCAACTGGCCGATACGCAAGTGGCGTTGCTCGCTACACTGGAAAGACTCACCGATGCCGACCTGGATACTCACTTCCCTTCTCAGTATGGCTACAGCCGTGGCGACCTCGCGCTGGGGATAATGCAGCACGATATTTACCACACGGGGCAAATCAACCTTCTTGCTAAACTGCTGAGCTAATGCTTGTGCGGGTAACTCCATTGGTGCAACCCGCCTTCTATCATCAAAAGAACCGATCATGACTACCGAATTTTACCAGGAACAATACGAAGTGCTTCACCGCCCGATGCCGATGTTTGGCTCCGGCGTGGAGGAAAGCCTTGAGCCGATTGACGAAGCTGACTTTCACCAACCCGTCGGCCACCGAACCATCGCCCAGCTGGTTGGGCACATTGTGGCCTGGCGGAGAAATACGGCCTTGCGCTTTCGAGGGCTTCCCCGGCCGAAGATCGAACTCAATTCCCCCGAAGACTGGCCAGACTATTCCGGAAAGACGAAGGCTGAAATGCTGGCCGAACTCCGGGAAACGAAAAACGAAATGCTACGGGCATTCGAAGAATTCGATTACGGTAAAGTCAACGAAAAACTTCATCCGGACTATTACTACACCTACCGGCATGCGCTTGACGGGGCTGTACAACATGATATTTATCATCTCGGGCAAATCAATCTGCTGGCCAAACTAATCAGTTCGTAACCGCTCGTGGGTAAGACGCTGTTCTTTACTCGGCCGGTGCACGAGCCTGATATCAAAAATGTTGCTTGCCGTTTGCCCGCTCTTTAGTGTTTTTCTGTTCTAACGATTTACTTAAAAGTTTACCTTGACCAATTACCTTCATATAAACCATCCCTTTACGCTCGAGTCGGGGGCGTCTCTGCCTTACCTCACGGCAGCTTACAATACCTACGGTGAGCTGAATGAGGCCCGCGACAATGTGATCTGGATTTGCCACGCGCTGACTGCTAACAGCGATGCTGAAGACTGGTGGCCGGGCCTTGTTGGGGAAGGGTTCACGATCGACCCCAACCAATACTTCATCGTTTGTGTCAATATGCTGGGCAGCAGCTACGGGACTACCAGCCCGAAAAGCATTGACCCCGATACGGGTAAACCCTACGGGCTCGACTTTCCGCTTGTTACCACCCGGGATCAGGGCCGGTTTTTCGACCTGGTCGCCAATTATCTCGGCATTCGCCGGATTCGCCTTCTGATGGGAGGTAGTATGGGTGGACAGTGTGCCGGAGAGTGGGCCTGTCTGAATCCGGATCGTTTCGATCTGCTTTGCCTCCTGGCCACTAACGCGAGGTTTTCGCCCTACGGGATAGGCTTCAACGAAAGCCAGCGAATGGCCCTGCGGGCCGACCCCACCCTGGGGACCGACGCTCCCGATGCGGGGCGTTTGGGGCTCGAGGCCGCCCGCTCTGTGGCGGTACTCTCTTACCGACATTACCGTACCTATCACGCTACGCAACAACAGCCCGATGCCGATGATATAGACGACTTCCGGGCGAGTAGCTACCAGCGTTACCAGGGGTACAAACTCTGGAAACGCTTCGATCCGACTTGTTACTATGCGCTCACCCGGGGCATGGATAGCCACAACCTGGGCCGGAAACGCGGAGGCGAAGCCGCCGCTTTGCAAAAAATTACATCGCCTACCCTCATCATCAGCATCGATACTGATGTGCTCTTCCCGACCGAGGAGCAATCGTTGCTCAGCCGGTACATCCCCAACAGCCGCCTCGATGTGATGTCTTCCGACTACGGTCACGATGGCTTTTTGGTGGAAACCCCTACCATCGGTCTTTTACTTGCCGACTTTTTGGCGGATCAACTCCAGATCGATGCGAATACCAAGCACGCATTCACCGACAGCCTCAGCGGACGGACGTTCGCTATTCCAGGAACGGAGGAAGTATAAAGGGGCGGGGCCGCAGGTGCAAGGTGTGGGGTTGTTCAGCCGGTTATAGCTCTGGTCACCGTCCAAACCCGGCCAGGTCATCCGTAACGACGACGGGCATTGGCGTTTTTTCTTCGGTCTTAGCCAGGTCTGCAGGACCCGCACCCGGAGAGGGCGGCAGGCACAGCATTGCGAGGTCCAGGTGAGTACCCATGAATACATTGCGGTCTACCCGGCCATTGATGCCGGGGAGCTCGCCCCGGTCGGTGTACTGCCAAAAGTGATAATCACGGCCGCATACCGTCACGGGCTCGTCTTGGTCGTAACGCGCCAGCCAGAGTGGATAGTCATCAAACTGACCAGCGAGATAGCGATTGTAGAAATTTTGGCCGGTATAAATGATGGGCTTTACTCCGTAGCGGATCTCCATCATTTCGGCGAGGCTGTTGACCCGCCGGACAAGCTGTTTGGCGGAGAGTTTACCACGGTCTTCGACATCGATGACGGGCGGCAGGTCCCCCGGGGCCAGGTTGACGGCCGCGAAGTAGTTTCTGGCCTGATGTTCAGCCGTTACTTCGGGGCGGAAAAAGTGATAGGCACCACGGCGGATTCCCGTTTTGCCGGCAAGGGTCCAGTTGGCGAAAAAAGCTTTGTCTTTGAGTTCCTTCCCCTCGGTAGCCTTAATGAAGGCGAAGTCGTGTCCGTCGGCGGCCAGTTCGTCCCAATCGATGGCGCCCTGGTAGTGACTCACATCAATACCGGAAACCTCGTAGCGGTCGGCGGTGTCTGGCCAATCGGGCATACACGAGGTCGTAACCAGCAAAGGAAGTAGGAATACCAGCGATTTGAGGATATTCTGTTTAATATTCAAAGAGACTATTGTGCTGGCAAGATAGGGGAAAGGAGAATAATGGAATGTCGTTTAAGGTACGCTTAACGTATAATTCAGGGTTTTGTCCTGCTCATTGCACCTGCGGCCGCGCCCGGAAAAGGCAAACTTTCCGGGCGCAAACCAGATTGTCGCTCAACCCCCTCCCCACATCGCTGGGCTGGGGAGGAGCAATCGCGACAATCTGGTTTGTGCCTAACTTTCCGGCGTTTAAAACAATGTTCCTTGTTCGCCAAAGCTCAGCGGATTCTCGAGGGCGAGTAGCTTACGCTTGAAATCGAGCCCGTAGAAGTAGCCTTGAAGATCACCCGTTTTTGCAATTACGCGGTGGCAGGGGACGATGATAGCGATGGGGTTACGACGGTTGGCTTGCCCAACGGCCTGCATCCCTTTCGGCGCGCCGACCTTGTCGGCGATTTGCTGATAACTGCACGTATGACCGTACTTGATCTGGGTGAGTTCGTGCCAAACGGCTTTGTGGAAATCTGTTGCGTCGGTCCAGTCAAACGTCAGGTCAAACTCCCGCAGCGCTCCTGCGAAGTAAGCCAGGAGTTGCTCAGAGGCAGCCTTCAGGTGAGGATTGGTCGGATAAGAAAGGTTCTGAGGAGGTTTTGTGTCGGTGAGTCGTACTTCCGTAAGGCCTTGCTCGGTAGCGGACATCCTGAACGTTCCAAAATCAGTCTTTAGCCAGTTGGTGGTCATGGGGAATATGGTCAGGGACCTTCTGTTCGGATAAGCAGTCGCAGGCACAGCGGGCGTTGTGTGGATAAGTATTGTGTTCGGCAGGTGGGAAGCCGTTGAATATGCAACAATTTACTGTAGATAAATTGAATTTAAAAATTAAACGCTCAAAACTGCCTTCGCCGCTAACCTGCCACTCCGGAAAGCTGCATCGAGCGACCCGTTGAGCTGATGGTCTCCGGCAAGGAAAATCCGGTCGGCCACCCGGCATTGGGTAGGAGTGTACTGGTAAGCAACCGGGCTGAGTCTGGGCAAAGACTGTTCTACATCATAGCGCGCCAGGAACCTGAGGCTGTCATTGGGGAGTCGGCTGTGGCGCAGGAGGTCTTGTTCGGCCTGCCCGATGATGCTCTCGCGTGGCATCATGTCGCGGAGGGTGACGGAGATGAGGGAGCCGCCCTGGTGGTTGACTTTATAACTTGGCGAGACTTCGTCCAGCACGCAAAAGGTATTGATCAGGCTGGTGGGGTCAGAAACGAGGTTGATCAGCCGGTTCTCCTTCAGGCGCCGGTTACTGTAGAAGTAAAGATTGGTAGTGCCTTTCCATTGTGTTGACGGGCCGGCCAGCTGGGGGAGAATTTGCTCTGGCGGACATGCAATGATGATGCCGCCGGGCGATTCCAGCTGCGTACCATCTTTTAGAGTAATGGTGGTGCCGCTCACCTCCTGTACTGGCGTATCGCAGCGAATTTCCGTCGTTTTTAGTTGCCCGACCAGTTGTTTCGGTATCGCTTCGATGCCGTCGGCAGGTAAAGCGGCTGACCCCGCCCCGAACATTTTGAAAATAAACCGAAACATCGCAGCCGGGGTGTGCAGGTCCTGTTCTAAAAATATGCCACCAAAGAAAGGTCGGAAGAAGCGCTCCACGATCTGTTCGCTAAAGCCGAGGCTCCAGAGGTAATCAATAGTCCGTACCTCGGCGTAGCCGGGGAAGCAATCCTCGATGGGGGTTCTTCTCAGTTTCAGCCCGAGGCGGGCCAGTTTGATTTTATCGCTCAGGGTTCCAACGGGAGAAAGGGCCGAACGGATAAGCTGCGCCGGCTCGCGCAGCGGATCGGCAAAACGAAAGTGCATTTGTCTGGTGTGAACATGGCCTCCGGGCCGGAATGTCTTAAGATCAAGTGCCTCCAAATCGAGGTAGTGATTCACTTCTGGATATTCCGTAAGCAACACCTGGAAACCGCGGTCGAGAATAAAACCATCTACTTTATCGGTTTTCAACCGTCCTCCAACCCGGTCGGTTGCTTCAAGCAGCAATGGGCTGAAGCCCGCTTTTTCCAGTTCGATGGCGGCTACAAGGCCGGCGGCTCCGGCGCCGATGATGGTTATGTTGGGGGTAGACACAGGTAAAGGAGTAAGGGGTGAAAGGAAAAGAGCGGTAAAGACAAAAGTAATAAAGGTCCCGACTCGCCAGCCGAATTCCTTTTTGCGCTTTGGCATATCGGGCATCTGCTTTGAAAGCAGGCTTTCTGACTTTCGCTGAGAATCGAATCTTTTTACGGCGAAAAAGTTCGCCATATGGGGTGGGGTACTGTCTGTAAATGCTGACGCGAAGCGAAATGTTATGACAAAAGAGCAAATCAAATAATACGTTCACTGTTTCGGCTACCGTATCCGCAGGCTTTTGAAGGCAGACAACAATGACCAGAATAAGGGCTCCGGAGGGAGTACCAGTTCCGGGGCTATGGTTGCTTTTTACTGATGCGCTCAGCCATCATATAAGCATACCGCAGAAATACTCCCCAGGCAAGTACTCCGGAAATGATGAGCCCCTCCCGTCCGTCACGAAAGCCTCCCTGCATCACATAATGCTTGAAAAAACGGTAAACCGGCTTCACGAACAGGTGGTAAAGCCCAACGCGCGGTGTGCGCTCCGCATAATCCTGAGCAGACCACTTGGCGTAGCGCCGGGTCTTGGCCAGGAAGTGGTCGAGGTCCTTGAAGGTGTAGTGCTCCATGCGGCCCTTCAGCCAGCCGACACTGATGCCTTCGGTGATGATTTCTTCGTGGACCTGGTTATCGTTGTAGCGGCAGCGGTCGCGGTGAAAAAACCGGATCACCTTATCTCCGGCCCAGCCGGAGTGGTAAATCCGGCGCCCCATGAAATGGTTGTCGCGGCCGATCCAGTAGGCATCGTGGGGGATTTCCCCGGCAGCCAGCAGGGCTTCTATCTCGGCGCGCAGGGCTGGTGTTACGAGTTCGTCTGCATCGAGAAGCAGGATCCACTCGTGTTTGGCCTGCGCAATGGCCCAGTTCTTCTGGTCTGAAGGACCGACGTATTTGCGTTGCCGGAGGGTTACACCTTCGGTTCTGCGGAGCAACTCTGCTGTTCCGTCATCGCTGAAGCTATCCACCACCACAAGATCATCCGACCAGTTGGCAACGGTTGCCAGGGAGCGTTCGATGATGTCGATCTCGTTGTAAGTCGTATAAATTATAGAGAGCATGGTCAGTAGTATATAGTGGGCAGTGCTCCGAAAACGCTACACCTAACCTCTTTGTCTTAGGTATACAACGCGGCGCTATGCTCACTCACGGGGGGGCGAATGAGTATAGCGACTGGAGAGAAAGCAGCGGCGGCACACTACCCACTACATCTGCTCATTACCCATTAGCAGGATAGTAACTCCTCCTGAACTGCACCGTATCCGATAAAGTGGGGGTTGAGGAGGTTTTCTTTATTGTAGCGCATTTCTTTGCCGGTTCCGTCGTCTACCATCTTACCACCTGCTTCCAGCAGGATGGCGTGGGCGGCAGCGGTGTCCCATTCCATTGTCGGGGCCAGGCGCGGGTAAAGGTGGGCATTGCCACGGGCGAGTTCCATGATCTTCAGGGAGCTTCCGCGTTGCACGATCTGCGGCTGGTCAAACTTATCCATGAAGTCCTTTGTCGCTTGGTTGAGGTGGCTCGCGCTGGCAACGATACGGAGGTTGCTGTCCTGAAGGGTGAAAGAAGCCGCCTGTATTTTTTTAGGCTCACCTCCTTCGGTCAGAACTTCAAAAGCTCCCTGACCGGGGGCTGAGTAGAAAAGCTCGTTGGCAACGGGTGTATAAACAACGCCGAGGATCGCTTTCCCGGCTTCGATCAGTGCGATGTTTACGGTGAAGTCTCCGTTTCGCTTAATGAATTCCTTCGTTCCGTCCAGCGGGTCTACCAGCCAGTGGCGGGTAAACTGCGAACGGGTCGCGTAACTTAGCTCTTTGCCTTCTTCGCTCACGATCGGAGCCTGAAATTCGAGGGCTTCAAGACCGGCAACGATTACATCGTTGGCGGCTTTATCGGCTTTAGTCAGGGGGCTGTCGTCAGATTTCATTTCTACGCCGAAGTCTTCGGTTTCGTAGATGGCCATGATGGCTGCGCCCGCTTTGCGGGCAATCTCGCCTACTTCGGCGGCTAGTTTCAGGTAATCAGTCATGGGGCAAAGGTAAATAGAGGAAAACTGATAGCAAAGAGGAGGCGCGGCCGCTGGTGCAAAGTATGCTTTCAGGCAGTGGTTGTTCCCTGGCCTGGGGCTCCGTAAAACCGTTCTTCTGCACCTGCGTCCGCGCCTGATTTGCTTTTACTCGATGCCGTATTCTTCGAACAAAAAAGTAAATGCCCGCTCCAGTACCCGGTCGTTTTCAGCTGCAATGTCCTCGGCGGAATTGCGGATGAACAGGTCGGGAATATGCCCCGTCCCGTCTATGCTCGTCCCGTCGGGCAACAGGAATTTCATGATCGAATACTGGTATTCCGTTCCGTTGGGAAGAAAACGGCGCATACTTGTATCCGAAAAATCGCCCGACGTCGGTGTCCCGATCAGCGTGGTTTGTTCCCGTGAGCTCATGTAGATCAGAAAGACTTCCGCTGCACTTACCGTAATGTAGTCGGTCAGGAGCACAACGGGTTTCAGGAACTGCCGGGGCCCCTGCCGTCGCAGGAAGTATTCTGTCTTTCCCGCAAAGTCTGTATGGGCCGGACCGTTTCGCTCCTGTACTGTGTACACCAAACCCTCGTGGTCGGCAAAGCGTCCGGCAATAGCTGCGCCTGCATTGTCGTCGCCACCGGTGTTGTTGCGCAGATCGATGATGATCGCATCGTTGTCTCCGATGTTTGTGATCATGTCGTCGATGATGCTTTCGTCCTCGATTTTCATGCCGCCGAGGTAGAGGTAACCGATGTTGCGACCGGTGCAATTGCCGTAGATGTATTCGTTTTCCGAAGAGGAGTCGATGGTCTCGAGGTACTTGTCGATGATGAGCGGAAGGCTGAATTCGGTTGCTGTACGCTCATCTTCCTCCGAGCCTGAGGCGAAGAAGCTGACCCCCGGACGGTAAATGAAGGTATGGGAATCATCAAGGTAGGCAATCATCTGCCGTTGGATGTCCCAAAGCTCATCGGGTAGGGATTGTTGTGTTACCTGCGGGCGGAACTCGGTGTAGATGCTGTCCCAGTTCCAGCCCCGAACCCCGAACAGGGCGTAGTGCCGGTCAAAGTCATTCCAAAACAGCTCGAAATTGTTCTCGGGGTTGTTGGCTTCGTCTTCGCCCAGTACCATTTTCTGGCAACCGGTAAGTGATAATGTGATAAGGGCAAACAGGAAAATTATGTTTTTCATTTGGTGTGGATTTTTTCAGGGGCAATTGCTTATCCGGCATGGCGGATTGGGCCGTTGGTTAGTAGCTGCGGACGGCCTGTACCGAAAAGGTGTTGTTCAGAATTCGGACCGGATCGATCTGCCGGGTGGTGTAGTAGGCGACATCGTACCGGGCGCCCAGCGCCCAGTGCTGGCCGAGTTGGTATTGCCACCCCAGGCCCGCGCGCAGCCCGAAGAAGTCGCCGATGGTCGTCCAGTCACCGCGGGTAATTATCTTAGGGATGTTGTTGGAGTTGTCGCCAATGAATTTATCCCAGCCCGAATAAGGTGGGCGGGAGAGTAAACCGAAAACGGGAAGTGAGGCGTCCGCCGTCAGTCGGTGCTTGTTACCCGTCTTCCAGTTCAGGGCGCCCGCGAGTTCGAAAGCGTGCAAGCCGTAAAAGGTGATGGCTTCGGCCCCGTCGAAAATACTGATGTCCACGTAAGAGCGAAAGTTGCCGCCCAGGTAGTGTTGTTTGTCTTCGTCGTTGCCCGCCAATCCTTTCAGGTAGCCAACGGAGACATCGAGGAGGAAGCGGTCTGTAGCGAGTTGGTTCTCTATGCCGGATTTTAACTCGGTAAGCCCAAAGCCCAAACCGGTGTGCCAACGGTTACCACCTTTGGTGTTACGGGCGTAGCCGAACCCTACCCGAAGCCCGGAGGCCCGGTAGTTGAGGGGCGAGAAGTTCTGGTCTTTAAAGTATCCCTGGTGCAGGCCAAGGCTTATGGTAAATGTGTTGGTGTACTGCGGAGCGTACACGTTTTGAGCACTAAGGGTAATGGAACAAAGCAGCAGTAGCAGCGGAAACAGATAACTTGAAGGCATGGGGGTGCAGAGGTTGTTTTAAGATGTGCCAAACATCGTAGTAAACCTCCCCACGGAACAAAAATATCCGCCACCGGCCTGTCCGGAATTCCGGGAAACCGTGGAATCAGGACGGTTTTTGCTGTTTTCTGTACAAGCCCGGTGTAAGTCCGGTAGCCTTCTTGAACGCTTCGTAGAAAGTACTGCGGGACCTGAAGCCCGCTTCCCGCCCAATTGCCTCCAGAGAGTAGGGAGCGAAGGATTGATCTTTCAACATCAGTTTTGCGGCATCGACCCGGTAGCTGTTGACGTACTCCACGAAACTCTTGCCTACGCTGTCCTGCATGATCTCGGATACGTAACCTTCACTGATGCCCAAACGCTCTGCGACCAGTTGCCGCCCCAGGTCCGGGTTACGAAAGAGTTCTTCTTCCTGCATCAGACTTTCCAGGGCGGGGGCGTAGCTGTTATTGGCGGTTGCAGTTGCTGCAACGAGGACGGGCTCTTCCCGTACGACGCTCCGGTTCCTGTGCAAAAGGTGGTGTATTTCGGTCTGTTCGTCCAGAATCCGGAGTTGGTACACACCTACGTAGGCAATCCACCAAAAGAGCACCGATATGGCGATCCAGATGGCTGCGTACGGATTGTCGATACTCGTTTCGACCCGGACGAGATCCGACAGGAACCATATCGCCAGAATCCCCACCATGGCAATACTGAACCGGACGAGCCATTGTCTTTTCAGCGGAGCGAGCCGGGTATCTGCCCGTGCGAGCCGGAACATCCAACTGATCATGAAGATGTTGTACCACAGAGCGAGGCTGTCTTCCAGGCTGTCGAAAAAATCAAAGCCCGGGCTCTCCGGAGAGAAGGGCAGTTCGTAAACGTCAAAAACGAAGTCGAGGTCGATGACCAGATCCACCAGCAGAAAAACGAAAAAGGGAGCGTACACGAGTGGCAACCACCACGCCCTGAGGTATGGGTGGTCCAGCACCTTCAGAAAATACTGAAACAGGAGAGCAGGAAAGAGAAATTCGAGCATGAGCGACCAGGCATAATCTATCCAGAAATTGCCGAAGTCCTGCCAGCCCAGAAACGTGATCAGGCTCATCATGATCACACTCCAGCCTAAATAGACATTCGTTTCGCTCCGGAAGAACGGAGCAATTAAAATAGCGATACCCAGGAAGAAACCCTGGAGGATGCTGGCCAGAACAAAAAAGTCCGATAAGCTCAAAGACATGGCGCAAAGGTAAACAGGTAGTTGCGCTGGTAGAGACGGTGCTTTTGGCTTTAGGTTGCCTTTAAGCCTTGCCAGGGACCCGTAAGAGGGGCCTGTCTCGTCTTAAAACTCGACCACTTCAAACGAGGCTTCTACCACGTCCATCACCTGAGGCTTACCGGCGTAGTCCCCGTCATCTCCGTACGGAGGGCGGTGCATTGCAGCGGTGAGTGTCTTTACGGCTCCATCAAGGTGCTGGTAGCCTTCCTGCACTTCCAGGATCTGCTGGCGGATGAACGCCGAAGTGCCCCCGGGGGCATCCTCGTCTACGATGAGAAGACGGTTGGTTCGGCTGAGGTGGTCGGCCAGGCGGTGCTCGAGGTCGAAAGGCATGAGGGTCTGAACGTCGATCACTTCGGCGTCAATACCTCTGCTGGCCAGCAGTTCGGCGGCCTCCAGACATATTTTTACACACGCTCCGTAGGTTACAATCGTCAGGTCTGTACCCGGCCGGAGGCATTCAGGGACACCTAGCGGAACCCTGAAATCCGTAAGGTTTTGCGGTACAGTCTCGTGCAGGCGGTAGCCATTAAGAACCTCGATCACTATCGCCGGGTCATCACCCTGCAGCAGGGTGTTGTACATCCCTGCGGCCTGGGTCATGTTGCGCGGTACACAGAGGTGAATGCCCCGCAAACTGTTGATCAGCGGAGCCAGGTAGCTGCCACTGTGCCAGATGCCCTCCAGGCGGTGTCCCCGGGTCCGAACGATGAGCGGACAAGCCTGGGTGCCACCGGTTCGCCAGCGTAGGGTCGCAATATCGTCGGTCAACAACGGAAGTGCGTAGAAAATGTAATCGAGGTACTGAATTTCTACAATCGGGCGCAGGCCGCGCATCGACATACCCATCGCCTGGCCAACGATAGACCATTCTCGAATACCGGTGTCGAAGATCCGGTCTTCGCCGAATTTGAGTTGCAGACCAGCAAACCCCTGGTTCACGTCGCCGATATGGCCTACGTCCTCTCCGAAAGCGTAAAGGGCGGGGTTGTTCTCAAATTTGGCGGTGAAATATTTCTGCAGCAACTCGTACGCGGGTACCGTGGGTTGGCCCTCTTCTGTTTTTGGCGGAAGAGCGGGCAGGCGAACGGGTGATTTTGGCGTTTCACTGAGTAGGTGAGAGCCCATGTCCGTCTTAAGTTCCCGGCGGGCGTCGCGCAGCCATTCCTGCAGTTGTGGCAGCAGTGGGGTCTGGCCCAGTTGGAGCCGGAGTCGGCGCATCTCATCGATCAGTTCCGAGATGTTGGGCATATCGAGGCGATTGATGGCCTCCTTGTATTTGTTGTAAATCTCGATGGAGGGGTCACTGGTGGGGAAGAGGGCCACCAGCTCGTTGCGCCGTTTCTTCAGGCGGTTGTTCAGGCGATCCCAGGCATTTTTGCGGGCTGCCATGACTTCTTTCTTGGCTCGCTTGTCGATCTCGTCGAGGTCGCTTGCTTCGGCAACGCCGGTGGCGATCATCCAGTGGCGAAACTGCACGAGGCAGTCGAATTCTTTCTCCCAGGCCAGCCGCTCTTTGCTTTTGTAGCGTTCGTGGCTGCCGCTGGTGCTGTGGCCGTTGGGCTGCGTCAGCTGGGTCAGGTGTACTACGGCGGCACGGTGGGTGGCGCGCACGCGGGATGCAAGGGAAGGGTAGAGGGCAGTGAGCGCGGGGTAATCCCAGCCGTGTACGTGGTGAATCTCGATACCTCCTGTTTCTCCTTTCTCTTCCTTGAGGCCGGCAAGGGCTTTACTGATGCTGCCTTTGGTCGTTTGCTTCTCGACGGGGACGGATATCCCGAAGCCATCGTCCACTACGGTTGTAATCATGGGAACCTGTAGTACGCCGGCGGCATTGAGGGTTTCCCAGAAAACACCCTCCGAGGTCGATGCATCTCCGATTTCCGTCCAGGCTATCTCGTTGCCGTTGTCGCTGAATCCGGAGGGTAAGCCTTCTCCGGAGCGGTATTTTTTACTCGCAAAAGCGAGACCAAGGCCACGTGCCATCTGGCCGGCAGTAGGGGAGGTCGCACTGCTGATGTTGAACCCGGCGAGGTGATCGAGCCAGTTCCCGTCGTGGTCCACAAACGGAGTGGCATGGTGACCGACCATCGAGCGGCCAACACTGAACGGGTCCTCTTTGGCGTCGGCGTACAACTGAGCAAGGATGTCTTCTACCGAAGCAATCTCCAGGGCAAGAAGAAGGGTGTGCCCCCGGTAGTAATCTGCTCGCCAATCACCGTTTTTGATCGCCCGGGCCATCGCAACCTGGTACAATTCTTTTCCATCGTCGCTGACTCCGAATTTTGCCCTGCCGGTAAGTACATCCCGCCGGATGACGTTGCTGAGTTCCCTGCTTACCCGGCAGATGTG
The DNA here is from genome assembly GCF_008014675.1 of Neolewinella aurantiaca. Taxonomy (GTDB): domain Bacteria; phylum Bacteroidota; class Bacteroidia; order Chitinophagales; family Saprospiraceae; genus Neolewinella; species Neolewinella aurantiaca. The sequence goes on along the minus strand of NZ_VOXD01000019.1, from coordinate 84,438 downwards.
ATAATCTCGCAGTGCCGCATTTGGCAGAGATTCCGGTGTGTTTTGTTGTTCTGACAACTTTAATTCGGGATTCTTCGTTGGCAATGGATATGGTTTTGTCCGCGGTCTAGCCGGCGGTGGTCAGGTGATGAATGGTCAGTTCATCGTGGGCATAATAAAAAAATAAAACTCTTCTGCTCTCGGTCAAGAGCTACAAAATTACAAAATTTCTAAAGCTCTCTTTACCTTGAGTTTACGTCTGGGGTGCGGTTTTAGTTCAATCACAACGGATTATGACGGGTTTACCAACCGACATAAGGCTTCTTGTTTCTAATGCGGTTTTTTATATTGTAGTTGGAGAAACCCGTGCGTTAAGATTTTTTACGTTAAAATTATACTTCATTTAAGTTGGGACTGGCCAGAACAGGAGTTTTGCCCCGTTTGTGTCTAGCCTGACGTACGACTGGTAATGTAGCCATTCTCCCAGATTAAGGTAGCGTGATTTTCCGTTAGAGAGCTTAAAATCGATGGGAAGATGGCGGTGCCCGAAGATCAGATAGTCCAGCGTTGGGTCTGCTGCGATCTTTCGTTCACTGTACGCAACGAGCCATTCTTTATCTGCACCGAGGAACTCATCTTCCGGGGGTTGGCTGCTGCGGCTTTTGCCGCTGAAAAAGAAAGCGAGGCGCATGGCGAAGTTGGGGTGTAAGCGCGCGTAGAGCCATTGAGACCAGTTTGCCGCAAAGAGTCGCTTCAGCCGTTTATAACCATAATCTCCGGGGCCCAGGCCATCGCCGTGGCCAATGAGCAGCTGGTGGCCGAGCAGTGTCGTCCTGAGAGGCTTGCGGTGCATCGTTACACCTATTTCCTGTTCGAGATAATCACCGAACCACATATCATGGTTGCCGGTGAAGACATGCACGGGAATGCCAGCGTCAACGATTTCGGCCAGCTTTCCGAAGAACCGCACGTATCCGCGGGGAACAACTTCGGCCCACTCGAACCAAAACTCGAAGAGATCACCGACGAGGTAAAAGGCTTCGGCATCCTTCTTCCAGCAATCGTCGAGCCAGGAGACGATACGGTCTTCGCGCTCGCGGCTGGAAACACGGGCAGCAACGCCGAGATGGAAATCAGATGAGAAGTATATAGCCATTGCCGGCAAAGATAATAATGACCGGCGGGTGCAGTGACGTCGCTTCCCGAAACCATACTTTGCACCTGCGTCAGGGCCCAAAGCAACTTTAGGGGCTGGGGTGTTTGTTATTTATTCAACATAACGCTTGACAATGAACCCGAAAAAAATTATTCGCACCAGCCGCAAACTGAGTCTGGTGTTGCGCCACAAGCCCGAAACAATTGGCCTCGAACTGGACGCCCAGGGATGGGCCGATGTGAAATCACTGCTGCACAAGATGGCGGGCAGCGGAACGGAACTCTCCCTCTCCGATCTGGAAAAAGTAGTTGAAGAGAACGATAAAAAACGTTTTGCATTTAGTGAAGACGGACGGAAAATCCGTGCCAGTCAGGGTCACAGTATCGACATCGATCTGAACCTGGAGCCCCTAACTCCTCCCGCAAAATTGTTTCACGGCACTGCGGTTACTTCGGTTGACTCCATTCTGAAATCGGGCCTGGAGGCAAGATCCCGGCAGCACGTACACCTCAGCCTGGACCTGGAAACCGCTACCAAGGTTGGGGCCCGCCACGGGAAGCCCGTTGTCCTGACCGTCGATGCCGGTGCAATGCACGCCGAAGGCTATAAATTTTACTGTTCCGCCAACAACGTTTGGCTAACGGAGGAAGTCCCCGCCCGCTTCCTGTCCCGCTAAAGCGCGTCTCCTCTCAGTTCCCGGTATTTCTTCCGTGCCTCAACGGCCAGAATGCTGCCGCTGTAATCGATGAAAAGGGTTTCGTAAAGCTGCTTGGCTTTTTCTTTATCGTCGAGTTGGTTTTCGTAAATACCCGCAAGTTTCCAGAGGCTGTTGTCAAGGCGGATACTTTCGGGGTAGTTGTCGAGAATAGATTGGTAACCGGCAACTGCTTCGTCGTAACGCCGCAGTTTAACGTAAATGTTCGACTTGAGATAAACGATGTCATCTTCCAGTTCATGGCCGGGGAATTTGGCCTTCAGCTCATCGAGTTTGGCGAATGCATCGTCGAACTTATTCTGGAAAACCAGAAGCTCCGCGTCAGCGTAAGTTTGCAGGGCCAGGGCACTGGTGTCGAGGCCGAGGTTGTCCATGATAAAGACCGAAAGATCGAGTGCATCGTTAGCGATCAAACGGGAAGTAGAAGCTTTCAGGACATCGAACTGAGACTGTGCCCACTCGAAGTCTCCCCGGAAGTAACTAAGACGGGCATTGCGGAATCTGGCTTCGTGCCCGAGCAGGTCTTCCTTGAATTTTTTGTCGACCTGGCTGTAGAGCAGGGTCGACTCCCATACTTCACCCTGCATCAGGTAATAATCGGCCAGCGAAATTTTAGCCTGGGCCTGAATTTTGGCGTGAACACCCTTGGTTTCGACCACGTCGTTGAGCAGCTTAACTGCTTTGTCGAGGTCGTTGAGGTAAATTGCTTCGAGCTCGGCGAGTTGCATCGCAATACGGGCGGAAGCAGGATTGGTGCCGAATTCTGCGAGGAATTCTTCATAAGCCGCTTCCAGTATTTTCAGGTCTTCGCGGGTGTAGTCGTAGCCATCGGTAATGGCGCGGCGGCGGGTGAGCAAGCCTTCCCGCTTAGCTTCGAGGTAGAGGCCGCCTCCGGGGTTCTTATTTTCCGTGATGTAATCGAAAGCGGCAATGGCGGTTTCGTAATCGCGGGCGTTGGCGGCCATCCGCCCGATGCCGAGGACGCGTTCCCCTTCTTCGTCGAGCCGCTTATCCAGGGCTCTGGCCTGGCGGAGTGCAGATTTATAATCCTTACGTTGGATAAAAACCCAGGCCAGCATTTCCGGATAAGTCGGGTCTTTTTCTCCTGACTCCTGAATGCGGGCGTAAAGCTGTTTCTGAGCTTCCAACAATCCATCTTTATCGAGGTAACGCTGGAAGTACGTCTGAACCTGACGAACCCTTTTTGGCTGATCCCGGATAGCATCGAGGTAGTTACTGATCATTGGCTCGATTTCTCCTTTACGTCGGTAGAGATCGCCGAGATTATAGCTAAAGAGTCCTTCTTTCTTTAAGAGTTTTGCGCCCTTTTCGTAAGCCAGGATAGCGTACTCGTACTTTGTCATCCCGATGAACGCATTGGCCAACTGGGTGATGCGGTACTGATCGGCAGGGAGCTCTTCCACCGCTTTAAGGTATTGCTGCTTCGCGCCTTCTTCGTCAAATTTTTCTTCCAGCAACTGGCCGTACTTGACGTAAAGAGATACCTCTTCTGGCCGTTTGCGTAATTGTTTCTTCAGGGCGCTCTCTGCTTCGTCGTAACGTTGGAGTTGGAGAAGACTGGTAACGTAGCGGTCGAAGTAGAAACTGTTACCGGGTTTTTCCTTAGCGAGAGCCAGGTAAAGCTCTGCTGATTTTTCGTACTCCCCGTCGCGATAATATTGCTGCGCGAGCTGGTTGTTCTGGGCAGAAACGAGGGTAGTAAGGGTAAGGAAAAGTGATAGTAGTAACCAACGCATAAGCCTGTTCATTGGGGGGATTCTATAGGGAGAACGTAAAGCTAACGAATTTGAACATGAGCTAGTTGTCCGGGGCGGGAATGATGTTTGCTTGCTTGGGACTCAGGCGGGTGAAAATATCCTAAACGAAAGAAGCCGATGAAGTTCCGTTAGGGGAACGACATCGGCTTCTTCTGTAATAAGGAAGAGATTCCTTCTACTCGAGTTTGAACTTCACCGGGAGGTTGAACTGAACGCGTACGTTCCGTCCACCCTGTTTACCCGGGCTCCATTTGAGGCCCTTGGTGTTCATAAGTTCTACTACGCGGAGTGCTTCTTCGCCGGTTTTTGCACCGGGGTTACGCACTACCTTGGCATCGGTTACCGAACCGTCTTTCTCTACTACGAAAGAAACAACGGCCATACCTTCAACACCGTTCTCACGGGCAATGGCGGGGTACTTGATGTTACCGTAGATAAATTCGAGCATCTTCTTATCAGCACACGCTTTTTGCTCAGCGTAGCTGCCCATGTCTTCACAACCTGGGAAGAGTGGCATTTGCTCTACCACCTTAAAGATCTCCTCAACCTTTGGCTTCGGGGGTGGTGGTGGTGGGGGCGGTGGGGGCGGTGGTGCCGCTTCCTCCTTCACTTCCGGTGGAGCTTCCATCACGGTTTCTTCGTCGATAGAGGTATCCTCGAATTCCGGTGGGTCTTCCTCGATGAGCTCTTCTTCCGGCACCTCCTCAATTACGGGTGGTGGTGGCGGTGGTGGCGGTGGTGGCGGTTCGGCCGTCCGTGGTGGCTCCATTTCGATCTCTTCGTCGAGTTCGAGGGCGCCATCGGGAATAAAAATTTCTTTAGAGTACTGGGTCCAGCCAAAAGCGAGCAGGGAAAGACCTACCGCAAGAGCGAGACCGAAGTTAAAGAAGGTGGAGCTGAGGCTGAAAACATCCAGACGCTCGTACTTCGCTCGGTTGAGGAGGTACGATTTGTCCGCATTGTCAGCCGCCTGGTATTCCCCCTGAAGCGCCTTCTCCGTCCGCTTACTGTACACATTTCTCAGGACGAGAATCATGACAATAAACAGCACCAAAAGAGCTGCCAAAGTTCCTGCCAGGGCACCTCCGGAAAGAGAGATATCCATGACTATTGAGTTTATAAAAGTTAATCGTTGAGATCCGCCGCCGTTGCAGAGGTCTTTTTTCTAAGTAGTTTGAACAGGTAGTAAACGAGCCCTCCGAGAACGGCACCCAATAAATTGGCCACCATGTCTACAGGGTCAAAATGCCGTCCTGTTCCGCTGATTCCTTGTAGTATTTCCATCAAAACGCCGAAGCCGGCAGCGATAAAAACAGAACGAAGAATCACCCATTTAATACGGCCCTCCGAAAAGGTTACCGACAATAATAGGGCAAAAACACCGTAAGCACCAAAGTGAGCCACCTTATCGGGCGAAAAAAGTGAAAACCAGTCAGGAATTGACGGCACGTTTCCACCAGGCAGAAGACTCACAACGATGAGAAATAGTGTGTAAGCACCTGAGGCAAACCATTGTATGCGCTGCTTACGGGAAGAAGATGCCTTCGGATATTTTTTTGGTGGGTGTTCCAAAAAAAATTATCCGATCAGGTCCTGGTACTGCTCCGGAGAGAGCAGACCTTCGCGGTCATCAGCATCGGCAAGTTCAACCTTGATGATCCATCCTTTACCGTAAGGATCCTCGTTTACGAGTGTTGGGTTGTCGCCCTCGTTCTCGTCGAGTTCACTGTTGAATTCGATTATTTTGCCGGCAAGTGGCAAGAAGAGGTCGCTGGTGGTCTTTACCGCCTCGATGGTCCCAAAGACCTCGTTGCGCTCCAGTTCTTCTCCTACGGTTTCCACTTCCACGTAGACAAGTTCATCGAGGGCATCCTGAGCAAAGTCAGTGATTCCTACCGTAGCGGTATTTCCTTCAATCAGAACCCACTCGTGTTCCTCGGTGTAAAAAAGGTTTGCTGGTACGTTCATTATTGGTCTGTTGGTTGGTTAGGCTATTGGTTGGCCGCCTGTTGAAGGTTGGTGCGCCAGCCCGGAAGCCCGGCGCACCAACGAACAAGCAGTTTATTTAAGTTGATCTTTGATCCAGTCGCTGGTAACGGACTTCGGCCGTTCGAGTGGCATACCGAGGGCGCGGGTCCAGATGCCGGCAGCCAGTACACCCAGGGCTCGACTGACTCCGAATAGTACTGTGTAGAAGCTATACTCACTAAAGCCGTAGTGAACGAGGAGTGCTCCTGAGTGTGCATCGACGTTGGGCCACGGGTTCTTCACTTTGCCAAGTGCTTCGAGCATCGGAGGAACCACATCGAAAATCTTCCAGACCGTTTCGATCAGGTCGCTGTCTTTGATGTACTCTTCAGCAAAGCGGCGCTGAGCAGTAAAGCGCGGATCGGGCTCCCGGAGAACAGCGTGGCCGTAACCAGGGATAACCTTGCGGGCGTCCAGGGTTTCCTGTACGTACTGCTGGATTTGTTCTTTCGTAGGCGTCTTGGTGCCAAGCTCTTCGATCATCTCGAAGATCCACTTGATTACTTCCTGGTTGGCAAGACCGTGCAGCGGGCCAGCCAGAGCATTCATACCCGCAGCAAAGGAACGGTAAGGGTCTGAAAGCGTAGATCCTACCAGGTTGACGGTATGTGCAGAGGCGTTTCCTCCTTCGTGGTCGGCGTGAATGGTGAGGTAAAGGCGCATCAGGCTGCGGAAGTCTTCGTCGTCGCTGCCCAACATGTGAGCGAAGTTAGCGGACCAGTCGAGGCTGGTGTCGGGAGCGATGTGCTCGCCACCCTTAAAGGCGCGGCGGTAGATGTAAGCAGCTACCCGCGGCAGGCGGGCGATGAGGTTCATACTGTCTTCGTAGACGGCGTCCCAGTGATCGGTCTTGGCCATGCCTTCGGCGTAGCGGCGGTCGAAAATACTGTCGGACTGCATCGCCATGATACCGATGGTGAACTGGGTCATGGGGTGAGTGTCGGCCGGGAGGCTGTCCAGGGTGGTGTACACCTGCTGGGGAACTTCGGCGCGGCTCTGCCAGTCTTTGGTGAGGGCGTTGACTTCTTCCTCGGTAGGAATTTCACCGGTAAGCATCAACCAGAACAAACCTTCGGGCAGAGGCTCGCCCTGAGGTCCGCTGGGGAGTAATTTTTTGATTTCAGGAATAGAATAACCGCGAAAACGAATACCTTCCTGAGCGTCGAGTTGGCTGGTTTCCCAAACCATCATTTTGATGCCACGGGCACCACCGGTGATCTGGCTGAGGGTTACCTCGCCCATCACTTTATCGCCATGTTCTTTGCCGATGGCGCGAAGTTCTTTGTAAAGGGTGAGTGCTTTTTCTGCAAATTTCTGTTTAAGACTATCCATTGTGGCGGGAGCGTTTTATGCGACTTAGCTTTTTTTGTAAGCAGTGCTTGACTATTAAAGAGTACAAAGGGAGTAACGCCATGAATACTCTTCGGTTCGTGGCGAGAGAGGGCATTGGGCCCTGACGGGCAAATAACGTGTATTTATGCCGTCTTTCTAAGCGTTGCTTCCCTAAAATTTGTCGTGACAGCCATTTTAGAGTCATACTATGGTGATTCACCCGATTATTGCCGCAAATCGTTGCTTTTCCAACCAGGCTGTGCACCTGCGGTCGCGCCGTCAGATTTTGAAAGGGGCGCAAACGCAGGTGCAGGCAAGGTTCTGAAAAGCACAGGAATCGAACATGAATCAGCTTACCGGCCTTTGCATTACTACAACAAACTGCATACTCAATGATACAGCGCCTCTCCCGGATAACCCGGGCCGTTGGGCGTCATGTCGGGCAATTGCTCATCCATGACCTTCCCGCAGACAGAATATTTCATAACCTCCACCATACCATCGACGTGGTACAAGGTGTCCTTGAAATCGGGGAGGCGGAAGGATTGAGCCAGAAGGACCTGGAAATTGTGTTGCTGGCAGCCTGGTTTCATGATACCGGGCACACGAAAGTATACGCCGGCCACGAAGCTGAAAGTTGCGTCATCGCCCGGGAGTACCTGGAGCGGAAAGCCTATCCGGCAGAGGACCTCGAAAAAGTACTGGGTTGTATCAGAGCAACAAAAATGCCGCAGTCGCCAAAGAACCATCTGGAAGAAGTCCTTTGCGATGCAGATATGTACCATCTGTCTCATCCGACTTACGAACAAAGCCAGGTACTGCTGCGCGAAGAATGGTGGCTGACGCTGGGCCACGAGCGGACCGATCAGGAATGGGAACAGGAAAATGATTTGTTCCTGCTCGAGCATAGTTACTTCACCCACTACGGGAAGAAAGAGCTACAGCGGCGGAAAGATATTTATGGTTTAGGAGTGGGGTGATTGCCAGCGCTGCAAAGTCTGCTCTACCAGCCACCGCCGGCTCCACCGCCGCCGAAGCCACCGCCGCCGAAACCGCCGAAGCCACCACCTCCGCCTCCAAAGCCGCCGCCTCCGCCGAAGCCGCCACCTCCGCCGCCGGGGAAGATGATAAAGCCGCCGCCTCTGCGGCGTCGGCGCCGGACTTTTCTGCCGGGGTCGTCCATGTCATAAGGACCGTTGCGCCAGTAACCACCATCGTCGTCGTCATCATCATTGTGCTGGTTGCCGTAGTAAGAAATGAGGATGAAGACAAGCAGGATGAGCCCCATGATGACGATGGGAGGGATGCCACCCCCGCCACTGGCGGGGACTTCATCGGCGGTGTACTCTCCTTTGCCCAGCTCCATGATCGTGGTGGTCGCCTCGTCGATACCAACATACACCCTTCCCTGCCGGAAAGCTGGCGTCATTATGTTATCGATGATGCGTTTTGCGAGGATGTCGGGTAAGAAACCCTCGGCACCGTAGCCCGTCAGAATCTGGATGCGGCGTTCATTTTTTGCGATGTACACCATCACGCCGTTGTCGTTTTCTGCGGTTCCACCCACACCCCAGCCGTGGGCGATGGCCAGGCCGCGGTCAAAAGCTGTTTCGCCCTCCAGCGAGTTTTCGGTAACTACCGCGATCTGGGTTGAAGTTTCCAGAGCATACTGGGTCAGCTTGCTGCGCAACCGGTCCTGTTCGCTACGGCTCATCATACCCGCATAATCGTTAACGAGATCGTTCGATTTAGGGGGGATGGGACGTTGGGCGGCCAGTTGGAGAGATACCAGAGCGACCAGCAACAGAAGGGTTGCGCGCTGTAAGAATCTCACGGGGTATGTGGTGGAAGGTTTGATACTTGCTTATTTATTGGGTCAGAGCTTCGGGATAGAAACCTCTTTTAGTGACGATGGGCTGAGTGAAAGCCTGAGGCCTCCGTCAGCCCATCGCGATATGATCGTGGCCAGTGGGTGTTATCCGCCGTAGCTGATTTCATCCGGCAGTTCATTAACGTCGTCCGTCTGATAAGGGAAATAGGTTTTCAGTTGAGCACCAACTTCGTCTATGGCTAACTCGATACCGCGGGTAAATTCGCCCTTGCGGAAGTGTTGTTCCATTATGTCGCGGGTACTGTCCCAAAACCCAGAGGGAACCACTTTATCGATTCCTGTGTCGCCGATGATAGCGAACTCGCGGCGATCCACTTCCAGAAGGATGAGGACGCCGTTTCGATCGGCAGTTTTATCCATCCCCAGCTGATGGAACACCCGCTTAGCGACAGATATGGCGGCCACTTCGGCGCCTACCTCTACGTGTACACGGATTTCACCCGATGTAGCTAATTCTGCTCTGCGGATTGCAGCTACGATAACGGCTTCCTCGTCCTTGCTGAAAAATCGGATCATCTAGTCGAAATTTACTTCTGGTGCATTGGCAGTTCCGGCTTGTGCCTCGAATTGGGGCTTCTCACTGAAGCCGAAAACGGAAGCGAAGACGGTGCCGGGGAAACGACGAACGCTCTTGTTGAATGCAGTTGCCTGCTCGTTGAAGCGCTTCCGGGCAGTTGAAATCCGGTTTTCTGTTCCTTCCAGTTGTACCTGTAAATCGCGGAAACCCTGGGTTGCCTGCAGGTTCGGGTAGTTCTCGGCGGTAGCGAGAAGGCGGCCGAGGCCCTGAGAAAGCTGACCCTGCGCTGCCTCGAACTGCTTGAGTTGTTCGGCGGTCATGTTGCTGGGGTCGATGTTGATAGAGGTCGCTTTGGCACGGGCGTTGGTAACTGCTTCGAGGGTGCTTCTTTCGAAGTCGGCAGCACCTTTAACGGTATTGACCAGGTTGCCGATCAGGTCGGAGCGGCGCTGGTACTCGGTTTGGACGTCGGCCCACTTCAGTTCCACGTCTTCTTCGCCGTCAACAAAACCGTTGTAGCTGCCACAACCGGCGATGAGTAAGACGGCAAGGACAGCAATGACAATGCCTAATGTTCCAATTGATTTCATGTTTCGGAATTTTTATTCTCTATGTGTTTTGATTGGTAAAACTTCGCCAAAATAACACCCGAGGTGTTAGAAAGGGAGGAATGTTCGTCGAGAATACGCCCAGGTTCGTCGGTTGTTCGCACCTCGCGGTTCATAAATTTGCGAAAATCGGCAAGCAGGCGGTGTTCTGCGTGTTCTTTCAGCCACGCAACCCGTTGGGTTGCCCTGCGGGTCCGGAAATAGCCGGTTGCCTCCATTTTGGAGGCGTATTCTCTGAGTTTTTCGAGGATGTTGGTCAGGCCCTTACCGGTCAGAGCACTTATGTTTAGCACCGATACGGTCCACCCGTCGGGCCGGGCCGGTGCGAGGTGAAGGCCTCTGCGGAGTTCGAGGGCGGTTTGTTTGGCTGCCTCAGGCAGCCGGTCTGTTTTGTTGACTGCGATGAGGTCGGCCAATTCCAGGATGCCACGCTTTATGCCCTGGAGGTCATCTCCTGCTCCGGGCTGGGCGAGCAGCAGGAAAGCATCGGTCATACTATGAACTTGCCATTCGGCCTGCCCGACGCCGACGGTTTCGACGATGATGTAATCATAGCCGGCGACTTCGCAAAGGAGGACGGCCGCCCTGCTGGCGGCTCCCACACCGCCGAGGTGCCCGCCCGTTGGGCTGGGGCGGATGAATACGTTGGGGTGGCGGGTGAGCTCCTCCATCCTCGTTTTGTCGCCCAGGATGCTGCCGCCGCTAAGGCTGCTGCTGGGGTCGATGGCCAGTACCGCCAGCCGGTGCCCTGCGTTCGCTACTTCCAGCCCGAAGTGCTCGATGAAGGTAGATTTGCCCACACCGGGGGTGCCACTGATGCCGAGCCGAAAGGTGGGGCTGGCTGGCTCGTGTTGGAGCGCAAGGTTTACCAGTTCATCGGCAAGGCGGCGATCTTCGGGTTGCGTTGATTCCAGTAAAGTGATGGCTCTGCCCAGCGCACGACGGTGGCTGGGCGATTGTAGCTCCGTGATCAGACTCGCCGCCGAGACCGGCCGCTGAGCCGGTTGGTGTTTTAGATTTGGATTAATTGATTTACTGGACAAATATTCGTGGTTTAACGCAGCCTTAAGATAAGCTCCTAAAAATAAGTAAAAGGGACGCCCGGCTTGTTACTACAAGCAAAATTATTCCGTCATTGTAAATCGCCCGGTCGTCATCCCTTTTGTTTCCGATCGCACCCTACTTAACCGTATTACGCGAGTCTGCCCCGGAGGTTCTTGGTTTGATGCCGGGCTTTTTATCATTGCTCCTGTCAACTTTCTCCGGCACCTGCGTCCGCGCCGCCTTCGTCTCTGTTGCCCACCCTGAAGTAGTGCAGCGGCCCGAGAAAGGTCAAATTTACAATCCCGAAAATCAAGCTGTTGATGAACGCTACTTTGGCGGGGACGTCGTCCCACATCAAACGATACACCAGGTAGTACGTCGGTACAATGAAGATGTACAGAACAAGGCAGTAGCGCAGGGTACGTTTCAGTCTGGGGGTAAGCATACATTAGATTTTGAGGGCGTTGCGAAGGGCCAGAATTTGCGGCTGGCTCCCGACAATGATAAAACTTTCACCTGGTTTGAGGACTGCCATCGGGCCGGGATTGACGTTGTACTTGCCCGCCCCGGAACGATGGCCTATTACGTTTACGCCGGATATTTCCCGCAGGTTCATGTTCATTATGGTTTTTCCCCGCATCGTGTCCGGCAATTGATCGTAGCGGATTTCCTCGAAGCCGATGTCACTGTCGAGTTCGTTGGTAACGTAGCTGAAAAATTCGACGGCTCCGGGCTTGCTGATCAGAGTGGCCATGTAAAAACCTCCGATCTGCTCGGGTAGGATCACGTTACTGGCACCGGCACGCATCAACTTTTGGCGGCTGCGTATGGAATGGGCACTGGAAATGATACGCAGTTTGGGGTTGAGTTCTTTGGCCGAAAGGACAATGAAGAGGTTGTCTGAATCGTCGTTCAGAGAAGTGATGAGGCCAACAGCACGATCAATGCCAGCTTCGCGGAGCACCTCGTCGTGGGTGGCATCACCATCTACGTAGAGAACTTCAAAGTCTTCAAATTCGGGAATATCCAGTTTTTCCAGATTTTCCTCAATCACCACGAAAGGCTGCCCCTGTTCTTTGAGGTGGCGGGCGACTTCGCGTCCGTAGCGCCCGAAACCACAAATAATGGTGTGGCCTTTCAGGCTGTCTACTCTTGCCTGCATGTAGCTCCGTTCCATAAGCTCGAAAATTTTACCTTCAATGATGTAGTACGAAAAGGTTGCCAGGGCATAAGCGAAAACCCCGATGTTCAGAATGATCATAAAGGCCATGAAGAGCCGGCCGGCCTCGCTGAGCGGCTGTACTTCAGAAAATCCCACCGTCGAAATAGTGATCACAGCCATGTAGAAGGCGTCGATCAGGGTATATTCCTCGATGAAGACGAGGCCCAGCGTTTCCACGGCAATTGTCCCCAATACGAGGTAAAGGGCAAAGCGAAGGTCAAGCGCTGTGCGCCTGAGGCCAAGTCGGGTGAGTATGCGGTAGAGGAGGCGGATTGTTTTCTTAATACTTTGGTTCGTTGGCGCAAGGTAAGGTTCAATGCCGCAACGAATTAAGTCTCTTACGATCTAAGCGATAAGTTCCACCCCGATCCCCGGCCGGTCGGGGTAAATGGCATAGCCGGTTACGGGGTCAAAGGTCACTCCCCGGGCGGGATCATTGGTGATGAGCATGGCACCGTCCATGTCGGCGTAATCGAGTTCGGGCAATAACTGGGCGATACCACTGATGCCAACACTGCTTTCGGTCATACAGCCGGCCATTACTTTTAGCCCTTGTTCACGGGCACGGGCGATCATTCTGCGGGCGGGCGTAAGGCCACCGCACTTTACAACCTTAATGTTGATGCCGTGGAAGTACCGGGCGCACCGATCTACATCGACTTCGGTCTGGCAACTCTCGTCGGCAATGATGGGTAGGGCGCTGTGTTGGAATACCTCTTTTTGCCCGGTAAGGTCGTCCGTTTTCAGGGGTTGCTCGATGAAGACAACTCCGAGTGCTTTCAATTCGTGGCTCAACGCAATGGTCTGCTCCGCCGTCCACCCGGTATTGGCATCTACGTAAAAAGGAGCTTCGGTGTGCTTGCGCAGGGCACGGATGATGGCCAGGTCGTCGTCTCCGGCACCGAGTTTTATCTTGTAGATGGGCCAGGGAAAGGCTTTGAGCTTACGCACCATTTCTTCAACCGGGGCAAGGCCTATGGTGTAACAGGTTGGGGTTTGCCTGAGCTTCGCTTCTCCATAGCGGTCGGGCGAATCCATACTTGTTTTTCCGCGCCAGAGGTGGCGCAGCGGGACGCCCTGCACTCGGGCGCGGAGGTCTTCAAGGGCAACGTCCAGGGCGCAACGGAGGAAGGGGTGCAGATCCGGAGCGACCTCTTCAAGAAAGCTTTCCATCGATTCCGGGAGGTCCTTTTTTTGCGCGAACGCAGGTGCCAGGTCGGTTAAAACCCGGGTACACTCTGCGGAGTCGAGCCCGTAATAGCTCGTCATCGGGGCTTCTCCGTAGCCACTTATTCTGGTGGTCATTGAAACGGTGCTTAATTCAACGATCAGTGTAGGCTGTTCTGTCCGGCTGCCGTGGGCAATGCGGAAAGGATTAGCCATTGGCAAAGTATAAGGATGAACAATTAGCTGCATGAGAACAAAAATAGGGAGTTGGCAGCTATAGAAGTCATATACCTGAACCACTTCGTTTCAGGTATAACTCGAAGAGCAGACGTCATTTGTCTGCTTTCTGTACTTTGACATCTGTTCCCCCTCCCAAGGCCACGATTTTATTACAGAACCAATCATAAACCCAGGCGTACCCCAAAACCGTACCTTTGCGCCCCAATCACAACCAACGAATCTTATGGCAAGAAATAAGCAAGGCGATACATCTCCGCCGTTCCATCTGCTGAGTGCGCTCCGCAGTCTGTGGCAATGGCGCAAGCAGATAATTATTGTCACCATTGCCGGAACGGTACTGGCGGCTGTTATCTCGCTTCTATTGCCGGTTTACTACGCAGCCAGTACTACTTTTCTGACGATCAGTCCTGATCAAATCTCCATCGATGGGGTATTCGGTAATTCGGGCGGACGGATGCAATTCTACGGAACAGGCGACGACATAGACCGCGCCATGTCGGTTGCAGAAAGCGACGCTCTGGTAGATTTTATGGTCGATAAATTTGACCTCTATTCTGTTTACGACATCGACTCGACGAAGGCGAAAGCACCGCTCTATGTCCGCCGTGAGTTTCTGAGTAACTATGACGTGAAGAAAAACGCCCGGGATGCCATCGAACTGAGCATCATGGACCAGGACCCCGAGCGGGTGGCTGAGATGGTGCGGGAGGCCCGCAAACAGGTGAACGATATCAGTCTGACCCTGGTGCGAGGTACCCAGCAGCGCAGCGCCCAGAGTCTGCGCCGCGAGATCAATTCTGCCGAGGAAAACCTGAAGGTAATCGATGAGCGTATCCGGGAGCTGCGGCAGCGTTCCGGAGTGTACAACACCGAGGCACAAAGCGAAGCCCTTGCGACTAAAACCACCTCTTTGCAAAACGACATGGCCACTACGGCGGCTAAGATCGAGTCTTACCGCCGCAACGGCGGTCGGGGTTCGAGGGACAGCATCGCGAAGTACACCGTCCAGCTGGCAGGTTACGAGTCTGCCCGCATGAACCTGGATACCCAGCTCGTCCGCCTCAACGAAAGCCTGGGGCCGTTGGATAATCTGGAAGAAGAGCGACTCCGCCTCAACGATGCTCTGTCCCGCAACCGCATTCGTCTCAAGCAGTTTGAAACCATCCTTGGTACCGATATGCGGGCCATAGAAGTGGTAGAGGACGCCCGGGTACCCGTTGCTAAATCGAGCCCTGTCCGGAGTCTCATCGTGATTGGAGCCCTGGTGTTCAGTTTCATCGCGGCGGTCGTTGGTGTGTTGCTCATCGACTCCGGGCGGCGGTACGATTGGAACGAGATCTTCGAAGAGTAAGGGAGTTGGTGAGTTGCTCCCACTGTTACTACTCATTTCGTTGCCGCTCATTCGCCCGGCGAGTAAGCGAAGCGTCGCGAATGGCAATAGCAACTTAGTAACTCGCTATAACTCAGTGACTCAGTTTAGAATTTTAAACCAGTAACTTGAAAGAAGTACTTCCATCTCCTTCGCCTTCGGTGCGCAAGCTGTTCTACGGTTATGCAGCCCTGGTGCTTCTGTGCCTGGGCGTTGGCATCGGGACGGGGGAGTACTGGCTGATCGGAGCACCCGTTTTGATTTGGGTTGCGGCGCAGGCTTTTCTCGATTTTCGTCCCTTATTCTGGTTGCTGCTGATCACGATACCGCTCAGCACCAACATTTTGTTGCCGGGGGGCTTTGGTACTGATCTGCCAACGGAGCCGCTGGCCATCGGCCTTACCGGGTTGTTGATCCTGCACGCTGCGAAACACTGGCCTTCGTACGATACCAAAGCTTTTGGCCACCCGATTGCCTGGTTACTGTACCTGCACGTAGGATGGATTCTGTTCGCGACCGTATTCAGCGATGGTTTTGTGATCAGCCTGAAGTTTTCGTTGGCCAAGTTGTGGTACGTCGGGGCTTACTTTCTTGTTCCTTTGCTCATCATCAAGACGCCGAAGAAGGTGTCTGTTTTGGTGCACTGTATTTTGTGGCCGTTACTGTTTGTGGCTGTTCAGACGTTGGTTCGGCACGGTGCTTACGGCTTCAGTTTTGCGATGCAGCACAAAACGATGTTTCCGTTCATGAACGAACACGTTTCTTACGCGGGGTGCCTGGCAACCTTTGCGCCCTGGCTGATATTTTTAGGCTGGTGGCTGAAGAGCAAGGGGAAGAAAAACTGGTGGTTGAGTATGGTGATTCTTCCCATCTGGTTGGCAGCGGTGTACTTTTCGTTCACGCGGGCCGCTTTTGTAGCTCTCTTCATGGCCGGCGGTGCCTACTTTATAATCAGGTGGCGCTTGCTGAAGCCAGCCTTGGCGCTGGCTGTTATTGGCGGCATTGCGGTTTCTGTTTACTTCGTCCGGAATAATAAGTACCTGGACTATGCTCCGAATTTTGACACCACCATTACGCATGAGGAGTTCAACAGCCTGATTACCGCAACTTACAAGCTGGAGGACATTTCTACGATGGAACGGTTTTACCGGTGGGTGGCCGCCGGCCACATGGTGCCGTACAGGCCGTATACGGGGTGGGGCCCAGGCACTTTTCTTGAAAACTATAAAGGCTACACCGTAAACGCCTTCCGTACCTACGTGAGCGACAATGAAGGCCAGTCTGGCATCCATAGTTATTACCTGATGACGCTCGTTGAGCAGGGTTTTCCCGGATTGATAATTTTTCTTGTGTACATCCTCGGAGCGCTTATTGTTGGTGAACGGATGTACCACCAGCAAACCGACCCAGCTGCCCGGAACGCAATTATGGCGGCTCTGCTGGCCATGCTCGTTGTGGATGCTTTCAACATCATCAATGATCAGATGGAGACGGATAAAGTCGGCGCACAATACCTGCTCAACCTGGCCATCCTGATCGGGATGGGTAATTACCGGCCGGGTCCGGCAGAGGAAGAGTTGTCTCAGAAATCCACATAAACCGCACTCGCGCGGAACATCCTCTGCTCCTCGACGCGCTTTGCACCCTGCGTCCGCGCCCAATCGATGTCTTTCTCCTTCCGTTGCACAGTGCTCTTACTGGTGAGCACGCTGTACAGGAAAACATACTGGCCGGGCCGGGCCACCTCCCGGATGTCTCCGACTTCAGCGGCCGGGATGCCTTGGGTGCTCCAGAATGGATGAATTCTCCGGTAATAATCGTAAGCGGGCTGCGCGCCGGAATGCAACACCGGCTTGTAACCCGGCTCGAGCCCGGTTACCAGTTTTCTGGAATCGCTGAAACTAAGGGGCGAGGCGTAGTGCCGGACAACGTTGGTTCCTCCCACAATCATTAGCCATAACAAACCGAGCAGGTAAGGAAGCCATTTCTTTTGCTCCGCGAGCAGACCTGCCACATGCACGGTGCCCAGGGTGGCCAAAAGCCACCAACCCGGGAGCGTGAACAGCAATAAGCGGCCGATGAGACTGTAACGGCCCGAAGCCGAAACCGCAAGGACGATCAGAACCGGGAGGATGGCGGTAACTACAAATCTTCGCTTTTCATGCTGCAGCCCGAAAATAGTACCCAGCATCCCCCCCACCATCGCGAGAGCAGTGAAGCCGAAGGCAAGTTTGGGCAGGCTCAGCAGAAGAATGACTGCCCGGTCGGCAGCAAAACCATTTGCCGAAGGCAAAGGGAAAAAGTACGCCTGGTGGAAATTGTTGAGGTATCCGTTGCCGAGGTGAGCCTTAAGAATAAGTACGTATAAAAGCGCGAAAGAAATTAACCAGGAAATGATGCACAATACCCATCCTTTAAGTTCGCCGCGCTCGCTTAGCGCAAGAGCTCCAATACCTACTGCCGCGAGCATAAATACAGACGGTAAAGAAAGCCAGACGGCAAGCGCCCCGGCCAGGGCCCACTTCCAGGAAGGTGCACGCCAGTTGAGTACAGCAGCCAGCAACAAAGATGCTACCCCGAGATCGAGAGCATAAGGTTTCATTTCGCCCACATACCGGAGCACGGTCGGGTTAGCAAAGAGCAGAGCCACCGGCAGCAGGCCCCACCAGCCTGTTTCCAGTTTGCGGAGCGCCAGGAGGAGGCCCGCCAGGGTCATTATCCCGCCCAGCATAGCGGGCAGGCGCAGCGCCCGTTCGCCGTAACCGAACAACTCCCCAAAGAGCTTGCCGGCCACCATGAAAAACGGCGGGGCGTACTGCTGGTGATCCAAAGGCCGGAAAAAACCACCAAAAGAACGGTCGAAAAGATTACGGGCTACATTGGCTTCATCGATGAAGACCGGTCGGGCGTACCACCAGTTGATGGTCCATAGCAGCAAGCCGGCTCCGATGAGACAGTATAACGCGGGGGTCTTGAAACGATGCTTGAGCATTGGTGCGTCTGATTTAGGCGTCTGCAATAGGTGGTTAACCGTGTCTTTTTGACTGAGTTCGCATATTTTTTGCGGAGTAAATCCCGGCCCAAGATAAAGTCTTTGGCTAAATGGCGATATTTGCGCCAGGCCTGGAGCACCCAGGCTTCCACTCCACAATTCCCATTACTTGAATTTCAAGTTCCAACCTTGGTTTCCTGTTCTTTTTTTCGGTCTTTTCCTTTTGTTGGGCCTGGCAATTGTAGATGATTACGGAATCAGCTGGGACGAGTCCATTCAGCGTCGTCATGGCCGGGTATCTATCGATTACGCCGCAGAAAAATTAGGTGTCGATAATTACACCAAGCTCGAACCGGACTGGGACCTTGAGGATTACCAGTGGTCGAATTACGGAATGATCTATCAGATCACAGCTAATCTGCTGGAACAGGCTTTTGGCTGGGAGCAAGATTTTTACCGCTACTACAAGCTTCGCCACGTCATGAATTTTTTGTTGCTGTGGCTGGCCATGATGTACTTCTACCGAACAGTAAAGCTAAGGTTCCCCGATCACGAATGGTATCCTTTGCTGGGTACGCTCGCTCTCATTCTGAGTCCCCGCATCTTCGCGCACGGATTTTACAACCCCAAGGACCACATCCTGCTTGTGTTCTACCTTATCAGCGTTTTTACGCTCTTACGCTTTCTCAGGCACCGGACATGGCGCAACCTTGTTTTTCACGCTTTTGCTACGGGCCTTGCCCTCAATACCCGCTTGCCGGCCCTCATCGTACCACTCACGACTATCTGTATTCTGGGCTTCGAGTTGTTGCGCGAACGCAAGTTCATTGGTCAGAACCTGGGATGGCTTGGTGTCTATCTGCCGCTTGCCATCGCCTTCATGGTGCCATTTTTCCCTTTTCTCTGGGAAGACACTTTTACGCGTTTGATCGCTGCTTTTTCGGAGATGTCGGACTTTGAATGGGACAGCCACGTGCTGCTCTTTGGCGATAACCTCCATGCGCTCGATTTGCCGGCCTACTACATCCCGGCCTGGATACTTATCACGACTCCCATTATCTATCTGCTGTTGATGTTTACCGGCATCTTTGCTACGCTGAAAAATATGATTGGCAGTATGCGCGACCTCCGGTTATGGCGCAACGATGATGAACTGTCCGATTTCGCCCAGCTCGGCCTGAGCATCGGCCCGATTCTGGTGGTAATCATTCTTCATTCCACCTTGTACAACGGTTGGCGGCATCTGCACTTCGTTTATCCGGGGCTGGTTTACCTGCTGATGATAGGTTTCGATTATGCGCAAAGGAACTGGGCTCGGCAGCAGGTGCAAAGGGTGGTTTTCGGAGCAGCATTGCTGTTTACTGCCGTACAAATGGTGCGATACCATCCACATCAGAATGTATATTTCAACGAAGCTATTCAGGGCGAACCCCTGATGGTTCGCTTTGAGATGGACTACTGGGGTACCGGCTTCCGCGATGCTTTCCTGCAACTCGCAGATCAGATTCCCGAAGGAGAGGTCCGCTCTGTGAAGTGCGAAATCTGGCCCTGCAAAGACAACTTTTATTCTCTCCCCCCCGAAGCAAAGGCCAAGCTCAGGCTCGAAGGTGCATGGCATAAGGCAGATTACCTGGCGACTAACTTCACTTACGCCAATTCCCGCTATGACCGTCGTGACCTTAAGCTGCATTTTGCCAACCCTGCGGTAGAGATCGCTCCGGGCGGGCATTTGATTATCGGGGTTTACAAATTAAAAGAAGAGTGAGCTTACCACGACTTGGAGGTTTGTCGGTATCAGGTTAGTAAGTGAGGGCTAAAACCCTGAGTGCAATGCCGCTCATGCTGGAGTAAAACTCCTCCACCGTTAAAATCTAGCTCATGTCGGGACTAAGCCGCGAAAACATAGAAACAGCCCGTTATTACCTGACTCTCCTGATGATCGCGGGGGCTATGTTTGGCCTCGTCTTTTCTCCGCCTTTCATATCGGTAGCTCTCATCAGCCTCTTTGTCCTCGGTCTTCTGGACCCGCTTGAAGGTCTCAACCCCCGCTGGAAAGAACGGCTGCCCGCAACGCTGCGCTCGCTCGTTTTTTGGGGGATGGCGGGCCTGTACCTTCTGTTGGTGGCGGGGATCTGGCAAACGGAGGATTGGGGGTACTTCACCGAACGCCTTCGGATCAAAGTCCCTTTGTTGGCACTTCCCCTGATCTGGCCGGGATTGCCGGATATGGGGAAGAAGGAAACGGGATGGCTTTTCGGCGGCTTTGCGTTGTTTATGCTGACGGTGCTGACCGGAGTTATTGTGAATTACGGCTTCCACTTCGAAGAAGTGGAAACGATGATCCGCCAGGGGCAACCCATGCCCGTACCGCGTAACCATATCCGTTTCAGCCTGCTGGTGGCCATTGCGTCTTTGCTGAGTGTTGGAGCATACCGGCTGAAAGCTTGGGGCGGCCGGAAGTTTTGGCTTGCTGTGGCAGCATTACTTTTTATCGGACAGCATATTCTGGCGGTACGTAGTGGTCTGGCCGGAGCTTACGGTGGGGTAGGGGTGTTGGTGCTTGCTTTGGCCTGGGAGCGGGGAACCTGGTGGCCGGCGGTTGCAGGACTGATCGGGCTGGCCGCTTTGCCGGTAGTTGCCTACGTCGCGGTGCCGAGCTTTCGCACTAAAATACAGTATGCCCGCTACGAACTTTTTCACCGCGATGCGAGTAAAGATACCCATGAATACAGTGACGAGGGACGGCTGACGAGCATTCGTCTTGGCCTTGCTTTGTGGCAGGATCACTTCTGGCTTGGTGTTGGGCCGGGAAACCTCCGTCAGGAAATGGATGCCCGCTACGCCGCTATTCTGCCCGGAACAGAAGGGAAAAGACCCCACAATCAATTTGTCAGCGCTCTGGCCGGTAGCGGACTGATCGGGGGCGTTTTTACGCTGGCTTGTTTCTTCCTTTTGGCCAGGGTCGGAATCCGGAGGCGGGCGCCGGTCTACCTGGCTGTATGGACGGTGCTTTTCCTCAGTTGCCAGGTCGAAAACACCCTGGAAACCTCGGCGGGGGTAACTCTCTTTTGCTTGTTCTTGTTGCTGGTGTCGGGTTTACCGTACCAACCAGTAAGTGGCCACGATGGCGAGAACGCCACCGGCTAAACTGATGCCTAGGTACACAGCAGCGCTGCCCCAGTGCCCTTCCTCGCCCATCAGTACTAACTCCAGCGCAAAGGTGGAAAACGTAGAGAACCCACCGCAAAAACCGGTGAGTAACAGAAGTTGTAGTTCTTTAGAAAGGAGGTCCTTACTCACCCAGCCGACGCCTAACCCAAGAACGACACAGGCCAGCAGGTTGGCCACCAGCGTAAACCAGGGAATCTGACCATCTTCCAGTGTCGCCGACGGCAGGAGTTGCCCCACACCGTAACGGGCAAGACTACCTAACCCTCCTCCAATAAAGACGAAGAGCCACGGCATCAGACCACTTTAGGGTTGATCTCGATTGCACGATTGTCGGCCAAAGCCTGCTTTTCGGCGTTGATCCGGACAACATTGCGGTGCAGGAAATAAGTTATGGCCAGGGCCACGACGAGTTGCAACCCGATCAAAGTGTGCAGCTCCACGAAAGAGTCGAGGTAAAAAATGGTGCTGATGAACGACAGGTTGGTAAGCCCCAGAACGGCGGTGGCTTGCATGTGGTCCAGGCCGGAGTCGATCAGAAGGTGATGGATGTGGCGGCGGTCAGGAGTGAATGGACTCACCCCCCGTAGCGCCCGTGTCGTGAATACACGGATGGTGTCGAACAGAGGAATAATCATTATGCTGACCGCAACGGCAACAGGGTTGACGAAACGGTACTGTGGTAAGATGTCGGCACCCGAACCAACCTCAATGAATTTGATGGTGAAAATCCCCAGCAGAAGCCCGATGACCAGTGCTCCGGTATCTCCCATAAAAGTGCGTGCAGGGCTGATGTTGAAGTGTAGGAAAGCAAGGAGGCTGCCGGCAGTCGTCATCGAAAGCACACCGAGGTAGAACTGGTCCACCATGAAGAAATAAATACCAAAAGTTACCGATGCGATTGTCCCGACAACTCCGGATAAACCATTGATGCCGTCAATAAGGTTGAAAGCATTTGAGATAACGAGAAGGGTGAAGCCGGTGATGATCATAGATAACCAGCCCGGGAATTCGGCTTCGATACCGAACAGACCGTACATGCCTTTCAGCTGGACGCCGCCCTTTAAAACCAGAATAGAAATAGCAACGATGAGGCCAACCATCTTTTTCCAGGCCGAAAGCCCCTCGATGTCATCTTTGAATCCCACCATGAATACAATGACGGTTGCTCCCAGAATGTACTGCAGCGTATCCCACTGATGATGAGGAGTAAGCAAAAGCGTCGTGAACATGATACCCATGAAGATGGGGATACCCCCTATGCAGGGAGTAGGGATTTTGTGGCTACTGCGGTTAACAGCTTTAGCGACTAGCCCTTTTTCGTTGGCTATTCTGATAACGGATGGAGAGATGGAAAACACTAAGGCAAACGACATGAGGAAGCTCAGAACGAGAATCAACATGTCTCTCGGGATGTCAAATGGAAGCACTATTTCAGTTTTTAGGTCACACAAAGGTAAACTTAATGTGCCGGAAAATAGCGGCTTTATTATTTCACCTCCTCCCATCTATCCCGTTCTGGGTAGCGGATATCGTTCAGGAAGAGCCCTTCGGCAGGGGCGCTCCAGGGCTTCGGCAGGCGGGTTTGTTGCTCCAACGCAGTGCGTAAATCGTCCAGGGATAGTTTACCCTGGCCTACTCTGATGCACATCCCGACGATCAGCCGTACCATGCCGCGGAGAAAACGATTGGCCGAAATGTGGAAAGTCCAGGTGTCTTCTGCAAATTCCCACTTTGCCTCGGTAAGATCGCAGTTCATAGTGAAGGCGTCGGAGTTGGTTTTACAAAAAGGAGCAAAAGCTTCAAATTCAAGAAGCATGTCTGCTGCAGCCTGCATCGCTTTCAGATCGACCCGATCGCGGAGCTGAGGCAGACTTGCTACGGTATCTCTTCGGAATACGTCTTTCTTCAGGGCGATTTTATAGATGTAGCTGCGGCCGGTAGCGTGAAACCGGGCGTGAAAGTGTGGCTGCACGCGCCACAGGGCTTGAACCGATACATCTTCGGCCAGAAAGCGGTTCAGGCGGCGCAGGAAAAAAGGCGGGAATTCACCGGTGAAATCAAAATGAGCAACGTAATGAGATGCATGTACACCAGCATCGGTACGGCCACAGCCTACGATTTTTATTTTTTCGTTGAGGATCAGGCTCAGTGCCGAGTCTACGGTTTGCTCCACGCTCATGGCGTTGGGCTGGCGTTGCCAGCCAGCGTAATTCGTACCGTTGTATGCCAGTTCCAGGGCGTAGCGGTTGCCTTCCATCAGCCCAGTAATTTTTTCTTCGACTTGGTTACGAAGGGAGGATTGAGGTAGAAAGGTTCGTAAGAGGCCATGTCTTCGAGCCGGGAGGTATCGGGCGATAACGCAGGTGCAAGCAAAAGTTGGGCGGCACACTGACTGGGCGAAGCAAAGTTGAACACATTGCTACCTTCGGTAGCATCCCGGAGCCGTTCCGCTCCGGAGCCGACCACGGTAACGCGGGCGTCGCCGGCGGCGGTGATGGCCTCCAGCCAGCCGTCCTCCGTCATGCGGATATTTTGTGGTTCCAGAAGCAGGTGAGACTGGTTTGTAGCGTCAGAGGCTGTGCCATTTACCGAGCCCTGCACCTGCTGCCGAGCCCCGAAAAGCTGACCAAATACTTCCCCTTTCCGGGACTTGATCGTGGCCAGAACCGGCCCGTTATGAGCGCAGGCAAAAGCCAGCGCCTGCAGGGTGGGAACTACCCGTAATTTCAACTCCGGTAAAGCCACGCAAAGTCCCTTTGCCGTAGCGGCTCCGACCCTTAGGCTGGTGTAGCTTCCTGGCCCGTCAGACAGTACCACCTCGTCGAGGTCCGCCATGCTGAGTTGGGCTTCTTCCATCACTTGCTGGATGAAAAGAGTGAGGTGGCTGGAGTGCTGGTGAACCTCTGCTGCAGTATACTCCGCAAGGATCAGGTCATCTTTAGCCACCGCAACCGAGCAAACGTCGGTAGCGGTTTCCAGTAGTAATCGAATCATTTCAGGAGTTCAGTGGGTGACCAGAATAGTTCGTCAAAGTTTACAATTTTGTTGTCTACAACTTCAACGCCTTCGGCTTCCAGCCGCTCCTGCATCAACGTTGGTGTGGCAAAGTGGTTGCGGCCACTCAGTTCTCCTTTCCGGTTTACTACCCGGTGGGCAGGGATGGTTTCATCTCCGTGGGCTTTATTCATCGCCCAGCCAGCCATGCGAGCACTACCAAGGGTAAGGAAATCGGCGATGGCTCCGTAATTAGTGACCCGCCCGGGCGGAATGAGCCTCGCCACGTCGTGTACGTCTTCTATGTATTGAGCCATTGTTGGTTTTGGGGTTACCGGACGATCTCCACTCCCCGTTTTTTGTCTTTGTCACTTTTGGGCATGGTCCGGAAAACATAGTCCCACAAAGGCTGGGAAACACCGAAGAGGATGTCGTCCTCACTGTAGTGGTGCAAGGCGTGGTTTACCCAAAGAGCTTTGAGGAAGTTTTTGGGTGGAGGGTACATGTGCACAGTATAGTGAACAACCAGGTACATGGCGTAGCCAACCACGAAACCAGCGAGGTAGGCAAAAGCGTATTGTTGCAGCACGAGCTCGAAGAGGAAAAGGAGCAAAGTGGAAATAATCACCGCAAGAATGGGGGGCATAGCCAACCGCTTCTTGTCTTTGGGGTAATCATGGTGAAATCCGTGCATATTGTAGGTCATCTCCTTATAGCTGTCGGATGCGCCATGAGGAGGATGGTAAACCCAGCGGTGTACTACGTACTCGGCAAAAGTAAAGCCGAGCGTACCCAGGAAGAATAACCCAACGACAGCTGAGGGCGGGACGTCGGTTTTAGCTACGGTGTACCATAACAATCCTGCGGCATAGACCAGAAAGATGATGATGGGTGTAGCAATATGGGTTTGGGTGAGACGGTTGAGAAACTTGTTCTCAAACATCGGTGGGGCCTCCCCATTGGATTTAAACTTTTCGGTACTCGTCTTCATAAGGCTCGGTTTTGCCGGCTCAGTGGGCGCAATTGTTTCGTCTTCGCGTTAGAAACGCTCTTACTCTGAGGTCAGTTTGAGACGCTGCTTGATTTTTCTCCCATACATGCGTTTATACACCCGGTACATACGCTGCAGGTGTTTTACGCTGTAGGTTGCCGGCTCGCCGGTAGGGGTCAGGTAACCCTGCTCTTTCATCCAGTCGTCGTTGAAGACCTTACCAAGGTAGCGGCTTCCGTGATCAGGGAACAATACAACGACGACATCGTCTTTGGTTAGTTGCTTTCTGATGGCAAAGACTGCCTCCAGAGCTGCTCCGCTGCTGTAGCCAAGCAGCATCCCTTCGCGGGTAGCGAGTTCACGCACCCTCAGGGCTGCGGCGCGGTCGCCCACCTTGATGAATTCATCGATAAGATCGAAGGCAACATTGTCGGGAATGATTGTTTTTCCGAGGCCTTCTACTTTCCAGCTGAAAATTTCGTTGGTATCGAAGATTCCGGTTTGCCAGTACTTTTTGAGGACGGAGCCGTAGGCGTCTACGCCTACGATGGTCACGTCGGGCTTCTTTTCTTTCAGGTAGCGGGCGGTGCCGGAAAGCGTTCCGCCTGTTCCTGCACAGCAAACGTAGTGCGTCACTTTGCCATCGGTGTCTTCCAGAATTTCCGGGCCAGTACTGGCGTAGTGGGCGCCACTATTGTCCAGGTTCCAGTTCTGCCGGAGGTAGAAACTATTGGGGATGGTAGCGGCGAGCTCTTCTGCACGGGAGTAGTAGGAGTCGGGGTGCTCAGGGGCTGCGTCTTTGGGGCACAGTACAATTTTTGCACCTAGTGCGGTCATCAGGGCGCGTTTTTCCGGCCCGGCCTTGTCCGATAGAGTAAGGATACATTTGTAGCCCTTTACCGCTGCAATCATGGCAATACTGAAACCGGTATTTCCACTGGTTGCTTCAATGAGGGTTGCGCCCGGTTTGATGAGCCCTTTCTTTTCGGCCTGTTCGATCATGTACAGAGCGGCACGGTCTTTGGCGGACTGTCCTGGGTTGAAAGACTCTACTTTTCCGTAAACTTTTGCCGGTATCCGGTCTCCGCAGATACGATCAAGGCTGATCAGTGGAGTATGACCGATGGTGGATAGAATGCTGTCGTGCCGCATAGAAAATCTTTAGTGGTTCGAGTTATCACTGTTAAAATCAGTACTAAACGAATATTAATCGTGACCCAAAGTACGAACGTCGCTGAAATAATGTTGGTTCGTGTAAATTTACAAATCCAAACAAGCAGCCTTAATCAAGGGTTTAGAGCTTATCGGGACTTCAGTGTTATGAACATTCGAACATACATTGAGTACGTTTGGTGCCGCAAAAGTAACCATTTTCAACCGGCTTCCATTTTTTCCTTACAGAACTATCCTTAGTATAAATGGCCAAATTCGCCGTCTCTCTCAAAGCCCGCCTCATTCTGCAGAATCACGGCCGGTTACTTCTTCTCAAGCAAACCAAGCCCAATGGTGGCAACTACACGTTGGTAGGAGGCACCATCGAACGCAAAGAGTATGCCGCCCGCACCCTGATCAGGGAAAGCTGGGAAGAGGCCGGAATCCGACTTGAAAAGAATGATCTCGAACTGGTGCACGTTCTGCACAAGCGCTCCAGCAAAGAACACCGGATCGTACTCTACTTCCGTGCTTATCATTATAAGGGCTCTCCCGAGAGCAAGGAACTGGAGAAGTTCGAAAACGTAGAATGGTGGCCGCTCAAAGAGTTGCCCAAAAATCTTACCGGTACGGTACGGCATGTCCTGAAAGCATACAACGCCGGGCAGCTTTACTCTGACATGGAGAAGTAGGAAGTACCAGCGTACAGAAAACTAAGAGCTTGTTCGGGTTTGACACTTCGGCTTGCTTGCGCCAAATTCAATGCTGAACGATGAGCCAGAAGGCAAAACCCGAACAAGCTCTAATTGGTTTCCGTTTGGAATTCCGGACCTCACCATTTTTCTGCTTTCTGCCTTAAAGCAGTGCCGCTCCGAATACTCCTGCTGAATCCCCCAGTTCAGGCTTCAGGAAGACCGTATCCATCCTTGGGTTGAACAGATGGTTTACCACCTGCGGGACAGCTTTGGTGTACAACTCTTCGATGTTGCTGAGTCCTCCTCCGAGCACGACTACGTCCGGATCGATCACATTGATGATGGTGCTTATCCCCTTAGCGAAGTAATGAAACCAGCGCTCCATTGCCGCGGTTGCCGCGGGGTTGCCGCCGGCACGGTATCGCGGCACGATCTCCTTCATGGTCAGGCTACGGCCAGACATAGCGGCGTAGTACTTCTCGACCGACGGTCCGGAGAGGATGCGCTCAGCGCAACCCACACGTCCGCAGTAGCAGTAGCCCCCCGAATTGTCGAGAAACATATGCCCCCATTCTCCGCCGATGCCTTGAGCACCGCCGATTATTTCTCCGTTGATAACCAGGCCTCCTCCGGTTCCTGTGCCAAGAATGACGCCGAAGACGACCTTTGCGTCAGGCATCTCTTTTGGTACGCACCCCATGAGCGTTTCCGCAACAGCGAAGCAGTTGGCGTCGTTGGCAAGTGTAAGGGGAACCCCAATGGCTGCCTCGAGGTCTTTGCCCAACGGCTGGCCATTGAGCACCGTTGTGTTAGAGTTTTTCATCAGCCCCGTGGGCGGGTCAATGGTTCCGGGGGTGCCGATGCCGATTTTTTCCGGCTCAAGACCGGTGGCTTCTTTCATCTGCTCTACCAGCAAAGCAATGCGGCTAACTATGTGCTCGTAACCGTGCTCTCGTTCAGTGGCAATGCGGCGGCGATCAATCACGTTGCCGGAAGGGTCGAGAATTACGCCTTCTATCTTTGTTCCGCCCAGGTCTATTCCCCAGTTCATCATGTTTTGCTTTAATTACTTGTGGCAAGGTAAGGAGGTTTTTTCGGGCGCGGCCGCAGGTGCAAAGTAAGGTTGTCAGTCGCCTGACGTACCGACAAGCCAGCTCTAACCCCATTAACCCCAAATCTGCCAGTCCCCTCCCAACTCGCCAGTCGAATTCTTTTTTGCCTCAAAGTCTTATGAGAATCATCATCTTTTATGGGAACTTCAAACCTCTGGATCAAAGCCTCCAAATCGGGCGCAAAAAAGTTCGCCTGTCGAGTTGGGGAGGGAGCAGGACGAGCTCAAACCCCCTTAGTCTGGTTGGGCGCAAAAAAGTTGGCCTGTCGAGTTGAGGAGGGAGCAGGACGAGCTCAAACCCCCTGAGTCTGGTTGGGCGCAAAAAAGTTCGCCTGTCGAGTTGAGGAGGGAGCAGGACGCGCTCAACCCCCTGAGTCTGGTTGGGCGCAAAAAAGTTCGCCTGTCGAGTTGGGGAGGGAGCAGGACGAGCTCAAACCCCTAAGTCTGGTTGGGCGCAAAAAGTTCGCCTGTCGAGTTGGGGAGATAGCAGGACGCGCTCACCCCCCTGAGGTTGGTTGGATGCAAAAAGTTCGCCTGTCGAGTTGGGGAGGGAGCAGGACGAGCTCAAAACCCTTGAGTCTGGTTGGGCGCAAAAAAGTTCGCCTGTCGAGTTGGGGAGGGAGTCCCGCTATTTCCCTTTTCCCTGTATCAGGACCACTACCGTGTAGAACAGGATTTTGAAATCCAGCCCCAAAGAACGGTTCTCGATGTACAGGATGTCGAATTTCAGCCGTTGGATCATTTCGTCTACGTTGCTGGCGTAACCGTACTTCACCTGGCCCCAACTGGTGATGCCGGGGCGTACTTTCAGCAGGTGGCGGTAGTGGGGGGCACGGGCGCTGATCAGGTCGATATAGTACTGTCGTTCCGGGCGCGGACCTACCAAAGACATATCGCCGCGCAGCACGTTCCAGAACTGTGGCAATTCATCGAGCCTCCATTTTCGCATAAGGCCTCCCCAGGGCGTACAGCGGTCGTCCGTGTCGCTGCTGAGTTGAGGCCCGGCGGCTTCGGCGTCGGTGTACATACTCCGGAATTTGATGATGTTGAAGGGCTGCCCATTCAGTCCGATGCGCTCCTGCTGGTAAAAAATAGGTCCTTTGCTCGAAAGGCGAACCCGAATGGCTATGTACAGCAATAAAGGGGACAGCAGGATCAGCATCACCGCCGAAACACCGAGGTCCATCAGTCGTTTTACGAAGCGCTGCCAACGCGGCATCATCTTTTGATGGATCTCGATGAGAACCGCCCCGAACACGTGGTCCATTTTCACCGAGCCTAACATAATGTCGTACATGTCGGGGATGATCTTCACCAGCAAACGGTCTTCATAATCGAACAGGACGGTCATTACCTCACGCAGGCGATTATGCTGACTGGTTTCTATTGCAATAATCACTTCCTCGATGTTGTGCTCTTCGATGACCGAAGAGAGCTTGAGTAGGCTGCCCAGCAGAGGTAGCTCTTCTGCCAGCAGGGGCGTCGCCTTGCGCCGGGAGTCCACGAAACCGACGAACCGGTAACCCAGTGCTTTTTGCTGAGACTGGATGTCTTTGTAGAGATTGAGCGCAGCCTCACTGCCTCCAATGATGAGCGTGTTGAAGGTGATCTCTCCGTTTTTTAATCTTCGGCTGGCGCGGGTGAGCAGAATCATCCGAACCAGTGCCGTCAACGAAAAATGCAGACCGAGGAGTGTGAGTACATTCTGATAGTAATCGTGGTAGTCCGGTGCTTTGTCGTCCAGCATTACGGTGAAAAACAAAAGGATTACCCCAACGGCGGTAATCAGTAAGGTCTGAGCTAAGATCCTCAGCCGGCTCAGCCGGTAGATGTCGCGGTACTGATCGAAGAGGGTGTAGCCAAGTACCCAGCCGAGGGGGATGAGCAGGCTGCCCCAGAGGTAGTTGACGTCGCCCGTCAGGCTCTCGATGGTTACAATCTGACCTTCTTTACCGCTGCGGATGAGGAAGAAGATGGTCCACGCCAGCCACGCGGCAACGAAGTCTGCTACGATGTACACACGCCGGTCGCGCCGGCGGCGAAGTGCCGTATCGGGCCGGATGCCTTTGGTGGATGTGCCAGGAGTTGAAGCCAAACCTAAAAGTGGATCAGTTTAATGTTGTCGAGGTAGACGTCGCCTTCTTCCAGATCTTGTGGAAGGATAGCCGCAAGGTTAATCTGAATCGGATCCAGGTTGAGGTCAACGATGATGTTCGTAATGTCGAAGTAGATCTTTGTCCATTGTTCCTGTGGTCGGAAGCTGGGGTCAAACAAACTGGAACTGTTCAGCCCATTACTTCCGCTGACGCCGATGCGGCCATCGGCCGCGCTCAGGAAGTCCATCTCCAGCCAGACGTAGCGCCTTGTTGCTGTCAGGTCGGGGAAGCTTTGCTCCGAGGCGACTTCGAAAACGGGGCTGTCGGCCGTCAGGTGAATTTTCCCGCTGTAATCACCCGTTCTGACAATTTCCTGGGTCGGAGCCAGAGTTCCCATTCCGTTTATCACTTCGCTGAAGG
Organism: Neolewinella aurantiaca; assembly: GCF_008014675.1. Lineage (GTDB taxonomy): Bacteria > Bacteroidota > Bacteroidia > Chitinophagales > Saprospiraceae > Neolewinella > Neolewinella aurantiaca. The sequence goes on along the minus strand of NZ_VOXD01000019.1, from coordinate 53,770 downwards.
CCCGCACATCGCCGGGTTCGAAGGTTTCGAAAATAGAGAAACGGACTTCAGGCTTGTACGTAATTGGTTGTGTTCCTATGTTAATGGTTTCTCCCGGAGTCAGTTCGAGGGTGAGGTTTACGGGGGTGTAGAAATCGTAAGGTTCAGGCGTAGCGCTGGAACCATTCTGCCGCACCCCGGGCTCGAGGCGGATCTGCGAGGACCCCGCCCGCGGAACGGGGATACGGGCCGGCAAACCGAACACACCGATGAATTCGGCGTCGGCAAATACCCACACCTCCGGAATGTCTGAAGTAGGGGTTCCCTGTCCGGGTGTTTGCAGCTCAAACCCTTCCATCATTACGTAAGCGGGTACGAGATCGGTATCGGCGGGGCAACCGGTAAATACCAACAGGGGCAACAAAAGGCCTAAAGTGTTCAATACGCGCGTAAGGAATGATCCTGCGGGGCGATCAGACTTCAGTTTCATCTTTTCTATAGTCATCATATTCGGTAGGTAGCACTGTCCAAAAATTCTTTTATCCTTCCTCGTAAAGCTTCGGTTGGTAAAAGTGGTTTTGCTCAGTGCATTAGCATAAGTAGTTATACCTCTGCGTCGGGCAACCGTTGCTGGTTAGCCTCTACTGCTTCGGTAATACGGTGTGCCAAGTCTAACGCACGATAACCGTCTTCGATGCTTACGGCAGCAGGTTTTCCTTGCGTTATGCTGTCTGCAAGACTTTCCAGCTCTAATTGGATGGCGTTTACCGGGCCACTGTCTGGTTGGTCAACATGAATGATGCGTGGCCCCTTTGGTGTCTCGAGCGGGAACTGCTGACCGTCTTCGGGAAGTTGGGCGTCCATCTCAAACAAGCGGACAATCTCCGATTTTTTCTCCAGCAGGTCGAGACTGATGTAAGCGTCGGGCTGGAAGAGGCGGACCTTGCGCATGTTCTTCAGGCTGATGCGGGAAGCCGTAAGGTTAGCTACTGCTCCGCCTTTAAATTCGATGCGGGCGTTCACGATGTCGGGAGTATCTGACACTACAGCAACGCCGCTGGCACGAACGTCGGTTACTTCATCGTCGGCAAGCTTCAAAATGATGTCGAGGTCGTGGATCATTAGGTCAAGCACCACGCTCACGTCCACGCCGCGCGGGTTGAACATTGCCAACCGGTGCGCCTCGATGAAGTAAGGTTTTACCTTCAGGTCGCCGAGGGCGAGCAACGCGGGGTTGAAGCGCTCCACGTGACCAACCTGAACGATTTTGCCCGTCTTCCGGCTCAGTTCGATGAGTTCTTTGGCTTCTTCGAGGGTGCGGGTGAGCGGTTTTTCGACAAAAACGTGACAGCCTCCTTCCAGAGCAAGCTTAACCATCGCGTGGTGGGTTGGGGTAGGGGTAACTACATCCACAACTTCACTGGCCGCAATGAGGGCTTCGGGGCTGTCGTATGCTTTTAGGTGAAATTCTTCAGCGACGTGGCGCGCCGTATCGGGGTCGGCGTCGTAAAAGCCGATGAGGTCGTAACGTGCTTTAGCGAGACGAATACACTTGAGGTGGATTTTACCGAGGTGGCCGGTGCCGAGGAGTCCGATTTTTAGCATGGCACAAAGGTAGTTCGTTAGTTTTTTACTTCCCTGATCTTTTTGGGCGCATACGCAGGTACATGGTTTGTTTTTTGGCTTCGGTTACCAACCGGGGTTAAGTTCCTGCGGAGCGGTTGCCTCTTAACGGTGTTTGCACCTGCGGCCGCGCCCGGAAAACTAAAATGTTCGGCCAGGCCAACGACTATCCGGCCGGCGCGTTAATGAACTAAGCAATTAACGAATTACCTTCGCGCAATGGCACTAGACCAAATTAATGTAGATGATTGGGAACTGGACGAGCACGGACAGCCCCGCCCCCCCGAGGAAGACAAGGAAATGTCTTTCATCGATCACCTCGAGGAATTGCGCTGGCACGTTCTTAAGGCGCTTATCGCAGTTGCTCTTGCGGGTGTGGTACTGTTCATTTTCAAGGAATGGTATTTTCGTCATATCCTGTTTGGTACCAATTACGACGATTTCCCCAGCTACGAGTTCTTCTGCTGGCTTTCCGGTGAGCTGGGAACCGGAGATGCATTGTGTATGACGGGGCCGAACGTGAAAATTCAGGCAACTCAGTTTGGAGAGCAGTTCATCACGGCCGTTAAAATGTCGTTTGTTGGTGGCTTTGTGATTGCTTTCCCGTACGTCTTTTACCAGATTTGGTCTTTCGTAAGGCCAGGCCTGTACAAAGAAGAGCAGCAAGCTACCCGCGGCGTGATCTTTATTTGTTCCTTGTTGTTCTTCATCGGGATCGCCTTCGGCTACTTCGTGATTGCTCCTTTCGGAACCAACTTCCTGATGGGCTTCGAGGTTGGTGGTGCGGTGAACCAACCAACGATGGGCTCGCTCATCAGCTTCATGGTAATGTTTACGCTGCCGGCTGCACTCATTTTCGAATTACCTGTTCTGATTCACTTCCTGGCCCGCTTTGGCCTCGTTACCGCCGAGAGTATGCGCCAGTACCGGAAGCACAGCTTTATCGGGATTCTGGTGCTGGCAAGTGTTCTTACACCTCCGGATGTAGTCACGCAGGTCCTCATTGCGGTGCCGCTTTACTTCTTGTACGAGATCTCGGTCTTTGTGGCTAAACGTGCCGAGAAAAAGTATCAGGCAGATCTGGAATAGCACGTTCCTGCTCCGCTGCCGGGGTGATGTTTCTTAAATGCTCCGGTCAGCCCTTATCTTTGTCTTCCTAAATCAAAGTCTATTATGTTCATCATCCCTCCGTACATCCGATTTGCCCTCATCGCTGCAGGTATCCTGGGCGGTATCGCCCTTTGGGCAACGCTTGGCATCTGGTACGGTATTTTCTTCGTCATCGCCGGCTTGGCACTTCTGGCGGGCTACATCTTTTTGGGGACTGTCGCTCCCGCTGCCCAGAAGGTCCAGGTTCAGGACTTCGATGGTGCAGAGAAACTCCTCAATCTTACCCTGAAGCCGGAATGGCTTTACAGCGCAAACCGCGCCTTTTACTACATGATGCGCGGCAACATCGCGCTGAGCCGTAAAGAAATCAAAGCCGGCGAAGAATGGCTCCGCAAAGCGGAAGAGGTCGACATCCCGACGCCAACCGAAAAGGCTACCCTGCACTTCCAACTCGCCCAGATCGAGTACCAGAAGAAGAACTTCGTAGCCGCCAAGAAGTACCTCAAAAAAGCTCAGGATGCTAACATCAAAATCCCTCAGATTCGTGAGCAGATCGATATGATGGACAAAGCCCTGAAACAAACCGGACAGATGAAAGCCGCTCAGCGGATGGGCTCTCAAGGACACCAGATGATGGGACGCGGCGGCAAGCGTCGTCGGCCGAAGACTAGGTAAGTGGGTAGAATGTAGTGGGTAGTTTGTAGTGCTGCCGCACGTTGGAGGTATTGAACTGCTACCGCACGGCTCAGACAGGGCAGGTTGGCTTCGTTTTCACCGCAGATACTTTCCGGGATGGTTCTCCATAAAGCTTAGGAGTTTTCCTACTTCTTCGGACGCAGCGATGTATCTATCGTAGGTTTCTTCTTTTATGTATTCTGCTTCCAGGGCGAAATCGAGCCAGCATTGGGTTTCGTAGTTCTCAGAAACGGCGTCTGCCAGCTTCGCCACGAAATGCTTTGGGTACCTTCTGCGACCGTAGCTCTCCGCCAGATTCGCAGAAACGGAACGGGAAGACCGCCGTATTTGATCTGTCATGCTATAACGTTCCTCTTTTGGGAAATCCACGGTCATTCTTCTGATAGAAGTTGCAAGCAGATAGCTCTTCTGGTAAGCGGCAAGGGTTCTGAAACCGGACATGGCAATAGTATTGGTTGCCCCAAACATCAGCCGGCAAACATTTATTAGTCGTCTTTTACGCGTATATAAACGAATATATGCGTTTGTATGCGGCTATTTGAAATTAATTTATTGATTATCAATAAATTGTGGAGCTTGCTGTGAGGTTCTTATTTTGCCTGTAACGCGCGGAGCACTACCTACTACATCCTACCCACTACCCACTAGAGCCACTAGAGCCGCGCGGAGCACTACCTACTACATTCTACCCACTACCCACTAGAGCCGCGCGGAGCACTACCTACTACATTCTACCCACTACCCACTAGAGCCGCGCGGAGCACTACCTACTACATTCTACCCACTACCAACTAAACGCCCAATTCCTTCGCTACCGCCATCATTTTCTCCCGGGCGGCTTCCAGTTCGTTTGGAATTTCTCCGTCGAGGATGGCTTCGCGGACGGCATCTTTGATCAGGCCTACCTGCCGACTGGGTGGGATGTTGAAGGTCTCCATGATCATCTCACCCGTAATTGGAGGTTGCCAGTTTTTGAGCTGGTCTTTTTCCTCGATTTCGGTCATACGGTTGCGGAGCAGGACGTAATTCTCCTGATAGCGTTTGACCTTATGTGGGTTCTTGCTCGTGATGTCGCTGGCGCAGAGCGTCATCAGGTCATCGATGTCTTCGCCGGCTTCAAAAAGGATGCGACGAATGGCGGAGTCCGAAATCTCTTCCTGCGTCAGGCTGATGGGCCGCTGGTGAAGGGAGACGAGTTTCTGGACGTACTTCAGTTTGTCGTTGGGTAACCGGAGGCGGCGGAAAATGCGGGGAACCATATTGGCCCCAACAGCATCGTGAGCATGAAACGTCCAGCCGGCCGAAGCTTCCCAGCGCTTTGTTTTTGCCTTGCCGATGTCGTGGAGTAAAGCCGCCCAGCGGAGCCAGATTTCGGGGCTTCGCTCTGCGAGTTGATCCACGACCTGAATGGTGTGGAGGAAGTTGTCTTTGTGTTTACGGCCGTTGCGCGACTCTACGCCGCGAAGGGCGGCGAGTTCAGGTAGAACGTAATCGAGCAGGCCGGTATCGTCCATCAGTTTAAGCCCTACGCTGGGGCGGGGCGAGAGCATGATTTTGTGCATCTCGGTAGCGATACGTTCCCAGCTGATGATCTTGAGGCGGTCGCAATGCTCGCGCATTGCTGTTTTTGTGCCGGGGTCGAGCTGGAACCCAAGCTGACTGGCGAAGCGGACGCCGCGCATCATCCGCAACGGATCATCGGTGAAAGTCTTGGCGGGGTCAAGCGGAGTGATGAGTCGCTTTGCTTCCAGGTCTTCCAGGCCGTTGAAGGGGTCGATGATGGTGCCGTAATCCTGTTCGTTAAGGCTGATGGCCAGGGCGTTGATCGTGAAATCGCGGCGGTTTTGGTCGTCGGCCAGCGAACCGGACTCTACGGTAGGTTTGCGGCTGTCGGAGCGGTAAGACTCTTTGCGGGCACCGACAAATTCAATTTCCAGATCGCGGTGCTTCAACGCCGCGGTTCCGAAACGCTTGTACACCGTTACGCGGCTGCGGGGGTGAAGGCTGTTGCCTACCCGCTTGGCCAACTCGATACCACTGCCAACACAGACGATGTCGAGGTCTTTACTCGGCCGGGCGAGCAAGCGGTCACGTACGTAACCGCCCACTACGTAGGTAGGGAAGCCCAGTTCGGCAGCGGCCTTACTGATGACTTCGAAAATTTTTCGTTCGTTGTCGCGGATCTGGAAAATCATATTGGAGCGCGAAGATAATACGGAGAGCGGGAACTACTTTCCTGCTGAGACCCTTCGATGAAATAAGTGAAGACCCCGACCCTGCGTGTGGCCAGGATATTGGAGCCCAGCTTTTGCGGCAAAACTGCCCCAGATAGCTGTTGTTATTGGGGCAATTACGAAGGGCCGACAACCTGATTCACAAGGAAGGGCGGGAAATTGAAAGTGTTGGTAAAGTGAAAGTTAAAATAATATTTTCCATTTTTTTGGCTTCCCTGGCAATGTGCCAAGAGGTGTTTTTAGGGGGCAGATGTGAATGTTTTGTGGTTCAACATACTCTTGGCAAGAGTAAATCTTCGGCTGAAAGCACGGTGACCGAGCGTACCCCGAAGGAGCAATTGGGCAAGAAGTCCGGGCCGCAACAAAACTTCACCCTGACCTAACATTGGGGTTATTAACTTTGTCTAAGTTTTACCAGTCCCTCTCTAACAGGCTCAAAATCAGTCAAACAACGATAGTTATGAACAGACTTTACCGTTTTACCGGAGCGCTTATCTTGCTTCTCACCCTACTTTGCACCAGCGTCCGCGCCCAAACTACCGTTGCTGTTATGGACTTTGACGGGAACGGGACGGAGATGACAGTCTCTAGTTCAGTACCATTCGCCGACAATGGGTCCGCTGAGTTTTTTGGCATCTATGACGCAAACGGTGACGATACCGACGGGACACCTACGGATACCGGCGATACGCAATCAACTACTCGGCCGGATAACGTTAGCGGAGCTCCCGTTAGCGGTGATTTTCTCTTCTTGGTAAGCGAAAACTCTTTCAGTCCCGGCAGTGCAGAAACGTCCCTCACCATTGGGCCTGTGGACGTTACTGGTCAGTCAGACGTGGTTTTTGAGTTTTTCTACCGTGCTTATGACTTTGATGGCGGCGATGATATTTTCTATGAATTCAGCGTTGACGGAACGCCACAGGGCCGTGTTCAGATCGTTGATGGAGCCAATGGCGCTTCTACCGAGATTTACGCAGGAACGGTTTCTTACATCGTTCCTGGAGGCGCTGGTAGTGTTGGTGTAACTATTTACGTCGACCAGGCGGGCGATGATTACGTTGCCTTCGACAACTTCATCGTTACGGCCGATAACCCCGGCCTGCCCTGCGGCGTAAGCTCCTTCGGTCCCTCCGCTACTGAGACGTGCGTTGCGTTTACGAACGGCACGCCCAACGAATACACACTTGCCGTTGATTACCTGGGCTCCGACGCCGACGGAACGCTGGCGTTGCTGGTGGATGGCAACCCCGCCAGCGCATTCACCAACAATGGCGACGACCCCACAACAACCAACGGCGGAACTATTGACCTGAGCAGCCCCGACCTGGTGGAAGGCACGAGTTACGAAATCACGTTTACCGATATGGCCGGAGATTGTGCTTACTCCGTTACCGGCAGCGTGGCCACCGGAACCTGTGTGTCTACCTGCGACCTGACCCTCGATCCCATCCGTCTCTTCTGCGATGACTTTACTGCAGGTACCGATGCTGTGAGTGCCGAAATCCGCTACTTTGGTTCTGAGCCAGGTGTTACGGTCACCGCCTCCGGCGGTGTTACCGTTAGCGGAAACGATCCCGCAACCGAAGAAGGAGGCACGGGCGCAGCCAATACCCGAAAAATACTGCTTAGTGGTTTGCAGGAAGGAGGCACCTACACGATCACAATCAGCGGCGGAGCCTGTACCGGAACTGAAGAGTTCGTCATCAACGCTACCGTTGATGCAGATCTGTGTGTGCCGGTCGGAGACCTCGTAATCAACGAATTTTACGCCTCGCCAAACACAGGTGCTGGTGAGTACGAATATATTGAATTGTACAACCGTGGCCTGACGGTACTGGACGTTTCGGATTACAGCGTCGAGGAAGGAGCCGGAACGACAATCGATATCCCTGCGGGTACTTTCCTGAACCCGGGAGAAGGTCTGGTAATCGTTGGGGGAATGACCCCGATGCCAGCGGGCTGCCAGCTGGTGAATGCACCGTTCATCGGCCTCAACAACGACGGAGACGTCATTATTCTACGCGATGAAAACGGACTGATTCTGCAGCAGTATGCCTACGGAGTTGAAGCAGATGTACAGGAGTCGCTTGCCCTTAGCCCCGACGGTAACCTGGACGGTGGCTACCAGCTGCACTCCACGGTTTCTGCCTCGGGAGAAACGAGTTCGCCCTGTATGAACAACGAAGACGCCGACGACCCGCTCCCCGTAGAACTCTTGTCTTTCACGGGGCAGGCTGACGGTAAAACGGTGCTGCTGGACTGGGAAACCGCTAGCGAGATTGACAACCAGTACTTTGTTGTAGAAAGGCTCGTGTCCGGTACACATTGGTCGGTTCTAGGTACGGTTCCTGCTTTGAATGGCCGGAGCAACCGTTACGAATTTACCGACGAAGCGCCTGCGCAGGGAGAAAATATCTACCGCCTTCAGCAAATTGATACGGACGGGACTGCGGCGGTTTACGGCCCTGTTCTTGTCAGCATTACGGCGGCGCAATTCAGCGTCTGGCCTAACCCTGCGGGCTCCGAAATTCGCTTCGGGGGCAATACCTCCGCTGGCGATCACATCAGCCTTCTTGATGCCAACGGCCGGGTGCTCCGCGAGCTACCCGCCGGTAGCGACCGGGCAGATCTGAGCGGTTTGTCTGCGGGCGTTTACCTGCTCCGCGTAGCGCGGGCTTCCGGCACCGAAGTGGTACGGTTTGTGAAGCAGTAAAGGAAATCAGGCGCGGTCGCAGGTGCAGAGAAAGTTATTCGGGAGTATGCTCCCATGCTTATTTTCCTGCTCCGAGGGTCAGATGAGCTTTCTCCCTGCCGGTAACGTAAAACGGGTGCGCCTCCATTCTGGAGACGCACCCGTTTTTTAGTCAGGCGGTTCTCGCCGGTGATTTTCGCTATTGCCCTTCGGAGAGCGGAATAGGAAACTGGGTAAACACGTCATCTCCGACCCGGTCAATCGGCAGGTAGTCGGCGTTGAGCAGGCCGTAGCGGCGCAGGTCAAACATCTGATGTCCTTCGCCCCAGAGGGAGTAGGTGCGCTGGTAAAGCATCTCGTCAATAAGAGCATCTTCGGATACATCACCGCTGTAGTCACCAATGCCGGCGGCATTGCGGATTATGTTGATGCCCGTTACGCCGTCGTCGTACTCACCGGTATTAATGCTTGCTTCGGCCCAGATAAGGACGAGTTCTTCATTGCGGATAATATCGATCGGGGAGGTGACAGACTCGTACAATGCTGTTTCGAAATCTCCGGTCAGTCCGTCTACCGAGCTGGAGCTCACTCTCATTCGGAATTTGCCGAGGCGGGCGTCTCCGCTGGTTGCGTTGGCGATGATCCGGGGATGAACGATGAGTTGGTCTCCGCTCTGCCCGGGAGCCTTGAAGAGCGGGTTGAGAATGTCTCCGCTTCCGGTACCGAAGATATGCTCTGGTCCGGAACTGAGGTCTCCGTTCAGGTCAAGAAAGCTGGCGTTGACCCTGGTCAGGGCTTCCTGGTACCTCTCCGCATGGGTTGCGGTACGGGCAGAAAGTGCACGGTTGACCTTCGCAAATTCTTCCGGTGTGTCGAAACCGGTAAAGCCACTGGAGAGGGTGAAGTTGAAGGTGCTGCCCTGCAGCTGGGTGAAAGCCTCATCATAAAGGGCAAGGATGGCGTCATAGCTGGCTTCTTTGCTGAGGAAAGGTCCCAGGTTTTCAGGGTCAGCAACGTCGACACGAATACCGTTTTCGTTCAGAAGGTCGAGAACCTGGCTCAGCATCAGAGCCTTCATAGTATTGGCAAAGCCACGGTAGCCGTCGGCTTCGTCGGCACTGATTAGCGTGGTGTTGTTCACTGCTTCCAGCAGGACATTGGCGTTTTTGACGACCCGGTACCGCGAGCTGAAGGGGGCGGTGAGGTAAAAAGTATTGGCGTCAATGAAGGTCTCGTCCTTTCCCAGCAGGTCGGAAGTGTTCCGCGGGTCGGCATCGAAAATATACAGTTCCCGGGCGATGGTGCCGGATGCCGTTACGTAGTTGGAGAAACCATCGCGCGTTCTGGCCTCGATGCCGGTTACCAGCAGGTTCAGTTCAGAAGGAGTGGCATTGGAGAGGACACTGTTGATACTTGGTCCGTTGGGGTCAAACTGTTCTTCTATTTCACAGGATAGAAGTGAGAAAAGCAGTAGGAGCGCCGGAAAAGTGACGCGTAAAGCATGAGTGAATTTCATGTGAAGATATTTTTGACTTTTCCCCACTTTCGTGGGGAGAAGGAATGGTTGTTTAGAAATTGAAACCAAGGTGGAAATAAAATTGCTTGGAAGACGGGAATGGTCCTACCTCCAGGTTGGAGGATAAGCCCGATCCGCCGTTTACACTGACTTCCGGATCGTAGCTGCTGTAGTCGGTCAGGGTGAAAATGTTACGTCCTGAAACACCTACTTTCAGCCCGCGGATGAAGTCGCTCTGAAGCGGAATGTCGTAGTAAACGGATGCTTCTCTGAGGCGGAAATAGGATCCATCTTCGATGAAGCCTTCAAGGTCGTCGCTTGAGCGGGGTGTTGTTCCTCCGATGTCCGTCAGGAGGCGCGTCAGGTTAAGGATGTCGCTGCCCTGACGCCAGTGGAAGAGTGCGCTTACGGTCAGGTTTTTGCCGATGCTGAGGTTGTTGCCCCAGCCAAACTGGAAGTCAGGTTCGGTATTTCCAATCTGTTCCGGTCCGTTTTCCCCGTTGCTCCAAAGGCCGGTAATGGGGCTGCCTTCGTCGATGTAGAAAGTACCAAGACCGAGGCCAAAGCCTGCGCCGGGAGGGACGAAGCTCGGGATGTCGTCGCCGCTTTCACCATCCGGAATTCCGAGGCGGGTAATTTCGCTGTTGTTGAACCAGAAGTTGAGGGTGGTGCTGTAATCGAGGTTGGCCGTCCTGACCGGGTTAAGGCCAAGTTGAAATTCAAAGCCGGTATTGCGCAGGTCGAGGTCGTTTCTGATTTCATTGCCAAAACCGGAGGAGGTTGGCAGGGAGCGATCATACAGGAGATTCTTTACGTCCCGAATGTAGTAGGTAGCGGAAAGGTTGACCTTGTTTTGGGCCAGCCCAACATCAACACCGAACTCTAACTCCGTACTTGTTTCCGGCTCCAGTTCGCTGTTGCCTTGGGCTCCGGATACGGAGAAACCGGATTGGCCTCCAATCCCGACTGGCGTAAGGGAAGTGAACAGTCGCCCGAAGGTAGCACTGTTTCCTGTCTGGCCGTATGCGATGCGGGGCTTAAACTGGTTGACGAACGAGCTTTGGTCCCAAAAGTCAAACTCAGTGAGGTTAAGGGCGAGCGATGCCCGGGGAAAGGCGTAATACTTATTCGGGTCGCCGTTCAAGCTGGACTTATCGAAGCGAACGCCTACCGTACCAATGATTTTGTCCTGAATGTTAACCTCTTCCTGAGCCAGGAAGCCGAACTCTTCGGTAGAACTGAGGGTCTGAGTGATAGACTGAGCGCCACCCTGGGTCAGGTTCTGTTGGCCGGGGATGAGCTGAGTCGTTTGGTTGTAAACGAAGTCGTTTTCGAAATTGAGGTAGGTGATTCCCGCCTGAGTGGTAAAGCTGACGTCGCTAGGGGTGTAATAGCTGTGTACCGCGATGGCGCTGTAATTGACGTTGAAAACATTGTTTTTACCAACGCCAAGGAAACCATTCTGCAGGCCTCGCTGGCTCTGGAAAGTTTCGGGTACATACACCTCCGTTTGGTTGAGAAAAAAGTCTACCCCTCCGTTTAGAACGACCTTGAGGTTCTGGTTGTCTTTCTGAAGTACGTTGTACTGGAGGTTTACGCCCTGCAGTACCCGGTCGATGTTCTCGGTGTTCCGTGTTTGGTCGCGGGTTTGGATGGGGTTACCAGCCGCTGTAGGGTTGTCGGGGTAATTACCGTTTTCATCGGGGAAGAGGTTGTACCAGTCGCGGGTGAAGGCAAGCGTGTAGCCATAACTGAGACCACCATCGTTTTCGTTGCCGAAGAAACTCCGGTTGGAGTTGGAGCGGATGTAGCTGGTGTTGGATTGTATTTTCAGCCGCTGGCTGAATTTATGGGTAACATTGAGGCGGGTGGAGAGCCGTTCGTATCCGGTTCCTTTAACGATCCCATCTTCATCGCGGTAGCTTCCACTGAGGAAGAAGCTGGTCTTTTCGTTGCCGCCGCTGATGCGCAGGCGGCTATCTGAGATGAAACCTTGTTCTCCGTAAATTTCATCTTCATAGTCGAAGATTTCTCCCCGGGCTTCGGCTGCTTCGAAGATGGCACGCTCATCGGCTCCAAAGGCTTCCTCTACCTGGTCTGCAGTATAAGAGCGCCGGCCGACTTTTTTGATGATGGTATTAAACCCAAAATCCTGATTGAAACTGATATCCGTGCGGCCAGAGGTTCCCTGTTTTGTGGTGATGATGATTACCCCCGCGTTGGCGCGGGTACCATAAATTGCTGCTGCAGAAGCACCTTTCAGGACCTCCATTGACTCAATGTCATCAGGGTTTATGTCTGCCAGTCGGTTCGATGCTCCTTCTTCATTGCCGGCGTTTGCTCCTGACGCATTTCTGGAGCCACTGGGTATCTCCACGTTGGAGATATAGACACCATCGAGAATGATCAGCGGCTGGTTGTTGCCGGAAAGAGACGAAACGCCCCGCAGGCGAATCGCATAGCCTCCGCCCGGAGCTCCGGAGGACTGGGTAATGTTTACGCCGGTCATTTTGCCGTATAGTGCACCGTCTACGGTCTGCTGACTGGTTACACCGGTTAGCTCCTCCGCCGAAACGGTAGAAACAGCATTGGCAAGGTTCGAGCGTTTAATGGAAGAAGCCAGGCCGGTAACTACGATCTGTTCGAGATTAGCGATGTCTTCTTTCATGATGATGCTGAGCTCACTAGTGGAGGGGCTGACGTTGACCGTCTGAGGAGCAAAACCTGTGTAACTGAAGCGCAGTTGCTCGCTGTTGGCGGGAAGCTGAACCGAAAAATTGCCATCAATGTCGGTTACTGTACCCGAAGTAGTGCCGACTACCAAGACAGAAACACCGGTAAGAGAGAAGCCGTCCGAATCGGAAACATTACCTGAGACGGTGAATTGAGCCAACATAGTGGCATGGGTTAGGAGGGTGAAAACCAGCAGTAGGCCGGCTTTCCCAAGGGAAGTATACATATAGAAAACGGTTTTTAGTGAATGAATGGTTAGGTTAGGTCGTTTTAGGAATGGTAATATAGGAAACGAAAATTATATGGCGTATGCGGCCTGCGGCTTGCGTTTAATATTGTTTTTTTAGGGGATAAAGGATTGTTGAGAATGCTTGTTTATTGGTTCGCGGAAGAATAAATGTTTCGGATGTTAGGGCGTTCAGATACCTCCCCCGGCCGTGTGCTCGCTGTTGGCGTGTGCTCGTAAATTCTAATCTTTGGCCAGTCACGACGGACTTCTGCTATCAGGATGCGGGGCCAACGGGAAAAACCGTAATTTCGCCCTCACCTAACCAAATGAAGGCCTAACCAGCCGTAAACTGAATAAAACTGAAAAGCCATGGCTCTCGTAGAACTTATTATGCCCAAAATGGGTGAAAGCATCATCGAAGCAACCATCCTTAACTGGGTAAAGCAGGTTGGAGACAGTGTAGAAGTGGACGATACCATTCTGGAAATCGCGACGGATAAAGTAGACAGCGAAGTTCCGAGTCCTGTAGATGGTACCATCAGCAAAATTTTGTTCGATGTCGATGCGACCATTGCCGTCGGCGAGGTTATTGCACTTATTGAAACCGAAGCTGGTGCTGAGGTGTCCGCCAGCCCGGCTACCGGAGGATCGGCAGCTCCCGCAACCCCCGAGCCCGCTCCGGCACCGCCAGCTCCCGCGGCGCCTGCCCCTCAACCGGTTGCTGCACCTGCGGCCGCGCCAAAAAGCACGCCGGCTACCGCAACGGTCGCTAATTCCGCAGGCCGCTTTTACAGCCCACTCGTACGGACGATCGCGAAGGCCGAGCACATCAGCCAGGCCGAACTGGATCAGATCCCCGGTTCGGGCAAAGACGGCCGTGTAAACAAAGCCGATATGATGGCTTACCTGAAACGGCGGGACAACAGCTTCCTGAACGGAACAAACCAACCACAATCTGCCGCAGCTCCGACGTCGGCTCCGGCAGCCAAGCCAGTCCACACGCCTGCACCAACACTGTCCGGCACCGACGAAATCGTAGAAATGGGGCGGATGCGTAAACTCATCGCCGATCATATGGTGATGAGCAAAGCGACCAGCCCGCACGTAACCAGCTTTATCGAAGTGGACGTGACCGACATCGTGAACTGGCGCAACAAAGTGAAGGGCCCATTCAAAGCTAAGCACGGCCAGAACATCACCTTTACGCCGATCTTCATCGAGGCCGTAGCGAAGGCCATCCGTGATTTTCCGGGTGTGAATGTGTCGGTGGATGGAACGAATATCATCAAGAAAGGCAATATCAACATCGGTATGGCTGCTGCGCTGCCAACCGGAAACCTCATCGTTCCCGTCATTAAAAATGCGGACCAACTGAATCTGATGGGACTGACCAAGTCGGTAAATGACCTGGCCAGTCGCGCCCGCGAAAACAAACTTAAGCCCGAAGACATTCAGGGCGGAACCTTCACCCTCACGAATGTTGGTACCTTTGGCAATGTGATGGGAACCCCCATCATTAACCAGCCCCAGGTGGCTATTCTCGCCGTAGGCGCAATCCGTAAGAAACCAGCCGTAGTGGAGACGGAGTACGGCGATCTGATTGCCGTTCGTCAGATGATGTTCATGTCGCTCAGTTACGACCACCGGGTGGTGGACGGAATGATGGGCGGCTCCTTCCTCAAACGTATCGGTGATTACCTCGAAGCGTTTGACGATAGCAGAACGGACGTGTAAAATATAATAGGAGTAAAGGCTGCGAATATGAACAAATCACTTCTGCTGAGAAAGACCGTTACGATTAAGTGGCGCTGGCTGCCTTTACTCCTGTTTGTTGTGTTTCCGCTCTTTCTGACCGCGCAGCGGAAGGATAAACTGGACCGCGCTAACCGCGAATTTACAACGGGCGATTACCCTGGTGCTATCCGTACCCTGCAGACCATTAAGGGGATTGAAGGCGACGCTGAAGCGAGCCTGCTATTGAGTGTGAGCCAGTTCCATGCCAATGATCTGCTGGCCGCCGAAGCTGGCCTGCTGGCGCTGGCCGAGCGGGAGAAAGACAACTACCCCCTGGTCTGGTTTTACCTCGGCCGGATTTATCATACCCAGCACCGCTTTGTAAGGGCAGCTACGGAGTACAAACGCTATCTGCGTACGCTCGGAGACGACGGGCCCGAGCGGCGGACGGTCGTTAACCTGCTGAGAAATGTAGACAACGGTGTGCGCGCCGGCTTCGTCACCGATCAAATGGTGGCCGAAAATATGGGGCCAAGGGTGAATTCGGAATACGATGAATTCGGACCCATTCCGAGCCCGGTCGGAAGCGGACGCTTGTACTTCAGCCTGGTCCGTCCGGAAATCGCCACAGGGCGGGTGCAGAGCGACATCGTCGTGAGCCGTAACGCCGACTCTGGCTGGGGGACACCTTCTTCCCTCAACGATTTCATCAATACCTCCGCTCAGGAAAGCCTTATCGACATCAGCCCCGATGGGCAACGACTCTATTACTACCGTGGTAATAACGGTACCGACGGTCGCTACCTGATGGATACTTTCCGGACCAATACCAACCAGATGGTGACCTTGGATGCAGGTGTACCCATCTCGGCGGGAACGGGAGATATGACGCCCTACTACGGAGCTGCCGATGCTGTCTACTTCGCCAGTAACCGTAGCGGAGGCTACGGAGGCCTGGACCTTTACCGGCTCCCACGGCTCCCCAACGGCGGCTTTGGGCCGCCCCAGAACCTGGGGCCAAACGTGAACGGACCTTACGATGAGGTTTGTCCCTTCGTGGCCAACGACGGGCGCACGATCTACTTCAGTACCAACGATCCCGCCCACAGCGTGGGCGGATTCGATGTCGTCCGTACTTTTCGGGTGGCAGGTGTGGAAGGACAGTTTACCGTTCCCGAGAATGCGGGAATGCCGCTGAACTCTGCCGGAGACGACACACACTTCCGCCTGGCCTCAGATACCTTCACCGGCTTTTTAGCCAGCGACCGCAAAGACGGATTGGGAAAACGGGATATTTACGTAGTCTACTTCATCGATGCGCGGGAGGAAATGCGGTATTGATCTCGATATGAAGACTGGTAACGATGGGTCTCCGTAAAGAAAAACGGAACCTTAATGGTGTGTAGTCTCCCCGCATAGAAAAAGCTGTGGGTAGTTCTATTCACTACCTTTTATCTACATGTCCTGCCTGTTGTGTCCGTCGCATTTGCAGCGTGCGGAGCACTACCTACTACATTCTACCTAATACCCACTACTTACTTCTAGCTCTTAGCAATAATCTTCTGTTCGTTGTTACTCTCATAGATGCAGTAAGCATCATATTTGGCCCGGTCGGTTTCGCCCCAGATGTCTTTACCGATGTCGCAGACCTTGATCATTTCATCGTAGAGGATATTGCCGACATCGATGCGGTTTTCGACGGCGATGTCGCGGTCAGCGACCTTGTCTTGCTGGATGTTCATGGCTGTTTCGAAAGCCTGGCAGGCATCGGCCAGTTTTTTGAGGTGGGTCTCGTTGAGGCCGGTTTCGGCGAGGAAGTCCCACTGGGCGCGGGCAACCCGAATGACGCGGCGGCCACAGAATAAGAGTTGGGCGTCGGTCATGTCTCCGATCTTGGAGGTGCCGAACTTACGGTAGCGCCCGGTGCGGTTGCTGAACTTCATGCGCACACGGGTCATGACGGACCGGATGGCGTGTTTGACTTTTTCGGCGGCATCGTATTTTTTATCGGTTACGACCATCTGGTCGCCGAGCAGCTCATCGTCGTCGGGGACGTTGACGAACTTCTGGCAGCGGGCGTGAAAACCCTTGAGGCGGTTGCCGTCGTAGCCGTAATCCTTGAAGTGCTTCAGGTCACGCTTGGCCAGGCGAATGGCGTCCATGCACATCTGGTAGAGATCGGCATCGGGGAAGTTGTACTTACGGTTTACCTTTTGCTTTTTCTTCATTCTTGGGATCAGTCAGGTACTATTGCAAATGTAGGGATTTTGAGCGGGTAACACAAATTGTTTATGGTGGGGGAGTTTTACTCCGATTCTCTGATCGGAGTAAAACTCCTACGCAGTGCCGTTTCCGAATAGAAAATGGTTTACCGTATAATTGAATTATTCTGCTCGCCGGCGAAAAGTTCCCGGGTGTGTTTGAATTGTAATTTGCTGATCGAATGCAGGCCCCCATTCAAACGTTCCTTCAATGGTAAATTCATCGATAAACTTCCCCCTGAAACGGGTTTCTAAATCAAACTCTCCTCCGGTGGGATCGGGTACGAAGTAATCTCCTCCTCCAACCTCAAAAGACAAACTATCCATTCCGTTGTCAAGCCTTGTTTGCCTTCCAAATACAGGGGTGAAAATTGGTCTTGACGCAGTGGAACTTGGAAATTCCATCTGAATCCGTCTACAGCAGCCGTTTCTAACGGTGTCGGCCTCGAAATAAAAGATCATGCCTATATCGGTCAGACAGCCGTTCATATCAGAGTAAAATTCTCCTAGTTCGAGTTCACGGCATTCCATGTCTCCAATCCGGACTTTAGGGTCGGGGCAATCGCATGTTTCATCCATGGTGTTTGTGTCGAACCCTAAGGCACAAGTAAATGGTTCGGGGAGTGGGCCAGACACAGGCTGGTCATCGTCAATACAGCCAGCTGGTAAGATGCAGCAGGCCACCAGGCATAGTGTGAAAATATTTTGAAATCTCATGAGTTATTTGTTTAGGTGCATAAAACAGGGTGTTTTTGAATGAATTGGATGTATATTCTTTTAATTAAAAGAATGGGGTGTAAGTCAAATATACAATTGTTTTATGTCGTAAGTGTTGAAATGAATTTAATTCAATTGTCGCTGAAGACTTTTCTAAAGAACGAGTTCTCGGCGAAGTGCATGAGTTTATTTGTTTTACCCAAAATGACTAACTTGGCAGGACACCATTTACTCCTATTCAGAATGAGACGTTCCCTGATTTCCCTTGCTCTTTTACTCCTCCTTTGCACCTGCGACCGCGCCCCCGAAAAAGCGGTCCCCAACCCTCTGCCCACCGCCATCAGTTTGAACGGTGAGGCCGACGGCGAGCGCAAGGAAATGGCCCGCGAAGTGTGGGAGGAACGCCTGCACGCCACGGCGCCAGGTACCAACTGGCGCAAACTGGAAGCCCGCAACGCCATGGCCCGCCACCAGA
This sequence comes from Neolewinella aurantiaca, assembly GCF_008014675.1. Lineage (GTDB taxonomy): Bacteria > Bacteroidota > Bacteroidia > Chitinophagales > Saprospiraceae > Neolewinella > Neolewinella aurantiaca. The sequence continues at coordinate 35,771 of NZ_VOXD01000019.1, read as the reverse complement.
AACGGAAGAACGGAGCTCACGAAAAAAGTACCGAAACCTTTGCCAACGGCCTCATTTTGGGGGAATGGTTTGAGCGGGGAAGTAAGTACACCGCTGGCTCAGTTCATGATGTTGCTCAGGATCCGCTGGACCCCAATCGCCTCTTTGTCCTGGCCGACGGTGGCTCGATCTGGGAAATGGACTACGAAAAAGAGGAGTGGAAACTGGTTACCCACGATATTGAGTTCGACGCAACCTACCTCGGCTTCGTACCTACGCCGGAAGGCCGCAACCTGATTGCTTACTCCGGAAGCCGGCCGATGTACTCCACCGACAACGGGCAAAGCTGGGAATACGCCGCCGTAAGTAACGACGACGGCCCGGTGAACGGCGATGATGTCTCCAGTGCCTTCAGTGCCACCCTCGCCGACAGTACGATACTGACCTCGCTCGCCATCAGCGGCGGCCAGTTCAGAATTTTCCATTCTACCGACGGCGGCCTGAGCTACCAGCAAATAAACCAGCCTCCTACCCGGATCGGAAGCCTCATTCAGGAACTTACCCACCTGCACCACGCGCCGGGCACTGATCGGACTTTCGTGCTGATGAAGAAGATGCACACCAATCAGCACGTGAAACTCTATGAAATAAAGGCCGACAGTGGTACCTACGCTTACGAACTCATTGCGGAGCAGCCGATCGTTACCGACGGCTTTTTCCGCAGCCGCGTTGCGGCGGCCGTTCAGCCGGGAACCGACAGCCTGCGAATCTACCTGCAGGCCGATGATCAGCTCTTTCGTAGCAACAACGATGGTCTTGACTGGGAAGAAATGCCCAACCTTGAGGTTGTTCCCTGGAGTAATCAGCCGATCTACGTTCGCCCAACCGACCCCGACTTCGTCGCCTTCGGCGCCGTGGAACTGTTCGTAAGCTACAACGGCGGCGAGACCTTCAAGCAGCCCAATCGGTGGTATGATTACTACGACGACATCACGAAGTACGTCCACGCCGACATCATGAACGTAACCCAGATTACCGAGGCAGACGGTACGCCGCGCGTGCTGGTCAGCAGTCACGGCGGCCTCAACCGCCTTGAGGAATCGGACAGCCTCTGGTACAATATCGCCAACGAGGGCCTCAACGTGTCGCAGTACTACGATGTACGCACAAACCCGGAAGACCCGGCGCTCATTTTTGCGGGATCGCAGGATCAGGGGATGCAGTTTTTTGAGCAAAGCGGGACCGGTGACCGGGACATCCTGGGCGGCTACCAGCACATCAGCGGAGACTACGGTCACCTCGAATTCGGAGACGACGGACAGGTGGTCTTTTGCCATTACCCCTTCGGGACCACCTACGCTTTCTACAACCTCCTCAACGGAGTGGACCAGTGGTCGAGCTTCGAAATCAGGAGCGAAGATGAGTTTCTCTGGATTGCGCCTTCGATGGCTCCGCCGGGATCAGGAACGAAATTCTACATTGGCGGCGGCAGCGCCGTCGACGACGAGCCGGGCTCTTACCTGATCGAGGTAACGATGGACCGTAACATTTTGGGCAGCAGCTACGGCGAAATGACGGGCGTGAACAAGCCTTACAACTTCCTCGAATCAGCGGGGGGCAATATCTCCGCCATGAACTACTCTCCGCTCAACCCGGACCGCTTTTACGTCGCTACCGAGCGCGGCCGCTTTTTTGCGTCCGACGACCGGGGCGAAACGTGGGAGGAAACCCTCAACTTCCTGCCCGAGGGCTGGTACCTCTACGGCCAGGCCATCCACGCCTCCCGCACGGAGCCGGAGACCGTCTGGCTGGCCGGCTCGGGCTACAACAACCCCGCCGTCTGGCGCTCGACCGACGGCGGCCAAAACTTCGAGCCCCTGAGCGACGGTCTGCCGCCCACGACGGTGATCGGCCTGGCCTCCAACCAGGCGGAAACGCTGCTGTTTGCCGCCACCGAGGCCGGCCCCTTCGTATACGTGATGGCGGATGAGCGCTGGTACGATCTTTCGGGCCAGTTCGCGCCCACCCAGCGTTACACCTCCGTTGAGTTCATCGACGAGGAAAACCTGGCGCGCTTTGGCACCTACGGCCGGGGTATCTGGGATTTCCAGGTGGAGGAGGTGGTATCCACCCGCGACGCGCTCGCCGGTGAGCAGTTGCTGAAAATCTACCCGAACCCGGCGTCCGGAAGCACTACAGTGGAGGGCGCCGCCGCGGCGTACCGCCTGTACGACGTCACCGGCCGCGAAGTGAGCCAGACTAAAAGTACGGGGGCGCGGACGCAGGTGCCAGTGAACGGTTTACGGGCCGGGCTTTACTTCGTGCAGGGTTTGGATGCCAGGGGGCGGGCTCTGGGGCTTGGGCAAAGGTTGGTGGTGGAGTAGTTCTGCGCCAGAACTATTTTTTAAAAAAAATCATACCGTACCTTCCACCTGCCGTTGGTTTTAGTTGGCCGCTTGCCGGGCGGCCGTTCGGGTGGCTATATTGCTCATCTCGTGGAGAGGTGGGGCTGACGTTCTTTCGATATGAAACTATCTTTTTTTCCCATATTGGTTCTTTGCTTTTCCCCCTTAGCAAAAGCCCAGGTGTTCTTCCCTACGCCAACCCACGAGCCTGTATGGACGCGGTCAGAACTATTTTATGGCCCATTGGTACTGTATTCCATAACCGCTAGAGACTCAGTTTTTCACGATGAAAACTGGCTCTATAAGGTAGAGCAAAGTACAACGGTTGATGGAGATGATTTTGAGACCAGAGAACTTGGCTACTACAGAGTTGAAGGCCCTAAAGTATTTGTGAGAGAAGGGTTGGGTGACCTTTATCCAGAATATTTGCAATACGACTTTAGCCTGAACGCTGGGGATTCCGTGCTGATAAAAGGGCCGCAGAATTTTGAAGAAGATGAAGTGCTCTACCGAATAACTGATCGGGATACAATTGACTGTAGTGGGCGTAACCTGCTTCGGTTAACTGTTGAGTTCAAAGTTCCATTTGAGATATCTCCTACGACATACAGAAGCAGATGGGTAGAAAGTATTGGCGACATTCAACACCCTTTTCTTGGGTTTGATTGTTTCGATCTGTCTTGTGAATCAAGGTACACTAAGCAAAAATACATCTCTACATTAGACAGCCTGTCCATCGAAGATTACCGAGAATGCCAAGTCGTATCAAGTGTAGCGCATGACTATATCAAGGAGCACTTCTTATTATACCCGAACCCTTTTATCTCCGCCGCCCAAAGCAGCCTGAAAATCACATTTCCTGATGGTGCTGGCCGGAGCCTCAAGAAAATCGTCATTCTCGATGCCAGCGGCAGGGAGGTGAAATCACTTGACCAACTAAGCCGGAGAGGAGAGTTGCAGGAGCTGGAAGTCAACTTCCAGCCCGGAGAATTATCTCCGGGCGTTTACCTGGTCCGGATCATTGATCGGAGCGGGAGCTTCCGGACTTTGAAGTGGGTGGTGCAGTGATTTTGGGATAGGTGCTAAAGGTGTAAGGGATGTTACTGGCACTCATTTTGGACCGGAGTTTACTTCTGCGGAGGTAGAATGTTGGGCAACAGCAGCCCACCTAACGAATCTCTGCATGGAGCACGTAGTCTTTTTTTTAAAAAAAGTACGTAGGAAAATCATACCGCCCTCCTCTGTTTGCCGTTGGTTTTAGTTAACCGCTTGCCCGGCGGCCGTTCGGGTGGCTGAACTGAAGGTTTTTGCTCATCCCGTAGAAAGGTGGGTTTGACGTTAGTCATTGAAATTTAAAAGCTTGCGGAGGAAACTTGGCGTTCTACCCGCTCTGCACCTGCGGTCGCGCCACGGCCTGACCAAGGGCTCAGGCGCGAACGCAGGTGCAATAACCGGTTCCAAAGTCCGGGTAGATGCTATTAAGAGTCCGTAGAAAAGGTTAAATTCAGATGGCTGTTATCATACTCTGACAAGTATATGATTTTGTTTACATGTCTTATTTGCCGTATATTGTAAGCGTATTATCTCTCTCTCAAATTTAAACCTTACAATTAGTCATTCCTACACGGGTATTCCCCCTGCTGCTCTTTTGCGGCACAATCATGTGTGTATGCTAAGCTCTGCTTAGCACGTATAGATTTTGTATTTCGGATTTATTGGATTGCTACACAACCACCTCCGGTTGGTTGTGCAGGCCGCGCTACACTGTCACTATCTGTTTCGGATAGTGGAGTATGAGCAGTAGTTGGGGGATCCCTCTTCCTGCTGGGTACGGCTGATTGTTATCAAGCGTAAGTGTTATGTGTTCATCTCTCTCAAAAAAAACAAACCAATTCGCCATCCTCGCATGGCTCTTTTTAACCTTCGTTTTCACTGTTCCGCTTTACGGCCAGGACCGGGGGGTGTCGTGTGCGACTCCCGACCTTTCCGCTGCCGAGGCGCAAGCCTTTACTGCGGTCCTGAAGAACCGGAAAGCCAAAGGAGTCGCTGCCGTGAAAAGCTACAGGAACTACAACCTCCCCGTGCACCTGTACATCCTGGCAGACGAGGCAGGCAACCTGCCCCAAACGAGCTCCTTTCCTTACGAAAGCGCGGAGCAGATAACGGAAATTTTTAAAAGCTCTCTGCAGTCGGTCAGCAAAGAGTTGCACGACAACATCGATCTGTACCTGTGCAACGTCACGGTATTGCGGGATTCTGCTGCTAACCTCACGGCCAATCCCTCGAATATGATCGACGATCTGTTTGCGAGGTACCCCGAAGCGGAGGATAACAACTCTATTCGTGTTTTCGTGAACAGCGAGTCTACCGGTTACGGTGTGTTTGCGGACAACGCGATTAAAATCCCCGCGGGAGGTATCGGGATTCATCCTTTTATTCTGCATGAATTTGGCCACTACTTCGGCTTGCTGCATACCAATCACGGAACCATTGGCAGAGATGCCCAGGGCCGCTATGCTCCTTCTTTGTACCCTGACCATACCCCTGTTCCCGGTAGCCATCCCGATCCGGAGCGGGACTGTGGTGGCCTCACCCCCGGAGAATGCTTCGGCGATAAAATCGCGGACACTCCCGTAGACTATATGACGAAGGAATGCCGGACGGAGTTCTTCGAGGGCGACGGCTCTTACTTCGACGCAAACTGTCCGGTTTCCTGCCCCGTGCAAGTGAACGGCGAAGAAGTTGTTTACCTCAGAGACTACTCGAACGTGATGGACTTCACCTGGGAGTACCAGGCGCGGGTAGCGCTCTCCCCCGGGCAAAAAGAAAGGGTGTACCAAACCCTGACCGATACGACCGAAGGAAGCCACCCATACGCATACGCCAATGGTGGCAGCCTGGGGAATATGTCTTTCCTCATAGACAATGACGTTCCGGTTTGTCAGGACCTGAACCAAAAATCAAGACTGATGGCTGCAACCGGACGTATCGATATCCTCACGAGCTACAAGCGGAACGAAACGACCATTCCTTTTCCCTACGGCCGGGTAAATACCATTTACCACCCGGTGACCTCCTTCGGAGATTTAGCGTTGGGCAAAGGCGTATTCGAAATAGATTTTGACCTCAATGAACTCAATCTTTTCAATGAGGAGAAAGAAGGCGTTTCTATCGGTTTCTACAGTTTCAGCGGCCTTGGCAACTACTGCGAAGGGAAAGAAAATACCAACCAGTATTTCCCCTACAAAAAGGCTTCTCACGGAATTTCGATCATGGACCACGTCCTTACGCTACGACACGTGCTTGGTATGGACGGTTTCACTTCTCCCTACCAGCACCTGGCTGCAGATATGAATTACGACGGGCGCGTAACTGTGACCGACCTGACGCATATGTCAAGCGCAATCCTCGAAGATCGCCATAACCATGATCTGGTGTACAACTGGTTGTTCTTCCCGCGGGCGGCATTGCAGGACAGTACCTTTAATCACCAGTTCAACGAAGATCCGTTCAGCGCCGAATTGATGCACAACGGCGAGCTTTTATCTTACCTGCCCGATGGGAACAACAACACTTACATCGGTAACAAGAGCACCTCGAAATCTAACCGGTCGTCTCTTTACTACTCTCTCTCTGACCCCCGGATAGCGGACATCGAAACGTGGAGCTACCTGGCGATCAAGTACGGCAACGTAGATATGTCTTACGACCGGTCGATGACCGACATTCCTGGTGCTTTCGTTGAAGAAGAGATTGTTGCGGAAGCGTTTAAACTTACCGGCCTGAAGTTTGGTGGTACTTCCCAGGTGAAATTCGGCGTAAAAGACGCGGAGAGCGACATCAGCGGTGTTCGGTACAAAATTGAAGTAGTGCCCGGTGCCGATATCAAACTGAAAGGAATTGAACCGACCAACGAGTACGGCGCCAGCGAAGGCGATTACGTTTACTCTCAGGTCTCAGACTCCCTGATCGAAATCATCTGGCTGCCAGCAAAAGGTACAGGGATGGCGAAAGGAGCAGACCTGTTCGATGTCGAGGTTGAAAAACTTACAAAGGGAACTTCTAAGAAACACGACATCATCGTAAGCGGTGAAATCGTTTATTTCAACGAAACCGGGCTCAAAAACAGTGGGGACAGTTTTAGCACTCCGGCGGTAGAGGTGGAAGCACATGAGGACCTGGCAAACGCTCCTGCCGAAGCGTGCCTGGTGTACCCTAACCCAAGTAGTTCGGACGTAGCCATACTCCTGCCAGCCGAGGCCCGCAGCCTGAACGAAACCTGTGCACTAAGCATCTACGATGTTCGGGGCCAGAAGACGAGACTCAACGCCTACGTGAACAACGGTAAAATAGAAGTCTCAGAAGAGCAAATGAGTCGCTTATCGGCCGGTCTGATTCTGTTCCAGGCAGAAGTGAAGGGCGTATCCTACTCGGGTAAATTCCTGAAGCAGTAGTGCCGGGACTTGTTTAGGGAGGTATTCATACGACTCATGATCATCAGTGGTACGGGGCCAGGCGATTCGTCTGGCCCCAACTGCGTTGTGGCGGGCTCGTAAAAGGTGTTTGTGGGCTAACCCAGGGTTGTCCCGTGAGTATGTACACCTAAAAGCCTTCCCTGCGCGTTATCTTTATTCCCAAGAATAAATACAGCCCCAAACGAAATGAGTCTACGTAAACTATCTCTGCTCCTAATCCTTTTCGTCTGCACCTGCGGCAGCGCCCTCAGAGCCAGCACGATGCTCATCCCGATGGATGACAAGCAAACCGATCACCTGAAAGCATACGGAATTTGCTACTGGGTACTCGAAAACCAGATCGATGCCTGGTGGCTGTTGAACTACCGTGGAGGCAGCTTTGCTTTTCAGCACAGCCGCGCTTTCGAGCGGGAGTGCCTTACCCGCGGGGTGAAGTACGAAGTTATCCCCGACGCAAAATTCAACGCGATCCTGGCCGAGATCGCTAATCCTGAAAAGAACATGGATGCGATGAAGCTGGAAAAAGCACCCAAGATTGCGGTTTATACCCCGGAATTCAATTTCCGGGAAGGAACAAAAGTTCAGCCATGGGACGACGCCGTAACGCTCGTGCTTTCCTACGCCGAGATTCCCTACGAAACGGTCTATGATAATGAAGTGCTGGGCGACAGACTGGCCGAATACGACTGGCTTCACCTGCACCACGAGGATTTTACCGGGCAATTCGGCCGTTTTTACCGGAGTTTCCATACGGCCGACTGGTACCGCCGTCAGGTGGCCTACCAGGAAAAGCTGGCCGCCGAAAACGGCTTCGAAAAGGTCAGTCAGCTTAAGCTTGCTGTAGTGAAAAAGACTCGGGAATTCGTTGGCGGCGGAGGCTTTATGTTCGCGATGTGTTCCGCTACCGACAGTTACGACATCGCTCTGGCTGCCGACGGCGTCGACATCTGCGCCCATTATTACGACGGCGACCCCATCGACCCGCAAGCGCAGAGCAAACTGGACTTCAGCAAAACCTTCGTCTTCGAAAACTTCAAGCTGCAGCGTAATCCGCTCGAGTACGAGTTCAGTTCCATCGACCACAACCCCCGCTCCGTACGGCAGAACGAGGATTACTTCAGTCTCTTCGAATTCAGTGCCAAGTGGGATCCGGTTCCTACTATGCTGACGCAAAACCATACCCGGTCGGTAAAAGGATTCATGGGCCAGACGACGGCCTTCCGGAAGGAACATATCAAGTCCAGCGCTCTGATTCTGGGCGAAAACAAAGCTGCCGATGAAGCTCGCTACCTGCACGGGAACTTCGGCGAAGGCTTTTTCAGTTTCTACGCTGGTCACGATCCTGCCGATTACCGCCACCTGGTCAATGATCCTGAAACAGACCTGAGCCTGCACCCCAACAGCCCCGGCTACCGGTTGATCCTGAATAACATTTTGTTCCCGGCCGCTAAGAAGAAAAAGCGCAAGACGTAGACAATCGGGGTAACCGCTGCGCGATCTGCGCAGGCTGATTTTTAGGTGGTAGCTCAGGCGTAAAGACTTACGACTAATCGACGTTCCCGAAGGCAGCGCCCGCCCATTCGAGGCGGGCTTCGATAGTTTGCGAAGTGGTGATGCCGGGTTGGAAAACGAGCTCGATCCTTACGTTGTCGTTGCCAAGAAAGAGGTTCTTGAAGTTGAGAAGCTGAGGACTTAGGTCGACCGATTGCTGGCGACGGCGGTAGAGGTCGCTCTGGCTGAACACGATCGAAGCCTGGTCGCACCCGAATGCAGTACCTACCGGGCAGGCGCGCAATTCGATGCGCTCGATTTCGCTGAAGTCTTCGCCGGAGAGTGATACCACCCGGGCGCGCAGACCGCCGTAGACGTCAATGTCGTCGGCCGTAACGTTGGCTACCCGCATGGCTTCCACCAGGCCGGTAGGAACACTGTTCTGAGAAATAACAAATGTCTGGAAGCTGGGTACTCCGGCCGGGATGACGAAGTTTACAACGGGGTAGGGGACCTCGAAGAGGAGGTCTCCGTTTGTGTCTCGCTTACACGCGGAAATCAGAAACAGGCAGGGTAGGGCGAAGTAGAGGAAACGAACGATGGCAGAGAAGTTTGTTTGGACGGATATAACGCTGCTTGCGGGGCGCAAGGTATAGGGAACGAAAGACTAACTTTTACGCGATAAATAAGGTGGAACTTCGTATTGTTGGTTGGTCCGCCCGGTTTTCGGAAGGAGAGCGGTCCGACGGTTTTGCCGTTAAACCCGCTCTGCTCCTGCGATTGCGCCCTGATTGGTCCGGAATCATCGTGCTCACTGCCAGTTGAAATTTGCCCGTTGACGTCAGTTCCGGCACTTCAGTATGGGCGAGAATTCGGGATGGAAAGGCTCACAACCACCCGCAATTGAAACTATCCACCTATCTTAGCGCCGCCGGAGTGTAACGGCAAAAAAATCTCCTTCTACATGGCCCTCAAGTACCGTCGAGTAATGTTGAAACTGAGTGGTGAAACCCTTATGGGCGACCAACAGTACGGCATCGATTCCAAAATGCTTACCTACTACACCAAGCAAATTAAGGAACTGATTGATATAGGTGTCGAAGTGGCGGTAGTAATCGGTGGAGGTAATATTTTCAGGGGATTGTCTGCTGCAGAGTCTGGTGTTGAACGCACCCAGGGTGACTACATGGGGATGCTCGCTACGGTCATCAACGGCATGGCTTTGCAAAGCATGATGGAGACCCACGGCGTTTTCACCCGCCTGATCTCGGCCATCAAAATGGAACAGATCGCCGAGCCGTACATTCGCCGCCGCGCCGTCCGTCACCTCGAAAAAGGCCGGGTGGTGATCTTCAGCGCGGGCACCGGCAACCCTTATTTTACGACCGACAGTGCGGCAGCTCTGCGCGCCAATGAAATCAAAGCAGACATCGTTCTCAAGGCGACCCGCGTGGACGGTATTTACTCGGCAGACCCGGAAAAAGATCCAACGGCCACCAAGTACGACCAGATTTCTTACCGGGAAGTAATGAACAAAGGCCTCAAAATAATGGACCAGGCAGCGTTTGCTCTTTGTGCCGAAAACAAGATGCCAATCATCGTTTTTGACATCAACGAACCGACCAATCTCCGTAGGATCATGTTCGGAGAGCAAGTGGGAACTCTGGTGACCAATCAGGAAGGAGAGTAAGTTTCGCTCAAGTCCGGCTTACCGGATAAATAATACCGCAACAGGAAAAGTTAGCCCTCAACACTACGATGTTGAGCAGTTCGTGGCGCGCTCGCAGGTGCAAAGTAAGGTTGGAGGAGCAGAGAGCTCCGGGGCTTGTTTTGTCTGGAGACTTAAACAAAGTTTAAAGAAAATAATTAAGGAACTTTCAGGATGCAGCTCCCGTTGTAGCTGCATCCTTACCTTAATTAAATCCCCATGACACTCTTCATTTTAGGTATGGTATGCTTTGGTATTGTCTACCTGTTGCAGACCGACCGCGCCAGCCAGTAAAAACTCCGCCCCACGATGCGTAGCGTAATTTTAGTTCTTCCCCTGCTTCTCTTTGTTGCATGCGGAAACAAACCTTCATTACCCAAAGGAAACCTCTTCCCGGTGCCGGAGGCACCGGATTACAGCCTGCCCGAAAACTGGGCCGCAACTCCCTTCGCTCAGGACGAAGCCGACCGGACCCCGGGGAATGAATTGGCCGACAAGCAATCTACGGCGACAGCCGATGTTTTCTTTCTTCACCCCACCATCTACCGCAAAGCGGTAACCGGCAACGATCTTTGGAACGCTAACCTCGCCGATGAAAAGCTGAACGAGGCCGTAGATGAATCGACTATCCTGAACCAGGCGTCGATCTTCAACGCCGCCGGCCGGGTCTTCGCTCCGAGGTACCGTCAGGCCAACCTTGCGGTGTATTACCCCGAAGGACGATCCGTTAGCAAGAGGGCCCTCGATACCGCTTATGCCGATATCCTGAACGCGTTCGATTATTTCATCGAAACGTGGAACGGTGACCGGCCCATCATCATCGCGAGCCATAGTCAGGGAACTACCCACGCCAAAAGGCTCTTGTCTGACCGGTTCGACGGAAAAAAGCTAGGGGGTCGTTTGGTCGCTGCTTACTTGGTAGGGATGCCCGTCTCGGCCGATGCTTACGCTACTATTCCCGTCTGCGAAGATGCTGTCCAAACGGGCTGTTTCGTGAGCTGGCGCACCTACCGTGAAGATATCGAAGCAAAGCCCGGTTATCGTGATACGGTAAGCAACATCGCTGTCGTAAATCCGCTGAGCTGGACGACCGGAGAAACCCGTGCTCCCGCCAGCCTCAATAATGGAGGCGTACTGCAGAATTACGATAAGGGGCCGATTCCGGAATTGGTCTGGGCCCAACGGCGAGGCGGCATACTGGTGACCAACAAACCTTCGTTTTTTGGCGATATCTTCTTTACTACAAAGAATTACCACATCGCCGACTACAATCTCTTCTGGGTGAACGTACGGGAGAATGCTGTGGAACGTGCGGAAGCATTTAGAAATCCATCCCCAAACTGAGGTGTAATTTCCCTTCTCCCCGGATGCCGGTTTCTACGCCCCAGGCGTAGTCTGCCCGGACGAAGTAACCGAAGACAGTAGTCCGTGCTCCGAAACCGTAACCGTATATGATAGGGTCGCGGAAGCGCCGTACCCGTACGGTAACGGGAACTGTACCCGCACCGATGGTGTTGGGGTCCGGGTAAGTCGTGATGTTAACGGGATTGTCTTCATCGAAGGGATCGTTGCCTGACCACGCAGTCCCTATGTCAAAAAACGAGACGACCTGAAAGTCGCGCAGCAACTTAGAGCGGAGATTACGGAAGAGGTAGTTGAACACCGGAATCCGGAGCTCGGCGTTGCTCAGCAAATAAGTGCCTCCGTTACGGATGTTGACGTCGAACCCACGAAGGGGATTAGCCAGATCCTGGAAAACGAAATTGCCTGTGGTTGGTGTGGGGATGCCTTCGTTGAAGGTGTTGAGGAGGCTGTTGTCGGCTCCGCCGAGGTAGTAGAGTAACTTTTGCTGACCGAAATTGGTCGAGCCGGCCAGGCGTACAGCGAGAATGCTACGCTTGTCGAGCCTTTGGTAATGTCTGACATCGAAGCCTGCTATACCCAGAAAACCCGGTTCGAAACCGGTTTCTTCCCCTCCGGAACTGAAACTGATGTTGAAGCTTTTGTAGAAGTCAGCGTACACTTTATACCGCGTCCCCATCCGTAAATTGGTCGCCAGGTTGAGGGTGTTGTCGAAGACGTATTCCAACTTCGCGCCTACGCGCGCCTGACTTTCCGGACTGGTCTGCAGGGCGGCTAGTTCGGTCGGGAGAGTCTGTACCCGGTCCCGGCGGACGGTAGCGGTTGCCCGCAGGGAACGGAAAACGTCGAGCGGGTAACGAACCCCGTACTGGGCCAGCAGGGTGTTTTCTTCCACCAAACGCGGAGCGTTTGGGCGCAGAACATCGTAAAAGCCGGACTCCAGCCGCCGGTTACGGCGGTACACCGAAACAATCTTATCCAGTCTGTTTTTGCGGTTTGCGGCGGTCAGGAAGTATTCGGTGCCGTTGAAACTGGTCGGTACGCGCAGGCCGCCCTCAATGGTGTAATCCTCAAAAAGGTCCAGAATATTCCCTTTGAACAGGATACCCAGCGGCTGACGGGTGTAACCGGTTGGGTTGGCCGAGAAGTTGTTGAGGCCAGCAAAGAGCGGATCGTTGTCCGCTTCCGTTTTTACGTAGTTAACCCGGAAGGTCAGGCGGTATGGCTTGATCCGGCCCCGGATGAATTTATAGGTCCGGTTCAGTTCCGGAATAGGTCTCTCCCCCCTGAGGATGCCTTTAGATGGTGTACGCCGGCGTATCCTGGGGTCTTTTGTTACCACCGTCAGGTTAGGGCGGGTGCCGGTAGTATCCGGTCCGGCTGGCCGGATCTCGGTGTCTTCGGTATCAGGGTCCCGCAGGAGAATGTTTTCCAACTCAGGCCGCGGCGGATCGACGAAGTCTTCAAAACGGGTCTGGAAAGTATAGGCGTCTTCGTCGGCGGGGCTGACGGGTTCGGCGGGGTTGGCTTTATTGGGAGCAATCAAACCACCGGTTGCTGTACTACCCGGACGGGTAAACACCGGTACCTTCTGCCCGGTAATCTGATAACTCCGTACCCGGAAATTTGTGGGCACTACGGAAACGTTGAGTGTCGTGTCGAAAGTAAAGGTTCTTACCGCCAAATTGTCATCGGCCAGGTAGAGCGAGACCCCGAGGGGAAGTTTACCGCTGGCGTCCTGCATGTCGATGTTGCTGTTGCCATTAGTCACGGCTTCTACCACTGCGCGTTCCTTGATGACCGGAAACACGACTACCGAATCAATCAGAGTGGTGTCCAGGCTTTCCAGCGTACTGTCGGCATGGAGGGTAACCTCGTCTCCCGTAGAGAGGTAAATGGTTTGCTCGTAATGGTCCAGGTAATTTTCGAGGTGTGCCTGGTAGCGGTTCACTACGCCGCTAACATCGGACAGGAAGCTGAAGTGATCTCCGTCGATTGGTACGGGCTGGCGCTCGTTGCCGAGCGGAGTATCAGAAATCTGGACGAGCTCTCCGGGCTTGCCCTCCAGGTCGTAGTAGTACAAATCATAATCACGGATCGGGAGGATAGTATCTAACCGTGCCGGAGAGAGCTTTGTGTCGATACGGTTACTGGCAAAGACGACACCTCTTCTTCCCCGGATATTCACGGGCGTGGCGTCCAGGTCATCCCAGAAGTCATTGGTGATTTGGCGGACCTGCTGAACGTTAGGGGTATAGTAGTAGAGGTCGGTTTGGCCCTTCGCCGAAGCTGAAAGAATCATATTGCCGGGGTCCTGATAAGCCATACTGAATACCCGGTCGAAAACAGTCGTGAGCTCCTCTGTCACTTCTTCTCCTGAATTCAGGTCTTTGAGTAAGAGTTTGGGCTTATCGCGGAATTCGTACAGGATAGCTAATTCCTGATTGCTGGGCGAAAAGTCGAGAAGGGGGTAATTGTAGTCTGTCGCTTGCAGCAGGTTGCGTTGGCCTCCCTTGGCCACCACTTCACGTTCGCCGGTTTGCAAGTTTTGCAGGTAGACTTTGTAACGGCCAATCTCGTTGAGGACGTAAGCAATGCGCGTTCCGTCGGGGCTGATTTTTAGCTGTGTTACCGGCAGGCGACGCTTGTTCTTGATGGCAACCTCTTCACCCGTCGGCAGCGCCCGTCCGGCGGCCTCTTCGGCGTAGCGGGTCCGGTAGTATTCGCCCCAGTTGAACAGGATGTTGTCGTAGTTGCTGCCCAGTACGTACAGGAAACCGTTTTCCACCGACCGGTTGATGCGGGTAAGGTAAAGCAGGTTGGAAACCGTCGGTTTGCCGAAATTCTCGGCTACGTAGTTCCAAAACGAATGACCCGCCAGGCGGGGGTAAACGGCTGCGAGCTCTTTGAAGTTTTCAAACTCTCCGCTGTTCATAAGCTGACGCAGCTGGTCGTCGTTGGTCGTATTCCAGTCTTCCCCGAGGTAGCCGACCAGGCCGTCCTTAAACCATGGGGGAAGGTTCAGCAACACGGCATTCTGAACAACCTCCTGCACCGAAGAGCCGTAAAGCATGTGCTCAATGTAAACGCTGGCCATCGCCTCGCGGACCTGCCGGCGGAGATCAGAATGATCACCATTGAAATAAACGAAGGCTTTGTTGCCAAGGAACTTGGTTTGGGTCGCTGAGATGTAACTCGTACTGCGGCCCAGGTTTTGATTGCCCGGCAGGGTGAAAACTTCTTCGCTGCCAATATTGCTCTGCTTCAGGTCCGTCACGTCGCGGTACACGATCAGTTGTACCTTTTCGTTCATCCGGTGCTCCAGCATTTTCTGGATGTAGCCGAAGTCATACTCGGCCATTTGCACCACTGACTGGCCCAGATCGCGGCCTTCACCGTACCAATAGGTGATGAAGTTGTCCGATTCGTATTGCTCCCAACTATCAAAATCTTTGTGGTACTGCACGCGGTTTTTGCCAAACTCCACCTGGGAGGTCTGAGCAAATAAACCGGCGCCGAAAAAAGAAATCAGTAGGTAAAGGGATAGACGCATCTTGGGATAGTTTAGCCGGAAGGCGTTGTTCTGAGGGCTAAAACAACGATTTCGGTCCTAATATAACGGAAAGATGCGGGGAAGGTTATGTGGTGCGTAAAGAGAGTCCGCAAAAGTTAAAACTTTCTTTTGCTTATCGTGCGGGATGTTGTTGGGGCGACACTCGGCCCGGCGGTTCTGGCAGCTTACCGGAAACGACCAATCTTCTAATTGAAGACAGGGCTTGCAGAGAGCATGCGGGAGGGGCTCACCGATGGAAAATATCGTCAGGCTTAGTGTAGGTCATGGGAATTACTCTTCCAAATAGCCCTCTACCATTTCCTGCACCACATCTTTGAGGTACATCCCTCGCTTTCGGGCTTGTTCCTTCAGCGTGGCGAGGTGTTCCTTGTTGAAAATGAGGGTTACCCGTTTGGTGTCGGGCGCTTTAGCGCCGCGAGGGGTACGGTCTTCATCTTCCACGGTGGAGCGGATCAGGAGGTCAAGGCCAGTTTTGCGGCGGCGCGATTTTCGGGGCGCAGGCGCAGGTGCAGAGGAAGTTGAAGGGGCGGTGGATTCCCGCTCAAAGCCTTCGCTCAGGAAGGCGTCAAGGTCGGCGGTAAATCCTTTGCTGGACAGTTTACGACGGGCCTTAGAGGTCTTTGTCGGTACGTCTACTTCTACACGTTCCTCTTTTTCATCGGGTGCTGCAGGCTCGGATGCACGGACGGATGCGGCCTCAGCCCGGGTTGTTTCCGGAGTGTGGTCGGGCTCTTCGAAAAGGCCGGATAGATCGTCGGTGAAGCGCTTTTTAGCCATAGCTAGCGGGTTTATTTGGTGGTCTTGCTCTTATCGGAACGTTCCCGCAAGTGAATTGGGTTTGCCGTACGCTCGAGAATTTCTTTACTCACGGCAAGATAATCTTTTGCGCCGTTACTGGAGCGGGCGTACCCAAAGATGTCCTGGCGGCTGGCCGGAGCCTCCGCCAGCGCGACATTGTCGCGGATGTAGGTCTCGAACAACAGCGGGCCGAAATACTTCTGGATGGTCTCCACCACATCGCGGTTCAGTACCTTGCGGTGGTCGTACATCGTAGCGAGTACGCCGCTGATGTGGAGCTCTTTGTTGAGACGAAGCTTCACCTTCTGGATCACCTGCTTGATCTTGGCCAAACCCTGCAGTGCCAGGAATTCGGTTTGAAGCGGAATGATTACCTGCTGGCTGCTGGTAAGGGCATTCAGCGTGAGGAGGCCGAGGCTTGGCGGACAGTCGATGATGATGAAGTCGTAATCGTCGTCTACTCCGTCAAAGAGTTCCCGCAGGATGTACTCCCGGCCGGCTTCGTTGACCAGTTCCATCTCTGCGCTGGAAAGATCCAGGCTGGAGGTGATTACATCAAAACCTTCCCGGACGGAGAAGGGGGCGAGGTCGCTCTCGCCCATCAGGCTTTCGTAAATGGTGACCTGCTGCCGGGGAATCCCCAACGAGAGCGAAAGGTTTGCCTGCGGGTCAAGATCGACGAGGAGGACGCGCTTGCCCAATTCGACAAGTCCGGCTCCAATATTGATGGCGCTCGTCGTTTTGCCGACGCCGCCTTTGTGATTCAGTAAGCTTATTACAGTTGCCATAAGGTTCAGGCTCAGTTTGGGCGCAAGGTAGGAATTAGTTTTTTAGAGCGTGTCTCTGTGAGAGACTTTACCGATAAACATCCGTAAAACCGGCCTGCTAACGCGGCCGTATTTTGACGACCTTGCCGTAACGGAAGTCTATCCCCGCTTTGTTCAGCCGATCCCGGTGGGCGTTGGCGTAGCGCTTGGCTGCGGGCCGGTGAGAAAAAACAGAATCGAGGTAGACCGCGTGGCGGCCCGGTTCGGGCCAGCTGTTGAGGCAATCCGTCGGAATGGCCGTAAAACCCGCAATACCTGCTCCTTCAAGCTCGGCCAGGCGCTTTGAAGAATTACGGGGATTAAGCAGCGCGTCGACAACAATGAACGAACGGCGCTCTACGGACAAGGAGGAGCAGTCTTCGGCATCCGGACCGGGTTCTTCAACCTCCAATGCACCTGCGGCCGCGCCCGTATCTGCTGGCATTGCGGGCTTAGGCACAGCTACGGAGTCAATTTCGGCGTTTTCCAAATCGACGTAACTCTCTGAGAACGGATCGGGGATAACCGGTCGGTAATTCTCTTCGTAAGATACCAGGCCCAACAGCCCGATCACGGCCAGCAAGGCCGTTGCGTTGAGCAACTGCCGGCGTTGTTTGGCCCGTTCCGGCGGGGTAGGGCCGTAATCTGCCGGCTTATCGATCGCACTAAGGATCTTGCTTTCTTTGCTGTAATTTCCGAGGTAGTTATTGAACGTGTGGCGAGGAGAAGGAATGAGCTTACGCTTCAACCGGCCTTTCGCGTCGACCACAATGAGGCCGAGGCCATTTTTCTTGCACTGGTCGACGAGCGTTTTGTACTCCTCGGGCCGGACGAAGGTGTCTTCACCCACCGCAATCCATTTTTCGTTGGCGGGGTAACGGCCAAGCTGCTCAATGGCCGAAATGGAACCCAGAGCGCTCAGCTCCAACTTGCTCAGTACGGCGGAAATAAGGCTGGAACCCAAAACAAATAGCCCCAGCAGTAAGAGGGTGTTGACGGCGTTGAAATACCACTGGTAACCGAGAACGGCCGAAAGGCCAACGATGAATACAATGGTAATCGCCCGCCCCGCCCATCTGGTTTGCCGGGGGGCTTCCTTTAGTTTCAGTTGGTGGATCGTTGTTCGGCTCTTCGCCTCCACAACCACCACGTAGGGGCGTTTGCGCGCCCGCATAAAAGCCAGAAAAACATCTGCCCGTTTTAGTTTAGTGTACTCCTCGGTAGTTACCCAGGCCGGTTTACGGCGGTAATACTCCTTGTTCAGCCTTTCGGCTACACTGTTTTGGATGAAACGTTCGGTTAGGGTCTTTTTTGCCATGAAATGGCAAAGTTAACGCAAAATGTTTGTTTTGTGTAATTATGTGTGATGGTCGTTTCACGACTTATGTGCTCGGCTTCAAGGCCTCCATCGGGGAAGTCGCCAACGGGAAAGTGCCAATGAACTAACTTGCGGTTTATGTGGAAAAGCGGAAAACCGTTGTCGGTTTCTTTAGTTGGTGGTTTGCTGTTGGCGGTAGGAGTGTTTTATCTCGGCTACGGGGTGGACCGGACAGATTTTTGGTCTTTATTCGGTGCCTTCGTTCTTGCTTTTGGCGGATATCTCGCGCTGGTTTATCGTCCGGACGAAACGCACCTGCGTTGGCTGGTTGGCCTCGGTATCGTCTTGCGCGTAGCGCTCGTTTTCGGCTTTCCTTTGCTGAGCGACGACGTTTACCGCTTCATCTGGGACGGGCACCTGATTGCGGCGGGCCATAATCCCTTTGCTGAATTGCCCGCTCATTACCTCACGGAAGGGCAGGAGGTGACCGGCCTTAGCCAGGAGCTGTTCGACCTCCTGAATTCTCCGGATTATTACACCATTTACCCTCCGGTAGCGCAGGGCGTATTTACTTTGGCGGTATGGGTGAGCCCGGACAGCTGGTACGGAGCAGCGGTGGTAATGAAACTGTTTCTGCTCGCGTGCGAACTAGGGAGTTTGTGGTTGCTGTGGCGGCTTTTAGCGGCGCGCACGCAGGATGCAAAGAATGGTTTTTCAAGTCACGGCTTGCTGAAAAATGTGGATACTTTGCCGGCTGAGCCGACTCCACTCTCCCGAGGGGAGAAGGGGCTATCCCCAACCAATCTTCTGTTCTACTGCCTGAATCCGCTCATCATCGTCGAGATAATGGGGAACCTGCACTTCGAAGGGGCGATGGTTTTCTTTCTGTTGTTGGCTTACTACCTTTTGCAACGTAGCAAATGGATTGCGGCCGGGGTGGCAATGGCTGCATCGGTAGCGAGTAAGCTGCTGCCACTGATGCTGCTGCCGCTGTTGATCCGCCGACTGTGGGAGTGGCCCGTCCGGAACTGGTGGAGATCAGGTAAACGCTTTTACGTTTTCTCTCTGGCCTTTGGCATTGCCTGCCTGCTTTTTTTCGCGCCCCTGCTTTTGTCTCCGGGGTTTCTGGACGGCTTTCAGAGCAGCCTGGAGTTGTACCAGAAGAAGTTCGAATTTAACGCCAGCATCTACTACGTAGCACGGGCCATTGGTTACCTGCAGGTAGGCTGGAACCAGATTGCGACCATCGGCCCTTCATTGGCGAAGGCGGCCGCAGCAGGTATCCTGCTGCTGGCGCTGCTGGACCGGCGGCGCGACTGGGTATCACTGCCGGTAGGCTGGCTGTGGGCCTTTGTGCTCTACCTGCTGTGCGCCACAACGGTTCACCCGTGGTACCTGAGTGTGCCTATCGTGCTGTGCTGCTTTACGAGGTGGCGGTTCCCGTTGGTGTGGTCGTTTCTGATAATGCTTACGTACGTTAGCTATATCGGTGAGCCGTATCAGGAGGACCTCTGGTTGGTAGGCGGAGAGTACGTGCTGGTGTTCGGTTTTTTTATCTGGGAAATCATAGCTGGCCGACAGGGCACGAAACCAAAGCAAGCCCCACACGAGCCTTCAGGCGTAATTCAGAAGCACCAACCATAGAGAGCAAGGCTCATAGCATATTTTCCTGACGGTGAGCTGGCGCTTCAACACAACTAATCGCCCTGCTTTTCCGTCTATATAGCAAAGCTCTCCGAATCATGCGAACTCTCCTGACCTTTGCTCTTTTTACCATTCTTTGCACCAGCGTCCGCGCCCAGGTACTCACCGTGAGCGATGAAATGACGATGCGCAGCGACACCGAGTATGACCTGATCGGGAAACTGGGCGGCCAGGTCCTGCTGTTGCAGGACAGAGATACCAAACACTTGTTAACAGCTTATGACCGGAATATGCGCCAGAGCTGGGAAAAGGAACTGGAACTACGCGGACGAAACATCCGGCTTCTGACTTCGGTGGCAAAGCAGGATGGCACGGGGTTTCACCTGCTTTATATTTTTCGGAAGAGCAGCCGTAACTACCTGCAACTCGATGCTTACAACCCTGCCGGCAATCTGGTGGATAGTACCACTTTGGTTGATTTCGGTGTATTCAGTACGTCTCCTCAGGACGAGATATACAGTTCCGAAGACGAAACGAAATTGCTGCTGCTCGTTACTGAACAACAGAGCAAAGTACGCTGTCTGGGGCTTGATCTGACCCAAATGGAACTGACCTACGACCTTGAATTGGAACCGGAGAAATTCTTCTTCAACGATGATTTTCTCCAGGCCGAAGTCGCCAACGACGGAACTGCGTTCTTCGTAATAGAACGTGACAATTTCAGGAGCAAGCGGAAAGAGCATAAGTACGAAGTACACACGATCAGCCCCAACAGGCAATTTGACTTGTTTGAGGTCCCGATGGGAGACAGCCTTACGTATGATATCTTTTTCCGCTACGACAACCTCAATAACCGCCTCACGGCCGGAGGGCTTTACACCACCAAAGAATTTACCCGGGCCGATGGGTATTTCTGGGTCAACCTTGATCCCGGGAATCCTACTGCCGGTAAACCGGATTTTACGCCCTTTCCCCTTGCGCTGATCCGCAACATCGAGGGCAAGAAGTACAACAAAAAGAATCCGGGGATCGACGAATTGTCCGTCCGCAACATCGTCCTGCGCCAGGACGGGGGAGGGCTGATCATAACCGAACGCAACCGGCAGCTGGAGCGTAGGAGCAACGCCAGCCGAACTCAGGTCGTTAACAACTACGGCATCCGGCCGCTGGTGGATTATCACTACGATGAGTTGGTCGTTTTTAGTGTTCATCCGAACGGGGAACCACACTGGAGTAACATCCTGCATAAGCGGCAATACAGCCAGGACGACGGAGGGGTATTCTCCAGCTACTTCCTGATGGAAAATCCGCGCAGCCTACGCTTTTTATTCAACGATGAAATCCGGTTCGAGAACACCGTCTCGGAATACGTCGTAAACGGACGGGGAGAATTCGACCGCAACAGCCTTTTTCATACCAGAGACCTCAACCTGCGTCTCCGTTTCAGGGATGGGGTTCAGGTGGCCGCTAACGAGATGATCTTGCCCAGCGAACACCGTAACAGACTGAGACTGGTGAAGATGACCTACGAGGTGAAATAATCCGCCCCGGGCATCACCGGGAAGAGAATATCCACTATACCGGAACCAAAGTGGTTTGGGACTTTATCGCTTGTTATCGCGGCGTCTGGCGGCGTTGCTGAAAACCTTACCTGGCTCAGGCCAGGCGCGGCTTTCAGCGCCTTACCAGCCACCACGCCAACGGCGCGCTAATTGTCCCAAACCACTTCGTTTCCGGTATACATACAAGAAGCCCCGCCCGGAATTGTCCGGACGGGGCTTCATTGTGGTTATGGCTGAAGGGCTAATTGCCCTGCACTCGCTTTTTAGCGATTGGGCTGAGGTGTGGTGCGGAGGTAAGGCTTGATGACCTTATGTCCTTTGGGGAATTTGTCGGGGATGTCTTCGGTCGCGATCGAAGGGGAAACCACTACGTCTTCGCCGTCTTTCCAGTCTACAGGAGTCGCTACGGAGTAACCATCGGTAAGCTGGAGGCTGTCGAGTACACGGAGGATTTCCTGGAAGTTACGACCAGTCGAAGGCGGGTAAGTCAGGGTGAGACGAACCTTACGGTTCGGGTCGATGATGTACACGGAACGAACGGTGAATTTCGCATCTGCCTCGGGGTGCATCATATCGTACGCGATAGCGACAGACTTATCTTCATCGGCGATGATGGGGAAGTTCATTTTTACGTTCTGGGTTTCTTCGATGTCTCCCAGCCATTTCATGTGGCTTTCGAGGTCATCCACACTCAGTGCGATTGCCTTGGCGTTGCGACGTTCGAACTCCTCCTTGAGGGCAGCGGTACGTCCCAGTTCAGTGGTGCAGACGGGGGTAAAGTCAGAAGGGTGAGAGTAAAGGATAACCCAGCTGTCTCCGGCCCATTCATGAAAATTGATATCGCCCATGGTGGTTTGGGCATTGAAGTTGGGGGCAGTTTCGCCCAAACGGATTGGCATAGTATTGAGTTTTGTTAGGTGCATATAACACGTGGGTATGCCTGCGGTTCACCCCAGAAGGTGCTAATAACCATAAGTGCTTTCAGGTGGGATTTGGTAGGGGCAATCCTGTGACTTACAATGTTTTAATGCTGAAATGAACGATGCCGCCGAACACCTGGACAGGAAGACAAGGTTATAGTAGCAAGCCGAATATCCGGCGAAACTAAAATATTGATATCATGAGTGCATTTAGTGATAAAGTAAAAGGAAACTGGAATCAGATCAAAGGAAAAGCGAAACAAGAATATGCGGACCTGACCGACGATGATTTTCTTTACGAAGAAGGTAAGGAAGACGAAATGTTTGGCCGCCTGCAGGAAAAGACAGGTAAGACCAAACAGCAAGTTAAAGATTGGCTGGACAGTCTGTAGACCGATCAGTTTTACCTTTTAGGTTGTCGCCCCGTCTTTTTCGTAAAGGCGGGGCGATTTCTTTTGGGCTGTGATCTTCAGCCAGAAATTATCCAACGCTGTAACGGTTGAAGGACAGAGCAACCTGTTTTACATTCTACCCTTCAAGCGCGCTTTCAGCGCGAAGACCTCATCCCGGAAACTTGCGGCGCTCATAAAGTCGAGATCTTTGGCCGCAGACTTCATTTTGCGCTCAGCTTCTGCAATCGCGATTTCAATTTGTTCCCGGCTCATGGAATTGAGCACGGGGTCCGCAGCACTGCTGATTTCGACCTGTTCTGTGTAGGCCTTCGCTTCCTTTTTACCCCGGATATCGAGAATCGATCCGCGTTTAAGGATTTCCTCTTTCGTTTTGCGCATGCCGGTAGGTGTGATACCGTGCTCTTCGTTGTAGGCCAGCTGAACCTTTCGGCGGCGATCGGTTTCATCGATAGTTCGCCGCATGGAGTCCGTGATCTTATCGGCGTAAAAAATCACTTTGCCGTTTACGTTACGGGCAGCACGGCCGGCCGTTTGCGTGAGGGAGCGTTCATTCCGCAGGAAACCTTCTTTATCGGCATCGATGATGGCAACGAGCGAAACTTCCGGAAGGTCGATACCTTCCCGCAGGAGGTTGACCCCTACAAGTACATCGAACTCTCCCAGCCGTAGGTCCCGCAGGATCTCGACCCGGTCCATGGTGTCTACCTCGCTGTGGATGTAGCGGACCTTCACGCTCAGGCTTTCGAGGTACTTCGTCAGCTCTTCGCTCATCCGCTTGGTGAGGGTGGTTACGAGCACTCTTTCATCTGCCTTTACGCGATTGTCGATCTCCTCAAGTAAGTCATCGATCTGTCCTTTACTGGGGCGCACTTCGATGGGTGGGTCCACCAGACCGGTAGGGCGGATGAGCTGTTCGACGATCTCTCCTCCGGTTTGCTCAAGTTCGAAGTCTCCGGGCGTAGCAGAAACGTATACAACCTGATTGATGAGGCTCTCGAATTCGGTGAAGTTCAACGGCCGGTTGTCCATCGCGGAAGGAAGGCGGAACCCGAAATTCACCAGACTCAGCTTTCGGGCGCGGTCGCCCCCGAACATTCCCCGCACCTGGGGCAGGGTCACGTGGCTCTCGTCGATGATCATCAGGTAATCATCGGGGAAGTAATCGAGCAGGCAGAACGGGCGGGTACCGGGCTTGCGCCGGTCAAAGAAACGCGAATAGTTCTCGATACCGTTACAGTAACCGAGTTCTTTCATCATTTCAAGATCAAACTGCGTCCGCTCGTGGATGCGCTTGGCTTCGGCCAGCCGCATCTCACGTTCGAAGTAGCGCTCCTGATCGTAGAGCTCGTCTTCAATCTGATGGATGATGCCGTTGAGCCGGTCTTTAGGCGCAACGTAAAGATTGGCGGGGAAGATGGCCGCAGTGCGAAGCGATTCAATCCGCTTCCCTGATTCGATCTCGATCTTCTCGATGGTCTCGATTTCGTCTCCGAAAAATATGATGCGTAAGCCGAATTCAGCGTACGGCAGGTTGATGTCAACGGTGTCTCCGCGGACGCGGAAGGTAGCCCTGCGGAAATCTTCTTCGGTACGACTGTAGAGGCTGTCGACGAGGTCGTACAGCAGGCCGTTGCGGCTCTTTTCCTGCCCGGCTTCCAGCCGGATGATGCCCGATTTGTAATCGTCGGGATTACCCATACCGTAGATGCAACTGACGGACGCAACGATGATGATGTCGCGGCGGCCGGTGAGCAGGTTTGAGGTGGCCCGCAGGCGGAGCTTATCTACTTCCTCGTTGATCGCAAGGTCTTTCTCGATGAAAGTGTCCGAAGAGGCGATGTAGGCTTCCGGCTGGTAGTAATCGTAGTAGCTCACGAAGTACTCGACTGCATTATTTGGGAAAAACTCCTTGAACTCGCCGTACAGCTGGGCCGTCAGGGTTTTATTATGGGTCAGAATAAGGGTTGGGCGGTTCAGTTGGGCGATGGCGTTGGCCATCGTGAAGGTTTTACCCGAGCCGGTTACCCCCAACAAAACCTGTCCGCGCTCTCCGGCTTCTACGTTGCTGACGATTTCTTTGATGGCTTGCGGCTGGTCGCCAGTAGGCGAAAAAGGAGAAATGAGCTCAAATGACATGCAGAAGGTGTTGGGAGATTGCCTTTTGTCAACGATTTTGTTGGGGGAATGGTTCTGGTGCTGGCAGCGATTTTTGTGCGGGGACGCAGGTGCAATGCAGGTTGATGGAATCCGGCTCCGAAGGAGGCTGGCATTAAGTCGGGATCCGTTGTTCTGAACCTCTCCCGGCACCCGCGGCCGCGCCCAGTAAACGAAACTGTTTGGTGTCATAATCGGTGTTTTCCCCGCACAGGCATCAACAGCACCGCAAGATTAATGATATTGCGTTTCAACATCCACTCCATGCACCTCCAGTACCTTTCTGATCTGCACCTCGAATTTCCTGACAACCGACTCTGGCTGCGGCAAAACCCGATTACACCAATCGGAGATGTGCTCGTTGTTGCCGGCGATACGCATCACCTCGGACCCGCTTTTAAAAAACTGGACTTTTGGGATTTCTGCGCCGCCAATTTCGAGCGTACGTACGTCATCCCCGGCAACCACGAATACTACGGGGGATATGACCTTGGCAATAACGCTCTCTCTTTCCGGGAAGAACTGCGCGGCAATGTTATCCTGCTGAACAACCACACCGAGGAGTACAACGGTATCCGGCTGGTGTTTTCCACCATGTGGTCCCGGATCGACCACAGGGTGATGGATGTTTTCAGAGGGCTGTATGATTTCAGGGTCATCCGGTACTGCGGCCGCAACCTCACGGTCAACGATTTCAACGAAGTACACGAACAATGCTGGGCTTTTCTGGAAAAAGAGATCATCGAACCGGGCCCGAAGGTGGTGGTTACGCACCATCTGCCCTCGGAGCAATGCAATGCTCCCGCTTTTCAGGGAAGCGCGCTCAACGAGGGGTTTTGTGTGGACAAAACCCGCTTCATCGAAAACAACGACATCGCAGCCTGGGTCTACGGCCACAGCCATCGCAATGTGGGCGATGTCGAGATCGGCGACACCTGGCTACTCACCAATCAGCTTGGGTACATCGGTTACGGAGAGCAAAAAGGGTTCAGCGACCACAAAGCAGTTCGGGTAGTACTTAACCCGTAGAGCGTCACCGGCACGGCCCGCCAGCAGGAAAGTACGACCAGGCCAGGAGCCTGCTGAAACGATTCATTTGTTGACAGATCACCGAATGCTACACAATGATGCAACCCTGTTTATTCCACCTCGTCATTACCGGTGCATCCACAAAACAACAGCCATGAGATTCGTTTTTTCCTTCCTTGTTTTTTCCTGTTTTTCCTTGTGCTTATCCGCGCAGTCAACCATCTCTGCCGAAAAGATCATTGCTCAGCTCAATGCAGGAACAGATGTAGCACTAACGGGCGTCACCATCACGGGCGATCTGGATTTTACTCTCCTTGATGATCGGGAGGAAACCCAGAAAGGAGGTTGGGGAAGTCAGCAGCAGTGGAAGTACCACGTGCGCAACTCTCTCTCCTTCGTAGACTGCACCTTTGAGGGCAACGTTTGGGCGTACCGGGTAGAGGGGAAAGGCTCGAACTGGAAATCTGAACCTGTACACATTGCGGATTTTCACGAAGATGTGCTGTTCAGGAACTGTAAGTTCGAGGAAGACGTGAACTTCAAGTACACCCGGTTCCACGAGAAAGCGGATTTCCCGGGCGCAGACTTCGAAGAGGCCGTCGGATTTAAATACACCGAATTCAACGAGCCTGCCGATTTCAGCGGTATTGAAGTTGAGGGAGACGCCGATTTCAAGTATACCAAGTTCGACCGGTACGTAAACATCGCGGCGGCCACCTTCAAGGAAGAAGCAGACTTCAAGTACACAAAGTTCCCCCGGGGAGTGGACTTGTCTGATGTCGTGTTTGAAGACGACGCTGTATTCAAATACGCGGAATTTCCGCAAGGTGTAAACCTCGCCAATACGCGCTTCCGCAGAGATGCAGACTTCAAGTACACCAAGTTCTCTTCTCCGGCCAATTTCGACGGTACAGACTTCGGCAACGACGCCGATTTTAAATACACCAGCCTTGATGGCCGCGACTTCAAGGGCAGGTAGGAAATTTGCTTATGTTCATATTATGTGAGGTCTGCAACCGGTGAATGGTTGCAGGCCTTTTTTTTGTTCCGCACAAGAAAGGAATCGATCGAATGGACCCGTTCTGGTCTCCTACCGGTTTAGTACCGAATTTCCAGAACTTCAAGTTTGCGGTTTTCGCCTCCCAACCGAAAATCGGCGGATTCACCGACCCAAAGGCCGGTAATCGCTTTGGCGATGGGCGCAGTAAAGGCGATCTTCTTCGCTTTGACGTTGGCTTCGTCTACGCCAACGATCTGGAACTCCTGAATCCTGCCGGAAGGACCGCCCATTCTCATTTTTACGGTAGCGCCGAAGCGGACCTCGTTTGCCGGTTGGCTGTCAGGGTTTATGACCCTGGCGGTAGCAATGCGCTTTTGCAGGAGCGCCAGTTTGCCGTCCAGTACCGTTAGGGCACGTCGGTGTTCATCTTCGTTCTCAGTGGGAGTTGTGTCTTTCGCAGCTTCCAGTTCGGCTCGTTCTTTTTCGAGGGCGGTAAGGCCTGCCGGTGTAACGTAATTGGTCGTTCCGGAAGGCAGCGGTGCCCGTTCGGGGATAAGTGGAAGTTCTTCCTGGTCTGATTCTTTAACGAAGCCTCGGGACATAAAAGGGGTTTATGTCTTTAACACGCCGCGGGTAGCCCGCGTTCACCGGGAGTAATTGCTCCGGCAGGGCTTATACCCCCAAAAACGCGGCGCAGGCAAGATTGCCGGCGCCGCCCAAAAGTGTTGTTCAAAGTCTCTCTCGATCCGTTGGGCAAGCCAACTGTTTCTTAATTTGGATGGGCGAAAACACTTTTGAATCAGTAATGGTATGGAACAACATTACGTAAACAAATACCATTTTGTGCGCTGGTCTTACGACTGATTGCCTACCATAAGGTAACGGAAAAAAAGGAGTTGTGCAGTCCTCTTTTACGTCATGTGCCACCTTGAGGCTTATTTGAGGGGGCTAATTGATTAATTGAGTAGACGGGAAACGAATATAATTTATTGTATATGTGTGAAAAATGTGTTTTCAGGCGAAAAACCTGAACAAAATCCTTCACAGGCGGAGGCTTTTCGTCCGGGGAAAGAACTATGAGGTGCGAACTTTAACCTGAAAACGAACGCTTTAGCGTGCACGGCCAATTACTAACCTTCCTCTATGTCTTTATCCGAAGCTAACCAGCAACGTCTCTACCGTTTCGGCTACGGTACCAAGGGAGTCGTTTATTTCCTGATGGGGGCTTTCGCGCTGGCTACCGTTATCGGTGTAGCGTACGGTCCTGGCGGGCCGGAGGAGATAATGCTCTGGCTGAATAAAAGTCACCTGGGGAACTTTCTGTTGGGCATTCTTGGTACCGGCCTGGCTGCATATTCGGTGTACAAGGTTTATTCGGGGCTGATGGATACGAGAAATGAGGGCATCAACGCAAACGGTATTGCCAATCGTCTGGGCTGGTTCATCAATGGTATTGCTTACGGAGGGCTTTCGTGGACTGCTTTCAGTTTGCTGTTTGGTGTCGGGCTTGGAGACGATCCGCGCAAAGATGCAATCGGATTGGTGCTCATGTGGGAATACGGTTACCTGCTCATTACTTTCGTGGGGGCTATAATTGTTGGCGTCGGCTTATTTCAGATGTACCTGGCAGTAAAGGGGACTCATATGGATTTACTGGAGAATGGTCGCTTTGGTCATTACGAAGGAGCATTTTACCGGAATCTGGGCCGCTTCGGCATCATTACCATCTCCGTTGTTTACCTCATCATGGGGTACTTCCTCTACCGGGCAGCATGGACGGTCGACCCGGAGAAGTTTAAGGGGGTGGGAGACTCACTGACATACCTCAAAACCTTCGGTCTGCGAACCGTACTGCTGGCGGTGCTGGGGCTCGGCCTGTTGGCCTACAGTGCATTTATGTGGGCAATGGTCGTATACGGGCGAGAGGTGCAGGAAAAAGAACAGGGCGCTGTCGCAGGTGCACAGTAAGGTCTTCCGGAGGCTCCGGGCAAAGAGGGCAGGGGAGGAGTACTGACGCAGGAATGCGGGATAGTTCGGGCTGCCCACGGAAAACCGTCCTGTAAGAGTACACCACGAAAGTTACCTTTGTCGTTCCGTACCGGGAGAGCAAGGACCATCTTTTGTCCGATCCCCTCCGCCCCCAAGATTTCAGTATGCGACCAAGCTTTACCTACTCTGCTTCCTTCAACATTCCCTGCACCCGCGACCGCGCCCTGAAAAGCCTGGGCGTACTGCTGCTGCTGTTGTGTGTTTTTCCCCTGGCCGCTCAGGTAGAAACTGCGTCGATCACCGGAAAAGTAACCGATCTGCTGACCGATCAGCCGGTAGATTACGCTACCATTTACGTGAAGGGTAGCACCACTGCGGTAGAGTCCGGCACCACCGGCCGCTATCTGGCTACGGTGCCAGCAGGCGAAGACTTCATTCTGGTCTTCAGCCGCCTCGGCTACCGCGAAACGGAGGTGAACGTGGGCGTTTTACCCGAAGGAAGTACCAAGCAGATCGACGTTGCCCTGGCACCAACCGAAAGTACCCTCGAGGTCGTTGTCCGGGAGAGCAAGATCGAGGAAGGCGGCATGATCCGCGAGACGCCCGAGGCGATCCGCCTTTTGCCTTCCACTACGGGCAACCTGGAGTCTATTCTGCCTCACCTCGCACTTGGGGTAAGCTCCGGTGCGGGTGGCGAACTCACCAGCCAGTACAACGTGCGGGGTGGCAACTACGACGAAAACCTCGTTTATGTCAACGGCTTCGAGATTTATCGCCCCCAGCTTATCCGCGCCGGCCAGCAGGAAGGACTCACCTTCGCTAATATGGATATGGTCCGTAGCCTGAGCTTCAGTTCGGGTGGTTTCGAAGCACAGTACGGAGACAAGCTTAGCTCTGTTCTCGACATTAAATACAAACGGCCGGATAGTCTCCGGGCTGGCCTCCAGGCCAGCTTCCTCGGCGGGTCGGCTTACCTCGAGGGCTCCTCGAAGGTGAATAAAGATGGCCTCAAGAAATTTCGCTACCTCGTCGGTGCCCGCTACAAAACAACCCAGTACCTGCTCGGAAGCCTGGAAACCAGCGGCGAATACACGCCCAACTTCGTCGACGTTCAAACCTATCTCACCTACGATTTCAACCCTGCCCTCCAGTTGGGCGTGATCGCAGATTACAACCGCAGCGTCTACAACTTCGACCCGGTGGAGCGGAGTACCGCCTTCGGCGGTTTCTTCGAGACCCTTCAGCTCTTCACCCGCTTCGACGGAGGAGAACGCGATGATTTTCTGACGCAAATGGGAGGGCTATCGCTCACCTACATTCCCGAAAAAAAGGAAAACCCTTTCTTCCTCAAATTCCTGACTTCGGCCTTCCGTTCGGATGAAAACGAAGCCATCTCTATCGGCGGAAATTACAGCCTCGGACAACTGGACAGCGACCTTGGCTCCAGCACTTTCGGTGAGGTGATAAACGAACTGGGAGCAGGTGAGCAGCAACAATATGTTCGTAACTTTCTGGACATTCAGGTTTACAACGCCGAACTGCGGGGAGGCCTTGAGCTCAACAACCGTACGGCGGACGTCAACAAAGCCCACTTCCTGCAGTGGAGCGTGAAAGCCCAGCACGAAATCGTCAACGATTTCATCAACGAGTGGGAACTGCTTGACTCGGCGGGCTACAGCTTGCCCTTCGACCGGGAATCCGGCGCGGTAGAACTCTTTCAGGTGCTGAAAACAGAAAATGAATTGAACAGTACCCGCTTCTCCGGCTTCCTGCAGGATACATGGACGTGGCGCAAAGAAGATGTGGCCGACGTACGCATCAGCGCGGGCCTGCGCGGAACGTACTGGGACCTTAACAAGGAGTTTGTCCTCAGTCCCCGCGCCCAGATTCTTTACAAACCACTCGGCGGAACGGCCGACATTAGTTACAAACTGGCGGGTGGCCTTTACGCCCAGCCGCCCTTCTACCGTGAAATGCGCGGCCCGGACGGAGAGGTGAATACCGACCTGAAGAGCCAGAAATCGGCTCACATCGTCGGTGGCATCACGTCAGACTTTTACTACGGCAAGAAGAATCCGAAGAAGTTCCGCTTCATCGCAGAGGCGTACTACAAAAGCCTTTGGGATCTGGTGAGCTACGAGATCGAAAACGTTCGCATCAGCTATTCCGGCCAGAACGATGCAACCGGCTACGTGGCCGGGCTTGATCTTCGCCTCAACGGCGAGTTCGTTCCCGGCGCTGAAAGTTGGGTCAACCTCAGCATTCTTCAGGCCAAGGAGACGCTGACGGATGTCCAGCACCTCAACGTCACCGGCCGCGGCGAAGACGGAGAAGTTCTCAGCGAGGAAGTTGACTACGTTCCCCGGCCAACGGATCAAAACTGGCGGCTCAGCCTTTTCTTTCAGGATTACCTGCGCAGCAACGAAAACTTCCGTACCCACGTCAACCTGACCGTCGGCGGCGGGCTGCCCTTCGGCATCCTCGACGACAACGAGGTATTCCGCAATACCCTCCGCTTCGACACCTATCACCGTATCGATATCGGTTTTAGTCTCCGCCTCTACGAACAAGGTGAAACGAAGGAGCGCAAACTATTTAACTGGACACGGGCGACCAACCTCAGCCTGGAGGTTTTTAACCTCATGCAGGTTGCCAACCAGGCGGGCAACACCTGGATCAAAACCATCGGGGCGCAGCAATATGCGGTGCCTAACCGGCTGACCGGGCGACGGATTAATTTGCGGGTGGCGATGGATTTTTAGCAGCCTCGGCTTTAGCCGATGGCTAGCAAGCGAAGCGCGAAGCATTTTGGTCAGATTTCATTTGGGGCATAGGTGTTTTCCTTAGAGTCCACGTCTTCTCTGTCAACATCCAAGGGTGTTGGACAGCGCCAGATTTATCGGGCCTAAGCAGGAATTTTGCAGAAGTGAAAATTGTAACGTATCTTTACGTTAATTAACTTAGTATGCAGAAATTAACCAAAGCACAAGAAGATATCATGCACCTCGTCTGGGAGCTGGGTGAGTGTACGGTAGGCGATTTGCGGGAGCTGATCGAAAAGCGCGACGGCAAGAAGCCGGCCCACAGTACCATCTCCACGCTCATGCTGGCGCTGGATGAGCGGGGCTTTGTCACGCACCGGAAGTACGGACGAACCTGGGTGTACACTCCGGCAATCACACGGGAAGAATACGGCCGGAAAAGCCTGGGCCAACTGATCAAAAACTTCTTCGGGGGATCGGCGGCCGTGGCGGTCAGTCAACTGGCGAAGAGTGAAAATCTAAGCCTGGAGGAACTCAACGCGCTCGTCCGTAAACTCGAAGAAGAATGACACCTGAAATTCTGGAATACCTCCTGCGGCTCACCGTCATCTGGGTGGTGCTGATCGCTTACTACTTCCTTACCATGCGGCGGGGGAGCTTTGCGGCGCAGCGGTTTTACCTGCTTGGTACACTGGCTTTCGGGCTGGTGGTGCCGCTGTTGCCGGCGCTGGGCGGCGGCTTGCCGGTGGCGGCTTTGCCGTCGGTGACCTACGTGGCCGAGCCCTTCTTTTACACCGAAGGTGCTGCGGCTGAGACTGTGGTTTCCAACTGGTCCTGGTTCACTGTTTTGCCGTGGGTGTACCTTTTGGGCGTAGGCTTTTTTGCGGCGCGGATGCTGGTGCAATGGAACGCTTTGCGGCACTGGGCCTCCTCCGGCGAAAGAGACCGTTACGACGGTTACCGGGTGATCCGCCACCGGGGCATCACCGGTCCGTTCGTTGCCTTCGGGCTGATTTTCCTGCCGGCGGAGATGTCCGATGCTGACCTGGAAAACACTGCGCTTATTCACGAAGCATCGCACCTGCGTGCGCGCCACCACTACGACACCTTATTACTCACCCTCGGCAGCCTGCTGCTTTGGTTCCATCCGCTTTTCTGGATGCTCCGCCGCCTGCTCGCCGCCGTACACGAATACGAGGCCGACGCGGCCGTCATCCAACGGGTGCCGGTGCGAACTTACGGCCTTCAGCTCCTTAAATCTTCGCTGGGCCCGGCGGGGTTTCCGGGGCTTTTTTCTTCACCGATTAAAAACCGTATTACCATGATTACTAATAAAACCCGGACGCGGAAGTTGCGTTTGTTGCCCTTGTTCACGCTTTGCTTGCTTCTAGCTGGCCTTGTTGTTGCCTGCAGTGACCTGAACGAGGATATAGCCGTTCCGCTTGTTCTCGAAAGTCCGTCCACAGAAATAAAGGTTGATCCGCTTGAATACACGGAGGAGCCGGAGGTAATAGAGGCGGAAGCCTCTGGGGCAGTAGACTTTAGACTCAATGGAACTCTGAATGATGAGCGACTAACGTTAATAACTGAATACGCCAAAAACCTGCACCCTGCATTTACTGAAGCGGCCTACACCGAAGTTCGTTACCCCGCCGCTGCCCGCGAATCAGGAACGGAAGGAGTTGTACGGGCAGTAGTGAAAATACCAAGTGAAGGCTCCACAAAATTGGAGGCGCTATATTTTCCTACGGAAAAGCAAATGCAAGCAGGGCCGGGGTCTTTAGAGTTAACCATTGTGGGGCATCCTGGAAAGGAACTTAAGGGAGCAAAAAGAACAGACCTTCTAAAGGCAGAGGTTCGCAGGGTTATCGGAGAGTTGCAAGACTTTAGCCCACCTTTGGTAAAGGGAAGTAGCAGTACATCGCTTTCGCTGGTAGTAGACTTCAACTTTATCCTGAAAGAATGACACCTGAAATTCTGGAATACCTGTTGCGGCTCACCGTCATCTGGGCGGTGCTGATCGCTTACCACTTCCTTACCATGCGGCGGGGGAGCTTTGCGGCGCAGCGGTTTTACCTGCTTGGTACGCTGGCTTTCGGGCTGGTGGTGCCGCTGTTGCCGGCGCTGGGCGGCGGCTTGCCGGTGGCGGCTTTGCCGTCGGTAACCTACGTGGCCGAGCCCTTCTTTTACACCGAAGGTGCTGAGGCTGAGACTGTGGTTTCCAACTGGTCCTGGTTCACTGTTTTGCCGTGGGTGTACCTTTTGGGCGTAGGCTTTTTTGCGGCGCGGACGCTGGTGCAATGGAACGCTTTGCGGCACTGGGCCTCCTCCGGCGAAAGAGACCGTTACGACGGTTACCGGGTGATCCGCCACCGGGGCATCACCGGTCCGTTCGTCGCCTTCGGGCTGATTTTCCTGCCCGCGGAGATGTCCGATGCTGACCTGGAAAACACTGCGCTTATTCACGAAGCATCGCACCTGCGTGCGCGCCACCACTACGATACCTTATTACTCACCCTCGGCAGCCTGTTGCTTTGGTTCCATCCGCTTTTCTGGATGCTCTGCCGCCTGCTCGCCGCCGTACATGAATACGAGGCCGACGCGGCCGTCATCCAACGGGTGCCGGTGCGAACTTACGGCCTTCAGCTCCTTAAATCCACGCTGGGCCCGGCGGGGTTTCCGGGGCTTTTTTCTTCACCTATTAAAAAGCGAATTAACATGATTACCGATAAAACCCGGGCGCGGAAGTTGCGCCTACTTCCCTTACTTATTCTTCCTTTGCTAATGGCGGGCTTAATGCTTACCTGCAGCAGCATACGTGGAGACGTAGCTGTTCCTCAAGAAGAGAATAACACTACCGAGAAAATACCCGGCGAATTGGTTGAATCTGAAGAAGTAACGGTGCCTGCGGGAGTTGATTCTGAGAGCTATCGAAAAGGGTACGCGGAAGGTAAACAAGCTGCTGAAGAAGCTTTAGAAAAAATAGCCAGGGAGTTTTCCGAAACAGTCTATCGAAAAATTACTTATCCAGTTGCTGCCCGTTCAGTTGGTGAAACAGGTAAGTTCGATTTCATGGTCGATATAGACGAAACAGGAAAGATAACCAGCGCTACGTACAGTAAGGATGGAAACGAAAAGGATCCTGTTGGGGAAATTACGGTAGTTGGTATTGGAAAAACCAACGCTGAAAAAATGGGGGGCTCGGATCTGCTGGTTGAAGAAGTCCTGAAAACATTGAACGGTCTTCAATTGCCTGCACCCCTTACTATTTTGGATGTGACTTTACCTACTAAGCTACCAGTTCGGTTCAACTTTCTTCTTGAAGAGTAGCATTAAGGATTTCCAAAACCACCGAAGCCGATCTTCCCATCCAGAAGGTCGGCTTCGCTATTTGAGGTATGCATTTTCTTTGGCTTCCTTCCAGTTCTTCAGCTGAATGCCCTCGATGCGGGGCATATATTTGGTGTTGTCGGTGATGAGGGTAAGGTTATCCTTTTTAAGTTTGTCTTAAAGATTCAACGATCCCACTTTTCATTAGTTGCTACCTTTGTCCCATCCATATTGAGTTGAGCGCCTCCGGCGCGATCAGAATCGCGCCGGAGGCGCTCAACCCAATCAACAACTTTCTTATGCTATTAATAACCATCCTGCTTTCTCTTCTAACCAGCCCGGTTCCCGCCCACGATTACCACGTTTCCAAAACCAACGTCCGGTACGTGGCAGAGAAGGGACAGGTGCAGGTTGAAATGCACGTCTTCGTCGACGATATTGAAAAAGACATGGTCGCCTCCGGCGCCCCGGAAAGCATGGAGATCGGCACTAAGCGTCAGCACGACGACGCGGAGCGCTACCTGACTTCTTATCTGAAAAAGAACTTCGGGATCAACTGGAACGGCGAAGAACTCCCCCTGGAAATTATCGGCTACGAGCTTGCCGACGACCTCCATGGCCTCTGGGTTTATCTCTCTGCTCCTACCGATGCTTCACCAGTAGACGTCACCATCACGAATACGCTCATCACCGGCGTCTACCCCGATCAGAAGAATATCGTAAAGATTTACAACGGGACCGAGCGATCGGCCACCTTGCTGATGAGCAAAGACCGGCCGGAAGCCAGTTATTAGGAGCTAGGAGCTAGGGAACTAGGAACTAGAAGGGAACCAGGAATTAGGAGCTAGAAAGGAACTAGGAATTACCTTACAATCGCTAGCCCCTGGCTCTCTGGTTCTTAATCCCTATTTTTAAGTTCCTATCTACTAAGAGACTGTTCATCTAAGTGTGTCTACATTACTTTACAGTTAGATACGATTATTATGGCAAAGAAAACCAAAAAGACACGCTCATTGGAAGAGCTTTTTACCGACTCGGAGCAACTCAAGCGC
>NZ_VOXD01000018.1 GCF_008014675.1 Neolewinella aurantiaca | reverse complement strand
CCCAAGCGGGAAATCTAGTCTGTGATAAATTACGCCATTGAACTCCGGTTCGGGTAACATAGAGAATGGCATTAAATACTACTCGTAAGTTTAGTTTGCGTTTTCTCTTCCAGTTCAGAAATTGTTTTATAACTTTCCATTGGTTGTTAGTCAGCGGGGTGTATCGCCTTTGCATGTTTTAGTTTGTTTGATCACTTTTTAAAACAGGCTAACAACCACTTTTGGTCGCTCACGAAATTCCCCAACAAGTTCTAACATTTAAATTACATGAAGAAAAGGAATGCGCACTGAGTTCAAATCATAAATTTACTTTCAATTAAATTAATGTTTAAACGCCGAGCTTGGTTTTGCGATTTTATTGCTCAATAAAGTTATACAAAAGTGGGGAAGGTTATACTCGCCTCAAAGGGATTAGGTGGCGGTCTTTGCTTTTTAAAACGACTTCCCTTGCACCCGCGCCAGCGCCCAGAATAGTCAAACAGTCAGGCAGTCAAATAGTCAAACAGTCACGGGGTAGCAGCGGCGTATTTTGCTTCGCGGCTGCTTCGTGGTGACTGGTTGACACTGACTGCCCGACTCCCCCCACGATTCCATATCTTTGCCGCCCCTTAGAACTACGACCGTAACCAAGCGTTACAAAACGGAACAAAAAGCAGCATGGGCAGAAAGGACCGCAAGATGATTTACAAGACCCCGGAGGAAATCGAACGCAGCCGCGTCGCGTGCCTCCTGGTCACCGAAACCCTGACGGAGGTTGGGAAGATGCTCAAGCCTGGCCTTACGGGCAAGGAAATTGATGCCTTCGCCGAGGAGTACATCCGCGACCACGGCGCCGTGCCTGGCTTCAAAGGCCTCTACGGTTGCCCGTCGACGCTGCTGGTGAGCCGCAACGAGGAAGTCGTTCACGGCCTTCCGGACGAGAACCAGGTTTTTCAGGATGGTGACATCCTGAGCATCGACTGCGGAACCATCGTCAATGAATTTTACGGCGATGCTGCTTACACCTTTTGTGTGGGCGATGTAGCCGAAGACGTAATGGAGCTCTGTCGCCACACTAAGCACTCTTTGTACTTAGGGATAGATGCAGCGCGTGCCGGAAAGAGGGTGGGGGACATCAGCTTCGCTATTCAGCGTTACACCGAAAAGGTTGGCGGCTACGGTGTCGTTCGCGAACTCGTTGGTCACGGCCTTGGTCGTAGTCTCCACGAAGCACCCGATGTGCCTAACTTTGGTAAGCGTGGCCGTGGGCCCATCCTCAAGGAAGGCCTGATCATTGCCATTGAGCCAATGACAACCCAGGGGCGTAAAGATGTTCAATCCCGTGAAGATGGCTGGACGATCGTTACTCGCGACGGCAAACCCGCCGCTCATTACGAACACTCCCTTGCCATCACCAAAGGCGGCGCTCCCGCTGACCTCATGAGCGACCACCGTCCCATCGAAGCAGCCATCCGGAATAACCCCAACCTTAAGTACGTAGATAATCTGGACGAAGAACTGGTCGCAAGGTACCAGCCCGTTGTGACTGGTTAAACTAAGTGAACAGAAGGAAGGTAAGTAATGTCCGCAGCAGCTTTATGGCGAAAGAGCGATGTGAAATAAGTGGTCGAAGTAGTAAAGGGTGATCAACGTGAGAACTCGCTTACGTGCCAATCAATTGGCTCCGACTCAACCACTTGTGCCTCTCAAACCTTTACTAAGTGAAACAATTTTCACAAACATTTGGGTGGGTAGAAATAAAATGCTACCTTTGCCCTCCGAAATTAAAAACATGTCCAAAAAAAACCTCATTAAGCAGGATGGCGTGATCGAAGAAGCCTTATCAAACGCAATGTTCCGCGTACGGCTGGAAAACGACCATGAAATCAAAGCTACAATCTCCGGAAAGATGCGGATGCACTACATCAAAATCCTCCCTGGAGACAAAGTAGCCGTTGAGATGAGCCCGTACGACCTGAGTCGTGGGCGCATTACCTACCGCTATAAATAAAGAGGTTGTTTAAGGCTTGTCTTTGAGCAACAAATTAAACTTTTCAGTTATGAAAGTTAGACCATCCGTCAAAAAACGTTCCGTCGATTGTAAGATCGTTCGCCGCAAGGGCAAAGTGTACGTTATTAATAAGAAGAACCCCAAGTTCAAGCAACGGCAGGGCTAAGCTAAGCAGTAAATTATGGCACGAATTGCAGGTGTAGATCTTCCGCGGAACAAACGCGGTATCATTAGTCTTACGTACGTCTTTGGCGTAGGTGCGACCCGCGCAGCGGAAATTCTGGACGCGGCTGGCGTAGACCACAACACTAAAGTTATGGACTGGTCGGACGAGAACATCCGTACCATCTCTAACCTCATCACGAATGAGTACAAGGTGGAAGGTGATCTTCGTACAGAAATCCAAATGAATATCAAGCGTCTTATGGACATTGGCTGCTTCCGTGGTCTTCGTCACCGTAAGGGCCTGCCACTGCGCGGACAGCGCACGCAGACCAATGCCCGTACTCGTAAGGGTAAGCGTAAGACAGTAGCGAACAAGAAAAAAGCAACTAAGTAATGGCTAAAAGACCAGCAGGTGGCCGTGCGGCCAAGAAACGCAACGTCAAGGTGGAGAACGAAGGTCTGGCATACATCCAGGCTTCCTTCAACAACATCATCATCACCATCACCAATAAGAAAGGTGATGTTATCAGCTGGGGAACCGCTGGTAAGGAAAAATTCCGTGGTTCTAAAAAATCTACGCCTTACGCTGCTCAGGTTGCTTCCGGCAACGCTGCTCGTGAAGCTTACGAACTCGGCCTCCGCGTTGTTGAGGTGTACGTAAAGGGTCCTGGTGCTGGTCGTGAGGCTGCCATCCGTGCTCTCGATGGAGCTGGCATTCGTGTCAGCAAAATCAAGGACGTCACTCCGATGCCCCACAACGGCTGTCGCCCTCCAAAGCGTCGTCGCGTTTAATACTTCCTCCTAATAATATTAATTCTCCCGCTCGTCCGCCCCTCAGTTTTAGGATGATGGAGAGCTAAAGACTCCAAGTCACTATGGCTAGATATACTGGTCCTAAGGCGAAAAAAGCCCGCGCACTCGGCGAACCGATCTTCGGTTACAGCCGTGCCTTCGAAAAGAAGAAGTACAAGCCCGGACAGCACGGTAACACCCGTGGTAAGCGCCGCCAACCTTCCGACTACAAACTGCAGCTCACTCAAAAGCAGATTGCTAAGTTCACTTACGGTGTTCTTGAGCGTCAGTTCTTGAACCTGTTCAAAAAAGCAGCTTCCAGCCGTGGTATCACGGGTGAAGTTCTGCTTCAGCTGCTCGAAGCACGTCTTGATAACGTCGTTTTCCGCCTGGGCCTCGCTCCAACGCGCCGCGCCGCCCGTCAGCTCGTGTCTCACCGTCACATCATGGTGAACGGCCGTCTGAACAACGTACCATCTACCCAGCTTCGTGCAGGTGATGTTGTTTCTGTACGGAACAAATCTCAGGGCCTTGACGTAATCCGTGATACCGTTTCCGGTAAGAGCGAAGTACGCAACTACGGCTGGTTGTCATTCGATTCTGAGAAGATGGAAGGAACCTTCCTCGCTTACCCGGAGCGTGATGCAATCCCCGAGAAGATCAACACCCAGTTGATCGTAGAACTTTACTCTAAGTAAAGTGATCCTCACTCTTTCTCCCGTCTGCCCGTATGGACCAGTCGGGAGAAAGAGCCCCCCTGGGTGGTGCGTCACTTCCCCCCCCCTCTTACGACCGCCATCCCGTCCCCAGCCGGCCTCCGGGCCCGCTGGGGCAAACTAATTTTAATATCCAGGTGTTTGCATCGAAGTGTTTTCCACGCTAATTGATGACAAATCACTCCAGAGAATCAAAATTCTATATGAGCAGTATTCTGAACTTCCAGACGCCGGACAAAATCACGATGCAAAAGTCGGACGACTTCCAGGGCACTTTCGAATTCAAGCCCCTGGAACCCGGTTTTGGCCAGACCATCGGTAACTCCCTGCGCCGCGTTTTGCTTAGCAGCCTCGAAGGTTACGCTATCTCCGCTGTCCGCATTGCTGGTGTTGATCACGAGTTCTCTACCATCCGCGGTGTAACCGAGGATGTTGTAGAAATCATCCTCAACCTTAAGCAGGTTCGGCTGAAGAAGGTTATCCAGAGCGATAACGAAGAAGCGGAAGAAAAGATCTTCCTGACCATTAGTGGCAAGGAGAGCTTTACTGCCGGAGACATCGATGAGCACACCAACGTGTTCAAGATCATGAACCCGGAACTTCTTCTCTGTACTATGGAGCCTTTCGTCAACCTCGAAGTAGAGCTCACTGTTACTAAAGGACACGGTTACGTGCCCGCTGATGACAACCTGCCGAAGAACGCCCCTATCGGTGTGATTCCCGTAGATGCTATCTACACCCCCATCAAGAACGTTGCTTACCGCGTTGAAAGCACCCGTGTTGGTCAGCGTACCGACTACGAAAACCTCGTTCTCGATATTAAGACCGACGGTACCATTCACCCGGAAGAAGCAGTTCGTGAAGCTGCTAACATCGTGATCCAGCACCTCGTGCTCATCACCAACGAAGCAATTGTGTTTGAAAACCATGGTGCCCGCGAGGAAACCATCGTTGACGAGCATATCCTGCACATGCGCAAGCTCCTCAAAACGAGTCTCGAAGATCTCGACCTTTCTGTACGTGCTTACAACTGTCTCAAAGCAGCTAAGATCAACAGCCTTGGCGAACTGGTCCGTTACGATACGCACGAACTGCTCAAGTTCCGCAACTTCGGTAAGAAGTCTCTCGTGGAAATCGAAGAGCTGCTCGTCGAGAAAGGGCTTACCTTCGGTATGGACCTCAGCAAGTACAAGCTGGACGAAGAATAAAAGAACCTGAAATAAGGGAGTTTGGAGTCAGGGGTCGTATTTGGTCCCAGACTCCAGACTTCAAGATTTCTGACTCGATAAAAGGGCTGTCCGAAACCCGGACAATATTAAATTCAAAACGGTAATAACGGTCGCAAGCCAGCAGATGCCCGATCTGCGTAAGTAAGCGAAGATGTGTTGCCGGCAAAACCACTGAGACATGCGTCACGGTAAGAAATTCAACCACCTGGGTCGTAAAAGCGCCCACCGCAAAGCTACGCTTCGCAACATGGTCATCGCTCTGATCACGCACAAGCGTATCAACACGACCCTGGCAAAAGCCAAAGCACTCCGCGTTTTCGCTGAGCCGCTGATCACTAAGGCTAAAACCAACGACATGCACAACCGTCGTGTCGTTTTCAGCTACCTCCAGAACAAAGAAGCAACAACCGAGCTCTTCGGTAACGTTGCAGCTAAGGTTGGTGACCGCCCCGGTGGTTATCTGCGTATCATCAAGACCGGCTTCCGCCTTGGTGATGGTGCTGAAACTGCAATGATCGAATTCGTTGACTTCAACGATGTGTACACCAAAGGTGCTGCAGGTAAGAAAAGCGGTAAGACCCGTCGTAGCCGCCGTGGTGGTGGTTCTTCTAAAGCTGCTGCTACCACTCCGGAAGCTCCGGCTACTGAGGAAGAGTAGTCTTCCTCCCACATACGAATCTACCGAAACCCGGAAGTGCCAGTTGGCGCTTTCGGGTTTCTGCGTTTTGGGCGCGACCGCAGGTGCAACGACAGTTAGATGAGTACGGGCATTCCTGCATATACTTAACTCACTCCTCAAACTTACCCTGCACCTGCGTGCCCGCCGAAAATGGGTGTAGCGACAAATTGTCGTCCTTTTTTGTGTTGCGGGTGAAATTTTGTCAGTCTTTTTGGAGCTTTTTTCGGTTTGGCTTACGGTTTGCTTTAAATAGACCGTCCGCAAATAATTACGGACGCTAACCTTAAATAAGTCCAACCATGAAACTTACCACTTATAACCGCCCAATGCCTTCGAACTTTTTCCGCTTTTTCGATGATCATGCTACCAAAGCCAATCAGTTTGGTACTGCCCATCGTCCGGCCGTAAACATCGTTGAAACCGATAATGCTTTCGAGCTTGAGGTTTTGGCTCCCGGTCGTGCTAAGGAGAACTTCAATGTAGCGTTCAATGAGGGCACACTGGAGATCACTTATACAACCCCAACTCCTGATCCTGCTTCTGAGGACAAAGAAGCCTCTACGCCTGATTTTCGCCGTCGTGAATTCCGTTTGGTAGACTTCACCCGTCGCTTCCAGCTTGATGACAAAGTCATCGATGTTGATGCCATCGACGCGTCTTACGTAGACGGAGTACTGCGCCTGGCACTGCCTAAGCGTGAAGAAGCACTGCCTAAGGCTCCCCGCCAGATTGCAGTTGCGTAAGGATCAGATTGATTTATATGCCTTTCTGTGTATGGTTGTTGACCTGAACAGAGTAGTTGCACTATATCGGCATTAATAAAGCGTGGAAGTACCAGTTGGTACTTCCGCGTTTTTTTTTGCCCGGTACAGGAGTTTCTGC
Source organism: Neolewinella aurantiaca (assembly GCF_008014675.1). Classification (GTDB taxonomy): domain Bacteria; phylum Bacteroidota; class Bacteroidia; order Chitinophagales; family Saprospiraceae; genus Neolewinella; species Neolewinella aurantiaca. Next base: position 124,345 of record NZ_VOXD01000018.1, on the reverse strand, counting down.
TAGAGGTCTTCTATGACCAAAACGATAGAGTCTGCGGCCAATTCGCTGCGGAGGTATTTGTCCATTCTTTCGCGCTCTGCAGCGGCAACTGATGCGGGCGGCCTGCGCCCGGAGAGGCTACGGCGCAGGGCTACCAGGGGGATTGTGGCGGTAGAATCCCGCTGCCCTCTCTCTGCGACAAAGACGGATTCTACGCTGGGGAAGGCCAGTTTCAGGCGGGTGGTCAGTTCTTGGTACCGCAGCGAATCACTAAGCTTATTACTTACCTCCTCCCGTAATTGTTCCTGCCGTGCGATAACGAATCCGAGCCGTTGTTCTACTGCGTTGAGCCGGGTAGACTGATTGTCCATCGTATTGAGCTTACTCTGAATGCCCGCCATTTGTGATGCCGTGAAGCTGGTGTCGGTGACGATCCGGGCTCCCTGCAGGTTGTAGGGTGGGTTACGCAACAGGTTAGAGTAGTACTCTAAGCTGTCCCGATCAAGCAATCGGTCTTTCAGGGGGAAAATGAGGAGGGGCTGTTCGGGCGTTTCGCGGTTGAACAGATAGGTTGATTTGCTACTGGGGAAGTACTTCAGGGTAAACTCGCGGGCGGAACGGTCCATACGTAAATCGGCGATAACACCCTTCAAAACGTACGCTCCGGGTAAAATCATAAGTACACTAATGAGCCCGATTATGACCTTACTTCGGCGCTTATCCTCTGCATTGACGTATTTCCGGTAAGGGAAGCGCAGCAGGCGGATGATGAGATACGCCATTACTGCGATGAAGAAAGAGTTGAGGAAGAAGAGGTAACCTGCTCTCCAAAATACCGATAAACCCTGAGCAGGGTCGGAGAAAGCAAGTACTATTCCGTAGCCGGCGACGCAGAGCGGAGGCATCAAAGCGGTTGCGATGGCTACACCGGGAATGGCGTTCGTCTTGTCTAGCCGGGTCACGGAAATAATACCGGCCAGGCCACCAAAAACGGCTACCAGGGCATCAAGGATGGTTGGTTCTGTCCGGGCCTGCATTTCTTCCGTGAAGATGTCTATGGGCGTGAGTGCGAAGTAGACAATGCTGGTAATCAGAGCAATAGCTATCGCTATTCCAAAATTTTTGAGTGACTGCCACAACATTTCCCGATCGTTGGTTGCAATGGCGAGCCCTACCCCCAGGATGGGATTCATCAGGGGGGAGATGAGCATCGCGCCGATGATTACTGCTCCGGAGTTGAGGTTAAGTCCGAGACTGGCGATCATGATCGAGCAAACAAGCATCCAGGCGTTGGAGCCACGCATGAGTTTACCGTTCGATATTGATTCAGTGGCACCTGCCCGATCGCTGCCTTCGCGAAGGTCCATGAAATCCTTAAACCATTTGCTGATGCTCTGGCCAGGCGTCACTTCGGTACTGCCTGTTTTATCTGCTTCTGATAACATGGGGGCAAGATAGTAAGGCGGGCCGATAGTCTTGCGGTGTAACAATCATTTCCCTTCAGAGAAAATTGCTCGGGATGAAGCAAACGACAAAAAACAGGAGCGGGCTTATAAAAGCCCGTCTACCATTTCCAGCCTGCGGTCGCTGATGCGGGCAAGCTCTTCGTTGTGGGTAACGATGATGAAAGACTGGCCGAAGTCGTCGCGAAGTTGAAAGAGGAGCTTGTGGAGTTCATCTGAGCTGCCGGAGTCGAGATTGCCGGTAGGTTCGTCGGCGAAGACGACGGCAGGCGAGTTGATGAGCGCACGGGCTACAGCCACGCGTTGCTGTTCACCACCGCTCATTTGATTGGGCTTATGCTGAGCACGGTCGGCAAGACCGAGGTAGTCAAGCAATTCCATGGCTTTCTCTTGGGCTGCGCCAGGATCCGTCTTAGCGATGTATGCCGGAATACATACGTTTTCAAGCGCGGTGAATTCAGGTAAGAGGTGGTGGAACTGGAAGACGAAGCCGATTTCTTTATTGCGGAAAGCAGCGAGTTGCCGGTCGTTGAGCCCAAATACATCTTGCCCGCCAATGCTGAGGCTTCCGCCATCAGGCCGGTCCAGCGTGCCGAGAATGTGGAGCAGGGTACTCTTGCCTGCACCTGACTTTCCGACGATACTTACAATTTCTCCCTTCCCTACCTGTAGGTCTACGCCTCGGAGTACCTGCAGGCTACCGTAGGATTTTGTGATGTTTTTTGCAGAGATCATGTTTGGTCTGTTGGATAGTGACACCGGATGGTCCGGATTAGTTGAAGATTACGGTCCGGTTACCGAAGGGTAGTACACGGTGCTTGAGCTGGAGGTAAATCGCGCGGCTGAGCACGCGCTTTTCTACATCCTTACCAATCCGCTTGAGGTCGTTGATGCCGTCGCGGTGGCTTACTCTGGCTACATCCTGAGCGATGATAGGGCCTTCGTCAAGGTCGGCGGTAACGTAGTGGCTGGTAGCTCCGATGAGTTTAACGCCACGGGTGAAGGCACTATGATACGGTCGGGCACCTTTAAATGCCGGCAGGAAAGAATGATGGATGTTGATGATCCGATGACTGAAATGAGTGCAGAAGTCATCTGATAAGATCTGCATGTACCGGGCAAGGACTATAAAGTCAACGTCGAAATCTTCGAGCAGCTCTTTGGTTTTGGCTTCCTGCGCTGCTTTTGTTTCTTTGGTGATCGGGATGTGGTAAAAGGGAATCTCAAACCGCTCGGCAATGTAACGGAGTTGTTCGTGGTTAGAGATGATGGCGGGGATTTCACAGTCGAATTCTCCGGTACCATGGCGCTGCAGGATGTCGTAAAGGCAGTGGCTTGCCTTGCTTACAAAAAGCGCGATCCGGGGCTTTCTGTCGGTGAACTTGAGCGACCATTTCATGTCGTAAGCAGCCCCGATCAGGGTTTCGAAGTAATCGTTTATTTTTTCCCGTGGGATTACGAAGTTGGTCAGGTCCCATTCGATGCGCATGAAAAAATGGTTTAGGTCCTGATCCACGTGTTGGTCGAGATCCAGAATATTTCCCCGGTTTTTATGAACGAATTCGGTGACGAGGGCGACCAGGCCGGGCTGGTCCGGACAATGGATGAGGAGAATAGCACTTTGGGACACGGGAAAGAGATAATTTTAGGAAGGCGAAGATAGGCTTTTAGGCACTCTTCCTTTGTTACCCCGGACTTCTCCCAAACAAAAAGCCCCTCGCGCAGAGCACGAGGGGCAAATTCTTAAATCCTTAGGGATACTGGCGATTATACTTTCTCGAAAGAATCGGCCATTCTGCGAATGTCGGCCAGCGTAGAAGAAATCTTCGTCATCTGGTTAGATACCGTTTCACGGACCGGGCCGGTGAGCGTGTCGCCCTCCAGAGCTTCGGCGTAGGCTTTGACGGCGCTCTCTTCTCCGCGGATACATTCGTTGAGGATGGCAGCTTCATCATTACCGCTAACGGCACTTTTGAGGTCCATCCAGACGCGGTGGAGATTAGCGCTTACACTGCCACCTTTATCCACTTCGCCTCCGAGCGACTTGATGTAAGGCTTGATCTCGTGACCGAAATCGTAGCGCTGTTGCGCCAACTGACGGAAGCGGGTGGACAGGGTAGGGCTTTCTACTTCTTCAGCCGCTTCTTTATATCCGTTCTCGCCATCATACAGGGTGGTGATAAGGTGATTAAGTGTTTTGATTTGATTACTTGAGGTACTCATTTTATCTGAATTTTTGGCGATGTGCCTGTTTACTAATGCTTTGAAGTTCAGCGGGTTAATAACCGCGGTTTCTTTGGTAATAAAACGCAGGGCTAATATTCTACGTTCGGTTTTTAATGAAAAAAAATAATATTTTTTATAAGGTGGCGTATTCATTGAGCGTAACAAAATACTGACGTTGATTGGGCGCAAATCAGATTGTCGCTCGATCCCCTCCCTGCCTCCCCACACCGCTGCGCTGGGGAGGAGCAATCGCGACAATCTGGTTTGCACCCGTTGATTATACCCAAGCTACTTTCAGGTATACGCCCACACTACTCTACATTTTTGGCTCCCTCTCCGCTGAGCCTTAGGCGAAGCTTGTTGGAGAGGAAAGGGGAGAGGTGGAAAATCAAAAATGTAGAGTAGTATGGTATACGCCACCGGGTTTGTCGGATATAGTCCGCTCAACTGGTGTATACGGAGCACGACATCCTCCTTTGAAACGTACCTGGCACCTGCGTGCCCGCCCCGGAAAGATTTGTTTTCGTAGAGATATGGACGCCTAAGTGGACTGTAAACAGTGCCACGAAAATCCGTAGATTGCACATCTTCACAGGGCGCCAACCAGGTTAGTCGCCCTCTTCACAAGCTCAGCGTCATGCAACGTTCTACCTTTTTTAAGTCTCTTGCGGCCGGTACCATCGGTCTGCCGCTTTTCCTTCGTTTAATCGGTGGCAAAGGCCACGCTCAGACGGGAGCCGCTACGGTGAGCGGCCAGGTCTATAACTGGAAAATGGTAACTACATGGCCTCCCGGCTTCCCTGTGCTGGGGGAGGGCTGCCAGATGCTGGCGGATATGTGCCGTACTATGTCTGGCGGACGATTGAATATCACCGTTTACGGCGGCGGTGAACTTGTACCGCCTTTACAAGCGTTCGATGCTGTCCGTCAGGGCGCTGCTGAAATTGGCAGCGGATGCCCTTACTACTGGGCAGGAAAAGCACCTGCGGCTCAGTTTTTTGCTGGTTTCCCCTTTGGTTTTAACGCACAGCAAATGAACGCTTGGTTGCTCAGTGGCGGTGGGATGGAGCTGTGGCGGGAACTCTACGCAGGTTACAACCTCGTTCCGTTCGCCGGTGGTAACACCGGCGTTCAGATGGGCGGCTGGTTCAACCGGCGGATCGATTCTGTAGAAGACTTTAAAGGACTGAAGATGCGGATGCCCGGCCTGGGCGGCCGGGTGCTGGAGCGCCTGGGCGGCACACCGGTGTTGCTTCCCGCCGGTGAGTTGTATACCGGTCTCGAGCGTGGCATCATTGACGCAACGGAGTGGGTTGGGCCTTACCACGATTATGTGATGGGATTCCATGAAATCGCAAAGTATTACTACTCGCCCGGCTGGCATGAGCCGGGCACCAATTTCGAGTTTTTCGTGAATAAAGAGAAGTACGAAGAACTACCGGAAGACCTCCAGCGGATATTCGAAGTAGCTACGCATTACATCAACATGTTCACGCTCTCGGAACTCGAAGCAAAAAACGCGGAGTACCTGGAAAAGATAGAAGCCACCGACGGAGTTACAATAGCCAACTTCCCAAAGGAACTGATCGACGCCGCCCGCATCGCGGCCGATGAAGTTATCGGGGAATACGCCGCCTCGGACCCCTTTGCTGAAAAAGTCTACGCTTCCATTCAGGAGTTTCGGCGGAAAGCTGTACCGTGGGCAACCATGACGGAGTCGGTCTTCTACGGCGAAATGATGTAGCGGGAAGGAGCTAGGAACTGGAAGCTAGGGAACTAGAAACTAGCGAACTAGAAACTAGGGAGCTAGGAGTTAGAAACTAGGGAACTAGAAACTGGAAACTAGGGAACTAGAAACTAGGGAACTAGGAGCTGGAGAACCAGGCTTTACTGGTGGAGGCCAAATTTTTTGGGGTTGGTAATCATGTAGTTCAGCAGTTTACCGACTTCTGCGTTTTTCGCCTCGAATTGCCGGTATTGTTTATTGTCAATATACTTACATCGTCGTGCGAACCTTAGCCAGACTAGTGTTTCATTGTTCTCTCCTAAGGCATCGGTTAATTTGGCGTAAAAGTGTTTGGGGTAACGTCTTTTTGCATGACTCTCGGCAAGGTTACTACATACAGATCGTGTTGATCTTCGGATTTGGCTCGACAGACTGTATGTTTCCTCTTTAGGAAAGTGCTTACTCAGTAAGAAAACATCATGGGCTAAGTCCTCTCCTTTTGAAAAAGCCAGCCAGTCTGTGAAGCTATTCATCGAATGCATGGTGAATGTATTGGTGTTACGCAAACATCCGATAAAGGAATCCATTTAGTCGTCATTTAAACGAATACTAACGTATATATGCGTTTATAAACGACTTTACAGTCTCTTTTTTAGGGTATAAAATATTGATGGTTAGGTGTTTATGTCGTTTTTTTGTTGAGGTTGTAGAAGTTGTAATGTCTCCGTTACCCCCCCCTCAATTCCCTAGTTCCTAGTTTCCTAGTTCCCTAATTCCTAGTTCCCTAGTTCCCTAGTTCCCTAATTCCTAGTTCCCTAGTTCCTAGTTCCCTAATTCCTACCCTCAATCCATTCCCGCACCAAACCTTCCAGCCCCTGCATCGTAACTGCTCCGTTGCTGAGGACCAGGTCGTGAAAAGATGGCAGGTCGAATTTTTCTCCCAACTCGGCCTCCGCCATTTTGCGCAGCTCCCGGATTTTCAGTTCCCCCATTTTGTAGGACACAGCCTGTCCGGGCCAGCCGATGTAACGGTCGATCTCGGTATTGACTTCGTGGAGGGAAAGAGCGGTGTTGGAGGTAAGAAAGTCTACTGCTTCATCGCGGCTCCAACCAAAGTAGTGCATTCCGGGATCTACGACCAGGCGGCAGGCACGCCACATTTCGTAGACGAGGCGGCCAAACTCCTCGTAGTCTGTTTCGTACATCCCTGCTTCCTTACCCAGGTACTCGCAGTAGAGCGCCCAACCTTCGCCGAAGGCGGAGAGGTAGAGGTTTTGACGAAAAGCGGGCACGTCTTCCATCTCTGCGGCGAGCATCATCTGGGTGTGATGACCGGGCACGCCCTCGTGGAGGGCAAGAGCTGGCAAAACATAGTAGGGCCGACTGGGGAGGTTGTAAGTGTTTACCCAGAACGCTCCCGCTTTACGGCTCCGGTAGCTCCCCGGGCTGTACCGGCCGGTAGTGTAATTGGGGGCGAGCGCAGAGGGGACCGGGCTGACCGTGAGGGGCATCCGTGGCAGATGATTAAAGTATTGGGGAAGTTTGCCTTCCATTCGTTTCGTGATCCAGGCGGCACGGCTCAGGAGTTCTTCGGCGCTCTTGGGGTAGAACTGCTCATCGGTACGAAGGAACTGTAAGAAATCGGCGAAGGAGCCTTCGAAGCCGGTTTTGGTGATGATGGCTTCCATTTCGGCCCGGATGCGGGCGACCTCGGCCTGTCCGGTGGCAAAGACTTCCTCCGGAGTCACATCATCGGTAGTGAAAAAGCGGACGCGTTGGCGGTAGAACGCTTTTCCATCGGTGATTTCTGATATACCGATGCCGGCGCGAAGGTTGGGCAGGTAGTCTTCGGCAAGGAATTTCCGGAGGCGACGGTATGCGGGGTAAGTACTTTGCTCCACCAACTTGCTCAGCACCTGCGTGTGCGCCGCATCGTTGCGAACGGGTTGCAAAAAGATACTCTCGTCGACCGGAGTAGCGAGTTGCCGGTCGATCTGGGCGATACAATTTTCCACCACGAGGCGGGGATCGGTTTTGCCCGCGGCCAGGCCCGCGCGCATGGAGGCAATTTGGCGATCGAACCAGGGGCTGACCTGTTCGATCAGTTTGGTGTAGCGTTCCAGCGATTCCTTTCCTCTTACCCGTTGCCCGATCACGCGGTAAACGATGCCCGCCAGAAAGCCCCCTTCGGCATCCAGCGGAAACTGATACGCCCCGAATTCCCTTCGGAAAATCTCGTCGTCGAGAATGTGGAGCAGAATGTTCCGGTTCAGGCGACTGCTCGGGGAGAGAGCTGTTTCAGGAGGGATTCTGTCTCTTAGCGCACGTAGTTCTTTAACTTCAGCAGAGGCGGAATTCGCATCGGTTGCCGACCACATCAAGCCATTGCTCTGCGGGTTCCAGTCGGCAAATTCTTCCATTGCTTTTACCAGAAGTATCGAGTCTGACTGAGCAAAGAGGAAGAAAGTCGGAGCCAGTAAGAGGAGGGGAATCAGGATACGTTGCATGGTGCAAAATAGCATCTTTGCGTCGAATCCTTTCCTGGGCAAAAAAAATCTTCAGGGCTGCTTTAGATTTGGCGATCTTCGGGTACTTCGTCGATCATCGGGTTCTTTATTGGGTCTTTGGGCGCGGGCGCAGGTGCAGGGCGGGTTAATGAGATCAGTATCCCGGCAGCGAGCAGACCGAAAATAACCACCAGCGAAAGCCAGTCTTCGGGGTGCCAAACTTCATGCAGCAGCATTTTTACCCCTACGAAAGCCAGAATCAGCGCCAGGCTGTACTTCAGGTATTCGAACTTGTCAATCATCGAACTAAGGACAAAGTAAAGCGACCGCAGACCCAGTATAGCCAGGATGTTTGAACTGAAAACCAGAAAGGAGTCTGTCGTTATGCCCAGAATGGCGGGGATGGAGTCTACCGCGAAAATCACGTCGGTCGTCTCCACAATGATGAGCGCGATGAAGAGTGGGGTAGCCGCCCGCTTGCCATCGATATGTACGAAAAAGTCGTGCCCGTGGTAATCGTCCGTTACGGGGATCATCCTTTTCACAAACTTGATGATCGGGTTGTCTGAGGGGTGAATGTCGGCCGATTCTCCCAGCATCTTCACGGCACTGTACAGGAGTAATAGTCCGAAAACGTAAAACATCCAGTCGAACTTCTCCAGCAGGTAGACTCCCGCCAGAATCATCGCCAACCGGAAGAAAACGGCGCCCATGATGCCCCAGAATAAAACGCGGTGTTGGTAGATCGCCGGCACTTTGAAGTACGCGAAAATGAGGGCAATCACAAACACATTGTCCATGCTCAGGCTGAGCTCTACCAGGTATCCGGTCAGGTAAGTGATCACAGCTTGCTTGGGTTCCAGGTTCGAATCGACCCATCCGTTTTGGTAGGCGAGGTAAATGAAACCACTGAAACCCAAACCAATGGTGGTCCACATCGCGGTCCACAGCAATGCCTCCCGGGTACGGGGAACGTGGTCCTTTTTGTTCAGGACAAAAAGGTCGAGGAAGAGTAGCAACGCCACGAAGACGAAAAAGCCGATCCAGGTTAGAAGCATGAGAGCAAGTTAGTCAGTAGTATTCTGGTGTAACGGTTTTTTCTCCCATAGGTGCGGTGAACCTGCTAAGCTTTAAAGGATGTAGGCGCTCGCGGGCCCGAAAGGCGGTAGAGTAACGGATTACCCCCCTGCTTTCCTGGCTCCTTTATATCCTTCGCTCAGCAGTATTTCCAATACCTTATCGCGCTTGTTGCCCTGCACGATGATTTCTTCTCCTTTAGCGGAGCCACCAACGCCACATTTGGTTTTCAGTAGTTTTCCGAGCGCTTTCATTTCGTCTTCCGGTCCGGTAAATCCCGTGATGATGGTTGCCTCGTTTCCTCTTCTGTTCTTGCGGTCGAGGTGGATGCGCAACGACATGCTGGCTTTTTCGGCTTTGCTCAGTCCGTGTTCTTCGTCCTCTTCCGGTTCCGGAAGGTTGTCGGGCGGTGGAGGGAGGCTGGCCCCAAGGCCAGCCAGCGCTGCGAACGGATTGTCGGGGTCCGGTGCATTACCGGTCGAGTAAGACTGCTTTTTCTTCTTGGCCATTTTAGCGGGTGGTTTGGTTGGGCAAAAATAGGGCTTAAGGAAACACGAAGCTAAAGGCGTACGACCCGCATTGCTTTCAGCCCCGTCACCCGTAGGAAGTAGACCCCGGCGGGTAGGGTACTGATACTGAGCGAACCGCCGGAAGCGTGCAATTGGCCTTCCTGCAAGAGCCTGCCCTGGCTGTCGGTCAGCGAATACAACCGGTCGGAGCGTAGTCCTTCAGGTGTCGTCCAGCGGTAACGAACGCGGTCGGCAGTAGGGTTTGGGAACAGGTGAAGGCCGTCGGTAGCAGCCTGCCCGATCCGGGCAGAACGGATTTCGCTGTAGCTCACGCGGCCATCCTGATCAGTCTGGCGAAGCCGGAAGTAATAATCTGTACCGGGGAGGGCGGTAATGTCCACGAAGGAGTAATCATTGCCTGCTCCCACAAAGCCGATCTCTTCCCAGTTCGTGGGCTCGGCAGCAGGTGCACGCTCGAGGTAGAAACCGTCGTTCGCTGTCTCTGATTCTGTGGACCATTCGAGCAAAATGTCTGCTTTGCGGCCGGTGGCGGTAAACGAAAGCCACGTAACGGGCAGGGCTTCCTGAAACAGACAAGCCTTGATGCTGAAGCCATTGAGCTGGCCTCCATCCTGATTGGCACGGTCCCGGACGTGGAGCGTCCAGCTTCCTCTCAGCTGGTCGCCGTCGTAAGCAGCGAGGGGAGTGGAAGGAGGCCGGACAAAAGCGTCGGGTGCTACCGGCGGACAAAAGAGTTCGGCGGCCCCGGCCTCATCGTCGAAGTTGAGCAGAATGTCGTCGTTACCGCCGCAACTGCGGTCGAAGATGGGGACGATAACCCCGGAGGGGCTCTCCAGGTCTACCTCCACGTCGTTGAGGTAGGAGTGCTCGAGGTCGAGCATTACGAGGTCCAGGTCGGTGATTTCTCCGAACCGGCTGATGTCCAGCGTCATCTCTACCGACTGAATCGGTGGCCCGGTGGAAATAGTTGCCGGTGAGCTGGCGGTAGAAAAGACGGGGCAATCGCCGGTGATGAATTCCGATGAGGTCCATTTTGATATTCCGCAACCTCCGTTTGCATCCCGCGTCCGCGCCCGCCAAAAATACCGGCTGTCCGGAGAAAGGTATGCCGGCAGCGTGAAAAAGGGCTGGTCGGTCGATTCATCGTAGAGTAAGGTACTGAAATCCGACTGTTCGGATACCTGAAATTGGTAAAGGTCGGTCATGCTGCTCCGTACCCGGAGGGTCGGCCGGATGTCGGGGAGTAGCCCCGAAGGCCCGTTCAGTTCGGGGCCCCTGTCGGGTTCACCTGAATATTTGGTAATAGAGATGACCTGGCTCACTGTTCCGTCGGCGCTCACCCCGGAAACAAGCCCTTCGTAAACGCCCAGCGATTGGTCGCTCATTCCCGAAACAGTTAGCCGGACCCGGCCTCCGGGCCGTGGGGTGGTGGGGTGAAAGCTCGCTGTCAGCTCCTCCGGAAGGCCGGTAACGGTCATTTCCAATGAGTCTGTCGCCCCTCCGGCACCGGTAAGCAGAAAATCGAACGTAACCTCATCGGTCGCCGAGAAACAATCTCCTATTGCTGCCGGGCTAACCGGCGCGATGGAGAGAGACGGAGGACCAACAGAGTCGATGATCCGGAAAGGTTGAGGGCTGACATTATAGAAGTAGTTGCCTGAACTGCGCACCATGATGCGGGCGCTGTCGGTCTCTGTTTGCGGAACCCTTACTTCAGCAAGGCCGTTGTTCGGGAGGCCGGGCGCCAGGGGGATGAATGTCTGCCCGTTGTCGGTAGAGATCAAGACGTCGACCTTTGGAGAGGTGAAAACCGGAGAATCGGTGCCTGCAACTTCCCATTGTATCTGAGCGATCTGGCCGATGCTCCACTGATTTGTATCGGCGGGGTCAGACACTACGAAGGGACCGAAGTCATCATCTACGGTGATTTTTACATCCTCCTCGCCCGCGCAGCCGTAGGCTGCGGTGGAGTGGTTAACGGTCAGGCGGAAGTTCATTTCGCGGCCTACCTCCGGTAGTGTTTCCCACTCGGGGTCTGTGTTGTTCAGTACGGCGGAGAACACGGGGAAATAGCGGTGCGGATCGGCAGATGGCGGAAAGCTCCGGAAGAGGGGACCTTCTTTGTTGTCTGCCTGGGGAGGCATTGTTCCGAGTTCAGGGTCGTATTGCTCCCAGTTGTAGGAAATCCGTCCTGCACCGCTGGCCTGCCCCGTCAGTCTAAATGGCGTTCCCTGCGGGATCGTCCGGTCGGGGACGCTACCCACCTGAGGGTTGAACAGGCTGTTGTCAATCTCTTCGGCGCAGATGCCCCCGGTAAAGGGGTTTTCGGTGAAGTTCGTAATCTCCTCGATACTGCGGCCGTGGAAGTAGTCATCGCTGGCCAGCTGAACGTTCGGGAAGCAAATACCGGCGTAACCCATGATCGTGCTACCACTGCCTGGTTCCATACCGGAGTCTGCACTGTAATTGCAGAGGTTGTTTTGGGTATGGAAAGCCCCGAACTGATGGCCCATCTCGTGGGCGACGTAATCGATAGTGAAGGGGTCTCCTATGGGGTCGACCCGACTGGTGGCACCACCTGACTTTAGTGCGTCAACGCAGCTGGCGCGCGGGAAGGCGCGCCCGTTGTTGATGCCTTTGGTGTAAACATGGCCAAGGTCGAAGTCTGCGAGCGGAATACGGTCTTCCTGAACCGCAATGTTCTCATTCACCAGGTCGGCAACGAGGTTGGAACTGAAGGGCGAAGTAGCTTCGTCGTAGAAGTACAACTTGTCGTTTTCTGCAATCAGTTGCAGCCTGATGCTCAGCTCCTGGGTGTAAATCTGGTTGATCCGGTTAACGGTTGTTACGATGGCGGACTGAATAAGCCCCGACTGAATTCCCGTAAACGCACCGTGGTAATTGCTGTACTGGGGCGTTGCGGTAATGGCAACGCGGTACTGCCGCAGTACGCAGTCGCCTGCGCTTTTGCCGGTCTGGTTGTCCAGCAGGCCGGGAGCTTCGTCCGTCTTGGTGGAACAACCAAAGGAGGGTGTGTTGTCCGTCAGGTCTTTGCGGAAATAAGCCTGGTAGAGCGTAAGGTCGCCGGAAATTACGGGGTCGATGTACCAGGGTGGGTTCTTGCCACCACGAACGGATGCATGAAAACCTTGCTTGGTCCAGTCCAGAAAAATAGTTTGGCTGAAGTCATCGGTATTGATCCCGTACCAGGTACGGATGTCGGGGTAGCGATCCGGGTCTCCGACGGCGTCGTAGGTTACGATGCGGAACGAGGAGGTTTCGCCGTCGGGAGAGGGGAGCAGAAGGATGGCGGGGCTGCTCTCGGCGGTAGAATTGGTTTCGTGGGGCGCCGCCTTGAGGGCGCTGCGGAGCGCTTCTGTGTCTGCAATGAGGCCACGGGCAGTTTTGGGGGTGAGCTGATGTTTGCCTCTTACGTCGTAAATATCTGTGTCCGCCCAGGCTTGTCCGTTCAGTGAAAGCGCAATGGCCCAAACGGTCAGAGCGCATAAAAAGTAACGCATATAATTGTGCTGTTCAAGTAGTCGTTGAATTTGCCGCAACTGGCTTTAGTAATATTCGATATCCGGAGAGCCCCGGTTGTCCATGCTCCTGCTGGTACTGTTTGCGGGTTGCAACGGGCGGGGGATGAGCTTATTACAGAAGTTTCTGACGTAAAAGTAGACGAAAAAGCCTTAAAGTTGTCACCCTAACTTTGCACCGGTCTGTAAATCAGTTTCTACTGGTTGCTTCGGGTGTTGGAACGTGTAGTTCTCCGGCATCGACAGCCTTGGTGACCTCGGGGTGGTATTTCGATACAAGGTGAAAATATACTGAACGTGAAAACCGGAACCACCAGACAAAGAAGAGGCCAGCAACTACGAGTAAGGCAAGAAAAGAGGCCAGGGTAGACCACCCGAAAACCCAATGCAGAAGCATCACGAACCCCATGCTGAAGAAGGCAGATCCGATATAAGAAATGAACATTGCTCCGTAATAGAAACCGGGTTCGGGAAAGTAGCTGTTGCCACATTCGGGGCAGTGCTCGTACTGCATGAATGGTTTATCGAAACCAAAGGAGCTGGTGGGGAACAGGTCGCCCCGGCGGCACTTGGGGCAAGTCATCCCAAAAATAGATCCCAGTAATGATGGCATTGAATCGTCTTTAAATTCTGTTTGGAGTAAACATCTGGTAAACCTTCAAACAGTAGTAAAGATTTGGAAAAAGGCGTTTATTACCGTCTGGCGAAGAAGAGATTTTGTGCGGCATGCCATTTCTGTTCAATAAGGCGGGGACGCAGGTGCAATAACAGGTTTTTGAAAGATGCTCCTCCGGCGGGGAGGGGGCGTCTTTCCGGTTTTACAAGCTTTTACATTCCAAAACAAAGCGCGGGCGTTTATTGAGGACCGAAAACAAATCTTCCCCTTCATGATCAAGAGTTTCATTCAACTACTGGTTCCGGCTGGCCTTTTACTGCTGGTAATGTTTGCCCTTGCTGCCTGTAACGGTCAATCGGAGATGTCTCCTCCCGTAATCTCAAACGAAGTAAAGCCGAAGACGACAAAGCCCGCAGATTTCGACCCTTACTTCAGCCCTACTGCTTCGGTCTCTTCGGAGTTTGGCCCCAAAAGCATTACCCGAAACATCATCCAGGATCGCAACGGAGACGTATGGCTCGCAACCTGGGAAGGTATCATCCGCTACGACGGAACCTCGTTCACCAATTTCACCAATAAGGACAGGCTGAGGCGCTACCACGTTTTCTCAGCAATGGAAGACCGCGACGGGAAGCTCTGGTTCGGCACCATTGGTGCCGGTGGTTACCGCTACGACGGTACGGCCTTTACCAACATCACTACCGAAGACGGCCTGGCCCACGACAAACAGCTTTGTCTCTATCAGGACCGCAGCGGAAAAATATGGATCGGTACCGTAGGCGGTATCAGCATCTATAACGGAAGTTCTTACCGGACAATTTCTACAAAAGACGGACTGCCCGATAACGCTGCCAATTCCATCCTCGAAGACCGCTCCGGGAAATTCTGGATCGCTTCCAGCGGGGCACTATGCGTATACGACGGACTGACATTTAGTATCGTTCGCGTAAATGATGAGAAGAATAGAACAACATCAGATCAAAACGGTGAAGCGTTCTACAACACCCGCAGCGTAATCGAGGACAAAAAAGGGAATGTGTGGTTTGGTGGCAACGGTGGTTTGTGGCGCTACCGTACCGACGGTGAACTGACGCAGTTTGCTACAGAGTTTATCGGCTACATTTACGAAGACACACAGGGTAATATCTGGACCAGCTCTGCTGCGCCCGGTAAACCTGATGAATGGAGATTGTCGCGCTACGACGCTAACGGTTTGGACGGTGACCCGGTAAAACCCGCCGTTATCCTTCAGCGCAGAGATATGTTTTTTGGCATTACCGAAGATAAAGATGGTGGCATCTGGCTGGGCAGTCTTAACGGAGTTGGCCGCTACGACGGCGAGGAATTTGATTGGTTCCGGGAAGGAGAGTGAGCCGGGCCGGGAGCAGAGACAAGCATTGCAGGAAGCAGAGCCGGTTTTTTAAAAACCATCTCCGCACCCGCGATCGCGCCTTTTTTTAAACGCCCCGGAGCGAACCAAACCGGAAAATCAGCGTATCCTCCAGTACAATCCATCCATTAATATGCGCTACCTAGTATTTTTCTGCCTGCTGGCCCTGACGGCCTGTGATGCTTCTACAGAAACAACGTCTACTTCCACACCCGCTCCGGAGCGGGCAGCCGCTGCGGCCGAAGGCCACATGGCTCTGACGCCCGCTGCAATCAATCCGGTAATCGCCTTCGAGTACGAAGACATCCTGTGGGGCTTCCGGTTCCTGCCCGACGGACGGATGATCGCCACCGATAAGTCCGGAAAATTGCTGCTCATAGATAAAGAAGGACAGAGCACCGAAATCACCGAAGGCATCCCCCCCGTCAAGAATGTCGGCCAGGGAGGTTTGCTGGATGTTATCCTCAGCAACGATTTTGCCACCGACCGGATGGTGTACCTCACCTGGAGTATGCCCGACGATCAGGAAAACGCCAGCACGGCCGTTGGCCGTGGCCGCCTGGCCGACGACGAAACCAGCCTCGAAAATTTCGAAGTACTCTACGAAGCCGGACCACGGACCGATAAGCCCTACCACTACGGAAGCCGTATGGCCTGGGGACCAAAGGATGGCCACCTCTACTTCACCATCGGTGATCGCGGTGACCGCGATAACAATCCGCAGGACAGCACCCGCGACCACGGAAAGGTCTACCGCATCGCTGCCGACGGATCAATCCCCGAGGACAACCCGTTCGTCGACTACGCGAACGCTAAAAAGGCAATCTTCTCCTACGGGCATCGTAATCCGCAAAGCCTGACCATCCACCCGGAAACCGGTGAGATCTGGGAAACGGAGCACGGCCCCCGTGGCGGCGACGAAATCAACATCATCGAAGGCGGCAAAAACTACGGCTGGCCCGTAATCAGCTATGGCATCAATTACAGCGGCACTCAATTCACAGAACTGACGGGCAAAGCCGGCATGGAGCAGCCGCTGCACTACTGGGTGCCAAGCATCGCGCCGAGCGGTATGGCTTTCATCACCGGCGATAAGTATCCTGGTTGGGAAGGTGACCTGGTGGTTGGTAGCCTGAAATTCATGCGCCTCCAGCACGTTCAACTCGACGGCAAGGAGGTTGTAGGTGAGCAGAAACTCATCAACAACATGGGCCGCGTTCGCGACGTCCGGATGGGCCCGGACGGTTACATCTACGCCTCCGTCGAAGGGGAAGGCATCGTCCGCTTAGAGGTCGAATAAAATAGTTGGTGTCGGGTCGTTAGCCTGGCTCGTAGCGCCAGGCTAACGATATGAACTACCAGGCTTCGTTGTCTTCGGCCTTATCCATGCTGCCTGTTTCAACCAGGCGGTTGATCTTTGGCTGCATGATCCACACACCGACTACGAGGAAGTAAGAAAGAATTACGTAGCCTACAACCTCACCGCCTTTAACCGGCCGTCCTTCTTCGATTGATTTCAGGGTTTTCCCCGCGAAGTAACAGTTGTAGATGGTCGCTGCAAAACCAATGATCCCCACCAGGCTGAACATGCCGAGGAATTTGAGCATGGTCATCAGGAAATCCTGCGGCGTTCCGGAACCAATGCCTTCGTTGTCGATCAGGGCAGTAAGGTTGTCGCTCGCCCAGTTCCAGCCGTACCAGTAAATTGCAATTATTGCGAAGGTGGTAATTACCTGAAGAGGGATGGTTACCTTGAAAGTTTTATCCTGAAGATCAAGGTGGTCCGGGAGATAACGCTTAAGGTCCTGACCAACACTCCTGTACCAGCCGACCTGGGTCAGAAGGGAGAGCAGCATCACGCCGATGAATGCGTAGAAGTACACGTTGTAGTCTGCGAGGTCGAAGCCGCTGAAGTCAAAATCTCCACCCATTTGCGCCTCCGTCGACCATTCCTGAATGCTTTGGCTGTACATACCCTGGAAAATCCAGGTAGTAAGGGTTGTGAGGAAAAGCGGGACAAAAAGTACGTAATGTTTGGAGCGGAGAAAGAAGTGCGACATGATAAAATGAGTGTTTTAGATTGGTGTGTGAAATGCGTCCCGGCTTAGTAGCGACGGGCAATAAAGGGAAACTACGAGCACTCCCGGAAATGCCTGCATATTATCGACGAGTCTGCTGTTATTTGCGACTACTAATAATTCAGGCGCTATTCTTCTGAATAAACCCGGTGAACCCGCGGCCCGATGCCAGTCAGGATTTCGTAGGGAATCGTTTGGGCGGCAGCAGCAAGTATTTCGATGGGGTGGTTGGGCCCAAAGAGGGTCACTTCGTCTCCGGCGCGAACTGCGGGCAGGTCCGTTACGTCGATGGTGGTCATGTCCATGCATATCGACCCAACGGTGGGTGCGGTACCGCTGACCGTTTTCACCCGGAAGCGACCTTCTCCGGCAAGGCGAGGCAGGCCATCAGCGTAACCTACGGGCAGCACCGCGATACGACTTTGCCGGCTGAGTTTTCCCCGGCGACCGTAACCCACGCTGCTGCCCGAAGGCCGGTCGTAAATACGGGTAATGTGGGTAACCAAACGCAGCGCAGGGCGTAATTCATCGGCTTTAGACGCATCACCGATGCCATAGAGGCCAATGCCCAGCCGGACAAACTCGTAGGCGAAATCCGGGAAACGGGAAATACCGTTGGTGTTGAGAACGTGGCGGGGTGGCGGAGCCGGAAGCACTGCGGCAATTCTGGCGTAGGCGGCATCGAAGGTCTCAATTTGTCCCCTTGTGAAACCATCGTGGGCCTGGTCTTCGGCAGCAGCGAGGTGGGTAAATACAGAAGCAATGGTCGGGCCGTAATCTTCATTTTGCAACTCGTTGATCAGGGCGTCGAGGTCGTCGGCCTGAAAGCCGAGCCGGGCCATCCCCGTGTCTATTTCGAGGTGGACCGACAGCCCGGCAGCGCGGGCGCGGCGGAGATCGCGGGCCTGATGGACCACGGGTTCGAGTTTGTCGGTCGCGCAGCGACCGAAAGTAGCAGCCTCGGCGTTGAGAACCATTATAGGCAACAACAAGCCTCCTTCGCGGAGGGTGCGGCCTTCGTCCGGATAAGCGACGGCCAGGCGCTCAGCGCCTGCTGCTGCGAGCGCCCGGGCCACGGGCAGGCTGCCACCGCCGTAAGCCGATGCTTTCACCATCACGATCATTCCTGCGTCTACGGAGCGTTGATACACCTGGAAGTTATGGCGCAAAGCGGTCAGGTCGAGCCGCAAAAGTGTCTGATGTTGTTTGCGGCTCAATGCGTCGGCAATCCGGTCGAGACGTTCGTAGCTGGCGCCCTTTACGAGGATGGTTTCCGGGCTCGTGTCCAGCTCGTCGAGCGCAGCAAGAAGCGCCTCGGGGGTGGGGTAGTGCAGGTGTCCGTCGGTAGCGGCGTAGCTTTCTCCAACGGTAATCAGCCGGTCTACCCGCCCGGCGAGGAGTTGCTCCAGTTCGGTCATTTGGGCGCGGCCGCGGGTGCCGGGTTGGTTGAAGGAGCCGGGTTGAAGCGTGCCCAGAATCAGGGTTAGATGCTCAAACGGGTTCTGCGTTACGGCGAAGTCGATTGCAGCAGCGAGTGCGCTGAGGTCGTTGCTGTAGCTATCGTTAATGACGACGCCACCACGGCGCCCTTCGCGTTGTTCGAGGCGGTTGCTGAGCGGCCGTAACTTCGGTATTTCGCTGCGCAGCGTGGATTTGTCGATACCTGATTCATAAGCCACCGCAGCGGTGGCGTAGGCGTTTTCGAGGTAAATACGGGGCAGGTCGGGGAAGTCGATCCGGATTGCTTCTTCGTCTACCTCCAGAAAACGGCCTTCTACGCCGAGGTAGGTGAGAGGGTGGATGTCTGCCATCCGCAACAGGCGGACACTGTCGGTGTCGTCGGCGGAGACGGCTACCCATTCTGCACCTTTGAAGAGGCTGAGCTTTTCACGATGTTTGGTCTCCCGGTCTGGGAAACCTGCATCGTGGGCACTGCCAAGCATCGTGAATAAACCGCAGGTAGGTTTAATGATCGCTTCCAGGCGGGCCATTTCACCAGACTCGCTAACGCCGGCTTCGAAAACGGCGAGCTGGTGCTCGCGCCGCAGGCGCCATACCGACAGCGGCACTCCTATTTGTGAATTGAAGGAGCGCGGACTCGCGCAGACGTTAAATCGCCGGCTGAGAATCTGGGCGAGCCAGTCTTTAACGATCGTTTTACCGTTGGAACCGGTGATGGCGAGTACGGGGATGTCGAATTGCTGGCGGTGGTGGGCGGCCAGGGCCTGCAGCAAAGCCAGCGGGCGCTCCACCCGGAGGAGGCTGGCCTGCGCCCATTGCTCCTCGGAAAGCTCACCCTGCACCTGCGGCCGCGCCCCGAAATTCTCCATGACTACGAAGTGGCGGACTCCCGAGCGGAACAGCTCAGGAATGAAGTCGTGCCCGTCTGTACGTTCGCCCGGCAAGGCAAAAAACAAAGTACGCTCCGGCCGGGTCAGCCGGCGGGAATCCACTACGAGGTCGAAGTCTTTGTACTTCGTGTAGAGAGCAGAAATCGTGTATTCAGTCACAGTAGTAAGGTAAGCTTTTGCGAAAGGCCGGAAGGCGCTCTTTTTTCTGAATCAGTGCTTTTATGCCTGCTGCAAAAAGCTTTTCAAGCGCTCCATTGCCACCTCCAGCTCCGCGTAAGATACACAGGAATAGACCATCCGGTACCAGCCGCGTTCCGGACTGCCCTGGCCTACGGGCGAGGTAAGCAGAATCCCTGTTTCATCGTAGACGCGCTGCCATAGCTCCATTTCTGCTTCAGCGGTGTCAGCACGAAGAAAGTTGCTCAAATCGAACCAAACGAAGAGGCTGCCCGCGGCGGGTGCGTATGCAATGTTGGCAGCCCGGAGTGTACGGACCACGAGCGCATAGCTCTCCGTTAGCCGGCGGCTGTTGTCGGAGATGTATTCTCTGACCCAGTCTTCATCCTCAAGCATCCGTTGCACAAGCCACTGGCTATGGTTAGAGGCCATCGAGGTGGAGCCGATATTGCCCCATGCTTCCAGCATTTGCTCATTGTGAGAATAAATCATTCCCATCCGGAATCCGGAGATGCCAAAGTCTTTGCTGAACGAATACCACCAGTGGAAATATTCGCTCTTGCGGCTTTCGAGAAGGGGCAGTACGGAGGTGAACCATCTCCGCTCGCCGTAATCGTCGATGAGGTCTTCGTGGTCCTGGTCGATTAGCGAAAGGCCGTAAATTTCATTGACGACCAGGTGTACTTTATGTGCTTCGCACCAGTCGGCAAAAGCAAGGATCTGGCTTTCGGTAAAAACCTGACCGGTTGGGTTGTTGGGCTGGGTCAGGATGAGGACGCGGAAGCGGTTGCCGAGTTCAGCATAAGCGCGATCAAGGTCTGCAGTGGTATGCTGAAAATAGGTCGGGAAGCGAAATCGACTGTCGGGTTCTCCGGCTGTCGGCTGGTGTTGGAGGTCATAGCGTTCCATGCCGGCCTTTGCGCCAATATCGGGGGTGTAAGCCATGTAGGCCGGACCGGGGATTACGGCCACATCGCCCGGGTCGCCCAGTAGGAGAGCAGTCATTTCAATAATTGCCGCCGCGCCAGCGGCGACGCCGAGCCGTTCGGGGTTGAGCGGGCATCCCGAAAAATGCCGTTGAAGAAAGGCCGCTGCGGCTTCGCGCAGCTCGGGAGCTCCGAGTATAGAAGTGTAGGAGGCCACCCAGCCTGGGGTTTCGTTCTCTGCCTGAATCCTTCGGAACTTATCCCTCAATTGCGGCCAGCTCAGGCAGTTTTCGGCTATGGTGAGGGTGAACTTGCCTTCAGGATTATCCTGTGCGTCGTATTTGTCGTCCATCGCTTCGTAGAAAGCGTCGAGGTCTGCACGTAAAGGTTGGTTGGCGGCAGACTTGCCGCGCTGAGAAAGAGACATTGAATTCGTCTTTTAGGCTGTTTGTGTGTTATCCTGTAAACACTTCCTGAGGTGAATGTTTCGTTGGCCGTGATAAGGATGATTTCCTGCTGAAACGGGGAAATAATGCCGGGCAGGACTCTGCCGAACTTATAATCAGGGGCATTTGTCTAAAGAACAGGCTCCTCTATCTATGCCACAATAATTTTCGCTTACTGAACCTTACATTTGTCATTCTACGAATCTAACACTACCCAATGTCCAATTTAGCTAAAGCTTTCAATACTATGTCACAAGAAGATGACCGTTTTGCCAACGTTTTAATGAAGGCCCTGGAGGATAAGAACCTTGAAGGCTTTGATTATCTCGAATTCAAGCAATCTGTTGCTAAGATGGAAGAGATAGGAATGGACCACGACACGGCCATCCGTGCTGCTTTTGGTACCGGATCTACCGTTGGGCTTACGCTGGAAAAGCTGGTGAAAACCGCCAAGTACTATACTGAAGTGTTGCAGGACGAGAAGTCCAAGTTCATGAATTCCATGGAAAAGCACCTCATGAGCAATGTAGAGGGCAAAGCCAAGGAAACAGGAGAGTTGAAAAAGAAGATTGCGAACTGGGAAGCAAAGATCGAGCAATTGCAGGCGGAAGTTGCCAAAGCCAAAGCCAAAATCGACTCTGCCGATGAACTCATCAGTAACGCTAAGGAAAAAGCAACCATGAACCAACAGGGATTCGACGATGCGCTGGAAGTGATCACCTCCGCTATCCGGTCAGATGTCGCGGATATCACGCGTGTACTGGGCTAATGGCATAATGCTGCTCCTGGTGCTTCGCTTTCTTATTCTCAATTTTGCTTTTCGATAATCTTTTTTCCTGATGCCACAATTTCCACCCGATGTTACTCCGAAGAAATCATTTTGGCAACGCCCTGAGGGCGTTACCGGACTGATTTTTCTTGTTGCCCTAATAGCTGGCGGCGCCTTTTTACTTTCGACTTTCTGGACCCTTGTCGGGTCCTTTCTGGCAACTACCGCAGGCATCGTCGTATCGGTAGCTGTATTGGGTACTATTCTTTTCTCTGTTCTCGACCCCCGTACCAGGGCCTTGTTCGGGTACATGTACAAGAGCGCGATGAGAGCCATAACCGGGGTTTTCGTAAATATCGATCCCATCGGTATTCTCAAATCTTACATCGAGAGCCTCGAAAACAACCTTCAGGATATGCGAAAACAGATCGGCAAACTGCGCGGTCAGATTCGCCACCTGAAAACCCTGGTAGAAACGAACGAAACGGAAATCAACAAGCAACTGAAACTGGCCAAGTTGGCCAAAGAGCGCGATAAGCGCCAGCAGATGATTCTCAGCAGCCGCAAGGCTGCCCGCCTGCGCGAGAGCAACCAGAAATACGAGGTTTTACTGACCAAGATGGACGTTCTCAGCCGCGTGCTCAACAAGATGCACGACAACTCAGAGATTCTGCTGGAAGACACACGCGATCAGGTGGAGCTGCGTATCGTAGAGCGTAAGGCCATCCGCGCCAGTCATGGCGCGATGTCTTCAGCTATGTCGGTCATCAACGGAAATCCGGATCAGCGGGCAATGTTCGACGCTGCGATGGAGGGAATTGCCGAAGATGTAGCCAATAAAGTAGGAGAGATGGAACGGATGATGGACCTGTCCAACGAGTTCATGTCTTCGGTAGACTTACAAAATGGTGTATTTGCCGACGAAGGATTACGGATGCTCGAAGAGTGGGAGCAAAAGTCTGACCTCATGCTCGCCGGAGGGCACATTGAAGTGGATAAAGTGGCCAAGAAGACGGGGACTGAAGACATTCTGGACCTCGATGCTATTCCACGTCGGGAAAAAGACGTGCAGACCCGGGGGAAATCCTCGGGCTACGATTCATTTTTTGAATAACCGACTAACCGAAACACAAAAGGCCCCGACAGAAAAATCTGCCGGGGCCGAAAGGGCCGCCACCATCAGGAAGTAACCACTACCCCGATAACCAATCGGATGGTTGTCAACCGGACGCACTAACCAGCGCAGATGTGGACGTGGCCAATCTTTACTTCAGTGAATCTGTTTCTTCCAATGACCAGCCGCCACCCAAAGCACGGTAAATGCTTACGAGTGTCGTGGTGGTCCCGATCTCACTTTCGGCGAGCTGGCGCTGTGCTTCGAGCAGGTCGCGGTTGGCCACCAGGTAATCGAGGAAATTGTCGAGTCCGGCCTCATAACGGTCTTTTGCCAGAGCGGCAGCAGTTTCACTGGCCAGCGCACTTCGGCGCAGAATATCCCGCCGCTCAAGTTCGCCGCTGTAATTGGACAGGGCGGTGTTGACCTCTTCGAGAGCAAGGAGAACAGTTTGCTCGTACTGGTTCAGAGCGGCCAGAGCACGGGCATCTTCGGCTTCGATTTGCCGACGCACCCGGCCAAGGTTAAAGGCTGACCAGTTGATACGGGGCATGAGGGCCCAGGTAAAGGCACCTCCGGTGCCCAGGCTGGCAAAGTCAATAGCCGAAAAACCGATGTTTCCGCCAAACTGAATACTTGGGTACAGTTCGTCCACCGCCAGGTTGTACCGGGCGGTCTGCTCGAGTAAAGCCGCTTCGGCCATTAGTATATCGGGCCGGCGACGGAGCAATTCTACGGGGTTGCCGATGGCAACCGAAGGAGGTAAACTTGGCAGAGGACGAAACTCATCGAGCGCGGGCGCATCAAGTTCTCCGGGAAGTTCTCCGGAAAGAGTGCTCAGGGCGTTGCGCAGCGCGGCAATGCGGGCATCCAGTTGTGGCAGCAAAGCGGCGGTCGACTCCCGCAGTGCTTTAGCGCGCTCAACGTTTAGGCTGTTGCTCGTTCCGGAGTCTACCAGGAGTTGCGTTACTTCTAATGCCTGGTTTTGCTCTTCCATGTTCTGAACCGCAATGCTGCGGAGGTACTGCGCACCACGTAATTCCAGATAGTTGCGGGCAACCTCGGCAAAGAGGCTGACGTGAACAGATTGCAACTCGGCCGAAGCCCGTTCAAGGCCTGCCTGTGCTAAGCGGTTCCGGTCGGTCACCCGGCCGAAGAGGTTGGTCTCCCAGGTAACGTTACCGAGGACATCGTAAGTAGAGTACTCCAGGTTGGCGTTCTCACCCTGAGCAAAAACGTTCTCTCCCAGCCGTTGGCGGGTATAGCCGGCGGTGGTGCCTACGTTGGGCAGATAATCTACTTTAGCACGACTTAGCTCAGCTCGGGATGCGGTTAAATTCGCTGCCGCCACGGCCAGTTCACGGTTTCCACGTCGTGCGCCATCGATCAACTGGTCGAGCGCCGGATCGTTGAATGCGGTCCACCAATCGGCAATGGGCTTGGCGCTGGTTTGATAAAGGCTATCTGTATCTAGTGTCCAGGCTGCCTCAGCTGCTTTTTCAGGCAAATCTGAAGTGCCGGATACGTTGTCGTAGCTACGTTTTGAGGTCGCACACCCAACTAGGAGGAAGGCGATCGATAAATGAAATATATATTTCATGGTTGGTTGGTTCAGGGGTTAATAAAGGAAACTCACAGGCGGTTAGCCGGGCAGGTCGACGGAAGTCGTCGGTACAGTAGGCTGCGCTGGTTTTGGGGGAAGCCTGATCATTCCGAGGCGGCGACTTACCACGTAGAAGACCGGCGTCAGAAACAGGCCGAAAATGGTAACCCCGATCATCCCGATGAATACAGCTGTACCGAGAGAGTTGCGCATCTCGGAACCGGCACCAGTTGCAATCACCAGCGGAACAGTACCCAGAATGAACGCAAACGAAGTCATCAGGATGGGCCGCAGGCGGAGCGCTGCGCCTTCCTTTGCTGCTTCCAGCAGCGACATTCCCTCGTCTTCTTTTTGTTTGGCAAATTCTACGATCAGGATGGCATTCTTACTGGCGAGGCCGATGAGCACGATCATCCCGATCTGTGTAAGGACGTCGTTCGGGAAAGAGAAAACATCAAGGCCGATCAGGGCTGAGAACAAAGCCATCGGAACTACCATAATGACTGCCAGCGGCAGTACCCAGGATTCAAATTGAGCTGCAAGCAAAAGAAAAACGAACAGAACCGCCAGCAGGAAAGCTATTCCGGCGGTGCCGGAAGATTGCTTTTGCTGATAGGCCAGTTCTGTCCACTCGAAACTGAAGCCGTCGGGCAGTGTTTGTGCGGCAATTTCTTCCATGGCTGCCAGTGCTTCGCCCGAGCTGACTCCGGGGGCAGGAACACCCTGGAGGCCTGCGGCGGTAAACAGGTTGTAACGCTGTACCCGGCTCGGCCCGGCTACTGTTTCAAAATTCGCTACGGTTCCCAGCGGAACCAGTTCGCCCTGTTTGTTCCTTACCTGAAGTCGTTCTACATCATCCGGCTCTGCCCGGAACTCGGCGTCGGCCTGGGCGGTAACACGGTAGGTCCGTCCCAGGTAGTTGAAGTCGTTGACGTAACTGGAACCGATAAAGGTGGCCAGGGTAGAAAAGACGTCGCTGACCGGAACGCCGAGGCGTTCCGCTTTTTCGCGGTCAACATCAAGGAAGAGCTGGGGCGTATTGGTGTTGAAAACGGTAAATACTGCGCTGAGTCGCGGGTCTGCATTGGCCGCAGCAGCAAGGGCCCGGGTAGCTTCGGCTAACTCGTGAACGCCCTTACCTTCCCGGTCCTGGACCATCATCTTAAAACCTCCACCATTGCCAATTCCGCGGATGGGCGGGGGAGTAATGGTAAATACGTTCGCGTCCGGGTTTCCACCTACGGCTGTACGGACGTTTGTCAGTAAGTCCTCGTAGTTTATTCCTTTCGCGTTCCGTTCCTCGAAGGGTTCCAAAGGGCTGAAGATTGCCGCAGTATGACTGGCGATGGTCCGGGTTGCACCGTCAAAGCCGGAAAAGGCAATGGCGTGACTGACACCGTCTACTGCCATAATTTTATCCGAAGTCGCCTTTACGACTTCTTCCGTCCGGCTAAGGCTCGCACCCGCGGGTAATTGTATTACGGTGATAAAATAGCCCTGATCCTGATCAGGAATGAAGCCAGAAGGGACCCGGTCGTATTCGAAGGCCGTCAGGGCGAGTAAACCCAGGTAAACGAATCCAATAATGGCTGTCCGGCGGATGAATTTACCTACGATGTTACCGTAGCGGCCGGCCATCTTGTTCATCCCGCGGTCGAACGAATTTGCGAAAGCGCCCAGTGGGCGCTTGTACCACGGTTTGTCGGTTTTTGCCTTGGGCTTGTGCCGCAACAGCAACCGGGCCAGTGCCGGAGAGAGTGTCAGCGAAACAAATACGGAAATAATCGTCGCCGTTGCGATCGTAAGGCCGAACTGCTGGTAAAAAGAGCCGGCAATACCATCGATGAACATTGTTGGAAGGAAAACGGCAACAAGAACCAGGCCCATTGCAATCAGGGCTCCTCCCACCTCGGTCATTGTCTTACGCGCAGCGTCCCGGGGGCTCAGCCCTTCCTCCAGCCAACGTTCCATATTCTCTACCACCACGATCGCATCGTCTACCACAATCCCGATTGCCAGGACAAGACCAAACAGAGAGAGGTTGTTGAGCGAGAAACCCATGGCAGACATCACCGCAAACGTTCCGATCAGCGAAATCGGAATTGCAACGATAGGAATAATCGCAGCACGCCACGAGTGCAAAAACAAGAGGATTACGAGTATAACCAGAAAAACAGCTTCGTAAATAGTATGCTGCACCTCAACGATGGATTCTTCCACGAAGGTGGTCGGGTTGTAGGCAATCTCGTACGCCATGCCTTCCGGAAAATCCTGAGACATCTCCGTCATCAGTTCCTTAATGGCGTCTGCCGTTTCAATCGCATTTGAGCCGGGGCGCTGGCTGATGGGCATCGCTACTGCGTTGCGGCCGTCCAGTAATCCCCGGGTCACGTAGCTTTCTGATCCAATTTCTACCCGACCAATGTCGCGGACGCGGACAACACTGCCATCCTCACCCGTTTTAAGAATTATGTCTTCAAATTCAGTAGATGTTTCAAGACGCCCTTTGGTCTGGATGCTGAGTTCAAACGCGCTTTGCTCGGTACTGGGAGACTGGTTCAGCGTTCCGCCGGAGACCTGAACATTTTGTGCCCGGAGCTGAGCGATAACTTCCGTTGCGGTAATTCCTCGCGCTTCCAGTTTGGACGGGTCGATCCAGATCCGCATGGAGTAAGCCGTAGCACCAAACAGACGAACATTACCAACACCATCGAGGCGCGAAATACGGTCGCGCATGTTCAGTACGGCGTAGTTGGCGATGTAGGTCTGGTCGAAGCTTTCATCCGGACTGAAGAGGTTGACCACCAGCAGGAGGTCGGGAGAAACCTTATTGGTGGTTATTCCGACCTGGCTTACCTGCGCAGGAAGGCGCGGGCTCGCACTGGCAACCCGGTTTTGAACGAGTACCTGCGCCTGGTCGATATCGGTTCCCTGTTTGAAGGTTACATTAATGGAGACCGAACCATCAGAGGTGCTCTGGCTCGTCATGTAAAGCATGTTTTCAACGCCGTTGATCTCCTGCTCAAGAGGGGTTGCTACGGTAGCCGCTACCGTTTCAGCATTGGCACCGGGGTAATTTCCCGATACATTGATGGTGGGAGGAGCCACTTCGGGGTACTGTGCGGTTGGCAGGCTGGAGTAAGACAAGCCACCCACCAGCATAATAAAGATGGCAATGACCGTGGCCAGAATTGGCCGGTCTATGAAGGTGTGGGAGATATTCATTGGTTAGTTTTTTGGTCCGGTAATCCGTTGGGAACAGGCATGGTTAAGGCCGTTCACCGCCGGTCGGTGAAGTTCTTCCAAGCCGTAGCTCAGGCTATTCGGGCAGGACTATTTTAGCGCGGCCGCAGGTGCAGGGGAGGTGGATGAAGAAGCAGTGCTGCGTGGCGCAACCTTCATGCCCGGTGCAATTGCACCGAGGTTGGAGGTTATCACCCGCGCGTCGGGCGCAAGACCGGAGGTGACGATCCGCTCACTGCCTTTGTAGAGGCGTCCGGGCTCGATGGGGGTTACCTGTACGGTAGAGTCTGCGCCAATGGTGTAGACAAATTTTACGGTTTGGTTTGTACCAATCGCTTTGTCCGGTATCATGGTTGCCGGGTAGTCGGGGCGACTCAGGAACTGAGCCCGGCCGTAGAGGCCTGGCTCCAGCAAACCATCGTCGTTTTTGAACGTAGCGCGGAACTGCATAGCGCCCGTACTGCGGTTTACTTCATTGTTTACAAAATCCACGGAGCCGGTATGTGAGAACCCATTCTCGTCGGCCAGTTCTACCCGTACGGGAACCGAACCGCTGTGGCCAGAGCCTGGCGCCTGCCGTGCGTACCGGAGGTAGTCATCTTCCGGAACGGAGAAGTAGAAGTACAACGGACTCGTTGCCACAATAGATGTCAGGACGGTAGCGTTGGAATTTCCACCGCTGACAATATTGCCGGCGTTGACTAAATCCCGGCTTATACGACCGGTGATGGGGGCTTTTACCTGAGTCCAGCTCAGTTCCAGCTCTGCGGCTCTGACCCTGGTTTCCATACTTTGCACCTGCGCCCGCGCCACCGAAACGGCTTGCTCGCGCTGATCGTACTCCTCCAGAGATACCGCTCCGGATTCCTTCAGGTTTTCAACACGGCTAAAATTGTTTTCCGATTGCAACAATGCAGTTCTGGCCTGTAAAAGATCGGCTTTTGCGCGGTCTACTTCAATCTGAAACGGACGTTGATCAATGGTATACAAGACCTGACCTTTTTTTACGATTTGACCATCGCGGAAATGAACGCGGTCGATAAAACCACCAACTCTGGCACGGACATCTACCCGCTGGCTGGCCTCGAAACGGCCGGAATATTCATCCCAACTCTGAATGGTATCGATGGTTGGGTTAACGAATTCTACGGGTTTGGGAGGTGGTGCAGTAGTTGCTGGTTGAGACTTGGGCCCGGCAGCGGAAATAAAGAAAAAAACGGCTATTGCCAATATGGCAAATATTCCCCCTACAGAAATGAAGGTTTTGGTACGTTTAGACATTTTGCTTGTGGTTAGTTACAAATGAGACGGAGTGGTTGGCTCCTGAGCATGCAAAGGTGGTGGCGTTCTCTCTCATTGCGGTAGGACGTATTCAAGCAGAATATGCACATATCACAGATAGGCGAAAAAATCAGGCTCGCCGAAAACTGTTAGGGGTAGAACCGGCGTGCTGTTTGAAGTAGCGGGAAAAGTAATTGGCGGAGGTGAAGCCCAATTGGTAAGCAACTTCGGCTACCTGTAACTCGGTGTTTTGCAGGTAGCTTTTCGCTTCAAGAATGATCTTGCGCTGGATGATGGAGGAGGCAGTGCTCCCGGTAAGTTTTTTTAGCAGATCGTTGAGGTAGCTCGGGTGCAGGTTCAGTTCGGCCGCAATACTGGCTACGGTTGGTTGCTCATCGGATAATCCCCTGGCTATCCGTTCCAACTGGTTATCGATGGCGGAAAGGAACCGCGCGTGAACGAGCGCGGCGCGCTGATCTTCGGCAGATTTGCAGTCTTCACATTCCTTGAACAAACGCCTGCTCTGGAGGAGGTAGATGTGCAGGAGGTGCTTCAGGATGTCGAAACGTTCTGCGGTAGGATTTTTGATCTCGGCCAGCATCAGTTCCGCAGTCGTTTCGAGGGGTTCGCTCTCCGGCGCAGAGAAATGGCTGAGGTTGTCGGTATCGAAACGAAAGAAAGGGAAGCGGGTCGCAAAATCCCCCGCCTGAGGATCCAACTGGGCAAACTCTGCGGTGAAGCAAATCGCGTAACCATGAACAACCGGAGCGATCACTTGCCAGCTCTCAAGTTTTCCCGGATAGGCAAAGTACATCGAGTTGCCGCTGGAGGACAGCTTGCGCCCGCTGTCCATGAATTCGACACCGGGAGACGTAAAGAGAATTAAACGGTAGAAGTTGCTTCGAAAGAGAGGCATCAATCTCCGTTTGTCCATCGGCTGGTCTTCGATCCGCATAACCGAAAACTGGTCAGACTGCGGCGTCCCGATACCGAATGCCCGGTAGAACTCGGTAATGGTAGACAGGAGCGGTATGTGGCTGTTGGTCGATTCATTCATCTTAAGAGGGGCTTACGGTAATCAACACCCCACTTGGAATTTGGATGAATCAATTTCCACGTTGGTCACCAGGGAAACATAAACCCGCTTAGGTTGGCTACCGGTGAGGAAGCGCAATTAAGAGCGACCCGGAAAAAGCAGCGTTTAATACCGTTCGTCCAACCATCTTCCAATGGCTTCCAGCGCCGTTGGGTCAAAGGTTACTTCGATGGTGCCGTATTCAGTAGGGCTTCCTGTTTCGGCGGGCTGAAACAGGTGGTTGAGACCAAGCAGGGGCGTGATTGTTACGTCTTTATTGCCGTTAATGGCCATCGTCTCTGCGATCGCATTGAGGTTCGTCATGCCATCCACCTGGGTGTCCAGCAGGCCATTGATGGCGAGTACGGGAATCGAAAGTTGGCTCAGGAAATCTTTTGGCTCAAAGGCGATGAAGCGGCGCATCCAGGGCGACGAAAGTGGTTTTACGTATTGTGCGTTGAACGCACGGGGATCGACGATGCTTTTCTGCAACGCCGGGGGCAGGTTCTTCAATTGTTCTTCGAATACTCCGTAAAGACCTTCAACGTAATCTTCCTGGCTGAGGTCCGGGTTGTCTTTGATCCAGGCGTAGGCGGCGCGCAGGGTGGGTTCGTCGCGGCGGATAAGCATTTCGGGTTGTCCCATCGAGAGGCCGACCTGGCGGCGTTGTTCCAGCATGAGGCTGTCGATGGATACAGCGGGAGCGGCCATGAGGATAACGAAATCGAGTTCTTCATCCCGGGAGGCAACAACGGGAGCAATCATGCCGCCTTCGGAATGTCCGGCAACGCCGATGGGAACCTTCTTTAGCTCTTTGAGGGAGCGCAGGTACGCTACGGCGGCGGTTGCGTCGAGGGCGAAATCATCGGAAGTAGCGGAGCGGAATTCCCCGGTAGACTCACCTACACCCCGGTCGTCGTAGCGCAGCACTGCGTAGCCCTTGCGGGTCAGGTAATCGCTGAGCACCAGAAAAGGGCTGTGGTTGATTTGGCTGCCCAGGTAAGCGTTGCGGTCCTGAGGGCCGGAACCGGAAACGAGCACAATGGCGGCTTTAGGTTTGCCTTTTGCCGGCATGGTGAGCTCGCCGGCGATAACGACGCCGTCGGCTCCGCCGGGGAAATTGACCGCAGAGCGTTCGTACGGAAAGTCCACGGGGTCCTGTGGGCGTGCGGTTATCGTGATCGGTCCTTCTTCAATGGGGTATGCCTGTGGGCGGTGGCGGGTAAAAATAACGGGGAAATCCTGATTGGCCTGGTTGAAAATGCCGCGCAGCTCTTTACCGTTCAGTACACCGTCGATGGTTACCCCCGTTTGAGCCTCCTTTGCGGTGAATTTTTTACCGTCGAAAGTAACCGAGGTTAAAGGGATTTTAACCTTGGTTTGCGAAGGGCTTTTCATTGCACCTGCGTACGCGCCGCCTTCGGCTTTTATTTCCAGGCCAAGCGGTAGTTTGGTTCCCATTGCATCGAGAATGGTATACCAGTTTCCGGAAATATCCTGAGCAGAGAGCGTGGAAAGCAGTAAGGGCAAAAGGAGAACAGTAAAGAAAGTACGCATTAGCAGGAAATATTTTTTAGGCGCGAACGCCGGTGCAGAGCAGGTTTTTTGAAAGCAGGGAACACGAGGAAATTGTTCGCTGTTCGGACGATTGACTTCAAACAAGGTCACCGTCCTCTTCGTCGGGCAAGCGGTAAGCGTAAACAACCGGAATCAGTGTGATGGCGCCAACGATTATCAGCAGCACCACCGTTACCGTCCCTCCTCCCAAAAGCAATCCGTTGATAACCATCAGTACGCCGCCAAGCAGGAACAACGGACCGGCAAAACGGTGGGTCTTCGTCCACTTTTCTTCGCTGCTCATCGTCGGCGGTACCCGAATGCCGATGTATGGATTCTTCCGTAAAACCGGCAGGTAATTACCCATCGCTCCGAAGAATAAACCCATCAGAACCGAAAGACCACCGAGCCCGGCGTAGCTTCCGGCTTCTGCTCCGTGAATGATGTAGCAGGTGATCAGCGACACGAAAATTAGGGTGATGGTCCCGATGGCGCGTGACTTTTCGGGCGCTTCTCTCTTCGCAATCTTTTTCTGGATGGCGGCCATAATGAGCATCACCATCGGAACCATTATTGTGGGCAGCAGCCACAAAATATACTTAGGCCCCCAGCCGTCGGGCTGGCCCCGCCAGTCGAAATGAATCGGGATTTGCTCGGGCAACCCCCCGTAGATCGAAGCGAGATAGATGAAGGGCAGAAAGACGAACAGAAGGGAGGTGATCAGATGAATGTTTTTCATGACAGGAGGGTTTGTGGATGGCTTGGCACCCGTGACATTCTATTCTTTGAGGTCGATAACCCACGCTAGCAGATTTTCGACAACGGTGGTGTTGAGGTGGTGGTGCAGGAACTGGCCACGGCGTTCTACGGTGATGAGGTCGGCCCGCTTCAGCAAGTCCAGATGGTGAGAAATACTGGGCTTGGAAATATCGAAGGCCTCGGCTATCTCTCCGGCGGTCATACTCCCCCGTTTCAGCAGCTGAAGGATTTTGCGGCGGGTAGGGTCTTTCAGGGCCTTGAAGACTTCGTCCATAATAAAGATAGTTCTTTAGTTTGATAGTTAGACAAACGTCTAAATGATAAAGTTTAAAAAACCTACTGGTTTTTTGGCCCCGGCTCACTCCGTGAGCCGGCCTAAGCACGCTCCGCATGCGCCCGGTTTGAGCGCCCTCCGGGCGCTTATCGTTTGTACCAATAAGTACTAGAGCCTCGCTGGGTTTCTTCAGTAAGTGGATTTGTGATCTCGCATTCGAGTTCCAACCGTTGCTTCCCACGAGGTTGAGAAGGGATTATGTATTCCGCAAGGCCATCGTATCCAACTTTCAGGAGTTGTCCGTTAACGCTCAACTTGACGTTCTTAGGATTCATGGACGAGGCGTAAGTTCCTACACCTATCCGGATTTTGGCTGGAGATGCTGGATCAAGATAGTCGAGTGGATCAATAATCACTGGGTAATATTGATCTACAACCAAGCCGCATGAACTGCCCATCCAACTCAATTCGCTCAAGATTTCCTGAAGAGTGGAAAGATAAATGAGCATCAGTACATTTCGCTCAGACTGAAAATCAACGGGCCTGAAGTTTTGAATTTTATTTAAAGCTGAAACAACTGTTTTTTCCAGTTTTTTTACTTTTTCTTCAAAGTCAGCTGTTCGTAAATCGTAAATTTGATGGTTTACTTCGAGGTCACGACTCCAGGCGTCGTAAACGGATAAAATGCTCGCTGATGTTTGATCGCGTAACATCTTAATAGTGATTTGCTCAGGGGAGTCAATGGATTTATTGAACATGTCAGTCAATGTAATTTCCTCCTCATTCGCTATGTCAAAAATTTCAAGTAATGGTCTGAATCGAGCCTTGCTGTCATCAGACAACCGATAACGAAGTTGTTTCTCTAAGAAGCGGATTTCGTCCCTTTTTTGAGTAATCACCGATTCATGTACTTCAGAATAGCGAGTTGAAACCTCCGCTTCCCGCTCCATGAAGTACAGGTACTGCCCGTAAAAAAGACCTCCAAATAAAGTGAGGATTGCAAAGATGAGCGCAACGGCATAAGTTCTGGACATAGGAGGTGGGTTTCAAACGAAACAATAATTATTTCCCCGTTATTATGGTGCCGCTACGCATTAACACCCGGCCCCGGCTCACTCCGTGAGCCGGCCTAAGCACGTTCCACGTGCGCCCGGTTTGAGCGTCCTCCGGGCGCGAATGCTGGGGCGAACTCGGAGAGTTCGCGGGCCGCTCGCACGCGGAGCGTGCGTCGGCCACTAGCGGAGTACCCGCGTATCGTACGTTCCGATTCCTTTCTCTTTTAGCCAGGTTTGCTGTGCCCGCAGGCGCCGCAGGAAGTCTTCGTAGTTGCGTTTGGGTTGTGGCGTCCAGCCTACCTCGGCCAGGGCGAGCAGGCGGGGGAAGGTGAGGTAGTCGATGTCTTCGATGCTGCGGATAGTCTCGCCCCACAGTGGTGCTTCAACGCCCATGATATCGGCATCGGTGATGCCGTCTACCATCGCTTTAGGATCCCAGAGGTAAGCGGAATCGACTTCGATGTAGGCTGCCCAGTGAAGCCCAAGCCGGCTCAGGCTGTCGTACTGCATATCCAGATAAGTGCGGGTAGCCGGGCTGAACAGCACCTGATTGCCTTCCTTTTTGGCCATTAGGGCGTATTCAGAGTGGTTCCAGAGTTGGGCGATGGAGCCTTCGTCCAGGCCGGCAACGGCGACTTCGTCCCAACCGATGGATTTCTTACCGTGAGAAATCACGATTTCCTGAGCGCGACGGATCAGCTTCACGTAGTCGTCGTGTGGCGTAACGGCGCTTTCGTCGCCGCCAATGTGGAAGTACGGACCAGGCGTGATGGCGGCGATTTCGCCGACCACCGCGTCTATAAATTCGTAGGTTATTTCTTTGTTGGCGTCTAAAGTACTGAAGCCCACTTTGGTGCCGAAGTAAGGGTCGCGGGCCTTACCGTCCAGATTGAGTTCTGCGTAGGCATTCAGGGCTGCATTGGTATGCCCGGGCATGTCGATTTCCGGCACGATGGTGATGCCCTGCGCCGCTGCATAGCGGACGATCTCTTTGTAGTCTTCCTGCGTGTAGTAACCTCCGGGGGTACCGTCGACTTCAAACATACCTCCTATTTGGGCCAGCCCCGGCCAGGATTTGATCTCGATCCGCCACCCCTGATCGTCGCTGAGGTGAAGGTGGAGATGGTTGATCTTGTAAGTCGAAATGCGGTCAATTACCTGCTTTACGGTATCTACGCCGAAGAAGGTCCGGGCAACGTCGAGCATATAGCCTCGGTAGGCGTAGCGGGGCTGATCGGTAATGGTGCCGGCGGGCAGGAAAAGCCCGCGTTCGGTGTCGGGACTGAAGGCCACAACCTGCTCCAGAGTGATCGCGCCGTTGAGGAGACCGGCCTGGTCTTTGGCGGTGATTGTTACACCCTCAGAAGCAATTTGCAGAGAGTAGGCACCGTCGGATAACCGCAGCGCAGGGTCCATGTTGGTGGTCAGTGGCAGGGCCGGAACTTCTTTGCTCTTCAGGTAAGCCACTGCACCTGCGTCTGCGCCCTCATTATTGATCACCTCCGCAGGGTCAACGTACAGGTAGCCTTCCGAATTCGAAATTTCAACGGGCAATGGTACCAGCGGGAGGTCGCTCAGCGGCGGCATCGCTGGTGGTGGTGGAGTGTCGCCGCAGGCAAAAAAGAGGGTAAACAACAATAAAGGAAGAATGTAGCGCATGATCGATATTTTGCAGGAGGGCAAGATACAACGCGGGCGCGAACGCAGGTGCCAGGGCCGGTTTTAGGAAGCAAGTTGGCGCCGGAGATCTCAATTGCAGACCTTAAGGTAAGTAGCTAGTAGCTGATAACGAGCGCGTTAAGTCAGGATTAAATTTGGGCGAAACAAGCGCTTCGCAACTTTTTCACGCCAGCTTAAGGTTATCTTGGCAAGCAAAGCATTTCTCCAACCCGTAATCAAAACCTCAATCATGAACCAAATCGCTCTGACCGATATGAAATGGCGTCGCTTCGATGGCCGCTCCATCGACCTGCCGATCGCCGACGCCGTGCGCGCCACCCTCATCCGGGAAAAAGAAGCCGGTCACCGGCTCAAGGTCTGTATTGGGACCGATAGCCAGGTACGCGGCAAAACCACCGAATTCGCTACCGTCATCGTATTCCTGCGCGAAAAGAAAGGAGGCTTCATGTTCATCGCCAATTACAAAACGGAGCAGAAGATGTCCATCCGCGAGCGGATGATCCTCGAGGTAGGCCGCTCCGTAGAGATTGCCTACGCACTCTGTAACCTGCTCGACGAACATGGGGTGGAACTGGAAGTTCACGCTGACATCAATACCGATCCCTCTTTCGAGTCTAACGTTGCCCTCAAGGAGGCCATGGGCTATATTCTGGGTATGGGCTTTGTGTTCAAGGCGAAGCCCGACGCTTTTGCCAGCTCGGCCTGTGCCGATAAAGTTTGTTGAGCCCTGCTGCGGGCCTCTGAAAGCACCGTGATGTGCGCATTCAGGGGCTCGCAGCCCTATCGAATTACCGGCTCCATTTGGGCTTGCGGAAAAACAGCCAGGCCACAACAAAAATAGCGATCCAGTAGAGTATTTCTACCGCCCAGGCCAGCGACATTGTTCCCCATTCAGAGTGAACTACCAGAAAGATAAGGACAACGTAGAGCACGGCTACAAGGGTTTGTATTTTCAGAGCAAAACGGGTTTCGCCCGCGCCAATGAGCCCGTTGAAGAAGATACTCCCAAAACTGAAAGTGCTGAGGATACCCCACAAAACCCAGAAAACGGGGTAGGCGGCATCGATAAGATAAGCCCTTTCGTCGCCCAGGATGGGGTAGAGGAAGTAGCGTGGAAAAGCCAGCAGGGGAACGATCATCAGGGTCGTAATCCCAAGACAGAGGAAGGATGTCTTCCAGAGTACCGTACGTACGTTTTCGGGCTGGTTAGCACCAACGAAGTAACTTGCCATGGTATTGATGCCGGTGCAAAAGCCCCAGGCGGGAATACTCAGAATGAGGTAGGCAATGCGTACAATGTTGGTGGTCGCAAGGGCTCGTTCTCCGAAGTTATCCACTAACCCGAAAAAGATGAAGCCACTACCGAGGCCAACCACAGACATCGCTACGATAGGGACAGAGAGGCCGACTATCTCACGGATGATTACTGGATCCCACTTCGGTAATTTGAAGATGTTGTAGACCCTGTTTTTGCGGTCCAGAACCATATAGATCAGAAATACCAGCAAAGCAACGTATTCGGCAATCGTGCTGGCCAGGCCAGCACCCGCAATGCCCATTTCCGGGAAGCCGTACATGCCGAAAATCAGGGCCCGGTCCAGGAAAATATTCGTTGCTGCGAGCAAAAAGGTATCCAGAATGATGAAGAGCGGCCGGGCAATTCCCGTATACAACGCGATGCATGCTACCCCGAAATAACTGGCAAAAACACCCCATTTTCGCATTTCGAGGTATTCCAACGATTTGTAAAAGATCACATCCGAGTCCACAAGGCTGGCAAAAAGCCAGTAGGCTCCGTGGGTCATGAACAGAAACATGATTATCGCAAGGGCCAGCTCAAAGTAAACCGTGGAGTAAAACACACGCCCTACTTCGTCCGGTTTGCCCTGGCCCGCTCTGCGGGCCATCATGATCTGTCCGCCCCGGCTGAAGCCAAAGCCGATGGCTGCTACAATCAGGTAGAAAGCCGCCACGAAGCCGATGGCGGCAAAGTCTTCCTCGCCAGTATAGTACAGGAAAACACTGTCCGTCATCGCTACCACATTCTGGGCAGCGCTGCCGATGATAATGGGCAGGGAAACCTTCCAGATGTCGCGGTAGGAGGTGGTTAATTTCACGTAGCAAAGATAGTAACGCAGGGTTGTAGTAGCGTAGTCGGTACTACTCGTTATGCGCAGTGCATGACTTTCTTATCAACTAAAACCTGAACGTTTAAGGAGAAACGGAAGCAATTTCGTGGTACGAAACCACCGGGAGGAGGCACAAAATTAACCGTCCCTCTTCAAAAGAATGTAATGCGGAGCCATAAGTCTCACCCCCTTAGGAGGGGGAGCAAACCAAATTGTCGCTCTTCTTCCCCCCAACTGGGGGCCAGGGGGCCTAAAAGCGATAATGTGGTTTGCTCCCTTACGGGGCGGTCATCTCCGAAGAGGCGGTAGTAGTGCCGGAAATCACCTGCGGTGATCTTTCAGCAGTGCTCTTTTGCCGCAGCAAACGAGCTACTGAATCACTGGCCTCCGTGCCGCAATTTAAGGGCATCTTCCCGCAGACGTTGTAAAAACGGACTCGCGAAGATGAAGTCCTCCAGGACCTCGTTGTCACTTTCCAGTACCTGAGACTTGTCGCCCCGCCAGGCCACGTGTCCGTTCTTCATTAGCAGGATATTGTCGCCGATTCCCATAACTGAATTCATGTCGTGGGTATTGATGACGGTCGTAATGTCGTTCCGGGTGGTGAGGTCACAGATGAGCTCATCGATCAGGATAGAAGTTTGGGGATCAAGGCCGGAGTTGGGCTCGTCGCAAAACAGGTACTTGGGCTCCAACACCATTGCGCGGGCGATACCGACGCGCTTCTGCATACCACCGGAAACTTCGGAGGGGTAGCGGTTGTTGATGCCTTCCATGTTTACCATCTCCAGGCACTCGTCTACCCGCATCTGCTTTTCTTTCATGGAGCGGCGGGTAAACATGTCCATCGGGAAACGAATATTTTCGCCTACCGTCATGGAGTCGAAAAGGGCGTTGCCCTGAAAAAGCATCCCGATCTTCATCCGTATTTGGCGAAGTTCTTTCTTGTCGAGCTCGAAGATATTGACGTCGTCGTACAGGACCTGCCCGGAATTGGGCGTAAACAGGCCAATCAGCAACTTGAGCAGCACGGTCTTTCCTGCTCCCGAGCTACCAATGATCAGGTTCGGTTTCCCGGAGTAAAATTCGGTGGTAATACCTTTAAGTACGTGGTTCTCCC
This sequence comes from Neolewinella aurantiaca, assembly GCF_008014675.1. GTDB lineage: Bacteria > Bacteroidota > Bacteroidia > Chitinophagales > Saprospiraceae > Neolewinella > Neolewinella aurantiaca. Next base: position 85,655 of record NZ_VOXD01000018.1, on the reverse strand, counting down.
CAAAGGACTTTTCGATGTCGATCGTACGGATCATAACGGATATTCTATGAGGGCTATTAGGTCAGCAACAGTGCGATGATGAAATCAAAAAGGAGGATCAGGACATTCGAAACCACTACCGCGTTGGTACTGGCTTCTCCCAGTTCGATGCTTCCTCCTTTAACGTAGTAGCCAAGGTAGCAGCTTACCGAGGTCAGCAGGAACGCGAACACCGAAGCCTTTACGAACATCATGAAGACGTAACGCGGTACAAAGTACGACCGCAGCCCCAACACATACTCAGTGTGCGACAGCGTACCTGGCAGTACGGTTGCTACGTACCCGCCAATGATGGAAACGAAGGCAGAAATGGCCACCAACAGCGGAATCACGATTACAGCGGCGATAAGCTTAGGCATTATCAGGTACGCAGCGGTGTTGACGCCCATTATTTCCATGGCGTCAATGTGCTCTTTTTGGCGCATCCCCCCAATTTCAGCCGCAAGGTTAGAGCCGACTTTTCCGGCAAGAACGAGACAGGTTATGGTAGGCGCCATTTCGATGATGGTGATGTCGCGTACGATGTAGCCGATGTAGTAAGTTGGTACAAAACTGTCTCCCAGCTGATCAGCGAACTGAACGGCGGTCACCATCCCGATAAACATCGAAATCAGGATTACGATGAAGACCGAGCCAACGCCGATCGCATCCATTTGGCGTATCGTCTCTTTGTAGTACATCGAGAACCGCTCAGGCTTGGCTACGGCGGTTTTCAATAAGAGGACGTATTGCCCGAATTTATAAAGGAAAGTATCTATCAGCATGCTTGGCCGGGTGAAATGAGCGTTGGCTGGAGGAGTAACGTAGTGGGTTGCGTTATAGTTTGATGTTCAGGAAGGCTAAATAGAGTAGCCGGGGCGCGGCCGCAGGTGCAATGACGGTTGGATAACGCAAGGGACCAGAGAGCAACGCCTGACAATCAGCTTGTTCATGGTTCCCGGAGTCAGGAATAGTGGCGGTCAATGCAAAAGCCCGCAGACGAACTGATCGTCTGCGGGCTCGGTGTTATACTCCTGATAGTAGGTTAAAAGGGCATGGTTCCGCCGGAGAGGCCCATGGTCTCCCCCGTGATGTAACTGGCTTCCTGGCTGGCCAGCAGAACGTACACCGGAGCGCATTCCACTGGTTGCCCCGGACGCTTGAGAAGGGTGCTGCTGCCAAATTCTTCGATCTTATCCTGAGGCTGCCCTCCGGACGGTTGCAGCGGTGTCCAGAACGGGCCGGGAGCTACGGCGTTGACCCGGATTCCCTTATCGGCCACCTGCGCCGCCAATGACTTGGTGAAGGAGACAATACAGGCTTTGGTCTGGGCGTAGTCGAGCAGGTTCGCCGAAGGATCAAAAGACTGAATCGAGGCGGTGTTGATGATGGATGCGCCTTCTTTGAGGTGCGGCATCGCCGCACGTGTAATCCAGAAAAGAGCGTAAACGTTGACTTTAAAGGTGTTGTCGAACTGCTCGGTAGTGATGTCTGTGATAAACTTCTGGGCGGTCTGCCGACCGGCGTTATTGACCAAAATGTCGAGCCCTCCCATCTTTTCGACGGCGGTAGCCACGAGCTCTTCGCAGAATTCCTCCTTGATGATGTCACCAGGGATGGCCACGGCAGTTCTGCCTTCGGCTTCAATCAGTTTGATTACCTGTTTGGCGTTCGCTTCCTCTTCGGGGAGGTAGTTGATGGCTACATCCGCGCCTTCGCGGGCAAAAGCAATGGCTGCAGCACGACCGATACCAGAGTCGCCACCAGTGATCAGGGCTTTCCGGCCCTCCAATCGGTTATTGCCTTTGTAGGACTCTTCCCCGTGGTCGGGCCGGGGCGTCATGTCTTCTACTGTTCCCGGGCGCTCCTGCGGCTGCCGGGGGAAAGGGGGCTGGGGATATTGGGTTTGAGGATTTTGTTTTTTTAAACGATTTTCGGAGGAATAATTCATGGCACTCATTAATATAGGTTTACAATAATCGACACAGAATAATTCTGCGTACGCTTACTGCAACGGAGCACCAAAACGGCAGGTTCGCTCCGTCCGGCGGTGCTAAGGCGGGTACTCATTGTTATGTTTTAAGCGCAAATTCCGTACGGTGGGGGAGCCTCTGCCTGGCTGTCCGTTGCGACGAAGAGTTAAAAAGGACTGCCTGAATACCTTGAAATCGCAGATCAGGGTTTGTGGTAATTGAAACCCTACACCCGATGCACAATACCCTGTTAAGCCTGTTTCTGATAACCTCTCTTTGCACCTGCGGCCGCGCCCAATCGTTCAGCGCTTTCTCCGGAGACCTGCTCAAAATTGAAGAGAAAGCCTTTCGTTACGGCTTCGATCACTATCCTGATATGATGGAGGTGCTCGGGCAAATCAGTTTTCCCGCGCTCGATTTTTTGCCCCGGGAGACCGAAGTCAATTTTCCCGGGGTTACGTTGCCGTCTGCTTTTGGTTTTCTGCTCAGTTCCACCCTCACCGTCGACACCGCCGGCTGCCATGTTTTTACCCTGGCCAGCGACGATGGTTCCCGGCTATGGATTTCTGATTCCCTGGTTATCAACAACGGCGGGCCCCACCAATGGCGCGTAAAAAGAGATACAAGCTGGTTCGAACCCGGAGCGTTTCCGGTCCGGGTCTGGTACTTCAATGCCTACATTCCGCTGATGGGGCTCGCGCTGAAGGCAGAACGATTGCCCAACGGCAATCTCTGTGCTTTACCGCCGGTAAGTTTGCCTGCGGCAACTCTTTTCGAGGCTGATCAATCCCGTCTGCGCCCCGGCGCCATCGCCGGACTCAACGTTTTTGCTGCCCGCCTGGCCGGCCGTCGTTCCGGGAAAGTGATCGTTACCGGGCATACCGACGCGGATGGACCGCCCGAATACAACCAGCGCTTGTCGTTGCGCAGAGCGGAGGCCGTCGCCGGGTTCCTGCGGGAAAAGCTAGGCGAATCCTCGTTGGAATTTGTGGTCATCGGAATGGGCGAGGAACAACCACTGAGCAAAGTCAAGGCCGAAAACCGCCGGGTGGAAATAAGGGTGGAGTAAGTGCCGTCAGCGTTTTCAGGCTTCCTCTTTCGTCATCCATCGCTCCATTTCCCAAAGCATGTGCAGGATCGATTCTTCCGCAGCGTAGCTGTGGTCTTCGTGGGGCAGGAGGCAAAGCCGGGCCGTTTTACCGAGTGAGTTCAGGGCGGCAAACAGACGCTTGCTCTGCACCGGGTAGGTGCCCGAGTTAGCGTCTTCTTCGCCGTGAATCAGAAGCAAGGGCGCATCAATTTTGTCGGCGTGGACAAAAGGTGAGAGCTTGATGTACGTATCGGGAACCTCCCAGAAGGAGCGTTCTTCGGCCTGGAAGCCAAAGGGCGTCAGGGTGCGGTTGTAGGCACCGGAACGCGCTATGCCTCCGGCAAACAGGTCGGTATGGGCCAGCAGGTGGGCCGTCATAAATGCGCCGTAGCTGTGGCCGCCTACGTAAATCCGTTCCGGATCAGCAACGCCCAACTCAATCAGTTTTTCGACCGCAGCCTTGGCGTTGAGCTGAACCTGCTCAATAAAGGTCTCGTTGGGTTCCTGATCGCCCTCACCTACGATTGGCATCGCAAAATCGTCGAAAACCGCAAACCCTGCCGCTAGGAAGGGTAGGGGGCTGAGCGGCGATATCCGGGTGAACTGATGCGGACTCGTTGTTACCTGGCCGGCCTTTTCGGCATCTTTGTATTCCTGCGGGTAGGCCCACATGAAGACGGGCAGTGGGTCGCTTTCGCCCGCTACGAATCCCTGCGGTGTGTGGAGGTCTCCCCTCAGTTGAACGCCGTCTTCGCGCAGGTATTCCAGTTTTTCCAGGTTGGCATCCCGCAGTTGTGGGTAGGGATGCTCGTAATCGGTCAGTTGAATTTCTTCGCCGGTGATCAGGTTGCGCAGAAAGAAGTTTGGCCGCTCAGTGGTTTGCTCTCGGCCCATGAAGAACCAGTCGGGGTGTTCGTCGAGGAAGTAGCCGGGGTATTCGAACAGGGGCGGGGTAGACTGCCAGAGCCGGTTGATGTTTCCCGTAGCGATTTCGTAGGTATCGATGAAAGGCTGGCTCCCCTCGGGGCCGTGGCCGATGCCGGCGAGAACCAGTTTGGTGCCTTCGTCTCTGGTGAGCAACACCGAATGGTCGTTGCGCTGAGTGATGGTCATGAAGTTGCCCGGGTCATTGTAGTCATCTTCCCAGTTCTGGTCAAAGATCACTTCGGCGGGTCGGTCGGGAGAGTCGGGCCACCAGCGCCGTGTTACCTGGCGGCGGTCCTTGTAACTCCAGTCGATAAAGATGGCCAGGTCGCCTCTGCCCCAACGGATCGCGCCGTAGCGGAGGGGCATTTTTATACTTGGCTGTGGCTCGCCGGTGAAAGGAGGCTCCAGGTAAAAGAGCTGGTCCCGGAATTCAGCTTCATTGCGGGTGTCTCCGCCATCCTGAGCCACCGACCAGTAGAGCTGTGCAGGGTGGTCGCTGCGCCAGCTGAAGCGGCGGGGCGTACTCGCCACGGCATCAAACGGAGCAGGAATGTGCTCGCGGGCGGGGCGCTCGCACAGGAGCCTGATCAGGTTCCCTTCTGCATCGAGGATTTCGATCCGGTCAGCAAATTTCTCAAAAGGAACACTAAAGCTAAAGGGCTCCGTAATCCGTACAGCAACGAAGTATTTCTTGTCCGGGCTGGATTTTACACCGGAAATAATGCCCGGTTCTCCCCATTTTTTTTCTTCGCCCGTTGCTAAGTTAACCAACCATATTTGCGCTGTGGCGTAGTACCGGAATACCTCGACGTCGTGTTGGCTCTGAAGCAGATTGGTATAGGTTCGGTTACGACCTTCTTTGCCACTGGTGTCTTGCACGTTGGGTCCGGTAACCACCGCTTCGTCGGGAGATTCCCCACTGTTAGGAATACGCCGCTTGGTCATGACCACATCGTCAGAGACAAACTCGAAAGTGTACCCGCCAAGGCTGTTGTTAAGGTCTGCGGGCCCGTGAGGCGTGCATTCCAGGGTCTCTGTCGGGCAACTCCATAGCTGCAAACCGGTTGGTGTGTTCAGGCAAAAAGCAATGCGCGTGCCGCTGGGAGACCAGGTGAAGGAGCGGAAGGTTCCATTTTCGGGAAGGTTTTTCAACGGAGTTTCCTCGCCGGTTCGCAGGTCGCGCAGGCGCGGCGCGTGGTAACCACGGTGCCCGTAAGGAGTATAAGTAGCCGGGTTGATCTGGCGGCCCGCCAGTTTCAACTTTGGCTCGCGAAGCTCCTCAATTGATGGATAGCTTGGCCGTTCGGCAATCAGCATGAGGTTGCGGTCCGGACCGAAAAAGAGGAGAGGGTCGGGTTTCAGATTCACAAGCGAAGCAATCGCCGGGGAAGGTGTCTGGTAAGTCAAAGGGAGCTTGTATTATTTGGATGCTTAGCTTTTCTGCTCCTCAACTCTGTGTGAGTCTGATGGGGCAAGCTAATGTATGGGCGCGGCCGCAGGTGCTATGGAAAGCATAAGTGCAGGCCGTTTCAGAAAGTGACTGGGATGATGATCTAATCTTCGTCGTACGACGGGTCAACGGTGTCGATTACAACGTTACTGAAGGAGTACTCGGCGTACTTTTCAAGGTGCGTAAACTCCAGTCGTTCAGGCCAGTTGTCGTCAGGAATCCACTCCTCGAGCAGCGTTTCCAGAATCGGCAGGTAGTTGTCCTCAATCCAGTCGTCTGCTTCTTCGATATCATCGAAATCGGGTAGCAGGTAAACGGTGCTCAGGTCCGACGGATCATCGAGGTCGATCTCTTCCGCAAGACTTGGGTCTTCGCTTATGGCCCACTTCAGCAGGGCTTCACTGGGCGAAATGATGAGGGCAACGCGATTAATGTCGTAGAGTTCCATGTGTGTAGATTGAGTGTTATGGAGTAGGAACGCCATTGCAGGGTCGAATGTTGAACCTGCGATCTTATTCTCAACCGGTTGTTTGTACCAGCGTCTGCTGTCCTGATCATTGGCGCAGGAGGCCCCCGCGAACCAGAGTATCATTTTGTTCCATCCTGGCCGTCACCGGTCAGTAGCGAAGGGATATGAGTCAGGGGTGGTTGCCTGACAATTATACTCAGATAATTGAAACAGCCGGACATTATGGCGCTGCGTCGGACATATTGTCTAGTCACACTGGCAACCGACTTCACCGAGCAATTCGCGGTGTTCTTCCAGTAATTGCTGAGTTACTTCGTAGAGTTGCTCGTACTGAGCGGCAAACAGTGCGGTTTCTTTGCAAGGGGTACCCAGGTTACGCTTTTTGTACTCAAAAAGCTTCCGGGAGGATTGTACCAGTTCGGTCAGCTCTATAGCCCGATGGCGGAGCTGGGCAAGGCGTTCGTTCTTTTCCGTCTGTCGCTCGTCGTGAGCGAGCTGAGCCAGCAGTAATTCGTTGGGGTCACTAAGGTCGCGGCGGGTAATATCTCGGGGGTGAACTTGAAGTAAGTTGCTGATTCTTAGTAATTTGCATATGCTTGGTTCGGCCGATCCACTCTCATAACTGGCAATGTTTCCCCGGTTTAGATTCACTTTCTCTGCCAGCTCAGACTGGGACCATCCCTTCCGGTTGCGAAGGACTTTCAGGTTGGAGGCGATAAAATTAGGTAAGGCCTGTGTGGCAGGCTTTATGGCTTCCTTGGTTTTCATATGGTCTTAAGAACTGATTACACCATGTTTACAACTCATTGACAAAAATGGTTGCTCTGTGTCAAATTTTTTTACGTTTATATTCGTTTTGGCCGAACCATGGCACACCTTTTGTACGTATTATGTGTAAATGGGGCAAAAAGAACTTGTGCCGATTGTCAATAAAGCTTACTTTTGTAAAGATTTTTTACAATTGTGACCAAAAAAACTGAAAATGAAAGCTACAAAGAAGCAACAGAAAGATATTCAGGATCTCCTGAGCACCATTACGAACAGTCTTCGTGCTTTCAGCCTGAAACTTACCGGTAACATGAACGATGCAGAAGATCTCTACCAGGATACTGCACTGCGGATCATGACAAACGCTGAAAAATATAACCCCGGGACCAATTTTAAGGCCTGGGCGGTTACTATTATGCGTAATATCTTCATCAACAACTACCGTAAGAAAGTTCGTCGTAACCTTATTATTGATCAAACCCCGAACAATTACTACATCAACAGCGGTAATAAAACCGTACTCAATGATGGTGAAAGTGAGGTTACTTTTAATGAACTTCAGGAGTTGGTAGATCGCCTGCCGGATGATTTCAGGGTTCCGTTCCTTATGGCTTACCAAGGCTACAAGTACGACGAAATCGCGGAGCAACTGGGCAGCCCGCTTGGTACCATCAAGTCGCGTATTTTCTTTGCGCGTAAAAAACTTCAGAAAATGTACGAAGAAGCTATGCGTGAGCGAAGCGTTGCTTAACTTTGTCTGGAAGAATAGATTCTGTCTAATGAAGACCCCTAAATGGTTATCACTTAGGGGTCTTCATGTGTTCAGACCGTACTGTTTGCACCTGGTCCTTTACTTTATAAGTGGCGACTTTTGTATTTGTTGTAACTTATATGCTAACTTTACGTTTTACCGTTACTATAGCAAGTTCTAAATTACCCATGTCTGATATTGTTGCCGTTTTTTGGGATTTCGAACACTTTCACCAAGCATTGATGCTTGACAAGCACGGACATTCTGGCCATAAAAAAGCTAATGGACGCCTTCAGCCGAAGATGGTGAATGTGGAAGCCGTCATGGATTTTGCACGATCCTTCGGACAAGTGTTGACCAATGAAGCTTTTGGAAACTGGCACTGGATGGCCCGTTACCAACAGCCACTCGCTCTGGAAGAGACGACTTTGTTTCACGTCTTTCCCGAAGATCAATACACCCCGGCTGATGTTTTTCCGCAAATGGTCGCCCGGGTCAAACGCTTCATTCAGGACAACGAGGACGTTACCAACGTAGTCCTCGTCGGAATGGATGATGATTGCGTTCAATTGGTCGAAGACCTGAAGAAGCTCGGGTGCCATGTCCATGGCCTCGGAACAGACTCTCTGAAGGATGATGTGCTCCGTGAAGTGTGCGACGAATTCAAAGATTATTACGAGTTGCCTGGAATTAAGCGGCCAAACGCTCCTTCCGGAAGTCGATCCCAGGATTTACCCAAGTTCTACCTGAGAGTTGCTGCACAGCAGGGCGTCAGGATGCCCCCGCCCAAAATCATGTGGATCGGGATAGATATCTACGCTTCTTTCCTCCGTGACTTCGGGCAGTTCCATTCCTTCAAGGAACTGGATGACGAGTGTTACAACCAGCTTTCGCAGGATGTACCCGGAGCTACCATGACCGAAGTTAAAAAAATCCGTCAGGTGCTCTTCAAGTGCTACCTCTTCAGGCCCAGTGAAGACGGGCTTATCAGCTTTCAGGAGGATATTCAAACCCTCGCCGATATCGAGGATTGTTACTTCGAACTGATGCTCAAGCGCATCGCGAATAACCTGCGTGAACCAACGGATTACTCCGCACTCAGTATCGCACTTACCGGTGCGGATGAATCTGCAGACCGCCTGAAGGCCTTACATGAAGAACTCAACAGTAAGCTCGAAGAAGAGCAGTAAGCTGGTGTTCAACCCCTGGAAGTGATGGCAAAACCCGCTTATTCCCTCCGGCTACGGTCGGAGGGAATAAGCGGGTTTATAATGAATCGGGGAAGCTGCGCCCTTTTCACAACCATCCTCTCGTCTTACACGTTCCTACCCAAACTCCCTAACGAACCATAATGGCAAAATTCAGCATCGACCTTCAGGCGGGCAAGGTAAAAGAAGATAAGACGGTAAGCTCAGTAGGGCAGACTATTGTTGGTATCGACCTTGGTACCACGAATAGCCTCGTTGCAATTGTTTCCGACGGAAAAGCAGAAGCCGTGGCCGGTGCAGACGGAAAGAACGTTCTGGTGCCGAGTATCGTGCACTTCGCCGACGACGGTACCGTTCTTGTGGGCGACGATGCCAAGCCTTACCTCACTACTGCTCCTGAGCGGACGATCTATTCTGTCAAGCGACTACTCGGTAAAAGTTACGGCGACCTGACGTCGGTCCAGAATCGCTTCGGCTACCGTATCATCGACGAAGACGAAGACCGTCTGGTAAAGATTGCCGTGCCGGGGCCAGGCGGTAAAGACAAATTCTACAGCCCGATTGAATTGTCGGCAGAAATACTGAAAGCGCTGAAAGCCCGGATCGAGGCAGAGATCGGAAACGAAGTAAGCCGGGCAGTGATTACCGTTCCTGCCTATTTCAACGACTCACAACGGCAGGCTACCCGCGATGCCGGCCGACTGGCCGGCCTGGATGTCCTTCGTATTGTCAACGAGCCAACGGCTTCCAGTCTAGCCTACGGCATCGGGCTGAAAGATGAGGATGAAGGGCGGACCATCGCTGTTTACGACCTCGGTGGCGGAACGTTCGATGTCTCCATCCTGCGCATCGAACTGGGCATCTTCGAGGTGCTTTCTACTAACGGAGATACCTTCCTCGGTGGTGATGACCTCGACCAGGCTATTGTTGACCACTGGATCAACGATAAAGCGCTGAAGATTGACTCTCCGGAAAAGCGTGGGGAGATCCGCCTTCTGGCCGAAGCCGCAAAGAAGCGTCTTTCTAATCAGGACAGTTTTACGGCAGAATTCCATGGTATTACGCTCTACCTCGATCGTGACCAGGCGAACGTCCTCTTTACCCCGCTCATCAAACGGACCCTGGCATCCTGCGGCCGCGCCCTGAAAGACGCTGAACTGACGACCGATGAAATCGATCACGTTATCATGGTTGGCGGCTCGACCCGCGTTCCGCTGGTGCAGAAGGAAGTTTCTGCTTTCTTCGGCAAGGATGTCAACAATACCCTCGACCCCGATCAGGTAGTGGCGCTTGGCGCCGCCATCCAGGCCGATGTCCTGGCAGGAAACCAGAAAGATGTGTTGCTGCTGGATATTACACCCCTCAGCCTCGGTATCGAAACGGTTGGTGGGCTGATGGACCCGATTATCGCTCGTAATTCCAAAGTTCCTACCCGCGTTGGCCGCAAGTACACCACTAGTGTGGACGGGCAGAAAAACCTGAAGGTTGCCGTCTACCAGGGTGAGCGCGATATGGTGAAAGACAACCGGAAACTCGGCGAATTCGTACTCGGCAATATCCCCCCGATGCCCGCTGGCATCCCCCAGATTGAGATTCAGTTCGGCCTCGACGCCGACGGTATCCTGCGGGTGAAAGCCATCGAGCACCGCAGCAACACCAGCCAGAGTGTTACCATCAAGAGCCAGTACGGCATCAGCGAAGAAGACATGGCGGAAATGCTGATCGACAGCCTCTCCAACGCCGAAACGGACATGAAAAACCGCGCGCTCGTAGAAGCCCGCAACGAGGCGAACAACGTACTGCTGAGCACCAAAAAGTTCCTTGAACAAAACGCTGACTGGCTGGAAGCCGACCAAGTGACGAGCATTGAAGGCTACGCCGAAAAACTCGCCACGGCCGTTGCCGGAGACGACAAAGACGCCATCAACCAACGTCTGGATGAGCTGAACCAATTCACCACGCCGCTCGCGCACGAGGCACTGGACCGGAATGTAGCGGCGGCGATTAAAGGCAACGAGGTGGAATAGGTTACGCCCGCGACGGCATTCGTCGCGATCAAGCCAGACGTCGCAAAGCCACCAAAGTTTAGCCGCCAGACTTGCCGTGAAAAAACGATACTATATTCTGTTTTTCCTTTTTCTGGCCTTCTTGCTCCGCGGCCAACTATTCCGCTTCTGCGTCAGCTACGAACCAGTGGGTACACGTTTATTTATTCCGTTAGACGAGATGGATGAAATAAGCAGGGGAGCAGCGGGCTGGGCAATTACGCACCCCGATGCCTCCGCTAAGGACATCATCGCCTTCGCCCGGCGAAAAACAGCGCAACATGCTTCCTTTGTGATGCGCACTACGTCTGGCAACCCGCGCGACGTGATGGCATCCGGACGGGCCAACTGCGTCGGCTACGCCCGTCTCTTCGCCGCCATCCTCGACCAGGCGGACACGAAAGGCCAGCTTGATCAGGAGATCCTGATCGGCCGGCTTACGGTCTTCGGGCAGTCGCTGCATGCTCTCACGAATGACCCCTTCTGGAGCGATCATGATTATAATAAGGTGGTGGATAAGATTTCGGGAGAGGTGTTCTTTCTGGACGCGACGTTATATGATTATTCAGGGGTGAAATTTGTTCGGTAGCCACGGCTTCAGCTGTTGGTTTGGCTTTTATTTTAGTCGGTTTTCTTCAATGTACATGGCACTCTCAAGTACCGATCTCCACTCTTTATCTAATCGGAAGACCAATTTGTCTTCTTTGAAGTATAAGGTGTCGCTGACTTCAGATAAGCCGTACTGTACGTTTATCCCCTGGAGAAAAACAGTGTCGTTTCTGAGTCGATAGGTGCCGTATTTGTCGTTTGAGGAAACCCAGCTGTGCTCTTTGCATTTTACCGTCATGTTTTCCCTGAGGTATAAATCAAAACCTTCTTCATTGTAATATCTGGCATGAAGCAGGATAGTGGGCGAATCTTTCAAAACCTTGTTTCCAATGCTTGCAACACAGAAAGTGCCAGTGAGTACCGGGAAAAGCAGATTGCCGAAGAGCGGCCATTTCCAGCCGTTCAGGAGGTTGATTACGGTCAGAAAAGCAATAGAGGGAAGTAATATTACAAGCAAGGGGAATAAGATCACCATGCTCAAATCACTTGTATCAAAGTACCAATTGTAAACCAGTGGGCTGGCGACAAATGGTGTGATAATCCCGAGCGAGATTGAAAAGAAGGTAGATATTTGTTCTCTGTCCATCGTAGTTCAGTTTTCCAAGCCAGCGGCTGAAGCCGCGGCTACTGTAAGGCCTGAATATTCCGCCAGTCAGAGTAATTCCATGATCGCCAATCCGCATAGGGCGGGTTTGGCCCTTTCCAGAGTTTCAATATCTCGGCTTCCGGGTGGTCGAGCAAGAGGAACGTATTGTCGTTAGGTAGGTAGCGCAGGTGCTCCCAGTCGATTTCTTCGCTGGTTTGGGTGCTCAGGTTTACCCGGGTGATTACGTTCGTCCAGTTCACGGCGGCGAAGAGCAGCAGGCAGAGCCAGGCGGCCATTCCGTTAGTGTGCAGCAGGTAAGTAAGGCTGAGTTTGTCGCGGACTTTCCGGAAGAGGGTGTACAAACCGAACAGAATCAGCAGCAGGACAAAGGCGATGTAAACCCGACCAAAAGCGAGGCCGTAGGCGTCGACATAGTGATAATTCCGAACGCCGACGGAGAGCGCCAGCAGAGCGTTCTGGGCCACCCAAAGTTTAGCCAGTGGCGCCAGCCAGGGCGTAACTTTCAGGAAATTGAGGTTGCCCCGGAAGTAATAGAGCACCACCAGAATCGCCAGTGCGATGGAGATTACGAGGTTCCAGGTTCCGGTGTGTACGTAGCTGCTCAGCGTGGCGGCCGAGAGTTCGCCGGTCTTGAGCCAGACGTAGCGCAGGTCGGTTGCATTCACGGCGGCCAGCAACAAATTGAGCAAGCCAAAGGTGAGGACGGCTTGCAGGTATTCACCCTTCAGGGCGAGCATTTTATGGGGGCGCGGTCGCAGGTGCCGTGTAGGGTAAAGAACATCGTTGTTAACCTGACTTTGCTCCTTGCGCTCCCGCATCAGTTTGTCCCGGAAGCCCGACTGTTGTTTCACCAGAAGTGAAGTGCCCGGACGCGGAAGCAAAAAACCAAGCGTAAGCACCGAGCCGAAGATGGTAAGGGCAATCATCCAGTAGGCGTCTACGCTCAGCGATAGATTGCTGAAGGCGTCAAAAAACAGCTCCAGCCCCGCCGCAAACTTATCGTTGCCGCCGGCGTAAAGCAACAGAAACGGTACCAATACGAAGGCTGGAACCAAGGCCTGCTTCAGCCAGGGTAGTGCCCGCGAGGTGGTTTTACGCGCTTTTTTACGGCGAAGGATACGCCAGCGCCGGAAGGCATTGACCGGTGCTTCCAACACCGCGGCTATACCCAGTAGAAGGCCAAACCAGATGAAGCGTAACTCCCGCGCCTGGGCAAAGCCCAGGACCAGAAAATACGTCAGGTGATGCGCAAAAATCGCCGCATTGCTATGGACGATCACGACACTGCCCGCCGCAAATAGTAAACCGCCAACCGACCACACGAACGCTTTGTGCTTCGCTAAATCAGGACGTACCCACAGCGACAAACCGATCAGGACAGCGTCGAAGAGAAACATATTCAACCCCGCCTCGGCGTGGAAGAAAAGGAAGGCATAAGTGAGGCCAAGGGCAAGGGAAGCCACCAGGGTTTTTAGAGAGGTTTTCATTGAATGGGGTTTTAGGTTAGTCAGGAAAATTCATACTGGAGAGAACGATCAAGCACCACACCAGGTAAGTAGTGTAGAGAAGCAGCAGTAGTCCAGATATCCCGCCGAGGATTTTTAATATTTGATAGTTCTTCATTTTTCAAAGTTGTTGGTCGTGAGTAAATTGAATCTGGTGATCGGTTTTTCAGAGGAATCGGCCTGGGCCGGGGGTGAAGGGCTAACGCATAGACTAGTTAGGCCGTGTTAAATCCCCACCCAACCCGTGAGCTTCGCTGCTGCCTTCGGCGGTCCCACGGGGGATGGGCTGGTGAAAACGCTACGCGTTTTGGGTTGCAAGCTCTTAGGTGGCGACTATGATCTCGAGCTAAAAGCTCAAAATAGAATCCTATGCGTCAGCCCTGCGGGGGGTAAGGCTGGTGCTAAGACAGTACCAGTTATTAATTGTCTACCAACCTGATGAATTCTTCCAGCTCGGCCAGGTGTGCTTCAAAGGCTTCTCTTCCTTCGGTGGTTGCTCGGTAAGAGGTCTTGGGTTTATCGTCGACAAACTTCTTCTCTACTTCGATCTGCTTCTCTTTGACCAGTGCTTTGAGGTGGCTGGCCAAAGAACCATCCGTTAGCTTCAGGGTGTCGCGGAGGGAGACAAAGTCGGCCCATTCGTTCACCATCAGGATGGCCATGATGCCCATCCGGCTGCGGTGGTTGAACAGCTTATTCAGTCCGCCGATAGATACTTTGGTTATAGTTGGAGCATTTTTCATTTCAGATCATATTTGCGGTACATCCAGATGCCGTAAGCGATATGCAGTACCCCGAAGCCTACGGCCCAGAAGTATAAACCGTACCCGATGAAAAAACAGGAGACCAGGCCGAGGGCGATTTCCATATAACCGAGCCAGGAGAGTTCCTCCCGTGCGTAGCCGCTGCCGTTGAGCAGGCTCAGCCCGTAGAAGATAAGCGTTGCCGGCCCGATGAAGCCGCCTTGCTCGTGGTAGATAAGCGCAAGACAGAATACACCTCCTACAGCGAGAGGAAAAAATAAGTGCCAGGCAAGTTTGTATGTTTTGGTATGAAACAGCTCCTGCCCCAGCCGCCTGGCCCGTCTCATCGTGAAGAAGTAGCCGCAGGCTACTGCGCCAAGCAGCACCCCCGCAGCCGTGACGACCAGAAAGGGTAGAGGCGCAATGCCCCAGGGATGATCTGACGTAAGATAAACCGAGCGGCTGATGAAGAGTAAACCTTCACCCGCAGACCAACGGTAAGCTACAACCAGTAAGCAGCCGGCAAGGGCAAACAATCCCGCTCCAACTCCGGAAAGACCACTCAAACCCATAAAATAACGACTCCGCTCCATAAGAGAGCGGATCTCACGGAGGTCACTAATGGGGGTGGCTATCGTCTTTGACATAGAGTGCTTTGAAATACAAAGCTAGTGGCGAAGAATGGGATTTGCAAGTAATTTTATGTTTATTGCTTCTTATTCGTGCGGACAGCCCCCGGAAGCGTTTGCAACTTCACCGCTTGCCTGTTCGTTCAACAAAAAATCACCCAAAGAAACCCAAATGACAAAGATCGATAAGGCCGAAGTGCTCGTCCGGAAAAACAAGCTGGAAGCTTGTAAAGTCTACCTCAAAGGAGAATTTGTAGGCATAGACTCAATCATTGACAGCCTTATCGATTATATCCAGATTTGGTACCTGATGCCCGAAATCTTAAGCCGACCGATCATTCTCAATCTTTGGGGAATGACCGGAGTCGGCAAAACTGACCTTGTACGCAAAATGGTCAAGTTTCTGGATTATCAGGACCGCTTTGCCGAGGTGGAACTGAGCAATACTTCCGGTGGGACCTGGGCGTCCAGTGTCTCCCAGATTCTGGCGGAGAACGACCTCAACGACGAACAACCAGGCATCGTACTCTTCGATGAGATTCAGCGATTCAATACTATCGACAACGACGGCAGCCCACTGCACAAGACTCAGTTTGCTGATTTCTGGGAACTCCTGAGCGACGGCCGTTTGAGCCGTAAGACCAAGCAGAACGTCGATAATTTTCTCTTCAATTACACTACTACCAAACAACAGAATGCAGCTGCCCGTAAACGCGGGGAAGAGGTCGAAGAACAGAAACTCGATCCATGGTCTGCTAAGCGCTTGCGTAAATCTTTCAACTTAGACATGTCCGTAGCTGAGCTCACCCGCCTGAATGAAGACGAGCTCATTGAATTGATTCTGGAAGTAAAACGACGCAAGAAGATTTACGAACCAGTTAACCATTCCAAAACGTTGATCATCATCTCCGGCAACCTCGATGAAGCCTTCAGTATGGCTTCGCATACGAGCGAAACGGACATCGACGCCGATATCTACCACGCTTTTACTAAGAAGATTACGGTAGTAGACATCAAGAATGCGCTCTCCCGGAAGTTTTACCCCGAGCAGGTCGCCCGCTTTGGTAACATCCACCTCATTTACACTTCTTTGCGGCGCAAAGATTTCGAAGAGCTGATCGAAAAAGAAGTCGCGAGGGTCAAAGAGGACGTGTTCCGCAAAATTGGCATCAAGGTCAACGTCACAAAAAAGCTCAACGAGCTGATTTACCGCAACGGGGTGTTCTCAGTGCAGGGCGTTCGCCCTGTTTTCAGTTCCGTAATCGATATTCTGGAGTCTAACCTGAGTCAATTTATGTTCGAGGCCATCATGAAGGATGAGGACGAAATCACTGTTGACTACGACGACGAAGCCCTGGCGATCCTGGCTTCCTTTGGAAGCCACAAGATTACGATCCCCTACGTCGGCCGTATCGATAGCATCCGCCGGAGCAATCAGGAGGATGTGGTAGCGAATATTTCCGTCCATGAGTCTGGCCACGCCGTGGCATACATGCACCTGATGGGGCTGGTGCCGCTACAACTGAAGAGCAAAATCGCGAGCAGCCAGGCGGGAGGTTTTACTTTCTCTCACCAACTGCACCTGACAAAAGAAAACATTCTCAAAAAAATCAGGATTTACCTTGCTGGCGGTATCGCCGAGGAAATAATATTTGGCGCTGAAAAAGCTTCGACCGGCCGCAGTAACGACAGGGAGGAGGCAACAACGTTAGCCATCGAATTTGTACGGCGTTTCGGGTTCAACGAACGCTTCCAATCGGTGGTCAACCTGCAGGCCAGCCACCTCACGATGGATATGAAGGATACCGACGCTGCGGTGGAAGCAATGATGGTCCGACTGGTACAGGAAACCCGCGATCTGCTCGCTCAGCATTTACCCCTGTTGAAGGCACTAAGCAAAGAGCTTACGGCTAAAGGTATCATTGAGGCTCCCCAAATGGTATCCATAGCCAAAGAACATGGTTTGGAGGTTTCCATCCAGGAGGAAGGTTTCCTCAACGTTGATGGGTACTATGATTTGCTGCATAAGTAAAACGTGTGCTGCCGCACCCCACTTGTGCTATTCTCCCCGGCCGGCATCGATCGCCTCTTACCATTGGCAACTGAGTCCGATCCCAAGGTCTAAGCCGGCGGCGGAGACGCCGCTGCCGAAGGTCCGGTAATGCCGGTCCAGCAGGTTCTCTCCTTTTATGCGGAAGGTAAAGTGATCGTTGAGTCGGTACTCAGCGTACAGGTTTGCCGTCCACCAACTGTAGACTCCCGTGTAGTTGAACTGACCGTCGCTGGCCAGAGGAGTCAGTTCAAGATTGTCTGCTGTTCCGGAACGGTCCAGGATGTACCCGTCGGCCAGGTTTCCGGAGATTTCACCCACGGCGTAGTCTTTGACTTCTTTGGCGAACTGGTAACGGAGCCGGAAACTCAGGTCCCAGGGGCCACGGGCCCAGCCGACCCCTGTATTCCCGTATGGCGGGGGAATGTGGTCCTGGGGCAGGGTTAGTACGTTTCCGTCCGGAGCAAGCTGGTCGCGGCGGCCGCGGACAAAGTGGAAGGCGGTCTCGATCCACCAGTTGGTGATGAACTTCAGCGAGGCATCGACGTCGAAACCATAGACCTTAGCACGCTCGGCGTTTACGTTCGTCTGAACAAAAAGTGTATCTCCCCGACTCACAAAGGACCGGCTCCCGTCGGGTAACGTACCGTCACGGCGTATGATGGCGTCGCTGAGCCAGGTATGGTACACCGTAGCACCCGCCCGGAAGGCATTGTCCGCCGACACGTATTGGTATCCCGCCTCCAGGGTATTCGACCGTTCGGGCTGCAGGGCGGGGTTGGGAACCTGAATGAAACCATTGCTTTCGCGGAACTTGGCGAAATCGTCGATGTTCGGTGCCCTGAATCCCTGAGCGAACAGCGTCCGCAGGCGATGGTTGCCGGTATCGTGGATCAGGCCGAGCGTACCGGTAACCGCGCTTTCGGTATTGCTGATGCCCGCGAGGTAGGCCTCGGGCCAGGCAACGGGGTCGTCCGCCCCGAAGCGGGCGTTGAGGCGCTGCCGGCTCCAACGCACACCTCCGCGCAGCTGGAGGTTTGCTCCCAATTGCTGGCTGGCCTCAGCGTACAACCCGCCCGAGAGAAGACTGCTTCCGGCGCTGGGGTAGCGGCTATTCTGGCCAACAGTCGTGATGTCTCCTGTCTCGATGTTCCGCAGGAAAGTTTCGCTCTTTACCTGATCGTACCGCAGATCGAAACCATAATGAAAGGTTAGCTCGTTGAGGGCTTTGGTGAAATCGGTTTGCAGGTTTGTAGCATGAACATCAACGAGGCTGTTTTCTTCCTGCGGGTCTCCGAACGGACGCTGTATACGGTCTTCCTGAATAAATTGATGACTGATCAGATAGGTGGCAATATCATAGATTTTTGTAGCCCTGCGGTCGCTCAGTTGGAGGGAAGCCAGCGCCCGGGCCTGCGGCCCGTAATCCCAGCGGGCCCAGCGGAGCTGGTCGTTGCGGCGCTCAGTCAGGGCGTCGTAACGGGGGATGTCGGAGGTGGTGGAGTACTGGAGGTTGGCGTTGAGCTCTAACTCGTTTTTCAGGCGAAAGCGGAGTTTTTGGAGGAAATTGTACTGGTTGTATCCGGTGCCGATCTGTTCGTTGGGCCGTTCGTTTCGCAGTATCCGGTCCTGGCCGTCGATCCTGCTGACGTATTCGTTCCGGAGACCAAAGGCGGGGTATTCAGAGGGTCTTTGGGCGCCGGCGCGCAGGTCCGAGGTGAAGCTCGTTGAGAGCAAGGTGAGCGCGGCAAAGTTGCGGCGGCTATATTCGATTCTTACTCCCTGGCTAAATGCCTTAGCCGCTGAACTTACCGACATTGCTCCCTGAACTCCCCACTTTGCATCCTGCGTTCCCGCATGGAAATCGGGTTGCTGTGTCCTGAAGTGAACCACTCCACCTATCGCATCGCTGCCGTAGGCCAGCGCACCGGCTCCGTATATCAGTTCCAATCGGTCCAGGGCCAGTGGATCAACCGAGATGGCGTTCTGGAGGTGGCCGTTCCGGAAAATAGCGTTGTTCATCCGCACACCGTCAACCACCAGCAAAACCCGGTTGGCCTCAAAGCCGCGCACAATCGGGCTACCTCCCCCGAATTGAGATTTTTGTACGAAAACTCCGCTTAGGTCAGCCAGTGCATCGGCGGTGGTCAGCGATTGCGCTTTGGCGATCACGGAGCGTCCGATGGCTTCGGTTTGGTAGGGCATGTCCCTGGCTGTCTCGTTTCGCCGGCCAATCACTTCCGGCATGGCAAGCGTGATTTGGGTATCATCGAAAGCGTACACAAAGCCCGCAAATTGCAGGTCCCGGTACATCGCCAGTACGTCTTCGTAGCCCAGGTAACTGATCCGGAATACCTGCTCGGGAGCAAAATCATCCTTCAGGATCACCCGACCTTCTTCATCAGCAGGGCCAATACTGATTTCTTCAGGGTAAAGGAGGACATTGGCGAAGGGCAATGCCACCCCGGCAGCATCTGTAATGCGGAGGGTATCCTGAGCTACGCTGGCCGCAGTGTAAAAGAAAATAACCGTAAGCAAAATGCCAAGTGCCCTATAATTCACGGGAAAGTATTTAATCATCAAGTTCCCCTTCCATAAGCAGGTAGCCCAGGGTCAGCCAATTATTAGCCGGGGTAATGGATTACCGGACAAGGCTAAACTGGCCCTCCCGAACGATAACTGCGTCCGAGTCGGTAAACCTGAAGACCATCCGGTACAGGTAAAGATCGGAATTTTGCGGCGAACCGTCTACAGTGCCGTCCCAGGCTTGTTCGTAGTTGGTACTTTCAAATACGGGCTGACCCCAACGGTTAAATATCATCAGGGTGTAATCCTCCGCCGGGCAGTCAGAATATAAACGAAATTCATCATTGACGTTGTCTCCGTTAGGAGTGATCAGTTCGGGGATTTCGCCGTCACAGTCACAAAATTCAGCAACAGGCCCGGTGTAGATCAGGACTACAGAATCCCCGCATTCACTGAAAACCGTGACGGGAATGTCGGTCTCGAACGCAGCAGGAAGGGTACGTGGATTATCTGTATTCCCGTCATCGTAACGGACGGATGCGATGGCCAGCGTGCCATCATCGTTGGTCACCTCGAGGGTGATGTCTCTACCGTTGCAGATTTCGCCGTCGGCGGTAACGTTGAGTTCTGGCCGGAAGCGGTCGTCTTCGGGAAAGTCGAGGATGAGAGGGTACTCGATCTGGCCACAGTTTTCGTAGGTTACTTCAATTCGGTACTGCTGCCCGTCCTCTGGTTTGTCGAGGCTCACCGTATCTGATGCGGATAAGAACTCATCGACCAGAATTTCGGTGCCCAGGGGATTGGTCTCGTAAAGCGAAACCTTCACGCCGCTGAATGCGGCGTCAACATCAAGGTCTACGACGCACCGGAAGCCGGCACACCCAAGGTCGTCTTCTCCGATAACCACAGCGTTGATCCCTGTCTGCTCGTAGGTTACGGTCTGACAGTCCACCACGGGAAAGCAGTCTCCGGTCACGGTGACGCAGTAAGTTCCGGCGGCAGAGACGACGGTTGTCGCCGTAGTGTCACCCGTTGTCCAGGAGTAATTCGTCCCTGAATCTCTGGCGGTGAGTGTCAGTACTTCATCGTCGCAGGCAGCGAGGAAGGTGGTGTCCAGGCGGATCGTATCCGGCGACGGCTCAACGGCGAAGATGGCGTCTACAAACTGGGGGAGGTGCTGGCTCAAAAAGTCAGCCCCGTCCGCTACCGGCAGGTCGATGATGAAACGGTTTACCATTGGGTTTTCTCCGGAGACACAGGTGATCTCGCTCAGGCCGTAGCGGGTGAGGGTTCCAGGGTCGAAGGTTTGCTCCAAGAAGTAAATGTTGCCGTTCGGGCCAATCTGGAAATTAGCGGTAAGAAACACGGGCTCCCCGGTGCTAAGGTTTACGCGATCCAGTACCAGGGGCGGTTCATTGAGGTCGCGAAGGTCATACCGTACGATTACCTCTCCGATCACCGCGCGGGTTTCTGTAGTGTAGAGGAAGCGACTATCCGGAGTAAAGCACGTAATCTGATTTGAAACCCCGGGGATGTCAGCGGGGTCGGATGCGATAGCACCCGTTTCGTTGTCGAAGCTGTAAAGCTTGCGGTCGTTGAACATAAACAGGCCGTTCGGGGAGAATTTGATCTTTCCGGAAACCCTGCTTGTCGGGTATTCCACGGGAGTGCCGGTACCCGCCGCCGTCAGGGGAACGACGATGAATTTCGAATCGCCCTGATCGTTGTTATGGCAGATGATCCAATAGCCGGAACCAT
This sequence comes from Neolewinella aurantiaca, assembly GCF_008014675.1. Taxonomy (GTDB): domain Bacteria; phylum Bacteroidota; class Bacteroidia; order Chitinophagales; family Saprospiraceae; genus Neolewinella; species Neolewinella aurantiaca. The sequence continues at coordinate 64,529 of NZ_VOXD01000018.1, read as the reverse complement.
CAGCCATTGGTGTGGCATCGAGTGCTTCGTAGGCCGGGACTACAACGCGTTGATCTGCCGTACGGACGCCGCCCAGGCCTCCGTTGAGGTTCATGTCGATGATGAAATAGGACAGTCCGCGCCCGAGTGGCTGACCGGGGATGGCTCCTCCAACGTTGAACTCGGCTTCTTCCATCGTGAAGAGGTAGTATACGCCGTCTTCGCCGGCAGGGTCGGGCATCGCGATCGAGCTCTGGCGGGCGCTGTAGCCTCCGCCTTCTTCGCCCCGCATGTCATACATTACTTCGTGGTTGCGGTTCCAGATGATGCCCGGGTTGGGTTGAAGTTCGTCGGGCAAAATCGGGTCCGCCGGCTGGCCACCACCGTTGGTGTAAAACAGCAGTTGACCGGAGTCGTCACTCATGGATACGATACCCTCGAAGGCTTCCATCGCGGAAGGTGGGTTCAGTACCGGCGTGCCTCCCACGAAACTTACGGAGAGCTCATCGCCAAAATGCCAGTTGTTGGCTTGCTCAACCTGAGCGGTTAGCGTTGCCGACACAAGGCATAGCAGCACTACGAGTGATTGTGAAATTTTCATGAATACTATTCTTGGGATATACTATGATTCAACGGGTTGGTTGCGACTAATCTCAACCGAAATACAATGGTGCCGGATAGGGGTGGCGTACTGAGACGGTTCTTCAGGCGCAGAACAGAGGTTTGTGCCTAAACGTAACATCGATGACCAGAACGGTACTATTCCCGTTCTTCTTGCTTTACTTCTACTACGGTTTCTTCCGCCGGAGTGAGCGGAACGTGGTTTGCCTTTTCCTCTTCGGTTGGTAAGTCGTCTTTCTTGAATACGAATGGAAGCATGATGAACATCCCCGCCATGATGGCCATGTCGGCAATGTTGAAAATTCCTGTTTGTATAGAATCTGTGAGCTGAATGTGAAGCATGTCTACAACATGGCCGTACAGCAGCCGGTCGATGATGTTGCTGAGGCCGCCCGCCACGATCAGCGACAACGCCAGCGTTTGCCACCGGTTGAGGTTCTTTTCTTTGAAGATGAAGTACAGCAGGCCTACTAAAAGCAATGCGGGCAAAGCGTTCAGCAAAATAGGCTTAAGCACGGGGCCAAGGTCTTCGCCAAGGGAAAGAAACGCTCCGGTGTTCTTGGCGAAAGTAAGGCTGAACATCTCGTTGAGGTAATAGATCGGTGGCTGGCCTTCGAGGTGCTCTATGGCCAGCGCCTTGGTCCATTGGTCGAGACCTACAGTCACCAGAATTGCTCCGGCTACGATGGCTATTTGATTTTTTGTTCTTGTCATTTCAGTTTTTTGTCACGAACTCTGATTCCCCGGGCCGTTATCCTATGAAGTAACGGTGCCTTTTTGAGTGGATGTTTATTGTTCAGGTTGCCTCAGGCAGTCGCTTTAAGCGCCAGGTTGTTGGATGGTTGAACGTCGGAGAACACAGGTCCGTGGTAATGCATGTTCGCTTCGCAGGCTCCTTGTTCCCGGAGTACATCGAGGTAGACTCCGCTCATTATTTTTTTACAGAAAAGATGTCTTCCAGCTTGTCTTCCAGGGACTTGCCCCGGAGATTGCGCGCCAGGATTTTTCCTTCACGATCCAGCAGGACGGTTTGGGGGATGCTGGAAACGCCGTATTGCTGAGCGTATTGGCTTCTCCATCCTTTCAGGTCCGAAATGTGGAGCCAGGTCAGATTATCGTCCGCGATGGCTTTTACCCAGCGATCCTTCGTCTTGTCGAGGCTTACGGCCAGAATTTCGAAGCCCTTGTCTTTGTAGGCTTCGTAGAGTTTTACGACGTTGGGGTTCTCGCGGCGGCATGGACCGCACCAGCTGGCCCAAAAATCGATCAGTACCACCTTCCCCCGGAGGCTCTCCAGGCTGATTTCTTCACCTTCCGGGTTAGGGCCGGCAAAGAGCGGAGCCTCGGCTCCTACGGCAAAAGTGCGCAGCGTGGCCGCCTGAGCGGAAATCTGAGCCACCTGGCCAGGGTATACGGCTTCGTACTGTGTCTCGATGGCGTCGGCCAGTTTTACGGTTGCGGGGTGTTTCTTCTGGGCCAGGGCGGCGAAGCCGCCGCTCATGGCGAAAAACTTTGCCCGGCTGCCCTCCGGCCAGCTGTTGTAGATTGCCCCCAGGATGTCGGCGAGTTGCTCTCCGGGAACTGCCCCCGTCAATGTGTTGGCAAAGTTGCGGTTGCCCTCGTACGTCCAGGGAAGATCGCCGTAACCTTCATCCTTGAAGTCGACGAACTGGAAATAAGTATTCACGAAATAGTCGAGTTCGTTTTGGAAACGACCTTTGTTCTCGTTGATGAAGTTGAGGTAGGTGTTCAGCGTCACTACCCGGTGCAGGAGCGGGTCTTCGGTTTTGGTCTTTTCCAGCAGCGCCCGCTTGCGGTCGTCGAGTTCGACCATCGCCTCTCTTTGCTGCTCGATGGAGGTGGAGTCTTTGCTGCCTACGGCCCGTTGGTAAGCAGTCATGGTGCTTTTGAAATCCCGGTTGTTTTCCTGGAATTTCAATTTGAGGTCCTGGTAGCGCTGGTTGATCGGTGAGTCAGTCGTTTTGCCACTTTTCATTCGCCCGCAGGTGCCGGTAATCGTCATCGACTCATCATCGCCGATAATCAGGGGTAGCACATCGGAGGGCTGGCTGCCAACGTAACGGAACACAGGGCCTTCAGTAGAAGCACCCAGGGTGAATTTGCCGTCGTCACCACGGGTAAAGCTTTCGATGGCTTCAAAGGTCACACCGTCAAAAGCGTAAAGGTTCATCGTCCTGCAGCCTTTGGCGTCCACCGTAATGTTGGTCGTTTGGGCAGCCAGTGAAAAACTGAACATCAGGAGAAAGAGGTAGGAGATAGTTTTCATCAGCACAAATTTACAAAATTGAGGCGGCCTGTACCCTTCATGATCGCCATACGACGGTAAAACGACTACATTGGGCGGAAAAGCTGGTAGCTTGGCAGACCTTAAGGAAACCTGTAGCACAGGATTTTGTTAGATGTCAAAGCAGTCAATGTTTCCAGCCACCGGGTAAAATAGCTCTCCGGCAAGCTCCGCTGACTCAAAATAACAAACTTAAAGACCAAAAAGACTATGTCTAATTCCCGCTCTCCTTTCAATGGCATCAACGGCATCATCGGCCTGGTGATCGGTCTGTTCGCCCTTTATGTCATTTTCAATATTGTCGGCTGGATCTTCTGGTTGCTCTACAAAGTGGGCTGGTTGTTCTTTATCGCATCTCTATTCGTTGACCGGACGGTGTTTACCGGTTTCGCCAACAGCATCAAAGGCCTTTTTGAGCGCAACTGGGTAATGGGACTGGTAACGGTACTTCTGGCCGTAGCCCTCTACCCGCTCACCGGCCTGTACCTGCTCGGTACCGCCCTCTTCCGCAAAAAACTGAAAGAAAAAGTCGCTGAAGCCGACGCCCGCCAAAACGGAGAATGGACCGATTTTGAAGAAGTGCCCCGTGAACCCACCGATATTGACATCGATTACGAAGAACTGCCACCGCTGCCTCCTCCGGCAGAACCCCTCTCCCGCACCAGTAAGAAAGACACCAGGTACGATGACCTGTTTGAATAAAGAGGCGCGGTCGCAGGTGCAAAAATGGTTTTGAAAAAAAGGCTTTTCCGCCCGTTGGGGCAGAGCACTGGTAACCTTTAAAAACAGGCTGTTCCTGCTAGTGGGGATAGTCCATCCGTGCTGACCTTCTACGATCGTGGTTTTGCTCCCCGCTCCCACGGACAGGGGGAGGTTACGGACGGAGTGAGCAGAACCGTGCAGAAAGCATTAGGCTGGCACTCCATCAGAGGGAACCTCCTGCCTTTAAAAACGATTGCGCCGTTCGGGATCACCCTTTAAAGACCAGCAAGATTACCTTTGCCCGGAATGATCGATGCCCTGGCCATACTCGCTGTTTTAATCCTTGTGCTGTACACCGCGTGGCAACTTTTCAGCCTCGCTGCCTGGCGCAGGGTGGTGCGGCAACCTGCTCCCGACAGCAACTCCGCTTTGCCCACGATAGCCCTGCTCGTTCCTTTTCGCAACGAAGCCGAGAACCTGCCCGCCCTCGCGGCATCACTTTTAGCCCAGGATTATTCCGGAGGGTTGGAGCTCATCTTTATCGACGATCATTCCTCAGATCACGGAGCAACGCTGCTGCCTGCCGGAGTAACCCTTCTTCACCTGGCCGACTACCTGAAGGGGAAGCCGGTGATTGCTCATAAAAAGGCTGCACTTACCTACGCCATCACTTCTACCGAAGCCGATGTCATCATCACTACCGATGCCGATTGTTACTGGCCCGCAGACCGGGTGTCGTGCATCGCAGCGGCGTTTGCAGCGGGTGCAGATGTGGTCCTTGGGCCGGTTCTCATCGCTCCTGCAGACAGCTTTTGCAACGCTTATCAGGCATTGGATATGGCTGCGTACCAATTTCTGACGGCCGCAACCGCCCGGCAGGGCAGGCCGGCACTGGCCAATGGTGCAAACTTCGCTTTTCGTCGTCAGCTGTTCAATGCTGTCGGCGGCTACCAAGGAGTGGATCATCTGCCTTCGGGAGACGATGTGTTGTTGCTTCATAAGTTTTACCAGCCGGATCTCTGGCCGGCAACAAAACAGGTTTCTGTCTCTAAGTCAATTGCTCCTCCCGTAACCCACTACGTTGCCGGGGCTGCGGTAACGACCCGGCCGGTAAACGGCTGGCTGGCACTCTGGCGGCAACGGCTTCGGTGGGCAGGAAAGGCGGGGAATTACAATAACGCAAAGCTCAGCTTTGCTCAGGCACTTGCCTTTTCCCTGTCTGCCGCCATCGTAATCTCTTTCATTAGCCTTCCCTTGCACCTGCGGCCGCGCCTCGTTCTTGTGCTGTGGGCAGGTAAAGCACTTATTGATCTGATCTGCCTCTGGCCGGTGATGATACGGTTCGGGCAAAACAAAGCCATGAAGTGGTATCCTCTGGCCTCCGTTGTTTATCCGTTCTTTCTGTTTGGTGTGGGGACTGCAGCTTTATTGGGTTTTACCGTAAAGTGGAAGGGTAGGCATTGAGGCATGGTGGGAATACTTATCTTCACGTTTCTTAGCGTTACTTGTCGATCTAATACACCCATGAGTCATAAAATTTTGTTTCTGGTCGTTCTGACCACCCTGGCGGCCTGCTTGTCCGCCCAGCAATGCTCCGGCAACCTCGGAGAAAACATTTTTGAAGCGGGTGATTTCGGTAGCGGTACTGCTAACATCCTGACACCCGATCCCGGCATCGCTCCTGGTTTTCTTTACCAGCCCAATCCGCCACCCAATGACGGCTTCTACACCATCACCAATGATATGGGCGCGTGGTCTTACATCTTCCCCTCCTGGGATGCCTTCTCGGATAACAGCAATGATCCGAATGGTTACATGATGGTTGTCAATGCGGCCTTCTCTCCGGGTAAGTTCTACGAACAGCAGGTGGATGATCTCTGTGAAAACACCCTGTACCAGTTTTCTGCGGATGTGCGGAATATCCTGAGTCCGGGCTCTAACGGACTGACACCAAACGTAAGTTTCAGCATCGACGATGTAACCCGCTTCACGTCGGGGGCCATCGGCGAAACGGGCCGGTGGAATACTTACGGCTTCACGTTTACGACGGCTCCTGGTCAAACGTCTGTCGTACTGGCCCTGAGCAACAATGCTCCCGGTGGCAACGGCAACGACCTGGCCATCGATAATATCTCTTTTCGTGCCTGCGGGCCGCTGGCCCGCATCGCCGGCGAGGAAATGCTAAGCATTTGCGAGGATGGTGAGCCTGCGGTTCTCACCTCAGAGATCACCGGAGGTGAATACGACGACCCCCAACTGCAGTGGCAGCAAAGCTTCGACGACGGAGTGACCTGGCAGGATCTTCCCGGAGAAATGGGGATGACCTTTACCCATACCGGGCGAACCAGCGGGTTCTACTACTACCGCTACCTGTTGGCCAACGGGCCGGTAAACCTGACCAATAACAAATGCCGGGTCGTTTCTAATGTGAAAACGGTTTACGTTATCCCCAAGCGCTACGAAGTCGTGGATACAATTTGTGAGGGAATGATGGTTGCCGTAGGTGCTTCTGAATACCGCCAAACCGGCGTGTCGGTGGATACGTTACTTTCATCCCTCGGTTGCGACAGTATTGTTACCCTACGGCTAACGGTGGTCTCTGATCCGGATATCACCGGCGACTTTACCGTTACGGACCCAAGTTGTTCCTACCTCACCGATGGTAGTGTAGAACTTGTGCAGGTGAACAACGGAACGGAGCCGTTCCGCTTTACCTTCGGCGGCATGACCCGCAGCCTGGGTACCTCCATCACTGGCCTGGGGCAAGGAGACTTCGCTTACCGCATCGCAGACCGCTATGGCTGTGCGGAAGAGGGGACGATCAGTTTAGTTACACCTAATCCCTTTGCCATCGAAATGGGAGAACCCCGGGTGGTAGACCTTGGCGAAAGCATTTTGCTTACTGATGGTACCAACGATGCCGTGACGTCTTATAACTTCAGCCCTCCGGGTCTTGTCGATTGTACGGAGGATTGCGACGGAGCTCGCTTCACTCCCGCTGAAAGCGGGACTTTATATCTCGTTGCTACCTCCCCTCGGGGCTGCGAAGCCCGCGATTCATTGCGCTACGTGGTGGTGAAAAACCGGAAAGTATATCCTCCCAATGCGTTCTCTCCCAACGGAGATGGCATCAACGACTATTTTACGCTCTTCGCTGCAGTACCCAACGTGACTGCGATCAACAGCCTGAATATCTTCGACCGGTGGGGAGGCCAGGTCTTCGGCGCTGAGAACCTGGAGCCTAACCTTGCCGCTTCGGGTTGGGACGGGAGCACAGACGGTGAGCCCGCCCGAAACGGAGTATATTATTACACTGCTTCCGTTCGCTTCCTGGACGGTGCAGTACTGCCTTACGCTGGCAGCTTTACACTATTGCGCTAAACGAAAAAAGGGCGTGCCTCCCACTCAGGTACCTCCCCGGCGCGTTTTCAAGTCGCATTGGGAGTTTACCAGAGTCGGAGGCACAGCCCCTTTCGGTACAACAGACTTTAAGACTGTTACGATTTAATCGCAGCAATACCGGGCAGTTCCTTGCCCTCCAGCAGCTCGAGCATGGCTCCGCCACCGGTAGATACGAAGGATACCTGATCGGACAGACCGGCCTGGTTGATGGCTGAAACAGAGTCTCCGCCGCCAATAAGGCTGTAAGCATCGTTTTCTTTGGTCGCTTTTGCGACCGCTTCGGCAATGGCGTTGGTGCCAATAGCGAAGTTGCTCATCTCGAATACGCCCATGGGGCCATTCCAGAGAATCGATTTGCTGGTAGCGATGACATCGCTGAAGTTTTTGATGGATTCGGGGCCGATGTCGAGGCCTTCCCATTCGTCTCCGATCTCACCGGCTTTTACGATGTCGGAGGGTGTTTCGTTCGCAAACTCTTTGCCCACCTTTGTGTCTACCGGCAGGTAGATTTTGGTTCCGTTGGCTTCCGCTTTTTTCAGCAGGGCCATGGCGTTGTCGGTTTTATCGCGCTCCACCAGGGAGTTGCCAACCTTTCCTCCCTGAGCGAGACTGAAGGTATAAGCCATCGCTCCGCCGATGATGATGTTGTCGGCGAAGTCAAGCAATTTCTCCAGCAGGAGGATTTTGTCGGATACTTTCGCTCCGCCCACGATGGCGGTTACCGGGTGGTTAGGGTTGTTGAGCAGTTTTTCTGCGCCCTCCAGCTCGGCGGCGATCAGGAAACCGAACGATTTGTGGTCGGCGTCGAAGAACCGGGCTACGGTTGCGGTAGAAGCGTGCTCGCGGTGAGCGGCTCCGAATGCATCGTTGACGTAAACGTCGGCCAGGTCAGCCATCGCCTTAGCGAGGTCTTCGTCGCCTTTTTCTTCTCCTGCGTAGAAGCGGGTGTTCTCCAGCAGAAGAATCTGGCCCGGTTCAAGGGCTTCAACTGCAGCTTTGGCTTCTTCTCCGATGGTATCGGGAACGAACTGCACCTGACATCCGGCGTAGTCCTCCAGCGTAGTAACAACGGGAGCAAGGCTGAATTTTTCGCGGTCAACGGTACCGTCCTCTTTTAGTTTCTTTTGCGGACGGCCAAGGTGGCTCATCAGAATTACGGCAGCGCCGTTTTCCAGAAGATACTGAATGGTAGGAGCAGCCTTGGCAATGCGTGTATCGTCGGTAATGTTTTTTTCACCGTCGAGGGGCACGTTGAAATCTACGCGAACGAGGACTTTTTTGCCTTCTACGTTTAAATCTTTAAGGTTCATATTTTTAAGAACTAGAGTTAGAAACTGGGAGTTGGAAGTGGACTGATGATCCAGCCGGCAGAGACCACACCGGAGAGGGTGGGGGGGCTTGTGCGGCTGATTCACCTGTGTGTAGAAAACTGGGGAGCTGGCTTTCGGAAATTAGAAAGCTAGAAACTGGTTGCCCGGTTCCTAGCTTTCTAGCGTCTAGCTACTAGTTCCCTAGCTACTAGTGTGCCGATTTACATTGCTGCAATGCGCTCACACAGGTCAGCCAGACGAGCAGAGTAACCAGCTTCGTTGTCGTACCAGCTTACCACTTTTACGAGTTTGCCGATAACTTTGGTTTGGCCTTCGTCATAAAGGCTGCTGTACTTGCTACCAACGATGTCGGAGCTCACGTAAGGATCGGTCACGTAAGCGAGGATACCTTTCATTGAGCCTTCAGAGGCTTTCTTGTAGGCAGCGTTGATCTCTTCTACGGTAGCTTCGGTCTTGAGGTTCACGACGAGGTCGGTGAGGGAACCGGTAGGAACCGGCACGCGCATGGCACCACCGTCGAGCTTGCCGTCAAGGTGAGGAAGCACCAGACCTACAGCTTTAGCGGCACCAGTACTGGTTGGGATGATGTTGACTGCCGCAGCACGGGCGCGACGAAGGTCTTTGTGTGGACCATCCTGGATGTTCTGGTCAGCAGTGTAAGCGTGAACCGTAGTGATCAGACCCTGCTCAACACCGAAGGCATCGTCGAGTACTTTCACGAGGGGAGCCAGACAGTTGGTAGTACAACTGGCGTTAGAGTAAATCTTGGTCTCAGCGTTGAGTACTTCCTCGTTTACACCAAGAACAACGGTGGCAACATCTCCTTTAGCAGGAGCAGAGATGAGTACTTTCTTGGCACCCGCCTCGATGTGAAGGTTGGCTTTTTCTTTCTGTACGAAACGACCAGTACACTCAAGTACAACGTCAACGTCCATTTCTCCCCACGGAAGCTTGCTTGGGTCGGGCTGGCTGAGCGCGTCAATTTTCTTGCCATCGATGTAGATGTAATCGTCGTCGCTCTTTACCTCGCCTGGGTAGTTCCCCTGTACAGAGTCGTACTTGAAGAGGTGCGCCAGGGTGGCGTTGTCGGTCAGGTCATTGATGGCCACAACGTCCAGTCCTTTTTCGAGAAGGTTGCGGAGGGTAATTCGTCCGATACGGCCGAAACCGTTAATTGCAATTCTTGCCATGATTGAGAATTCTTTTTTGTTTAGGAGCTATTGGTCTGTTGAAATTTGGGCGCAAACGCAGGTGCAAAGAATGTTGGATGACCAATTACTGTAACCTGCCGACTCTGCTTAAGAAGGCGCAAAGATAAGGGCTTTGATTTTATGGTCTCAGTCCAATCACTTTGCTTTTAGTAGTCCAAATGTACACCCTTGGGGTAAATTCCAAGCTTTCTTGGAACGATTAAATTGCATTCTTAGTGTAATTTTTACACTTTCTGGCCGTAATTGCCGGACTGGGGCCCCGAAGAACTGCTGTAAAACTAAAAATAGCCTCACCTCCTTGCGGAAATGAAGCTATTGAAAGTGTAGCCCGTAGGGGAATCGAACCCCTCTTACCAGGATGAAAACCTGGCGTCCTAGCCGATAGACGAACGGGCCGTAGGATGTATAGTTTTGAATTCTCGAAGTTTGAATTCTGATTTAGCTGCCGCCGTTGCAGACGCTGAATCAGAAGCCGAGAATTACTAATTAAAACCGCAAAGCGGTTTAGTAGCCCGTAGGGGAATCGAACCCCTCTTACCAGGATGAAAACCTGGCGTCCTAGCCGATAGACGAACGGGCCGTAGGATATATGGTTTTGAATTCTCGAAGTTTGAATCCTGATTTAGCTGTCGCCGTTGCAGACGCTGAATCAGAAGCCGAGAATTACTAATTAAAACCGCAAAGCGGTTTAGTAGCCCGTAGGGGAATCGAACCCCTCTTACCAGGATGAAAACCTGGCGTCCTAGCCGATAGACGAACGGGCCGTAGGATGTCTGACGTCTGATTTGTTGTCGGTAAGAACTACAAGGGTCAAAAAGCAATATTGCTTAGAGGAGCAATAAAATACATCAGATATTAAGAATTGAAAAAGCAGTGGGCACAGCATTCTGCGCTTAAGCGACCGCAAAGATAGTACCTCTGCGCAAAATGTGGAAGTGTTTGTGAAAACTTTTTCTTGCCGAGGATTTTTTTGAGTGGGGAGAGGCTACAATTCGCTCCTCAATTTCTCGAGGCGGAGGCGCAATTCTTCCGCTTGTTCTGCTTTGAAGCTGGCAAAAGCTTCTTTACTCAATTCGGCGATCGTGTCCAGTTCGATCGTGTCGCGCTCGAGGTGGTAGCGGGTTTCTTCGAGGGCGGCCTCGTCGTCGAAATTGGTGGACCGAAGCGCATCCAATTCTTTCTTGCGTGCGATGATGGACTCTTGCAGTTTGTGGCGGTCAAGGAGGGCCTTCAGCTTGGCGGCGCAATCGGCAAAAAAGGAAGCTTTGGCATGGCGAAGGTTGAATTCGGCTTCGAACTCGGTAATCAGTTTTTGGGCGCGTTCCACTTCTCCTGCGTCGGCAGAAGAACTGCGTTCGATGTCGTCGCGCAGGGTAGCAATGCTGTTACGGATGCCTTCTGCTTCGGTTCTGAAACGTTCTTCCTTCCGGCGGCAATCTTCGTAACGCTGACCAATGCGGTAGCCAAAGTCGTTGGGGTTGGGTTTTTCGCTGCGATGCTTACGGAACCATGAGGTTCCGAACCAGGCGGCGAGGCCGATAATGCCCAGAAGGAAAAGCACGACGCCAATACCGGGAGAAAGGCGCAGGAAAAGACTGGCGACCAGAAAGTAAAGGCAGACGTAAACCAGAAGGGTAGGGGTGTCTGGTCCGGTTTGGTTGGCGGGAGCACTCATGCCTTATTAACTGATTGCCGGGCCGGATAGTTGCGTTGCAAACCATCAGTAACCGCAGAATAACGTCAGGCGACGTTGCAAACGCTGCCCTTAAATAACGTTTTTTGCACCTGCGTTCGCGCCCCCGTGAAATCTGGTAGCCCGGAAGGGGAAGTTAGTCATCCTTTTTCTTAAAGTCTCCCCGCTTCCACCCGTCGAAGAACTGTTTCCAGGCTACCGGGCTGAAGATATTCATAGGAGGCCTCTGTCCGATGTAGTACGTCTGCCGTGCTTGCTGACGGAGGTAATAGCTACCGTTTTCGGCACCAGACATGGGGACTGTTTTTTGTAGTTCTTCGAGTTTGTCGGCACTCAGGTTATTCGACGCGATGGTCTGTAACTCATCCGTAACGTCCATCGCCAGAAATTCCAGCTTGAAGTGATCCCGGCTGGGCCAGGGGAAAACGACTGCGGTAGGCAGATCGATGTCGTTTTTGGTCATCAACTGTACGATGCTGTATTTGTCGTCCTGCAGCGTATCCGGCACGATGTAAGTCGCCTCCTCAAAGCCAAGCGCGCTGAAAACGACGGTGTCACCTTTGTGCGTCACGATGCTGAAGAAGCCGTCTAAGTTGGCGTAAGTACCGCGTCCGTCGTTCTTGATCAGTACCGTTGCGTACGGGATCGGGTAGAGCTGGGTATTGGTTCCATCGAGCACCATTCCTGAAAACTGGACGAGATCTTCACCGTTTTGGTCTACTAATTGGGCGCGAACGCAGGTGAAAGAAAAGACAGAAAAGCAGAGTAGGAGGAGGTACTTCATAAAGCGGTGTGGGATGTTGTTTCCTAAATTAAAGGACACCTGAAAGGGGCCTGTGGTTGGAACGAGGCAAAGGATTAACGAATTATTAGACAATAAATTCCACCGCAGTCCCTGATCAGTCTGCGACTGAAATCCGCTTGCGAAGCCAGGTTTACGTCAGATGTTGCCCGAAAAGTACGGACAAATTCTTCAGATTTTCGGAAAGAAAAATCAGCTCAGGGCAAATTCAAGTACTTCCCTCATGGTGTCCACGTAGTGGATTTTGAGGCCTTTGAGGTACCGTTCTTCGATTTCGCGGACGTTCTTTTCGTTTTTTCTGCTGAGCATGACGGTCTTCATTCCCGCGCGGCGGGAAGCAAGTAGCTTTTCCTTGATACCGCCTACGGGCAGTACGCGACCACGCAGGGTGATCTCACCAGACATTGCCAGGTAAGGCTTGATCGGACGGCCCGTGTAGGCGCTTGCCATTGCGGAAAGCATCGTGATACCTGCACTCGGTCCGTCCTTGGGCGTTGCTCCTTCCGGCACGTGAATGTGAATATCGTTTTCCTTTATCCTGTCCATATCGATGTCAAACTCCTCCGCGTTTGCCTTAAGGAAAGAGCGGGCCGTGATGGCGCTCTCTTTCATGACCTGGCCGAGGTTACCCGTTTGGGTAAGCCCACCTTTGCCGGGGCTGAGGCTGGCTTCGACGTAGAGAATTTCTCCCCCGACCTGCGTCCAGGCCAGTCCTACAGCGATGCCAGGAAGCTTGCCTACGCGGTAAGGTTCGCGCTCAAATTTCACCGGGCCGAGGATCTCTTCCAGCAGTTCCGGCTTGATTTCGACCTTTTCTGCGTTCTCCATTGCAATCTGCTTCGCAGCGTAGCGCATCAATCCGCCGACCTGACGGTTGAGGCTGCGGACTCCGCTCTCGCGGGTGTAGCCACTGATAACCGCTTTCAGGGTCGCCACAGGAATTTTGACCTGCTTCGCTTTGATACCGTGGTCTTTGCGCTGCCGGGGAACAAGGTGGCGTTTAGCGATCTCAAGTTTCTCTTCGGCGGAGTAACCACTGAGGTTGATGATTTCCATACGGTCACGAAGAGCCGGCTGGATGGCGCTGAAGTTGTTTGCGGTAGCGATGAACATTACCTTCGAAAGGTCTACGTCCAGGTCAAGATAATTGTCGTGGAAGGTTGTGTTTTGTTCAGGGTCGAGGACTTCCAGGAGTGCGCTGGAGGGATCTCCGCGGTGGCTCTGACCGACCTTGTCGATCTCATCGAGGATGAACACCGGGTTGGCGGAGCCAACCTTTTTGAGTGACTGCACTATACGACCGGGCATGGCGCCGATGTATGTTTTCCGGTGGCCCCGGATTTCGCTTTCGTCGTGTAGCCCACCCAGGCTCATACGCACGTACTTGCGGCCCAATGCTTCGGCTACGCTTTTACCGAGGCTCGTTTTACCTACTCCGGGGGGGCCAAGCAGCAGCAGGATTGGCGCCTTCATATCGCCCTTCAGCTTGAGGACGGCGAGGTGGCTCAGGATGCGATCCTTAACCTTTTCGAGTCCGTAATGGTCTTCATCGAGGACCTTAGCGACGGCTTTCAGGTTGAAGTTGTCTTCGGTGTAATCCTGCCACGGCAGGTCGAGTAACATTTCGAGGTAAGAGAGTTGTACTGAGTACTCGGCTACCTGAGGGTTCATCCGCTTTAGGCGGGTGATCTCGCGGGTGAAAACCTTTTCTACTTCTTCGGGCCATTGTTTCTCGAGGGCTCGTTTTTCGAGTTGTTCAACCGCTTCGCGGTTGGGGTTGTCGCCGAGTTCTTCTTGAATAGCCTTCATTTGCTGGTTCAGGAAGTACTGTCGTTGTTGCTCTTCGATGTCGCCCCGGGTCTTGTTCTCGATCTGGTCACGGATTTCCAGGATATGGAGTTCCTGTTGGAGCTGAGTGAGGACACGGTTAGCCTTGGTTCCGAGGTCGGCAGTTTCCAGGATTTCCTGCTTTACGTTCATCTCTGCGTTCAGGTTGCTGGAGATGAAATTGAGCAGGTGGCTTGGCATGTCGATATTGTCGAGCATCATCTTAGCCTCCGTAGGGATGTTGGGACTCAGCTCAACGGCACGGCCGGCGCTATGACGAACGCTGTCGATAGTAGCCTGGAAAGTAAGCGGATCGGTTGGGGGGATGTAGTTCAGCAGTTCTACTTCACCGGCCAGAAATGGCTCGGTTTGTGTGAGTGCCTTGCGCCGGATTCGCTGGCGGCCACGGAGGACGGCGGTCAGGCTGCCATCGGGCATACGGAGCATCTTCAGGATCCGGGCCAGGGTGCCGACCTCGTAAAGGTCGTCGCCGGAGGGATTTTCTTCTTTAAGGTCACGCTGGCTGAATACAGCAACCCATTTGTCAGTCTCCTGGGCTTTATTGATGGCCTTAATCGATTGGTCACGACCGATGTTGATCGGAATAACGATAGTTGGAAAGAGTATAGAGTTGCGAAGGGCAAGAACGGGGACGATGGTGGGCACTTCGGCAGCATTCATTTCTTCGTCGCCTTCTTCGGTACCGATGAAGGGGAAAAGATCCTGGTCGTCGTCGAATCCGCGGTTGTCCATATTGATGGAGATCTTGGGTTGGCTCACATTGCTTATTTCTGGGGCGGGTGGTAAAGCCCGTTAATTCAGTATAGATAAAATAACACCCGAAGGTTGGTTAGGTTCTCCCGCAATTTCCGTGCCACATTAAATTATGGGGCTGCTGAAGTAGCCGGAATGCCAAATCCGGCAGACGGGGCGGTGGACGACCGGAATATTGACACCTCTTTACCGGCAGGTAGTTGATGCAGGAAGCAGGACAGATATTTCCAGAGTACGCTGTTCTGGCTTTCAGGGTGGGTATAGCTGTCAACCTTTACCTTCGCCCCATGCAAAAGATCACCGAACAACCCGGCCCCTACCGCCACCTGGAGCAGCAATCTACTTTGGAGCTGCTGACCAAGATCAACCGAGAAGACCAGAAGGTTGCCCTGGCGGTGGAAAAGTGCATTCCGGCGCTGACGGCCCTGGTGGAGGACATTGTGCCGCGCATGCAGCGCGGTGGCCGCATCTTTTACTCCGGCGCGGGAACAAGTGGCCGCCTTGGCGTACTGGACGCCAGTGAATGCCCACCCACTTTCGGCGTGCCACCCGAGTGGGTCGTGGGCCTCATCGCCGGCGGAGACCATGCCCTCCGCCACCCCGTTGAGTCGGCCGAAGACGCTGAAGGACAGGGCTGGATCGACCTCGAAGCGCACAACATCGGCCCCGACGATACCCTGATTGGCATCGCTGCCTCTGGCACCACGCCCTACGTCGTAGGCGGGCTGAAGGCCTGCCGGGAACGCGGCATCCTTACGGGCTGCGTGACCTGTAACCCCGGAGCGCCCGTCACCGAACACGCTGATCACCCCATCGTCGCTGTCGTCGGCCCGGAGGTCGTCACGGGCAGCACCCGCATGAAGTCCGGTACCGCTCAAAAGCTGATCCTCAACATGATCACCACCACCACGATGATCCGCCTCGGCCGCGTGAAAGATAACCGCATGGTCGACATGCAACTCTCCAACGCTAAGCTCGTGGACCGGGGAACGAAGATGATCGTCGATGCACTGGACATTCCCTACGAGGAGGCCAAGCGGCGGCTGTTGCTGAAGGGTAGCGTACGGGCGGTGATTGAACAGTAGCCACGGCTTCAGCCGCTGACATTAATTACTTGAAATCAACACTGAATGAAATTTCTATGGCCAGTCAGCTTACTATTTGTCATGCTAAACTGCCAATCATCCCAATCAGAAAAGCAGGTTGTGACCGAAGGAACACCCGTTGAAAAAAAGGTTGGCAAGCTACTGCACATCGAAGACCTTACTTTTCAGCACCTGCTCGATTCTTTCAAATTAGACGGGACGGTCCTGATCTTTGATGAACAGGAGAACGCTTTATATTTCAACGATCTGGAAAGGGCCTACACCGGCCAACTCCCCGCCTCTACCTTCAAAATTCCGAACACCATCATCGCCCTGGAAACCGGTATAGCTTCCGGACCGGAACACCTTTTTCCGTGGGACGGCACGGACCGCTGGTTGGATGCCTGGGAGCAGGACCTGACCCTAAAGCAAGCCTATTCCGTTTCCTGCGTGCCTTGTTACCAGGAAGTAGCGCGGGCGGTCGGCCCGGAAAAGATGCGCTCAGAACTGGAGCGACTGGGCTACCCGGAAATGGTCTTCGACGCTGCTGCGGTCGACAATTTCTGGCTGCGGGGCGAATCCCGTATTACGCCCTACCAGCAGATTCAGTTTTTGCGGCGCCTTTATCATGAGGAGCTTCCCATCAAGAAGACGACACAGGCGGCTATCCGGGAAATCATGCTCAGGGAGCAGACCGAAGCTTACTCCCTGAGCGGAAAAACGGGCTGGTCAATAGATGGAGAGAAGAACAATGGCTGGTTCGTTGGCTTTGTAGAGCGAGGAGGAAAGGTCTATTACTTCGCCACGAATGTGGAACCGGGGGCTGGATTTGAAATGGATGGATTTGCTGCGGTGCGGGTGGCGGTTACCCGGCTGGCCCTCACCCGGCTGGGTTATCTGTAATTTTTTGGGATGTCATCTAAACCGGGTCCGGGAACGTTAACGATGATATGCACAACGTCCTCCACACCGGCCAGGTCCTCTACGTCAGGAACTACGAAGCCTGTCTTGATTTCTACGGGAAAAAGCTGCAATTGCCCGTCTATTTCGCCAACGAGATGCTGACTTGCTATGAATGCTACGGAACTTACCTGATGGTCGAGCGGGAAGATCGGCCGGAGTACCTGCATTTGCCCGCTGATCAACCCCGAACCTTCACCTGCCTGCGGCTAAACGTGGCGGACGTTAAAGCCGCCGCTGAAGCCACCGCCGCCCGTGGCATCGACGTTGATTACCAGGAGCACGACTGGGGCAGGGTGGCCAAATTCAAAGACCCGGACGGGAATTTGATTGCTTTTAAGGATGAGGCGGGTTTTTTGCGGCAAATCGCCGAACATTGTCATAAGCCTGAAATACCTAAGAAATGACCGACATAACCCACCGCCAGGACATCGACCAACTCGTAGCGGCCTTTTACACCAAAGCAACGACCGATCCCACCATCGGCCACATCTTCACCGAGGTAGCGAAGCTCAATCTGGAAGCTCACTTGCCCGTCATTGGTGATTTCTGGGAAAGTGTCCTGCTGGGGAATATGGTCTATCGTGGGAACCCAATGCGGAAGCACCTTGAGCTGGCGGAAAAGACGGCGCTGACGCAGGTGCAATTCGGGGCTTGGTTAGCAATGTGGGAAGAGACCGTAAAAGAGCTTTTTGCTGGAGAGAAGGCGGAGTTGGCCGTCCAGCGGGCCCAAAACATCGGACGACTGATGCTGCATAAAATCGACCAGCGGCGGTAGCCTTTCGCTGACAGCAGCGGTGAATACAAAAGACCTCCGGGGAAGACCTTGCCCTTCAACCTTCCCTTGCACCTGCGTTCGCGCCCTCATTTCCTTACTCTCCGAAACTGTACTGAACGCCCAGTGCCAGCATCCTTGCCCGGTTAAATTCCCGGCCTTCCAGACCATAGCGGCCAGTGATGCCGAGGCCGATCCGGGGTGTGATCAGATAAGCTATTTTCATTTCAACGGCAAGTCCTTCGCGTTTACCGGAGTTTCGGGTGCTAAACACGTTGGAAGTTGAAAAAGCATCGCCGCCAGAGGTGATGACGGTGAAGGCTGATTTGTAGTTGTGCGTAAACCAGGAATAAGTCAGCACCCCCCCCACCTGCCAGTCGAGTTTGCTGTCGTCCTCTGTAATTCGATAGTGGACGCCAATGGCCGCTGTGGCCGCTAGATAACTGTTCTGCTCCGTAATTTGCCTGCCCCGACCGTCATCGATGAAGCCATTCGTGTTGGCATATACCTGTGAGCGATCACTCACGTCGAGCACATCCAGCGAGGCAGAAAAGAGGTACTTATCGGTGGTCGCCAGCCGGAGATCGATGCCGCCGGTGTAGCCGGCCATCATTCCCATGTCTACCTCCCGAACGATTTCATCTTCTGCGGAAATAAGGGTTATCTGGGTAATGGCTTCATCCGCCGTAGTGCTACCAAAGCCTGCCCGCAGGCTGACCGCCCAGTGGTCTTCGGCCTGGGCATTTAGCAGACTGATGCAAATAGTCAGAAAGAAAAAGGTTAGGGTTCGTTTGGCCATGTTCATGTGGTCTTTCAGGTGTGTGCATAAAGGTAGCCCGCCCAAATAAGCCCTGCCAGCCTTATTGGAATGTTAGGATAACGATAAGCTTTACAGTCGTATAGCAACCATTGTTTAACCTCCAGAATGCGGCAGCCCCAAAAGACCAACGAACCAACAGACCAATAACCCTAATCATTCAACCTCCCCCGTTCCTCACTGGCCGAACTCCGGCGTCCTTCGTTCTTCTTCAGGAAGCGGTTGCCGAATTTGTACGTGAGCTTTACGGACACCACTGGTGCTTCCCAGATGGAACGAATGTCGAGGTTCTGTTCCTGATAGCGGATGGTGCCGGTAAAGAATTTCTGAACAATGCCGTCGCCGCTGAGGATGAAGTTAAGCCGATCATCAAAGAAATCCTTTTCCACGCCGGCAGAAATCCCGTACAGGGGCTCGGAGCGGATGATTCCTTCAATGCCTTTGCCCTGGTACCAGCCGGAAACTTCCCCCTTCCAGTCGCCGGGTAGCTGAGCATTCACCTGAAAGAAACCGGTGAAACTCCATTGGTCCTGATCCAACTGGCCACCGAGGTAGTCAGAGGTGTAGTCGTTGTAGAAAAGCATCCCGCCGATGTAGCCGGAAATGGGCTTGGCGATGAAGTCGAGTGGAAGGAAAAGACTGCCTCCGTACCGGATGTAGCGGTCGAGGTTGACGGTGTTCTGAAAGGCAACGCCCGTCTCTGAATCCTGCTCGGTTACGTCGGCAATCACGTCGCTGGTATAGTCATAACTCAGGTTGAAGAAGGGTTGCTTCTCATAGGTCAGGCTGAACTGCCCGCTGTGAATAAGCTCCGGCCGCAGGAAGGGGTTGCCCTTCTCGAAGGTCAGCGGATCGAGGTAACTCACGAAAGGGTTAAGGTCATAGTAACTCGGCCGTTCGATCCGGTAGCTGTAGGCAACGGATACACCAATGGGGCCAAAGGCGGGAGCATTGAAACTGAGCGAAGGGAAAAGCTGGCTGAAATTGCGGTTGTTGAAGCTGTCGAGCGTTACATTATAGCCTTCCATTTGGGTGTCTTCGAAGCGAAGGCCAAAGTTGGCACTCAGGTCGCCCTTTTCCCAGCCGATGCTGGTGTAGGCAGCCTTGATGTTCTCGTCGTAGAGGAACTGATTACTCAGGTTCTCATCGATCACCATTTCGCCGGCCTGGCTGAAGCGGGCCAGCAGCTCATTGTCCAGTTCCGCCATACTGGCCTTGGCACCGGCTTTGAAGATAAGCGTTTGGCTCAGCGGCTTTTTGTAATCTACCTGGGCGGAGACAATGTCTGCGCTGGAAGGCTCCAGATTGACTCGGTCCGGGAAGTCAGCACCAAAGGTTTTAAGTTCTACCCGGCCGTCGCGCGTGAAGCGGTTGTAGCTTGCGTCGAAGTTGATCTCCTGCCCGCTGGTATCCAGCTTGATGCGGTAAAAAGCATCGAGGTTGAGGCTTGTCCAGGGGCGGGTACGTTCGGCGGAGGTTGTGAAAGACTCCAGGACTTCTCCGGTCTCCGGGCTGAGAACATCGGTTGCGTTATTGGCGGAGCGGGGAGACTGCCCCCAGTTATACCTTGCGTTGAGGCCGACGCGCTGTCGGTCGGTCAGGTCATAATCGGCACCGCCGCGAAGGCTGTAAGATTTCGGTATGCCGAAATCTCGGTTCGTTTGCACAAAGGTCCGATCATCAAAACGGCGGATGAGGTCCAGGCCCTCTACCCAGCTGTTACGATTCCAGCTGGCCCCTCCGGTGAGGTTGAGCTTGCCGGCACGGTGACTGAGCTGACCGCCCGCGCGGTACTTCGCCCGCTCGCCGTAGCCGCCGCCGACGTACACGGATCCGTTGGTGCCCAGCAAGCTGTTCTTTTTCAGTACGAGATTAATTACGCCGCCAGATCCTTCCGCATCGTACTGTGCGCCGGGCTGACTGATGACTTCGATGGACTTGATGTTGTCTGCCGGCATATCCCGCAGTAGACTCTGAATGTCCATATACTTCGTTGGCCGGCCGTCGATGAGGATGGTCAGGCCGGATTTTCCGGCCATCTGGATGCGGTTGCCTGCAATTACGATGCCCGGCACCTTCCGCAGCATATCAATCACGGTGCCGCCCTGTCCGGTGATGCTCTGGTCAACGTTAACCACTAGCATGCCCGCCTTTTGCTCCAAAAAGGGCTTGCGGGCCACGACCTCGATGGTTTCCAGGTTGGTGCCCGAGCCGCTGATCTGATAATCGGGCAGGGATAATTCCTGACCAGGGCTCAGCGTAAAGACAGGATGGTTTTTCTCTCCGTAACCGATGCCGGTGGTGCGGATGAAGTAATCCGCCGCCGGAACGTTGATAAAGGAAAAACGTCCGCTTTCATCCGCTAATTCCAGTTTTAACACGGCGCTGTCACTAGCCGTGAGGAGGAGGATGTTGGTAAACTCAGCGGGGGTCTGCTCATCCAGGATCCGACCGGAAATAGTGCCGGGGTCGGAAGCCGGAATTTCTTTTTGGGCAAACAGGAGTAAAGGCGCGAGGGTGAAAAGAAGCAAAGAGAGGAGGACAGGCCTTTTGCGCCCTCCTCGTACTACTGCGCTTTTCAGGGCGCGGACGCAGGTGCAGGGTAGGGATGACGGCAGAGAGGTAGAAGCAGGGTAAAATGTTTTCATCTTTCTTGATTGTTGGGTGCGAGTGAACATACCCTAAGGGCGAAGTTGGGTAAAGGCAGGTTGCACGCCAGAATACTTTCGTATATGAGCAACTGGTATAATGCTACGAATGAAAGGGAATGAGCTACAAACGGCGCTCGGGTTACGCAGTAACTAAGGCTCGTTTGTGCCCGGCTCGGGTTATTTGAGATGTAAGGTCTTGTCAGGTCGGCTGCCCCGCTCCGGTAGACATATGCTTGATTCCACGGTTAAGCTGACTAGTGGCTGGTCCACTAGGGTAGGTACGTCAGCAGGAACGGCGCTGAAACGCAGGTGCAGGGTAAGGTTAACGGAACCTTCTCTAACCATAAGGCGCAGTGCTTTCTGAGCTGTTACCGGAGTACCGGGATACTTGAACGGCAATCGACGGCTCAAGTGCAGACGGTAACTGATCCTGCTGATCGGCGGGGCGCAAACCAGATTGTCGCGATTGCTCCTCCCCAGCGCAGCGGTGTGGGGAGGCTGGGAGGGGGTTGAGCGACAATCTGGTTTGCGCCCGATCGGCGCGTCATATATTTGGTGCGAAACTCAGGGAAAATTTGCATCTGTCGACTACGCGAACTACCTTTGTTTAAAATTTAAACTAACTATGTCCGCAACCTCCCACCTCAGCACTGTATACAAGCCCGATTTTGGGTTGCTGACTGACCTGTACCAACTTACGATGGCTGCTGGTTATTACGACCAGAAGCTGCACCAAAAGAAAGCGATTTTCCATTTGTTTTACCGCAAAGCTCCTTTTGGTGGAGATTTTGCGGTGTCGGCCGGGCTGGCCCTGGCGATTGACCTTGTAAAGGGGCTTAAGTTCAGTGCCGACGACGTGCAGTACCTCGGTCGCCTGAAGGGGGCAAACGGTAAACCCTTGTTTAAGGAGCCGTTTCTGAACTATCTGCAAAGGATGAAGTTTAGCGGCAACATTTACGCGGTGCCCGAAGGAGAGATCGTCCTTCCCCACGAGCCATTACTGAGAATTGAAGGAAACATTATCGAATGCCAACTCCTGGAAACAGCCTTGCTGACGGTGATGAACTTCAGTACCCTGATTGCCACCAAGGCTGCGCGGATTAAAGCTGCTGCCGGGCCGGATACCGTACTGGAGTTTGGCCTGCGCCGGGCGCAGGGTATCGATGGCGGACTAACGGCCAGCCGCTCGGCCTACATCGGGGGGTGCGACGCAACCTCCAACGTTTGGGCCGGCCGCTACTACGGCGTGCCGGTGAAGGGGACCCACGCGCACAGTTGGGTGATGGCCTTCCCGAGTGAAGAAAAAGCCTTCGAGGCGTACGCCGCAGCGATGCCTAACAATGTGATCTTTCTGGTGGATACGTACGATACGCTCGACGGAATAGCTGAGGCCATCCGGGAAGCGA
Source organism: Neolewinella aurantiaca (assembly GCF_008014675.1). Lineage (GTDB taxonomy): Bacteria > Bacteroidota > Bacteroidia > Chitinophagales > Saprospiraceae > Neolewinella > Neolewinella aurantiaca. Next base: position 42,188 of record NZ_VOXD01000018.1, on the reverse strand, counting down.
CCAAGCTGAGAGCGCGCGGGCATGAAATGCTGGGCGTCCGGCTCGATTCCGGCGATCTGGCCGAACTGTCTATCGCTGCCCGGGAGATGCTCGATGCAGCTGGCTTCCCGGATGCGCAGGTGATTGCGTCCGACAGCCTCGATGAATACGCTATTGCTGAGCTGAAAGCGAAGGGAGCCCGGATCGATGTCTGGGGAATCGGGACCCGCCTGGCAACCGCCCATGATCAGCCCGCGCTGGGAGGAGTATATAAACTAGCTGCGATCGAGGAAGAGGATGGCGAATGGTCGCCGCGGATCAAGCTTTCCGAAACAGCCATCAAGGTGAGCAATCCCGGCCGGCAGGGTGTACGGAGATACTACGATGAAAAAGACGGATTCCCGATGGGATCAATCATCTATAATCAATTCAACGGCGAGCCTACCGGCCGTTTCTATACCGAAGAGGGCTTTTCGATATCCATCCCTCCGGGTTTGAAAGAAGACGAGCTCTTGCGTCCTGTGTTCGAAGACGGAGAACTGGTATACAGCCTTCCATCCTTACAATGCACCCGCGACCGCGCCCTGAAAAACTGGAAGAAATGGTCGCTCATCACCAATTTTGCTAACTTTCCGCACGGATTGGATGCTGCACTCCAGGAAGAAAAGATGAATCTTCTCGAAGATTTCGGTTTTGACGCGTTATAATGCTACCCCAGAAAGCTCTGACACTATGTATACTTATGAATATCCCCGCCCTTCGGTTACTGTCGATATTGTCGTCTATGGCTACGATGGCGGGAAACAGCTGAAAATGTTACTCATTGAGCGTGGCGGCGAGCCATTCAAAGGACACTGGGCACTTCCCGGTGGTTTTGTTGATCTCGATGAGGATCTCGAAACAGCTGCTCTTCGTGAACTGGAAGAAGAAACCGGCGTGAAGGATCTCTTCGTGGAACAGCTATATACCTACGGCGCCGTAAACCGTGATCCTCGTGGTCGGGTCATTTCGGTTGCCTACTTCTCGCTTGTAAATCTTCAGGATCACCCCGCAGTTGCTTCGTCCGATGCGACAAAGGCAGAATGGTTTCCGCTGAATGAGTTGCCTGAGCTTGCTTTTGACCACAGCGATATTATCAAAAAAGCAAATGAGCGCCTTGCCGCTAAAGTTCGTTACCAGCCGATTGGCTTCGAATTGTTGCCCGCAGAGTTCACCCTGGGGCAACTCCAACAACTTTATGAGACGGTGCTCAACGTAGAGTCTTTCAATAAGCGCAATTTCAGAACGCGGATTTTGAGAACCGGTATTCTGGAAGAAGTCGGACGGCAACAGAACGTAGCTCACCGGCCGGCAGTGCTTTACAAATTCAACCAGGAAACCTATAAAAAACTTGCCGAACAGCGCGACGGAGGTGTACTTCGGCGGGCCCTCGACTTTGAGATTTAAGTTCCGGCGAACCAAAATACCAATAAATCAACTATGGTGTCAATAATAATGGGGTCCGACAGCGACCTCCCAATCATGCGCCAGGCGGCGGAAATACTTACCGAATTCGGCATCGAGATTGAAGTGACGGTCGTCTCCGCTCACCGCACCCCCGATCGTTTGTACGATTACGCAAAGAATGCTGCCAACAGAGGTGTTCAGGTTGTGATTGCTGGTGCCGGAGGCGCGGCTCATCTTCCGGGCATGGTCGCAAGCCTCACACCTTTGCCCGTGATCGGCGTGCCGATCAAAAGCCGCAACAGCATTGATGGCTGGGATTCTGTACTCTCTATCCTCCAGATGCCGGGCGGTATCCCCGTTGCCACGGTAGCTCTGGACGGCGCAAAGAACGCCGGCCTGCTTGCGGCGCGCATCCTCGGCGCAACCGATACGGACATCCGCCAGAAAATGGCGGATTACCAGGAGGGCTTGCGCGCTCAGGTACAGGTTAAGTACGAGCGGTTGGAAAAAGACGGATGGGCGTAAAGAAGTAATGTTCCGGTAACCTTATAAGGCGCTTATCTGCTCTTAAGGTTGCCGGAAACTCTTGCCCTTCGGGTTTAGTAGTTACCTATCGACAACTCTATCCGGTTGTTCAGCTCCCGCCCGATCAAAGTAGCGTTGTCCGCTTTAGGCCGGGTTGCACCATAGCCGATGGTTTTGATTCTGTCTGCGTCGATGCCTTTCGAAATGAGGTAGCCCCGGCAGGCGAGGGCCCGGGTTTCACTCAGTTTTTCGCTGTTGTCTATCGTGCCGGTGTTGTCGGTATGTCCCGCTATTGTAAGCTTGAACGAAGGGTTGGCCCTCATGTTGACGGCAATTTCGTCGAGCATCGGCAGACTCTGTGCCGTAAGGGTTGCGGAACGGCCCTCGAAGGTAATCCGGTTCGTGGCTCTTTCCAGCAAAGCCTGAAGCTGGGGGCTTACCTCGGGGCAGCCGCGGTTGGGCCCGGCTATACCGGGGCAATCGTCCTCGTTGTCTTCAAAGCCATCGTTGTCGGAATCGGGGCAACCCGTATAAAGTCCGCCGGGGGTGTTGGGGCAATTGTCGATGTCGTCAGGGACGCCGTCTCCGTCGATGTCGGGGCAGCCACGCAGCCGTTTTTTGCCTGCTTCGTAGGGGCACTGGTCTTTATCATCGGGGATGCCATCTTTATCGTAATCGGGGCAGCCGTTTGCCGATTTGTCTCCCTGTACGTCAGGGCATAGGTCTTCGCTGTCGGGGGTGCCGTCGCGGTCGGCGTCGGGGCAACCATCGGCGGTAGACATTCCGGGCAGATCCGGGCATTTATCTTGTCCATCGGCGATGCGGTCGCCGTCCCGGTCCGGGCTGCCGAAGCGGAAAACGTAACCCAGGCTCAGGTTGACATTTTTTCGGTTTTCGCGCCTGGTTGATCGGTATTCGGCCTGGAGGGTAACCCACATGTCTTTGCCTACCTTCAGGTCTAAGCCCGCAGCAAGGGGGAATGCCTGAAAAGGACGGGCGTCCTGCTCGAAGGAGAACCCGTAACCGCCCTGGAGGTAGGGAGAAACCTTGTTCTCACTGCCTGCGGGAGCGATGCGGGCCAGGAAGTCGAGGGTGCCAAAACGAACGTTCCTGAACTCGCCGATGTCTGCATTCCCGATGCGCAGAGGCATCAGCATACCGAAATGCTTGCTGAACTGGCGGCGCGGTACGAGTTCAAGCGCATAGCTTTTCTGAAGGTCCTTCAGTTGCTCGTTGGGGATCCCGTGGTCGAGCATAACCATCTTAAAGCCCAGTGTGGTGAAAGGGGCCGGGTCTGGAAGTTCGACGTTCTGGGCCCACAGGGCGCAGCCATATGCCATAAGCAGGCTGAAGAGAAATGGGCGAAGCATGGCGTTCTTTTGGGAGGACTGGTAATGAGGAGTAAATGTAAGGCGAGCAGGACAATCGGTCATTCCCTCCCAGCGTCAGCTACCGTCGTGGATTGAGTCCGAACTCTACGCGCCGGTTGATCCGGCGGCCCGATGCCGTGCCGTTGTCGGCTACCGGGCGGCTTTCTCCGTAGCCTGCGCTGCTGATGCGGCCTTCTTTAATTCCCGTGGCTACGATGAATTTGAGGCAGGCTGCTGCGCGGCGTTCGCTCAACGCCAGGTTGGTTACGTCGGAGCCTACATTGTCGGTATGGCCACTGATGGTGAGATCGTAATCGGGGTATTGCCGCATGATTCCTGCTACTTCGGAGAGCACGATGTAGCTTTCCTCCTTCAGTTTGTCGGATCCGGTTTCGAAGCGCACGGCACGGGCGGCGTACTCGAGACGTTCCTTTACCTCCTGTTTTATTTCGGGACAGCCTGCGTTATCAGCAGTACCGGCCTGGGTGGGGCAGCGGTCGAGGTCGTCGCCGACGCCGTCGCCATCGGTATCGGGGCAACCGTTGAAAGTTCCGGCAATTCCGGGGCATTTGTCTTCGTCGTCGCTCACGCCGTCTCCGTCTTTGTCGGGGCACCCGCTGTCAGATTCACCCGCCAGGTCTGGGCATTTATCGTCTTTGTCGGGGATGCCATCACCATCGGCATCGGGACAGCCTTTGAGGCGGGGGTTGCCTGCGGTGTTGGGGCATTCGTCTTCGCTGTCCTTTACACCATCGCCGTCGGTGTCGGGGCATCCGTCGAGTTCCGCTTTTCCGGCGAGTTCGGGGCATTCGTCGGCTTCGTCGTTGATGCCGTCGCCGTCGGCATCGGGGCAACCCATTTTATCGGCAGGTCCGGCGAGTTCGGGGCATTTATCGTCTACGTTGGGGGTTCCGTCCTGATCGGTATCGGGGCAACCTGCAAGGTTGGCGTTGCCAGCTTCGGTTGGGCAGCGGTCTTTGTCGTCGGTAACGCCGTCCATATCTGCGTCGGGGCAGCCATTGGTGGCCAGTGGGCCGGGCAAGTCGGGGCACTTGTCGTCGCGGTTGATGATACCGTCTTTGTCGGAGTCAATACTGCTGAGGCGGTAAACGTAGCCGATCCCGGCCATGATGTTGTCCCGGTTTTCCTGGTCTGAGATGCGGTATTCTCCCTGGATGTTGAACCAGGAGTTTCCATCGAGCCTGAAGTTCAGGCCGACACCGAGGGGAATCTGACGGTTGGCATTTTCCAGGCGTTCGGATACCACGCCGTAGCCGGCGTGCAGGTAAGGGGAGATTTTTCCGTCTGTTCCGGCAGGGTAGAGCTGGCCCAGAACTTCTATTCCTGAAATTGTGATGTTGTCAAGCTCCCCCACGTCAATGATTCCTACCTTGATGGGAACCATAATGCCGAAGATTTTGCTGAACTGCCTGCGGAAGCCCACTTCGAGGGCAAAGGTAGGTGAGGCCTCGTCGATCCCATCGTTTATACTTTGGTGATCGATGGCCAGCACCCGGGCCGAAAGGGCATTATAAGACTTCAGATTATTCATCTGGGCGGTAAGGCCGAAGGCACAGAGCAGCAACAGGCTGCTCATCAGTAATCTTTTCATGGGAACTCGCTTCTGACAGGGATGACCTCACCCGGGTCTTTAAAAACACAAAATTCGCTTGCTGTTTCCGGGATTGGCTAAATACAGGCTCAAATATAGGAATAAGTTGCAATTGGGAGGGAACGGTGTTAAATTTAGTTGGATCGGTGTGTGTTTTGCGGGAATCGGTTAGTGGCGCAAACGCGGGTGCAAGGCCTTGGTAGAAGCAAGGGAAGGCTCGTACGGTTCCGTTACGCTGCCGGACCGGGCAGCGGTTTTTCCGTAAAAGGAAACTCTGAAGCCTGAGCGCAGACTTTCTTTATTGGTTTAGATGATGCCGGCAGTGAGTTGAAGGGGCTGATCTGTAGCCGTAATTTTTTGCGCTCCTTCTATGAGGTCTGCTCCGCCCAAAATCACCTCGAAATCATCTCCTTTGGAGAGGTACTGCTGCGCCAGGTCCTGTATTTCAGCCGGAGAAATGTCGCGGATGGCATCGTTGAGATTCCTGAGGAGAGCGGCAGGGTCGTATCCTTTTATCAGGGCAGAACGATGGCGGAAACCGTGGCCGAAAGGCCCGTCGAGTTCCATAGAGATGCTGCCGGCAAGGTAGGCTCTTACCATGTCCAGTTCTGCTGTGGGTACCGGGTGTTGAAGGAGTTTATCGATTTCAATGTCGATTTCGTGCCGAACTGCGCCAAGGGTCTCGTTAGCAACGTCGGCCGAAACGCCAAAAGAGCCATCGTAGCGGTAGGTGTCGAGTTCGCTGTCGATGCCGTAGGTGTAGCCTTTTTCTTCCCGGATGTTCTTCATCAGGCGGCTGCTGAAGTAGCCGCCGAAAATAGTTTCGAGAATGACGAGACCGCCGTAATCTTCGCTGCCGATGTGGATGCCGCGCCGTCCCCGTCTGATCATTGTCTGCTGCGCCCGTGGGCGCAGTACCTGAATGATTTGAGGCTGGGCGGGTGTGGCCGGCAGGGTGGGAGCGATAGCCCGTGGCCCGGTAGGTAGCTGCCCGAAGGTGCGCTCAAGCAGGGCCTCTACTTCCCGGTTGATGTGACCGGCAACGTACAAAGTGGCATTACCCGCGTGGAAATGGCTTTTGTGGAAGTTGCGGATGTCCTCCAGGGTGAGCTTTGCGTAATTTTCTTTGTACCCGTTGTAGCCGTAGGGATGATCTGGTCCGAAAACCGACTCGGTGATGAGGCGGAAAGCAAGTGTGTCGTTATCGCTCAGCCCTTCCCGCAGTTGTTGCTTGCGCCGCTTCATGAACTTCCGGAAGCTTGCTTCGTCGAAAGCAGGTTCTGCGATCACCTCGGCCATTACGGGGAAGACTTTACCGGCGTGTTTTATGATCGTGGACAGCGACAGATTAGCCGTATCCATCAGGTCGGGTTGGGCAAGCGCTGTGCCGAACTGTTCGAAGAAGCCTTCCAGGTCTCCGGCGGAACGATGACGGGTGCCTTCCACGAGCATGTCAGCGGTAGCACCGGCCTGAAGTTTCTTGTTTTCGAAGGGGCGCCCGGCGTCCCAGATTAGTTCAACCCTTAACACCGGAGCCTCGACTCCGGGCATAGCAACGACCCGGAGGCCGTTAGAAAGTTTCCAACGTCGCGCAGGTAACAGGGCGGGAATCTTCGGAAGATGGACTTTTGGGGGACGGATGGGATATCTTTTTGATGAACCGGACTTACGGCGGGAAGCAATTGAAAGGAGGCCTGCTGAGCAAATGTTTGCAGAACGGACCGGATCGTACGTGGAGCCTCTCCCCGGAGGGTGGTGGCAGCAGGCGCGAGCCGTCAACAATTGTAACAGGGTAAACCTATACGTAGTCGATTGGGTTGGCCGAAATTCCTTTTAATTGTTTGACCACCTGTGCCGGGTCATCGGCTTTGAACACGGCAGAGCCAGCTACCAGTACTCTGGCACCGGCTTCGAGTACTTTCTGCGCGTTTTGCAGGCCGACGCCACCGTCTACCTCAATGATGGCCGGGCTGTTACGAACAGCGATCAAATCGTACGCCTGACGGATTTTTGCAAGGCTGTGGTAAATGAACTTCTGCCCCCCGAAACCGGGGTTGACGGACATAATGAGCACAAGGTCGATATCTTCAATAATATCTTCGAGCACACTTACTGGTGTGTGCGGATTGAGGGCAACGCCCGCCTTACAGCCAGCGGCCTTTATCTGTTGTACTACCCGGTGGAGGTGCTTGGTTGCTTCGGCATGGACGGTGATGCCGTTAGCACCTGCTTTGGCGAAACTTTCGATATAGCGCCCTGGCTCATCGATCATGAGGTGTACGTCCAGAAATTTTTTAGCGTCTTTGGCGACTTGCTCGATGATGAACTGACCAAAGGATATGTTGGGGACGAAGCTACCATCCATTACATCGAGGTGAAACCAGTCAGCTTCGCTGGAATTGATGAAATCGATGGCCTGGTCGAGGCGGCGGAAGTCGGCGGCGAGTAGAGAGGGAGCTACGAGATGCAAGGTTGGAAGGTTGAGGTTAACGATAGGAGTGGCCGCAAGAGAGCAGGGTCGGCGCAGTACGGCAAAGGTAAGGCGGGGTACCGTGCCCTTAAAACTTACTTTGCATCCTGCGTGCGCGCCAAATAACAAATGGTGGAATGGCAAATCGGGTTGAACCGCCCTTTGATTATCACACTGTTTTTACGCAATCGAGGGTGTAAACGAGCGGAATTAAACCGGCCATTTGCCGGAGGTGCCAGTGGCCCTCCTTGCCGGCCGGGACCATGTCGTCGAAGCAGTTGTAAGGCGAGTAATCGAACTCCCGGAAGCCACGTAGGGTAAGCCCGGCGTTGAGTAATGCCGTGACGACAGAACTGATGGTGTGGTCCCAGTTTACTTCAGTTCCGCTTACACCATCACTACCGTCGGTATAGCTTTTGGTGATTGGTTCGATGATCGGTTCGGGGTTGAAGTAAGGGTATTTGATGGCCGTTCGGTCTTCGTTCCAGAGGTAGGCCATATTGTGGAATTCTGCAAATACGAACTGGCCGCCGGGCTTCAGGTAGCGGTGTACGATGCCCGCCCATTTTTCGATATCCGGCAGCCAGGTAATGGTACCATAACTGGTGAACACGATGTCGAATTCTTCGTCGAGGTGCTGTGGGAGGCTATAGAGGTCGCAGTTGATAAAGCGTGCTTCCAGCCCCGCTTTCTGAGTAAGTTCCCGGGCCGCAGCGATAGCTGCGGGGCTGAGATCGACGCCCGTGACAATGGCGCCTTTACGGGCAAAACTGAGGGTGTCTTGTCCGAAATGGCACTGAAGGTGGAGTATCTTAAGTCCATTGAGGTCCTGAGGCAGTAGTTCCAATTCAGGAGCCTTGAGGGATTCCGCTCCGGCGAGCCAGCCGGGGACATCGTAGAATTCGCTGGAGAGATGGGCTTTAGTACGCTGGTCCCATTGTTCCTTGTTTAGTTTCAGGTAGTCGATCATTGGTCGTTGTGCTGTTTAATGGGTGATGTCGTTTAGGGGTAACTTAGTTTCGTTGCGGAGTTGGTTTGACCATGCCCGGGGAAGGGAAGGGGAAGGCTGTGGCGTTTTGTGGAGGGGGAGTTTTGATTCTCAACTCGGATATATCGACATGTCGGTTTATCAACTTGTCGACATGTCGACAAGTGGGTATTTAAGCAGATTCTCCAGGGTATCTCACCCCAACCTTATTCCTCACTTTAGTGAGCGTACGGTGTAACGTCAACGAGTCTTCCAACGACCAAAGCTGGTTTTCGGTCCTGCCGGCACGAACATCGGCCATTACCGCTTCGGCTTCGTAACGGTATCCGTTGGCTCCTTCGTAATCGAAGTAAAAATTTTCCGGGGGTACATCTTTTCCGCGCAACACACTGAAGCTGCTGGGTTCGTGCCAGCGCGGGTGCCAGTGCAGGCTGGCTTCGCTGCCAATTATCACTGCTTCGGTTTTTGTGCGGCCCAAAACGGTGCTGTAATTATGGCTAAGTTTCCCCCCGGCATGGCGGCAGGTAACCTGGGTATCGAGGTCGACGCCCTGGGGAGAAAGCCGGGCTGTTGCGTGGATTTCCTCGGGCGCACCGAGCAGGAATTGCGAGAGGAACTGTGGGTAAATCCCGATGTCAAGAAGGGCTCCGCCACCAAGCTCGGGGTTCAGAATCCGGTTGCGGACCAGTAATTCAGAGGGCGGGGACGCAGGTGCAGGGCTGAGGATAGTTGCAAGGTCTTTGGCCCGGAATCCGAAATCAGAGCGGATGCTTTGGATTTCGCCGATCAGGCCATCATCAATGAGCTCTTTCAGTTTCAGGGTAGAGGGCAAAAACCGCGTCCAGAGGGCCTCCATGAGGTAAACCTTGTGGGCCCTGGCGGAGGCAATCATCGCTTCGACCTCAGTGATGTTCAGCCCCAGCGGCTTTTCGCAAATTACCGGAATCCCTTTTTCGATGCATATCAGGGCAAGCTCCTTGTGCTGCACGTGTGGCGTAGCGATGTAAACAGCATCTACCCGCGGCCCGCTAAAGGTCTCTTCGTAGCTGCCCGCAGCGAACGTTGCTCCGAACTCTCCCGCAAAGGCCTGTGCTCTTTCCTGCGAGCGTGAGCCTACAGCAACCAGTTTTGCGTCAGGGATAAGGGCTAAGTCAGTGGCGAACTTACGGGCGATGTTGCCTAGTCCTAGAATAGCAAAGTGGAAGGTAGGGTCTGGCATCCGGTGCAGTTGATTGATCTGTTGGAAGATAAAGAATAGCAAATATAGGACAGAACAAAACCACTAACCAGGAGATGGATGAACAAGCTAACCGTACCGGTTCTATTTTTTGCCAAAAGTAAATGCTCCGCCTACGAAACAAGCGATGCTGAGAACGCCGTAAAGGATGGCAGTCGTCTGAGCACCCTCGTCTGTAGCGCCGATCTCAAGTCCAAGGACCTCTACATCAGCGGAAGCTCCCTGGAAAGTAGTGATGCCCAGGTAAGCAAAAACAAGGCCTGCAATAATGAGGATGATGGGGAGAATGGCTTTCATGCATGATGGGGTTTATGAATGTCGGTATAGCGTAATCAGGAGCATCGGTGTTCGGACGACAAAAAAGTCTATCAGAAGAGTACAAAAGATTTATATGCCTGTTTTTTGCTGTCAATCGCCTATTTTGTTATGTTTGCAAGACGGTAATGCGCTGGGAACCCAGTTTGCCGGATTGGAGGATTCATCCTCCGGTTGTTTTGTCTCTTACACCTGAGTAAAATAAGAATGAACTGAATTTACTGCGTTTCCGGGCTTTTCCTGGTGGCGCTATGCTTATTTGATATAACCTAAGGCCCCTATTGTACACACATGAAAATCTACAGCCCCAGGGCTGACAGCATAAATTCACGACACTTACTTCACCACCCAAAATTCGTCTTTCCATATCTGACGTTCATCCCGAACAATTCGTTTTCCCTATGAAAAACTTTACTCCCTATGGGAGACTGCTCCTGTTAGCAGTCTTCCTGCTCTCGGCTACAGCCCTGAGCGCACAACAACCGTGCAATCTTGACCCAGGATTGATCAGCATCTCCGTCGAAAACACCTGTACGGATGCGAGTGGCAACATCGAACAGCCCTACGTTACCATAGACTTCGGTAGCACGGCTGTTGATGGTATGACCGAAATCACCATCGAGTCATTTTTCCTTAACAGCCTGAACCTTGGTACCTATACTATCCCGGTAGAGGTCGTATTTGGTTTTACCACCTTTGAGCTTCCCGGATTCGCGATCGGTACCCCTAACAACTACGTTCGGTTGAACGAGATAGAAGACCTGGAAACGGGTTGTGTCCAAACTTTTGGCGCGGGTGATGTGGAAAGTAATTTCTACTCGCTAACGACGGCGGAAGCCATAACGGTCAGTAAGGACAACACGCGATCTATCGACCCTCCGTGTGCGGATATCCCTACGGGGAAACTTAGTGTCCGGGTAACCCCTACTGACGGAATGTACCCCATCAACCGCTTCACGTCGGCAGATGTACGCCTGGTACCTTCTTCTTTTGCGACCTTCATTTCCATCATTCCTCCGGGAACGTCGCCGAACCCGAACCCCGCTGGAAGTGGGTACTACATTATCGAGACGAATCAGTCCCTGGTATCCGGCGAGTATGCTTTCCTGATTTACGACAACGTTCGTAACTGTGAGGTTGCGTTCGAAGGAGTAGTTGGTGATCCTGCAAACAACTTTGGCGTACTGGGCCAGTCTACTGAAGTGTCTTGCTTCGGAGAAACAGATGGTAGTATTACGATCATCCCGCAGAATGCAGACCCGCAAATCAACGGGTTTCTGTACTACACGCTTAGTGGACCTAACGGTCTTCAACGGACCGGGACCATTGCAGCGAGCAATGGTGTTTACAATATGCCCACTGAATCGAACCTCGAAGCGGGCGATTACAACCTCATCCTGACCGCAAGTAACGGTGGTTGTACCGGTGAAGATGCTGTCACCATCGGTGGGCCAGACGAGATTGTGGTATCTGACCTCGCAGCAGATGCGATTTGTGCCGATGATGCATCCTTTGAGGTGACTGCTTCGGGCATCTCAGGTATTGATGCTGGTGCACGCTATCGCTTCATCGATGCGACTATTGTCGATGCCGACCCTAACAACGATAACGGCTGCTGGAACAGCCCGGTAACGGGAGACTCGCCTCTGAGCAGCGCCGCTAACGGAGATGGTACTTATACTTTCGTTGTCGGAACTCCAGGAACCGGATTTTGCCGGGCAATCGACCAGGATACTACGGTAGCTTTGGTGTTGGAAGTCAAGAACGTAATGACTAACTGTCTTGACACCTTTATGGTAGACCTGCAGATCTACGCAATGCCAGCGGCTCCCGTAGTCGACGCCACGGCTAATGTAAACGGTAGCATCATCGACGATTTCTATTGTTCTGGTCAGGATATTGCCCTGGATATTGCGGATTATGACCCCGCCTTCACTTACGAGATCAGCTACACCGGCGTTCCGGGCGTTTCTGCCGGAGGCCCTGGCGCTGCGCCAGCCAACGATACTTTCCCCTATGTGGACGGCAATACCGTGATTAGCTTCGCGAACAGTACTGACTACGATGCAACGATAGATTTTACGGTGACGAAAACAAACGTCGCAACGGGGTGTACCTCGGCCGTAAACAATTTTTCCACCCGCGTCCGCGCCGAACCCGTACTCACTTCTATCTCAGGAGATGTTTTGCTCTGTTCCGACGAAGCGTACTCTTCCGGACCCATTGAAGTTAATAACGGCAACAATGGCAGCCTCTCTTACAACTACGAATGGTCTTACAACACGAGCGCGCTCTCTCTGAGCGGTGCCCTCGCTGGTAACGAGCCGAGTGGTAATTCTGTGACGGGGACCTTCACCAACACTTCCGGTACAGACCAGGTCGCCAATCTTATCGTGACTCCTGTTTATGTTCAGCAAAACGCAGTAGTAAGCGGAGGCCTTGTGGACAATACCTGTGAAGGACAACCGGTAACTATAAACGTTACCATTTCTGCTCAACCTGATCTGGCTGCCAATCTTGTGGTGGGCCAGAACATTTCCACAACTTTAGCAGGCGGTGAAACAGTCGCTGAAGAGATCTGTAGTGGAGAGACCTTTACGCTCAATAACCTGATGGTGGCCGAGACCTCGGGCACAAAGGCCAAATACGTGCGTTTCGAAGTAGCAGGTGATGCGAGTTTTCTGCAGATTCCTGCCGGGCAAGGACCTCAGTACTTCCCGATTCAGAATTTTGCGATTAACATCAATAACGTAGTCAATACCGACCCGAACAATAACGCGCAGGTAGCAACACTTACGCTGACCCCTTATTTCGAGGACGATGAGAACAACCCCGGCAGTAACCCGCTGGAGTGCGCAGGAGAACCCATCGTTATCATTCTGACGATCAATCCTACTCCGCCGTTCATTGCCGACCAGACCGAGACGGTCTGCTCCGGTGAACGCATCGAGTACACAATCGGAACGGGCAGCATGAGCAGTAACCTGGAGACCAGAATCACGACAGTTACGACTTTTGATGGCTTTACCGAATTTACGGTGCCGGAAGGAGCAGACAGAATTGAGGACTTCACGTTCACCATTACTGGTGCCGACGGAGGTGCTGCGAACGGCTTTAACGGCGGACAAGGAGGGCAGTTGGAAGGCATGCTTTCCTCTACGGAGCTTCTTCCTGGTGATGTAATTCGTGTACGCAAAGGAACTGCGGGTGAAGCCGGAACCACTAGTGGAAACGGCGGCGACGCCACCACCATGGTCGTTATTGCCGGTGGCAACCACATGAGCATTGCTCCGGGCACTATGATTTACCAATTTGTTGCCGGTGGCGGTGGCGGTGCGGGATTTGCCCAGTCGGCAGGTGACGTATTCCCGGCTAATGACAGCAACAGCACCGGCAGTGATGGAGTACAAGGCCAGGGTGGCGGCGGAGCCGGCGGCACCGGGTTCCCAACGGCGCTTGGTGGTGATGGTATGACCAACGGCGGCGGCGGCGGCGGCGGCTGGAGCGGCGGAAACGGTGGCAGCAGCCTTGCCGGCGCAGCCGGTTTATCCGGTTCTTCCTACGCAAGCACTCTGAGTACAAGCCCGACCTTCGTTGCGAAAGCTTCCGGCCAGGCCGACGGTGAAGTACTCGTTTCTTACACCATCGTTTACGATGATATCCGTTTTGAAGATGTTGTGGTCGATTTCGATGCTGATTCTTTGACCAATATTGGCGAGACTATCGTTAACGGTGAAGTAGACACCATTCTTTTTGGTCAGCAGTTCGTGAACAACACGAATAACCCCCAGGATGTCACGTATACTCTGACGCCCGTTACCCAGGCCAACTGTGGAGACATGAGCACCGTAGAGGTTGTCGTTACCATCGAGCCTCAACCTATGGTGGTTATAGAGAGCGGCTCAACGACTACCGTAACGGGTAACGCAATTGATGGTTTTGAAGCTACGGTTTGTAGCGGAGATTCTATTAATGCTGTCCTGAACTCTTTGACTGCTCCTTCTTTAGGCTCCGGACGCCTTTACTTTGAGGTGGCTACTGCAACAACATCCGGAACAGCTCCTTTCGGTAATAACAACCAGGCAGCGAGTAACTCTACTGATTTTGGTGGAAACAATACGGGGGATGATCTCCCTATCGACTTCTTCGAAACAGGAGTATCCAACAATACCGGTGTTGACGGAACGATCACCTACACGATCACACCTTACATCCGTGCTGCAGGCCCAGACTGTGCCGGTGATCCAATCACTTTCACCGTAACTGTACAACCCGGCTTTACCGTTAATTCAAGCCAGCCGTTGGTAAACGTTTGTTCCCGGGAGCCGCTGAATACAGTATTCGATCTTGATGCCAGCCAAACCGGCTCAATCAATATCGCCTACAACAACATCCGGGTAACCGACCTTCGGGTCAGCAGTTCAAGTTCTGATTTCACCCTGACCGGGCTGGACACAACTGGTCTTGCTGCCGGAGGCGTAATGCTGGACCGTACCGGTAACTTCTTCAACGATGCCTTCTTCACCAACCGCACCGGTGGTGGTGTCGGAGTGGAAATAGACGTAGTGTTCATCTCCGGTACCGGCTGTGAAAGCCCCGTTGTAACCTACGACTTCAACGTTCGCGCTGAGCCGATCATCGACGAAAGCAATACAGAAGTGACCGTTTGTGAGGGCGAACCAATCAACCTCTCCGTGATGGCGGCGGCAAACTCAGTTTTTGCCAACAATTTCGCCCCGAACGACGTAACGTTCAGCTATACATTGGATGCCGGAAGCCTGATTCATACCGGAAATACCTACCCAACTACAGGAAACGGGGCATTCTACTTCCAGGGTGATTCCTTTGAAAACCCTACGAGCACACCGCAGACTGCTACTTACACCGTAGTGGCTACTTCCCGGAATGCTTGTGTCAGCCAGCCGGTAACATACACGATAACTGTACTCCCGAGCCCGGAGCTGACAGTAACTGCAAGTCAGGGAGACAGCACCATCACTGGTGAGGAACTTCTGGCGGACATAGAGACCCTTACCATTTGCAGCGGTTCTTCCGTTGACTTTGCGCTTTCACAAGACGTAACCGGAACGGATGTAAGTTACCGGGTTCAGAGAGTCGTTACCGGCAGCGTCACCGACGGTGACGGTTCTGCGATTGATAACTTTGAAGGTGGTCTTGCCATCGCTGATTTCCAGGAGACGCTGGTTAACTCAGGTACTGGAGCAGCTACTGTTCAGTACAACATTGCTGCATACACCTACGGCGGCGACGGTATGGACGGCGACGGCCTGAATGCTTCTGACGATTGCCAGGGCATAACCAAACGCCTTATTGTTGAGGTTTTGCCAGCAACGACCGACGAGGCGTCCTTGGCTACCAACCTCACCATTGATAACCCGAATACGGGAACTACCAACCCCGGAAACGGAGCACAGATATGTGACAACTCCGAGGTGGTTATTCGTCCTCTGACAACTGTCGACCCGATAACTGGCGCCGCTTTCGTATGGCGTCGTGAAAACGATGGCACACCGCTGGGCGGAGTTACTTCGGGCAACGGTACATTCCTGAGCACGGTAAACGGAAACAATTTTTACCCAGCAGCTGGTTCCGACCTGATCCGTCAGGTTCTTACCGCTGAAGACGATCAAACCACCGAGGTCCGTTACATCGTAACGTTATACTCGTTCGGCACGAACGGGGTGGACGATATGCTCGCACCTGGTAGTGATGACTGTATGGGCGACATCGATACGATTACCCTGCAACTTGACCCTACCCCTGAACTGTCTTACGACCTCGAGATTGGTACTGCTGCCATTCAACGTCTTGATCAGAGCGGTTCTCCTTATACCTTTGAAATTTGTAGCGGGGAGGATTTCCTGATCGATAACCTTGACATTCCTGAGCTTGCTGATAATAAGTTTGATTATGTAGAGCTTCGGGCAACTGGAGATGTTGATTTCCTCGGCCTGCCAGCGGGCGGTCCTTTCGTTCAGGTGGCACCTGTGGGTAGCTTCACCCTTGGTGCTCAGAATGTGCAGACCACCAACGGTAACAACAGCGCTCAGACTACACGTATCCGGCTTACTCCTTACTTTGAAGATGGTGTCGATACGAATTCCCGTGATGCTGACGAATGCGGCGGGGAGGATATCGTCCTGATTGTAACCCTCAACCCGACCCCGGACCCGATTGCTCCTGCCAGTGCGACATTCTGCTCCGACGAGTTGACTCAATTCCCGATCCCGACTTCCGGTAACAACTTCCGTAGCCGTGTGGCTAAAACGGAAGATTTCAGTAGCAGCAATGACTATGTTGTCCCTCCCGGAGTATTTTCTATTCGCAACATCAATCTCACCATCACTGGTGGTAACGGTGGAGCTTCTGGCAACGGTGCCCTCCGTGGCGGTCTCGGTCGTAAGATTGAAATTGAGATGAACGAAAGCAGCAACCCTAACCAGGTGCTGCCAGGAGACACCATTCGAGTGCGCAAAGCTGGTGCCGGAACTGATGGCTCTACTTTTGGTGACGGAGGAGATGCTACGCTCCTTTACGTAATCGCAGGCTCTACCCGTGGTATGTTCGCGCAGGGAGATGTGATGGAAGTATTCGTCGCCGCTGGTGGTGGCGGAGCAGGTCAGGCTTTCGCTGGTCAGGATGCTTTGGGCTTCTCAACTAATCCAAGTTCTCCGGCAGCAGCTGATGGTAATGACGGCATTGGCTTAGGTGGCTTCGGCGGAGCAGGCTTCGATGCAATGGATCTGAATTCCGGTAGCCTTGGCGGCAGCGGTCGTGGTAACGGCGGCGGCGGCGGCGGCGGCTGGGCCGGCGGCGATGGTGGTGATAACACCACCGGTATGGCCGGAGATGGAGGTACTTCTTACGCTTCTACTGTTTCAACCATCAATCCTAATACGTTTACGACTAAAGACTTCGGCGATGCCGCAGCGGGTGACGTTAGCATGGACTTTACGCTCGTCTACGACGATGTAGTCTTTACGCTGATTAACCGCAGTGTTGGAATGGGACTGATCGACCTTAGTGCAGCTCCCCTCACCGTTGGCGACTCTGCTACCGACACTATTCTCTTCGGAGAACGCTTTGAAAACCCGACGGATACTCCGATTGATGTCGTTTACACTTTCTCTACTTCCTCTGAGGCCAACTGCCCGGGTAGTGAGGTAATTGTAACGCTGACCATTGAGCCAAATCCAACGCTGGAATTGGCGGGTAACGGCACAACGGTTTTTGACGACGGAAACAACAACTACTCTGCAGCTATCTGTAGCGGAGAGGGAATCAGTGCTACGATTTCTTCGGATGTAATCCCATCCGACGGAGCTGCTGCTCTGCGCGCCCGTGTGCTCACCACCACGGCGGGTAATGGTACCGTTACCTTCGGCAACGACGTTGATGCAGCAAGCCAAAGCAGCTTCTTCAATGGCAATAACCGGCCGAGCGTAACGGATGTGAACTTCTTTGAAACCGAAGTAAGCTACGATGGAACCGATACTGCTACGGTGACCTACCAAATCATTCCGGTAATCATCAGTGGTTCTACCAGCGGTGCTGAATGTTTCGGTGATACGATCACCTTCACCGTATCTGTCTACCCGGAATTCCTCAACGAGGAAGTTGCTCCGGCGCAAGTTGACGTTTGCTCCAATGTATCCCTCGCCGATGCTGGCTTTGATGTTGATGCGGAGCAGTCAGCGGTACTCGTTGCTTATGATTCAATCATCATCGATACTGTTTACAGTGATATTTCGGCTGCCAACGCGGTAAACTTCGAAACGATCTCATCGTCTTACGCCGGTTCGCCAGCTATGGTGCTCCGTTCTGAAGGATTCTTTGGGGCCGACACTTACCGCAACCGTACCGGTGGCCCGGTAGTCGTTACTTATGAAGTACGTCTGGTTTCCGGACCTGACTGCTCAAGCGACCTGATCACGTATGAATTCCGCTACGCCGCGGAACCGGTTATCGATATCGTGGAGTCTGCTACCAATCAGATCGATACAACCATCTGTACCGGTTCTACTACCGGACTGGAAGTATTCCCTGCGGCGAACAGCGCTTTCCCGACTACTACCGGAACGAACGCTTTCCAGAACCGCATAACTATTGAATACGATATCAACCTGCCCGCCGGAATTACGCTGACAAAAACCAACGGCAGCTACCCCGCTACCGGTGGTCGTAATTACATGAAAAACGATGAACTTACGAATACAACGGCCAGCCCGCTGGACGTGACGTACACCGTTAAAGTTGCCAACGGCGCTTGTGCAGGTGATTCTGTAGTGTACACCGTTACCGTTAACCCGAATCCGTTCGCTGACGTAACCCTGATGTCGATGGACAGCACCGAAACCTTTGGCCTCGACAATGCCCGCCTTGGCTTCCCGAATCCTGAGTTCGGAGTTTGTTCCGGCGCGGCAGTGACCGCTGTTGTTCCGGCTACATCTACCAGTGCAGCAGGTACGCTGATGGTGAACTTTGAAGTTACAACTGACGACGACGGAATCTCCGGTTACCCGCTGAATACCATCTTCAACTTCCCGGCGAGTGAACTCGCGGACAGCCTTAGTTATGCTGCCGGAGAACTGGTGAACATGACCGGTGCATCTCAGCTCTTTACCGTCGAGTACCGGGCTTACATTGAAGCCAACGGAACACCTGGTTTCCAGAACGACGGAATTGACTGCCAGTCTGATGGAATTATCCAGTTTGACGTAGTGATTAACCCGGTCAACGGTGCTTTCGCTCAAACTGAAATGGACGGTACTGGTGCAGCCTTCCCGGCAGGTGCCGATACTATCTGTAGCGGCCAGGTATTCGATCTTCTGGTACGGAACAGCAACTCAGCTGGTGTTGCCGTAGACAGTTTCATCGTAGATGTTACTGATGCCGGACTGGATGCCATAGGTTCTACTCCAACGGGAACGTTCACCATACTGGGAGCCGCAACGGCTACCAATGGTGTGCGGAGTCAGGACTTTGCCTACACTAATACCACACCCGGTATTAAAACGGTAACCTACATCGTAACCCCCTACAGCGGAGAGTGTGTCGGAACGCCGGATACAACTACCGTCAGCTACCGCGCCGAGATTGACCTTATCGCTAACGAGTCAGTACTCTGTGCTGATCCTGGTGTGGCAACTTCCCTCTTTGCGATTGATGTCAACGGAGGTATGATCAGCGATACTCCCGGAGAGTACCGTTATGAGTACATCGGAGGTACTGCTGCCGGCTACTCGCTGGAGCGTGGCACCGGAGGAGGAGTCACCTTCGTTGGTGACCCGAACACCCAGGCCAATACAATTGTGTACAATAACCAGCGCAGTGTAACCATTACTCCAAGTTCCAATGCCTCGGCCTTCACGCCAGGTACAGTGAACTTCGAAGTGATCTACAATGATTCTGCCAATGGTTGTGGTGTGATCACTGACACCATCACCCTCAACTTCCAAACCACAGCAGAAGCGGGTATGGCAGACCAGGGATTAGGTATTCTTTGTGATGACGTCAACTTCGTGCTGAACAACGCCCTCATCGGCGAAGACCAGGGAGGCGTATTCTCTTTCACCAACGGCGATCCCGGACTGGGTGTACTGAATGGTGCCAACTTCACCCCAATGGTTGGTGGTGCTGACGCTACTCCGGTGGCAATCGACTTCACCTATACCGTAGGTGGTGGCAACTCTGGTTGTGCAACTGCTGCTGTTGACTTCACCATCATGGTAGAGCCGGCTCCGAACGCAGGTACTTACGATGGAACCATCGGCGAGGCCTGTCAGTCAGCTCCTGTATTCAACCTCTTCAGCCTGCTGGACGGTGAAATGCAGAACGGTACGTTTACCCAAACCGGCGGTGTTGATTTTGTAACCGTCAACCCCGACGGAACGATCAATCAGGATAACATCTCCCCGGGAGCTTATGAGTTCTCTTACGAGGTGGTGAGCGCCAATGGTTGTGGTAGTGATATCGTAACGGGTATCATGGTACAGGTGAACAGCCGTGAGGACTGCTCTACTTTTGTTCCATGTGATGTAATTGAACTCAAGGCTGGCTTCAACACCATCGCTTTCGATGTCATGCCTAATGACAATACGGTAGAAACCATCTTTGCTGATGAGATTGCCTCTAATAACCTACTCACAGTAGTCGCTCTTTATGCTGAAGTTGGTCAGCCACAGTCTTACACTTTCGTTCCTGGCTTTGGCGGTATCAATAACATTCAGGGTGGTCTTCGTCCAGGGTATGGCTACATCGTAGAAGTCGCAACCGATGCTACAATTGAAATCTGTGGCGCTGCTGTAGATACAGATTTGCGTGTAGAGCTTTTAGCGGGCCTCAACATCGTAGGTTATGCTGGTTCCTCTCCTGAGTCTGTATTCTCTTACTTCGATGAATTGATCAGCAACAGCGATTTAGTTCTGGCTCGTTCCCGTACAAATAACCAAACACTGGAAACGATCTTCCAGCCATTTGTATTTGGCAATTTGTTAAATGTAGAGAACAGTACTGGTTACATCATTGACGTAAACTCAGCTTACGGTAATGGTACATGGCGCGATAATGGGCCATTAGCAACCTCTGCTTTTGACCGCCTTTACGGTGTGATTGAGAATGGAGAAGAGTTCGTAGGAGAGATGTTGACTTTCACCGATGCCGAAGGCATGGTTGTTGGTCAAACAGAAGTTCTTGAAGGAGGTATATACATGAACACATTCCTGTTCGGTGACCTCGAAACGACCGAACGTCTGCGCGAAGGGCTTGCCGTGGGTGAAACATTCTTTGCTAACCTGCGTGGCGAGCAAGTCGCTGCCGACCTCAATTTCTCTGGAAACTGGAAACTAACTCGTCTGGACCTCAACTTCTCCAACCTCTCTACAGAGGCTGAAATCGTTGAACACAATAGCAGTTTCAGTATGGAGGTCTTCCCCAACCCAACTCAGGACTTTACTAAGTTGGAACTCAACCTGCCTACTGAGTATGAATCGGTTCATGTTGAACTATTCAGTCTCTTTGGTCAGATGATTAGTGAACAGACAATTGATCAACCTGGGGTTGGACTCGAGCAGATTGACCTGGACCTCTCCGGTTTACCGGCAGGTACCTATCAGGTACGAATTACTGCTGCTGCTGAGATCCTGGCCAATCGTCAGGTTGTTAAACAGTAACTTCGCCCTTATCCCATTTGGGGGAGCACTTCGCTTTTGTATGAGGAGTGCTCCCCCTTCATAAACTAAATTGAAAAACATGACAAAATTTATCACCCTTTCCTCCTTAATACTAGTGGGAAGTCTCAGCCTGAATGCACAGGCTCCATTTTCTTACCCAAGTGGCTGTAATGCACCGGCTACGAACCTCGGTACTCCGCCCCGGCTAACCGGCGCTGCTGAGTTTGACGGGATGTTGCCTTCTGCGGCAGGAGCGACAGGCTACTACGTAGGTGTTTTCAACGCCTCGGATGAATTGATTGGGCAAGGACAGATTGGAACAATAATCAACGGGATGTCTACTTCTGAAGGTTTTATCATTCCTCTCCAAACCGATGAGCAAAGCAACAATTGCCCGGTTTTTACGGATGGCGATGAGATCACAATAAAACTTCGGGCGGGAAGTGAAGACCTCCTTGCTGGAAATTCTATTTTTACTGCTACGGTTGCTGACATGGCATCCGGGCGTATCGACGGGCCTAACGGAATGGTAGGAGTAACGGATACTTTCGACTTCCTCTCCAACGCACTCCCCGTTACCCTCGCTGATTTTTCCGCTTCCCCAAACCGTAATCAGGTAGACCTCTCTTGGTCGACCAGCAGCGAAACGGAGAACAGCTACTTTGAAGTTCAGCGCTCTACCAGCCTGAACGGTGATTTCCAGAATATCGGAAAGGTACTGGGCAACGAAACCACGTCTGCTTTCAATACTTACGGCTTCACCGATAACAATCCGGCAGAAGGCACCAACTACTACCGCCTTCAACAGTTTGACCTCGATGGTTCCAGCAACTTCAGCCCCATCGTAACCGCAGATATGGAGGTTTCCGCAGAACGTTCCGTTTCTGTTTACCCTAACCCAACTGCGGCTGGTAGCCGCATGACGGTTCGCCTCAACGGTAACTGGACGGCTGGCGGTGCCAGCCTTGAGCTGGTGGATGCCAACGGCCGTAAAGTAGCCGACTGGACCGGACTGAGCAACGGTAGCCTCAACACTGAGCTGCCCGTAGTGAAAGCTGGTGTTTACCAACTGATTGCCACCGACGGCAAAGAGCGCAAAGTCACCCGCGTTATTGTACGCTAAGCAATCGTAACCGATTTGACGCGAAGCCGCGGTGTCTCCCTGGAGGCATCGCGGCTTTGTATTTCCCGTCTGCATACAAACATGTTTATATACAGATCGTGTGCCTACGTGTATTGCCCCGGGCTTCCTCAACCGTACCCATCCCACAAGCTCAACTTAGATGTATAGCCCTAAGCGATTGATAAAAGCGGGTTGCACTTCAGGGAGTCAGTACCGAAGCCATATTTGTTCATTAGGCGCGCACGCAGGTGCGAGGATAGGTTTTTGAAAAGCATGGGGTTAAAACCTCATCGATAATCTTCTATGATTTCCCTTAAGTTAAATCAGCTGAGCCTCGCTACCTTGCTCCTTCGGAGAAACTTACTTTGCACCTGCGGCCCCGCCACTAATTCAGCCTGAAGCAGAAGTATTGCCCAAAATGTGTGCAAACGCCGGAAAGTCTGCGTCTTTACCCGCAAACCTTACCTTGTATCCATAACCCATACGCTATGAAAAATTACTTCTTATTTCTTTGCCTCGTTTTCCTGGCGGCCTGTAATGCACCCCGGATGGTGACGGCCCCCAGGAGCGAACCGGTCGATTTTATTGTCCTCCAACTCAATGATGTCTACGAAATCGCTCCTCTGGAAGGAGGAAAGGCTGGTGGTCTTGCCCGCGTGGCCACGGTCCGGCAGGAACTGCTGAATGAGAATTCCAACGTAATCACCGTGCTTGCCGGGGATTTTCTGAGCCCCTCCTTTCTGGGCACGATGAAAATTGACAACGAAAACGGAGAGCGCGAAAAGATCGCCGGGTTGCAAATGGTCGAAACCCTTAACGCAATGGGGCTGGACTATGTGACCTTCGGCAATCATGAATTCGACATCAGCGATCCCGCTCTGCTCGAAAAGCGAATCGCACAGAGCGATTTCGCCTGGACGGTCTGCAACGTGAACTACGTTGGTGAAAACGGCGGCGAGCGCGCTTTTTTACAAGGAGATAAACCGGTGCCGCCTTACATCGTGCATCCCATTACTGCGGGCGGACAGACGATCAGGCTCGGGATTCTGGGCGTAGTGCTGCCCTTTACCCAGATGCCTTACCTGAGCTATAAAGATGTGAACGAAAGCTTCCGCCAAACCCTCGCCGAGCTGAAACCGGTCTCCGATCTTCAACTCGCCATCACCCACAACAACCTCGACGAAGACATCGAGCTGGCCGAAAAAGTCCCCGGTGTGCCTCTCTTTCTGGGAGGACACGAGCACGCCAACCTCAGCCGCTACGTGGGCTCCACCATCATCACAAAGGCCGATGCGAACGCCAAAACCGTCTACATCCACCGCGTTCGCTTTGACCCGGCAACCGGCATGACCAACGTCCGCTCCGAACTAAAAACCATCGACGACACCATCGCCGAAGAATCCAAAACCAAAGCCGTTGTCGATAAATGGCTCGGCCAGGTTTACGGTCTCATGACCGATATGGGCTACGACGCTGAGCACGTAGTCATGGAAATGGACGAACCGCTGGTCTGCAAAGAGCACCTCATCCGCACCAGCCAAACCAACTACGGCCAGCTCACGATGGCTTCCATCGCCCGCGCCTTTCCCGGCGCCGATCTCTATGCCCTCAATTCCGGCTCCATGCGCCTGGACGACAACCTGTTCAACACCGTCACTGAGTACGATGTCCTCCGGACCTTTCCCTACGGCGGCGAATTCGTGACCCTGGAAATGCCGGGAGACGTCGTCTCCAAATTACTGCAAACAGGGATGAAGACCAATTACGGCGAAGGCGGTTACCTGCAATTGCTCGGCAATAATGCGGACGGCACCTCCCTGAACGGCGCGGCCATTGTCCCCACCCAAACCTACAAAGTTGTAATGCCCGCTTTCATGGCCGCAGGGAACGAAGCCAACCTTGGGTTCCTTAAGGACTATTTGAAGGACGAACCCGTCGCTACGGTGAAAATTGAGGGTAAGACGGTGAAGAATGACCTGCGGGATCTGGTGATCGATTATATGCTGACGCTCTAGCCGGGCAGCTCCTGATTACTTATAACTGACCACGATAGGTATAGATCAGGAACACTTCTATCTTTGCGCCATGAAAATAGATAAAACCCTCCTCCAAAGAGCAAATAACGCCTGTGAACTAAGCGGTGAAGCTGATAACCTTACTATTTATGAGGTCGGACCTAACTCCGACGGAACACCGGAGCAAACCATCGTTGTGACCCAAAGACTGAAGGATCAACTGGACGGAACGACCGAGCCGGAGCCCAACGACTGGCGTTGCCTCAACGATAGCATGTGGTCTGAAACCGAAGCCGTGAAGGTGGTCGCTTACCGGATGCTGCACCAACTCCGCGGTGAGGGCTGGCCCCAGGATCTTTTGGATATGATGTACCTGGAAGACGAAACCATGGAATGGGCCAAGGCAGGCCTGCCGGACGAAAACGCCGTCGTGCATAAAGACAGCAACGGCAATATCCTGGAAGCAGGAGATTCCGTAACGCTCATCAAGGACCTCAAGGTGAAGGGAGCCAACTTCACCGCTAAGCGTGGCACCGCCGTGCGCAACATCCGCTTGGTGCCGGATAACGCCGGACAGATTGAAGGGAAGGTGGAAACCCAGATGATCGTAATCCTGACGGAATACGTGAAGAAGAACAAATAATCCGCTTTAGGGGCGGGTATAGCCCTTCCTGTATTTTCGTTCCAGTAACGTAGTGGCCTCTTCATCGTCCGTTACAACCTTCTTCCTGGGATCATACGTCAAAGGTCTTCCCAGTTCGCAGGCCATATTGGCCATAATGCAGGCTACGGTAGAAATGTACCCGTCTTCGATGTCCGCTGCGGGTTTCTGGTTGTTTTCAATCGCGGCGAGGAAATCAGTCATGTGCGCCCGCGTTGCGGGCGCTACGTGGATTTCGATGCCTTTTTCCGTAGTGTCTTCGGGGAATTTCTCCCGTTCGTAGGTCGCTTCTGCAACGATTGCTTCGCCCTTATTGGGTTTCCACTCGTAGCGATGGGTAGAGGCGCGGAGGGTTCCGCCAGTACCGTAAAGGGTGAACGCCCAGGGCCAGTCGGCATCGGGAGCTTGTCCCCAACTGCGGTGCGTCCAGTGGCAGTTGAGTTTTTGCTCCGGATATTCGAATACGGCGGTTTGGGTGTCAGTAATGGTGGCATCGGCGTCGGTTTGAACAAAAACGCCGCCCAGGCTACTTACCCGCGTTGGCCAGCCCAGCCCGAGTAACCAGCGTACGGCATCGAAATAATGGACACACATGTCGCCGACAATGCCGTTGCCGTACTCCCGGAATGCGCGCCAGCGCCGGTGAGGAAGCCCTTTGAAGGGTAGGAGGGGAGCAGGACCGGTCCACTGTTCATAATCAAAATGATCCGGTACGGAGACTACTTCCCGGACGGAGCGGTCACGCATGTGGTAGTAACAGTGCATCTCCACGTGGTGGACTTCACCAAGTAATCCGCTGTCAATATAGCGGTCTTTCATTTCGAGCAAGTGCGGGGTGCTCCGTCTCTGCAGCCCGACCTGAACGACGCGTTTGTGGCGGCGTGCCGCCGCAAGGATGGCTTCACACTCACCTACATCTACACCAATCGGTTTTTGCAGGTAAAGGTGGCAGCCGGCTTTGAGCGCATCCACGGCCTGGAGGGCGTGCCAGTGATCTGGCGTGGCGATAAGAACAATGTCTGGTTTTGCCCGGGCGAGCAGGTCTTCGTGTTTGCGGTACAACCCCGGTTGGTGGTGCGGCTGCCTTTCGTACAACAAACTCCTCGCCTCCTCCAGCATATTTGCGTCCACATCGCAAAGACCGACGACGTCGGTGTCTGCAACCTGAATAAGACGCAGCAGATCGCTCTTGCCATACCATCCACAGCCGATCAGGGCCACTTTGGGGCGCGGCCGCGGGTGCAAGGTGGCGGGACTAAGGAGCAGAGCAGGTACTGAAGCTAAGAATTGACGTCGTTGCATGATAAATGGGTTGTGTGGGAGGGAGTAAGATAACATTAAGCCGAGAATGACCAGTTTTTAATATTTTAATTCCTACCGCGACGGACATTGCTTTAATTTTCATAACAGTGACTTACGTGGAATTAAAAAGTGTAATGCTTGCCGTTTCGGGGTGTAATTCGTTTTGCCAGGGTGTCGGAGCTGCGTATTACAAGCTGCTGAATTATTAATTTCAGCAATTCCGAACACGAAATCGGGGGCTTCCGTTTTTATAGCGAAACAAGGCAGGCATTACTGTTGAAAGGAATGCCATTAAACTATCCAAAAAACCAACTTTACTATGAAATTTTTCCCCCTGACGAAGCTGTTTATGCTGCTTCTCGCATGCTCTGTATTTGGCCTTTCTTCATGTGACGATGACGACGAAGTGCTTGGCATCGACCTTACTGACAACGGAACCCTCTTCATGTCTTCAAATACATCCGGCCTCGTTGGAATCGTAGATACTAAAGACGATCCGCTGGTGCTCGAAACTTTCAGCGCCGCCGGAACGGATTCTGATGGTATCATTTACGCCGACGGTCCCGAACGCCTCTTTCAGGTGAACCGTTCCTCTAATGTACTGGTAAGCTACGAAGATGTACTGGACGACGACTTCGACGGCGAAGTTGAATTCACCAGTAGCTCTGACTTTACCAATGGTCGTGGTCTCGTTGTTGCCGACGACAACCAGATTATCGTAGCAGAAGATGTAGACGACGGTAACGCCCTCGTTCTCTACAACTTCAATGACGATACCGGATTTACTAAAGTCAAAACAGTAAATACTGACTTTAACCTCTGGGGCATAGAGTTTTACGACGGGGTGCTTTATGCTATCGTTGATAACTCTGACTCTATTGCAGTGATGAATAACTTCTTCGATAACGCTGACGGTGCCACCGCAGTAGTCGATCGCTACATCCGTATTGACGGCCTTGTCCGTACCCACGGTATCGAATATGACGACGACGATGACCTGATGATTCTTACCGATGTAGGTGATGGCGGCGTTGACAACGACGGAGCTATCTTCATCATCAGAGACTTCAGCGACTTTACCGGGGACGTAGTTACTTCTGCCGACTACACCAAGATCAGCGGTGAGAACACAATGCTCGGTAATCCCGTCGATATAGATTATGACAATGACGAAGAAATCTTCTACGTAGCGGAACGCCTGCGTAACGGAGGAATGATGCTTTCATTTGCTCAGGACGCGAACGGAAACGTAGCGCCTCTGAATACCATCTCTTTCCCGGGTATTTCTTCTTTGTTCCTGAATGAAGATTAATACATAAATAAATATCAGAAATTAATTCTGAGGTTATTCCATAAAATACCCCCGACCTGAATTTGGTCGGGGGTATTTTTTTATGGAATAAATCATACTACTGGATATTTTTGATTTTCCACCTCACCCTCCGCCCTCTCCGGCAAGGTTTGCTTTGCAGTACTTCGTGCTCGCCTAAGGCTCAGCGGAGAGGGAACAAAGCCTCGAAGAAGCCGCGAAGCGAAATGTCCAGTAGTATGGGAATAAATTGATATATCGCGGGGCGCGCAAACCCGATTGTCGTTCAACCCCACCCCGCTTCCCCAAGTCGCTGCGCCGGGGAGGAGCAATCGCCGACAATCTGGTTTGTGCCCGTTCAGGGTTGGTAGCTTCCAACTCTTTGATATTACGCTGCCGTCAATTTGTGGGCATTGCCAAATGCTTTCCGGGCGGATCCGGGGAAGCTACAGATCATCCCCGCGGGCGATGCACAGCCTGATTTGTATTTCTGCTTGCGGGGGCGGTCGTACTGCGTAAACGATTGCCCTGCACCTGCTGCCGAGCCTAATGGTATGAGGCATCCAGATGTGCCGGCGTAGAAGGGCGTGGTTCACGGGCAATAAAAAAGCCCCCTCACCAATGCGGGTGAAGGGGCAAATACAATTGTTCACTTTTAAGTTTAGAGCGCGTACTCATTGGCTTTGATGCAGTGATCGGCAACAACACGACGCAGGCTGGCCACGTTACGCGGAGGGTACTGCGTGAAACGGCGTATGCCGGTAACAAAGGTGTTCAGCAGATCACCTTCTGCGAAGCTTGACACAGCGTCGAGCGCGTTCTTCGCGATGCGTGCGTTCGCGTCGTGGAAGTAGACCTGAAGGATAGCATCCAGGACTTCCTGGGGCTGGGTTCCTTTACCGGTCTGGTGCAGTTTCTGGAGACGAAGCAGGGTCGACTCAGCGTTGAGCAGGTCGGCCAGCATATCAGAAACGTTCATCACAATCTCCTGAGACTCTTTGAGGTCTAGTTTCCCGTCCATCTGCCCTTTTGCGGCTGCACCTACCACCATGAGGATGGCTTTCTTGAAATCGGAAACAGCTTTGATTTCCGCACCGTAAGTACCTTCCGGAATACTGGCGTCGGCTGGCGTAGCGAGTTCTTTCTGTACGGCCCAGGCCGGAGAAACGATGTCAAGTGATCCCTTCATAGCGCGGCGCATAAGCTGCGAAACGCTGAGCAGACGATTGATTTCGTTGGTTCCCTCGTAGATACGGTTGATGCGTGCATCGCGGTACATCCGTGGAGCGAGGGTTTCTTCGCTGTAGCCCATTCCTCCGTGAATCTGGAGTACTTCATCGACAGTATAGTCGAGCAACTCAGAACCGATGAACTTGAGCAGGGCGCACTCGATGGCATACTCTTCGGCGCTTAGACGCTTAGCTTCGGCGTAGGTTTTACCGTCTGCTTTGTGGCCTTCGTTAGCATCCTGAATAAGCTGGCTGACACGATAGAGAGAAGATTCTCCCGTGAAGATTCTGATTGCTGCTTCGCCGATCTTATGCTTGATGGCACCAAAGTTGGCGATTGGCTGTTTGAACTGAATCCGCTCGTTGGCGTAACGGATGCCTACACTGAGGCTATTCTTGGCACCGCCGATGCTGAGTGCATGAAGCTTGAAACGACCAACGTTGAGAACGTTGAAGGCAATGAGGTGCCCCTTGCCAATCTCACCGAGAAACGCATCAGCTGGAATGCGGCAGTTTTCGAAGAAAACCTGACGGGTAGAACTGCCCTTGATGCCGAGTTTGTCTTCTTCTGCACCCAGAGTGATGCCGGGTAGGTTAGACGGAACGATGAAGCCGGTGAACTTGTCGCCTTCGGCCTGAGCGAAAACGATGAAAACATCCGCAAAGCCTGCGTTGGAAATCCACATCTTCTGGCCATTGAGTACCCATTCGTCTCCATCGCGCATGGCGGTTGTCTTCGCGCCGGTTGCGTCAGAACCCGAGCCGGGTTCTGTAAGGCAATAGGCTGCTTTCAACTCACCGTTGATGAGACGGGGGAGCCATTGTTCTTTCTGAGCCTCGGTACCGTAGTACAGAATAGGAAGCATCCCAATGCCGGTATGGGCAGCAAAGGAAACGGTAAATGAGCCTGAGCTTCCTCCCATTACATCGCAAATGAGAGTGTTGGTGTTGGTGTCCATCTCCAGGCCACCGTACTGCTCGGGCATATGGCTGCCAAGCAGACCGAGTTCGGCCATCTTCTCGAGGAGCTTAGGGGCGATGCCGTCTTTTTGCTTCTCGATGTTGTCGAGGTTCGGAGTGATCTCTTGTTGAATGAAATCGTCAACCATCTGCTTTACCATCATCTGCTCCTCGTTGAAGTCTTCGGGAGTAAACGTAGTTTCTGGCGTAGCATCGGCAATGAGAAATTCCCCGCCTTTAAGGACTTTTAGCTGTTCTGCAGTTGTTGACATGATCGGTATCTATTTTATGTTTAGCGAATTTTCGCTGCGAAGTTACGGTCCAGAGGCCATCCGGTCAAGAGAGAAGGCAATTATTTAGCGAATTTTCGCTAAGTGCTTACCTGAAAGCAGCAGGAAGTGTTGTTGCTTCAGGGGAAACCGGCGGATCAGGAGGAGAGACAAAGGACGGAAATGTTCTTAGTGCAACTCGTGCGACCTGCCTTTGTGTAGAACGCGACTTTTGCAGTAATCTTCAGAAAAAGAGGGGATTAGGGCCGACAAATATCTTTTTGCAAAAGCAAAAAAAAGACCCAAGCGAATCGCGCCTGGGTCTGGTTATACGACTGTGTTGTCCACAGCGTCTCTCATGAAAAATAAACCTATTCTTTAAGAAGCGAGATCATAGTAAAAGATATACATCTCTCTTCTTGCGTTGCAAAGATAACATTCTTGTTGATACACAGGTTACGCAATTTTTGCAAATGTATTTAATGTTACATATTTTTTAAGCTAATGTGAAGGATTTAAATGCCGTTTCCTCAAATTAACAGTCCATTTACGCGATTTTGAGCCGCATGAACCGTTCGTCTCAATCTGGCGAAGAATTGCCGGTAATATTTGCTTGATTTTTTACTAAGGCAATTAGAGTTGTCCACCAGATTATTGAACCATGTTTCCATCTGTACCTGAATGCGTTCATTCGTACTGATGATGTAGTTAGGGTTGACAAATGTAGAAAACACGAACGACTGCAAAGGGGATTTTATGATAATGACATTGTTCGTATTTGTCATTTCATTGTGATAAACCTGAAAATCGGGGTCGTTCTTAGAGGGTATCTCTCCGGGGAGGAACTTTTTACCGAACCTTGCCATGTCTTCCATGTGCCGAATGGTATCTTCAAGTTCCTCGAACATTTTATCTACAAGCTTTCTGTCATTCAGTTGCCCGACTTCAACGGCGTGCTCGATCTGACGAAGCGTTATGTCAAGAATTCCAATAGACCAAAGTTCCCTTCCGGGTAATTTGAACAGTTTGGGAATGAAGCGTTCGGTGATCTCGAACATTTTCGGATCGATCAATGAAGGGCTGAAAGGGAGCCCTTTCCACTTTTCAAAATTCCAGGAAGTCAGGCCGTAAACGTACGTCTTGAATGCCAGTAGAGTAGGAGTGAAGCCCTCGTAGTAAAGGGGGAGTTCGGGAGTCGCGTAGTCAATTTCAACTTCAGGTAAGTTGATCATTTTCTGGCAGTACGATTCGAGTTGTTCGAAATACTCCAGTTCGTCCTTTACTTGATTAATACCCTGAGGGTAGATCAGTTGAGATGTCGAAGATTTGCGGTTTCCTACTTCTTCGTCGAGTTGAATATTGAATTTTTGCGCAAGAGTCATCAATTCATTAGCAGTGAGGAGGGTGTCGCCACGCAAGCGGCGATAAACGGCATCCCGACCCAAATGAAGTGTTTCACAGGTAGCGTTGACCATGTCTCCGCGTTTGTCGAACTGCCGCTCCAGTTGTTCGAAAAAACGACTCTGAAAAGTTTCTGTAGGATATGCGTTCATCATGGCTTGTTATTGATACAGAGAACATCGATCAACGAAGGTTC
Organism: Neolewinella aurantiaca; assembly: GCF_008014675.1. Classification (GTDB taxonomy): domain Bacteria; phylum Bacteroidota; class Bacteroidia; order Chitinophagales; family Saprospiraceae; genus Neolewinella; species Neolewinella aurantiaca. The sequence continues at coordinate 10,589 of NZ_VOXD01000018.1, read as the reverse complement.
TGTACAATTACTCTGCTGATCAAAAGAGAAAGACTTGTGATCGACTATTGAGAAGTATAATGGTTTATTTTTCAATAACTAAGACGAAGGAACACATACTGGTCACAACCGAAAAGTTAAGGTGGAGTTTGCAAACATAAGTAGGCTTATTGGTTTTTTAAAAACAAAAAATTTGTTTGGTAGTGGTGAAATACATTACTTTGCGTCTGCATATATATACAACTGATTGCCACGAAGTAGGTTAGCGACAAATGTTAAGTCATTGTCCGCGATCGTTTCATCCCTGAAAATTAACGACTAAACATGCATTTTTTTTATGAATTCACTTCGGTGATCAGACAGCTCTATGCTTCAAAAGAAGAATTACTTGGTTATGCACCTGAGTGTTCACACTGCATTTAGCCTGCGCTACGGGGTACTCATGCCCGCGACGCTTGTAGAAAAGGCTGCTGCCTGGGGAGTCAAAACCCTGGCCCTGACTGATGCCAACAACACTAGTTGTGCGGTCGAGTTTGTTGCCCGCTGCCGGGCAGCGGGCATCAAGCCAATTCTCGGTATTTCGTTTTGGCGGGAGGGGCAATGGCTCTACTCGGGCCTGGCGCGTAATGCGGAAGGTTGGCGGAACCTGTGTGCTTTTTTAAGCAGACATGCGCTGGAAGAAAAGAAACTGCCCGCCGTACCGCCTCCAATGTCGGATGTATGGATCATTTACCCACGATTGTGCAAACCCATCAGAGACTTCAGAGACAACGAGCTTCTGGGGGTCCGTCCTCAGCACGTTAACCGGCTTTTTAGTCACGAATTGCGTAATTTTCAGCACAAGCTGGTTGTTCTCGCTCCGGTTGTCGCGATTACGGACGAGGATTACTCCCGGCACAAAACCCTGCGGGCGATCGACCTGAACACGGTTCATACCAAACTCACCCCACGCGACCTGGCTAAGCGGGGAGACCGGTTGCTGCCTCCCGAAACCCTGGCCGGGTTCTATAAGTCTTATCCCGCAATCGTCCGCAATACCCAACGGATCATCGACTCCTGTACGGCAGAGTTGGAGACGGGCCTGCAGATCAACCGCCGCTCCTTCACGGGGTCCAGAGAGGGCGATTACGCTTTGCTGGAGAAACTGGCACTGGCGGGGGTTACCCGTCGTTACCCGCCGGGGGTACGTTTTCAAAAGGCCCGTCTGCGGGTAGAGCGGGAACTGGCCGTGATCAGGAAGCAGGATTTCTGTTCCTATTTTCTCATCACCCACGATATCGTCCGCTACGCCCGGGCGGCAGGTTATCAGCATGTGGGGCGTGGCTCGGGGGCCAACTCAATTGTTGCTTATTGCATCACGATCTCAGACGTCGATCCTCTGGAGCTCGACCTTTACTTTGAACGCTTTATTAATCCCTTCCGGGCCAGTCCGCCGGATTTTGACATCGACTTCAGCTGGGATGAACGCGACGACGTTACCGACTACATCTTCAAGCGGTACGGCCGCGATTATACCGCACTGCTGGCGACCTACTCCACTTTTAAGGGCCGTGCCGCCCTGCGCGAAGTCGCTAAAGTTTACGGACTGCCCAAAGAAGAAATCGACCTTCTGGTACGCGACCCGCACGGACAGAAAGCAGCGGACCCGAAAGCGGCAGAGGTTCTCAGGATTGCGGCCGGCCTTCTGGGGTTGCCCAATCACCTGAGCATCCATGCCGGAGGCATCGTAATTACCGAAAAACCCATTCATTACCATACCGCACAGTTACTGACGCCAAAGGGATTTCCTGTTGCTCACTGCGACATGTATCACGCTGAAGACCTCGGGTTCCACAAGTACGATGTGCTCAGCCAACGGGGATTGGGGCACCTGAAATCGGCAGTAGACCTCATCCGACGCAATCAGGGGAAAGCGGTTGATATTCACGATCTTGATAAAATCAAAAACGATGCCAAAGTAAAAACTCTACTCAAAAAAGGGAATGCACTTGGCTGTTTTTACATCGAAAGCCCCGCGATGCGGAGCCTGCTGAGCAAACTGAAGTGCGACAATTACATCCATCTGGTGGCCGCAAGCAGCATCATCCGTCCTGGTGTGGCCAAGTCGGGAATGATGAAAGAATACATCCACCGCTACCACTTTCCGCACAGTTTCGAATACCTGGCTCCCGTCTTCGAAGAGCAACTCGGAGAGACCTTCGGGATCATGGTGTACCAGGAAGACGTCATGAAGATCGTTCATCATTTTGCGGGCTTAGACCTGAACGAAAGCGACGTGCTGCGGCGGATCATGAGCGGTAAAAAACACGACGATGACACGTTTCAGCGACTCCGCGAGAAATTTTTTGCGGGGGCGCAGGTGCGGGGTTACGCTCTTGAGAAGGCAGAGGAGGTCTGGCGACAGATCGAGTCTTTCTCCGGGTACAGCTTCTGTAAGGCGCATTCGGCCTCCTTCGCCGTAGAGAGTTTTCAGAGCTTATTTCTCAAGGCTTATTACCCGCTGGAATTTCTGGTGGGGGTAATCAATAACTTTGGGGGCTTCTACAAAACGGAGTTCTACGTGCACGAGGCCCGGTTGCTAGGGGCAACCATCCATGCCCCCTGCATCAATCAGGGGCGCTACCTGACGGACCTGCAGGGCAAAGACCTCTACCTGGGGTTCGTTCACGTGAAAGGAATTTCGGAGCAGCTGATTCTTCGCATACTGCTGGAGCGCGAACGGGGTGGCCACTTCGTGTCCCTGACAGATTTTTGTGCGCGCCTTCGGGTTGATAGAGCTCAACTCGATCTGCTCGTCCGCATCGGGGCTTTTCGCTTTACGGGACGAACGAAATCTGAACTGTTGTGGGAGAAAAACGCTGTGTTCAACCCCAGAGTGAAGCAGAACCCTACACCCGGGCTTTTCGCGAATACCGGGCCAACGCAGCATTTTGATCTCGACCTTTCTCCCAATCACTATACCGGGCATCCGCTCTCCGCCGAAGAACTGGACCAGGCCTTCGATGAGTTGGAACTATTGGGCTTCATGCTGTGCTCTCCCTTTTTGCTGGTCAATCCCCCGACAGGAAAGAGCTTTCCGGGACAGGATGATTCTGGCGCGGAGATTGTTCCCGGAAAACCCCACCCGGCATCCTGCGGCCGCGCCCCCAAACATGTAAACGACTGGGGAGACAAGGGGGCCGCGAGTCGTATCTCCCGCATAATGGACCGGCAGCCCGTCGAATTACTGGCCTACTTCGTCTGCGATAAGGTTGTCCCGACGGTAAAGGGAGAGCGCATGAGTTTTGGCTGCTGGCTGGACGAGGGCGGGCAACACTTCGATACCGTTCACTTCCCCGACAGCCTTTCGGAGCACCCGTTTTCCGGGAGGGGGGTGTACCGCCTGAAGGGAAGGGTCACACGCGAGTTTGACTTCCCCAGTCTGGAAGTGGGGGAGATGGAGCGGTTGGCTTATTTACCGGATTTGCGGTTTGGGTAGGTGGCTTTCCCCGGATTCTGTGACTGCTATGCAGTCTGCTACATCCGGGGTTAGAGCGGTTTGATCCCTCCGGGATCGGGTTGCGTAGGCGTTTGTATACGTTTATAAACGCAAGTATTCGTATAAAATACGACTAATGGGCTTAGAGTGTTGCTCTTTTGCCGCTGGCATTATCGCCATGTACTGATTGCTGGTTGACGGCAGTTATAAACCTCTTTGTCATGAGTAGTACTTACATCCGTACTGTTTACCAGATCGTTTTTTCTACAAAATACCGCGAACCCGTAATGATCGGGCGGGAGCAGCGGGAAAAACTCTACTCCTATATGGGGGCTATCGTTAAAAACAAAGGCTGTACGATGTACCAGGGTGGGGGAGTGGAAGATCACCTGCACCTCATCATTGGCTTACATCCTTCAGTAGCACTAGCCAGTCTGGTGAAAGATATCAAGCTGGCAAGTTCCAGGTTTATCCGACACACGAATCTATTCCCGGATTTCAGGTATTGGCAAGTAGGGTATGGTGCCTTTACTTATACACCAGATGCACTTCGTAATCTGATCCTCTACGCAGAGAACCAGGAAGCCCACCACCGCAAAGAAAATTCTTCTAACGAACTACGTCGCTTGCTGCACAAAAATGGTGTAGAATTTGACGAGCAGTATTTTGAATAAAAGCACTCCGATCCCGGAGGGATCAAACCGCCGTACCCCTGGATGGAGCAGACTGCGTAGCAGTCGCGGAATCCGGGGGGGACTACCTCCTCCTCGCCCTAGCGAAGGCTAGTCCACCCGCAACACCAGCCCTTTGAGGTATTCTCCCTCCTGGTGGTAGAGGTCTACAGGGTGGTCCGCTCCCTGGCTGAGGTGATGGAGGACCCGGCAGTTCCTGCCGGCCTCGAGGCCGGCGGCGACGATGGTGTCGTAGAAAAGTTGTCGTTCCACAACCCGGCTGCAGCTGAAAGTGAAGAGCAGCCCGCCGGGCTTGATGGCTTTCATCGCCCGGGCGTTGAGGCGCTTGTAGGCCTGGACGGCTTTGTGGCGTTTATGCTTGTTTTTAGCGAATGCGGGCGGATCCACGACAATGATGTCGTAAGGGTCGTCTTCGCTGTGTTCCTTGAGCCATTCCATCACATCAGCCGCGTAGGCTTCGTGTTTGTCGGAGAAGTCGCCGTTGCGCCCAACGTTGTCGTTGGTGAGATCGATGGCACTGCCGCTCAGGTCCACACTTTGCACCTGCGCACCGTCGCCCAATAATGCGTATACCGAAAAACCGCCAGTGTAGCAGAAGGTGTTGAGCACCCGTTTGCCTTTTGAGTAACTGCCCAGCAGCCAGCGGTTGTCCCGCTGATCGAGGAAGAAGCCCGTCTTTTGGCCGTCGGCGATGTCTACCCGGAAACGGCGGCCGTTTTCGAGGATTACAACTTCGCTAACCTGCTCGCCGAGCAAAACACCGTCTTCGGCGGGGTAACGGTCGGGCAGGGTCTTTGCGCTCTTGTCGTAAACGGTGGTGATCTGATCTCCCATCAACTCCATGAGCAATTCTGCGATCAGACGACGCTGCCGGAACATGCCGATACCGTGGCACTGAATCACCGCCACGGAGGCGTAGCGATCTACGATCAGCCCGGGCAATCCGTCGCCGGCGGCGTGTACGATGCGGTAGGCGTTCGTCAGCGGATCATCGGCCAGACCGAGCTGCCGGCGCAGGTCGAGAGCCTGGCTAAGCTTGTCGCGGAAGACTTCGTCGATCGGCAATACATCTTCTCCGAAAGCAAGTAACCGCACCCGGATGCCACCTCCCTGATAGTGTCCGTAGCCAAGGCGTTCACCGTTGATGGCCTCGACGGCGACGAGATCGCCATCTTCAATTCCGTCTTCCTCGCGCTTGATTGCACCGGAAAATACCCAGGGGTTGCGGCGGCGGATGGCTCCGTCTTTGCCTTTTTGGAGGGTTACTGTCTTCATAAGGGCGAAGGTAGTTCGTTGGTGCGTTAGTTCGTTAGTCTTTTAGCCGGAAGCTTCTGACGAAACAACAAGCTGAAAGAGTAAGCGATCAAAGGACTCAGGCTTAAAACCGCCACCTCCTGAACGCCTCGATGGCCTCGTACTCCGTAAGCCCCAGTTGGTTGTAAGCCCGGGCAGTTTCCCGGTTTCGTTGCTCGGCCCGCTGCCAGAATTCCCGGTTGTCTTCGCCCTGGAACATGACGCCGTCTTTCTGGCTCTGGTGGAAGAATATGGCCTGTCTTTTCTTGTCCACTTCCTGCGGAGAAAGGGGGACCGCCATTTCGATTTCATGGATGGGCCACTCCTGCCAGGCACCGCGGTAGAGCCAGAGCCAGGTGTTCTTGATGGAGTCGTCTCCCTCCAGCTGGTCGAGGGCCTGGAAGACGGCATCGAGGCAAACCTTGTGGGTTCCATGAGGGTCCGCAAGGTCACCTGCGGCATAAATCTGGTGGGGCTCCACTTTTTTGATGAGGTCCTTGACCAGATCGATGTCGGGCTGGCTGAGGGGGAACTTTTTGTTCTTCCCCGATTCGTAAAAAGGCATGTTGAGGAAGTGAATCTGTTCGTCCGGAACACCACAGAAGCGAGCTCCCGCAATGGCTTCGCCCTGGCGGATAAGGCCTTTTATGGTTCTGACTTCCAGCGGGTCGGTGTCTGCTGCGGGGTCAGGGTTTTGCAGCAGGTCTACTGTTTTGTCGAGGTCTGGGTTCTCGACGCCTGCCCTGCGGTTAACCTGCTGGCAGAACTCGGCGAAGCGGCGGGCATCGGCGTTGGAAACGGCGATGTTGCCACTGGTCTGGTAAGCAACGTGTACTTCGTGCCCCTGATCGACAAGGCGAAGGAAGGTGCCGCCCATGCTGATCACATCGTCGTCGGGGTGAGGGCTGAAAAGGATAACCCTCTTCTTTGCGGGGCTCTTGCGCTCGGGGCGCTGGCTGTCGTCTACTCCCGGTTTACCGCCCGGCCAGCCGGTAATGGTGTGCTGAAGCTGGTTGAACATCTTGATGTTGAGTTCGTAAGCGGAACCATCCCGGGCAAGAAGGTCTGACATGCCGTTGTTGTTATAGTCGCGTTCCGTGAGTTTGAGAATGGGTTTTTCCACGTGGCTGCTCAGCCAGACAATGGCCTTGCGGGTACGGTCTTCGTCCCATTCGCAAGGCCCGACGAGCCACGGTGTTTTGAAGCGGCGGAGGTCGGAAGAAGCTTCACCGTCGAGAAGAACCGTCAGGTTGTCGTGGTCCTGAAGGAAGGACGCAGGTACAGAACTGGTGCGCTCACCCTCTACGGCGGTTTGTACGATCGGCGCCTTTTTGTGGCCCCAGGCTACGAGCACGACCCTCCGTGCTTTCCGGATGGTATCGATGCCCATGGTGATGGCGCGGGTGGGTACGTTGTTCATGCCCTGGAAGTCTGGTCCGGCATCTACCCGCGTGAGATGATCGAGAGTGATGAGGCGGGTGAGACTACGGGAGTTCGAGCCAGGCTCGTTGAAACCTACGTGGCCCGTACGTCCGATACCCAGAAGCTGAAAGTCCAGGCCGCCGTGCTCTTCTATTTTATGCTCATAGTCCATACAGTGCTGGTAGACGTCGGCCAGGTCGATCCTGCCATCCGGGAGATGAATGTTCTGCGGGTCTATGTCTACGTGATCGAAGAGGTGCTCGTGCATGAAGTACCAGTAGGAGCGGCTATCGGTACGTTCCATGGGGAAGTACTCGTCGAGGTTGAAGGTGACAACATTGGCGAAACTCAGACCTTCCTCTTTGTGCAGGCGTACGAGCTCGTCGTACACCCGAATAGGAGAGGAACCGGTGGCGAGGCCGAGCACACACTTTTGCCGGGCGTAGGCCTTGGCGCGGATGAGATCGGCGATCTCATTGGCAACGGCGATGGAGGCATCAGCCGATTCTCCGAATACTTCGACGTGCATCTTCTCGTAGCGGGTAACATCGGTACGGCCTACGTGGCGGTAGCTGATGTCCGCTTTGGGGGAGGTGTGGATTGGTAGCATTGATTGACTTTTTAGACAGGCTAAAGCTAGGGAAATATTGTGTTTTGATTTTTTTGCACGTTCAAACACGTTGCGGTATATCTTTCGGGGTTGAGTAGTGTGTTTGAACGTGTATTTTTTTGCCGGAAATGCCTCGCCTTCATGATCAATTTTCTATCCCATCTGTTACCCAAAATATGCTCAATCGTTTCCGCGCCCACTACCAGACCATTGCTCCCAATATTTTTCGTTCGGTTCCCGTCGATTACCGCCGGGAACGGATTGATACGCCTGACGGTGACTTTCTGGACCTCGACTGGTTGGATCACGACAACAGCCGTAAGCTTGTCGTTCTGTCTCATGGCCTGGAGGGAGACAGCCGGCGGGTTTACGTGGCCAGCGCAGCCCGGTACTTCCACCGTCATGGCTGGCACGCTCTGGCCTGGAACTGCCGCTCCTGCTCGGAGGAGATGAACCTCACCCCGAAACTCTACAGCCACGGCCAGTCGGAAGACGTCGAGACGGTCGTTGATCACGCGCTGGCAACGGGGAAGTTCGACCGCATCGTCCTGGTTGGTTACAGTATGGGAGGCAACCTTACCCTCAAATATTTCGGAACAATGGGAAGCCGGAGACCAAAGGAAGTAACCCACGGGGTTGCGTTTTCGGCTCCGGTATTTATTCAGCACAGTGCTGACAGTCTCGACCGGCCCGAGAATTTCATCTACCGCATCAAATTCAAGCGGTCGCTTACGGCCAAGATGATCGCCAAAGAAGCCCAGTTTCCCGGCCGGGTAGATTTTTCTAAGCTGAAAGACGTAAAGGTCTGGCGTGATTTTGACCGGGCAACCTCAATGCGCATCAGCGATTACGACAACCTCGACGATTACTACGCTTACCTTTCGTCGGGTAATTACGTCGGGGAGACAACCGCCCCGGTCCTGATCGTCAACGCCAAGAACGACCCCATCGTCCCGGATGCCTGTAACCCGCATAAACTGGCGCAAACTCACCCGCTGATCAATCTGGAAACACCCGCCTACGGCGGCCACGTAGGGTTTGCTTTGCGGAGCAAAGCACACAACCTGATGGATGAGCGGGCGCTGGCGTTTGTGGAATGATCTTCCGGCCGCTGGTTTTCGGAGTTTTATTCGGTCGGCTTGCTGCTGTACCATTTCGCCAGCCCGATCAGACACAGAAGGCCCACGAAGAACCCGGCCAGGACGTCGGTAAACCAGTGCGCGCCCAGGTAAACCCGCGAGAAAGGAACGCTGAAAATGAGGGCCAGGCAAACCAGACCGACACTCCACCGTATCCAGCTCCGTACCCAAGCCAGTCTGTACATCAGGAAAGTCAGAAAGCCGAAAAAGGCGACATAGAAAGTGACGTGACCACTTGGGAAACTCTGGTACTGTGCGTGTTCGATTATGGTCACCAGGTCTTCGGTGGGTCGGGGGCGGTTAATTGCTACTTTGAGTACGTAAATTACTGCCCCGGCCAGGGCGGTCAGGAGGGTGAACAAAGCTTCACGGCGCGCCCGGAACAAAAGGAAAACCAGTGCGGTTCCTACGGTTAGTATGCCGGGCACAATGCCGTTGCCAAACCAACTGATGCCCTGCATCAGTCCGTCCAGTAACGGATTGCGATCTTCCTGCAACTCTTCCGATAGCTCCACGTCGATAAACGAAGGGGGCAGCAGGTAAACGAGCAGGGTCAGTAACAGGAACCCGGCCAGCAGAAAGAGACTGAAGTGTAAAAGCAGGCGTTTGTCGCGCCGGAAAAAGGTAAGCAGTTTATCGGGTATGGCCATATCGTAATAAAGCAATCTTTCTGTTCCCGAAGTTCAGGGTAAACCCTGGAAAGAATCAGAAGGGCGCGGCCGCCGGTGCAATACACGTTGAAAAAGTCAAAAGCGCTACAGTAGGCACGGCTTCAGCCGTTGGCTTATCTTTTGGTCTCGAGCGTAAATGGTTTAGAGTATCAGGCAATTGTCAACGTAGTTCTGACAACTGTTGATAATGATGATGTAGAAATAAGCTTTGGAGAATTTATGGTCAAAGTGAAAACTATTTTCCGTCTTCTTAGATGAAAAACAACAGTGTTTAAACGCGTATTAGTTTGTTGGGGTTTCTAGGTTTTGTTAAATATAATGGTAACTTTGGAGGAGTATATCGCGCTAAGTACGTGATCTAGAACGCTGAGGAGTTGAATGGGGAATTGATCCTCTTAAGAGGATGTCAATTAACTCACACGTCAGAGTACACGTAAACTCCATCTCCTCTAAACCCAATATCAAATGTTGAGGAAAAGACTGATCGATTCTTATTGGAATGCCCGTAAATCTCTAGCTAGTGGTGATTTAATGAGTTCCATCCAATATTTGGAGGCTTACTCTAATGAGCTACCTGAAGACATCGCATATGAACCACACTACTGGCTTGTAAAGCAATATTTAATAGCTGGAGATTTTGAAAATGCGTATGAATCAGCATGTATTTACTTGGAAGGATGCACACCCGCTCACGCTGCGCTGAAAGCAAAATTGTTTTCAGGCTGGTTTCAAGAGAAAAAGTCAATGAATTATTCATTTGCTTTACTAAGGTTGTCTGGTAAATATCAACAGATTCAGAAAGAATCGAGAAAGAAGTAGGATGAAGTATACTGTAATTGATCTCGAAACTACGGGGTTCGGGAAATACGACCGAGTCGTAGAGATTGGGATGGTTAAAATTAACGGTCAAGGTGTTGTGCTTGATTCATACTCAACTTTAGTAAACCCGAACAGGGATGTAAGTGGATCACATATTCACGGGATCACAGCTACAATGGTTAAATCCGCGCCTTCTTTTGAGGAAATTCATTATCACGTAAATGAATTTTTGAGAGGCTCAATTCCTGTATCTCATAATAAGAGCGTGTCTAAAAATTCGAGTCAAGATTTCTCTGTATTGACGATAGAACCATCTGAATGTTGGCCATCAAAATGAATGAAGCCGAATTTTCTATCGTTCGCTCCAGGTCCTTGGTGATTCTGCGATAGAAATTCATCCAGGCGAAGCTTCTTTCGACTACCCACCGCTTGGCTTCTACTACAAACCCCTTCGAGCCTTCCGGTCTTGATGGGCACTCAAAGACA
>NZ_VOXD01000017.1 GCF_008014675.1 Neolewinella aurantiaca | reverse complement strand
TGAGTACCGGTACGCACCAGCCACAGAATGGCGTCAAGTACATCCCGGAGTTGATGTTTTGTCTTGCGGTTGATTGGTAGATAATCTTTAACTTCGTTCCACTGGCTGTCAGTCAACCGAGTCCACTGCTTGGTCATATTTGTAGTGTTTAGCGACTTACAAGATACGACTGACAGCCTTTATATCTAAATTTTCATAATTTTAGACACGCTCTTAGTATTCGGAACTCACTCCCTGACCGATTTCAGGGTGTGGCCATTGATGGCAAGCCGGTTCAGCCTGCGCCCCGGAGCATGTGCCCGGGAGGGAGCAAAGCTACAAACAACGTAACTTTACGACCACCAATTAACGTGGCTTACGATTTAACCGACTAAAAGACCAATCCCTTGCCTCTAAAAAAATCAATATCCGGCTTCCGCGGCACCATCGGCGGTAAAGCGGGAGACAACCTGACTCCTGAAGACATCGTTGCTAATGTTGCCGGCTACGGCACCTGGCTCCTCCGTTCGGGGGCAATCCCCAAAGTGGTGATTGGCCGCGATGGCCGGCCCTCGGGGGCGGTTGTTACAGCCCTCACCGCGGCTACGCTCCAGAGTCTGGGGATCGATGTGATCGATTGCGACTTCGCCACGACTCCGACTGTAGAGATGGCAGTAACTCACCATAAGGCCGGCGGTGGGATCATCCTTTCGGCAAGTCACAACCCTAAGGAATACAACGCCCTCAAGCTCCTCAACGATAAGGGCGAGTTCATTTCGGCCGAAGACGGCGCCGACCTCATCAGCATCGCGGAAGGTGGAGACATCACGTATTGCAGCGTCGACGATCTTGGTCTGCTCACGACCGATCAGCTTTCTCTGCAGCACCATATCTCCGAAGTGCTTGCCCACCCGTTGGTGGAAACAGAAGCTATCCGTGCGGCAGGCTTCAAGGTTGTTCTTGATGCCGTCAACAGTGTTGGGGCTATTTCTATTCCACCGCTTTGCCGTGAGTTGGGCGTAACGTGTACCGTAATCAACGGCGAACTCAACGGCCAGTTTGCCCACAACCCGGAGCCGCTGCCCGAACACCTTGGTGACCTGATGAAACAGGTGGAAGACCTGGGTGCCGATCTCGGCATTGCTGTTGATCCCGACGTGGATCGGCTGGCACTCATCGGCCCCGGTGGCCGCTGGATAGGGGAGGAATACACCCTCGTGACCGTAGCAGACTACGTACTGGGCCGGGAACCCGGCCCCGTGGTGTCTAACCTGAGCAGCAGCCGCGCAGCGGCTGATATTGCGGCGAAGCACGGGCAGGAGTACTTTGCATCTGCGGTAGGCGAGGTCAATGTTGTGGCGAAGATGAAAGAAGTTGGCGCCGCCATTGGCGGCGAGGGCAACGGTGGTATCATCGATCCCCGGCTGCACTACGGTCGTGACAGCCTCATCGGGCTGGCACTTGTCCTGAGCCACTTGGCGACTTCCGGCAAATCCATCAATGAACTCCGCGATGGTTACGTCCACTACGAAATGATCAAGGATAAAAAGGAAGTGGACAAAAACTATGACCTCAACGGTGCTTTCACCCGCGTTCGCGCCAAATTCCCTGACGTACGAACGAGCGATATCGACGGTCTGAAACTTGATTTTTCCGACGGTTGGGTTCACCTGAGGGCATCCAACACCGAGCCAATCGTTCGTGTATACGCAGAAGCGGGCAGTAAGGACCGGGCGCAGGAGTTGGCCGACGGGATCAAAGAATTGCTTTAGCCCTGAAGAGCTAGGATCCGGCAAAGGGCGTCCCGATAATACCGACAGCGAGTTCTGCCCAGATAAGGAGGAAAGTAACCAGAATGCCCAAACAGAGAAACAAACGATGTTTGGGCTGGCGTACGGTTCGGAGTACGACTTCGACTGCGATAACCAGTGCCGACAAAAGGACGCCCATTGCCAGGAAGTCTCCTGCTGACCAGTTTACTTCTTCCGTGAATTGCATCGCAACGAGGGGAACCAACAGTAACAGCAATGCCGACAAAGCAATGCCAGCTAATCTTTTGTTGCGGTAGATGGAGGACCTGTTCATCGGGCAGGAGGGATTATAAGGGTGCGCTCTTTATAGTTGCCTCGGCCGCTAAAATCACCTGGGGTGGCCGAGGCAACTATAGGAGCAGAGGGCGGATTCGCCTGCAGAAGCCCCGGTAAGGGCTTATTCTTCTTCGGGGTACGCGATTCTGACCTGGTGCACACTCTGCAGGAAAGAGCGGAATACGCTGCGGCAGGCTTCGAGTTCGTGGAAGGTGAGGCGGCTGAATTCCAGCTGTCCGGAACCGAGCTTACCCCTGATGATACCGTCGATGAGGTCGTACAGTTCTTCTTTGGAAGGGTTTTTCAGGCTCTTCGACGCGGCTTCCGTCGAGTCGGCCAGCATGAGGATGGTTTGCTCTTTGGTGGCCGGCCGCGGGCCGGGGTAGCGGAAGTCGGCTTCTTCGGCTTCGCGTTCGGGATGGTCCTTGATGTAGTTGCGGTAGAAGAATTCGGCGCGCGTGGTTCCGTGGTGCGTGCGGATGAAGTCGATCAGGACCTCTGGCAACTTTGCTTGTCGGGCCAGTTTGATCCCTTCGTTTACGTGGCCAATTATGATGGCTGCGCTTTCCTTGGGGCCGAGTTTTTCGTGGGGGTTAGGACCGCTCTGGTTTTCGATGAAGAAACCGGGGTTGGTGATTTTTCCGACATCGTGATAAAGTGCTGCGGTTTTTACAAGCAGGGCGTCTGCGCCTATTGCCCTCGCCGCCTGCTCTGCCATATTCGCTACATTAAGAGAATGCTGCCAGGTTCCTGCAGCCTGGCGGGCCAGTTTTTCGAGGAGCGGACGATTCATGTCGCTAAGCTCGCCGAGTGTAATGGGAGAAATGAATCCGAAAATGCGCTCCAGAACGGGAATCAGGGGAATGGAAAGCAGGCAAAGGAATACATTGAGGCCAATCCAGGCGATGATCTTGTAATTAACGGTGTTCCAGGTGCCACCTCGCATCAGTTCCAACCCGATGAATCCCACGAAGTAGAAAGCAAAGAGGAGAAGTAAACTCCGTAAAAAGCGGCCGTAGTCACGTGTGTCAATGTCCATCACAATAACCACTACTCCGGCCATAATGCTGAGAAATACAAAGTGATAGCCAAGGGTGGTAAGAAAGCTCGCCGTGAGCACCACCACCACGTGGACGAAGAAAGCCAACCGCTCGTTGAAGAAAATTCGGATAACGATCGGTACGATACAGAAAGGCACGAGATAGGTGCTCAGGTCGGGGCTGAGCTCGAGGGTACGTACCAGCAGAGCGTAAAGCACGAGCCACATCAGGATAAACACCAGGTTTTTGGTCCTGCTGTATATCAGCGGGAAAAACGAACGGATGTAAAAGATCAGAAGTAGAACCACGAGCCCTATCTGTACGGCGTAGCCTCCGAAGACGCTCCAGAAGGTGGTCTGGGTACTGAGGCTTTCGTTATAGAGCCGGCGGTAGCTGACGAGTTGCTGGTAAACATTCCCGGTAACGGTCTCTCCTCTTTTGATGATTGATTCGCCCTGACGGATCAGATCGTCGTAGGGGCTGACGGATGCTATTGCATCAGCTTTCAGTTTTTGGGTCAGGGAATCGCTATAAAATAGATTATGGTTGAAACGATCTTCGAGTAAATCAAGCAGGAACTCGGGGGATTTCAGGTCGGTATAGAACAGGCTGTCCCTAAGCCACGCGCGGGCGTCTCCTGGCGTACGCAGCTGGGCAAGTGTGCGCTCGCGTTGTTCATTTCCGTTCAGGATCGTAACGAGGGTTGCCATGCCGTCTACCTCTTCTTCGGAGCGGGCACGGATGATGCCCTGGTCGTATAGTTTATCCAGTATGCGTAGCCCGTATCGGCGATGCCGTTCGGGGTTGCGGATGAGATCTTTGTTCTCCCCCCTGACCTTTGCCGAATCCAGACTGATCTGAAACTCCCGTAGGAATTCAGCGCGGGCATTGCGGGCAATATCCTGATCCATCCGGTAAACGGGCCGAGCGACTTGCTCGACTTCTCTGATTTCAGCATCCAGCGTTTCAGGCGTCTTCAGTACGGGGATATCGTAAGGTGCGTCGAGGTCGCTGTACCTCCACGTTTGTCCCCGTTCGAATTCAAAGGGGAACCTGAGGTTGTTAGGGTACAGAAGGCTAATCGCTACTACCGCGATAATGCCCAGCAGCCAGCGCAACAGGCGGCGGGTGAGGCGGGAGCGGGTATTAGGGGAAGAGTTCTGGATGGAGTGGGGATTTTGGTGCAAAATACGGTGTTTGGTTTGATGTTTGGCCTGTTCACTTTGGTCCCGGGACAAACGAACGGGCAAAACGGGAGGAATTGAGGTCCTCAAACGAGCGTAAAACCCTTGCGTCACTGCCTACCTCACCTTGCTGCCGGGGGGGGGGCTTTCGTTTCACGCCTTCGTGGTGAAGGGGCGGCCCGTACATAGCCGAGAGGACACATTTGCACCCGAAACCTATGGTTTCTCAAGCTTGAGCAGGCTTCGCCTGCCATAAACAGAGCATATCGGACAGTCCTTCATCCGGTGTCCTCGGGCCGGACAATATTCACGGCCGAAGAAAATGATTTGCAGATGAAGCTTGTTCCAGCTCTCCTCAGGAAAGAGGCGTTTAAGGTCCTTTTCGGTCTGTTCGACGTTCTTTCCGGTAGAGAGCGCCCAGCGGTAAGCAAGGCGCTGAATGTGGGTGTCTACCGGAAAGGCCGGAACTCCGAAAGCCTGACTCATCACTACTGCAGCTGTTTTATGTCCTACGCCCGGCAATGCTTCCAGTGCTGCCCAGTCCTGAGGTACCTCACCGCCATGCTCTTCCACCAGTATGCGGCTCAGTTCCTTGATGGCTTTGCTTTTACGCGGACTAAGACCGCAGGGACGTATAATCTCGCGTATTTCGTCGACGTCGACGTGCATCATTTCCTCGGGCTTGTCCGTCATAGCCCAAAGGTGAGGGGTGACTTGGTTTACGCGCACATCGGTACACTGAGCAGAAAGCAAAACGGCCACCAACAGAGTATAAGGATCGGTATGATCAAGAGGTATGGGAACGGTAGGGTAGAGCTTGTCGAGAATTTGATGAATTTCTTTAGCTTTCTGAGCTTTGGTCATGGCGTAAGTCGTAGCGGTGGAAAAAGGAAAAAACAGAGAGGGGGAGCTCTAAGCAGTTTGTAAGCAAACAGTTTTGGCAAGTTCTCTGATGTCCCGGATGCGATAAGTTGCTTCTAGTTTGGGTTTGTTCGCCGCTCCGGGGTGGCGAAGCCAGCAGGCATCGAAACCATAGTCGAGGGCACCCTGAATGTCGGCGTTGGGGTTGTCTCCAACCATCAGAACACGGGATTTGTCCACGCCACCCATTTGCTTAAAGGCATGATCGAAAAAGGCTGCCTGAGGTTTAGCAACACCGATTTCATCGGAAATTACGATGAATTCGAAGTGCTTACCGAGATTCGTCGCTGCCAGACGGGGGCGCTGCACTTCTTTCAGGCCATTGGTCACCAGGCCCATCCGGTAGCGCCCTTTAAGGCTTTCCAGCAGGTCGATGGCCCCCGGGAGCATGTGAGTGGAAGCGGAGAGGTAGGTTCGGTAATTGAACGAGAGCTCCTCGGCGGGATGATCGAGACGGTAGTGCTCGAGCAGACGAGAGAAGCGGACGGTGCGCAACTGCTCTTTCGGGATGAGGCCCCGTTCGTAATCTGACCAGGCCTGGTGGTTAATAATGCGGTACTGGCCAAGAACTTCATCGGACCAGTCGATGTCGCGGTCGCGGAGAGTACGTTCAAGGGAAGATGCTTCAGCTGCGCTGAAGTCCCATAAAGTGTTGTCGGCATCGAAGAGCAGCCAGTCGTATTCTTTTTTCATTTCAAGTTAGGTTGACTCTCCTAACAAGTCCTTAGCCACGGAGTTTATCCAGAAGATAGCTGAGTTGGTTGGCTTCGGCTTCGGTAATCCGCTGGAGAATGTTTGCCTGTTTTTTCTCCACCGCCTCGCTCGCCCGCTGGATGAGGTCAAGGCCGGCCTGGGTGATTACTATATCTACCTGACGGCGATCGGTCGGGCACTCCTGCCGCTCAACGAGGCCTTTTTCTTTGAGTTTGTCTACCAGCCGGCTGGCGTTGCTCATCTTGTCGAGCATCCGTTCGGTAAGGAGTTTTACGGTGGCGGGTTTCCCCGCCCGCCCCCGCAGAATGCGCAGGATGTTGAACTGCTGCAGACTCAGCCCCAAAGGCCTGAGTATCTGGCTTGTTGACTGATTAAGCCAGGCAGAGGTGTACACTATGTTGACCGTGG
This sequence comes from Neolewinella aurantiaca, assembly GCF_008014675.1. Taxonomy (GTDB): domain Bacteria; phylum Bacteroidota; class Bacteroidia; order Chitinophagales; family Saprospiraceae; genus Neolewinella; species Neolewinella aurantiaca. The sequence goes on along the minus strand of NZ_VOXD01000017.1, from coordinate 129,293 downwards.
CGCGGTGAAGAGAGGATTTAAATACAGGTTGTTTAATAGCGTCTTCTATGGATTGCATGTGTATGGGTTTTTTTGAATGAATGTAAATACAACAATGTTTACCCTTGTATGGATCACTTGAATTCTCTGTTTCTGTGTCATTAAGACGCTGTTTAGGGGCTTTACCGAACATTTTGGGCGCTCACGCGGGTGCAAAGGGCAGTAAAAACCGGGTCGTAAACGTCGGTAAATGTTAAAGTTGTAATTTTTTTTTTGAGACGGCTGGTTCCAGGATGAAAATGCTGGTTTGGTCAGGATGAGACTTAAGCTTAGGTAAGATGTTTTAAATGCTGCCTTGCCAATGAATAGTTTACATTTTCATGTCAGGTGAATTTTTATTCTGAAAGCGTTGCCGGCGCTAATGTAAAACAAATATTAATTCCGCAATGTTAGCCGCCCGAAAGCCCCATGGGGGGTGGTTTCAGACGTTAAAAAGGCAGACCTTTGTGGTACGCAACGATGCTGTTTAACCTCTTTTGCATCCTGCGTCAGCGCCTTTGATTCCCCTCCCTGAACATTAGTAATTAAAATCCCGGACTATGACTTTTACCCGGACATTAACCATCCTCCTCCTATCTCTTCTGACGCTGCCCCTTTCGGCCGGTTCCGTTTTTGACCTCATGTTTACGGGGGACGATGAGGCTGTTGCTATTCGCCTGGAAGTTCCGATGGACAGCGTGATGAATAAGGTGAACACCAAACAGGATGCCCGCCTTCGGTTTGTCGACGTGGCGGGGCGTGAGCAGAATTGGGAGCTGAACGTGAGCCTGCGTGGCAAGTTCCGGCGCCAGCGTTGCGAGTACGCGCCTCTCAAACTGGATTTCGGGAAGAAAGACCTTCGTAATGCAGGTCTTGAAGATTGGGATAAATACAAACTTGTATCTACCTGCTCTTCTGATCCTATGGCAAAGGACCTGGTGATTAAAGAATACCTTGCTTACCGTATCTACAACGTTCTGACTCCCCAGAGTTTCCGCGTTCAACGCGTCCTTATTACTTACGTTGATGCCAACGGTAATTACCCAGAACGTACCGAGGAAGGTTTCATCATCGAAGATGTAGACGAGATGGCCGCCCGCCTCGGCGGCAAGGAAGTTGAGAACGCCCTCGGCCTTCCGGCAGAGGTGTTCAACTCAACAGCCGAAGTTACCCACGCTCTGACTCAGTACCTGTTCAGCAACGGAGACTTCAGCATGCCGCTGGCCCGCAACCTGAAAGTAGTGGAACTCCCCAACGGCGAGATGATTCCTGTCGGTTACGATTTTGATTTCAGTGGTTGGGTGGGCGCTCCTTATGCAAGCCCTACCAGTGAGATCGGGCAGCAGAGCATTTATCAACGTATCTACCAGGGATATGCTCAGTCTGACAATACAATGCGCAAGGTTGCGGACCATTTCCGTGAGCGTCGCCGTGAAGTAATGGGCCTGCTCGCTGATTTCTACTACCTCAACTCCGAAGATCGTGCGGTCCTGCAGCGCTTCGCTGCCCGCTTCTTCAAGGAGCTCAACCAGATGAACAACAACGACGCCGTGTTGCTCTACGACCAACTCCGGGACGGAGTTGCCGAAATGATTCCCCCCGGCGGCGAAGCCGGGAACTTCCAGAGTATGGGGAAGTAGCAAGTCTTTTCAATTAACTCCTGAGCCAGGATAGCCCTGGGTTGTGGTTTTCTTGATGACCAACGAAAAGAAGCATTAGCGTTCAGCATTCAGACTGTCTTCAGAAACCGTTTGAACGCTGAACGCTAATGCTTTCGAGTTTATTGGGGCACAAGCCTGACTGTCGCTCGCCCCCCTCCCAGCCTCCCACATCGCTACGCAGGGGAGGAGCAATTGCGGTAATCTGGTTTGCGCCCGTTTGTAGTCAGTCGTGTATCTCTTCAGGAGGAATCAGTTTACTGCTCTCGCAATGGGGCGTGGGACTAACATTTTAGTTGCCGTTGGATGTTGAAAATTTATACCTAAAGCGGAGTGGTTTGAGAGAATTAGCGCGAAGCTAACGCGGTTCCTGAGAAGGCAAAAAACGTAGACAAAGCCTTAGCTTCGGCGAGGCTTTTTAAGGAAGTTAAACCGCTCTGACTTAGGTGTAATAAGGCCTACTTCGTCCCCCTCGGAATCAAAGTACTGGGAAAAACGACATAACTCTCATTACCATCCGGGCCCACGCTGGAAACTCCGAAGAAGTAGTTGTCGACTACGATGTTCGTAAAAGTATAGGTCAGCTTATCTGCCGGTACGAAGCGTTTGTGCGTCCATTGTGGCTCGGTGGTGAGGCGGTAGTGGACGTAGTAGCCGGCAATCTCGGTATTGGTCTCGGGTTTTTCCCACTTGAGGCGGGCACTTGGCTCTACCGTTCCTCCGATCATGACGAGGGGTGGGGGAGGAGGGGCTGCGGCCAGCCCGGCCAGGGTGATGGCGTTAACGCCGGTTAGCTTGGCGGCGTAGGGGAAGTTGACGTGTTCCAACTTGTCGCCGTACTCGATGCCGTCTTCGGTGCGGATGTCCTGGTGTTGCTGGGTGTAGTTTTCGTGGGTTTCCATGATGCGGATGCCGGGCATGTTTGCATCGTTGAAGGGGCGGTGGTGACCACCGCGGCCGAAGCGGTCCAACCGGTAAACGAGCATCGGTTTCAGGTTGGTGGTGTACTGCTCGGTGAGGCGGTGAACGTAGCGGGCGAGTTGGCGACTGGGCCCATCCACTTCGCCGCCGAAGAAGCGTCGGTAGATGTTCTTGCGCTCATCGTTGGCGTCGTCCGGGTAGTACGGCTCGCTGAAGATGCGGAACGACTGGTTGTCGGTTACGCCATCAATGCCGGTGATGTTGCCGATCATATCGTTGTTGAGCACGCCGAGGAGGTTCCAGTTGTTGTCCTGAGCGTACTGCGCAAGACCTTTGCCTCCAAATAAACCCTGCTCCTCTCCACTCAGCCCTGCATATACTACCGAGCCCGGAAATTTGTATTTAGTCAGGATGCGGGCTGCTTCCAGCACCCCGGCCATGCCCGAAGCATTGTCGTTCGCCCCCGGGCTATCGTCGGTGAAGTTGAGCGGATCGCTGATCCGGCTGTCGATGTCGCCGCTCATCATCACCATCCGGTTCGGATCGGCGGTGCCACGTTGAATAGCAATTACATTGACGACCCAGGTGGGCTCCGGAATGCGCCGGCTCTCGCCGGCGGGGACGAGGTTGCGCTGGTAGAACACCTCCAGGCAGCCACCGCAGTCTTTGCTGATGCGGTTGAATTCGTCAAAAATCCAACGACGGGCAGCGCCGATGCCCCGGGTCGTTGAGGTTGTATCGCTAAGGGTATGACGGGTGCCGAAGCCGGCAAGGCGGGTGATGTCGGCTTCCAGCCGATCGGCAGACGGAGCGTCGGCAATGTCATACAGACGTGCATCAGCAGCGGGCGGTGTCTGAGCGAAAAGTTGAACAAAGGAGAGAAGAAAAAGGGAGAGGAGGATGTGTTGCTTCATGGTGCAATTTAAGGACTGGCCTTGATTCCGATACATAAGGTCATGTCGGGAAAAGAGAATCCTTCACCACAGCCTTATCAGGTTGGGAAAAACTGCCAGATGAGTTGATTGACGAAAAAGAACAGTACCAGGTAGATCCATAGCCCGTCCAGAAAATGCCAGTACATCGTGAGCAGACGGAGGTTCAGCCTTTTGGAAGGGTCTGAGAAGTAAACCAGTACAGAAACGGGCTCTTTCATGTACTTCCCGGCCTGGTAAAGGAAAAAGCCGAGGAAAGGAATGCCTCCGATGACGTGAGCAAAGTGGAGGCCACTAATGACGTAGAGATAACCGGCAGAGTTGTCTGAAGTGATATACACCTGCTGATCAAAGAGCTGGTACCAGGCAATACACTGCATACCCAGAAACAAAACGGACAACCCCATGGTGTACCACAGCATCCTGACATACCGTTTCGTGTCGTCGGCGAGGTAAGCACGCTTGGCGAGAATCATGGTGTAGCTGCCGGCAATGAGGATTACCGTATTCAGTACGAAAAGAATGGGCAGCTTTATCGGCGGCAGGTCGCTCTGAATCCGGGTATAAACGAAGGCAGCCGAAAGCGCAAGGAACAGCATCGTGAGGCTGAACATAATCAGCATCAGGACGACATTGCGGGGGTGGAAGGCGAAGTTGCCGTCCTGCTCTGCTTCGGCGATGTTAGGGAGTTCGTGCGGACGATCTTTCATCGGAAATATTTAGCGTTTGTTACTCAACGACCGGGGCCCTGCACCAGAGACGTCAGCCGGTGGTTTAAGTGTTAAGCGTTCGCTTTTGTTTTATTCCTGCGGCAACGTTCCGAACAGTACTTCACGTCGTCCCAGACCTTTTCCCATTTTTTGCGCCACGTAAACGGACGTTGGCAAACCGGGCAGACTTTAGTGGGTAGATCTGATTTTTTCATTTCAGAGTGGGGAATCAGGTTTGATTTTTGATAGAAAACTAATGCACATTCATTTTATCCTGGGGGAATACACTTGCTGATCAGGAATAACAATTACTTATTATTCGCCGCCACAATCTTATCCATCACTTTTTCGGCTTCGGCAATCTTAGTCGCATAGGCTTTCAAATCGCCACTGCGCTGCAGCGCCATGGCTTCTTCCATCAGGTTTTTGTGTTGTTTTTCGAGTGCCTTGATGGGGTTTTTCTTGAATAGTCCGAACATAGTAGCTTGATTTTCTGACCTAACGGAAAAGAACGAAGATGGTTGCAGACTAATTTTTTCTTTGGAAACTGGCGGGGCAGGAGAGACGGACTACAGCGAACTACTTTGACTTAGGCATACTGGTAGACAAATCCCCTATTAGGGTCTTGAAGCGCCCTGACTTAGTCGGGTCTTCAAGCGCCCGGTCATCTCATTTGTCTAGTAGTGGATTGACTTGGGTGTAAACCGGGCAGGAGTTCAACATTTCTCAGGAATCCGCATTAAGCTTGCAGAACGGATGTTCCGTCAGGATTGGTAACGAACCAGTCGTTGGGTAACTCACGTTAGCCTGTTATACATTATGATCACCCTCAACTCAGAAAGCAATGTCAACCATACTCATCGGCGGCGGAACCGGATTTATCGGTAAACACTTATCCCGGACACTTGCGGCCGACGGACACGAGGTCCGCATCCTGAGCCGGTCGGCCAGGCCCGATGCCGCCTTCAAGACTTTCGTATGGGACGTGAAAGAGCAGACTATTGACGACGCCGCTTTCGCCGGGGTGGACTACGTAATCAACCTTGCCGGAGCCGGTATTGTCGGCAAACGTTGGTCGGAAGCCCGGAAGCAGGTAATCATCAATAGCCGGACGGGTAGTACGCTGCTGCTCGCCACTACAATGGCACGCCTTGGCGTAAAGCCGAAGTTGTACCTCTCGGCGTCGGCGATCGGGTATTACGGTGACCGGGGCAACGAGCTGCTCACCGAACCTTCAAAACCCGGCAATGGCTTTTTGAGTAAGAGCTGCGTAGCCTGGGAGGGCAGCGTCGCTGACATTGACAACCTCAATATCCCAACCTGCATTATCCGTACGGGTATTGTGTTGCATCCGGACGAAGGCGCGCTTGAGAAAATGCTGATCCCGCTGAATTTTTGGGTGTCGTCTTATTTTGGCGACGGCAGCCAGTTCTATTCCTGGATTCATATCGATGATATGGTCAATACTTACCGCCATGCCATCAGCAAAAACCTTACCGGAATATACAACGGGGTGGCCCCAAATCCGGTAACCAATAAAGAACTTGCCCGGGCCCTCGGCCCGGCGATGAATAAATCAGCTTTGGTGGTTCCGGCTCCCGCTTTTGCCATGAAACTTGCGATGGGCGAGATGAGCCATACCGTGCTCGATTCGGCACGTTGCTCAGCCGGCAAGCTGCTGGCTACTGGCTTTGCGTACGAGTACCCGGAACTGGATGGTGCACTCCGGAATCTTTTGCGCTCCTAACTTAAAGCACCAACTTAAGGTGCCCGACGTGGTGTCGGCCGTGCCAGCTGTATTGTGCCGCCAGGCTGTCCAGCCGGTAAGTTTGTCCGTTGCCGCCGTGAAAACCGGTACGTTCCCAGTCAGCATCGGAACAGGTGGCCAGCAGGGTAGACCAACGCAGGTGAAGACCACGCAGGATTTCCAAACTGGCGGCAATCGGGACGGCCGTTACGTCGGCAAGTTCAGCCCACCGGACTTCGTCGTAAGGAATCAGCGTCGGGTGGTCTTCGGTAAGAATACGCTTATGGCGGACGTAAGCATTTGTGTGGCTGTCGGCCAGGTGGTGAACGACCTGTCGGGCGGTCCATCCCCCTTCGCGGTAGGGGGTGTCGAGCAAATCACGGCGCTTCAGTTCGGTCGCGATGTTGGCTACGATTGCCGGCAATTCGCCGATGTCCTTGATGTAATCTGTGCGGTTTGCCGCAGCGGTGGCGTGATCAGGGAGAACAAATTTTCCTATGGGGTAGCGCATGGAGAATAATTTAGTTTGGGCCTTTTCACGCAAGGTACGATTTGGCGCGCACGCAGGTGCAATGCTGATTGTTCGGCAGGCTTCAGCCTGCTGTTTACTACCCTTCAGGGTGGCCGCCTTCCGGAAGGAACAGCTTGTGCCCCAACCCTCAGAATGGTTCGTTTTTACGTCTAATTCAAAGCTGGTTCAAACAAGTCCTTCCGGCTTGAAACCTGGCGGTCTGGTCGGTAATTTTACTGAACACCAAAATTGTTGTTCATGAAAACGCGCTCATTGCTTCCCCTCCTTTATGCTGGTGTTTTCGGAATTCTCTTCATCCTGAGCCTGCTTGCAGGTTACACCCTTGCGGAAGAGCAACCCGTGGCCATTATGGCCACAACTACTGCTGCCAGCCGTACTGCGCCGGAGGCGCAGCAGGCCTCCGCAGCTTACACCATCGGCCGCAGGGTCTGGAACGCCAACGCCTGTGGCTCCTGCCATAACAAAAACATGAAAGACGATATGACAGGTCCCGCGCTGAGGGGAGTAACAGAGCGTTGGGCCGACTACCCGGAGCAAGATCTCTACGACTGGATCAGAAACAGCCAGGCACTCGTTGCGGCCCAGCACCCCCGCGCACTGGTCGTGTGGAAGGAAAACGACAAGCGGGTGATGAGCAATTACCCTAACCTTACGGATGAAGAACTGGAGGGGCTGCTGGCGTTCATCGAAGAGTGATCCCCTCAGTGATAACCAGGTCGTTGGCAAAGGAAAACTGCGCCTGGCAGACGAACGGGGGTGGCTGAGCCGGGCCCGCTGAACTAATCCCCCTTAAAAGCGTCTCCATACTTTAGCAATCAATCCGAACCGCTCAAGTGAAAAGACTACCCCTCCTACTCTGCCTCTTTACCTTCCTTTGCACCAGCGTCAGCGCCCAGATTCCTGACCGGCCAACCTCGGGTGAGTTGCACGCCGGGATCCAGAAATTGCAAGTACTTGGCTCCGCACTGTACATGGCTGCTCACCCGGACGACGAAAACACCCGTCTGATCGCTTACCTGAGCAACGTCGAAAAGGTAGAAACAGCTTACCTCAGCCTTACCCGCGGCGATGGCGGCCAGAACCTTATTGCGCCGGACATCCGGGAATTACTAGGCCTTACCCGCACCCAGGAATTGCTCGCTGCCCGCCGCACCGACGGCGGTACCCAGTTTTTCAGTCGGGCCAACGACTTCGGCTACTCTAAGCACCCCGATGAAACCTTCAATATATGGGACAAACAGGACGTACTGGCCGATGCGGTATGGATCATCCGTAAATGGCGGCCAGACGTGATCGTGCTGCGCTTCGATCCGCGTGCGCCCGGCACTACTCACGGCCACCATACCGCCAGTGCCGTCATTGGGATGGAAGCCTTTGACCTTGCGGGAGACCCTGATGCCTTCCCCGAACAACTCAAGTACGTAGAGCCGTGGCAACCCCGCCGGATTTACTGGAATGCCTACACCTGGCGCGGCGTGCCCGATCACATGCAGCAAGACAAAATTATAAAGGTCGATGCTGGTACTTACCTGCCAAAGCTGGGAGAGTCGGTCAACGAAATCGCTGCGCGAAGCCGCAGCCAGCACCGTAGCCAGGGCTTCGGTTCCTCGGGCAGCCGGGGCGAGCAGATCGAGCAACTCGAACTCCTGAAGGGTGACGACAAAGACGCCGAAGGCGACCCCTTCGCCAACATTGACGTGAGTTGGGAGCGCATCACGGGCGGGAAAGACATCGGTCTTATCCTGAAAGAAATCGAACTGGGCTTCAATTTCGATGATCCTTCTGCATCTGTTCCGGATCTCCTCCGTGTCCGGAAAATGATGAAGGCCCTCCCCGACGGATTCTGGAAGGAGAAGAAAATGGCGGAACTCGATGAGATTATCGCCGGAGCTCTCGGGCTTTACCTCTTCGCCAGCACCGATGACCCCATCGCAACGGCGGGAGCTGAAATCGAAATCGGAATCGAAGCCACTAATCGCAGCGACCAACCCGTAAAGCTGGTCGACTACTTCGTGGAAGGTGTCAGTATGACCCGTGCCACGGTTGATTCGGTGCTGACTAAAAACCGTCCTTTCCTGCAGGAAACCGAGATGACTATTCTGCCGGGCCTGAAGAGCAGTACGCCGTACTGGCTCAAGGCGCCCTGGAAACTGGGGATGTACACAGTCGAAGACCAGGAAATTCGGGGCCGGGGTGAAAGTGAAGACCCGCTGGTGGTAAACTTCATCGTCGACATTGCGGGGGAGCGCTTCACGTACCGCCGTCCTGTTCGGCACTCATTTACCGACCGGGTAATGGGGGAACAGGTTCAGCCCCTGGAAATCATGCCGCCCGTTTTTGCCGAACTGGACAAGAGCAGCTACCTCTTTACCGAAAGCAAGCCAACTCCGGTTCGGATCAAGGTAACGGCGGCACAAGCCGATCTAAAAGGTACAGTAGAACTCTGTACACCGGAAGGGTGGAAGGTAACGCCCGAGAAAACAGAGGTTATGCTTAAGCGTAAAGGCGAAGAACAATACTTCGAGTTCATGCTGACGCCTCCGGCGGGGCAGGAACAAGGAATGATCGTTCCCCTCGTAAAGCTCGCTGGTCAGGAAGACGGATATACCCGTAAACTGATAAAAATCGATCACGATCACATCCCCGTTCAGCTGGCGGATCTCGACGCAAGTGCGCCCGTAGCAAAGCTAGACCTGAAAATCGCAGGCAAGAACATCGGTTATCTCCCCGGAGCCGGAGATGCGATCCCCGAAGCACTGACCAATATCGGTTTCAGCGTTACCGAAATCGACAAACAAGACATCACTACCGGAGACCTCAGCGGATTCGACGCCATCGTGGTTGGTATCCGGGCCTACAATACCAATGCCGATATGGCCAACATCCAGCCCCGGTTCATGGATTATGTGAAAAAAGGAGGGACCTTGGTGATTCAGTACAACACCAGCCGTGGATTGACGATCCCGATGACAGAACTCGGCCCGTACCCCATGCAACTCAGTCGCGACCGGACAACCGTCGAAGAAGCTGAAGTTCGCATCCTTGCGCCCGACCACCCGGTACTCAATTACCCAAATAAGATCACCAGCAAAGATTTCGAAGGCTGGGTGCAGGAGCGGGGGCTCTACTTTCCCAGTAGCTGGGATAAGCGCTACACGCCAATTCTGAGTAGCAATGACCCCGGCGAAGAACCGCACGACGGCGGCATGTTGGTCGCTGAATACGGCGAAGGCCACTACGTCTACACCGGCTACAGCTTTTTCCGGGAATTGCCCGCTGGCGTACCGGGGGCGTACCGCTTGTTTGCTAATTTGGTTGGCCTCGGGAACTAGTGGGCTGTCAATGTTCAATTTTCGGGTTGGGCGCTGGTAGATTTTAGTGGCTGGCAAAAGACACCGCAGCTAATCCAAAAATCTGAGCTTGACAAGGCACTAGCCTCGGCAGCGTGGCGAAGAAATATAAAAAAGAATGACAGCCTGAAACTATCTTCGTGAAGTGAAAGCAAGAATACCTGTCAACGAAGCGGAGCGGCTGGAGAACCTTCGTCAGTACGAAATTTTGGATACTGGCCGGGAGCAGGAGTACGATGACCTGACTGCCATCGCCTCTCAGATTTGCGGCACCCCGGTTTCGATGATCAGCCTCATTGATGAAGACCGGCAGTGGTATAAGTCTACTGTGGGAGTTGATCCGGCATTGACTGAGACCGGGCGGGATGTTGCTTTCTGTGCCCATAATATTCTGGATGCATCCGGCCCGCTGGTGATTAAGGATATGCGCGAAGACCCTCGGTTTTCCGACAATCCCTTCGTGTCTGCGGCACCTAACGCCATCTTTTATGCAGGAGCCCCGCTGGTTACGGACGAAGGCCACGCCCTTGGCAGCATCTGTGTGGTAGACTTGAAGCCACGGGAATTGACCGAGGAACAAGTCGAAGCCCTTACCGCCTTGAGCCGGCAGGTAATTAAGCTGTTGGAATTGCGGAAGTCGCTGGCCGCAACACGCCACCAGTACGAATTAAAGGCGGCGGCTCATAAGAACCTGCTGGACTTTAGTTATGTAGTGGCGCATGACCTCAAGGCACCGCTGCGCAACATCGGGCAGTTTGCTGAACTGGTAACTGCCGACTACGGCCAGTCTATCCCTGAAGACGGCAGAGAAATGCTCGCCATGATGGGCGACCTGACCAAAGACGCACAACGAATGATATCCGGAGTGCTGAAGTACAGCGAAGCGGTCACGAAGGTCGATGAAGAACGTGAAGTTGTCGACCTCCGCGAAGTAGTGGAAGCAATGAAGGTTCGTCTTCTGCCGCCGCCAGATTGCCGCGTTGAATTCGTAGGCCCCGTAGGTGAAATGTATGCTTCTAAGCTGGCGGTCGAGCAGGTGCTGCAAAACCTTATCAGCAACGCTATCAAGTACCGGGACAAGCCGGAAACTGTAATTGAGGTGGGCTATCAGGTGACCGAAGACGGAGCAGTGCTGTCGGTCCGGGACAACGGCCGCGGTATTTCCGAGAGGGCCCAACGCTCTATTTTCAATCTTTTCTACACCACTGCGGTGGAAGGGGAAGAGGAAAGCCACGGCGTAGGGCTTTCCATTGTAAAGAGGATGGCGGAACTCTTGCGGGGCGAAATCAAAATCGCCTCGGAAGAAGGCCAGTGGAGCGAGTTCTCCCTGGTTATGGCCGGGTAAGCCTTTAAATAAGAATGCAAGTGAGCGGCGTTTCGGACAGTTTTCTCCGTTAGCCAGAAGGAAGGGTTCGGCCTGCGCCGCTCACTTCGCCAGGAACTACTTCTTCCGCCACGCGCCGGCGATGGCTCCCATTACCGCAAAGAGCGCAACGCAATAACTGCCATCGATGACCGTCAGTACAGACGGGTTCATGGCGAACATATTAGTGGTTACGTGATTGAGGGCGAGAACTCCGCCGACAATTGCGCCGAGAAGGAGGCCTCCCATCAGCGTGGTGCGACCTGTGATTCCGGTAAGCCACGCCATGAAGGTGGCGTACAGAACCATCACCAGAAGATTGAACAACATGGGGGTGACCGGATCGAGCGTGACCGCTTCACCGTGCTTGAAGACTTCAGCGCCTGCCTCCGTTAGGCCGGGCCCGGTAAAGCCCACTCCTGCGGACCACTGAGCGTTGAAAAAAGCGCCGTACCAAAGGAAACCGATGAACATACCGGCAAGGGCAGCTACTGCTACCGCGATCCAATTTATTTTTCTCTTCATATCAGATTGGGTGTGTTTACTGGTGTAAAATACGCATTTGGTTTTAAATTTTTCGATAAAAAACAAAACAGCTTGTTCTGGCGCGGCCGCGGGTGCAAAGAGGGGTGGAGGTCCGGGTGGGGAGGAGGGAACATACTACAGGGGCCAAGGGAAGAGTTTTTGCGGGGAGCATAAGTAGTACATTACGGAACTCCTCAGGACGGGTGTAATGGCCCGTAAATCAGCAGGTAGTATAAAAGCTGAGCGAAATTCGCCCTGTTTTTCAGCTACTTATAAAGGTAGGTGATGAAAAATATCGTGTAAAATGCTTGTTTCAGAGAAGGAATCCACCTACCTTTGCAGCCGCTTAGGTGGAAACCCTGGAAAAACCAGTTCGGAAGCCTGCGCATAACGCAATAAAATCAGCAATACAGTGAATACACTAAGCTACAAAACCAAGTCGGCCAATGCCGCATCGGTAGAGCGTAAGTGGCACGTGATTGACGTGGAAGGTGAGATCGTAGGCCGCGTGGCTTCTAAGATCGCTACTGTTCTTCGTGGCAAGCACAAGCCTGACTTTACCCCTCATTTTGACAATGGCGATCATGTGATCATCATCAATGCAGATAAGGTTCGTTTTACCGGTGAGAAACTCACCGATAAGGTTTACCTGCGTCACACGGGCTACCCCGGTGGTCAGCGTGCTGCTACTCCCCGCGACCTCTTCGCTAAGAAGCCGGAGCGCGTACTTGAAATGGCGATTAAAGGCATGCTGCCTAAGACCAAGCTCGGTCGTGCTCAGATCAAGAAGCTGCACATCTACGCTGGTGCTGAGCACCCGCACACTGCACAGAAGCCCGAAGAACTCAAGTAGTAAGGGCAAGGTGAAAAGGACAGGGGGAATATTGTTTACAGAACAACACTTCCTCGTCAACCTCCTTTGCACCGGCGTTCGCGCCTCTGGAACAGTGGTGAACGCGAAACCAATCTAACTAACCGGAAGACTGAAGGGTAAGCTTTACTCCTTTCTTCCTTTCAACCATTATTCTCCCATGGAGCAAATTAATGCCATCGGACGACGCAAAGCCTCAGTGGCCCGCGTTTACCTGACCCAGGGCACGGGAAATATCACCGTGAACGGTAAGGACTATAAGGAATACTTTCCTCAGCACCACATTCAGCCAGCAGTGGTTCAGCCATTCGGCATCATTGGTGTAGACAACGCTATTTACGACATCAAAGTGAACGTAGACGGCGGCGGCATCAAGGGCCAGGCAGAAGCTATCCGTATGGGTATCAGCCGCGCTCTCGTGAAACTGAACGAAGATTTTCGTAGCCCGCTCAAGCAGCAGAAAATGCTTACTCGTGACGCTCGCGTTGTAGAACGTAAGAAGTACGGTAAGCCTAAGGCACGTAAGAGCTTCCAGTTCTCTAAGCGTTAATAGTCCCCTAGCCCCCAAAGGGGGAACTAGATGGCAATTCATCCTTATTAAAAAGCTGCCCCGTATTCCCCCCTTGGGGGCTAGGGGGCCAAAATATAATAACCCATGGCTACTAAGCCCACCCACCAGCAGCTGCTCGAAGCCGGTGTTCACTTTGGCCACCTGCGCCGCAAGTGGAACCCAAAGATGGCCAACTACATCTTCGGCGAAAAGAACGGTATTCACCTCATCGACCTTAACTCTACCCTCCAGACGATGGAGCGCGCCGGCAACGCCATGCGCCAGATCGCACGCGCGGGCAAAAAGGTCCTTTTTGTTGCAACCAAGAAGCAGGCACGTGACATCGTTACGTCTTGCGCCGAGGAAGTAAACATGCCTTACGTTACCGACCGGTGGCAGGGAGGTATGCTGACCAACTTCAACACTATCCGCCGTTCTATCCGTAAGATGCAGAACATTCAGCGGATGCTCGAAGACGGTACGCTTGACAGTGTAACCAAAAAGGAAAAACTGACCCTCACGCGTGAGCACGAGAAAATGCGGAAAGTTCTTGGTGGTATTGCGGACATGAACCGCATCCCCAACGCTATCTTCGTGGTAGACATCGTTCACGAGCACCTCGCCGTGGCCGAAGCCAAGAAACTCAACATGCGTACGTTCGGTATCGTGGATACCAACGCCGACCCAAGCAGCGTAGATTACCCGATCCCGGGCAACGACGACGCTTCCAAGTCGGTTACTGTCATCCTTAATTACCTGACTGACTGCATCAAGCAAGGCCTGGCCGAGCGCGGTGAGGAAAAGGACGCTAAGGCTGAAGGTAAATCTGAAGCTAAAGCAGAAGCGGCAACTCCGGCTGCTGAAGCTACTGCTCCTGCCACTGAGGAGTAGATAGAAAAGTAGTGGGTAGTAGGTAGTGCTGCCGTTGTTATGTTTCACTGCGCTTGTTTATTTAAGGTGAACAAGCGTAGGAAAGCTAACCCACGGAGCACTACCAACTACATGCTACCCACTACGCTCTCTGAACGGGCGAAGAGACAAATCCCAGGCCCACCACCCAAAATCAAAAAGAAAACAATAAAATAAAAACGCTATGGCAATTTCCGCCCAAGACGTAAAGAAACTACGGGACATGACCGGTTCCGGAATGATGGATTGTAAGAAAGCCCTGGCCGAAGCCGACGGTGATTTCGACAAAGCCATCGAGGTCCTCCGCAAGCGCGGTGAGAAGGTTGCTGCTAAGCGTGGAGACCGTGATGCCAATGAAGGCGCAGTGATCGCTAAGATCAATGACGCTAAGAACTATGGCATCATCATCCGCCTAAGCTCTGAGACCGACTTCGTTTCTAAGAACGATGACTTCGTTGCGTTCGCTCACAAAGTTGCTGACATTGCTCTGGCCAACAAGCCAGCTGATCTGAACGCTCTGATGGCACTGCCAATGGAAGGTGACCTTTCTATCCAGGACAAAGTAACTGAGATGGTAGGTAAGATCAACGAAAAGATCAACATTACTGCTTACGAGCAGATTGAGGCTCCTCTCGTTGCTGAGTACATCCACTCTGGTAACCGCGCCGGTGTTCTCGTTGGTCTCAGCCAGAACAGCGACGCTGCTTACGATGCAGGCCGCGACGTAGCTATGCAGGTTGCTGCGATGAAGCCGGTTGCTCTCGATAAAGACGGTGTTGACGCTAAGGTTATCGAAACCGAGATCGAAATCGGTAAAGACCTTGCTCGTCAGGAAGGCAAGCCCGAAGCAATGATCGAAAAGATCGCTATGGGTAAGCTCAACAAGTTCTTCAAGGAGAATACCCTGGTTAACCAGATGTTCGTAAAGGACAATAAGAAGACCGTTGCCCAGTACCTCGACAGTTCTGATAAAGGACTCAAGGCTACGAGCTTCAAGCACGTTACACTGGTATAATCCGGAACTGATCCGACCGGAGTAACCAACTCCAACTTGAAGCAGCCCCTGTCGCATTTGCAACAGGGGCTGCTTTTTTATCTCAGGTTCAGATATTGCTATGTCAGTGACCGGGAAATTATCCGCTGAACGTAAAATTACAGGCCGCCCGTAGCTCACGGCACGACTGTACCAATAGCTGTAAAAGATGTTTTATAACCAGCCTGTAATCAGGTGGAAACACGTACGGAAAAGCTCAATGTTCTCTATTGGTGATGTGGACGCCTTTGTTTTCCACATGAATAGTCACTTTTTCCACATGTCTTTTTGGGTTATCCACATTGTGGATAAATTAGGATTAATTGTTAATTGGTTGGTTTTCAGCAGAAAGTGCTTGTTTATCCACAGTGTGTGGAAAACTTGAGTGAAAACCTCTTAATATTTGGTTTACCTTAGCAGCCGCACGAAGGAAAACAACAAATTATTTTTTCTTTGTGCTTTCAACTTACTGATACCACTTAGGCTAAGGCGACATTTATTCCCTCTACTGAAATTGGGTGTCCCTTGGTTGGCGACTGCTTAAAAGTGCAGGCCTCTACAACCATACTTTCTTTCTCACGACCTCGGTTTACTGATTTTCTTACTTCTTTCCGGCCTCCGGTATTGAAGTAAGCGAGGCGCCGACGGCCATGAGGACCAGCTTACTGTTACCAATTCACAAGCCCTTTATTCCCTAATTCGATTATTTACTTTACTTCTTCTCTTACTTATGAATGCTAAACTAGAACCAATCCTTGCCGAAAATGAAGGCCGATTCGTACTCTTCCCTATTGAGCACGACGATATTTGGAAATACTACAAAGACAATGAGGCTTGTTTTTGGACAGCCGAGGAAATTGACCTTTCGGCGGATCTAAATGACTGGAACAACAAGCTTAACGACAACGAACGCCACTTCATCAAGCACGTACTTGCGTTTTTCGCGGCCAGTGATGGTATCGTAAACGAAAACCTGGCCGAAAATTTCGTTGCCGAGGTTCAGTACACAGAAGCTAAATTCTTCTACGGTTTCCAGATCATGATGGAGAACATCCATTCGGAAACCTACTCCCTTCTAATTGACACTTACATCAGTGATCCTAAAGAGAAGGACTACCTCTTCAACGCTATCGAAACGATGCCTTGCGTGACCAAGAAGGCTGAATGGGCATTGCGCTGGATCGACAATGGCACCTTTGCAGAACGGATCATTGCCTTCGCGGCGGTAGAAGGAATCTTCTTCTCCGGTTCTTTCTGTTCCATCTTCTGGCTGAAAAAGCGGGGCCTGATGCCAGGGCTTACGTTCAGTAACGAACTGATCAGCCGTGATGAGGGCATGCACTGCGACTTCGCCTGTCTGCTTTACAACAACCACATCGTCAATAAACTGGCTCCTGGTGTAGTAACCGGCATCATCAAAGACGCCGTTGCCATCGAAAAAGAGTTCGTGTCTGACTCATTGCCTGTGAACCTCATCGGTATGAACTCCGACATGATGTGCCAGTACATCGAATTCGTCGCTGACCGTCTCCTGTCTGAGCTGGGCGAGGAAAAGGTCTGGAACGTAGAAAACCCCTTCCCCTGGATGGATATGATCAACCTGCAGGGCAAAACCAACTTCTTCGAAAAGCGGGTGGGCGAGTACCAGAAAGCTGGTGTTACTTCCGACCGTGACAAACAGACGTTCTCGCTCGACGAAGACTTCTAGCAGGTTACCGCGCTCTCCGAGCGCAAACGGTCCTTTTGTTCTCCGGGCGCAGGGACCGCTTGCGATCTGAGAGCGCATCGACCCGTTCAAACCTTGCTCCCTCAACCCTTCAATGTACCCGCGGCCCCGCCCATAAGCCGCCTATCTAATACATCACCTCACCATGAAAGTCATCAAACGTTCCGGACGGCCGGAAAACGTCTCCTTCGATAAAATTACCGCCCGCATCAAGAAACTGTGTTACGGGCTCGACGAGAACTTCGTTGATCACATCAACGTAACCAAAAAGGTCATTCAGGGCCTGTACGATGGTGTTACCACCGTAGAACTCGACAACCTCGCCGCAGAAACCGCGGCCAGCATGAGTACCGTTCACCCGGATTACGCCCAGCTTGCTGCCCGGATCGCAATCTCTAACCTGCACAAAGAAACCGACAAGAGTTTCTCCAACACTATGGAGGCACTCTATAACTACGTCGACCCAAAGACCGGCGATGCCGCCGGCCTGATCGGAGAGGAAACCATGCAGGTGATCCGCAAGAATAAGGCCCGGCTGGATGCTGCAATCATCTACGACCGCGACTTCGAGTTCGACTACTTCGGATATAAGACCCTGGAGCGCAGTTACCTCATGCGTATGGACGGTGCAGTGGTGGAGCGCCCTCAGCAGATGCTGATGCGCGTTTCGGTAGGCATTCATCAGGAGGACATCGAGTCTGCCATCCAGACTTACCAGTTGATGAGTGAAAAGTGGTTCATTCACGCTACGCCTACGCTGTTTAATTCGGGGACGCCCAAGCCTCAGATGAGCTCTTGCTTCCTGCTCAGTATGACGGACGATAGCATCGAGGGTATTTTTGAAACACTTCGCCGTTGTGCCCGCATCAGCCAGGCTGCCGGAGGCATCGGCCTCAGCATCCACAACGTTCGTGCCACCGGGTCTTACATCAAAGGAACGGGCGGAACGTCTAACGGTATCGTGCCGATGCTGAAGGTGTTCAACGACACAGCCCGCTACGTCGATCAGGGCGGCGGAAAGCGTAAAGGTGCATTCGCTGTGTATCTGGAACCCTGGCACGCCGACATCTTCGATTTCCTGGACCTCAAGAAAAACCACGGTAAGGAAGAGATGCGTGCCCGTGACCTTTTCTACGCACTGTGGATGAACGACCTGTTCATGCAGCGCGTGAAGGACGACGCTATGTGGAGCCTCTTTGACCCCAACGAAGCGCCCGGTCTGTTTGATGCTTACGGAGGTGAATTCGAAGCACTTTACCACCAGTACGAAGAAGAAGGAAAAGCCCGCAAGCAGGTTAAAGCACAGGACCTGTGGTTTGCTATTCTGGACAGCCAGATCGAAACCGGAACGCCCTACATCCTGTACAAAGATGCAGCCAATAAGAAGTCGAACCAGCAGAACCTCGGTACCATCCGCAGTTCCAACCTGTGTACCGAGATCATGGAGTACACCAGCCCCGATGAGGTGGCCGTGTGTAACCTGGCCAGTCTCGCGCTGCCCAAGTACGTAAAAGAGGACAAAACGTATGATTTCGATCGTCTGGTTGAAGTAACCCGCGTAGTTACCCGTAACCTCAACAAAGTTATCGATCAGAACTACTACCCGATTGAGGAGGCACGCAACTCCAACATGAAGCACCGCCCGATTGGTCTTGGTGTTCAGGGCCTTGCGGATGCTTTCATTATGATGCGGATGCCGTTCGACTCGGAAGAAGCGCGCCAGATGAACAAAGACATCTTCGAAGCAATGTACTTCGCTGCCTGTACCGAATCCATCGCGCTGGCCAAAGAGTACGGCCACTACGAAAGCTACCCCGGCTCGCCGGCCAGTAAGGGAGAACTGCAGTACGACCTTTGGGGAGTCACCCCTTCAGACCGCTGGGACTGGGCGGGCCTCAAAGAGGACCTTGCCAAATACGGCATGCGCAACTCACTGCTCATCGCTCCGATGCCGACGGCTTCTACCAGCCAGATACTCGGTAACAACGAGTGTTTCGAGGCGTACAGCTCAAACATGTACACCCGCCGTACCCTCTCCGGAGAATTCGTGGTGGTCAACAAGCACCTGCTGCACGACCTTATCGGCCTTGGCCTCTGGGACAACGGAATGCGGAACCGCCTGATGGCCAGCAATGGCTCGATCGCAGACTTCGATGATGTTCCACAGCACCTGCGCGACCTCTACAAAACGGTATGGGAGATCAGCCAGAAGGTCGTCATCGATATGGCCGCTGACCGGGGCGCATTCATCTGTCAGAGCCAGAGTATGAACCTGTTTGTCGAGAACGTGAACTTCGGTAAGCTCTCGAGCATGCACTTCTACGCCTGGAGTAAGGGCCTGAAAACAGGCATGTACTACCTCCGTACGAAAGCTGCGCGGGATGCTATTCAGTTCACGGTCGACAAATCCAAACTGGGCAAGCAGAGCGAAGAGGGAAGTGGCGAAGTAAAAGCTAAAGTTCATAAGGGCGCAGACGCAGGTGCAGTGCAGGGGGAGAAGGAGCAAAGTACTGCTGCGACTACCGTTGCTGAAATCCCGCAGGTAAAGGCTGCTGGAGCAAAGGCCGCCGCCAGTGCAAACGGTTTCGACGAACTGAGTGCCGCTGACGTAGAGAACGTCGGGAAGTCTTGTAGTCTGGACGATCCGGATTGCATCTCCTGCTCCGCCTAAACGACGAAGTGCCTCATTCAGGGTAAGATCATTAATCCCGGCTGCCAAAATTGGTGGCCGGGATTTTCACTTTGTGGTTGTCTGGCGGAAAATGTAGACTACATGCTATGTAAAAACTATCTTTGTGTTGCCTGGCAGCTGAAATGAATGACATAATTGGTATATAATCAGTAGGTTGTACGGCTTTTCTCGTGATTTAAAAGACCGTAATATGTGTTTGTTTGGACGGACTCCCTCTGGGGTGTCTCATGCAGGGGAGAAAAGAGCAATTATTTTTGCCTTCCTCTTCGGCCTTTTTCTATTATCTCTTGGTAACCTAAGCGCCGAGCGCGTTAGCCCCAAAAGCTTGCTCGCCAACTTTTATCACGAACAATATGGTACGGCAACTCCGGAACAGCGTTCGCAGTACCTTCACAGAATATCCGAACAGGGAGGCGAGGCTCCTATGGTGTTCTTCACTCGGCCTTTGGTCTCTCTGGATACCTACCTGGCCGAAGAAAGCGGTTCGGAAAGTGAGCCGCGCGACTTAGCCATGTTATCTGCCTTTTCCCTGAGCGCCGCTCCCCGGGCGAAGGCCGTGGGTAAACAATCCCTCATTCCACCAACAACCAGCGTTGTGAACGGCGGAAGCGATGTCTCAGTGAGAGCCGTTCCGCTCAACGACGTAATCGGTTACCCCACACTCAACGAACTTCAGTTGTGTGTAGGATCTGATACACTTGCGTTTCTGGTGTATACCACCTCTGATGTACCGCTGACCGACGTAGGCATCGTTGCAAGATTAGGCGGAGGTCTTGAGTACGGCGGCTTTGTAACCTCTGATGTCAGTGGCTCCGTTGTACTAACCAGTGCGGGTAACCCACTGGCTCCCCGTTTCAACATCCCGACCCTTACGCAGGATGATCCGGTACTGGTGTACATGGGCATAAGCACCAACTGTACTTCCCTTGCCGGAGATTACAGCATGCTCACCGAATTCAACTACAACTACACTGACCCAAATACTTCGGTCACCAGTCGCTGTAGTGATGAGTACAGCTTTTCCCGCGAGATTTTCAAATCGGCTGCGCTGGCCCCAATTGTTAATATCAACAATCAGCCGGCTGAACTCAATTTTACCAATCTTGATCAGGAGCGTTGTCATACGCTCAATATTTCACAGGACGGTATTAACGCCAAAATGGACAGTCTCCGCTTTACGGTTGACAGTTTGGACTTATCCATACTGAGCGTTGCCGGCATCACCGTCAACAGTATGCCGCTGACCGATTACGATTACGACGCGGGCACCTCGCGCCTGGCGGCTAACATCAGCAACAGTTTCTTCATGGCAAACGGCAACCCCGGCCCTGCCGATGATTTCTTCGATGAGGACGAAACGTTGACCGTAGAGATTTGCTACACTATTCCTACCTGTACGAACGAGGCCTTGCCCAACCTTATCTACGGCGTCGACCAGGTTTGCCAGGGCGTTGTATGTACCGGAGTAGGGGACCGGGTAGACGGAACTATGGAGTTCAACCCTAACTTTGGAGTCACCGCCACGGCTAACGTTACACTTTTGGACGGGGCTGAGGTGTGTGGCCAGGATGCAAGACTACAGATTCAGTTCCAATCAAACAACAACGACCCGGAACGGGGATTGTACGAAAACATTGTATTGAAGCTTAACAGTTGTGATTCAAACTTCCTCATCGTACAGGACATTCTTGTGAACGGAAACTCGTTGCCGAGCAGTGCAATTGGTTACTCTACCGGAAACCAGATAAGTATTGATTTTACCGGCCTTACCGCAGACCCTGACGGCGCTGGCGGCATCGATGATGTTGACGGTGATCTGTTCTACGATGACCTGCCCGGAGACCAGAGTATCAATATTGAGGTGTTGTTAGCAGTTCAGTGTCCTGATGTTTTACAGGGCTGTGTGGCTTCCAGTTGTCAGATATCTTCTGTTCGTATCGAAGGGGAGCGTTACTGTGGTACTTCTTTTGCTCAGTCTGCTAATATCACCAACTCACCAGTAGTAGGGTACGAGAGCACTGCCGGGTTTACCTTTTACCGCGATGCTGCAGAAGGAACCCTGCCTAATCTGACTAACGGCTACAACTTCGGCCAAATTGGATATATCGGAGGTGTGGATGATACGCCCAGTTCGGTAGACATGGAGTTTACCTACAATTTCATGCCAACCAACTTTGCGACATGTGGAGGAACCCACATTTTTCAATTTGCAGTAAGTTCAGAGGAGCGGATTGCCTTTGACATGGAGTTCGACAATATTGAAATCGGAGACACCAACACTATGGTGTTTACACCGATTGCCGCCGGAAATATTACCGTTGTAGATGATCCGGCTCTTTCTACCCGGTACCTTCGGGTAGAGATTCCAAACCCGCTACCAAACACAGACATAACGATGCGCTGGGTCTCTACGCTGGATACTTCTTATTGTAGGCCTCCAATTTACTTTGGCGGTGCAGCGAGTATCATAGAGCAATGCCCCGCAGGCTGTGATTGTCAACTGCCAAAAGCATGTGGGGAGGTCGTTATGTTCGTTGACCCGCAGGACGTTGGTTGTACTTGTGATATAATGGGAGAGGTGAACCTTAGTCGTGCGTCATTGGGCTACACGGACAAAAGCTTAGACACAAAGGTTGACCCCGCCACCATTTCGCCAAACGATATGTTGCGGTTTTTGCCCGGAGATACCATGGTGGTCAGAGCAGAGTACGAAGTCCTCAATGCTGTTCCTTTAAATATTGCTAACTCAATTTTGCGTTTTGATGTGAGGCACGAAACTACAGGAGGAGTCAATAATATGAATCGTGTGCGCTCTCTCTGGAATGGACAACTCGCAAGGGTGCAAACCATTACCGTAGACCGGCCGGGTACTGGTCAAAACTGGGATGTGTCAACCTTAGTTTGTAACGATGAGGGAGACAATAATGGCACGAATGCGGGGCTGTACATTTGGGCTAATTCTCCTAGTGATACTGTTGCTATCCACCCGGGATTACCAACTCCTCCTGGCCAGGATTCCTGGTTTTGGGTTAATGCAAATCATGGCGATGACCGGAGGGATGGTAACTATTTGATTGTTGATTTTACTGATAATAATAATGCTTACCGGGGAAGTGGGGCTAGTAACGATGACTGTTTAAACCCTCTCAGAGATATGATCGGAGGATTTGAGGACGGAGATGTGGTCACCGTTGTATGGGAGGTGCCGGTTATCGCTAATCCGGGCTTTGATCCCACGGCGGGAACAGAGCTGCAGCCTTCAATTATTCCGGTTGGAACCGCTTTTAGCCGCCAAAATATCACAACCCCCAATACACGTATTTCTGACAACTGTCAAAGCAATGCTCTCTACAGCTTTTGGGAGCCTGAAATTGTGGGGAATTCACAAATCACCTACGAGCCATGTGGTGCCGTAATCGAACACGTATTTAAAATCCCTAACCCTCCCCCTGGCTGGTTTGCGAACGAATTTCGACCAATAATTGGCCTGGAGAACCTGGCTTCCACTGTGCCACCTCCCTTCGTCTACGCAGGAGGAGCTGAATGGGAAGATATTACCGGAGCCACCTTTCCCGTCGAACCGGATTCCACTCTGAATGGAATGACCGAATTTACTGCTGGAGGAGTAACCTATTACAGCCCCGGGCAATCTAATAGCCAACTCTATTTTTCGGATGCAGAAGAGCAGGACGGAACAGCCGGAGGCTACCGGCAAGTAGATGGTATTGATCCAAATTTGAGTATTGATCAGGGAGACAATGACTTCACCAGAATAGGTGGCACTTTCAGACCCCTGTCGGTCGGACTGGATCAGGTTGATTCTCTTATTTTCCGTATTCCCATATCACAGGTCTGTTCGGATGACGTAGACGATTCCGGCCTTGAGTTGCTCTATTATGCTTCTTACCTGACGCTACCCGAGTACAACAACCCAAGTGGTCCGTTTCTCTGTAATAACAACAACAACGCCAACGCTGCGTACTACTGGAACGATGGAGTGCCCTGCAGTGGCGCCTACTTTGACTTCGGCAGCCGTGATACTGCGAACGTTCACCGGTTTCCCGCCCGTAATGGCATCGACTACCTGTCTTCAGGAACCATAGTAACGCTGCCCAGCCTCACCAGCTCAATCTCTATGTCTCTGCTAGGGGATGAACCGGCAGGAAACGAAGTCAACCGATTCACGCTTATGGCCGGTGGCGGAGCCACTCCCTTACCGGATGTAGTCGTTGCTATCTCCGTGCCTTCTACGGTAGAACTGATTGACGTTGTCGACGTGAACTCAGGCGCGAGCCTGACCGCTACTCCCGTTGCCATTACGACAGACAGTACCATCTATTCAGTATTAGTCACCAATTCAATGGCTCCCGGAACGGATATCCCTATCGATATTTTTACCGAACTTCTGTTGTGTCCTTCCCAATTGCTGGACCCACTATCTGTACCTGTACCAAGGGTTTGTCTTTCGGCAACTGCTGGCGGATGTGTAGACGCTGAAGTCTCAGCTATCATCAGTGGTGGGGCCGGCGCTTGTCGGAGCACCAGCATCTGTTATGAGTACGTCGGTGACGCCTCAGACATTCAGCTTGAAATGGAGGTTGTACCTGAAGTCGCGACGCTTTGTGATGAAATCATTTACTACACCCGGATTAAAAACGTACGGAATGGAATCCTCTTCAACCCCAGCCTCGAGGTACTTTTCCCTCCTGGCGTTACGCCAGTTGCGGGTAGCTGGGAATATGCTTACCCCGGAGCGGATGACTTTGACAATTTAACCTGGGAAACCATCACGACTCCACCGGATAACCCATTCGGAACTTACCATCGTTTCGACGATGTTGGAGATTTCGTCGTCCAGATTGATACAGCTGGACTTCCCGGAATTTCGGCACCTAATGACGGGAATGAACTTGCTGTCCGTGTTACCGTAGTCACGAATTGTGAAGACTTCGTATCCGGAAGACGTGCGTTCTCCCGTACCATTTCTTATGATGGGTGTGGACAGGACGTGCGCGCCCTCGACTACTCCGAAACATACATCGTACCTGAGGCCAATCCTGTCAATTTCCCCCGCTTCCTCGTGGTTGCAGATCCGGTTGACGTAAACTGTGGAGTGACGGCCGATACGCTGGCCTTTACGGCTCTGGCCCTGCAAGGAGCCGGGGAGACCGAGAACGCAACTATGTGTATCACACTCCCGGAGGACCTCACGTATTCCGGTACGCTCAACTTTGTAGCGCCTACAGGATTTGTACCCGCAAATCTGACCTCAACGACCGAAGGTACCGAAACTCAGGTCTGCTTCGATATACCTGACGGAATCGGTATAGGGCAGTTCCTGGAAGTTTATATGCTTGTGGATGTAAGCTCCGATGCTACCTGTGGAGAACTTGAAATCGGTACTGATATCAGCAGCGTTGTCATGGATGTCCCCTGTTCCACGGGACCTGATTGTGACATCAACGTCAACAACTCCCTGAACAATGAATTGTACATCAACATTGTCCCTCCCCTTGAAACGGTTGAACTGGAGGCTTCGGTTGCTTGTGATAGTGATCCCGATAACGTTACGTACGACTACAATATTGAGGTAGCCAACTTCGGTGATGACCTCAATACCACGGCAACCATCTCACTCTACCGGGATATCGATGACAACGGACAACTCGACGACTACGACCCACTCCTGGATACCGACATGCAGGCACTAGTTGTTACGACCGACGAGATGGCTACGCTGAGTGGCACGTTGAGCGCGGCAAACGAAATTTCCTGTCCGGCGATACTAGTGGTGGATTACGGAAGCGGCTGTGGGTGTGATCGCGAAACCCTGCCCATCCAAAACCCTGAACCAACATTCGTCGTAGAGTTGGACGGGCCGGTATACCTCTGCCCTGGTGATGAACTGGTACTGGACGTTTGCAGCGATTTCGAACTCGCACTGTCTCCCGTTGCCGGAGGAACCATCACAATGTCTGGTAATACAGCCACTATTGCGATCAATGACGGCTTCGGAGAGACTGAACCCGTAATTCTGGGAGTTACCGGAGGAGCAGGAAGCTGCCCCATAGCTTCCAACCTGAACATCTACCAACTCCCCGATCTGGAGATCGGGCCTTACGCCAGTACCGCAGTGTGTCTTGACGGGGTTACTCAGCTGGACATGATGTTGCCCACCGAGTGGGAGGATGGAGCAGACATCAGTTGGTCGCCAACAACTTACCTGAGCGACCCTACCAGCCCGACGCCGGAAATCGAAAACCCGGCTGCTCCCCTTACCTACACGATTACCGCCAGCTTCAACGACGGAGAATGTAGTACGGAGGCCGAATTCCCGATCAGTGTAATCGATTTTCAGGCTGAGATTGCCGTTATGGAAACCGCCATCTGTAAAACGGCAAGCCTCATGCTAGCCAGTTTGGATGCCTCGATAAATCCTTCAGAATTGGGTGGTTACTGGCAGACCGACGGCGACGGGACTTTTAACGATACCGACGCCGATGCTGATCCGTCTACTGGTGATTTCCCATCTTCAACCACCTACACGCCAGGTCCGGAAGACCTCGAGAATCTCTCCTTTACCCTCACGCTGCGCACCGACGATCCGTCTCTGATCGTAGGACCAAGTGCATGCGCAATCGGAGTAGACGAATTACAGATAATCGTGCTACTGGTCGATTGTGGATCATTCCCCTGGGACGGAGGGAATTAATGGGGTTCATCTTTGTTTTCTGCCATGCGGATCCTTACCGAAGAGGTGATCCGCATGGCAACAGACGGGATGGATTTACGAATTTTATTCGGACCTTATCCCGAAAGGGCGCGATGCTGAGAGTCTGAGGGAGCTCTGTTGACCTGAAGCAGCAAGGGTACGGGCGCGGCCGCAGGTGCAATAGAAGTTTAGAGAGAAAAGGTGAGGCCTTGATACACACCGAGAACTTAAACAGTACCTGTAACGTAAAGCACCTGATGAGGAGCTCATCGTTGTCCGGGGGAGAACAAAGTCGGGCTAATGAGCAATTTACATGCTAAAAGGAGGCCTGGCGGAAAGGGGAGCTACTCTGCTCCTTGGTTCACAATCCTGCACCTGCGATCGCGCCAGAAAAGTGAATGTTTGGAAAGAGCTTCTTGACCTATACCCAAACCACTCTGACTTAGGTATACGTACTTTTCGGGGAGCCAATTTTCCCGGAGCATTTTCGAACAACAGGAACACAAGTAGCTAAAAGGGGCTTAGCTCGACCAGATAAGGGCTTCAAAAAAAGAAAATCTGACTTGAAACCCATATTATGTGCCGAATGTCGCATGAATGTAACAACAAGTGTTTAGATTTGTAGTTGTGTTCAATGTTTTAACATCTCTTTTTGTAGGTGAATGTCAAGGTTGTTATGTGTTCTAGCTTGAAAGCGTAGCAACATGGTCTATTCATGAAAATTAAACGATCCTAAAATGTGTTGTCAAATTAGCTCTGGCACCTCTCTGTCCGTACGGATGGAAGATTGGTGCAAGCCTTCCATGTTGTTTTTGCTGCTTTTGCTTTCTGCCTTTGGAAATCCGTTGAAAGCAGAAAATATTACAGGGAGTGCCTTTACTGGCTACTCAAAAGCAGTACCGGAGTTTTTACTGTCCGAGCAAACGGCGTTACAGGAAGTATACCGCAAGCATCGTTTCGTTGCGTTGCCTGCACCTGCACTGCTTTCACCGGACCCCTTTCAACTTCGGGTACAGGATTTGCGCAACATTGAGTGTTACGCTCAGCCCGATGCACTGGAGGTCTGCGGTGCCGGAGACACCATTCCAATTATGCTTTTCACGAAGTCAGTTTCACCGTTGCAGGACATCCGGCTGGATGTAATTTTTGAGGATGGCATCGAGTACGGTGGCTTTGCTTACGTTGACAATACGCTTTCAAATTCCGGAGCACAGTTAGACACCATCAGTACTGAGAACCCCGAATCTCCTTCTTTCCTGCTGGACCAGGTGAGTGAAGCAACGGGAGGAGTAATCGTTTATCTCGGTGTACGCGCAGAGTGTGGTGTTGACTTCTCTATCAACAACCCGGATGTAACCTTCAACTTCTCTTACACCAATGCCGATGGAGTAGCCTGTACGGGCTCCGTTACGCTGGAAGATTATGGTGGTAATGTTTTGATTCCACAGGTCGTCATCACAAATGTTCCCGCCAGTACCAACTTGGGACGATTTAACGAGGACGCCTGCCAGACGATTGATATTTCTCAGGCCACAATTGACGCTTCTGCTTCCGGCTACATTTTCACGGCCGGCAACTATGGCTTTGAAGAAGGTATCACTATCTCCATGGTAAATGTGGAAGGGGTTCCGGCTGATCCAACAACCTACACAATTGATCCGGCAACCGGTGCACTGGAACTGACCGTGACGAATGCCACGGCTGATGGGCTGCTTGATTTCAACGAAACCACATCCGTAGAGATTTGCTATACCTACGGTGCATGTATTCCGAATATTGATTACTTTCCTAATTATACAGTCATTGATGCTTGCGAAGGGGAAGTATGCTCCGGTCCGCTGGATGAACGAGCTTCGACTTTGGTGACCAATTTTCCCCAACGCCCCCGCTTCACTGCCGAATTCCTCAACGAACAACAGCCTGATGTATGCGCTGGTGATCCTTATTCTTTTGATATCGTCATAGGCACAGGAGGAATGGATGAACTGGATGACCAGATGACGGATGTCTTTTTTGATGTCCGCCGGTGTAAAATACCGGGCTTGAGTATCAGTGAGGTGCAACTCATTTCGGATGACGGTAGTACTGTTCTCGGTACGGTAGACGAAAGCCTGGTCACTACCCGGCAAACCGACGAACTGGACAGCGATGATAATCCAACGGCAAACCGGGCCGGAACCGTGCGGGTGGACTTGCGGAGAAATGCCGTAGATCTGAGTGCTGCCGGCCTGATTGACTTGGACGGAGACGGCAATTTCGACGACCTAGCCGGAAATAATTCCATTCGCTTCCGTTTTATCTTCCCCGTTTCCTGCTCTGATGAAGAACTTGGAGGTTGTAATACTGCGCCTAATGCAGGTGGCAGCGGACCGGTTGATTGTCAGTTCAACGAAATCGGTATCAGAGGTCGCCGGGCCTGTAACTCCGGAGCAGTTTCGACAGTAGTTCCTTTTAATGAGGCTACTGAGTTCACCGCAGCCTCATCCTCTTCTTTCAGTAATGCAGGAACCTTTAACTACGGGGGGGCAACGT
Source organism: Neolewinella aurantiaca (assembly GCF_008014675.1). Classification (GTDB taxonomy): domain Bacteria; phylum Bacteroidota; class Bacteroidia; order Chitinophagales; family Saprospiraceae; genus Neolewinella; species Neolewinella aurantiaca. The sequence goes on along the minus strand of NZ_VOXD01000017.1, from coordinate 100,512 downwards.
TTTCGGGCTACGATTTTGGCACTACCGGGCTTACGCCAACTTTGGTCGAAGGACGGCAAAACCTCAACTTTGAGTACCTTTTGAGTGATGCTGATTTGTTTCAGTGTCCTACAAATGTCGGTACCGCAACTTTGACGCTCAAGGTGTCTGGAAGTGAATTCCTGACCAATGACTTTACTTACGAAAACGTACTGTTTGATGGAGCTCCCTCGGGTATGGTAACAGTCGACAATTCAGAGGACGGCATGACGACGGTTACTATTGAAGGCGGAAGTGTCACTGCTAACACCCCCTTCAGTTTTAACTTCGACATGGCCAGTGACACGGCGGAATGTTCTCCGCCCCAACTCATTTTTATGGACGCATATCTGACCACGGAATGTGCTTCCGGTTGTGACTGTGCACCCGTACGAACCTGTTCCTCAACGACGCTCATTATTGATCCGGATAGCCTGGATTGCGACTGTACCTACTCTGTTTTTCATGAAACAGAACGGGTAAGCCGTGGTTTTGCGGACAATACGAGAACCGACGAGGTAGATTTCAGTACGGTCAGCAGAGATGACTCGCTACGATACGTCTCCGGAGACATCATCAGGGTCCGACAGAAAGTAGTTATCGACCGAAACCGTTTACCCGACTGGAATGAGGCAGATGACATCCTCTACTTTCAGATGTTCATGCGGTCTGATGCCGGCAACAATTCTCCTGCCCAAATGCCGGCCATGTTGGACATCTATCTGGCCCAGGTGGAAACGTTTCAGCTCATCCGCCCCAGTACGAACGAGACAATTGATATTGCTGCAGCTTTCAGCGGAAACGGAGGAACGGATATTTTGAACAATACCGGGCTGACCGTCGGTGTGGGTGGCTCGAATAGTGTTAATTCTGACTTTACCTTCTTCAGCGGAGAGGGAGGTCAGCCAGCCTTTCCCGACGGAGGCTACACTTTTGGTCTGCAAAACTCCTCTTCCGACGGTATCGATGGAAGATACCTCAGTATTCAGTTGTCAAATCAATTAAGCACTGGTGTCAACGGGGTAGGCACTTTCTTTGATGCCATCGGAGGATCATTGCAACTTGGGGACACGATTGAAATAGAAATAACTGTTCCTTTGGTTGATAACCCGGGCTGGGACGGGGTAACGAACAGTATATTTTTTGATGGTAGCGTAACGGCGTTCCAATTTATTGGTGATCCGACTGCAAACAACTCCTTAAATATTAGTGCAGGAGCATGTATATCCAATGCTACCCGCGCTTTCTACCAAAGCCCTGAGGTTGTAGCTGAATCTCGCATAGAATACACGGATGATTGCGAAGCGGAATTGGTCGTCAGGTTTGAGGCCGGTAATATTCCGGATACCTGGTTTACCAACGAATACCGGCTCGTTGCCGGTATCGAGCAGTTTGGCGTAGATATCCCCTTCCCGTACTACTACGATGGAGGAGCTACCGTAGAAACCGGAGGCCTGGCCCCAATGCCCGTCGAACCGGATTCTACAAGTGGATTAGATACTGCGACGATACTAGGAACGACCTCGGTAATTCCTGATGGAGTCTTTGGAACGCTGTACTTCCGGGATGCAGAATTCCTCGACGGCGTACGCCCCGACGGTTACGCAGGCTACTACTCTCAGGGGATCGACGATATCACCACCGTCGGGGGAACTTTCCCCCTGCTTGGCTTCCAGGGAGGAGCAGATGATTCACTAGTGTTCCGCATCCCGCTGACCCGGGTCTGTGGTGCGCTTCCGACCACCGGACTGACCATGGATTTTGATGCGGCAAATCTGCATCTGCCTGATCTGGAAATGCGCGGTTACGTTATTAATAACAACTTCTGGGATGGTATGATCCGGGGTAATGAAGGCCAGACTGTCGTACCTATTCCACTTCCTGAAGGGACTAGCTCCGACGCTTATTTGCCTTTTGAACGCCTGGGGGGGGTTGTAGGAAGCACTACTGATCCCGTTAGTCTGGAGCGACAAATCAACAACCCGCTTGTCCCGGTTGTTCCAAATGGCCTGCCTGCCGAGCTAAGCGGCACCACGACAATTGCCAACGCTGACCTCACGGACGGTGCGGGTACAGAAACAAACGACTTCATGCTCTGCCCGCAAGCAGGAGAGGCTTTAGCCGCGGGGGCTTTGTCTATCGAAGTAGCCAACAGTGTCAGTCTGGTCAGTATCAGTGGAGGTGCAACAGTCTTTAATACGGCGCTGATTACGGATACTTCTACCTTCTACGCTGTAGAAATCCCCGCTGGCCTGGCGATAGACGAATGTTTCAGCCTGACAATAGAAACCGACCTGATCTTTTGCGACGAGGGCTTTGTTTGTCTCAATGCGGCTTTGGGCTGTGCGGATAGCCAGGTGCCGGTGGAAAATCAAATTGCTGCACTGGCTGAGTTCATGCTCGATTGTGGCGATCTGCGAGTCTGCTACGAATACCGCGCAGGTAATGCTGATCTAGAGACATCCTTCAATACGCCTATGCAATCGGGCTTATGTACTGAGCAGACCTACAGCGTCACCTACCGCAATACGGGTAATGGAGACCTGCAGGACTTCATGCCATTGCTCTTCCTACCCTCCGGCTTCGAGTTTACGCCCGGTAGCTTTATGATCACCTTAGTGGGGGGGGGGACGGCTGGCCTGACTGATCCTGCCGCCCAGCCCGGCAGTAATAATGTCTATGGCGAGGCTTACGTCTTCGATCAGGCGGAAATCAACGCTTTCCTGACCAATATGGTCGTGGAGCCGAGGGACATTGTCACGATAAGCTTCAATGCTTCTACTACCTGCGACTTCATTGACGGTTCTTCCATTGCTTCGGCCATTAATGCAAACAATGAATGTAACGAGCCATTCGGCTCTGATTTAACGGCTTCCGCTGCCATCCGGGTGAGTGACCCTGGCGCACCAAGCCCATCGTTCGAGCTTGACCTGCCCGACAATGTCGAAGTAAGCTGCGGTGCAGACGGCACGGATATTGTCATCACAGCCCTCAACCTCGGTAAGGCACCAGCCGGTGGAACTACCGTAATGCTCACTTTGCCGAGTGGATTCAGTTTGAACGAGAACAATGTAGAGGTATTAGTTCCTGCAGATTATGTCATTACTGCTGATAGTATCACAGCTACTCCACTAGGCGGAGGTGTGACCATGTACAGCTTTAACGCGCCGCCAAGCGTAGGAGTGGGGGGGACTTTCTGCCTCTCAGTCAATGTCGTCATCGATGACCTGGAGTGTGGTGATTACCCTATCGGTATCGCCTTTAAGCAAACCTTAGAACTGCTTTGCCAGGCTACCGGTGAGTTCTGTATGGTGGAAAGCATAATCAATGAAGGGCCGGTTGTCAACGCAACCGTAGTTCCAGCCGTCACCATCAGTGGTGAATCTGAGGTGACCGCCAGTTGTGGAGCGACGATGGGTACTTTTGACATCAATTATACCTTTGGGGTGGCAGCACTGAGCCAGGACTTTAGTGGTCCGGTTACGGTAGACCTCTTCAGTGATGTAGACGGTAACGGCGAAGTTGATCCGGCCATCGATATGATGCTGGGCAGCGCCAATATGGCCAACGTAACGGTAGCCGCCGGCGAAACGTCAATGATCAGCGGGGCCTTTAGTGGCATTGACCAGGCCGACGTTTGCCCGGTTCTGATCCGCCTCCAGGCGGCGGGCTGTGCCTGCGGTGAAAGCGTACTGTCAGTAGAGGATATTCTGCCAGACTTCGTGAGTGATCTGGGCGAATCTATTGCGCTCTGTCCCGGGGAGACCGGCATGCTGGAAGGCATCTGTGCCGACCTGAATTACAACTTTATCCCAGCTACGGACGGTATGGTAGTTGACAATATGGATGGAACAGTATCCTTCACCTTAGCTGATGGTGTGTTGAGCTCAACCCTTAAGGTGAGTGGAAACTTTGGTGCCTGCCCGATTGATATTGATATTCCTGTAGAAACAGTAGAGGAATTCAGTTTTGGCCCTTACGAAGCTACCGTTTGTAATGAAGGCGCTCAGGAAATTGATTTCAATATTCCGCCAGCATTACAGGAAGATCTCGAAATCCTGATCCTCCCTTCCATTGGACTGGACGATCCAACGAGTTTCGAACCGACTATCTCCGATCTGCAGGCCGATCAGGTATACACCGTTCAGTTTACCCTCAACGGTGAGTGTACGGCTGAAACAACGCTGACGGTTACCGTAGATCAGGCCCCAACGGTGGAACTGACCGGAGCAACTACCTGTATTACCGGATTTGATCTGCAGGCTGCCCTTTCGATCAGCCCCGCTGACCTGACGGGTGAGTTCCAAACATCGGGTGACGGAACCTTCACTACCGGAAATCGGGTGCCGGGCGCGACCGAGTATATCCCAGGACCGCTGGACCGCGAAGCCGGTCAGGTTTCTTTCCGCTTCATCAGTGATGACCCCGAAGGACCGTGTGGCCCTGACGTGGCGCGCATGGACTTTACCATCCTGCTGGTCGATTGTGGAAGCTTCATGTGGGACGGCTCCAACAGGTAGATCGTAGCATAATCGTTTTATCGTAAACAGTATTCAGCATTCAGTTTGTCGGGACCGGCAGGCTGAATGCTGATCGTTGTTCCAGAACCTTGTTGTACTGGTGGGAGGTGTCTGTGCCTCTTGTCCGGAGCCTTGCACCTGCGCTCCGCCGCCCTGAAACAGTAGTAAAAAGGAACCGCCTTTCCCTATCAAAGAGAAAGGCAGCTCCAAAAATTCAAGTGAAAATAAGAGTCAGCTCAAACTAAGGTAATTGGGATTACAGAAACACGCTCAGGATAAAGTGTTGTTGAAAAAATGTATTGTTCAAAGTGTTGTTTAAATAATAACAGTCAAACAAAGGGAATATGTTATGTCGACAAATTTAGAAGATTAACGCCCTTTTTTGGGGTTTTGACCGGTGGGAGGGACCAAGCGAAGGTTGGGTGGGACGAATAACATCAACGCCGGGAAAACACCTGCATAACCACTTTGTGCCCGGAGCGGCTTACGGGAACCGATGCACCTCGTACGGTCAGAAATCCTCCTTTGTAGCTGCTTACCCATTCTGCGTTGACGAGAAAAGACCGGTGTGGCTGAAAGAAAGTGCGGGAGGGAAGTTTCTCGGTTATTTCCTTTAGCGTTCCCCGTATCACTCTTTTTCCCTCGTTGGTGTTCACTTCAACATAATTGCGAAAAGCCTCCACGTAATGGATGTCCTCGACCCGCAAACGGAAGAAGGTCCCCTGGTCTTTCAGGTAGATATAGTTCTCTTTTGTTTTCGCTGATGCCTGGTACCGGTTGATGGCTACTTTTATCGAAGCATGGATTTCAGCAGGGCTAAAAGGCTTGATCAGGTAACCGTAAGGAGCAGAATCTGTAGCTGAAGCAATGGTTGCGGGGTCGCTGTAAGCGGTCAGGTAAACAAAAGGAATCCCGAAGTGCTTGTTTATATAATGCCCGAGCTCGATGCCTTTGTTTTTACCGCGGACGTTGATGTCAAGAATAGCCAGGTCTACTTCCTGCCTGGCCAACACCTCTTTGGCTTCCTCAATGGTCATCGCATCGCCGGCAACTTCGTACCCCATATCATTCAGGGCATCACAAAGGGTGTCCAGGGTTACAAATTCATCTTCGACGACGAGGATTTGCAGGGGGGAGTTAAGTTGGCTCATAACTAAAAGTCTTCCTTGAGTGGGAAGGTAGCGACGGTCAATGCCTTAAAGCTCAATGTTGTGCGGCCGCTGGGACGAATGGTTTAAATGTTGGGACGAACTGTAGAAAAACGCACGGTAGCTGCTGTTCCACCGGTTTTCAGATTAGTGATTCTCCATGTACCTCCCAGTTGACGGGCAAGGCCGCGAACCAGATTCAGCCCAAGGCCTTTCTGGCTGCGAAGCTCGTAACCTTCCGGCAAGCCACTCCCGTTGTCTGCGACCCTTAGCTCATAGTTTTTTCCCATGTCGACCCGCTGAAATTCGATGCTCAATTCCGCATCTCTCTTGTTGGGCTTAAACGCATACTTATATGCGTTGGTCACCAGTTCATTGAGGATCAGACCGATCGGAATGGCCTGGTCCATATTCAGTTCCTCATCAGCAACATCAACTTTCATTACGACCTTCTGGCTGGTACTGGCCTGGCTGATTTTTAGTTGCCCTGTAAGTTCCGCGACAAAGTCGCGGGCATTGATGTAGGTAAGCTCCTCGCGTTGGTACAGGCTTTGGTGGACCAACGCCATAGCGTGTATCCGGTCCTGGCCTCCCTGAAGGGTCGCCCGTACATCTTCCGAGACGGAAATTCGCGCCTGCTTATAGAGCAGGCCACTGATGATCTGGAGATTGTTCTTCACTCGATGATGGATCTCTTTGAGCAGTATTCCACGTTCGTTCAGGGCAATGGCCAGTTGCTCGTTTTTTCGGGCAATCATCTTTCGGTCGCGACTCAGGCGGAGATAAAAGCCTCCTCCCAGAAGCAACAATAACAGGCCACCGCCGCCACCGAGCAGGATCATTCGTTGTTGTTCTTCGTTTTTCCGTTCGGCAAGCACCCGGTCGAACCTTTCCTGCTGGGTAGCGTACTGAGCCTCCTCTACCTGGTAACTGGCGGTTGCTTCAGCTACACTGAGCTGGCTTTTACGCTCGTAGTCCGCTTCGAGTAAAGCCAGGCCTTTAGCCAGGTGAACGGCTGCGGAATCATTCCGGGAGGTAGCTACTTCCGACCGGGCGAGCGCCAGGTAGAGTTGGCCCTGATTCGGGAATTCCAATTGGGGGTTTTCGCGGTGGCTGAGTAAGGTGGTATGAAGAATATCGTGTGCCGCTGCCGGGTTTCCGGTTTGCAGGAGGTAGCTACCGTACCGGGTGGACTTGTTTATGAAATTCAGGTCGATCGGTAACTGTTTGCCGGCTGAGAAAGCTTTCTTGAAGTAATAACCGATGCTGTCTTGTTGACCACCCCGACTTACATAATAATCCGCCAGAGCAGTGGCGGCTCTATCTATCGTTGTGTAAGTATTATAGGTTTCAGCTTCTTTTATTGCTGCCTGACAGTAGTAGCGAACGGAATCGCCATTCATTTCCGAACGTAGCGTACACATGTTCTCCAGGCCGTAGATGTATGCCAGGGGGTCATCGCTCTGATACTGAAGTTTCAGCGCGCGTTGTTGCAGTTCCAGAGCTTCGGCGTAGCGACCGGTAGTCCGGTACACATCCGCTATATCGGCCATTCCGGAGGCTGCTGAATACTCCTGCTTTTGCCGAAGGTCGATATCTACCTTTAGCTGGTAGTAATGGATTGCCGAATCGTACGTTCCTTTGCTTGCGTGAATTCTGCCTACACTCTGGTATAGGCCCGCCTTGAATGGGTGATCTTGTTTGCGCCACTGGTACAGGGCGGTGTAATAATCCTTTAGCGCAGCATCCGTTTGACCCAGCATCGCAAGTGCTTCTCCACGACGGTGGCGCATTGCGCCGTATAGCGGCCCGAGAGAGTCAAAGGGAGGAGCTTCAAAAACAGGCCATACTTCATCCAGGAGGTCGAGAGATTCCTGATAGTACCCGCGCTGCTGCAGCATCATGGTGGTAAGGTAGTAACCCATGTTGATGCCGGTGGTATCCCGGTGGCGGCGGTGAAAGTCTATCAGCATTCGCCCGTACACACGTACTGAATCCATGCTGAGGTCCCGGGAACTTCTGATGATCCCAACCAGGAGGGTAGAGCTGTCCTGAGGCGTTGCTGTAGCCAACTGATTTTTGAGCACCTGTTCGCGCGGAATGGGCTGAGCAGTAAGGAAGAATGAGCTGATACAAAGGAGAGGAACCAGCGCAAAAAATCGCCGAAAACTAAAAAGATAAAGATCCATTTCACAAAATAAGCAAAATGGATGATCCGGCTTTCACACGGAAAGCTGCAGGCAACCGGCAAAATTGCGTGGCAAGCAGGTTTAAATCGTACACAAAGTGTCCGGGCGCTTACGCAGGTGCAGTGTCTGTTTTTGGGGAACACTGCGCCTGCGCTAAAGAGTTTTTTAGCCTTTCCACGATGACTTCAACCCACAGGTTAGGTTGAAGACCATCTTGTCTTCGGTGGAATCTTCGTCTGCAGTGTAGTAACCCTTACGGAGAAACTGGAAGGTGTCGCCGGGTTTCGCGTTGGTCAGCGCTGGTTCTCCCTTGGCCGAAATAACCTTGAGGCTGTCGGGGTTGATGAAGTCCATGAAGTCTTTGTCCTCATGGTCCATCGGCGTGGCGTCGGTAAAGAGCTTAGCATAATCACGAACCTCGATGTCGATGGCCGTTGCGGCATCTACCCAATGAAGGGTTCCTTTGGCTTTTACGCCAGAGGTGTCCGAACCGGAGCGGCTGTCGGGGTAGTAGGTTGCATTGATCTGCGTTACGTTGCCGTCGGCATCCTCTTCGTGTCCGTCAATATGGAGGATATAAGCTCCTTTGAGGCGAACGTCTTTTTCGGGTGCCATCCGGAAGTACTTCCGGTTTTGTGGTTCCTTGCGGTAGTCTTCGCGCTCTACCCACAACTCACGGCTGAAGGGTACTTCGCGGCTGCCACTGGTTTCGTCTCCCGGGTTGTTGTCGAGGGGAAGGAGTTCTCCCGTTTCCGGGTAGTTGGAGATGACGAGCTTCACGGGATCCAGAACGGCCATGTAACGATCAGCGGTATCGTTGAGTACTTCACGAACGCAATGTTCCAGAAAGTCGAATTCTTGCTGGTTGTCGCGTTTGGTTACTCCGGTACGGATGCAGAAATTACGGATAGCCTGAGCGGGATATCCTTTGCGGCGCATCCCGGCGAGTGTTCCCATTCGGGGGTCGTCCCAACCGCTCACAACACCTTCTTCGACCAGCTTTTTCAAGCGACGTTTACTGGTGATGAGGTAGTCTACGTTCATCCGGGCGAACTCAATCTGACGGCTGGGGAAGATTTCCAGCGCTTCGATCAACCAGTTGTAAAGGTCACGGTGGTGCCGAAACTCCAGACTGCAAAGCGAGTGAGTGATTTTCTCCAGTGAATCGGACTGACCATGAGCGAAGTCGTACAGAGGGTAGATGCACCATTCATCTCCGGTCCGGTGATGTGTTTCTTTCTTAATACGGTACAGTACGGGGTCGCGTAGCAGCAGGTTCGGGTGAGCCATGTCGATCTTTGCACGGAGCACCTTACTTCCGTCGGCAAATTCACCCGCCTTCATCCGTTCAAAAAGGTCGCGGTTTTCAGCCGGAGTGCGGTCACGGAAAGGGGAGTTGGTCCCTGGTCGATCGATGTCTCCTTTCTGTTCGGCAATTTCTTCGGCGGTAGAGTCGTCTACGTAAGCGAGGCCTTTATCGATAAGTTTCAGGGCAAATTGGTAGAGGTCTCCAAAATAATCGGAAGCATAAAGGATATCTCCTTCCCATTCGTAACCGAGCCACTTGATGTCGTTGGCAATAGAGTTCACAAAGTGGGTTTCTTCGGTAGACGGGTTGGTGTCGTCCATCCTCAGGTTAGTGCTGCCTCCGAATTTCTTGCCGATCTCGAAATTGATCACAATTGCCTTGGCGTGGCCAATATGCAAATAGCCGTTGGGCTCAGGCGGGAAGCGGGTGTGGATTCTGCCGCCGTGTTTACCATTTTCGAGGTCTTCGACGATGAATTCTTCGATAAAGTTATCAGCTTCGTATTTGGCCATGTTGAAGTTTAATCTTTTGGGGAAAGGCAAAGGTAGTCAAGTAGTCAGATAGTCAAGCAGTCGGAGGCCGATAGTCGCTCAGAAAGCGTTGCCACAACTCACTTTGCACCTGCGTGCGCGCCCGAAAAAACCTTTTGTCATTAACCCTCCTTGTGGGTAGTAAGTTGCTGAACATCGGAATTAGGCGCTGAATAGAACAGGTAACCCGCTACCAATCAACTTACCTTCGTTTTCTGGATAAACCCCTCAATTCATGAAAATATTAATAATCGGCGGCGGCAATATGGGTAAAACCTACGCCCGGAGCCTGCTGCGTGCTCACCTCGTTCAACCTAATGACCTGATGGTGCTGGAGCGCAGCCCCGAGCAAGCGGAAAAACTGAAAGACGAGAATATCGGTGTCGTTTTTACCGATGCTTCTAAATGCCTGGATGTTGCCGACCTCATTATTCTGGCGGTAAAACCTCAGGACAGTGCCACGCTTTTTGCGAAGCTGCGGCCCAATACGGACCCTCAGCAGGTTTACCTGTCTATCATGGCCGGCGTAACGATCGAGTCTATCCAGAAAGGACTGGGCGTAGACAAGGTCATCCGGGCCATGCCAAATCTGCCTGCGCAGATTGGTCTGGGAATGACCAGCTATACGGCGTCCGACGCTGTAACGAGAATAGAACTGGTACTTGTTCAAAATCTTCTTAATACGACGGGTAAAGCCATCTATGTAGACAACGAGCACGCCATCGATGCCACTACTGCTATTTCAGGAAGCGGCCCGGCTTATGTCCTCTATTTCATGGAAGCTATGATCGAGGCTGCCCGCGAAATGGGCTTCGACGAAAGCCAGGCTGAACTACTCGTCGCTCAGACTTTTCGCGGAGCCGTTGAACTGCAAATGAAAAACGACCTCACTTGTGCCGAATGGATCAGCAGGGTAAGCAGTAAGGGCGGAACCACCGAAGCAGCCATGAATACATTCCGGGCAACCTCAGTTTTTGAAGACATCAAGAACGGAGCCAAGGCGGCATTGGCGCGGGCGGAAGAATTGGGGAGGAGTTAGGAGTTAGAAATTAGGAGCTAGAAACTAGGAATCAGGAATCAGAAACTAGGAGTTAGTGTTATGCTAGCTCCTAGTTCCTCTAGTTTCTAACTCCTAGCTCCTAACAGCCGCCAGCCAGCGTTCCCGTTCTTCTTCGCTCCAGCCTTTTCGCGTTGCGTAATCGGCTTCCTGATCGGGTTTGATGCCGCGTACCGTAAAGTACTTGGCTTCGGGGTGGGAGAAGTACCAGCCTGAGACCGAACTGGCCGGGTACATCGCCATGCTTTCCGTGAGCTTAATTCCCGTGGCCGCCTCGGCGTCCAGCAACTCCCATATTTTGGCTTTTTCGGTGTGCTCGGGGCAGGCCGGGTAGCCGGGGGCAGGGCGAATGCCCTGGTACTGCTCGGCAATGAGCTGGTCGTTAGAAACCGACTCATCGGGGGCGTAGCCCCAGTATTCCATACGTACGCGTTGGTGCATTCGCTCAGCGAATGCTTCGGCCAGGCGGTCGGCCAGGGCCTTCAGCATGATGGCCGAGTAATCGTCGCCGGCGTCTTCGAAGCGCTTAACGTGGGGCTCGATACCGATTCCTGCGGTCACCGCAAAGGCTCCGATGTAATCCTCTTTTTGCGCGGACGCAGGTGCAATGTAATCGGTCAGGGACTGGTTCGGGCGCCCTTTCGCCTTCTTGCTCTGCTGGCGGATGTGGAAGGTAGACAACGGCGATGTTGCAGAGGCCATGATGTTGATAGTGTCGGTTTCCACCTCGGCAGACGCTGGCCAGAAGCCAATTACGCCTTTTGCGCTGATCCACTTTTCCGCAACGATCTGATCCAGCATCTCCCGGGCTTCCCGGTAGAGGGTGGTTGCTTGCTCCCCGACGATATGATCGGTCAGGATGTCCGGGAATTTCCCGGCCAGGGCCCAGCTGCTGAAGAAGGGCGTCCAGTCAATGTAGTCGACCAGCTCCGCCAGGTCATAGTCAGCGAAGATCTTGGTGCCGGTAAAGCCGGGGACGGGAGGCGTGTAGTTTTCCCAGTCTAGTTGCAGGCCGTTCTCCCGTGCTTTGGCGATGGGCAGGAATGCTTTTTCTGACTTCTGTTTCGCCCGGTGAACCCGCACGCGCTCATACTCGGCGGTAATGCTTTCTTTATAAGCGATACGGTCTTCTTCTTCGCCGTCCAGCAAGCTGCCGGCCACCGTAACCGCCCGGCTGGCATCGAGCACATGGATGGTGGCTCCTTTGGTGTAAGCGGGTTCCACCTTAAGCGCGGTGTGTGTCTTGGAGGTCGTGGCTCCGCCAATGAGGAGGGGCGTCGTCATGCCGCGCCTTTCCATTTCGGCGGCTACGTTGACCATCTCGTCGAGCGAAGGCGTAATCAGACCGCTCAGCCCGATGATGTCGGCATTTACCCGCTGGGCTTCGTCCAGAATTTTATTGGCCGGGACCATCACCCCCAGGTCGATGATCTCGTAGTTGTTACAGGCCAGAACAACGCCAACGATGTTTTTGCCGATGTCGTGAACATCTCCTTTTACGGTGGCGAGGAGGACGGTGCCTTTGTACTGGCGGGAGGCTACAATGCTCTCTTCGGGGGCGGGTGAGGTAACTCGCTCCGCTTGTAGCTTTACATCAGACTCTTCTTTGGGGGATAGGGGAGACGTGGATGCTCGCTCCGCTCGTAACCTCACCCCCAGCCCCTCTCCGGGGGAGAGGGGAGTTTGATCAGGATTTTGGACCGAGATTGCTTCTGTCGGGTAGGGATAAGGACGGTCGGGTAAAGCAAGAAGTTCTGCTTTAATCTGGTCCAACACTGCATCCAGATTGGTCTCTACTTCGCTGTTCTTAAAACGCAGGATGAGGTAGCCGGCGTCAGCAAATTTTTGATCGCGCTCAGCATCTGCCAGCAGCATTTCAGGTCGGTCGTGGTATCCTCCGTCTACCTCAATAATAAGGCGTTTGTTTAGGCAGACAAAATCAGGAATGCTTAGCCCCATCGGCTTCTGACGAACAAATTTTTCTTCCTGTTTGCGGTCGCGAAGAGCATCCCAGAGAATTTGCTCGGCTTTAGTAGCTGTTTTTCTCATTGCCCGGGCGTATTCCAAGACCTTTCCTGCGGTCTTTTCTGGTAGCTGCCAGTAATTGTCAGTAACCACCGTCTCTACCCGCTCACGAGCGGAGCGAGCATCGTATTCTCCCTTCTCCTTCGGAGAGGGGCCGGGGGTGAGGTTTCGAGCGGAGCGAGCACCCCCGTTGTCGGAAGTTGAAGCGAGGGCCTCCCTTGCTGATATTTCCGCCTTCTCCGCCTCAATAAACGGATTCAGGTAGGCTACTGCGGCCTTCATTACCCGTGCGGATTTAACTACCTGAGGCAGGAACATTTTTCCGGACCCGAAGAGGTCACCAACCACATTCATGCCGTCCATCAACGGGCCTTCGATTACGTGCAGCGGGCGGGGGTATTTAAGGCGGGCTTCCTCGGTGTCTTCGGTAATAAATTCGGTAATGCCGCGTACGAGGCTGTGCTTAAGGCGTTCCTCAACGGTGGATTCCCGCCAGGCGAGGTCTTTTACGACCGAGCGGCCACCAACGTTCTTGAGACCTTCAGCGAGCTCGGTCAGGCGCTCGGTCGCATCCGGTCGACGGTTCAGGATGACGTCTTCGACGTGAACAAGAAGATCTTCGGGGATGTCCTGATAGACCTCGATCATGCCGGCGTTGACGATACCCATATCCATACCCGCTTTGATCGCATGGTACAGAAAAGCCGAGTGCATCGCTTCGCGGACGACGTTGTTGCCCCGGAAGGAGAAACTCACGTTTGAAACTCCTCCGCTGATCTTGGCGCCGGGGCAAAGTTCTTTGATTCTGCGCGTCGCTTCGATGAAGTCTACGCCATAATTATTGTGCTCTTCGATTCCGGTGGCGACGGCAAAAATGTTGGGGTCGAAGATGATGTCCTGTGGTTTGAAGTCAGCTTTCTCGACCAGCAGCTTGTAGGCCCGGGCGCATATTTCAACTTTACGGTCTTCGGTGTCGGCCTGGCCTGTTTCGTCGAAGGCCATTACGATGGCTGCGGCGCCGTAAGCTTTTACTAGTTTTGCCTGGCGGAGAAATTCTTCCTCGCCTTCCTTCATCGAGATAGAGTTGACGATGCACTTGCCCTGTACGCATTGCAGGCCAGCCTCGATGACGTCCCACTTCGAGGAGTCGATCATGATGGGGAGCTTGGCGATGTCCGGCTCGGCCATTACGAGGTTCAGGAAGGTTACCATAGCTTCTTTTGATTCCAGCAGGCCCTCGTCCATATTTACATCGATCACCTGTGCGCCGCCTTCTACCTGATGAAGGGCAACGGCCAGGGCTTCGTCGTACTTGCCGTTCATGATGAGCCGGCTGAATTTCCGGGAACCGGTGACGTTGGTCCGCTCCCCTACGTTGATGAAGTTGGTCTCGGGTCTGACCACGAGAGGTTCCAGCCCGGCATAGGTAGAGTAGGGCGGTAGGGTAGGAATTTCGCGGGGCTTCATTCCGTCAATAGCTTTGGCCATGGCCCCGATGTGATCTGGTGTCGTTCCGCAGCAGCCTCCGATCAGATTCACAAAGCCACTGGCGGCGAAATCGCGGATGTATTGCTGCATCTCTTCGGCGTCCTGGTCGTATTCTCCCATTTCGTTGGGGAGCCCGGCGTTGGGGTAAGCATGAACGTTGCACTCGGCAACTTTGCTGAGTGCCGCGAGGTGGACCCGCATTTCCTGCGCCCCGAGGGCGCAGTTGAGACCAACACAGAGTGGATTGGAATGCGCGATGCTGTAGTAGAAAGCTTCGACGGTCTGGCCGGATAGCGTACGGCCGGAGGCATCGGTAATAGTGCCCGAGATCATCACGGGCAGCTCGCGGTCCAGTTCCTCCCGGACGCGGTTGAGGGCAAAGAGGGCGGCTTTGGCGTTGAGGGTATCGAAAATAGTTTCGATCAGGATGAGGTCAGAACCACCATCGGCAAGGCCTTTTATCTGGGTGTAATACGCATCGGCCAGTTGGGTGAAGGTGATGGCCCGGTAGCCCGGGTCGTTCACGTCGGGGCTGATGCTAAGGGTGCGGTTGGTTGGTCCTACGGCGCCGGCAACGAAGCGTGGCTTGGCCGGGTTGCGGGCCGTGTATTTGTCGGCAGCTTCGCGCGCAACGCGCGCGGCGGCTACGTTCATCTCGTACACGATGTGCTCGGTACCGTAGTCTTCCTGGGCAATGGTGGTGCCGGAGAACGTATTGGTCTCAATCACATCGGCTCCGGCTTCCAGGTAAAGTTCATGGATTTCGCGGATCACATCCGGGCGGGTCAGAACCAGCAGGTCATGGTTACCCTTCAGGTCACTGGGGTGATCTTCAAAGTACCCCGTCCGGTAATCTTCTTCTTTCAGCCCGTAGCCCTGAATGAGGGAACCCATGGCACCGTCTAGTACAAGAATGCGTTCGGAGAAAATCTGGCGAAGAGAAGCAGCGGACATAAACGTTGATTTAAGGACGCGCAAAGATAGGCCGCTGAACCGACGGAGAATGCCGGGATTACGTCATTATTTACGGAGGCAAGGCAGGCGGGGCCGCAGGTGCAAGGGAGGTTTGAGGGGGAGAAATACGGATGAAACCATTGTTGCAGGGTATAGGAGGGGCTTAAATGCTACTATTTTCAATGAGAATGACCGCCTGGCGGACCAAATGTCGTGACACGACATCTCGTTTCCCTTCGTATCTTGCGGCCAGAATCCCAAATTACAGCGTAATGAACTTTAGCTCAGAAAAATACCGGCTTTTATTAAGCTTGCTTTTTGTCCTTTCCCTTTGCACCTGCGTTCGCGCCCAGGAGCACTCTGTGGCCCGGCAATGGAACGAGGAAATGCTGGAAGCGATCCGCAACGATTTCGCCCGCCCGGTCGTCCATGCCCGGAACCTGTACCACACCTCGGCGGCGATGTACGACGCCTGGGCTTTGGTCAATAAGAAAGGTTCTCCTGCACTTATGGGCACAGTACAGGCAGGCTATTCGCTGCCGGTAGATCACTGGCTGATCAATGACTATGCCGACCCCGTCGCTGCGAGCAACGAAGCCATCAGCTACGCTGCTTACCGCGTATTGCACCACCGGTACAGCATTTCACCGAACGCCGAAACAACCCTGCCGCGCTTCAACGCGCTCATGCTGGAGATGGGCTATGACACTACGTACGCGGGGACTGACTACCTGAACGGTAACCCCGCAGACCTGGGCAATTACATTGCTGAGCAAATCATTGCTTTCGGACTGCAGGATGGGAGTAACGAGGCCTTCAACTATGCCAACCGGACGTATCCCGACCCGGTAAACCGCCCGCTGGATTTCAATAATGTTTTCTCTATTTTCAGCGTTTCAGACCCTAATCACTGGCAAACGCTGCAGTTTCCCGGCACCATCATCGATCAGTCCGGGCAGGTGTTAGGTAACGCATTGCTCCCTTTCCTCGGGGCAGAGTGGGGGCAGGTAACTCCTTTTTCACTTACCGAAGAGCAACGGACAGACCCTACACCCGAAAACCCCATCCGGGGCAACAACCCGGTCTACTACGATCCGGGACCGCCGCCTCTGTATACCCCGGGCGAACCGGAAAGCTTCGATATGTACCGTTGGGGATTCGAGCTAGTCCTGAAGTGGAGCAGCCACCTGGATCCTACCGATGGCGTGATGTGGGATATCAGCCCCGGTGCCCGGGGCAACTTTCAGGGTGATTACCCGACGGACTTTGAAGACTACGACGCGTTCTACCGCCTACACGAAGGCGGCACCTTTGGTGCCGATGGCCACCCCTTGAATCCGGCTACGGGAGAGCCTTACGCCCCTAATATCGTGCCTCGTGGAGATTACACAAGGGTTTTAGCTGAGTTCTGGGCCGACGGCCCGGCAAGCGAAACTCCGCCCGGACACTGGTTCTCGATCCTGAACAAAGTTATGGACCATCCTGAATTCGAATACAGCTTCGGAGGAACCGAGCCGATGGGTAAACTGGAGTACGACGTGAAGGCCTACCTGACCCTGGGCGGAGCCATGCACGACGCAGCCATCGCTGCCTGGAGCATAAAGGGGAAATACGACTACGCTCGCCCCATCACCGCCATCCGCTGGATGGCTAAAAACGGACAGGCTTCGGAGCCCGGCGACCCCAACTACCAACTTTACGGCCTGCGTTATGACCCGGGGTACATCGAGCGGCTCAATGATCCTGCCGTGCTGCAAAACAGCTCGACCCTGGCCCTGACCAAAGTGAAGGCCTGGATTGGCCCCGACGCCATCGATGATCCCCGAACCGACGTAGCCGGTGTTGGCTGGATCAACCCGGCCCTGTGGATGCCCTACCAGCGCCCCAATTTCGTAACGCCGAACTTCGCCGGCTACATCTCCGGCCACTCGACTTACAGCAGCGCCGCTGCCACCATTATGGAGGAAATTACGGGTTCAGCCTTTTTTCCGGGCGGAATGGGAGAGTTTGTAGCTCCTAAAGACTCCTTTCTGGTGTTTGAGCGGGGCCCGAGTGTGGATGTTGTTCTTCAGTGGGCTACTTACCGCGATGCTTCGGACCAAACCTCTCTTTCCCGCATCTGGGGAGGTATTCACCCTCCGGCAGACGATGTACCCGGCCGGATCATCGGTCGGGCGCTGGGGGGAGACGCTTTCAGCTTCGCGGAAACCATCTTTGCCGACAATCTAACGGCTGTATACAACGAAGAGGAAGTAACCGTTCCGGTGAAAACCTACCCCAACCCTGCCCGCCGCGGGCAGGAGATAACCCTCGAACTGCCAACCGACCCGCAGGGTCGGGAGCTAAGAATTGTCGATGTTCACGGCAGGGTGGTCGGTGCGCTGCGGGCAAGCAGCCGCACGGTTCACGTGCCGACGACCGAGTTGACGCCGGGAATGTATTTTGTTAAATCCACAGATGGTAAACTGGGCAGCGTTTTCCAGGTCTGGTAGTACAGTAAGGCAAGGTTGTTTCGTGAAGCCGGATGAAGGGAGAGTTCACTCCTCGATGTCTACGACTTCGGGTATGTTCTGCTCCTGCTCCCAGGCAAGGATAAGACCTTCGAGCTCATCGGCCGAGAGGTAATATTTGTTCAGGCGTCGCTTGTAGTTAAAAGGCAGGGTAGCGTGCTGAAGCAGATAGGCTTTGGTCGCCCTGACTTCGTCTCCGAAACCATGCTCTACGGCAATGGTATCTGCTATCCGTTCGGCTTTGCGCATGTAGCGCGACCAAAGCGCGTAACCAAGTCCGAAACTGATCATACCCAGTACCGGCCGGTTGAGGTAATCAATGATGTGCCCGAGTTCGTGAGCGAACCAACCTACAACTACCTCTTTGGGGAGGTCTTGTACGATCACATGCTTGGTGACGTCGAGGTGGTCGCTGAAATCGACCCGGTAGTGGCGCGTGGCGCGCCGGAAAAACGACCAGTTAATGATTGGTTGCGCACGCATGGTACTGCGCTTCATGGAAAGTTTACGGAGGTAAATCGGTCGGTTGTGCAGTTCAGGATACCGGGCGAGGGTTTCGGCAAACCATTCGCGAATTAAAGGGCTCTGTACGTTTTGAAAATAGAGGTTGTCATTTGGGGTTGTCATATTCTCGTAACAGAAGGCACACGGTGGGTGTTGGCTGTCGCTTTACTGGCCACGCCGGGGTGTTGGAACAAGAGTAACGGAGCAAAACCAATTATACCTAAGCCGGAGTGCGCAGAGTAGGATTAGAAGAAAGAAAATGCGGAGCCGTTGAAACAAAATTTTGATGAGACTCCGAACACCAGAAAATATGGCTGCGTTTTAGAGGTGTAAGCATTTGATAAACACGTGCTTGTGCATTAGTTAACCATAAATTTTTTCAGCATGTTACGTTACGCTATTATATTCTTCGTTGTTGCCCTTATCGCCGGTGTACTCGGCTTTGGTGGTATAGCAGGTGGAATGGCCTCAATCGCAAAAGTTCTGTTCTTTATCTTCCTTATTCTTCTGGTAATAAGTGTTGTTACCGGTTCAACGCGGAAGATCTAGACACACATAATAAATATTAACTGAAGTCGTGTCCGTATTCGTTCCGGGCACGACTTTGTTCATCTAAAGCTAAAAATCATGACCAACCGAATCACTTTTTTCCTCTTATCCGCATTCCTCTCAGCTAATGCCCTGCTGGGGCAGGAGCCCGTTGACAGCCCTAATCGTGGCGCCACCTATGTCGCCGATAATGAGGTGTGGTACGCTCAGCCCTTCATTTGGATCGGGGCTGTTATTCTCATTCTTGTGGTCGTACTGTTTATGCTTCGTAAGAAGGGTAGTACCAATATGCCACAGCATAAATACTAAGAACTTTACTGGGGTGCGTCAGCCTCCGCGATCTCATTGATGTCACCACCCCTGGGACGTTTCAAAGTTTGAGGGTAGTGGTAGACGTTGATCATCGCCTTGCCCAATTTGGAAGTTGTAGTAACCGACTTTATGTGTTTCATCAGAGGGAACAACGGGCGGGTGATGAAGTATATGGCGTTGTAGAGCCTGGTACCCGATTCAATGCCGCGTTCTGGCAGGATTGCACCGGGACGGAACGCATACGCGTCCTTAAATCCTCTGTCTAACACCATGTTCTCGGTTTTACCCTTGACGCGTGCCCACATCGTGCTTGACGTTTCCGTTTCGTCGGTTCCGTCTCCGGAGACGTAAATGAATACCATCCCGGAATTGATGCTGTGTAGAGTAGCGACGAGAGCTTCAGTCATAGTGTAAGTGATTTCAGTGTATTGCTCCTCACTCATTCCCGCCGATGATACGCCCATGCAGTGAAAGCAAGCGTCGTATCCATGGAATTGAGATTCAATTCCAGTAAAATCCCGAAAGTCTTTGTGGAGAACCTCTTTTACCTTAGGGTGACTGACACCTACGCTGCTTCTGGTAATTAGAAGGATCTCTTCTACTCTTGAGTCGTCAATGCATTCCAGCAAAGCTCCTTTGCCAACCATTCCTGTTGCTCCTGTGATGATAGTTTTCATAGATTGTTAATTGTAATTTTCCCACCAGGAAGATTGGGGGTAGTTCTCTGATTTGATGATGACGGCTTCTCCGATTTCAGGAGTACAAATTTCCGCCTCCAGTTTTTTTGCTTCGTTTACGAACCGCTCTACCGGGCTTGTCCAGGTATGGTTGGCCAGCCTGAATGCTCCCCAGTGAATAGGCATGATGACGGAGGCACCAACGTCAATACCGGCCTGTACGCTCTCTTCGGGTATCATGTGTACACCCGCCCACTTTTCATCGTACTGACCACATTCAATCATTGCGAAATCGAAAGGGCCATATTTTTCGCCGATCTGCTGAAAGTGCTTCCCGTAGCCGCCATCCCCGCTGAAATACAATTTTTGGTTCTCTCCTAAAAAGCACCATGATCCCCAAAGCGTTGTGTTCTGATCGGAGATTCCCCGGCCTGAACTGTGTCGTGAGGGAGTGAAAGAAATTTTGAGTTGACCGAGTTGCGTCTCTTCCCACCAGTCGAGTTCCTTAATTGTGCTCTCGTCGAAGCCCCACTCCCGGAAATGTCTGCCAACACCTAGCGGTGCAATTACCCTTTTGACTTTGTCTTTTACCTTAATTATCGTCTCGTAATCCAGATGATCATAGTGGTCATGGGAAATAACGATGGCATCGAGGGTTTCCAGATCAGTTACGTCAAACGGCATCTCTTCGTTAAAACGTTTCTGTCCCAATAAGCTGTGGGGTGCTGCGTAGTCGCCGAATATCGGATCAATCAGCATCACCTGATCGTCCATTTCGATCAAAAACGAAGAATGGCCCAGCCAGGTAACCCTGGCTTTGCCATGGAGGTCTTTGCCTATTTGTTCAACAGCAAAGGGCCTGACATCTACATTTTTAGCCGGAGCTGTATTAGGACTGGAAGTAACCATCTCTTTTAGAATCCTCACCATGCTCTGAAAGTCGATGCTCATATCGATTACTTCCTCGTTCAGGAAGTGGCCGGATTCAAAGTGAGCCAGTTTTTCGAGGTCCTGTCTCTCAGCTTCAGACATTGACCCTCCAAATTGTGGACTGAGGTTCATAAACAAAGCAGCTATCAGAACAACGATAAGGACGCTGCCAAACAGAACATAAGCAGTCTTTTTGAGAATAGATTTTATTTTGAATCGCATACGATGCAAGATTTCATAAGGTGGCAAAATCGCTTAAGTCGCTAATTCAGTTGCCTGAAATTACTCGTAGATATGCCCACTTTCAGTAAGCATGTCTACGGCGACGCGGCCAATGCCGTCCGTGCCACCCGTACAGGTGAGGCGTAAACCAGATTGTTGCTCAACGACCTCCCAACCTCCCCACATCGCTGCCGCTGGGGAGGAGCAATCATGACAATCTGGTTTGCTCCCTATAGATGATGGGCCTTCCCGGATGGTTCGTTTCCGGTATAGCGTGATCTGAATCTGGTTTCCTCCTTTGGGGACCAAACAGATTGAGCATAATTTCGGTCCTGTCGCTGAGGCGTGCCATGATTTATTCTTTGCGGTAAATTGATGTTGCAAAGATGAAAGCTTCTCTCTCCGGCACTTTTATGCTAATTACGGATCGACTAATGATTTATACGGTTATTGACCTCTTTCTCTCTCTTTGCTCCTCCAAACATCGCTCTGCCCCTGCGGCCCCGCCCCGTTATCCGGAAGAAGTCACTGCATGGCACACCTATGGAAAACGGCAGGCCTGAAGCCTGAAACGGTACGCAGAGAAGCTTAGGCAACTTCGCATTTTGCTACCTTCAATAAGTTGTACTCACCTTTGCGCCTGAACTCACGTATCGTCTGGCCGGAATATTTTTTGAAGGTGCGCGATAAATGGCTGGCATCCGTAAAGCCGAGTTCTTCGGCAATTTCCACCAGTTTGTAATCCGAATACAGAAGGCGAATTTCCACCAGTTTCAGCCTGGAGCGCGCAATATACTCCCGCAACGAAACACCCATGTTTTTTCGGAAAAACTCACTGATATAGGTGGCCGACAGATGAAACTGTTTGGCCAGGTTTTCCAGCTTCAACCGGTCTGCCGACCCGAGGTTTTCCTGAATGTAAGCGGTCATCTCGTTCAGACGACTATCGGAACTCAGCCGCTCGGACTCCACAATACTGTTTTTTTTGATGCTGCGAATGAGTATGTGCAGCATGCCCACCATCAGGCTTTTTATCAATTCCGTCGCGTTTTCCTTTTGGTTTTGCGCTTCGTACCGGATTATGTCGATCAGCGCGATAAGGTTTCTCCGATCGTGTTCGTTGCTGATGACTTCCCCCGGCTGTTGCTGGTAATTGGCAAGAATATACGAGGCTTCTCTGAACCACTTCTCATGGTCCGATCCGTGATCTCCGTTGCTGACGAAGAAAGACTTCGTGAATTTCAGGAAAACAAACTCGGTAGGAGAGTCGATCGTAAAAGAATGGCAGCGAAGCGGAGGGAGCAGGAAAATGTTGCCTCCCTTATAATCGTACAAGTTGTAGTTGATGCACTGAGACCCCTCGCCACTAGCGATATAGACTACCTCGAAAAAGTTGTTCTGCAGGGGGCGCTCCTGCCATTTCGATAGTTTGAGAACTTGTATTTCAAAAGGTTTATCTGATTGTACGACTCGCATTATGCTCGGTTTGAATGTTAATAAGACTCTAATCTAGGTTGTTTAAACGATTTTTGGTGATTTTTTAGCCCGGAAACCTTCGGATATACCTTAATATCCTTTTTGTATACAGTTCTGTGGCCGCTTTGTCCCTGCATCTTTGTCTTGCCCGGGTACGGAAATCGTCTCGTGCAGGAAAAATACAAAATAAGAAATACCATGAAAGCAATAGGATTCAAACGCTCACTCCCAATTACCGAAGAAGAAAGCTTTATCGAATTTGAAACCGATACTCCCCGTCCTTCCGGAAAAGATATTCTGGTGAAAGTTCAGGCTGTTTCGGTCAACCCTGTAGATTTTAAAATTCGGCAAACGGCGGCAAAAGATGCTGCTCTTGACACCCCAAAGATTATTGGATGGGATGCCGTAGGTACTGTGGAAGCTGTTGGGGGAGACACTTCATTGTTCGAGGTTGGTGATTCAGTTTACTACGCAGGGGATCTTACCCGCAGCGGAAGCAACGCTGAATACCAACTGGTGGACGAACGCATCGTCGGGCGCAAGCCGAAAAACCTGAATATTTCCCAGTCTGCAGGAATACCACTTACCGCTCTTACTGCCTACGAATCGCTCTTCGACCGGATCAAAGTAGATCCCGTAAAGGATAAAGGCAAAACAGTGCTCGTGCTGGCAGGAGCCGGAGGGGTGGGCTCGATTGCAACCCAGTTGGCCAAAAAACTCGGCAACCTGACGGTAATCGCTACAGCGTCGCGCGAATCATCTTCGGAGTGGTGTAAACAGATGGGGGCCGACTTTGTGGTGAATCACCATAACCTGAAAGAGGAGCTGGAGAAGATTGGCCACAGCGAAGTCGATTATATCCTCGACTTTGTTGACCTGGAGGGATACTGGGAGTTGATGGCTGAAATCATCAAGCCGCAGGGGCACATCGTATCCATCACCGAAAGCAGCACTCCGTTGAACCTCAACAGCCTGAAGGCGAAGAGCGTCACGTTCTCCTGGGAGTTTATGTACACCCGTTCAATGTTCGGTACCGATGATATCACCCGTCAGCATGAAATTCTCAATCATGTGGCAGACTTGCTCGATGAGGGGGTGTTAAAGCCTACCACCACGAAAATCATCCGTGGCTTTTCTGCCGAAAACCTGAGGGAAGCGCACAGGCTTCAGGAGTCAGGTAAATCCATTGGGAAGACGGTTGTCCTCTTCTGATTACAGGAGTAACGACCAGAGTAATTACGCAGGATATCCTGCAACCGACCATTAAGCAATTGAATTTTCTACGGTAATGAAACCATTTGAAAGCATAAACCAGGGATTCAACAGTGTATTCGTACCGGGGGAGCTAAGCCTTGGCGTTGTGGTTCCCATCGAGCATTACGCCGTGGGTACTGCCCCGGATATGACCGATCATCTCGAGCGGGTTAAACTGGTCGAAGATCTTGGCTTCAAGGCTGTTTGGACGAGAGATATTCCGTTGAACGTTCCCGGATTCGGGGATGTGGGGCAAACATTCGATCCATTCACCTACCTGGGGTTTCTGGCCGGGCAGACGGATAAAATTGCGCTGGGCGTATCCAGCATCGCACTTCCGTTGCACCATCCGGTACACGTTGCCAAGGCGGCTTCTACCGTTGATCGGCTGTCTGGTGGGCGGCTGATTCTGGGGGTCGCCTCCGGCGACCGACCGGACGAATACCCCGCAATGGGAATCAACTTCGAAAACCGGGGTGAATTGTTCCGGGAAGCCTTTGCGTACGTACGTGCGGCACAGGAAGAATTCCCTGCCCTGGAAACCAGGAACTTCGGCGCACTTAACGGACGGGTGGATGTATTGCCTAAAGCAGCGGGACACAAATTACCCATGCTTATTACCGGACACAGCAGGCAGAACCTTGCCTGGAACGCCGAAAACGGAGACGGCTGGATGTACTACCTGCGGGATCCTGCTATGCAGAAAAATACCATTACCGAATGGCGGGATCTGGTGAGCCGGTACGCTACGCACGATAAGCCTTTTATGCAGGCAATGTACGTTATCCTTCATCCTGATCCCGACTTCAAGCCACAGCCAATTCAACTTGGTTTCAGAACGGGACTCCACTTTTTGAATGAGTTTCTACAACTGCTGAAAGAAGCAGGAGTGAATCACCTGGCCATCAATTTGCGGTTCGAAACGAACGGTATTGAACGCACACTGACGAAACTGGCGGAGTATGTACTGCCTGAGTTTCACCTGGCCAGATAAAAAACAACAGCTATGATAAAGACTATTTTTATTACGGGAAGCACAGACGGTATTGGCCTGCTGGCCGCTAAGAAACTGGCTGCAGCAGGTTTCAATATTATTCTTCACGGACGTAATGCTCGGAAGCTGGATGCAGTGAAAGTTGAAGTGAGCAAGGAATCTGCGGGAGGCAGCATCAGTGGCTACGTAGCTGATCTCTCTGACCTGAAAGCCGTCGGAGAAATGGCTGAAGCCGTAATCTCCGATCACCCGAAGATCGATGCGCTGATAAACAACGCAGGTGTACTTCTGGCGGATTCACCACGTGATGAAAATGGACTGGACATCCGCTTCACGGTCAATTTTCTGGCTCCTGTTCTGCTGACCCGGAAACTCTTGCCGGCCCTGAAAGCTGCGGATGCCCCGCGGGTGATCAGTCTGAGTTCAGCGGCACAGTCGCCGGTTTCGATAGCTGCCCTGCAGGGCAGCGTTGCGCTTGCTGATCAGGCTGCTTACGCGCAGAGTAAGCTGGCGCTCACCATCTGGAACTCGGCCATGGCCGCTCAGTACGGCGACATAGTTTTCATCGCAGTAAACCCCGGCTCGCTGCTGAATACGAAGATGGTTAAAGAAGCCTACGGAAAACACTGGGCGCCGGCAGATAAAGGAGCTGACATTCTGATCGACCTGGTTACTGACAATAAGCATCTCAGCAAGACCGGAGCCTACTTCGACAATGACAGAGGTAGTTACAGTCGTGCACATCCGGACGCATATGATCAGGATACAATTGATGAACTCATGCAGGTGACCGATCAGCTGCTGAACACATTTTATAGTTGCCCCGGCCGCCCCAGGTGATTTTTGGCGGCCGCTTTTGACATTTGGCTTTGCCGCCAGGTTCTGCCGTAGTTACGGCTATGCCTTCAACTTGTCGGATCGCCAGATAATAATATCACCTCGCCAAAATTTCACCTTTGATGACCAAGGCAACTAAGGCGCAAACCAAATTGTCGCGATTGCTCCTCCCCAGCGTAGCGATGTGGGGAGGCTGGGAGGGGGGGAGCGACAATCTGGTTTGCGCCCAAAAGAATAGCCTCTTTCCCGTACTGACGAAATTAATAAAACACTAATTCTGTATTTCCCTCGGTTACCTGTTGCTGTGGCCGAGGGGAGTATGTCAAAAAAAACATCAAAGAATAATGAAGCATCTAATTATTTTAATACTGTTTGTAGCGTTCCTTACTGGTTGTGAGGACGCTGTAGTTAAGTCAAATGCAGGCGACACCGCAGAGGTTGTCGAGCCCACAAACCGGATAAAACTTAGCTCCGAAATCGAGTGGACGCCACTCAACCCTGCTCGTGGCGACGCCAGTCCGCAGGCCGGAACCATCTGGGGAGACCGTAGTGCTGAAGTAGCGACCGGTTTTCTCGTCAAGTTCAAGGAAGGCTTCTCGTCACCGCCACACATTCACAACGTTACCTACCGCGGCACCGTCATCAAAGGCTTGATCCACAACGATGATCCTGACGCGGCCAAAATGTGGATGCCTGCAGGTTCTTTCTGGACACAACCAGCTGGAGAGGCGCACATTACGGCGGCGAGCGCCGCTGAGAATATGGCATACATCGAAATCGATCACGGTCCTTACCTCGTTAAGCCCACCGACGAAGCATTCGACGAAGGAGAACGGCCGCTGAATATCGATGAGTCCAACATTGTTTGGGCGGATGTGGAAGGCTCCGGCGACGGCCTCAAGCGGTCTTACCTGTGGGGGAACCCCGAAGGCGACGATCTGTACGGTATGTACCTGAAATTACCTGCCGGGTTTACCGGTAAGGTCGAAACCAGTGGCTCCGTCTTCCATGCCGTGGTTATTGGAGGAGAGGTAGACTATACAATACCCGGCGAAGACAAGGCGAGTGTCCTGGATATCGGCGGTTACTTCACGTCTACGGGAGCGTCTGTTCATGATGTTGCGGTAGGTTCGGCTCAGGAAACCGTTGTCTACGTAAGAACCAACGGAGCCGTTCGTCTGTCTTCCGCTAAATAACAATTTACCGGAGAGGCCTTGCAAAGGCCTTTGACAGCGCGGGCTCCAACAGATGAGGAGGATTAGGGCAGACCTGGTCCTCCTTGTCATTGGCCGGAGTTTCTGTTTTTTGCATGTACCCGTAACCTCCCTGGATGAATAATTGTTAAAGTGAGATCACAGGCAAAAGTTAGTTTTTCGAATGAGTGCGAAGCAGCAGGGTTTTAAATACCAGGACAGGGTTTTGATTGAAAAGATGGTGATTCAGCCTCCGTACAGACACGAAAGAGTGTTTCAGGACGAAGGTTGTTTCCTGTACGTGAAAGAAGTAGGCGTGAGGCTGCTCTCCTCGAAAGACAACCTACTCGTTGAAGGCAGGGAAGCTGTACTGCTTAAATGTGATACCTACTTTATGGATATTGTTAAACGGACCGATGAGCGGGAGGTAGAAGTTATCGCCGTGCACCTGTACCCCGAGATTCTCAAAAAACTGTACATCCATGAATTACCGGGGCTGATAAAAGGGCACCAGGGTAACGCTCCTACGAAGCATATTGCCGACCACGAGATCATTGCCAGGTTCATTGAGTCTTTGGAGTTTTACTTCCAACACCCTTCGTTGGTTAACGACGACCTGTTGGAGTTGAAGATAAAGGAACTGATTCTGCTGCTGATGCAGACGAAAAACATCGGGTCCATTATGGAGTTGATCTCAGACCTTTACTCTCCGCGGGCCTCCAGCCTCAAAGAAGTGGTGGGGCTCCACCTGTACTCTAACCTGACGACCGCAGAGCTGGCAAAGCTCAGCGGGATGAGCTTGTCTTCTTTTAAGCGGGAATTCAAAAAGCAATTCAACGACAGCCCGGCTAGCTACATCAACGGGGAGAAATTGAAAAAGGCAAAAAGCCTGCTGATGGTGTCTGATCTGGCCGTCAGTGATATCGCCTACGAGGTAGGGTTTAATGACCCGCTGTACTTCACCCGTATTTTCACGAAGCACGAGGGTGTTCCTCCCAGTACTTTTCGTTCAAATCACCTCGCCTGAACCAAGTCTCCATATAGTTGACCTCTTTCTCCATTCCGGACTTTTTCGTTGCCCCGACCTTTGCTTCAGAAACAAAAAGGACCAAAAGCCCAGAGTTTTTGATCCGATTTTTAAATCTGAAAACTTAGAACAATGAATAATCTGACCGTTCACACCGTCGCAACTGCTCCGGAAGAAAGCAAAGCTCAACTCGAAGCCTCACAAAAGGCATTTGGTTACATTCCTAACCTGCACGCGGTACTGGCTGGTGCGCCGGGCTTGCTCGCTGCGTACAAAAGTCTGCATGGCCTCTTTGCGGACTCCTCTTTCGATAAAGATGAACTCACCGTGGTGTGGCAAACAATCAATGTAGAGCACGAATGTCATTACTGTGTACCGGCCCACACGGCCATCGCTCACATGATGAAGGTAGACGGAGCAATTACCGAAGCTTTAAGAAACGGAACGGCGTTGCCTTCGGAGAAGCTGCAGGTACTGCACGACACAACCCTGGCGATTGTCAGAAGTCGTGGCCACCTGACACCAGCGGAAAAAGAAGCATTCTTCGCGGTGGGTTACGAAGAGAGACAGCTTCTGGAAATCATTCTGGGCCTCTCTCAGAAAGTAATCAGCAACTATGTGAACCACCTCGCCGAAACCCCGGTGGATGAGCCGTTCCAGAAGTTTGCCTGGAGCAAAAGCTAAGCTGCACAAGCGAACTGCCTGGTCCTGATTTGTCAGGACAAAAAACAACCCCCACTCAACTTCGGTCGAGTGGGGGTTATTATTTCTGAGCCGTCCATCGGACTCGAACCGACGACCTATTCATTACGAATGAATTGCTCTACCAACTGAGCTAGGACGGCTGATATGTACGGTACAAATATAAGGAGTGCGTAAATATGATCAAACGGTTTCTGGACCTGGCTGCGCTGAAAATATGCCGGAGCTTTGCCTCTCAACCGATATTGCACCAGCGGCTGCGCCCAAAAATGTCGTGCCGGAAGACTATTTGGGTGCCTGATTATACGACTGCTTAAGTACTTAACTTATCTTCGCATCCGCTTATGAGTAATCAGAAACAAGAAATAGCCCGCCGCCGTACGTTCGGCATCGTCGCTCACCCGGATGCAGGTAAGACCACCCTGACCGAAAAACTCCTGCTTTTTGGTGGAGCAATTCAGGAAGCCGGCGCGGTGAAGAGCAATAAAGTCAAGAAAAGCACCACCTCCGATTTTATGGAGATCGAGCGTCAGCGGGGAATCTCGGTGGCTACTTCCGTGATGGCTTTCGACTACGCCGAGAAGAAAATCAACATTCTGGATACTCCGGGGCACAAAGATTTTGCCGAAGATACCTACCGGACCCTCACTGCGGTCGATTCCGTTATCGTGGTGATTGACGTGGCTAAAGGTGTGGAGGAACAAACCGAAAAACTTGTTGAAGTTTGCCGGATGCGAAAAACTCCGGTTATCGTTTTTATCAATAAAATGGACCGGCCTGGTAAGGAAGCATTCGACCTGCTCGATGAGGTCGAACAGAAGCTTTTATTGCCCTGCACGCCCCTGAGCTGGCCAATCGGTATGGGCGAACGCTTCAAAGGAGTGTACAATATCTTCGAGCAACGCCTCGTCCTTTTCCGGCCCGACAACAAACAGGGGCGCCCCGAAGAAACCATCGAATTCGATGATCTCGATGACCCGGAACTGGATAAACTCGTCGGTGAAGACGCCGCCAACGAACTGCGGGAAGAAGTGGATATGATCAACGAGGTGTATCCTGAGTTCAAGCGGGAAGAATACCTCGACCAAACAATCAGCCCGGTCTTTTTCGGCTCCGCCGTCAATAACTTCGGCGTGAAAGAATTGCTTGATTGCTTTGTGCAGATCGCGCCTGAGCCGCGCCCCCGACCAACTGAAGAACGTCAGGTATTGCCCAATGAAGACAAGTTTTCGGGCTTCGTCTTCAAAATCCACGCCAATATGGATCCGCGACACCGTGACCGGATCGCTTTCCTCCGGATTTGCTCCGGTACATTTGAACGCAACACCAACTACCTGCACGTGCGCCAGGGGCGCAAGATGAAGTTTGCCAACCCAACCAGCTTCATGGCCGCCAAAAAAGAAATTGTAGACGAAGCGTTTGCGGGCGACGTAGTGGGCCTTTACGATTCCGGTAACTTCAAGATCGGCGATACGCTCACCGAAGGCGAAGAGTTGCACTTCAAAGGCATCCCGAGTTTCAGCCCCGAGCAGTTTCGCCGGGTGTACAACGGCGACCCGTTAAAGTCTAAACAATTGGCTAAAGGCATCGATCAGTTGATGGACGAAGGCGTCGCCCAGCTCTTTACCCGCACGGTAGACAACGCCCAGATCATCGGCTGCGTCGGAGCACTCCAGTTCGACGTGATCCAATACCGTCTGGAGCATGAATACGGTGCTACCGTTCAGTACGAGCCCATCAACCTGCACAAAGCGCTTTGGGTAACCTGCGAGGATGAAGCCGCCCTAAAGGCTTTTGAGGAACGCCGCCGCCAACACATCGGCCACGATAAGGAAGGCCGCCTGGTATATCTCGCTGATTCAGCCTGGACCCTGCAGATGGCGAAGGACAATCACCCGGAGGTTGAGTTTCATTCTACCAGTGAGTTGTAGGAGGGACTTGCGCGTTAAGGAACGTCAAATGAGATTAGTGGAATGTTCTTAACATGCTTACAAAACGGCCCGGTTTGAAAGTTGTAAGAAATTGATTGTTAGTTGTTTGTGCATTGTAGCTGGCGTTTTTTAGTTGTGTTTTGTGCTCATGGAAAGCGTTTTTTGATCCTGTACGTATGGTTGGCGCGGCATAATTTATGGGCTAAAAGGATTTTACCCTTTGATGTTTACACCAAAAGACAAAGCCTTATGCCTGCACACAAGTACAAAAAAGACATCGTACATGAGTACGGTTGGGATCGAAAAACCCTCTATAATAAATTACGTAAGTATCGGCTTATAATCCCCAGAGGTATGCTTTCTCCGGCCCTGCGAAAGAAAATATACGAATGCTTGGGCTACCCGGAAGGAGTCGTAGAGGCAGCTTGCGAAGCCCTGAGGAATGTCAGGGACGAGGGTGGTAACATTGGTTAGTAAATGACTATTTGCATTTGGATACCTGCTGCCCACTCAATAATTTCGGGGAATTTCGGGGAATTTCGGGGAATTTCGGGGAATTCAGGAAGGAATGTGTTTGATCAGCTGTATCTTAAGATCAGAAGTTATGATAGCACAGCCAAAAAACTGTGATGTCAAATGACAAAGCCCTAAGCCACTCTGGTTGAGGTATGTCTTATTCTGTAACTATTTCTTAATCAAAACCCAGTTCTAATGGTACCAAAAGTTTTTCTGCTTCTCAGTGTTTTTTTGCTGTCCCGCTTTTGGCAAAAAATGACTACTCATGCAAAGGAGATTGTTCTTCAGGGTGTGACAGTTGGGAAATAACTTATAATGTTGATTGTAACGGTCTAATAACTGATTATGAATCAACGCATGTTTACTCGGATGGAAGTACAGTGACATCTTCAAGTACAACTGACGATACATGGTCAGGTATGAATCCCGCCGACCTGGGATGCGAGACAAATCACTGCATTAAATAAACCAAAACTTAATATCACTAATGAAAAACATATTATTTTGTATCGTCGCAGCCTTCGTTTTATCAGGCTGTCAAAAGGACATCGTCGACTATGGCTTAGCTGCTCAAAAAGCTGAAATGTTCCTCACCGCAAACCTGAATTCCAGCTTAGAGAAGAAGTTTATTGCTTCAACGGTCGATCTTGTCGCAGATCCTATAACGCCTGCTATGTCGGCTGCGTTGAAAGTTCGGGCCGACCATCAGAACAGCGAGTTTTTGGTAGCAATAAAAGCTTTCGATGAACTGATTGTTCCGCTTACAGACCACGGTCAACTTGATGGCACAATGAGGTATGACCTTGAGCAACTCATAAATAGTTCTAGGGTTATTCTAAACAAAACGAATGCTTCTGAAGACAAAGCGAAAGTCGCTGCAAGATACCTGGGGTATCTGATGACCTATTCCGAACCGGTCGATTTGCACCTGCTCACCGAGTTTTACCTGACGTCTGCTGATGTACTTGATGAAAGCAAGAATGAAGAGTACCGGAGCTACATTCTGGATAAGGCAATGGCTGTTGCAGAAGAGATCAAAACCGGAAAGATACCGCCCGGCAGACAAGAACTGTTCGAATGGCAATCAAATTTCGCTATCTATAAACTGACGGATAGCAAAGGCTAAACCGAGAACTGAAAAATTCAATTGAGGCGCACCATTAATCATCAGATTAGTGGTGCGTTTTTTTTAGAGAAGGAGAAACCCGTGCCTCAAACTTACTGGGCGGCTGAGTTGTGAAAACCGGTGCGGTTTGAACCCGCTACAGTTTGTAGCTACTGAGACGCCTTTACTAGTTCCGTTACCGTTAAAACCAAACCCGCTTTAAGCCTCGCACCCCGCACAAAAGCCAGAAATCACCCCGTTGAAATTCTCCGCCCGGTAGCCTTTGGGTAATCCTACCGTTACCTCCGAGCTGAGGCACTCGACTGAATCGCAACCCAGACAGCGAAAATGGAAATGGTTGTGGGCGTGGGCCTCGTGGCTGCAGCCTTCGCAGAGGGCGAAGTACTGCTTGCCGTCGTCGGCCACGATGCGGTGGGTGATGCCGTCGTCGCAAAAGCGGTTAAGAATGCGGTAAACGGTAGCCCGGTCGATGGAGTCACCAATTGATGCAAGAATTTTGTCGTGGCTAAGCGCAGTGCCAGCTTGTTCGAGCGCAGACAAAACTGCAGTTTTTGAGGGTGTGTTTCTACGTTTCATGATTTTTTGTTGCGACAGTGTTGCAATAGTAAGAAATTCTCCGTTGCTTTGTACTTAATTATGTAACCCCCGGGTTCCAATCAACTCCACCAACCAAGAATTCAAAATGACTAACAAAGTTAATTACCTACTGTTTGCCTTCGTTCTCATCATCTTCGCCAACGGCTGTAGCGATGACGACGATCCGATCATCGAAAACGAAGAAGAAGTAATCACCCGGGTTACCTGGACCCTCACACCTACTGATGCAGCCAACGAGACCGTAGCGTTCTCCTTTGTCGATGCCGACGGCGACGGTGGCAACGCCCCCGTAATCACCAGCACTGGTACCATGGCAGCGAATGCTACCTACGATGCAGTAGTTTCTTTCGCTAACGAAGACGAAGAAATTGACCCCGAAATCATGGAGGAAGACGAAGAGCACCAGGTGTTCTACCCCGTTTCTTCTGGCCTGAACCTTACTCTCTCTTACGAAGACATGGACAGCGACGGAAATCCAATCGGTCTGCTCACTTCGGTTTCAACCGGAGACGCTTCCACCGGTTCTGTTCAGGTCATCCTGCGCCACGAGCCCGCTAAAGGCAGTGCCGCAACCATCGACAACCCTGATGCTGCCGGTGGTGAAACCGATGTCGAAGTTACCTTTGACGTTTCTATTCAGTAAAACTAAGTATGCGAATTTCCTTGTTTTTAATTTTTGCCCTGTATAGCCAATGGGTATCTGCGGTTTCGCGTCCGGGTAGGGACGTCGAAACCGCAGCTTTTTTGCAGCTCTATCTTCACCACTTTTATTCCGCTTACGCATCAGACTCCGAAACCTCCGGAAATGCTTCTTTATGGGGCGCTGACGCAGGTGCAGGGGAGGCGTCTTTGGAAGGCAAAGCCATGAGGCAAGAGTTCGTACCATTAATTCCTACCGATTACCGGCACGTAGGGCATTTACCTTCTGCCGCGTTAAACGCGGGGTTTTCAACCCCGCCTCCGCTGAGTAACGCTCCTCCGGATTGTACGATCACCCTCTCCGGCCGCCTTCTGTCTGAGCACGACGATGAACCCCTCGGGTATGCTACCATCTACGGGCAGGAGGCCGGGCGGGGCATCCAGGCCGACAGCACGGGAAGTTTCGTTTTTACGGACCTGTGCGAAGGCAAACAAACATTTACGTTTACCCACGTTGGCTGCGACGGTGAAACCCTTACGCTGAACCTTCGCCAGGACACCCAGATCACCGTCTACCTCCACCATCACGACAATTATACCGAAACGGTAACCGTTTCCGCGACGGCCAACACTGGGTATTCACGTGAGTTCGACGAGCGATCTCCCGAACTGTTGACCGATGCGCTGGAGCGCATCACCGGTGTCTCCAGCCTGAGGGCCGGTACTTCGGCTTCGAAGCCGGTTTTCGATGGTGTTTTCGGCAACAGGCTGAGCATCCAGAACAATGGTATCGCGCAGAGTGGCCAGCAATGGGGCAACGACCATGCACCCGAAATTGACCCCTGGGTGGCTGCCTACGTGAGGGTCGTCGAAGGTGTAGAAGCCCTGAAGTACGCGGGGCCAACGGTTGCGGCAACTGTACTTATTGAACCAGCTCCCCTGCGCGAGAACGAAGCAGCAGGAGGAAAAATCGCCTACGGATTCCAATCCAACGGACGCGGCCATACCCTGAATGCGCGCCTCAACGGAGGCGGTCGCTTAGCCTACCGCCTCAGTCTGAGCGGGAAGTATTCAGGAGATCACAGAGCACCAGACTACTTCCTCGCCAATACCGGACGCAGAGAGGCAAACGCTGCTCTCCAACTGGCTTATTTCCATAACTCCAAGTGGACAACCCGCGCCTATTACAGCGTTTTCAATACCACCATCGGAATACTGAGGGGAGCCCACGTAGGCAATTTGACGGATCTTGAGCTCGCTATAAACCGCGAAGTCCCCTTCTTCACCAGAGATTCTTTTACTTATCAGATTACCTCTCCCAGGCAGGTCGTAAGCCACCACCTGGCTAAAATAGAAACGGAGTTCCGACCCAACGAGAATCACCGTTTTACCTTCCGGTACGGCGGCCAGCTCGACATCAGGAAGGAGTTTGACGTCCGCAGGGGGGAACTGAATGACTCTCCGGCCCTGAGTCTGCAGCAGACAAATCACCTGCTGGAGACGGTGTGGCACCACGAACTCGGTCCGGACCGTCACCTCGATGCTAATTTGCAGTACGAATTTACCCTCAACGATAACCAGCCGGGAACGGGCGTCTTGCCGCTCATTCCTGATTACAACGCCAACCGTTCATCCGGCTACCTGGCCTACCATAAGGAAGGTGAGTTTTTTCAGTACCATGCGGGCCTGCGTTTCGACCATCAGTTTTACGAAGCAATCACCATCAGCCGCGATCTGCCCCGGCGCATAGAGCGCTTCAAGCACACTTTTTCGACGGTAGGGGCCAGTTTTGAGTTGCGCCGGAAGTTTAATGACCAGACCAGCATTCAGGCCGGGTTTACCCTGCGGGAGCGGGCGCCGCAGATCAATGAATTGTACAGCAATGGCCTGCATCAGGGCGTCAGCGGAATCGAGGAGGGCGACCCCGCGCTGGAGCCGGAGTTGTCTCTGAAAGTCAAAGCCGGGGTGCTCTACGCCGGAGACCGGCTTACCCTCAACGGTGGGCTGTTCGTTCAGCCCATCAGGAATTACATCTTTCTGGAGCCGCAATCAGAATTCAGGCTAACCATCCGGGGGGCATTCCCGGTCTTTCTTTACCGGGGTGGAAATGCCTTGCTCTACGGAGCCAATCTGAGAACTTTCTACGTACCACACCCCAGGTGGGAGCTGGACGGAAGGTTGGCGATCGTACGTGGACAAAACCACACCGAAGACAAGCCGCTGATCTATATGCCTGCCGATAACCTGCGCCTTGGTGTCAGCCATACCCCGGTTGAAAACTGGACGGTTTCAGCAAACGCGCTGTTCGTCGCCCGCCAAACTCGCCTCGATGAAGACCAGGATTTTTTGGCTCCGCCAGACGGGTACTCGCTCCTGGATCTAAGTGTAAGCAGGGAGATAACCTTGCCCGGAAACCGCACCCTGAACCTGCGCGCCGCCGCCCAGAATGTCTTCAATACCCGGTACCGCGATTACCTCGACCGGCAACGCTATTTTACCGATGCCACCGGGCGGAATCTCACGTTAAGAATTACTTATGATTGGTAAATAAGGCTGCCAACAGTTGACCTCCGTAACTTTGTTCCGTCTCATCATGGAACATTCGCGTAAAACGGATGTCGGAAACCTACTGTTATGCAACGATTTATCTTTCTAACCTTGTTCGCTTGTGCCCTCCTTAGTACCGGTTGCGGTACCGCACAGAATGTCGCCAAAACCACCGAGTCTGCCGCCGAAAATCGCCAGAATCGCGGGAATAAGCAAGCCGAACTTGATGCCGAAATTAAGGCACTGGGCCTCTCTGAAGATCAGGCTGCAACCTACCGGGAAATAAATAGCCGGTACAACAAAGAACTCAAAGACCTGCGCCGAAACGCTGGTACAGACCGTGAAAAAGTGCTCGCCGAAGGAGGAAAA
Organism: Neolewinella aurantiaca; assembly: GCF_008014675.1. Classification (GTDB taxonomy): domain Bacteria; phylum Bacteroidota; class Bacteroidia; order Chitinophagales; family Saprospiraceae; genus Neolewinella; species Neolewinella aurantiaca. The sequence continues at coordinate 64,362 of NZ_VOXD01000017.1, read as the reverse complement.
CTGCGTGCCGCCCGGGAACGTGAAATTTTTGATATGCTGGACGATGAGCAGCGCGAAAAGTTCAACGCCATCAAAGACGAACGTAAGGCTGAAATGCGCAAAAGACAGCGCGTACGACGCCCCGAAGGCAAATAACTGTTACTGAATCAGGCTGGTTTTACAACTGCTTACAAACGCCGGCGGGCACGGCCTTTGAGCTCATTAAATTCGACCACTATTTCTGCGAGGTTCCGGTACCGGTAGCCTCTTTTTCCGATTTTTGCGGACAGTTCCGGACTGGACCGCTCGAAGAATTTTTTGAGGGTGCGTTTGAAACCGGAGCGGGGAATTGCGACAAGGTTGCGGTTACCGTAATAAAAGTAATAAGTAGGCGGAGGAGTCTGGAACAGCCGCAACATGCTGTCGTCTACCCAGTTGTTGGAGCCGTCGGGGAGCCGGAACAGCGAGAGCGCGCGGCCCGTCACTTCCTCGTGCAAAAAGAACCACTGTCCTTCGTGAAAGCGACTCACGAACCGAAAACTGGTGCCGTCTTTGCTGAAACCAAAGCCTTTTACCAGCATTGGATGAATGGAATACACATCACCGAAATCGTTGGTGAAGGTGATCATGTTCCCCGTTGGGCTGTAGCTCAGAACGTTGAAATATCCCGTGAGCTGATAGTTGTCTTTTGTCAGCAGGAAACCGCGCAGAGATTCGGCCTGAAGAGAAATTGAAAGGCCAAGGATGATAAAAAGTGATAAAAAATGCCTCATGTGTCTACCGTTTGCAACGGTTAAAATACGCAAAAGCCGTAAGTGGTTCTTGATCAAGAGCTGAAAAGGTGGGGAAGATGTAAAAAAGCGGCAGTTGACCGGTGTCATTTTCCGATCAAAGGCTCGAGTGCCCTCCTTACATCCGGGTAAGTATTGAACCCCCGGCGGTAAACGTACCGGAGATCGGCCCGATAGATGATCGTGGTGGGTAGAGAACCACTCCACACCCGGTCGATGGTTTTTCCCCACGACTGGTCTTCGTCGGTTAGGATTATTGATGCAAGATCGGGAGCGGTTTCCCGCAGGAAGGCCGGAATCCGACCGATAGCATTTTCTTCGGTATCGAGGCTGACAAGCACCACCTTGAGCTTTTTGTCTTGCTCCTCCCGGGCGAGCTGATTCAGGAGGGGGAGTTCTTCCCGGCACGGCTTGCACCAGGTAGCCCAGAAGTTGATCAGGTAGGTGGTGTCAGACTGCTGCGTAAACAGGCCGGCGATGTCTTCAAAATCGGTGTAGGTGATTGGCTCGTTGGCCGTTCCAAAGCGGGGTAGGGGCGCAGGTGGATCTTTCTCGCAAGCCGTAAAGGCAACTGAAATCAGGGACAGGAGTACGAATGTTCTCGTCATGGACCGGTAATTAGGAAAGTTTTAGTGGTATTTGAACAGCAAAGCTCGTACATAGTTACCTTCCCGACCGAAACAAGAACTTCCTCCCCCTTGACCGACCAACAAAAAGCTTACCTCACCCACCAACGCCAACTCGTTCAACTCGAACGTGAAGAAGAACGACGCCTGCACCTTGAAGTAATTCAGGCGATGCCCCTCGTCAAAAGGGTTGCTAAGGGCTACAGTTGGTACCCGCTGCAGGTAACCGAGACCGGCTACGGAATTGGCGGGCGGCCAACCGTAACGGTGGTACGCGAAGGCGAAGAAGCCCACCAGTTCAGGTCGGGCACTTCCGTCAACCTGTTCACCACCCAGCCAATGGCTAACGGGCCCCAAAGAGCCGGGGTGATCCACTACATCAAGAAAAACCGGATGAAGATCGTGCTGGGCGGAGAAGACCTCCCCGACTGGCTCCAGTCTGGCGGTGTTGGCGTAGACCTGATGTTTGACGAGCGGACGTACGTTGAGATGGACCGCGCCCTCCAGGTACTCGAATCGGTGGAAGGAGGCAGAATCGCAGAAGTGCGCGACGTAATCATGGGCGTCAGGGCTGGCGAAGAACGCCCGGTTCCTGCATCAGCGGTCGATCACCTTGGCCACCTCAACGAAAGCCAACGGGCTGCCGTACAGGCTATCCTTGGCGCCAGTCACCTCAGCCTCATCCACGGACCTCCCGGAACCGGAAAAACGACAACCCTGGTCGCCGCAGTAGGGGAGCTCGTCAAAACCGAAGGACGCGTGCTATTCTGCACGCCGTCCAACTCCGCTGCAGACCTCGTAACGATGCGTCTTGCAGAAATGGGGCTTGACGTAGTTCGCACCGGTAACATCAGCAGGGTTGAGGAAGAAGTACTTCGCCATACCCTCGATATCCAGATCGCTGATCACCCCGACACGGCGCAGGTGAAAAAACTGCGCCGCGAAGCCGCAGAACTCCGCAAAAAAGCGAGTAAGAAAAAAGGACGCGAAAAAGGAATGGGGTTTCGTGACGCCGGCCGCCTTGCCAACTGGGCCCGGCAGCTCGAAGACCGCACGCTGGACCACGTGTTGGAAACCACTCAGGTTGTTGTTTGTACCCTGATCGGCGCTGCAGCCAATATTTTGAACAAGCACGAGTTCAGAACGTGCATCATTGACGAGGCGGCGCAGGCCCTGGAACCAGCAACCTGGATTCCTATTCTCAAGGCCAACCGGGTCGTGCTCGCCGGAGATCCCTACCAGTTGCCGCCTACGGTCAAGAACCGGGCTGCCGAAAAAAAGGGTTTCTCAGAAACCCTGCTCGAGAAATGCCTGCAAAAAGAAAACCCCGCTGTCAGCGAAATGAAAGCCCCCCTGCCAGGAAAACTCCTGCCGGCGCAAGGCAACCTGCTGGAGGTGCAGTACCGCATGAACGAACCGATCATGGGCTACAGCAACGACTATTTCTACGAGGGCCGGCTGAAGGCCGCAGACCTCGTCGCCCAGCGCAGCCTCCCGGGCGTTCCACTAACCGAGTCTTTGGTCTTCATCGATACGGCCGGAACGGGCTTCGAGGAAAAGCTGCACCCCCGCTTCAAAAGCCGGTACAACGACGGGGAACTTAACATCCTGCTGGAGCACCTCCTTGATCTGCGGAGCTCCGTACCGCCCGAAGACGTTTTACCTACCATCGCCGTCATCACTCCCTACCGCCAGCAGGTGGTCCAGGCCGAGGATCTTTTCGAAGGAGAACCACGCCTGAATGATTTCAACCTGACGGTCAATACCGTCGATGGCTTTCAGGGACGGGAGCGGGACGTGGTGTATCTGTCGCTGGTTCGCTCGAATGAACGCCAGGAAATCGGTTTCCTGGCCGATTACCGCCGTATGAACGTAGCCATTACCCGCGCAAAGAAATACCTCGTCGTAATCGGCGACAGCGCAACCATCGGTAACGATCCTTTCTTCGCCGGCTTTCTGGAGTACGTGGAAAAGAACGGCCTGTACCAAACGGCCTGGGAATACATGAAATAAAAGAACCCGCTTACTACTTCTCTTCCTGGCTGGAAAAGAAGCACTAAGCGGGTTCAGCCGGGGTGCTGACTAAATAAACATCTCCTCTACGGGGAAACGCACTTTTGCATGATGTTGGGTGTCGTCGGCTTCGGAGCGGTGCCCGACGGCGGCGATCACCACAGACCTCAGGCCCTGCTGCGGCAGGCCGAGAATTTCGTCGAATTGTGCGGGGTCAAAGCCTTCCATGGGGCAGGCGTCCAGCTTAAGTTCTCCGGCTGCGGCGAGGAGGGTTCCGAGGGCGATGTAGCTCTGCCGGCGGGTCCAGTCCAGGATGGCTGCGGTGTCTTTACCGGCCAGGCTTCCGTTGATGTAATCGGCGTAACCCTTCAGTGCTTCAAAAGGGACACCGCGGGTGTCGGCGGTCAAACGCATGAACGCGTTGACGTACTCGGGGCTGACTTCCTCCTTGGCGGCAAACACGAAAATGTGGCTCGCAGAGGTCACCTGGTCCTGATCGAAAGCTGCCGCCCGTAACTGCTGTTTGACGGCAGGATCAGTAACAACAACGATGCGGTACGGCTGAAGACCAAAACTACTGGCACTGAGGTTGGTCGCTTTTTTCAGCGATTCGATGTCGGCATCCGAGGCGGGGTGGTTGCTGTCGAATTTTTTGGTGGCGTAGCGCCATTCGAGCGCTGAGATGAGGTTAGACATTGTAAGTTGAGATTGGGGTTGAGTAGAATCCGGATGTGAAACCCGGAAGTTTATGGTGGGCGGGGCCGCAGGTGCAGGGCGTTGGTTGAATGAGCAAGGATAAGCAGGCTGGCAAGAGCCTTCCTTAAGCCTTTGCTGGTCGCAACCGTTACAGCACCTGCGTTCGCGCCGGTTCTTTATGGCAGTCAGTTTTGTTTCTTAGCGAGGAATCTCCATAGGCACTTCCATGAGTAATATCCTTACGTCGGTAGTCGCGGCGATGGAAACCGAGTCGGTTTCCCATAAGCCAAGGCCATCACGCTTGTTCAGTTCCTGACCGGCAACGGTAGCGTCGCCTTCGAGCAGAAAGGCATAAACACCGTTACCAGCTTTCCTGAGGTGGTAGTCCTGTGTTGTTCCCGCAGAGAGGTTGCCCAAGTGAAACCAGGCATCCTGATTTATGGTCACGCCGGCCTCATCCGCACTGGGTGAAACGATCTGGCTAAGCTGGCCCGAAGTGTCTTCCGGAGTAAGGGTGATCTGACTGTAGGCCGGGGCAATGTTGCGCTGTTTGGGAAAGACCCATATTTGCAGAAACTCGACGGGAGCAATGGTGGAGTCGTTCTTCTCACTGTGCGCTACTCCGGTTCCTGCGCTCATCGCCTGCACGTCGCCCTCGCGGATGATCGTCGTATTACCCATTGAGTCTTCATGCCTCAGGTCTCCGGACAACGGGATGGAGATGATCTCCATATTGTCGTGTGGATGTTTCCCGAAACCACGGCCGGGGGCTACCAAATCATCGTTCAGTACCCGGAGTGCACCAAAGTGCATTCGTTCAGGATTATAGTATTGAGCAAAACTGAACGAATGATAACTTGTGAGCCAACCATGGTCGGCCAGGCCTCTGCTGCCCGCTTTATGTAGTACAGAATGCATGAATTAATATTTGATGTACATACATCAAATGCGTAGCTAACCGCTTTTGTTTTCGGCATGAAATAAAAAAATGAACTATTTTCTTCAGAAAACTTGCTCACATTGTTTTGGCGTATTACTTTTGCGCTCGCTCCGGGAGAATGATTCATGTTTTTCACCCAAATAGAAGCTCGCTTCGAAAGGTAAACATGGAACACTCTTCATACCCCGCCCAGATGGTGGAATTGGTAGACACGCCAGCTTGAGGGGCTGGTGTCCATTGCGGACGTGCAGGTTCGACTCCTGTTCTGGGCACATTCATCAGAGACTTCGTACCACCCGGTACGGAGTCTTTGTTGTTTCAGGCCAATTCGATGCCCGAATTTGTCCGTACCTTGCGCCAAAGCAGATTTTACCCGCCACTTATGGTATACTCCCTACTCTCCGAAGCCCGGGCCGCCGGCAAGAAATTACTGGCCGTGCTAATTGACCCGGATAAAGCCCGTCGGGAAAACCTGTTAGAGTTGGCCGCACACGCCAACAAAGGTGAAGTCGATGTTTTCCTTTGGGGAGGAAGCCTGGTGAATGCATTGCAGGCAGAGTATTTTCTGAAGCTTCTCAAAGACAACGCCAAGTCTACGCCGGTCATCCTTTTTCCCGGATCCGTAAACCAGCTGGATGAACAGGCTGATGCTCTGTTCCTGCTGTCCCTGATTTCAGGGCGTAACCCCGACATGCTCATCGGGCGCCACGTTCAGGTAGCCGTAAAGGTTAAGCGGATGGGCCTGGAAACGATTGCTACAGGATATATGCTCATTGATGGAGGCCGGCCAACGTCGGTGTCTTACATGAGCAACACAACGCCGATTCCGGCGGATAAACCCCCGATTGCCGCAGCCACGGCCCTGGCCGGAGAACAGCTCGGGATGAAAATGATCTATATGGACGCCGGCAGCGGAGCGCTTAACCCCGTTTCCGGGAAAGTAATTAAGGCCGTCCGGCGTGAAGTGGACCTGCCCATCGTTGTTGGCGGAGGAATTCGTACCGCAGCCCGCGCCGCCGAATCGCTGACCGCGGGAGCCGATATGGTGGTGGTAGGCAACGCGCTGGAGAAAGACGTGAACTGGTTGCCGGAGTTGGCCGCTGCCGTACGCAGTGTGTCGGCAACTGCTGCAGCAGATAATCAGGGAAGTAACGCTCAGGAAACCATAGATAACAAACTGTCGGTATAAGGGCGCCCCGAAAGGCCACAAGAGGCCACTAAAAGACGCTCACGTACCCCAGATGAACCTTAGGTGCATCGAGCTGCAGCGGAATACCATTACTCTTCCCTAACGCAAGACTTAATCCGAATACTCCCGCTCTGGTATCTACGTTGATACCCGCCCCGAAACCGATAGGATAGTCGATGTCGAGTTCCGGGCGACTTTTGTCGCGGGGGTTGACGCGGGCGGCGTCCAGGAAACCGTACAGGAAAGCATTCCCCCCCAGCAACAGCCGGAATTCGGTAGTGAGCACGGCGTAATCACGTGCAAAAACAGATTGTTCGTCAAATCCCCTCAGCAACTTAGCGCCCCCGATCCGGTACTGTTCGCTGGCGAGGAGCGCTTCGCCGCTGAAGATCCCCGCTCCTGTAAGCCGGAAATAGATCACTGAGCCGGAAATGGGGTCCAGAAAGGCCTCCGCGGTTCCTTGCAACTGGGCCTGCGCGGAGGTTCTCTCGTCAGGGGCAAGGTTGGCAAACGCCGGCAAACGCCGGAAACCGGCTGAGGCGCTGACGTCGATGGTGTAACCCCGGCGGGGACTGAACCGCCGGTCGGTCCGCAACCGGCGGGCCTGCAGCCCGAAAAATGAGCGGACAACACCAAGGGTATCAGGGAGCTCTTCGATGTCGGGCTCCTCGCTGAGGTCCTGACCTGGAACGATGGTCCGGCGGTTTTCCCAGAAGGCAGAGAGCCGGTCGTTGCCTTCTCTGAGGTAAGTCGCGGCGAGTTTCCAGTTGAGGTTAACGAAAGAACTGTCGCGGCGGTAGAGGTCCAATTCTCCTTCGAAACCGAAGGGGAGACCGAACAGAAATGGATATTCCAGGCCCAGCTCGAGCTCCTGGGTCTGAGGGCGGAGCTGCTCGAAACGAACGGCAATTCGTTCGCCCTGGCCAAAGCCGTTTTGCAATTCACCGTTGAGTTCGCCGGTAATGAGGAGCTTGCCCGTTTGGGCGGAGTTGGGCAAAACGCCGATCACAAAATCGAAACGACTGGCGGCTTTACGCTCCAGCGGCAGATCGAAGAAGGCCAGGCTATCCTGAAAACTGATCAGTGGGCTACCCTTCATCGTGACGTAAGGCAACTGGTTCAGGCTGGCAGCCATACGACGAACCCTTTGGCCCCGGTACACTTCTCCTTCCTGTAGCCCGAGGTAACGTTGCAGAAAGGCAGGGCGAACCCTTACGGATTCCGGGGCGCTGACTTCGCCGATCCGGACCAGCGGGCCGGTGTTCAGGCTGATGCGGGCCGATAGCTGACCAGGTTCGGTGAGGTCTACGTCTTCGAGGCCGATTGCGGCAAAGGGGTAGCCGTCGTTGGCGGCACGCACCAGGGTGCTGTCCCGGATGCCACTCCAGGCTTCGGGGCGCAGCGGGCGACCGGCTGCAAAGCGTCGTTCGCGGAAACCGGACCGGCGCAGCCAACGAAGCGCAGCTTCGTCATCCGGAGGGGTGAGGCCGGCCCATGCATAGGCCGCACCCTGGTGGAGAACAGCGGTGAAGGAGGCCTTTCCGGTGCGGTAGAGGCTGTCTACGGAAGCCTCCCAGTGGGCTTTTGCCCGTGCCAGTTCAATCCACTCCTTCAGGTAGACCACCATTGCGGCGGAGTCGGAGAATATTTTGGTGCTGTCTTTCGGCTCGAAGTCGGTTGCGATGATGTTCAGGTTGACGGAGCCTTGCCCTTCAACCGTTCCTGGCACCAGCGCCAGCGCCCACAAAAAGAAGATGCCAACTAACTTCACCTGCAGAAAACGTCGATGAGGTGGTGGAATGTTGTGGCTGAAGCAAACCAGTCCTGGTTTTCCGATGATTCGTATTGCCGGGGAACGATTTTATGCACCACTTCAGTTTCGGCGTAATGACCTGGCCAGGTTGCTCAGTAATACCATCCCCGCCAGCAAGAGAGCTATCCGGGATACGATGTCGCCGTAACGGACGTAGGGGGTGATTGCGTCGTTGAGCTGCATCTCTCCCCGCAGGAAGCCGGCTTCGTTGTACTGCGTCGTGCTGATTATTTGTCCGCGCTGATCGATAAAGGCGCACGCCCCTACGTTAGCCGAGCGTACGACGGCCCGCCGGGTTTCAATGGCTCGTAAGCTGCTGTAGTAAAGGTGTTGCTTGTGGCCGGCCGTATTGTCCCACCAGCCATCGTTGGTCATCACGAAGACGGCTTGCGCTCCTTCGCGGATATAGTCGGTGAAGTACTCGCCAAAAACGGATTCGTAACAGATCACTGGAGCGATTTTGGCTTTTGGGGAGGAAAATGGTGTTCGCGTCTCCTGTGTGCCGAGGCCCGCTACTGAGCCGCCGAGGCTGGCGACAAGGGGCTCCATGAAAAAGAGCACTTTGCGGAAAGGAAAGGATTCGGCACCGGGGACGAAGACGCCCTTGCGGTAATGTTGAACTTCTTTGGTGTCCAGGTCCAGTTGCAGTGCCGCATTCAGGTGCTCGTAGCGGAACAGCGTGCCGTTGCCGCGGTCGAGGGTACGGGCGGCCGGGCTGAGAGGTTCCCCCGCCTGGAAAGCGTGGTAACCGGAGTAGCCGGTAACCAGGTGACCCAGGCTCCCGTTACCGAGCTCACTTTGCAGAATGCGCATGGGGCCGTTGAGGAGCGGCCGGTCTTCTTCGAAATTGCTGAAGCTGGTTTCCGGGTAAACGATGTAATCGAGCGGCCCTGCAGCCAGCGCATCCTTGCTGAGGCGGACGAACGTATCGATCACGGCTGGTTCTCCTCCGGCAGCGAATTTCTCGAAATGAGGCTCGAAGTTGGGCTGAATAGCGGCTACCGTTATGGTCTTGTCCTCGGGCGCAACGTAGGTGTAGTACCTGACCAAAGAGCCGGATATGGGCAATAAAACCAAGGCGAGAAAGGAGAGGAGTTTACCTGGCGAAGGCAGCTTTTGGGGCTCGGCAGCAGGTGCAGAGAGGGCTTTAAAGGCAAGGTAGTTACATCCCAGTATCCAGGCCGATCCGCCGAGTACGCCCGTAACTTCGTACCACTGGATAAGGGCGGGCCAGCTAGCCATTCCGTTGCCAAGGGTTAACCACGGCCAGTTCAATCCCCAATTGTAGTGGAGGTGCTCGAAAGCGATCCAGCAGGCCCCGAACGCTAGGAACGCCACTTTGGGAGACTTCCTCCCCGTCCAGTAAAACGCCAGCCACGGCAAAGACATCAGGACGCTATTGGCCAGCATGGCGAAAAGCCCGGGCCCAAAGCCGGTATTGGTGACCCAGTACGTAGTAAGGATGTTGAACAGGAGAAAGGCCGTAAACCCAAGTCGGAAAGCTTCTGCGTAGCCCGCATTACGCTCCTGTAGCTTCCGAAAGAGGATGAACATCGGGACGAACCCTACGAAAAGAGCCGGGAAAATACCGAAGTCTCCCGCGAAACCCAGTCCCAGCAGCGCTCCTGCATAAACGGGGAGGAGGTAACCGGGTTTGGGGCTCTTTTTGTTGGGTACATACCGGAACAAAAAATATCCACCGAAAAGCAGAAGGTAAAGCAGTAGAGGGCGGTAGCCCCACAACTCTTCCGCTGTGGCGCGCGAGTACATCCATCCGCCAACGATAGCGGCAAAGACAAGTAAAGTGTAAGCGATGTTGCGTGGTTGGGGGAAGCGCATGCCGCGAAGATAGAATGATTGAGTAAGAGAAGCTGTGTCGATCGGCGAAATCCGCCAGATGCCGCGGATCAAAATGCAGGTGAAGGTTACGCGATGGCCCCGGTGTACGAATTGTTTACCCCATCACCTCTCGTAAAACCTTCAAAGAATTAATTTCCCGCATTCCTTCAATGTGGTAACGGTAGTAGCGCGTGAGCTCTACGAGAAGTTGGTTGCGTTGCTGCCGGGACGATTGGATGCCATCGAGCTCATCGTGGCGGGCGTGCAGCAGGGTGTACATCAACGCGGCCTGTTCTTCGTCCAGGTATTCGGGGTGGCCGGGGTGATCTCCGGTGAAAGAACCCTCCTTCAGGTCGAAAAGCGGTGTACCTTCGGTCCACTGGCCCGAGGGTAGCATCCCGAGATGGGCCGTAAGCTCCAACAGGAAGTGAAGGTGGAAGTGGGTAATCGGTCCTTCGGTAGTGTCGAGAAGCCGGAAGGCTTCGTACAGGAAACTGAAAAGTGCAGGGTTCTCTTCAGTTTCCCGGATCGAGTTGCGGGTAACCTCCAGCATGAAAAGCCCCACTGTACCCCGGTAAACATCGAAAGGAATACGGGTGTAGACATGAGCGGGGCGCACTTCTTTGAGGCGCGTCATGTCTTTGCCCTCCCGCTCGTATGCGATGATGTCTACCAGATTCATTGGTTGGACCAGGCTCGCCGGAGTTCGGCTGCGGGCCTTACGCACTCCGCCAACGATGTATTTGCGTACACCCTTTGCCTCGGTATAGGTCTCGAGAATAAGGCTGGAATCTCCGTATTTGATCGCGCGGAGAATTATGGCACGGGTTTTTAACAGCATGGAACCGGGTATAATCGAACCTTATGGCCGATTTATTTATTTAACGACCTTCAGGGCGTTAGAGTTCTCGTGAATTTTGCGAGGGTGGAACTTTGCACACATTACGTTGCTCATCAAATAACCCGTACTTTTCGCCCTTAATCAAGTAACACCAACTACATGGACTACTTCCAGGAATCCCTGAACCTACACCGATCGCTGAAAGGCAAAATCCGCGTTTCACCTAAAATGGACGTGCGCAGCAAAGACGACCTCTCGCTCGTCTACAGCCCTGGTGTTGCAGAGCCCTGCCGGGCCATCGCGGAAAACCCCGATGATGTGTACAAGTACACCATCAAGTCTAACACCGTTGCCATCGTAACGGACGGCTCCGCCGTCCTTGGCCTCGGAGACATTGGCGCACTGGCCAGCATTCCCGTAATGGAGGGAAAGGCAATGCTCTTTAAGCGTTTCGCTAACATCGATGCTTTTCCCATTTGCCTCGACACCCAGGACACAGACAAGATCGTAGAAACGGTAAAGCTGATCGCTCCGGTCTTCGGAGGTGTAAACCTCGAGGATATCTCTGCGCCCCGCAGTTTCGAGATTGAGCGCCGCCTGCAGGACATCGGTATTCCCGTTTTCCACGACGATCAGCACGGAACGGCCATCGTTACCCTGGCGGGTCTGCTCAATGGCAGCAAACTCGTAGGCAAGAAAATGGAAGATCTCAATGTTGTTATCAACGGCGCCGGAGCAGCAGGTATCGCTATTGCCCGTTTGCTCAAAGCGGTCGATAACCCAGATTCTCCATTGGCAACACCCGTAAAGGACATTGTGATGTGCGACAGTAAGGGAATCATCCACAGCGGCCGCGATAACCTCAACTACGCAAAGAAAGAAGCATTGGAGTTCACTAATAGTGAAAACAAAACCGGTACCCTGAAGGATGCCCTTGTTGGCGCTGATGTCTTCATCGGTGTTAGCATGCCCAATCTGATGGACCGCAACGACGTAGCCACGATGGCCAAAGACAGCATCATCTTCGCCATGGCCAACCCCGTGCCGGAGATTATGCCCGACGAAGCCAAAGCCGGCGGAGCCGCCATCGTGGGAACCGGTCGCAGTGACCTTCCTAACCAGATCAACAACGTACTTGGCTTTCCCGGCATCTTCCGTGGTGCGCTGGATGCCCGCGCACCCCGCATTACTCCCAATATGAAACTGGCCGCTGCCCGCGCCATCGCCGAGCACATCCGCGAACCGGACTTCGACCGCGTTATCCCGCCTACGCTCGATGAGCAGGTGGCCTGGCGGGTGGCCGATGAGGTTCGTCGTGTTGCGGAAGAGGAGTTTGGTAAGTACGAGTAGATTAAAGCAATTTTGCCTTTGGCAAAGTTTCTGATGGCGGGGCGAAGTCCTTCCTTCGCTCATTTATTTACTGTCCTGTAACGAAAATTCAAGAGGCCAGGAATTGTTAACAATTCCTGGCCTCTTGAATTATATGACTAAGCTCTGCTTATTCGGAATTGCGGGTAACTTTTTCACCGTTAAGAAGGCACCGTAAGGCCTCCTCCCGGCTGAATTAGATTTTTGGGAGGAGTTTTAGTGGAGCTTCGTACCTGCTCCGCAGGCTGTTTATTCTGCGAAGTACAACGTTTACGCTGCTTCTGCAGCGGCCTTTGCTTCTTTTTCCGAAACCAGTTGATCCACATCTGCAGTCCCGTCTCCGTCCATATCCGCATCAAGCTCAATGCGGAGATTGTCGATGATGAAGTTCTGTCGATCAGGTGTGTTTTTGCCCATGTAGTAGCTCAACAATTTATCGATGTCAGTATTTTCTCCCATCACAACGGGTTCGAGGCGGATGTTCTCACCGATGAAATCGGAGAACTCTTTGGGGCTGATCTCGCCGAGACCTTTGAAACGGGTGATCTCCGGTTTGCCACGCAGCGCCTTGATGGCGTCTTGCTTTTCCTGTTCGCTGTAACAATAGAAGGTCTTCTGCTTGTCGCGGACCCTGAAGAGCGGGGTTTCCAGGATATACAGATGGCCGCCTTCGACCATATCGGGGAAGAACTGGAGGAAGAACGTCAGGAGGAGCAAACGGATGTGCATACCATCTACATCTGCATCCGTGGCGATCACGACGCGATTGTAGCGCAGTTCATCAACTCCGTCTTCAATGTTGAGGGCGTGCTGGAGAAGGTTGAATTCTTCGTTTTCGTAAACGACCTTTTTTGTTTGTCCGAAGCAGTTGAGCGGCTTACCACGCAGGGAGAAAACTGCTTGGGTCTGAACGTCGCGCGCAACGGTGATGGAGCCGGAGGCCGAGTCTCCCTCGGTAATGAAAATGGTAGTCGCCAGCTTCTGCTCGTCGGTATGTTTTTTATTGTTCGAGTTGTACTGGACGCGGCAGTCGCGTAGTTTTTTGTTGTGCAAGTTGGCCTTCTTTGCCCGGGCGTTGGCCAGCTTTTTGATTCCCGCAATCTCCTTGCGCTCGCGTTCACTTTGCTTGATCCGCTTTTCCAGCGCTTCGGCGGTAGTCGGGTTTTTGTGCAGGAAATTGTCGAAGTGCTCCACCATGAAGTTGCGCATGAAGGTAGAGACGGTAGGCAGGCCCGGGCCCATATCGGTAGAGCCGAGCTTGGTTTTGGTCTGAGATTCAAAGATTGGATCTTCGACCTTGATAGCTACTGCGGCAACTACGCTGCTCAGGATGTCTTTCCTGTCGTAAGCTTTGCTGTAGTGTTTCTGGCAGGCTTCTACAAGCCCCTGCTTAAAGGCGTTGAGGTGTGTACCACCCTGAGTGGTATGCTGACCGTTTACGAAACTGAAATAAGTTTCGCCGTACGCATTACCGTGGGTAATGGCCACTTCCATATCGTCACCCTTGAGGTGGATAACCGGGTAGCGGCGGAGTTCTTCATTGACCTTCCGTTCCAGCAGGTCCTTAAGACCGTTTTTAGAGACCAGCGTTTTACCGTTATAGATCAGCTTCAGCCCGGCGTTCAGGTAGGCGTAGTTCCACAGCTGGTTCTCGATGAAGTCGGAGCGGTACTTGAATTTCTTGAAAATAGCAGGATCGGCGTGGTAGCTGATGAAGGTGCCATTTGCTTCCTTGGTTTTGACCTGATTGTGTTCTTTTACCAGGTTGCCAAGAGAAAAATCGGCCTTCTTCATTTTTCCCTCACGGACGGCGTAGACGGAGAACTCATCAGACAGGGCGTTCGTGGCTTTAAGACCTACACCATTAAGACCCACGGACTTTTTGAAGGCTTTACTGTCGTACTTACCACCGGTATTCATCTTTGAAACTACGTCGACAACTTTACCCAGAGGAATACCCCGGCCGTAGTCGCGCACGGAGGCAACTCCGTCTTCGATATTGACTTCAATCCTGTTTCCATGCCCCATTACGTACTCGTCAATGGAGTTGTCGATCACCTCCTTGAGCAGAATGTAAATGCCATCGTCGGGGCTGGTACCATCACCAAGCTTGCCGATATACATGCCCGGGCGGAGGCGGATATGCTCTTTCCAGTCTAACGACCGGATGTTGTCTTCGTTGTAAGTTGCGTCTGCCATTTAGTACTTTGCTTAACCCTGCAAACATACGAAACTGCAGTTAATTATTTAAACAATTTGTGGGGTAATTTAAAGGTTGATAGATTTGTTTAGGGTTGAGTAGTATCTGGCACGAGTGCAGGTGCAAAGAGAGGTAATCGGCATTTGGCTTCACCGTTGAAGCGTAAGCCAGCCGCATTCACCTCTTGGTGATTAGTCGGCAGAAGCGACTTCAAGTCGCGTAAATGATACGTAACCAGATAGCGAGGTCGGCAACGATCTTTTCAGGTCGGTCGTTTGCGCCCTGTCCCGTTTTGGGTGCAGTCGAATCAAAACTCCTCTGTCTGCCGATCTCCTTCAACCTCCTCTGTACCTGCGGCCGCGCCCTAATCAATCCCGTACAACTTCTCAATCCGCTTCTGCTCGGCCTTCGGTAATAAGGGCACCCCGGCCTGGCTGCCGAATACTTGTTGCCCGGTTCTGTTTATCTGGACCCGATCGATCAGCATACGTAACGGAGCTTCGTCTAATTCCCCGGCCTGAACGGCGGCGTGCACCACCGGAAGATAGCGTTCCATCGTCTCGGGCCGGGAATGCTGGATAACGGCCCACATCACGGAATTGTACGCTTCCCCGACCAGCGAGGTGCCCAGGTAGGTGCCGTAGCGGGCGTACAATCCGTCGATCAAACGCTCGTTTTTCCGGTCGAGGGGTGTTTGTTTTTCCGGCTCATACTTGCCTTTGCGGTAACGCTGGTCGTCCTTAGCAATCTCAGCAATTTGTTTCAGCAAGGTCGCATCCAGCTTATTTTCAGCGGCGTAAGTCTCGGGGGCGGGGCGCGGTTTTGCTCCGGCCTTACCGTTGCGCACACAGGTTGCTTCCGCTTCGGCCCATGCGGAAATTAGGTAGTCGGGTATTTTTTTGGACAGAAAACCATCTTTGAAACTGGCGCTGGTCAGGTATTCGCAACTACCATCTGACGCGATAAATTTCTGCCAGGCAAGCCGGATGTCTGCGTCGGATTCCTGTAGTGAAATCAGTCCGGAGAGTACATTGAAATAGTCGGCCCGGTTGAAAGCTCGAGGGTTGTTGTCGGTCTGGCGAACGGTTTCGCGCAAAACCATTGTCCCAAAATCAAAGCTTTTGTCGCTCACGCCCTGGTGTCGCTCTGGAGCATAAGCCAGGACTTGTGCTTCAAAATCATCCGAGGTGAAAAGGGACTGGGCGGACAACATTCCGGTAAGGAGAAATATCAGGGTAAAGATGGTGGTGCGCATCGTTGTATGGGTTTTGATTGGTTTTTCAAAAATAGCGGTAAAGCGATGCGCAATCGGTTAACTCCGGTTAAATAAGGTTATTTCCGGGCTCTGAATTGCTGTCCAGAGACACTATCGGAGGGGGAGGCGTCTCAAACCTGAGCGGTTTCGGTATATTTGCACCTTCAAGAAAAATACTCCCCCTAGTGAGCGACAGCCTCGTAATTATTCCTACCTATAACGAAAAGGAGAACATCGCCAAGATGATCGACACCGTCTTTACGCTGTCTTATCCGTTTCACCTCCTTATCGTCGACGATGGTTCGCCCGATGGAACGTCTGATATCATCAAAGCGAAACAACAGGAATACCCCGACCGGCTGCACCTGCTGCAGCGTGCCGGAAAGCTGGGGCTGGGAACTGCTTACCTCGACGGTTTCCGTTGGGGAATGGCCAAATCTGAAGATTACCATTACTTCTTCGAAATGGATGCCGATTTCAGCCACAACCCTAAAGATCTGGTTCGTCTGCGCGAAGCTTGTCATACCGGTGGCGGAGATGTATCCGTAGGTTCCCGCTACACCAAAGGCGGCGGCGTCGAGAACTGGCCTTTCGACCGTCGCTTTCTCTCGTACGGTGCCTCCATTTACGTTCGCCTGATCACCTGGATGCCGGTAAAGGACTCTACCGCCGGTTTCATGTGCTATACCCGCCCTGTGCTGGAGGCCATCGACTTCGATAAGATCGAGTTCATCGGCTATGCCTTCCAGATCGAGATGAAGCATACTGCCTGGAAGCTGGGTTTCAAAATCGTTGAGGTTCCCATCACCTTTACCGACCGTATCCTGGGCGCAAGCAAAATGCACGGCTCCATCGTGAAGGAAGCGATTATAGGTGTACTCAGTTTGCGCTTCAGGTAGAATGCGCGAATAAGAAGCGAGCAAATATTTCAACCACTCCGGATTAGGTATCGAAATCAGGCCGGTAGTTTGGATATAAGCCAACTCCCGACTCCCGACTCCCGACTCCCGACCAAAAAAAAGCCTCCGCCCAAATGAATGGACGGAGGCTTCTTTATTGGATTAAGATACGGTTCAGAACCGCGCCTTTATCACTGGTCGATGTTCAGTACGCGGAACTCAGTACGACGGTTAACGCGGTGCTCAGCTTCAGAGCAGTTTACGCCGTCAGCACAACGGTTCTTCAGCTGGCTCTCACCGTAACCACGGGTTACGAGACGGCCACGGTTGATGCCTTTGCTTACGAGGTAGTCAGCAACACTTTGTGCGCGACGCTCAGAAAGGCTCTGGTTAGTACCAGCAGAACCTACAGAAGAGGTGTGAGAGTTGATCTGGATGCGGATGTTCGGACGCTCACGGAGGAGGCTCAGTAGGCGATCGTCAACAACACGGCGTGCTTCAGCGTTGAGGGCTGCGCTACCGTTAGCGTAGTTGATAGGAAGAACGTTGTAGCTGGTAAGCTCACAGTCGATTTCTTCGTAGCTGCTAAGGCCACCTTTAGAAGTCATTACTTCTTTAGTGATCTCAGTGTACTGAGCAGGAACAGTTTCGGTGCGAACAGAAGCAGGAACGTCAACAACACGCTTGGTGATGGTTTCGTATACAGGCTCTACGTCGATAGTGCGTACTTCAGCTGGAGTAGCGAGTACTTCTTTACGGTAAGTAGAAGTCTGGCCGGGAACGCGGTCAGTAGAAGTGGTTGCGTCGGTAGCGAGGCGCTGAACTGGAACGGTACGGTACTCAGCTTCGTAAGTACGGTAACACAGTACCTGACAGTCGTTAGGGTTGTCAGACTCACAGCCTTCGTAAGCAGTAGTTTCCCACTGGCTCAGTTCTGGCTTAACGAGAACACGCTCGGTAGCATCGGTGAAAGATGCAGCGCGAACGCTCATAGACTCAGCAGGAGACTGAGACTCGTAAGACATGGTTTCGGTGCGGAAAGTAGCAGGAACGAATTCGTAACGCTTGTAACCTTCTTTTACCATTACGCGCTCGGTTACGGTCTTGTAGGTAGCAGGAACTACAGAAAGACGCTTGTAAGAAGGAGCAGTCTGGATGCGTACGGTTTCAGTCTGGTAAACGTCCGGAGTTACACAGCGTACGTAACACTTGTTTGGGTCTGGGTTAGAAGGGAGCTGCTGGGCCTGCGCGGTGAATGCAGAGAACACCATAGCTACCATAAGAGAAATAGAAAGTCTCATAAAATGATGGTTGTTGATTTAAAAATAAGAGTAGTTGTTTGGTAATATAAGCAGTGAACAAGATGTCGTGTTCGCTACGTATAAAGGAGAAAAGAGCGGATGAGAACAAAATCCAAACAGCGGATTTGTAGTTCCCAAACTGCAATTTGTAAGGATGACGCCGCAAAGATCGGGTTTAATGCCTCATCCTACAAGCAATTAGACTGTAAACACCTTTGTTGGTCACACCTTTGGAGCATTTTTCTTCAAAATAATCAGTTTTAAATGAATGTTAAGGGTGTTATAGCCTGTGTTTTAGGGTGTTACTTAATTTTTAGGCCCTGTTTTTTTTGTCTGAAGCGGGCAAGATCGAAGTTTTGCCTCCGGGAAACGCTTATTTAAGGAGACCATAAAGGTTACTTTTCCTGTCTGCTGGCAGCAAATGAGGTGGCTGGATGCGAGAACGTATTCTGTTTATGTTGAATGTGTTCCCTGGCTTTATTTTTGAGGCAGACATATATACTAAGGAGTCTTAAACCTAACTCCCGTCTTAGGCCTTTACCCGGTATGCAAAGATTTATCCTACTGATCTCACTAACGCTCTTACTTTCGGCATGTATCTCTGAAGGAACGGAAGTCGATAATTCACCATCGCCCTTCTTCGACCTGGAAGGGTACATCGCCGCTGAATCTGCCCGGTTGAGTTCCCTGCGGCCAAAGGTGGAAAAAACTATTACTCTGAACGGTGAGACAGAAGCTAAAGAGATTACTGACATCAACTTCGAAAATGACCTTCGCCT
Source organism: Neolewinella aurantiaca (assembly GCF_008014675.1). Classification (GTDB taxonomy): domain Bacteria; phylum Bacteroidota; class Bacteroidia; order Chitinophagales; family Saprospiraceae; genus Neolewinella; species Neolewinella aurantiaca. The sequence continues at coordinate 45,833 of NZ_VOXD01000017.1, read as the reverse complement.
TTTCAAAGAAGCCGACATCAACAAGCCTGCGTGGCACGACAAGTACGATACGAAGGAGAAAACCCTTTCGGCTGGCCACGTAATTACCAGCTACCTGGCCCGCGACAGTAGCCTTACTGTACGAAGACTGATGGTTGAACAAGATCAAAAAGCCACAATAAAAGTTGAGATAGAACGCCATACCGGGTCTGTACTTTCCGATGGGCATCATTTACTTACGTACGAACCGGCACGGGGGTATGAAGTCAGTACCAACCAAACCAATAGGTTTGGAGAAGACGTAAAGGCAAGGATAGTTGTACGGTGGTAAATCGCTTCGGTATCCAACCGTAAAAAAAATGAGGCAGTGCCACCACAGCACCACCTCAGCCCTAACCAAATAAAACCAAATTAAGGAGTAAGGAACAACGGGCTGTTGCCCTTACCGTTGAATCAAAGATAAGGTCTAATTTTAGTAAAGTTTACAAGAAACAGGCTTAAATTTTGACCGAACAAAAATCAGGCCGTTGTTTGCGTCGTAGAATATTCCGTGGCTTTTTTCATTTAAAGAGAAATTAACCATTGCGTTTGTGATGAAATTAAGAATCGTTAATTTCTAATTCGGCCTTAATTGCAAACGTTTTAGGCGTGTCGCAAAACATTGTTTTGCGTAGTCTTTTCAAACCTTATAAAATTCCTAATTCAGCATGAGTGATTTTTATCGACTTCCCGGCAAGCTTCCTGCGGCTTGCTTATTGGTACCGTCTGGTGTCGTAAAAAAAATTCTTTTCTGTCTCTTGATGGTGACAGCTTGCTCCGGAATTTATGGCCAGAACGAAGACGCGTTTGCGATCAGGGAGATTTACGATAAGGCATTGACGGAAGGAGACTGTTATGAATGGTTACACCACTTGTGTAAAGATATCGGTCCCCGTCTGGCGGGCTCACCTGGCGCCGAAGCCGCTGTCTTCAGTATGAAACGGCTTATGGATACGCTCGGGTTCGATACGGTGTACCTCCAGCCGTGTACCGTTCCCCGTTGGGACCGTGGCGCTCCCGCCAGCGGACGCATCGTTAACAATGCCGTTGTCGGGACGGAAAATCTGGACGTGACAGCCCTCGGTAATTCCGTAGGAACCGGTCCCGAAGGCATTACTGCTCCCATCATCGAAGTTTTCAGCCTTCAGGAAGTGGAGCAACTGGGCCGCGATGGCGTAGCGGGGAAGATCGTTTTCTTTAACCGACCCATGGATCCAACTCAGATTCAAACTTTTCGTGCGTACGGAGGTGCCGTGGACCAAAGGGGGAGTGGCCATGTCATAGCCGCTAAATTTGGTGCAAGGGCTACGCTTGTGCGTAGCATGACGACCAGCCTCGACGATATCCCACATACCGGCGCGGTCGCGCCGTCCGAAGATGGTTTTGCCATACCTGCATTGTCCGTTTCTACCAACGGAGCGGAAAAGCTGAGCCGCCTGCTCCGCCAGGGAGAGGTTAGGGTTCACCTGCAGTCTAACGGGCGCAACCTGCCGCCGGTGCAGAGCTTCAACGTGATCGGAGAGGTCCGCGGAAGCGAGTTCCCCGACGAGATTGTACTCGTAGGTGGTCACCTCGACAGCTGGGACGTAGGCGAAGGCGCACACGACGACGGAGCCGGAATCGTACACTCCCTGCAAGTACTACCACTGTGGCAAAAGATAGGACACAAGCCCAAACGGACCTTCCGGTGTGTCTTGTTCATGAATGAAGAAAACGGGTTGGCCGGAGGCCGGGCCTACTGGGCCGCAAGCAACGAAAACAAGGAATTTCACCTCGCAGCGCTGGAGTCAGACAGCGGCGGTTTCACACCGCGCGGCTTCAGCGCGACCGGACGCGAGGACGTTTTTACCGACGACTACCGTAAAATCAATGAATGGCTTCCTCTGCTCGAACCTTACGGACTCGGTTTCACCAGCGGAGGCTCCGGAGCTGATATAAGCGGACTGAAATCGCAGGGAGGCCTGCTGATCGGATTCCGACCTGATTCACAGCGCTACTTCGACTTCCACCACACAAAAACAGACGTTTTTGAGAACGTCAACAAAAGAGAGCTGGAATTGGGGGCCGCCTCCATAACTTCGCTCCTGTACTTAATCGATAAATATGGACTCCGCTAAGACCCAACGAATTCAACTGCACGAACTTCCTTTCCGACCGTTCCTGACGGAAGCCGAAATCAACGAACGAGTGGTAGAGCTGGGCAAAGACCTTGCTGAACGGCTGAAAGGTGGTGACCCGAGCTTCATCGTGATGCTGAGAGGTGCCTTCATTTTTGCTGCCGATCTCATCCGTGCTTCCGGGATGGACGGGGAGATCTCTTTCGTCCGAACCAGCAGTTATAAAGGAACCGAAACCGAGGGTAAGGTGAGAATGCACCTTGCGCCTGAGGCGCAGGCAGTAACGGGCAGAGATGTCGTTCTCATCGAGGATATTGTGGATAGCGGCCTGACCATGCAGGCTTTTCTGCCGGAACTGGAAGCCTTAAACCCGAAGTCGATCACTTTGGTAACCTTGCTGCACAAACCCGAAGCCCAGCGTGTCGACGTGAAGATCGATTTTGTGGGATTCGTCATTCCTACTAAGTTTGTAGTCGGCTACGGGTTGGATTACGATGGCCGGGGAAGGCACCTGGCGGGTATCTGGCAACTGGCGGAAGACTTTTAACACTCGCATATTAACATGTTTATATGCAAAACATGTACCTACAAGAATAAACCATGCTCGCGCTCCGCCCAATTACCCCCGCCGACAACCATATGGTCGCCCACGTCATTCGAACGGTAATGCCGGAATTCAACTGTGTCGGTGAAGGCTATTCCATCAATGATCCCGAAGTTGAGGATATGGCAAAAGCTTACGCGGGGGAAGGCTCCGCTTTCTTCGTCATCGAAGAAGAAGTAGGAGGCCCGATAGTCAGAAACGAGACTTTTTTTGGCACGAATGCAGGTGCAGTGCAGGATTTTGGAGGAGCAGTGATTGTAGGCTGTGCCGGCTTTGCCCCTCTGGCCGGAGGAGACGGAACGGTCTGCGAACTTCGGAAAATGTACATCCTGAAGGAAGCCCGCGGTTACGGCGGCGGGAAACTGCTGATGAACGCCTGCCTCGAAGGCGCACGCGCGGCTGGCTACGAAAAAATTTACCTCGAAACCGTCTCTGCCATGACAACCGCCGCAGAGGTCTACAAAAAGAACGGATTCGAACTGCTCGGCTGGCCAATGGGCGAAACAGGGCACAGCGGCTGTGATATTTACATGGTGAGAGATCTGTAGCAGAACACAGAGATGTGCATCACGAGATGCACATCTTCAAACTCGCATTCTTTCGGGTTGCGGTTTCAACCGTAGTAAGACATTGGCCAATCTCATGCTGTTGCACAAAGAAGATGTCTGGCGGCGGATTATTCCTACCTTAGAAGCCTCTACCCGTTTTAATCAGCTACCCATTTAGGTAGCCGTGAACTAAATCTTCTCACAAAATGAAATATTCATTTTCCCTCCTCCTTACATTGCTCATCACAGCAGGCTTGAGCGCTCAAATTCCCGACACCCTTAAATACAAATCCTTGCCGGACGGCGATTTGTACCTCGAAATTCACTATCCGCCGGGAATGGATACTACAACGTCACCCGTACCTGCCGCAATCTTCTTCTTCGGTGGTGGCTGGAACGGCGGAACCCGAAACCATTTCAAGCCGCAGGCCGATTACCTCATCAACAGAGGAATGATTGCTGTCCTGGCCGATTACAGGACAAAGAAAAGCCACAATGCCTCACCTTTTGACTGCCTGAAAGACGCAAAGTCTGCCGTTCGCTGGCTGCGTACCCGTGGCCCGGATCTCGGCGTTGATACGAGCCGCCTGGCGGTAGGTGGAGGTTCTGCCGGCGGACACCTCGCCGCAGCTACTTCACTCATCTCAGCTTACAACGATGAGGCCGATGACCTTTCGGTCAGCAGCAGCGCCGATGCGTTGCTCCTGTTTAACCCGGTGGTCGACAATGGCCCGGGGGGCTACGGCTTCGAGCGGATAGGAGAGGAGTTCCCGAATTTCTCTCCTCTGCATAATATCCGTAAGGGAGCTCCGCCGACGCTCTTTCTCGTGGGGTCAAAAGACCATCTCATTCCCGTTGCCACCGCAGAATACTACCGAACGGTGATGGAAAAGGTGGGCAGTCGCTGTGAACTCAGTATCTACGAGGGTGGGAAGCATGGCTTTTTCAACCCTCAAAATCCGGAGTTCTTCCAACAGACGATGGTTGAAATGGATGACTTTCTGGTAAGCCTGGGCTTCCTGCCTCCGCCGGAGGAGTAAAACAAAAACAGGGCTGAAGCGATTCCGCTTCAGCCCTGTTCCTTATTTAAAACCATTATTGCACCTGCGTTCGCGCCCCTGAAAAATTTACGGGCGCAGAAGGCTAAAGTGCAGCAACGATCAGGTCGCCCATTTCGTCAGTGCCAACCTGCTCCTTCGGCCGCAGGTCTTCGGTGCCTTTACCAGACTCCAGCACCGTATTAACCGCCTTGCGGATCGCATCTCCCTCCTTCACCAGACCCAGGTGATCCAGCATCATCGCTGCGGAAAGAATGGTTGCGACGGGGTTAGCCCGGTTTTGACCAGCACCCTCCGGCCAGGAACCGTGAATGGGCTCAAACATCCCCACTTCCGAGCCAACACTACTGGAGGGCAGGAGGCCAAGCGAGCCCGCCAGTACACTGGAGGCGTCGGAAAGGATGTCGCCAAACATATTACTCGTCACGATCACGTCGAACTGAGCAGGATTCAGGATGAGTTGCATCGCAGCATTATCGACGAACATGAAACCCAGCTCGATGTCCGGGTAGTCAGCGGCCATCTCGCGGGTTACTTCGCGCCAGAGGCGGGAGCTTTCCATCACGTTGGCCTTATCTACCAGCATCAGTTTACCCCGGCGTTTGCCGGCTGCTTCGAATCCCATTTTAACAATCCGCTCTATCTCCATGCGGGTGTAAAGACAGGTGTCATAGGCCGTGTTACCGTCGTCACGACGGCCTTTTTCACCGAAGTAAATGCCGCCCGTCAGTTCCCTTACGATGAGCATATCCACTCCTTCCATGCGCTCGGGGCGCAGGGGGCTGAGGTGAGTAAGTTCCTTGTATCCTGCTACCGGACGAAGGTTGGCGTACAGCCCCAGTTCTTTCCGCAGGCGGAGGAGACCCTGCTCGGGTCGGACTTTTGCCGTCGGGTCATTATCGAACCGTGGATGACCGATGGAACCGAAAAAGATGGCATCGGAGCGCTTGCAAAGTTCGAGGGTGTCGTCGGGCAGCGGGTTGCCGGTTTGGTCGATGGCAACTGCGCCTACGGGCGCGAAATCGAACTTGAAAGTATGGCCAAATTTATAAGCTACCTGGTTGAGCACCTTAATACCCTGTTTGATTACTTCGGGGCCGATACCGTCGCCGTCGAGTACGGCGATGTTGAAATTAGACATGTTTTTTCTTTTGTTGGTTGGTTAGGGGCAATGAAACGGAAGAAGGGCAGGTGCTCTAACGCTGAAGAAAAATTTTTCCGAAATCCGGTTTCCGAAGAACTATGGGTTTTTCGGATCCGGTCGTAAAGCTTACTTCAGAGAGAAGTCGATCCGTTCCCGCTCAAATTTATCGATCAGGTCACTCTGACTCAGCAGGTAATCGATATCGTCGTAACCGTTGATCAGGCAGGTTTTCTTGTAGCTGTCGATGTCGAAAGTAGAAACAGTACCAGTAGTCTCGTTCTTGAACGTCTGAGCTTCCAGGTCGATAGTAAAAGCCGCCGCGGGGTTGACTTCAATCGTCTGCAGTATTTCGTCGAGGAGGGAAGGCGACACGACCAGGGGAAGGATACCATTGTTAAGTGCATTGCCCCGGAAAATGTCGGCAAAATAGCTGGAGACCACTACCCGGAAGCCGTAGTCGCCGATCGCCCAGGCTGCGTGTTCCCGGCTGGAACCACAACCGAAGTTGGCTCCGGCAACCAAAATCTGACCGGAGTACGTTGGGTTGTTGAGCACGAAGTCTTCCTTTGGCTGGTTCAACTTGTCGAAGCGCCAGTCGCGGAAGAGGTTCTCACCAAAGCCGTCGCGGGTCACTGCTTTCAAAAAGCGGGCGGGGATGATCTGATCCGTATCTACGTCCTCAATGGGCAACGGGACAGCAGAGGAAGTTAATTTGGTGAATGGTTTCATTGGATATTTAGCAAGTTTGATTTAACATCGGTGCGTTTTTCCGGGAGGAAAGCAGCCGGACGTTTATAGGTAGGTAGCAATTGGGTTTAGTATTCAGCAGCCGCGTTGCGGCTGCAACAACGATCAGATCAATTCACGCACATCCGTTACCCGCCCGGTGATAGCGGCGGCCGCAGCGGTGAGGGGGGAAGCAAGGATCGTCCGTGCGCCAGGTCCTTGTCGGCCTTCAAAGTTTCTGTTGGAGGTCGATACGCAGTATTTCCCGGCGGGGACTTTATCTTCATTCATCCCGAGGCAGGCCGAGCAGCCTGCTTCCCTGAACTCGAACCCGGCAGCGATGAGCTTCTGGTCGAGGCCCTCGGAGATGGCCTGCTTCGATACCTGCTGTGATCCCGGTACAACGATGGCTGTTACTCCTTCGGCAACCTTGCTGTTTCCGACGAGGCCGACTACAGCCCTCAGATCCTCGATCCGCGAATTGGTGCACGAACCGATGAATACGTAGTCGATGGGGTGGTTTTCGAGCTGTTTGCCGGCTTCCAGCCCCATGTATTTCATGGCCTTATCGATGCTCGCTTTGTTATGAACCTCAGAACTCACGGGAATCGCTTCCTTCACACCCATGCCCATACCCGGGTTGGTGCCGTAGGTCACCATCGGGCTGATGTCTTCGGCTTTGTAGTTGAGTTCGACGTCGAACTGAGCGCCCTCTTCGGTCGGAAGGGAACTCCAGTAAGCGACGGCTTCGTCCCAATCTTTGCCTTTAGGGCTGAATTCCCGGCCTTTCAGGTAATCGAAAGTGGTTTGGTCGGGAGCGATGAGGCCACCACGGGCCCCCATCTCGATGCTCATGTTGCAGATCGTCATACGGCCCTCCATACTGAGTGCACGGATCGCTGAGCCAGCGTATTCCACGAAATAGCCGGTTCCGCCTCCGGTGCCGATCTGACTGATGATGTAAAGAATAATGTCTTTGGCCGTAACGCCGGGAGCGAGGTCGCCATCAACGTTGATCCGCATCTTCTGGGGTTTGGTCAGCAGCAGGCATTGGGTAGCCATCACTTGCTCTACCTGGCTGGTGCCGATGCCGAAGGCAATCGCGCCGAAGGCACCGTGGGTACTGGTGTGGCTGTCTCCGCACACCATCGTAATGCCGGGGCGGGTGATGCCAAGCTCGGGGCCAATCACGTGAACAATGCCCTGGTAAGGATGACCAAGGCCGTACAATGAAACCCCGAATTCCGCACAGTTCTCGGTGAGCATTCGCACTTGCTTGGCGCTGAGAGGCTCGGTGATCGGTTTGTGCTGATTAATGGTGGGCACATTGTGGTCTGCAGTAGCAACAATGCGGTCTTTGCGCAGCAGGGGAAGCTTGCGCCGGCGCAGGCCGTTAAAGGCCTGCGGGCTTGTAACTTCGTGGATCAGGTGGCGATCGATATAGAGCACCTGATTGCCACCGGGAATTTCGGTGACTACGTGAGCGTCCCAGACTTTGTCGAATAACGTTTTTGGCATGATATAATTGGGGCTTAAATCTTGTTCCGACAAAGGTAGAAAACCGGACGGCGTTATCACTAACGTATTTAAAGTGTTTTACGGCGCGGACGCGGGTGCAGTGTTTGGTAAATGAGCAGTAATCGTTGGGCAAACGACAAATCTGCGATCTTCGGTAAACGCCCTGCATGGCTTTTATTCATTGGCAATGAGGGGGTTTATGCTTCGGGAAAACCGGCTGTGCACCTGCGTCCGCGCCCAGAAAGACTATTGGTAATCCACGGGAACCGACAATGAGAAACTACCTTTGCCGGCCTAATCAATCTTACAAAAAATGCTTTCCCGATTCATCGTTTTTACTCTCATTTGCCTGCCTCAATTCCTTGCCGCCTGGGGGGCAAACGGCCACCGCATCGTAGCGCAAATCTGCTACGATAACCTCAATCCTGCTGCCCGTGTCCGCGTGGACAAAGCCCTTGGCGACAACTATCTGACCCAGGTTGCTAACTGGCCGGATTTTATCAAAGCCGAAAAAGGATGGGATTTCGCAAAGCCATGGCACTATATGACGGTAAATACAGACCGGACCATTGCTGATGTAACCGATTACAACGGATCAAACCCCGAAATCAACGACGTTCGCGAAGGAATCGAACTGATGACAGGCATCCTTAACGGTGAGGCTGGTGCCCGCGAGAAAATGACAAAACTGATGAAAGAGAATCGGGTGGAGCCTCTGGCCGGCTCACTGGATGCGACGGCACTGGCTTTCCTGATTCACTTTATCGGCGATGTGCACCAGCCAATGCACGTTGGTAAAAACCGCGATCAGGGCGGCAACAAAATATCAGTTATGTACTTCGGGGAGCGGAAAAACCTTCACTCCATCTGGGATTCCGGCATAATCGAGCACGAAAAGCTCAGCTACACTGAATTTGCTGCTTTTGCCGGTATCCACACCCGCGCCCGCAAAGCGGAATGGGAGAATGCTCCGCTCGATGAATGGATCGGAGAGTCGATTCAGCTGCGCGAAAAACTTTACAACACACTCTATGACCGCACTGACCGGGAGACCGGCCTGCCTGATTTCTCGTGGAGTTACCAGCACGATTTTCTGCCAATCGTCGAAGAACGCCTGGCTGCAGCGGGTTACCGCGCAGCAGCGCTGCTAAACAGAGTGTTTGGCTAGTTTTCCGGTTCCACGGAACTAAATGCGGTAGCGAAGAATAGACAGAAGTCGTATCTTTGTCAGGAGTTTTATTTTAGGAGGCCCGTTGCACCGGGCCTCCACCGTTTTCCCCTTTAAACCAACATAGCACTTTATGCGCCGTCAATTTTATGTCCCCGAAAACCCGGGAGGACACCCCCTACTGTGCGTTTGGCCGCCAAAAGGGCCGCTATCCCTGCTGCTTCGCATTTTGATTCCGGGCTTCATTTTTTGCCTTGCCTCCTCTTCGCTGGCCGGGCAAGACGCAGCTCCTGCTTCAGAATTCAAGCCTCCCGTCACCCGCTGGTGGCTCAACACGTACGCCAACGTTCGTCTGTCTGATCGTCTCTTCTGGGTAGCACAAACCCACTTGCGGCGGACGGAGTCTCCTTCTTTGGATTTTGCCGGCCAGTGGGCGCAGATTTACAATCGCCATGCCTTGAGTTACCTCGTCGACGATCACTTTAGTGTAAGTCTGGGCGGGGTGCTGCGCATCAACTTCAACGGAGACCAGGACGAACAGAACGAACAACGCACCGTACCGGAGTGGCGAATCTGGCACGAGTACCTCTGGGCGCAACATTTGTGGCGTGGTAAAGTGTACCACCGTGTGCGCCTGGAGCACCGCTGGACGCGTGGCTACGAAACGAACGCCGAGTGGAAATTCCGCAACCGGTGGCGCTACATGTTTGCCCTGAAACAACCGATTAACCGCAAACACCTCGAGGTGGGTGCTTTTTACTTCGGCCCCGAAGTAGAACTGATCATGCAGAGCGGTAAGTCGGTAGTTGGCGATCCGCTCGAGGATCTGCGGTTGCACGGCTCTTTTGGCTATATCGCCAGTACGCAGGTGCGCGTTGCCGCGGGGCTGATGTATTCGTTCGGGCAGGTTGCGGATGATCTAGGATTGTACAAACAGAACATTACGCTTAGAACACACGTGTATTATACTCCGGACTGGCGGGCCACCAAACGGAAATTGCCAGGAATCCATCTACGAGAATAATCTTGAAAAATACCGAACCATTTATGTTGAAATCAAAAGCCACTCTTCCCCTCCTGCTGGCCCTGCTCGGTGCGTTGGGATACATCGTATTTACCCATCAGGAGATCAGCCAGGAGCGGGCGAGGCGCCTGGAGCTCACTCAGGACAGTATCAGGCTTGCCGAAAGATTGGTCGCTTACACCAGTCTGGCGACAGCGGACAGCCTGTTTCACGCCGGGCGCTACGCCCCGGCCCGCGAAGCTTACCAGAAATTGATGGCTGATGACAGCTTCTCGTTATTTGCGGTCTATCTGCCGGAACGAATGGCACACGCAGGGCGGTTGTTGCGTAGGAAGCAGCAGCCGGATACTTTTCAGCAGCGGCTGCTGCGGCCCGTTGCTGCGTCTGCAGTAGAGTTGTTGCCTTCCGTCTTACCAACTCCGGTCAGCCCTCTCCAGCCAGATGCCTCTGCGTACGATTCGCTGGGCCTGCTGCTGCGCCAGGCCGAGGGACAGGTCCGGGATCTAAGGGCGCGCCTTCGCCAAACAACCGGGGCCAACTACCTTACTTTTCGTAGCAGAGAGAACAACGAAATCTACTACGTTGGTGAAATTTCTGAAGGCAAAGCCAATGGCAGAGGAGTAGCCTTGCTCAGTACCGGCAGCCGGTACGAGGGGGAGTGGAAAGACAATCAAAAACATGGCATGGGTACGTTCCATTGGTCAGATGGAGCCCGTTATGAAGGAGAGTACGAAAATGATAAACGTTCTGGTGAGGGGAGTTACTATTTCCCCGAAGGAGGAGTGTACGCCGGCGGCTGGAAAGATGACCTGCGTCATGGCCAAGGCGTATTTACTAACGCGAAGGGTAAAATTGTAGCACAGGGGATCTGGCGTAAGGATGAACTGGTGGAGTGATCCTCCGTGAGTATCCCCTGTGCTTACGAAGCGTGATTAAACCGCAGAGGTTGAAATCATATCTTCGAGGTCTGCATCTTCTACTTCCTTCTTGCCATCGGCGACGATAAGGAATTCCTCGTAGAGAGAGTCAAGCTGAACTTTAGTGACGTTATGTCCCAGGTTCTTGAAACGGTAAGCCAGTGCTGCACGACCACTGCGTGCGGTAAGAACGATACGTGACTCATCAACGCCTACTTCTGCCGGGTCGATTATCTCGTAGGTATCACGGCGTTTGATTACCCCGTCCTGGTGGATGCCGGAGCTATGCGCAAAGGCATTGTCTCCTACTATGGCTTTATTGGGCTGAACTACCATCCCCATACTTTCACTGACGAGGTGGCTGGTTTCGAGCAGCAATTTGCTGTTGATGTTGGTGTGCATACCGAGGTGTTCATGCTGGCGCATGATCATCACGACTTCCTCGAGCGCGGTATTGCCCGCCCGCTCTCCGATGCCGTTGATGGTACACTCGATCTGGCGGGCACCACCCATCGCTCCTGCGATGGAGTTGGCGGTAGCCAGGCCAAGATCATTGTGGCAGTGGGTGCTGAGGGTACATTTGTCGATTCCGTTGACGTTGTCGCGCAGGAAAGCGATTTTCTCCATGTACTCATTCGGCAGGCAGTACCCGGTGGTGTCCGGAATGTTAAGTACAGTGGCTCCGGCGTTTACAACAGCCTGGATGACACGTGCGAGAAATTCGTTGCTTGTGCGCCCGGCATCTTCGGCGTAGAACTCGACGTCTTCGACGAAGCTCTTAGCGTACTTGACGGCGTCTACTGCCCGGCGGATGATCTCGTCGGGTGTAGTCCGCAGCTTGAACTGGATGTGACTGTCGGAAGTCCCGATACCCGTATGGATGCGGGGCCGTTTGGCGGTCTTGAGTGAATCGGCAGCCACTTCGATGTCCTTTTTTACTGCGCGGCTGAGCGCGCAGACGACAGGAGCAGACACGATGCGTCCGATTTCCCGGACGCTCTGGAAGTCTCCAGGGCTGGAGATCGGGAACCCGGCCTCAATTACATCGACACCCAACAGCTCAAGCTGACGGGCAATGACGAGCTTTTGAGCTGTGTCCAGCTTACAGCCAGGAACCTGTTCCCCATCGCGGAGAGTGGTGTCGAAAATCTGAATTTGATTGGTTTTCATATGCGGTTATGCCCCGGTTTGGTGGGCGTTTCTATCTTTACGGCTCTAATATTAGTAGCGCCTTAATTTGGTCAGGACGATAAAATTAAGAATTTGCGGCGTAGAATTTAAAGTCGGACTTGTCTATTATACCCCACAATCGCTACACCGTGCAAAGGTAGTTGTTTCGTAAACATCTGCTTAGTAGGGGTTTATCTAAAGATGTAATACAATGCCAAAGCAAAAGACAGACGACCTGTTAAAACTGGTTGCTTCACTTAATCGGGCAGAGAAACGACATTTTCGACTGTTTGTTAAGCGAAACCAGCAAGCAGATGCCGAGATACTTTTTCTCCAACTGTTCAACATTCTTGAGCGTACCGGTGAGTACGATGAAGCCTATTTGCTGAAGCGAATCAATGGCATCAAGAAAACACAGCTTTCTAATCTGAAGGCTCACCTCTACAAACAGTTGCTCACCTCGCTGCGCCTGCTGAACCGTAACAAAGACGAAGCCATTTTGCTGCGGGAGAACCTGGATTACGCCCGTATCCTGTACAACAAAGGCCTCTACCGCCAGAGCCTCGATATTCTTGATAAAACGAAGAAACGCGCCCGCGACATCGAGGTGCACACCGTAGCGCTTGAAATCGCTCAGTTCGAGAAACACATTGAAGGGCAGCACATCACCCGCAGTATTGAAAACCGGGCTGAAGAGCTCGGTGAAGAGTGTGCCGAACTTGCGGTTAAGATATCCGAAACCGACGCGTGGTCCAACCTCGCCCTGCGCTTATACGGCCTCTACCTGAAGCTGGGATTGGTCAGCAATGAGCAAGACTACTTTATGGTCCAGTCTTTCTTTCGCGGGCAACTGCCCCGTTCGAAGTACGAGGAACTTGACTTTTGGGGAAAGGTCTACTATTGCCAGAGTTACGCATGGATGCACCTGATGTGCCATGAGTACCCGATGACCTACCGCTACACCCAACGCTGGGTAGGTTTGTTCGACGACAACGAACGGATGATAGAGGCCAACGCGCCCCTTTACCTTAAGGGCGTTCACAACAACCTCGCCACATTATTTAATATGTGGCAGTACGACAAGTTCATGGAGCAGCTCTCTATGCTTGATCTGTTCCCGCACAAGTTTGACCTGACCAACAACGTCAACGTCAGTAGCCTGTACTATCTCTATCAGTTCGATCACCAGATCCGGAGACACTACATGGAGGGCACCTTCAAGGAAGGCCTCGGTCTGGTACCTCAGATTATGGAAGTGATCGAAAAAAATATTTACAATTGGGACGACCACAGGATTATGATTTTCCACTACCGGATCGCCTGCCTGTACTTCGGTAGCGGAGACAACGATACCGCAATCGATTACCTCAACGAGATCATTAACCAGCGGAGCCCCAATTACCGCTCAGACATCCAGGCTTATGCCCGGATACTCAGCTTGATCTGTCACTTCGAGATGGGGAACGTTCAATTGGTTGAGTATCAGGTGAAATCAGTGTACCGTTTCCTGTCAAAGGTCGAACATCTGCAAGAGACCCAACAGTATATTTTCCGCTTCCTGCGCCGTATTCCCCGCATCCGTGAGGACCAGTTGAGAGATGAATTCATCAAGCTCAAGACTAAACTCGACGCTATTACCACCAAGCCTTTCGAAAGCAGACCGTTTACGTTCCTGGATATTCCGAGTTGGTTACAGGCCAAAATCGAAGACAAAACCGTACAGGAAGTCATTCGGGAGAAGTTCGAAGCTCAAAGAAATTAAGCTTATACCGGTTTGCCAGATATAAAGAAGCCCGGGCGAAGCCGAGGAGACTGGCAGGTTCCTTTACACCTGGCAAACCGCCAGCTTTACAGTTCCATCAGGCTGCTGCACTGCATCGCTACCCGCGTGGCGTAATCTGATTCACCGTACTTACGAATGAACGGAGACATGATGTTTCGGTACTCAACCGCGAGAGCGGCAACTCCGTCTTCATCGAGCCAACCCCAGCTTTGGGCCAGCGCATTTTCCTCAATTACACGGTATCTGAGGATACGACGGCTAAGGTCAATCTCTGCCTTCAACTGCTCGTTGGTGGCCATTGCTTCGGCGCAGCCGAAGTACTCTTCTGAGCGACTTGCGAGGTAATACAGGTCGAAGTCGGCCTGGTTATGGGGGACCGCGGCGTGCGAGAACCCTCCCGGCCACGCAACAACACCGGTTGGCCGGATGGATGATTTGCCATAAGACAGCATATACCAGGCTGGTCCGAAATCACTCATGTTGTACCAGGCTTGTGCGAGGGCAAGGCAGGCTGCTGCGCCCTCGTTACCACCTTCTTTTGTCAGGCTTTCGAGCTCGATGAGCTGCCGCACAAGCATTTCCTTTGAAGTGAGCGACCGGACATCTCCCGCGCCAAGCATATCGACCAGAGGCGAAGGCAATTCATCCCCGCCGCGAGGACTGTAGGAAGGCTGCGTCATGTTAGCAAAATACGCTGCTGCGGCTGGCAGGTTATTTTTGCGCATCGCCAACGTGCCGGCTAGATTGTAGAGTTCGTTGACCGCAGGAATGCTGGAAGATTTTACCAGTTTTCCGAAGGAGGAATTGTCTTTCGGTTGTTTGACGGCGGCGATGACCTTGTCTATCGTATTCAGGCTGATGCCCCGGTCCAGAAAATCTATCTGCCGGTAGTTGTCGCTACTCCAGACGTCTCCGCTGATCAGTTTTAGCGAACGGTTGTACAGGAAATATGCTGTCGTGGTGTCGCCCGCCATAGCGTAGCGCTGGCTGGCAATGCGATTGAGTGCGGGTAAGAGTTTATAATTGGCTCCACTCGTGAACTCATAGTGGTCAGGGTCCTGCTTGGGTAAAACTTTGTCGAGGGCCAGCAGGTGCCTGGCTACTTCTTCCTTCACGTTTGCGTCGTTGACGTTACTACCCTGCAACAGTGCGAGGTAGCGGACAATGCGAACCTGCAGGCCCGTACCCTCCTGGCCTTCGGCCAGGGCGGAGGTCTCTTTGAGCGCGGTACGGTAGTCTTCGTCCAACAAGGCGGTCTGTGCCCTGAAGATGGCACCGAGACTGGGGTCCGCGGAACGGTAGTTACTTAGGAACTCACGAAGTTCTTTCAGGTAGGCGCGGTCTTTAGCTACATTCTCTCTTCGGAGGCGGTCTACAATTTTTCCGTAGTCCTCATAACTTTCGCTGTCCCAGGCTGGTGTTTGGAAGTTGATCACTGCCGGGCCTACACCGGTAAGCGGGTTGGTCATCAACCAGTCCTCCAGTTTGTTGATTTCACGCACGAGCAGCAGTTCCACCAGAGGGTTTGCCGGGTCAAACTCATAAGCTTTACGGAGGTAAGCAAGCGCTCGTCCTTTTTGTTTCACGGCGGCGAGTGCGTAGAGATTAGACCGCTCGGGATTATTGCGAACGGCGACAGCGTAATCGTTCGGGTTTATTTCATCCGGAGTGCGGAAGTAAACGGCGATGGCTTTTTCCGGCACAGCACGCAGCGCATTAGCCATTTCGATGGTGTAGCGGCCTTCCTCGTTCCACTGACCCGCAAAGTGAAAGCGTGCCCAGTCTGCCAAAGCCCCGGACTTGCCTTTAAAGTGGCGCATAAAGTAGGTTTCCATGGCTTCTTCGTCGCCGTCGTAATAAGCAAGGAGAAGGAGCTGATAAGCATAACGCTCCTTCAGGAAAGAACCTTTGGCTGCCTTGTTGTAGCCGGCCAGTGCCCGGCTGTGGTAGTTGGCGCGGTAGACCTCCGTTCCGGGCAAACCGGAGTTATCTTCCTCGTCGTCCCACCAGTAGGTAACTACATTTTCCTGTTCGTATCCTTTGGCGTAAAGTGCATATTCCAGCAGGTCCGGTCTCTGGCTGATGGCGCGCCAGGCGCCGTTGCTAACCCATCCCGCCGGAGCGTTGCCCGTTTTCGCATTTATCCAGTCTTCCAGCGTTGTGCCGTAGAGGATAGACATTACGTCTTCCGGGCTGACACCCGGGCCGAGTTCCCTGGCCCATGCGGCAACGTTTCGTTGGCGGTCTTTGCCTGCTTTTGCGTTCCGGGTGGTATTCAGCCGGTCAGCAGAGTAAAAAAGCGGGGCGTAGTCTTCACCGATGATGAAGGGGTTGAGCAAAGCAATACGGTATTCTTCGCCGAGTAAGTTATAGCCACAGGCGTCTCCTGTAGCAGGTTGTAACATCAGTAATAGTGTGAAAATCAGAATGAATGGGCGCACGGGAAAAGACTTTGTGTTATGGGTGGGATTACTACCTATAAAGGTACTATTCATCATGTCCTAACGGTAAAACTCTTTCCAGATTTCCCCCGGAGGGTACTTATTTGTCAGGCCTTCTTGCCAGTCGAAAAGCAACAGGTCCCTGACTTCGGTTTTTTGTTTCAGCAGTTGTGCCGCAGCCCTGAGTTTTGCCAGGTCGCCGGGGCCATCGTACCTGAGGTTGTCGCCGGCCCGGAGGAACGTGCCGTTGATGGTGGTGTCCTTCAGGATTATGAAGCGGGACGGAGCAATCTCCTGCTGGAGCCCGGGCAGGCTGAACGGCTCGTCTGTAATGCCCAGGAAGTGACTGTCCCGGAAGGCCGCACCCCAACTGAAAACCGGCAGTGCCGCGTCCAGAGGGATAGGGTAGGGAGGGGCTTTCAGGTACCCTCGCAGGAGCTTCTCCTGGTAAATTGCGTTAGTAGATCCAGCGTCTGAAACCGGCTCCATGTTGTAGCACATCAGCAATCCTTCGGGGACAGGAGGAATGCCGTTTTCTATCCGCTCACGGTACTGGTGCAGACGAACCGTTACGCTGAGGGTCAGGTCCGGGTTTTGCTGTTGCAGATCTTCAAGGAAAGCGAAGTAGCGATCGCGCGAGACAACGGTCCAGTCGCAATCGATTTGCCAACGGCTTGCCGACGAGAGGCCTGGGTGGCCCGCGGCGATGCCGCGGATGGTTCGGGCGGTGCGTCGGGCAAGCTCTTCTACCTCTATGTTCTGCCGGAAAACCCGCTCTACGATGTAGACTACCGGAACGAGCGTAAAGTCATGTTGAACCCCGAGCGAGTCGGGGAGTTTCAGCAGTCCTTTCGGTCGGGCTTCTTCCCGGTTGAAGTCGTAATCTATATCGAATAAGCGGACAAAAAGTTGCTTTGTTCCAGCCTTCGCTAATGCATCTTGTTCGAGAGGGGGCAGGCTCCAACTAGTTTTCCAGTAGTAAATGCCAGGGCCATGGGGCGCGGCCGCAGGTGCAGAAATGGTGGACGGAGCGGGGTCTGAACAAGTTGTAAGTACAAATGCCAGTGTTAACAAAAAAAATCTCATCAGCAGCTAAGGTAAGTTCTCCGTTCTTCAACCATACGAATGGTAAAAACGTTTTTAAGGGGTAACCATCCTTGGCGGAAGCTGGGTTTAATCGTAACTTACATCCCCGATTGTTACTTATTTGCGGTATGTTCCGCTCCACACTAATCGAAAAATCAAGCACTCCAGATGGAAAATGGCATCCTCACCGAAGCACAACAGAAAGACGCAGAACTGATTACTCTTTTGCTCGATAAGATCGTTAAGAAGAAAGGCTTCGAGAACATCTACGCGAACGCCGAAGGCTACGAAACCCCCGCCAAGATTCGTCGTAGCAAGGATTCCGAAGAATACTTCATCCCCGATTGTACTGGTGAGGTGAACGGTCGTAAATCCTACTTCGAACTCGGGATGAAATCCGACAACGAACGCGAGCTGGTTACCAAATGGCGTCTCCTCGCCAGCCTTGCAAACTACAAGCACGGTAAGCTGTACCTGGCGGTTCCACGGGGGCACATGGCCTTCACCAACCGTATCCTGGCCGACTACCCGATTCAGGCCGAAGTGGTTAAGCTCTAAGGCTTAACAGTACCGAAGACAAAGAAAAGCCCCGTCCTTTACTCAAGGACGGGGCTTTTCTTTTTGGCGATCCGGCTTTGGTGTTGTGGTTATCCGTTTCACAAACGAACTCCCCTTGCACCTGCGGCCGCGCCTGCTGAAGTGCTGCGCTAGCACACGATCATGTCAATAGATTCCTGTGCTTCCTGGATGGAGTCCTGGTAGTCCTGGCGGTTGCTGATGGTCGCGCAGTTCTCGAACCGGCTGAGCTCGTCGAGATAAGCCTGGGCTGCGACTTTGTATGCTTCGCAGTTCTCAGAGCTCGGGTCGTTGGCGTAAACCTGAGCTGCGGCGCTGAAGTCGTTGACAGCAATAGCCACGGCATCGCTGTAGGCTTGTTCGGTGCAAAATGCAGGGCCTGAACCTCCGTCGTCGTCGCTGCCGCAGGACGTGATAAAAAGGGTGGTGATCAGAAGGCCGAAGAGCAATAAATTCTTCATTATGGGGTGATGTATTGATTTAGGGGTAGTGGTTTTACCTCCTTACTTCGTTCGGCCCTCCTTGATTTGAGGGCAAGGCAAAAGGTGAACGGGGCAAGTGGATTCAGCCCTTTATCCCTTCCGCAGAGGAGTTGTTACGTACATCACGAAAAAAGTCTTTACAGACCACCAGCCTGCGGGGCGCTACAGTGAGCTCAGGGGGCGCAGCCACGGTTCTGCTGCACCAAGACTCACCATTTTGCGCTTGGCAACATCGGCTTGTGCCTGGGTGCTGAAAGGACCAATGAGGAGTTTGAAGGCAGTACGTCCGTTTACGGTGCTGATGTTGACAAGTACCGGCAGGCTGTATTTGCGTTCGAGCTCTTCGACTTGCTTGAGAACGTTGGCAAATTCGTTATTGACGCTTACCTGAAGACCATAGCCGTTGCGGGCCTGCCCGGTAACGGAAAATTGAAAGAGGTTCGTGCCGGTGACCATCGGTGTGGTAGGCGCGGGCGCAGGTGCAGTGGGGGTTGACGGCGTAGTTGTCGTCGTCGTTGTTGTGTCTCTGGGGACAGTCGTGGTCGTTGGGGTGGTAGGTGTCGTGACCGGCGGAGTGGTCGTGACGGGGGTGGTGGTAGTGGTTGTTGTCGTGGTTCCACCACGCATCCGTATCGCCTCGGCGACGGCAGCGTCTGCATTGACCCGACCGTAGCCGTACTTGGTAGAGTAGCCGCTGGAGTTGTAATCCCACGTATTGCCGATCTTGTCGGCAGTTCTTTCGAGAATGGACTTTACTTCAACGCTGGTGAGGTTGGGGTTGGCGCTGAGAACCAGCGCACAGATGCCCGCCACGAGCGGCGTAGCCGAACTCGTTCCGCCAAAATGCTTGTAGTTCTGGCCCCTGTCGATACCATCGACGTAGTAACGTTTGTTTGCGGGCATAGCAGAATTTCCCTGGTCCCACGCAGCGCGGGCTGCCAGGATAGGCCATCCGCCATCCGATGGAGCAACGACACTAATGCCGTTGCCCCGGTTGGAGTAACTGGCGTGGGTGTCTGAACTGGTGCTCGCCCCTACGGCTATGACGCCCGGAATGCTGGCGTAGTAATTTATGTATTCCCGGCCTTCGTTACCGGCGGCGAACACGACCACGCATCCTTTCCCGTTCCGGCCCGAAGTCAGCGCCAAACGAATGGCGCGCTCGTGCTCGGTACCCGGGCGGTAGCGGGGGTCGATGGTACCCCAGCTGCAACTGATGATGTCTGCCCGGTTACGAACGCAATGATTGAACATTCTTTCCGTAAGGTATTTAGAGTAGGTCAGGCCGTGCAGGGGCATGAGCCGGGAGTTGGGTGCTGCCCCAACAATTCCTGTACCGTTGGCTGCGGCAACGGCAACGCTGGAACAGGGCGTTGCGTGATCACCGTAAGCCGAACCGGTAGGTAGGGTTGAACTGTTGGAACTGATGCTCAGGGGAGCGACCGCCTTACCCCTCAGATCAGGATGGTTGAGGTCGAAGCCATTGTCGATCACAGCAACGATAATGCTGGACGAACCGAGGTTGCCAAGCCGCCGCCAGGCGGCCTTGACTTTGGCATCTGCTCCGACTTTGAGGCGGAAGCTCGGTACGTCGGAAACAAAGCCCTGATTTTCGAGATGCCACTCGTGGGGGAGCAGGCCATCACGTGGCTCCAAAAAGTATTGATCGAGGGGTACGTCGAGGTCTGGGTAAGCTTTGCTGATCATGCTGAGTTTGTCCAGCGCAGCAGCCACTTTAAGCGGGTTAGGACTTTTGGGGGTCACTTTACAGACCACCGTACCGTCTTCGCGGTCTTCCAGGATGTCCAGGGCGAAGGCGTCAAAAATGACCTGGCGCTCCTCTTTCCCGACGCCGTCGGCCATTTCGCAGTAAATGATGCCGGTAGCAACTACGGGGCGGTTGTCTCCTTCGGCGAAGTACACATGGGTGCCCACTTCAACGTCCTGATGATTGCGGGCGTGATCGAGTGCGTCGTCGATACTCTGACCGGGATTGAGGGTCACGACTTCGAAGCCACCAAGATCGGGGATAACGTTGGCGTCCACTTCGTCCATATCTTTACCCTCGATACGTTTCTTCAGCCCGACCAGCCTGGTCGATTTGGTTAGCATGAGGTCACCGTTCTCGGAAGGAATATTGATTTTGGACATAGTGCTGTGTGCTTTTACTTACAGGATGTAAGGTAGGTAATTGTGTGAATAGATGTGACGGAATAGAACTGCTTCATCCCAATAAGCGGTTTTGATCTTAATCAAGACGGGTAAAGGTAAGGTGGTGGAGTCCTTTTTTGGCTGGTAATCAGCTGTTTGTGGTGTGTTTTTAATTGTTCGAGCAGGGTCTCCGGGTAAGAAGTGCTTGCGGAATGTCCGATGAATCCTTTCATTCTTCCTGCCGTGGAAATGGATGAAACAATCGGAAACCATAGGAAATATTAGTACCCCATGAGTTAGCGGGGGCGCAAACCGGATTGTCGCTCAACCCCCTCCCAGTACACTGCCAGACAAATAGCCCATTAGGGTCTTGAAGCGTCCTGACGTAGTCGGGGCTTCAAGCGCCCGATCATCTCATTTGTTTAGCAGTAGATCCCTCCCAGCCTCCCTACATCGCTGCGCTGGGGAGGAACAATCGCGACAATACGGTTTGCGCCCATTAGTGGTGATAGCATTCACGACTAACTCATTTCTTTTAATCAAAAAATAAAATTATTATGAAAAAAATAATCATGTGCGGGGGGCTCTTGTTTGGCACTCTTTCCCTCCAGGCTGTTGATTGCCTTCATCGTTTCCAGGTTGATATGGCGAATGTGTACATCACCGCTTCTGCAAGTTTTGACGACGGCGATAAACTTGTCTTTCTGATCGGGAAATGTTACCGGGAAACAGTCGCTCAGTTAAATTATGAAATCGGGGAGGCCGCAAACGATTACGAGGATTGCATGGACCGTAATTAAATCCGCTTCCATAAACGAAGTGACAGCAAATCATTTCGGATTTAATGCGCTGCAAGCAGGCTCTTCCGGATCTTTCCGGAAGGGTCTGCTATCGTTAAAAGCGTATTCGGAGATGTAGCGGACAGTGCTGAGACCGCCGGGCTCTGAGCGCTGTTTGGTTTTTATAATGGTTTACGGGGCTTCAACTCCGCTCAAAATTCCGCACCTTGCACCTGCGTAAGCGCCAAATAAATATCCCGCCGTTTGGTTTATATTTAGCCGGAGCCTAACCAGCTTCTTCGCACCAAACGAACTGACCAGGAAACCAAAGAAAACTATGCCCAACATTCAGGTAAACTCAGAGATAGCCCCGCTCCGCCGGGTACTTATTCACCGGCCGGATGCCGGTACCGCCTCCATTACTCCGCAACGTGCCGAAGAGATGCTCTTCGATGACATCGTGTACCTGCCGCAGATGCAGCGGGAGCACGACATATTCACCGAGTTGCTGAGGCGCTTTGTCGGTAAAGAGGGTGTAATTGAAGTGGCTCAATTGCTCGCCGAGACTATTGCCGCCAGCGAAGAAGCTACACGGGAAAGCCTCGAGATGATCGTCAGTTGGGAAGAACTGCCCGGTAGCTACGTCGATAAACTTCTCGAACTATCCCCGGCTGAACTGGCCGATGTGCTAATTACCGGAGACTTCAAGCAGGACGATCGCCGCCTTTTTGATCCCATCCCGAATTTCATCTTTACCCGCGATATTGCCGTTACCATCAACGATCACCTGCTGATCACCAAGGCGGCAAAAGCAGCGCGGAGCCGGGAAAATTTTATCATCCGCCTGGTGGTGTTTGCGCACCCCATGTTTCAGGAACTGCAGCAGCAGGAAAAGGTTATTAACCTGAACGATGTAGACATGTTCCCGCCCAGTCCGCTCGCCGAAAAAATGAGCATCGAGGGGGGAGACGTGATGCTGTTGAACGAAGATTTTCTTCTCATCGGAGAGTCAGAACGGTCGAGTAGTTATTCCCTCCGGGCTCTGGCCGACGCACTGTTCGAACGGGGTGTGGTTAAAAACGTCGTGCGGGTAAGTGTGCCTGCCGAGCGGAGCTTCATGCACCTTGATACCATATTTACCCAGATCGATAAACACGATTATGTCTGCTTCGCCCCGATCATATGCGAGGGCGGGCGCCCTTCTGGTGTAGAAGTGTGGCGGGCTGATGGTTCCTCCGCTTCTTACTCCTGCCTCAAGGAATGTATCCTCGCCGAAATTGACCCTACGGCACGCTTCATCCCGTCCGGCGGAGGGAAAAGCCCCTTTCAGGAGCGGGAACAATGGACGGACGGCTGTAACCTGGTCGCACTGCGCCCCGGCGTAGCAATCACGTACGATCGTAACCCAGTGACGGCTCAGGCCCTCCAGAAGGCAGGCTACACAATTGTTGGAGCCGTAGATCTTATCAATAGTATCGACAACGATGGCCTGAACCCGGACACCGTCCGGAAAACTATAATCACACTGCCCAGCGGAGAGCTCAGCCGGGGTAGGGGAGGAAGCCACTGTATGACTTGCCCGATTGAGCGGGGGTAGCACCGGTTGAAACCGGTGTTAAAACGAGCGATTCTTCTGGTTCCTGACGAAGTAATTCATCTCCGGTACGTTGGTAACTTCCATCTTGGCACCGTCCCATTCCAGCCGGGTTCTGCCGGGTACTTTGTAGGCTTCAGCATCTTTACCCGTCGGGTCCGGGAAGCGGTAGCTGTACCCACGAACGGCCAGGTTGCCCATCAGTACCGTTTCCGTCAGCGGGCCGGCTTTGCCGAAATGACTGCTGGGCTGGTAATTGTTTTTGATGCCGTTGATCCAGTCCATCGCGTGACTGGTAGTAACCCGTGGCAGGGTTTCGGGCACGTTGATATAGTCCATGTTTTTTGTGGGGACGAGGCGGGGATTTGCGCCGTACACATCGGCAACGAGGGTGCCGCGGGTGCCTTCCATGATGATGCCGTTACCGTTGCCGTCGCCAAGTTTCTCGTCGGCTTTCATCCCTTCGGGGCGGCGGGGCAGGATGCCTCCGTCGGTCCAGATCAGCTCTACGGGAGGTTTCTCTCCACGCGCCGGGAAACTGACGTGAATTTTGCTGGAAGGCGGGCAGCTCTCAGGGTTATAATCCGGGCTCCAGTTGCGGCTGAAAACCTGGCCTACGCTTGCTTCTGCTGAGGTTGGGTAGCCCAGTTCCAGAATGTAGAACGGCGTGTCGATGATGTGGCAGCCCATATCCCCGAGGGCTCCGGTGCCGAAGTCCCAATATCCGCGCCAGGCGAAAGGGTGGTAAGCTTCGTGATGCGGTCGGTCGGCCGCAGGGCCGAGCCAGAGGTTCCAGTCGAAATGATCGGGAACGGGAGTGGAGCCCGAAGGAGCTCCGCCGCCCTGTGGCCAGACGGGACGATTGGTGAAAGCATGGACGGTGTGGACATCACCGAGGAGGCCGGCTTCGTAAATCTCCTGGGTTTTGCGTATTCCTTCACCGCTTGCGCCCTGATTACCCATTTGGGTAATGAGCTGCGGGTTGGCTTTAGCTGCTTCGCTGAGGGCGCGAACTTCCTCGATAGAGTGAGCGAGTGGTTTCTCGATGTAAACGTGCTTACCAAGTGCCATGCACGCCAGGCCGGTAATTGCGTGGGTATGATCGGGCGTGGAAATGATGACGGCATCGATATCCTTCGCGTGTTTTTCCAGCATTTTGCGGTAATCGCGAAAGTAGGCGGCCTTGGGGTGCGCTTCGCGGGAGTCGGCAGCCATCTTGTCGTCTACGTCGCAGAGGGCAACGATGTTTTGGCTGGCAATATCCCGGATGCCGCCCTTGCCTTTTCCGCCGGCACCGATAGCGGCAACGTTGACGGTGTCGCTGGGGGCGGTGTAGCCTGGGCCACCGAGTACGTGGCGGGGAACGATCATGAATCCTGCGGCAGCCGTCGAGGCTGTTTTCAGGAATTTGCGGCGGGTAGAAGATTTTTTTTGCATGACAAAGTGACTTTTGGAGTGGGTCAATATAGCAAAAGTGTTCCGGCGCGCACGCAGGTGCAAAGAATGTTTCTCGGAAAGAGCCTTGTACGACCAGCAAAATTCATCATAGCATCACACGTTTCTTCACATCCTGAACGCTCTCGCTGCCGAGCCTGGGTACTTTGAGCGGTTTTCTTACGGCAAACGTTGGCGGATCAGAACACCAGAACGGCAATTATTGCCGTAAACGAAACCGTGAACGTGAGCAGGAAGAGGTAACCCCAGGACAAGATTCCTGCTTTGATTATCGTCTTGCCCCAGCTCTGACGGTAAACGCGCTTGAGTGACAACAAAAAGTAAACAACGTTTCCTATTCCACTCAGGACGAGCAATAAGGTTGAATCAAATAAGAGCAGGCCCATGGCTGCCAGAAACTGGGTTAAGAATATGAAGGCATGGATGTGGAGCGTGAAGATGAAGTGCTCTACGTAATGGCGCTTTCGCCGGATGTAAATAAGCTTAAGCAAAGCGCCTGCCAGAGGAACGAGCAGTAATAATCCCCAGATTATTTGCCCCATCATTGCCGTCAGCCCCGATAGATCCAACCGGGTGATTCTGACGATCTGCTTTAACTGGTACTGGTGAAAGACGCCCTTGATGGTGTATTTTTCGGCCAGCCCTTCGGGAGTCATCAGCTGAAAGTCGTCGTACAGGAGGTTTACTTGCCTTGGTTTGAAATTCAGTCCTCCTTCGTGTGCCAAAAATCCGATGCTGAAAGAATCAGGATTGGGTGATTGCTTGTCCGTCAGGAGTTTAAGTAGGCTGTCGGAAGCAATTACGACGGATGCGTCCTCCGGGAAGGAGGTTATGATGCTGTCGATGCCTGCTTCTAATTTGTCTTCAAACCGGTGGAAATATGCCTGCTCTTTACGGTGTTCGAGGCTTTGTTCGAGGCTGTCGCCTACTGCTTGCGCGGTATAGAGGCTGTAGGTAGCTACGGCAAGAACACCAAGGACAAAAAACAAGCGGAGTGGATGAAAGTAAGGCTTCTGCTTTCCCGCCAGGAAGCGATTGGTAAGCTTGCCGGGCACCACCAGGGTGAGGAGGGTTCGGAACAGACGGTTGTCGAGGCTGAATGCGGTTTCGAAAAAATCGGCCAGTAACTGCCAGAACCCGGGTGGCCCCTCATAGGCTTTCTGGCCACAGGACGGGCACCAGCGGGCTTCGGGGCTCATTTCTGCGCCGCAGTTGGTACAATTAACGGAAGGCGACGGAATGGAAGGAGGGTAATCCATAGTACCGGTGAAGTTAGTTCAAACGAAATCATTCCTTATGCCGAACTTTAAATCCCGTTAAACCTTTTTCATAGAAATGGACGCAACTACCAAGATCAATATCCCCGAATCTCCCAACGAGCGCATTGTAATCGTAGGTGGAGGCTTTGGAGGCCTGCAATTGGCCAGGAAACTCAGCCGCGATGACTATCAGGTCGTTCTGATTGACAAAAACAACTACCATCAGTTTCAACCGCTGTTTTACCAGGTGGCAATGGCAGGCCTGGAACCCAGTAGCATTGTCTTTCCCTTCAGGAAGTTGTTTCAGGGCAAGAAGAACATCTATATCCGGGTTACGGAGGTAACCAGTGTTGAGCCAGAGGCGAAAACCATTCAGACGCCATTGGGCTTTTGCAACTATGATCATCTGATCATCGCTACGGGTGCGGATACGAACTATTTTGGCAACGAACGGATTGCGGAGCACGCCATTCCGATGAAATCTGTCTCTGAAGCTCTTTATCTGCGCAATCATATCCTTGATGATTACGAGGATGCGCTCACAACGCCTGACTACGATCCCCGCCAGGAACTTGTGGATATTGTCATTGTAGGAGGAGGACCAACCGGAGTAGAACTGGCGGGCTCTCTGGCCGAGATGAAGAAGCACGTTCTGCCCAAAGACTACCCGGAGTTGAATATTGAAGACGAAGTAGATATTTACCTGGTTCAGTCGGGCGATTGCGTGCTGAAGGGCTTCAGTGCCGACAGTAGCGCGAAGGCTCTGAAGTACCTCGAAGATCTTGGAGTCACGGTGCTGCTCAACAGTCGTGTAACTGATTTCGACGGCCGCGAGGTCAAGCTAAAGGACGGTAGTTCAATACCATCACAAAAGGTAATTTGGGCCGCAGGGATTGCTGGTTGTCCTGTTCCCGGCTTACCTCCTACTTCTGTCACTTATGGCAATCGGCTGGCTGTAGATCGCTTTCATCGGGTAAAGGACACTGAGCATATTTATGCTATCGGGGATGTAGCTTACATGGAAGAGCCCGGTTGGGAAAGAGGGCACCCTCAGGTTGCCCAGGTTGCTATTCAAAACGGAGAAAATCTGGCGCGAAATTTTCGTAACCTGATTCGCAAAAAAGAGTTGGTGCCCTTTGAGTACAACGATAAAGGAAGCATGGCTACTGTTGGTCGTGGCCGGGCTGTTGTGGATGTACCAAAACCGAAGTTTCAATTCGGAGGATTCTTCGCCTGGTTTCTTTGGTTAGTGGTTCACTTGTTCGCAATTCTAGGTACCCGGAATAAGCTTTTTGTGTTTATAAACTGGGTGGTTAATTACATTAATTACAATCAGAGTTTGCGCCTTATTATTAAGCCTAAAATTAAATAATAGTATCGCGGAGTGTATATGTTTTTAAATATACTGTAATCAATGCCTGGGTATGTGTTTTAATTCGTCGTTTTGTCTGGTTTTAATGTTTGCTGCTTCCGTGGTTTTTCTTGCTGGTTGTGGCGGGGGAGAGGTGGTTCAGTCGGATGTTTCAGAGGTTGATATGGTTAATGATACAATTAAATCAGACGATTATTTTTTGGATTATTTGGATGTTGAAAATGGTAGAATGCGGTACACCTCGCGTTCGGATTCTGCTTTGTTTTATTACAACCTGGGTTGGCATCAGATAATGGACGAGGGGCGCTACGCCGAGGCTGAATTGTCTTACCGGAAATCATTAAAGTTCGATCCTGATTTCTTGATTTGTCAGGCAGTACTTGGCCGTCTAACCCTTGACGACGAAGAGCGTGCGGCCATATACGAAAGTGTGGAGTTGAAGCGAGGAACTTTACCCGCCGACGAGGAAAAATTACTTAGCGTGTATCATGATTTCGTGCATTACACTAATCTCCGGGAGCGCGGAGATACAACGGCTTTGCCGTTCATTCGGAAGGCCTTGCTTAATGGCGAAAAAGTATTCAGAGGATTGGTGCATAAGTACTCCGGGGAACCCTGGCTGAAGAGTGAGTACGTAGAGTTTATTAATAGTAACCATGGTGCTGAAGTCGCCCTGGATTCACTAGCCGCCCTAACCCGCGAACGTCACGCCGAGAATCCTTTTTTACTCGGTTTTGGCGCCTCGTTGAAGGCCGAGACAGGAGAGTTGGAAGAGGCCTTGAATCGTGCTGAAAGATTGGAGGCTCTGACGAACGATAAGTCAGAACCGAAGCCCTGGGCTGTCCTGGCCGATGTTTACTTCCAGAGAGGGGAGTTGGAACTCGCAAAACAACACGTTGACCGGGCAGTGCAGCTTGATTCCCGAAACCTCGACGCGTCCCGCCTGCAAACAAAAGTTGATGCTGCTATTGCAGCGCTAAGTGATTGATTTTGATCGGTTAAGGTCGGTGCAGTGCTATATACCGGAACCAAAGTGGTTTGGAACTTTATCGCTTGTTATCGCGGCGTCTGGCGGCGTTGCTGAAAACCTTACCTAGCTCAGGCTAGGCGCGGCTTTCAGCGCCTAACCAGCCACCACGCTAACGGCGCGCTAACTGTCCCAAGCCACTTCGTTTCCGGTATAGTTGAGAGGAATGTTGGCACAGGGTAATGGTGTCTGAATCGGTTTATTGGGGTTGGCGGGTACATGTTCCACCCCGTTCATCCTTAAAAAACGATGCTTCATCCAAAACTGGCTTTGCACCTGCGTTTGCGCCACTAATTTTGTGGTGCACAAGAAGTTTGAGAATTATGACCCCCCACGAAATCAGTCGTCTGAGCCGTCGTTTCTATCCGGAATACCGCTCATTCGCTCTTAATCTTACCCGGGATGAGGAATCTGCCGCAGATTTGCTCCAGGAAGCTATTTACCTGGTGCTCAAAAATCACGATCGATTTACCAATGGTACCAATTTGCAGGCCTGGATAAAAACTATTATTCGCAATACTTTTATCTCCGGTTACCGGAAGCAAAAGCGCCGCCAGGAAATAACCGAAGAGCACCTTCACCAGGAAGCGTGGATGAATAAAACCACCGACGAAAATCCTGCGGAGAGCGACCTCGGTGCCGAAGAAATTATGAGCAGGATTGAAGAGCTGCCCGAAAACTTCAGGCGTGCATTTTTACTTCATTACAACGGAATGAAATATAAAGATATAGCTACCCTCACCAATGTCCCGGTCGGCACGGCTAAAAGCCGTGTCTGGACGGCCCGGAATATGCTGCGCGACCGAATTAAAAGATAACAGAAGGTCACGTGGGGCGCAAACCAGATTGTCGCGATTGCTCCTCCCCAGCGTAGCGATGTGGGGAGGCTGGGAAGGGGGTGAGCAACAATCTGGTTTGCGCCCGTCACGTGTTTAGCGTGACATCTGATTTAATTAATATTTCGCAGCGCGAAGGACTGAAACGAGGCTGCGGCTACGCAAAGTCCCTTCGTATTGTTAACGTCTCTCGTTTAATTTTACTAACGAAAAAAAAGAATCGCACAACGAAACCTCGTTGTGCGATTCTCGCTTTCAATAGATTAAATATTATTTGCGAATAATATTACCTCTTGATCAATCGGGCTACTTTCAAGTATCCCGCTTCGCCGGTAACCACGACCTGGTAAACGGCGGAAGGTAATTGACTGATATCCAGACGGGCCTGGCCGCTGTTTACAGTTCCTTCAGAAACCTTGCGTCCTGCGGGACTGTAAATTGTATAGCGCAGGTCGGCATTGGCTTCAATGCCGGCATTCAGCAGTACGAAATTACTGGCGGGATTGGGGACCAGGATGATTTCCTCAGTACCTTCAAAAGTTACCGTTCTAATGCCCGAGTAACTAATCGCTCCGTCGGCATCTTCCTGCCGGAGGCGGTAGTGATACGTATTGCCAGAAATTACAGTTTCATCGGTATATAAGTACGCCGCAATACCGTCGGGACCACTGCGGTGAACATAACCTTTCTGCTCCCAGTTACTTGTGCCGGGGAGGTTGCGCTCAATCGCGAAACCGGTATTCAAAGCATCCTGCTCAACGGACCAGTTCAACATCGCCGTCTTGCCCGCTGCGCGTGCTGTGAAATCGAGCCAGTTTACGGGGAGAACATCCACCAGGGTATAGGTTCTGGTGCAGGAGACCACGTCCGGGTTTACGTTGTTATCGTCGCTGGCCGTAACGAACCAGCGGACTTCGTCTCCAACCATATTTCCAAGCATTTCAGAAAGCGTTACAACCGCCCCGTCTCCGGGGTTTGCGGAATAAACAGTTCCGGTTCCACCGCCACTCTGGAGGACATTGCCACGGTAAATTTCATAGCTGATAATGTAGCGATTCAGGCCGTCAATGGTTAAGAAAACAAAGTCAACGCTTTCACCTTCGACTTGCATAGAATTATCATTTGGCGACTGCAGTGTCAGTGGGCCGTCACCTATGTTGAGCGATAGTGGGGTGCTCTTCGTATCGCTGCCGTCGTCTCCCTGAACCGCGATGGTATAGTCTCCGGCTGCTGCTCCGGAGAGGTTGCCGATGGTGACGGTTACGGTCTCAGTTGTATTGATATTTCCCGCATTGAAAACGACCGGATCTGTAGAAAAAGCGACAGTAGCTCCGGCAGGAAGACCCGTTGCAATGCTTAAGTCAACAGAGCCTGTATATGCCTGAGAACTCGTTACATCTACGGTAAATACAACTTCGTTTACACCGCTGCAAACCGATGCCTGATCGGAGGCTCCGCTGAGGAGGAATTCTGTACTTCGAATCGAGAAGTCGCTGTCGCTGATATCGTAGAAAATATTGTCGCTGCACCGGATCATAATCCGGGCAGATTCCGTCAGCATTGCGGGTACGGTGATGGCTGCAGAACCGTTATTGGGGACAGTAGCGAGTACCTGCGTAAAGCTGGTACCACCGTCGGTAGACAACACGAGGTCTACGTTGGCACAGTTGATTCCGTTGTCGTCAGTTCCTGCTACGTTCCAGGTGACGGTTTCCGTCGCGCCAGGACTCCAGATTTCACCTCCGTCAGGGGTAGTTACAGCGTACTGACTACCGGTGTTTACCACCGTAATGTCGGTTTCGTCCTGTACTGTACAGCCGTAGCCGGCTCCGCCGAAATCACGGATGGTTACGACGAATTTCATGGATCGTGCTGCCAGAGGAAGTGACTCCCAATCCGATGTTCCGCTAACTACAGAAGCAAGCCGGGGAAAGTACCGCTCGGGTGCCGGATCCGGGGGTAAAGACCTGAAAAGCGGACCGGTAACTTCGTTGCCGGTTGGCTCTCCGGCCACTACGGGGCCGAGGTCAAACTGCTCCCAGCAGTAGGTCAGGGCATCGCCGTCGCCGTCTGCTCCGTTGACAGCAGTGAGCACAAATGGAGTGTTGGTCGGGATGGTGTAATCAGCGCCCGCAGCCACCGAAGGAGCTGTATTGGTGGTGGAAAGAACAGAAGCGCAACTAGCGCCACCGGCTAGTTCCATATAGGCCGAAATCTCCTGAATACTGATTGCGTGGTAGTACGGATCACTGTTCAGCTGTATGTTGGCCATAGATCCACATATTCCTGCGTAGGCCTGGATGGTGGTTCCGCCGCCGGGCTCGTAGGCTGTGTCTTCATAGCGGGTGGCACAGTTGGATTCCGTAGAGTTAAAGGTGTGGTTACCACCAAACTGGTGGCCGATTTCGTGGGCGACAAAATCGATGTAAAACGGATCACCGGTAGGGTTGGTAAGTCCGGTCACTCCCCGTGCTTTAACAAAGCTGTTACAGGGGCTGCCGAGGCTGGCTACACCACCACCACCGGTGCTGAATACGTGGCCAATATCGTAGTTCGCACTACCGATTACGTTGTCTACGTTTGTTTGGTTTTCGCCCAGCATCGTTACGCCATTGTTGTTGGTGTAAGGATCTGTTGCCGGGTCGTTGTAGATGAGTTGAATGCCACCGCCGGCTACCGGCAGGTTGATGATTTTCAGAGTGATGGCCAAATCGGCACGGAACACTTCATTTACACGGTTGATGGCGGTCATCATTTCGGACACAACAGATGCCCGAGTTCCTCCCACCGCGGCGAAGTATTCGCCGGTACAAGCCAATGCGAGATCGTATTCACGCAACTGGCAGTCTCCGACCATTTTGCCGGACGGCACAAAGGCCTCGATTTCAGCACGGAGCTCCTCGTTGGGGGTGAAACCGCAGGAGTGTAATTCTTCAGGAGCGGGGTAGTTGCGGGTGTAGTAGCTTTGGTAGTGGTCGGTTCTTTTCCAGAAGGTTGGTGCTATGTACCAACGTCCTTCCCGGCCGCCGGTTACGCTGGCTCCAAAACCAAGGTCGGTCCACTCGAGAAAGACTTTACGGTGCGGTGCTTCAACGTCCCAACCGTAGGCTGTGACAAAGGAAGGGAACACGGCCTGAAGTTCGTCCGTAATCAACTGGTATCTGGTGATACGGAAGGTGGATTTTACACCGTCCGGATTAGGCAGCGTGAGAAGCAGTTCTTCGCCGGCGGAAAAGGTCTCATCTGCGGGAGCTTTTTGCAGCACTGTGGCCAGTTCTGCCGGGTCGCTGAGTTCGAAAAACGCAGCCTGGGTGGGTGCTGCCCGCCGTTCGTTTTCGGAAAAATCATCGTTTTTGAGAGAGCTGGTGGAGAAGAGGTCGATTTGAGCGTTTACCCCTACTCCGTAAAAGAGTAAAAAGAGAAGTAGAAACAGGTTTTTCATGTGAGACTGATAATTTAAGTCGCCTTTGTAAGAATAGGTCTGCAAGTTAATGTATCCCCGTTAAAACATCATTAACCGAAGACGGCCGCACGGTGTTTGAATTACGAAGGGTAAAAGAAAGAGTAAAGCATTTTTTGGGCGGGGCCGCAGGTGCAAGGGGAGGTTTCCGGCACGGATTCATCCTCCTACCGTTCCCTGCACCCGCTGCCGAGCCCGTTGTATAACCCGTTTAACCACCATCGGTTATAGAACCATACACCAGTTCAAATCCTTTACCACTACGTATGGCAAAACGGAGAGGGCCGCGGCCCGGAAACACGGAAGAGAAGAAGGGGTGGCGCGAACAACTTGTCGCACTCAGAAGCATACCTCCCTACCTTAAACTGATCTGGGATACCAGCCCGGGTATGGCCGGGGCAAGCATCGTGTTGCGTTTGCTGCAGGCCGCTCTGCCAACGGCGATCCTCTACGTCGGGAAGCTCATCATCGATGAAGTCCTTCGTCTGATCGAATCGGGCGATGGCGACACGTCGTATCTCTGGAAGGTTGTCGCGCTCGAACTGCTTCTGGCGTTGGCCTCAGACTTGCTCAGCCGGGCTACCACCCTGATCGATGGCCTGCTGACGGATCTGATCAGTAACCGGACAAGCGTCGACATCATGCGGCACGCCGCCACCCTCGATCTCTACCAGTTCGAAGACGCTGAATTTTACGATAAGATGGAACGCGCCCGCAGGCAAACTTCGGGGCGTGGGGTGCTCATGGCGCAATTGCTCGCTCAGTTTCAGAGCACCATCACACTGGTGGTGCTTGGTGTAAGCGTGGTCGCGTTCAACCCCTGGCTTATTTTACTGCTCGTCGTCGCAGTCATTCCCAGCTTCATACAGGAGAACTACTTCAACCAGCAGAAATACAGCCTCACCCGTAGCTGGACGCCCGAACGACGCGAACTGGACTACCTGCGTTACATCGGAGCAAGTGATGTAACCGCCAAAGAAGTTAAGATCTTCGGTCTCGCCGATTTCATCACGGATCGCTTCGACGAGCTTTCGATGAAGTATTACTTCAAGAACCGCGACCTGAGCATCCGCAGGGCAGGGTGGGGGGCTTTCTTCAGTATCATCGGGTCCGTAACTTATTACGGTGCCTACGTGCTCATTATTCTCCAAACGGTAGAGGGCGTTATTACGATTGGTACCCTCACGTTCCTGGCGGGTGCTTTCCGGAGAATGCAGCAAGGACTGCGAAGTATCCTCTCCCGTTTTGCGAGTATCGGAGAAAATGCTTTGTACCTGCAGGACCTTTTTGACTTCTTCGAGATCAAGCCGAATATCGCTGACCGGGCCGCAGCGCTGCCCTTCCCCGGCACCATACAAGAAGGCTGGGTGTTTGAAAACGTCAGTTTCAGGTATCCCGGAGCAGAGAAGTACGCTATCGAAAATCTTTCGTTCACCCTGCCGGTGGGAACAAAGCTCGCCCTCGTGGGCGAAAACGGAGCGGGCAAGACTACACTCGTCAAGCTACTCGCCCGCCTTTATGAGCCGACCTCGGGCCGCATCCTTCTCGATGGCCGTGATCTGCGGGAGTACCGCCTGGAAGAGTTACGCGATAACGTAGGCGTCATTTTTCAGGACTTCTTCCGCTATCAACTCACCGTGCGCGAGAATATCGCAGTAGGGCGAATCGGTTACCTGGACAACGAAACCCAAATAGAGGAGAGTGCTGACAAATCGCTGGCCGCCGAGGTGATCGCCGGTTTACCGGGAGGATACAACCAACTACTGGGCAAACGATTTGCCGGCGGCCAGGACCTTAGCGGAGGGCAATGGCAGAAGATCGCCCTTGCCCGGGCCTACATCAGAGATGCTCAGTTGCTGATCCTCGACGAACCAACCAGCGCTCTGGACGCTCGGGCCGAGTACGAAGTTTTCCAGCGGTTTACCGAACTGATTTCTGGTAAATCAGCGGTGCTGATCAGCCACCGGTTCTCTACCGTCCGAATGGCCGATGTGATCCTTTTTCTGGAGTTCGGAAAGCGCCTTGAAATGGGGTCTCATGAGGAATTGATGGCTCTCGGCGGGCGCTACGCAGAACTGTTCCGGTTGCAGGCCAGAGGCTATGAATAATGAGGCCTGAGGTGAAATTTAGTTGCACGCACAAAAAAAATAAGACGTAACCGTAAAATTTTTAAGACGTGCCGTTTCTTTAGAAAATCAACCGGTTATGCGGTTTCTTCGACCAGTGAGAATTTCTTTTGCGTACCCAAATTGTTAGGCTACATCACAATTGTGCCGTTCTCAAGGAAGTCTGGGTAAGTTTTCAGTGACTAAGGAAACAAAGGTTCGTCAGAACTCCAGAAAAGCTAACTGACCAGACCGGGCATCAAGGTAGAGGCCTGTCGGATAAAACTTGGTTGGTACTTCCGGGAGGAAGTCTTACCTTTGTTCTATCTAAGATCTCTGTCCTAGATGTTTTTTAGTTTTTTGAACACTTTCTGGCGTCGCAACGGTGGCGCTTAACACTTGAACAACTTTTATTGCTGCCTGAGTACTCTCTGCCCGGTCAGCAATCTTTTTTAAGCTACCGGCTTTCCGGGAGCTCTCTATACGCAACACATGAACAACAACACTGGTCTTTTACACAAAGCTGCACGTCAGTTATTCGCATCCGTGGAACCCACGGAAACTTCCCCGCAGGCCAATGGCCTGCTTTCCGTGTTTGTACCTACCTCTTCTGTAACCGGTAAGGATACGACTACTAACAACACATTGACATTTGATATGAACAACACATTTACACTTTATACCAACCGCCTCTTAGTTACTTTATTTGTACTGCTTGGCGCCGTTTCTTCTTCTTTCGCTCAGGAAGCTCCTACCACTTTCGGTTCGGTAGCTGTACCTGCAGTGCTGGAGTATTTTGTTGTTCCTGAGAGTAGTCCGGGGTTGAAAGACGATTATATAAAGATTGAGACCAGTGGCCTGAGTGGGGCCTCTATATTGTTTAGTGCAGATCTCAACGGGCAACGTGTTGAAAAACAACTGAACGTTGACGCCGTTGGGTATGCTCGCCTGCCGATATCTACAACTGGTCTCTATGAGAACGTGCAGATCTCGCATAATGGCCGGACTCTGACAACTCCGGGTGAGTTGTTGGTGATGTCCCGCTCCATCGGTATCTCGGATAGCTACCAACCCGCTGCTCTGGATGATACCGATGTTGAGTACACCGGCAAGCCGTTGGAAGATGTTGGCCCTGATAAGTTCACAGGTTGCCAAAATAATAAGCTTCAGAACGAGGGCTTTGAATCAAGCTTGTCTTCCTGGACAAGAAGCTCTTCTTCTTCCGTTGTCATCGTTGATCAAACCCAGCAGAACGAATATATTTACGCTGGCCACCGTGCGATGAAGTTAGACAACCCCGGAGCGTGGGCTTACCAAACGTTCTCTATGGGAGCTAACCGCAATTTTTGCTTTTCGGTCTACGCAAAGAACCACGCTTCGGCGGGTACTTTCTCTGTTGGTGTGAAGTACTTTAGTGCAGGTGGAAGCGAAATCGGAAACCACTTCGTAGCGGTTGCCCGCAGCAGTGGTTACAATCTTTACAGCTTTGACGATGTAACCCCACCCGGAACGAGTTCAGTTCAGGTTCTGTTCTACCGCGACGGAAGTACCAACAACAACGGATGGGTCGATGCAGTCTGTTTCCAGGATAAAGGAAATATTATCGATGGAGGAACTCCTCCCGCCAGCTTCAACGCAGACTGTGGAGACGGTCAGACCGTCGACGCTTACGTCAGCGATGTCGACTGTAGCGGCAGTCCCCACGCAATTACGAATATCCCTTCCAGCAGCCAGGTTTACCAGGTTGTTGTCGAGGTAGTATATAAAGGTGCGAATCCCGGCCAGACGACTACCGTTATGGGCAGCGACGGAAACCAGTACCTTGTCTCTAAGGCTAACGTGCCCAACCAGGGGAACAGCAGCTTTCATATTTACCGCGGCCTTATCCCTAATAGTGTTAGCTGGGTGAGTCACACTGCAACTGCCGGACAATGTACAAACAACACCCAGAACAACTCCGGGCTTCAGTCGCTCGCTTCTTTTGTCTTCCGCAATATCACGGTGGAAAAAGCAGGTTCAGGTGTA
Organism: Neolewinella aurantiaca; assembly: GCF_008014675.1. GTDB lineage: Bacteria > Bacteroidota > Bacteroidia > Chitinophagales > Saprospiraceae > Neolewinella > Neolewinella aurantiaca. The sequence goes on along the minus strand of NZ_VOXD01000017.1, from coordinate 9,390 downwards.
TTCACCGCTTTGACGGGATATAACAGCATCGCTGAATTCGACCTGCCTATCCCAACTTCTGATCTGACGCGTGACATCACTATGAAGGTTCCCTTCTCCGAAATCACGCTGGATGGTCGTTACGTTACCCTCAACGCAGTTGTTGACGGCGTAGTGCTCGGAAGCCAAACCTGGACCTTCGGCCCAGCTGGCAGCGATTGCTGTATCGATCTGCTCGAGTTCAACGTGCCAAACGTTCCCGGTGGAGCTAGTGTCATCACTGTCCAGGTCGACACCCGTAACGGACAAGGACCTGGTGGAGTCAATGGCCAGTCTTACACTGTAGCTGGTCTCGCATACGCAGATGTCGATTGCCCCAAGAACGACGGAGACTGTGTTCTTGAATTCCGCGCGAAGGGTAATTGTGGGGGAGAGCAACTTCAGTTGCGCCTTGATGGTTCTACCGTGGCAACATACATCCTGAGCAATGCTTACCAGACCTATACATACAACAATTTTACAACTGGTTCAAACGTAGCGATCTACTTCGTCAATGATCAGAACAGCGTTTGTGATTACAATGCAAACCTGGACTACGTAAAAGTCGGTGATGATACTTACCAGACTTCTTCTTCCGCAACGAATACCAATACTTCCTGTAACAGCACTTCTAATGAAGGCCTGTACTGTAACGGCGGATTTGATTTTGGAAAAATCGATTGTATTACAGATCCTTGTGAAATCGATCCGGTTCTGGCTGCGATAGAGTGTAGCGAAGATCCACTGAAGTCACGATCTGCATCCAGTAGCACCCTCGTTTGTACTTCTGGCAACTCTTACGGCCTTTACTTCCAGCCAAACGGACTGCTGCAAAACCATTCAGCTGGTTCTTTTTGGCTATTGAGCAACGCCAGCTTTGTAGAAAATACCAATGGTACCGCAATCTTTACTGGTACTGCAACCGATGCAAGCAATTCAAGCCTCAAGTTTGACTTCTCTTACTTCTTCCGTGGCCGGACCTTTACACCTCCCAGCGGCAGCCCGGTAGAAAATTCTAACTGTATTGGTAACGTCAATAACAGCGATTGGTACTACTACACCGAACTTGAAGGAACCCTGACAGGTAAAAACAGTCTGGCGGGAGCAACCGTAGCCGTAGAACGGCGAGGAGGTGCTTTCCAGGTTGGTACCGGAGCAAACCTTAACCAGGCCAGTAACTTCGGCGCTTCTGGCTGGACGTTCTTCAACGTTATAAGTCAGCCCACCAGCGGACCAAGCCTTCAGACGGCCACCACCGGAGACGTTAATATCAACCTTGGCGGATCCACAATCGATAAGAATGCCGAAGACTGCTACGATATTTGTGAGCATGAATCAGTAACCATCACAGCCAGAGGCTTTGGTGGCAATGGTAATTATACCTATGCGTGGAGCAACGGTGGTTCAGGATCCTCAATCAACGTTACCCCACTTTCTACTACTACTTATACCGTTACTATTACCGACGGACAAGGTTGTTCTGATACCGACCAAACCACGGTTAATGTTCGTCAGAATTACGACAATGGAGGTGTGATCGGAACAAATCAAACCGGTTGTTCTCCTTACGACCCTCAGGTAATTACCAACCAAGGCCTTCCTTCCGGAGGAGACGAGCCTGGTTCCGCAGCCGAATACGTTTGGTTGATGTCTACTGGTAACTGTACACCTCCTACTATAGACAATTACGGTGATTGGGTCGCTATCCCCGGAGCAAACGGACAATCTTACGATCCCGGAGTATTGACTGAGACAACCTGTTTCATTCGTTGTGCACGTATTCCCGGTTGTGAGTTGTACCTCGGAGAATCCAATGTAGTTACCATAACCGTTGAAGAATCAGTCTCAGTGACTGTAAACAACGCGACTGTCTGTGAGGGTGAAAGCGCAAGCCTTACTGCTAATCCTGCACCAGGTGCTGACAGCGACTTCAGCTACCTCTGGAGCAATGGTGCTACTACTCAAACCCTGAACTTCAACAATGCTCAGTTGTCCGACGGTGGCTCTTACACTGTTACTGTAACAAACAACGCCTCCGGATGTACTGCAACTGCCAGTGGCACACTCAGGATCCGCGAAGAACCCAATGTATCGGTTACCTCCGGCAACCCAACATGTGGAGAAGATAACGGTAGTATCACTTTCACTTTTGGTCCTCAGGACGGTCGTTCAAATATTGCATTCAGTATCAACGGTGGTACTTACCAGTCGGTTGCAGTTGCAACCGGTACCTATATGGTTAATGACCTGGATGCCGGAAGCTACAGCCTTTCTGTTCGCTGGGGTGATACGGACTGTCCGGTTACCTTACCGTCAGTAACATTAGTTGATGAGAACGGACCATCAGTTACTGCCAGCTCTAATGCTTCTATCTGTACCGGAGGCTCTGTTGACCTTTCTGCCTCTGTTACTGGCGGAAACGGAAACATCACGTACTCATGGAATCAGGGCGCGGGCGCAGGTGCAACGGTAAGCGTTTCACCAACATCTACTACAACCTATACTGTAACCGCTACAGATGCTAACGGCTGTCGTTCTACCGACCAGGTAACGGTAACTGTTGTTCCTGATCCCGAAATTACCATTACCCCTGATGGTACCGATATCTGTGAGGGTGGATCAGTCAGTTTCACTAGTGAAACTTCTGGCGGGCTCGACTGTACCGACGTTCGCTGGGATTTCCGCAGTGGAACTTCAGGAGCATATACTAACAACATTGCTTTGGGCGCCACTTACACAAGTGAGACTGACCTGGTTCCAGGCACTTACCAGTTCCGTGCTCGTTACAATTGTAACGGTACTGATTGTGATAATGCCTACTCCAATGTTGTTACTATCAATGTTGTCGCAAACCCTGAAGTCACCTTGGCTGTAACCGACAACACACTTTGTCTCGGTGAGACGGCAAGCCTGACCGCGACCCCTTCCGGAGGTCTTGATTGTGACGATGTGATTATTCGGTTCCGTGAAGGAACTTCCGGCGCATGGACAACGGTCACAACCGGAAATACATATACAATCCCTGCTAACCTGGCTGTCGGTACCTACCAGTACAACGCCCGCCTTGTCTGTAACGGAACCAGCTGTGTAAACGATAATTCTAATACAGTAACGATTACCGTCAAGCCTGACCCCACCGGGACAATTGCTGACAAAGAAATTTGTGCTGATGAGTCTGCGACACTTACCGTTGTTCCAACGGTTGGCGATGCACCGTTTACTTACGCTTGGTCTGACGGTGGCGGAACCAGTGCTTCTGCTTCATTCTCTCCATCGGCAACTAAGGATTATACTGTAACCATCACCGATGCTAACGGATGTAGTGCATCTGTTGAAGGTACGATCACCGTTAAGCCTCAGCCAGAAGCAAACATCACAGCCACACCTACTTCTATCTGTACCGAAGAGGCAGTAACGTTTACGGCAACTACTACTGTTAGTGGATCGGCTTACAGCTGGAACTTCGGCCAGTATGCTTCCCCCGCAACTGCAACCGGAGCAGGGCCTCACGTGGTAACTTATACGCTTCCTGCTTCGCAAAACGGAAATGGAACAGCAACGGCTTCATTAACTGTTAGCCGGGATGGTTGTGAAGATAGCGACACCCAGTCGGTTACTATCAAAGACAATCCAGAAGTCATCGACGTTACATCTACCAACCCAACTTGTGGAGAAGACAATGGTACCATTACCATCTCTTACGTTGATAACCCCAACCGCACCGGCATTAAGTTCAGTATCGACGGTGGAGTATCGTACCCGTACAGCACTAGCGACAACCAGGGTTCTTACACTATCTCTAACCTTTCCGACGGCACTTACGATGTATTCGTGATCTGGGGCGCTGATGATTGCCCGGTAGATGCTGAAGACGCTACCCTTGTTGACGAAAACGGACCATCAGTTACCGCCAGCTCTAATGCTTCTATCTGTATCGGAGGCTCTGTTGACCTCTCTGCCTCTGTTACCGGCGGAAACGGAAACATCACGTACTCATGGAATCAGGGCGCGGGCGCAGGTGCAATGGTGACGGTCACACCAACATCTACTACAACCTACACAGTAACGGCTACCGACGCTAACGGCTGTAGCTCTGCCGATCAGGTTACCGTAACTGTTGTTCCTGACGCTGAAGTAACCATCACTTCTAACGGTACCGATATCTGCGAAGGTGGGACCATCACTTTCGAAAGCGAAGTGTCTGGTGGCCTCGATTGTCGCGACGTTCGCTGGCAAATTCGCCCGGTTGGTGGTTCTTACGTAACTGTTGCTGACGCTGATACTTACACCTCCGCAGCAGACCTCGCTCCTGGCGATTACCAAATCCGCGCTCAGTACATCTGTGACGGCGAAGGGTGTAACAACGACAACTCTAACACAATCAACATCACGGTCGTAGAAGATCCTGTTGTTACTCTCGCTGTTACCGACAATACGCTTTGTCTAGGTGAAACTGCTACCCTCACGGCTACTCCTTCCGGTGGCCTTGATTGTAGCGACGTAATCATCCGTTTCCGCGAAGGAACTACTGGTTCATGGACTAACGTTGCGACAGGTAACTCTTACGAGGTACCTACCGATCTCGCAGCTGGTACTTACCAGTACAATGCACGCCTCATCTGTAGTGGTACTGATTGTGATGCTGACAACTCTAACAATGTCACCATTACTGTTAAGCCTGCTCCTGCGGGATCAATCGCTGATCAGGAAATCTGCGACGGAGGTTCTGCAACTCTTACTGTAAACACTACTGTAGGCGACGTACCCTTCACTTACGCATGGTCTGACGGTGGCGGTTCAGGCGCCTCCGCGACGTTCTCTCCATCAACTACAACTACTTACACTGTGACTATCACAGATGCTAATGGTTGTAGTACTCCGGTTATGGGAACGATTAATGTCAAGCCTCAACCAGTTGCTGACATTACTGCTGCCCCATCTTCAGTTTGTGATGACGAGTCTGTAACCTTTACCGCAGGCAACACGGTTGCTGGAACCACCTACACTTGGAACTTCGGCGCCAATGCGTCACCCGCAACTGCTACCGGTGCAGGACCGCACTCCGTTACTTACAACAACAACTCAACCAGTGTAACAACGAGTACTGTAACTCTGGACGTGAGCCGGAATGGCTGTACCGACGACGCTGAAACAATTATCACCGTCCGTCCTCAGCCCGAAGTAACGATTACTTCCGAATCTGGTCCATCATTCTGTAGTGCTTCTAACGGATCCTTCGAAGTATCTGTTGTCAAGCCTGCTGGACTGAACGTAGAGATCAGTATCGATGGCGGAGTTTCTTACGAAGACTGTGGACAAACCAGTTTCACAGGATTACCGGCAGGTTCTTACAACGTTTTTGCGCGCTTCTGTGACGCTCCTGATTGTGCTATCGAAGTAGGAAACGTTACTCTGGACGATCCTCTTTCCCCTGTTGCTGGCATCAATGGCCCCGATGAGATCTGTACTGATGCCAGTGGAAACAATACAGAAGCTGTATTCTCCGCTGTAAATGCTGGTTTGCTCTCAACTTATGAATGGGACTTCGGCCCAACCGCAACTCCGCAAACTGCTACCGGGCGCACTCCCGGTGCTGTTACTTTCTCAGGTTCCGGTACGCGCACAGTAACCCTGACTGTTACCCGTCTGGGATGTACTTCTTCTGATGATTTTACTGTCACAGTTTACGAAGCTCCCACCGTTGTCATTGAGGATGTTACGGTCTGCCGTAACTCCAACGCAACGCTCGAAGCTACTATTACCGGTGGTGAAGCACCATACACTTACGCATGGAGCAATGGTAACACTAATGAAACAGCAACTTACCTGAGCGTTCAGGTTGAACAGACTGCTACGGTAACCATTACCGACGCGAATGGCTGTTCAACGGTTGCTTCTGGAACGATCTTCGTTAACCCACTCCCTCTGCCAGACGTCAGCGACGATGATATCATCTGTCTCGGCGAAACCAAAACCCTTCAGGTAGAACGCGTTCTAGGAAGCCAGAATACACCATACGTTTACCGTTGGTATAATCTCGACAGCCCGGGTGTGACTCTTTCTACCACCGACGAACTGGAAGTTACTCCAGGCCTTGGTACTCATAATTTCGTTGTTATGGTATCTGACGCCAACGGCTGTGAAGAAAGTGACATCGTAGAGATTACGGTTGTTCCTAAGCCCACTGTTACCGTAGAAGACGCTTCTATCTGTGATGGAGAGAATACTACTCTGACCGCCGTTGCCGGTGGCGGAAACGGTACTTTCGCTTACCTGTGGAATACCGGTGCTACAACCCCATCAATTGAAGTTAGCCCTTCTTCTACTACAGATTACTCTGTAACAGTTACCAGTAGCTACTCTGACAGCGACAGCGAAGCTGACTGTACAGCAGAAGCTACAAGTACCGTAACGGTACGCCCTCAGCCTGTTGCCGGTATTACTCCGTCTGCAACTGAAATTTGCGACGATGAGTCTGTAACCTTTACCGCAGACAACACAGTAGCTGGAACTAACTACAGCTGGAACTTCGGAGCTAACGCAACTCCTGCTACGGCAACGGGCGCTGGTCCTCACGAAGTTACTTATAGCAACAATGATGCGACTTCGGTAGTAACCAATACTGCTACCCTCACTGTCAGCCGCGACGGATGTAATGACGAGACTGAAGTCAACATCACTGTTCGTCCTCAGCCGGAAGTTTCGATCACTGCAGAAGTTGATCCAACTTCATGTGAAGGAACTGAAGGTTCCATTTCTGTTAATGTCACAAAGCCATCCGGAATCGGAGTTGAAATCAGCCTCGATGGTGGAGTTACTTACGAATCATGTGATCAGACCACGTTCGCCGGCCTCACTGCTGGCACTTACAGCCTCTTCGCCCGTTTCTGCAATGCTCCTGACTGTGCGATTGAAATCGGAACAGTAATCCTTGAAGACCCTGATGCTCCCCTTGCTGAAATAAGCGGACCTTCCGAGATCTGCGAAGATGTAAGTGATGTAAATACTACCGCTGTCTTCTCCGCAACGGATGCCGGAGCTGGTGCTATTTACACCTGGAACTTCGGTGCAGGCGCTACTCCTGCTACTGCGACCGGCCGTACTCCTGCTGCCGTGTCTTACGCAACTGATGGCCTCAAAACGATCATCCTTACTGTTGTACGTAATGGCTGTACCGCTGAAGATCAATTCACTCTTGAAGTAAATGATGCTCCTGTTGTAACTGTCGATGATGTTACAATCTGCCGTAGCTCCAACGCTACCCTCGAGGCAATCGTAACCGGTGGTGAAGCACCTTTCACTTACGCATGGAGCAATGGCAATGCCAGCCAGGCAGCTATCTTCCTTAGTGTTCAAACCGAGCAAACCGCATCGGTTACGATCACTGACGCGAACGGTTGTTCAACTGTTGCTACGGGTATGATCTTTGTCAACCCTCTTCCACTTCCTGACGCTAGCGACGACGACATCATCTGTCTCGGCGAGTCTAAGACGCTCCACGTTGAACGCATCCTCGGTAGCCAGAACGCACCGTACGTTTACCGTTGGTACGATCTCGAAGATCCGGGTGTAACCCTTTCCACAACCGATGAACTGGAGGTAACTCCAGGTCTTGGCTCTCATAACTATGTCGTTATGGTAACCGACGCCAACGGCTGTGGAGAAAGCGACATCGTAGAAATTACAGTAGTACCCGAACCGACTGTTACTGTTGAAGACAAAGCAATCTGTAATGGAGAAAGCACTACGCTTACTGCAGTTGCCGGCGCCGGTAATGGTTCTTTCGTTTACGAGTGGAGCACAGGAGAAACTACTCCTACGATCTCCGTCAGCCCAACAGCAACTACTGATTACTCTGTAACCGTTACCAGCAGCTACATGGATTCTGACAGCGAAGCTGACTGTACTGCTGAGGCAACAGCTACTGTCACTGTAAATGAAAATCCTACCGTTGCGATTAGCAACTCTGACGACAACAACGTTGTCTGTGAAAACCAGGAGGTAACGCTGACTGCTAACGTGGTTGCAGGCTCCGGTATCTCCCCAACGGTTGAGTGGACTGTAAATAATAACGCAACTGTTGTTTCTACAGACCTCGATTACGTAGTTAACCCTACTGAAACAAGTACCTACACCGTTAAAGTAACTGACGAAAACGGTTGTACTGATACCGACGAAGTGACCATCACTGTTGATCCGACAGCTTGTGCTAGCTTGGGTAATTTCGTTTGGGTCGATACCAATGGTAACGGCATCAACGACGAACCAGTTTCTGCCGGCGTAGACGGAGTAACTGTAAACCTGAAAGATGAAAACGGTGACGTAATTGCAACAACTACTACTGACGAAAACGGCGTCTATGGGTTCACAGGTCTGGTACCTGGCACTTACAGCGTTCAGTTTGAACTTCCAACCGGATTCCTGTTCACAGGCGCGAACGCAGGTGCAGAGAATGTTGATAGTGACGCTACTCCTACCGGACCAATGCAGGGAATGACTGAAACTGTCGTACTCGAAGAAGGCGACGATTACATAGACCTTGATGCTGGCCTCTACGAAACTGCATCACTTGGTGATTTTGTCTTCCTTGATGAGGACGCCGACGGTCAGCAGGACGCTGGCGAAGAAGGCATCGAAGACGTTGTAGTTAACCTTCTCGATGAGAACGGTGACGTAGTTGCGACTACCACCACCGACGAAAACGGTTTCTACGAGTTCACCGACCTTACTCCTGGTGACGACTACCAGGTAGAATTTGTATCTCCTGCCGGCCTTCAGGCCAGCCCTGCAAACGTTGGCGATGACGCCAGCGATAGCGACGCCGACGAGACCACTGGTCTCAGCCAGATTGTTGTCCTTGAGTCCGGAGAGAACAACCCAACCATCGACGCCGGTTTCTACGAAACCGCATCACTTGGTGACTTCGTATTCCTTGACGAGAATGCCGACGGTCAGCAGGACGCTGGCGAAGAAGGCATCGAAGATGTAGTGGTTAACCTTCTCGACGAGAACGGTGATGTAGTTGCGACTACGACCACTGACGAAAATGGTTTCTACGAGTTCGTCGACCTCACCCCGGGTGAAGAGTACGTAGTAGAGTTTGAGACGCCTGCCGGTTACGAGCCGACACCATCCAATCAGGGTGATGACGCTACCGACAGCGACGCTGATGAAACCACCGGCCAGAGCGATCCAGTTGTTCTTGAGTCCGGAGAAAACAACCCGACCATCGACGCCGGTTTCTACGAAACTGCTTCTATTGGTGACTTCGTCTTCACTGACGAGGACGCTGACGGTCAGCAGGACGCTGGCGAAGAAGGCATCGAGGACGTTGTGGTTAACCTTCTCGACGAGAACGGTGACGTGGTTGCG
>NZ_VOXD01000016.1 GCF_008014675.1 Neolewinella aurantiaca | reverse complement strand
TGTCTTTGAGTGCCCATCAAGACCGGAAGGCTCGAAGGGGTTTGTAGTAGAAGCCAAGCGGTGGGTAGTCGAAAGAAGCTTCGCCTGGATGAATTTCTATCGCAGAATCACCAAGGACCTGGAGCGAACGATAGAAAATTCGGCTTCATTCATTTTGATGGCCAACATTCAGATGGTTCTATCGTCAATACAGAGAAATCTTGACTCGAATTTTTAGACACGTTCTTAGATTATTTGATGAAAATAATGAAGAGTATGTTTATTCAATTAACTCGTCAGTTACATCTAGTGATACCCATTTTGTGCATGGAATCGCTAATTTTTCCGGACCAGCAGCTGAGTCTAATCATTTGACAACAGATAATGAGGAAAACTTTGTGCTGGAGAATAAACGCATCGGACCAAGTCCTGGTACTAAAGGAGCAGAGTGTTATTGTGTTCCAGACGGCCTGGAGCAACATATTTGTGATGCTGGAGGCCCAGGCACTGCCGAATGCGAGCTTTCTACAGGACCACTTGTTGTTGATAGGTGTGGTGTTGGATGTGCTGTCGGATACTTTGCATGTTGTCAAAAATAAATTAATTATGTACTTGAAATTTTCCACTTTACTCCTGATGATCTTCCTAGCAACGTCTTGTGAAAATGACGCTGCCTTTGGAATTAATCTTGATACTCCTGCTTCGGATATCGTTTACCATCAATTTGAGAGGTTTACTATCTTTTATAATACTGACTCAAAAAAATTTCATAGTATTCAACATGAGAAACCTATTTCGCTTCCTGAGGTAGTAGTTCTCGTCAAGGAGAGGAGTACCGGAGGTCTTGAAATAATCGGTACTGGCGGAAAATCCTACCTTTATACCATCGGTAATGAGGGTTCAAATGAGTCCACACCAATAATCGGGTGGAGTAAATTTCATGGTCCTAATAGGGAGAAAGCTTTACTAGCAAAGAATAGGGAAGGCGATCAGAAATCAACGAGTGACGATTCATCCATATTTGATCTTGGTATCACTGATGATGATCTTGATGCCATCCTTTGTGTGTGTAGAAGTACTACTAATGAAGGCGGCACTCTTATTAGTGTTGATGAAGCTTGCGATAGTGGTGGTGTAGGTTCAACTTGGTGTGAACGGGAAATTGGTGGACAAGTAGTTGATGTCGGAATTGTTGAGTACTGTAAAGTAAAATGTCACCCTGGAAACTATGCCTGTTGTATTGACGACCCCGATGGCAACTAAAATGTTAGAGGATAAGTGCTAAAAGCATCTGTACGCTTTATGCTTCGGCAATCATTAGCAAGCCTTAAAAAAGAGAATTTTAGAATAACGTCGACGAGGCATTATCCTTTCACCTCTTTTAAAATTCTACTCTTATGTTGCCCAACAATAAAAGGACAAAATCGCGCGAAATTGATGCAAATAGGTGATAATTCCATCATTGAGGGGGGCGGCTTTAGAGCCGCCCCCCTCAATGGTTTTAGTGGCAAGAAACGCTGTTCTGGCTCATCCTAATTATGTTGGAAGATGGTACTGTCCTTGCTATATTTAAGCCTGATATTATAGAGTTTTTTTTTAAAAAATCAAGATAGCTTTACTTTCGGCTTTTGCTCGATAAAATCTGAAGCTTGAAACACACTGAGAGCATACTGTTTCACCAAAAACCGTAAAGGGCTGGCTAAAACAGCTATCCCTTTGCGGTTTCCTAAACCGGAGGCTCATTAACTCCAGAACATACAGCAGCTTTTACCTCCTCATAATCGCTTTACATTTTAGTAAGAAATTCCGCGATTATCCTGCGGATAATCTGCTCCACCCCTAGCTACCTTGAAAGGCCCCTCCATGGCTATGATCTAGGCGGTAGACCCCCCCAAAGCAGCACGAAGCTCCGGCCCAAACTGATTAACGAGCAAGTCAATACCTGCCATGTCCACCGTTTTCAGTTCCGGCAATTCAATCAGCGGCCAAACGCCGGTTTGCTCCCCGACGATCCGGACGGTTTCCGGGCTGTCTCCGCCGGAGTAAATCAACCCCGCCAGCGGGATGCCCCGCTGCTGCAGATACCCGATGCTCAGCAACGTATGATTGATACTGCCCAGGTAATGCCGCGACACCAAAATCACCGGCAGGCCCAGCCTGACGATCAGGTCCGCCACCGTCTCCCGATCATTGATCGGGACAAGCAAACCGCCCGCTCCCTCAACAATGAGCTTACGTCCGTTGGTTTCCGGGAGTTCGAAGTCGTCCAGCCCGATCTCGACCCCGTCTATCCGGGCGGCGTAGTGCGGGCTGGCCGGTGTGTTCAGCTCATGACGAACGGGATGAAAGCGCTCCGCAGGAGCGCCCGTCCAGGCTTTCACCCGGTCAGAATCGCCGAAGTTCAGGTCGCCCGCCTGGATGGGCTTCCAGTAATCTGCGTCGAGCGCTTGCTGCAAAAAGGCGGAAGTAACGGTTTTACCCGCGTCGGTGTGGATGCCGGAAACAAAGTACATAGAATACAAGAATATAGACAGCGAAAAAATCAAACGTTTGCCTGTCGGCTTTGCCGACTGGGGCATCTGCACTTACAGAAAATACTCGACGGCCAGTTCGTAGCCCCGTAAGCCAAACCCGATAATGATTCCTTCCGCCACAGACGATACATAGCTGTGGTGCCGAAATGACTCCCGTTTATGCACATTTGAGATGTGAACCTCTATAACCGGCGTTTCAATGCCCGATATCGCATCCGCCAGCGCCACACTCGTGTGGGTGTAAGCTCCCGCGTTCAGGATGATTCCGTCATAATGAAAACCTACCTCGTGCAATTTGTCCAGCAATTCACCTTCGTGGTTACTCTGGAAATAAGTAAGCTCTACGTCCGAATCTACAAATTTGCCCTTCAGGTGGATCATAAAGTCCTCGAAGGTGTCTTCGCCGTAAATCTCGGGCTCACGACGACCAAGGAGGTTCAGGTTGGGGCCGTTTATGATTATTATTCTCAACATAAGCAGATGGGGTAAAGGGCGGATTCACCCAGTTAAAAAGACGCTGCGAAGCTGAAACTCGTGCCGCTAAACGCCCCTGAAAGGGACTTTCAGAAAAGATGCTCCTTCACTGGTTTCGCGCAGCTACCGTTCAGGCAGATCAGATTGGGCCACAAAGTTAGCACTTGGCCCGATATCGTAGCTTTGCACCGGAACGGGAAACTCGTTTTGCTGCTTTCGTTCACCCCGCAGCGCTCCCCCGTCATAATTACATCCACTACCTGATCAATGGTTGCTCAGTTCTTCCGCAATGCTATTCTGCAAGTCTCCCTGAACCTGGCGGTCAAGGGCATTTACCTTTTCGCCATAGAGCGGACGGTGCAGAACGTACTCCCCGAAGGAGAATACGGGCTTTATTTTGCGTTGCTTGGTCTGGGGATGCTGCTGCAGGTAATTGCCGACTTCGGCCTTCAACTCTTCAACAGCCGGGTTCTGGCCGGTCACCGGCACCTGCTGGCAAAATACTTCCCCTACTTCGTTGGGCTCAAACTTCTGCTGGGGTCGGCGTTCATCGTTGTCTTGCTCGCAGCGGGCATTTTACTCGGTTACCGGGGCGAGGCCATTTATTTGCTGACGCTTGCGGGAGGCATTCAGTTTTTCAACAGTATCGTGCTTTACCTGCGGTCCAACCTTTCGGGATTGGGGCGCTATACCACCGACGGTTTTTTTTCCATTATGGACAAAAGCCTGATGATCCTTTCCGTCGGTAGTATTCTTCTCTTTGTGCCGGAGGAGCTTACCGTCCTGCGGTTTGCGGGTCTGCAACTTGCCAGTTGGGTATTTACCGCAGCGGCGCTGGTGCTGGTGATCAGCGACCGGTTGCCCCGCAAGCTGCCCCGATTCAGGAAAGCCACTTTCGCGCTTTTGTTGCGTGGTGGCGCACCCTACGCCCTGGCCGTTTTTCTGGCAACAGCCTACACCCGTACCGACGCCGTAATGATCGAGCGTATGCTGACCGACGGCGCCGCAGCGGCCGATCATTACGCAGCCGGTTACCGGCTGCTCGATGCGCTGAACATGATCGGCTGGCTGCTGGCGGGGCTGCTCATCCCGATGTACGCCCGGCTCCATAAACAACAGGAAAGCCTGATTCCTTTACTGCGGTTCAGCGTCCAGTTGTTACTGGCGGGCTCGGTTTGCGCTGCGGTTCCGCTTGCCTTCTACAGCCAGGAAATCACCCAACTGCTGTACCCCAAATTTGTGGAGCCGCAAACCGGACACATCCTCTTTTTCCTGGCCTTCAGCTTTGTGGCCCAAAGCCTCAATTACGCCTACGGAGCGCTCCTGAGTGCGACAGGCTACATCGGGCGAATGAACAAAATTTATGCCCTCGGCATCGTCCTCAATCTGGGGGGAAACCTTATTGCTCTGCCGCGCTACGGCGCCGCAGGCGCCGCGGCTGTAACCCTGCTCACCCAGGGTTTCGTGGCCACCACCCAGGCAGTTCTGGCGCACCGCTGGCACCACCTTGCGGGTACGACGGTGCCCTGGCTCCGGATATTGCTCTTCTCAACTTTCTTTGCATCCTGCGGCCTCGCCCTCGTTTATTTCTCTTTGTTCAACTGGCTGGCGGATTGCATACTGCTTGGTGCCTCAGGAATCGTTGCCGCAATGCTCGCCGGTCTGATCGACATCAGGCAACTTTCCTCGCTGGCCCGACAAAAATCGTGATCGGGCGCACACGCAGGTGCAAAAATGGTTAAAGAGCAATTGTACCCGACAGAATTGTAAACCAAGTCACCTCAGGATCGTTACTACCACATGCACGTACAAAAGCACTTTGGCAAACAAGGTATCTTACTCGTAAATCTCGGCACTCCGGATGCCCCGACTCCCGTTGCCGTCAACCGCTATCTCGGTCAGTTCCTGACCGATCCGAGGGTAATCGACAACCTCCCCTACCCCGTTCAGCAAGGTCTCGTGCGCGGCATCATTGCCCCCATCCGTTCCGGCATCGTGAACCCCTTCAAAGCCGGTGGATCAACGAAACTCTATCAGGAACTCTGGACCGAAAACGGAAGCCCGCTTAAATACTACGGTGAAATACTCACCGATGCCGTTGCGGAGCAAATGGGAGACGAGTTCGTCGTCCGGCTGGCCATGCGCTACCAAAACCCGAGCATCGAATCGGCTCTCAAAGAGCTGATGGACGAAGGGGTGAGCAGCATCACCATCTTCCCGCTCTTCCCGCAGTACGCAAGTGCCACTACGGGGTCGGTCCACGAAGAAGTAATGCGCCTGCTGATGAAGGAGCAAAACATCCCGAACGTCAACTTTGTCAACAGCTACTACGAGCACCCCGACCTGATCAAAGTCTTTGCCGATAACGCCCGCGACCTCGGCTCGCTCGATCAGTGGGACCACATCATATTCAGTTACCACGGCCTGCCCCAGCGGCAGCTCAAAAAAGCTGACCCAAGCAACTGCCACTGCTACGCCGACGGAACCAACAGTTGTTGCAACTCCATCAGCAAAGTAAATCAGTTTTGCTACTCGGCGCAGTGCGCCGCCACCACCCGGGCAATCGTGGAAGAACTGGGCCTCGAGGAAGGCTCTTACACCACCTGCTTCCAGAGCCGGCTCGGGTTCGATGACTGGGCAAAGCCCTACACCATCGACGTGATCGAAGACCTGGCCAAAAACAAAGGCGCGAAAAAAGTTCTTTGTTTCAGCCCCGCCTTCGTGGCCGACTGCCTGGAAACCACCATCGAGATCGGACTGGAATACCAGGAAGAATTCGAAGAATGGGGAGGTGAACACATCCAACTCGTCCCTTCTCTCAACGGAGATCCACGCTGGATCAACGCCGTAGTAGAAATGCTCCGCGAAGAAACCGGTGTGGCTATTGCCCGCTAAACTGACAAGCCAGGATTTTTCTCCTCAGTGCTTCATCTCCGTGCTGAGCTACTAACCACTGAAGTTAATTGTATTAAAACACCTTATTCCCTCCCTCCGGGCCGTTAACATCTTTAACGGTTTGGCAATGATCCATTGCCAATTTGAAACGTCTTTAGTATATCCCCCGATCGGGGGGTAAACTTTCAGCGTACAGCGTGCGCTCACCCCACCCTAAACCCTTTGCCCCCAAATCAAAACGAATGAAAAGACATTACATCCTTACGCTCTTATTCTTCGCATTTTCTTTCGCAGCCTTCGCCCAGGAGCGGGTTACCGTGAAAGGCTACATCAAGGATGCCGGCAACGGCGAAACCCTGATCGGAGCAACCGTTTTACTGAGCGGAACCGATAAGGGCACCACCACCAATGAATACGGCTTTTACTCTCTCACCGTCGACCCCGGCCAGTATACGCTCGTCGTTACTTACCTCGGCTACGAGGACGTCCGCCGGGAGGTAGAGTTGCTTGGCAACTCCACCCAGGATTTCGAGCTTTCCGAATCCGGCACGGCGCTCACCGAAGTGGTCGTAACAGCGAAGGAAGAGGACAACAACGTAAGCGCGGTTCAGATGTCGGTCGAAAACCTTCAAATGAGTACTATCGAACGCCTGCCCGCGCTGCTTGGCGAAGTGGACGTGTTGCGGAGTATTCAGCTGCTACCCGGGGTTTCCTCGGTGGGTGAAGGTGCCGCGGGCTTCAACGTCCGGGGAGGCTCTATTGATCAGAACCTCGTTATTCTCGACGAAGCTCCCGTTTTCAACTCCAGCCACCTCTTCGGCTTCTTTTCTGTTTTCAACCCCGACGCAGTAAAAGGCGTGAAGCTTTACAAAGGGGGCATCCCTGCGCGTTACGGCGGGCGGCTCAGCTCGATCCTGGATGTTCGCATGAAAGAAGGCAACAGCAAGCAATTCGAGATGCAGGGAGGAATCGGGACCATCTTCAGCCGCCTCAGCGTGGAAGCACCGATTGTGAAAGACAAATCCTCCTTCCTGCTGGCCGGTCGCCGGTCTTACATCGACGTACTCGCCGCCCCGTTCCTGGGCGATGATCTCTCCGGCACGAAACTCAACTTCTACGACCTTACCCTGAAGACCAACTATAAATTCAGCGACAAAGACCAGGTCTTCCTTTCCGGCTACCTGGGCCGCGATGTTTTTGCCCCTGGCGACCAGGCGGGTTTCAGCTGGGGAAATACCACCGGAACGGTGCGGTGGAATCACCTTTTCAATGATCGCCTGTTCAGCAACCTCACCTTTTACTACTCTGATTACGATTATGCCATCAACTTCGGGGACGATCCCGAAGAGGACGCCTTCGACTGGGACGCCAGCATCGTGAACTTCAGCGTCAAACCGGAATTCAGCTATTTCCTGAGTCCCGACAACGTGATCCGTTTCGGCGGCCAGGGCATTTATTACCGCTTCGAGCCCGCAAATGCGATTGCGGTAAGCGACGGTACGGAGATAGACATCAGCATCAACAATCAGTGGGCCATAGAGAGTGCAGTATTTCTGGAAAACGAGCTTAGCCTCTTCAAAAACAAAGTAAAACTCAACTATGGTCTCCGCCTCAGTCATTTTGCGTACCTCGGCGGCCGGCCGGTGTATGAGTTCGGAGAAGCTCCGCGGGTAGGGTTTGCCCGCCCGCTAACCGGAATAACCGAAACAGAAAAGGGAGAAGTGGTCGAAGACTGGTTCAACCTCGAGCCCCGCGCTGCGGTGCAATACCAACTCGCCCCCAACAGCTCACTGAAAGCCAGCTACCAGCGAACGGCGCAGTACATCCACCTGCTCAGCAACACGACGGCTTCGATTCCGCTCGACATCTGGACGCCAAGCACCAATAACATCGACCCTTCCATGGCCGATCAGTTTGCAGTTGGTTATTTCCGCAACCTCAAGGAAAACACCTACGAAGCCAGTCTGGAACTCTACTATAAAGACTTCAGCAACCTGGTCGATTACGTCGACGGGGCAGATCTGGTCCTCAATGAATTCGTGGAGGGGCAGACTCTGTCTGGCGAGGGCCGCGCCTACGGCGCGGAGTTCCAACTCAAAAAAGTGAAGGGACGTTTCAACGGTTGGATCAGCTACACCCTCGCGAAGAGTGAGCGCCTCACCCCCGGCGTAAACAACAACGAGTACTACGACAACCGTTTCGACCAAACGCACAACTTCAACATCACCGGCTTTTACGATTTGTCGGAAAGGGCGACCCTGAGCGCCACTTTCGTTTACAACACCGGCACACCGGTTACGCTGGCCAGCGCGGGGTACTACCAACTCGGTTACTACGTTCCGCACAACGAAGACGGAGGCCGTAATAACTTCCGAATCCCCGACTATCACCGTCTCGATGTTTCCGTTACGCTCGACCCCAAGAAGGAAAATGCGGACCGTCGTTGGCAGGGACAATGGGTTTTTGGGGTGTACAACCTGTACGGGCGTCGCAATGCCTTCACCGTTTCCGGCACCCAGAGCGAAGGCCGGGTAATACCGGGTAGTCCGGTGATGACCGAGTCGAACCAGCTTAGCGTGGTGGGCAGCATCATCCCTAGCATCAGCTACAACTTCAAATTCAAGTAAACCTCACCCTGCACCTGCGTGCGCGCCAGAATACTTTCCAATAAGACAGGGCGCGAACGCAGGTGCACAGAACGTTGGACATGAGCAAAGTGAAACTCTTCATCGCCGTTACACTGGATGGTAAAATTGCCCGCCCCGACGGCTCCGTTGCCTGGCTGGAGGAGTACCCAAACCCAGACGGTTTGGATTACGGCTATACCGATTTTTACGCCAGCATCGGAACGGTAGTGATGGGCCGGAAAACCTATCAGGAAATCCTCGGATTCGATGTTCCGTGGCCCTATGCGGATGCGCAGACCCTGGTGGTCAGCTCTAATTCGGCCCTGGAAACGCCAACTCCCCAAACCAGCGTTATTCCTGATATCGACCCAACGAGTCTGCGTCGTTTAACCTCCGAAGCGAAAGGGGATATTTGGATCATAGGCGGAGGCCAGCTCATTCGCTCTGTTCTGAATGCAGGTCTAGTGGATGAGATGACCCTGACCATAATCCCCCGCGTTCTCGGTGAGGGCATAGCCCTGTTTCCTGAGGGCTGTGCAGAGACTCACTTTACCGTTCAATCCGCCGAAGCCTTCCCAAGCGGGTTCGTCAATCTTGTTTACACCCGCAAAGAACCATAACCCCGAACCCTCAATTTTTCTAAGATTATGATCAAGTCAACCCTCCGTTTTCTGCTCCTTTGTTTTCTCGGTTTCAGTTTCTACAATTGCGAAGACCCCGTGACACTCGACTCCCGCTTTGTGGAGCCCCAGCTGGTGGTTGAAGCCTGGCTGAACAACATCTCGGAGCCCCAAGCCATCCTGTTATCTGAGAGCCAGGATTATTACGACAACCGTTTACCCACGCCCGTAACCGATGCGCAGGTAATCGTTTGCCAGACGGAAGACCAGCAGCCTACCCCCAACTGCTTCGTTTTTGAGCACGAAGGCGAAGGCCGTTACGTTTGGGAGCCTTCCGTTCCCGGAGAAACCCTGGGAGAAGTGGATATGGAATTTGGCCTAGGGATTCAGCGGGGCGACAAGCAGTACGCCTCTACTACCACTATGAACCGGACGGCGACCATCGACTCCATCAGCTTTCAGTTCGAAGAAGAATCCCTCGGGCTCGACGAAGGACTCTACGCCCAGCTTTACGCCCGGGACCCCGTCGGGACCGGTGATGCGTACCTGATCCGAACCACCTTCAACGATACGCTTCTGCTTAACCCGTCTGAACTCAACATCGCCTACGACGCCACCTTCAGCCCCGGCTCCGGCACCGACGGCATTGCCTTCATTTTCCCCATTCGCTTTGCCATCAATAAACAGGATGAAGACGGAGGCTTCATCCCGTTGGAAGAAGGAGACCATATTGCGGTAGAGGTGATCTCGCTCAGCGACGAAGCCTACCTCTTCCTGCGTATCGTATCCGAACAAATAAATAATGGAGGCAGTGGTCTTTTTGACCTGCCCGTAACCAATTCTCCAGGTAATATTTTTGAGATTGAAAGCCAGGAGGCTATACTGGGATTCTTTAACGTTGCCGCCACCGCGCGTGCAGAACGAACGGTGGAATGAGAACAGTAAAATCAGTGAATTGTAAAAATATCACGCCTGACTCTTTCATTTTCAACAAGTTAGTCACCCTCAATGTAGTTTTTGTCACTCATTAGCCGACTAATTGAGATATCGTCTCTATATTGCGTGACCAAAATATTGCCTTAACGTCTCCATAACGATCTTTAACGTTTTATCCGTTGGCGATTCGTTGAAATTTTATTTGAATGTCTAGTGCCAAGCCCCGTGGATTGTGTCATCCAGAAATGGAAGATCTGGCAATCATCATTGCTTACCGGGAGCGTAGAAACAGCACCTGTTTCCGACTGTTGCACGATCGCTATGCCGCAAAAATTTACGGCAAGACACTTACAATGCTGAAGAAGGAAGCAGTAGCTAAAGACGCAACACAAGAGATTTTTACCAAAATTTTCCTTAGCCTGGGCAAGTTTCAGGGCCAGTCCAAGTTTTCTACCTGGGTTTATTCGGTGACTTACAATTACTGTATAGATCTGATCAGGAAAGAAAAACGAAGCAGGGATTTATTCGCTGATGAAGTCGAGAATCCCCCTGACCTCGAAGCGGAAGAAGTTCCGGACACCGCGCTGACGACCATGAAAGTTAACGAGCTTCGTCATGTTTTGCGCAATATAAGTGAGACCGACCGCCGGTTGTTACTTCTGAAGTATAAAGACGGAGTTAAGATTAAAGATATTGCTAAGATGTTCGACAAGAACGAATCAGCGATAAAGATGCAACTCAAAAGAGCTAAAGAAAAAGCGAAGCGAAAACACCAAGAACTTTTCGCGAGCAATAACAACTAACCGATGAACAGCTTCCTGCTACTACAAGAACAAGACCACCAGGTTTTCGTAAGTAAGTACGAAAAGGAAATCCGTCAATCTGTGGAGTCACGGTTGAGGACGATTCATCTTATCGGCGATATATTTGAACACTTTTTCCCGGTAATGGCCGACACTATGTCAGTTTTAGCTGGCGGTAGTATCATTGACCCTGAAGATTCATATCTTACCATCGATGAAGACGATAGTTCCCGCCTTCCCCCTCCTACACCCGGAACTCCTGAAGGAGAAGATGTCATTCGTTAATCCACCACATGCAGCTACCAGAACCAGAGAATAGTAAAAGCATCATGGACGCCCTGTACGATCAGGCGTTGCAATTGTTTACCGTAATCCCTGCATTACTTAAAGGGTTGGTGATTTTCATCATCGGTATTATCCTTGCCAAGTTAGTTCGCAGGCTTATTCACCGGCTGCTCAGTGCAGTAGGTGTCGATAAGCTTGCTGACCGGCTGATGAGTATCGATATGTTCGAAAAGTCGAAGATCAATCTCGTTCCGAGTACAATCATCGCTACGACGACGTACTACTTCATTCTCATCATTTTTTCCATGGCTGCCGTGGAGGCAATGGGCCTAAGAATCATCTCGGACTTACTGAAGGATCTCATTGAATATATCCCCAACGGAGTCACAGCATTCCTAGTACTGGTGATCGGTATTTTTATTGCTGATGCGGTAAAGAAACTGATCCTTACTACCTGTCGCTCACTAGGCATCAGGTCAGGCAACCTGATTGCTAATATTGTTTTCTACTTCATCATGCTCAATATTGTGCTGATTGCCCTGCGGCAGGCTAAGCTGCAAACAGAGTTCATGGAGGACAACATGTCCATCATCCTGGCGGGTATAGCCGGTGCTTTTGCTATCGGTTACGGACTTGCGAGCAAAGATGTAATAACCAGTATTCTTGCCGGATTCTACAGCCGGGACAAGTTCCACGTTGGCGATGAAATAACCATCGACGGAAGACGGGGAGAGGTCATCACTATCAACAATAATAACATCATCATTCGCTCCGACGAGAGCGAGCACGTTATTCCGTACAGCAAAGTGACTTCGGAAGGTGTTGAAATTCATATCCGCCGCGATAAAGGGCCAGCCCTGCCACCACATGAGGGGTAAAATCTCCTGCGCGTTTCCTGGCCTAACCGCCATCGAAAAATTAATTTCCAGACAACCGCTCGTGTTATCACCCGAGAGGTGCCGGAAAAAGATCCCCGTTTGGCTGCTTAAAGTGGTCAAATAATTCCATTCTCACATATTCAGGCTCGTTCCGGCGGGGTTATACGCACCTGCTCTTTCGGCCTCCTTGTCAGTAAGTTGTGCCCCTGGCACGCTGTGGCCAGAGAAGAAGAACCGGAAAGCCGGAGTGCCACTACTCTCCCTCTCCGTCAACCGAATAGGTGTATTGATCTTAGTGCCCGGAGAGGGTTACGGCGTTCGTCCTTTCCTGATAAATGAAAAACGTTGCACATTTGTGCTGCCGAGAGGCGTGACCTTCTGATGAAACTACGTCCAAAAGGCCGGACAGTAACGTACGTGGTCGTTACCTGTCGTCATCAAAATTCAAATCAATCAATTCTTACTTATATGAAGAATCTATTCTCTTTTATTCTTTTCATGGTATTCGCTACCGGAGCCGTACAGGCGCAGACGCTTGAGGAACTCAAAGCGCAAAAAGCAGAACTTGTTGCCAAGCAGAACGAAAAGCTTGCTGAAGCAAACTCTTTCAACGGCGACATCTCTGCTCTGGGAAAGAAAATCGAATTGCTTTCTGGCTGGCAGACCGGGCTCAACGGACTTCTGGGGCTTAACTTCAACAACTCCAGCAACTGGCAGGCCAACGCTAACCGCAACAGTTCATCTTCTACCCTTACCGTAGGCATCAACGCTTTTGCCAACAACATCAAGGAAAAGACTTACTGGCGCAATACCCTGACGACCAACGTAAGCTGGCAGGGACTCGACAACGACACCAAGGACGACATCGAAGGCGGTGGCTTCCTTGAGAACCGTAACGGAGACGTACTGATCGCCTCCTCTCTTTACGGTCTTCGTTTCTCTGAGGATCTCGCGGCGACGGCTTTAGTCGACCTCAACACTTCTGTGTTCAATTTCCTTAGCCCTGGTACTGCAGACTTCGGTATTGGTGCAACCTGGACGCCGTCTTCCATCCCTAACCTGGTGGTAGTTGCTCATCCTATCACTTACCACTTCGCTTTTTCTGGTTTCGACGGTGTAGACAGCCAGTCTGCTCTTGGCGCTAAAGTGAAAGCCACCTACGCTCTCGAACTCCCCGGCGGTGTATCCTGGTCTTCTAACCTTGGTGTATTCTTGCCTTACAGCAACGACAAGACCGTTATTTCTTACCTGGACGAAAACAACGTTGAGCAGACCAGCGAAGAAGGCCTGTTCGAGTACACATGGATCAACTCTTTCAACGTCGCTGACCTCTGGAAAGGTGTTGGACTCGGTTTCACCGTAGGTGTTCGCAAAGCTGGTTTCGAGTACCCCGACGGTCTCCAGACTTACACGGCTCTTGGCCTGACTTACGGTTTCTAAACCCAACTACTGACGCACAGCTGATGCCCGACCTCCGATAAAGAGCAGGCGCTCACGCAGGTGCAAAATTTGTTGGATTAAACGAATGGCGATGAGGAATTACTTCCTCATCGCCATCTTTTTTGCGGTAACGGGCCTGCCCTGAATACGTGCCTTGCACCCGCGTTCGCGCCTGAAAATGACGGTAATCACACACTGAACCTGTGCACTCCATTTCCTCCTTGCTATCTTTGCACAAATGGCAAAAATATACCCAAACGACCTCTTCAATTTTCTGCGCAAACAAACGCCCCGCAGGGTCGGGAATGCGTTAAAAGTAGTTGCCAGCTACTACGCCACGCGCTGGCTGCAGAAACCGCAGGTATGGGGCAAGCCCTTCACCGTCTCTTTTGAGCCCACAACCGCCTGCAATCTGAGGTGCCCGGAATGCCCGAGCGGGCTGCGTGAATTCACCCGCCCCACCGGCAACCTGAAGGCAGACTTCTTCCGCCGCACCATGGATGAAATCGCCGATCGCCTTATCTACCTTATCTTTTACTTTCAGGGCGAGCCCTACATCAACCCCAACTTTCTGGATATGGTAAAAGACGCTTCCGACCGCGGCGTTTATACCATTACCTCTACCAACGGACACTTCCTTAACGACGCCAACGCCAAACGCACCATCGAGAGCGGGCTGGACCGGCTCATTATTTCCGTAGACGGCACGACCCAGGAAGTGTACGAGCAGTACCGCAAAGAGGGCAAACTGGAATCTGTCCTTCAGGGCGCCCGTAACCTGGTGAAGTGGAAAAAAGAACTCAACTCCACTACTCCCCATCTTATCTTTCAGTTTCTGGTCGTGAAGCCAAACGAGCACCAGATGGGCGACGTCGTCCGCCTGGCCGATGAAATCGGCATCGACGAGGTGAAGTTCAAAACCGCTCAGCTCTACGATTACGAGCATGGCAACCCACTCATGCCCTCTAATGAGAAGTATTCCCGCTACTATAAAAAGAAGGATGGGACCTATGGCCAGAAAAACAAGATGCAGAACCACTGCTGGAAACTCTGGCACTCCTGCGTCATCACCTGGGATGGTCTCGTGGCGCCCTGCTGTTTCGATAAAGATGTCACCCACCGCCTTGGCGATGTGAAGACAGAATCGTTGGATCAGGTATGGGAAGGAGCTGCTTACGATGATTTCCGGACCAAATTGCTCAAAGGCCGCTCGGAAATCGACATCTGTCAGAATTGTACCGAAGGATGCGAAGTTTGGCTGGGTGCCGAGGTTTAGGTAAATTGAGGAATATGCCGGCCCCGGCACTTTCCTGAAAGCCCAAAGGCCGCTTCAACCCAAAGGCGAATGTACAAACCCAGCTCCCCTGAAGATTACCTGGCGAACGCCCCCGATCATTATCGGGCGGGCCTTACGGCAATGCGCGAAGTCCTTCTCAGTTTTGACCTTGAGGAAAGTATAAAATGGAACATCCCCGTTTACGGCTATGGCAAAAAGAACGTAGCCAGTCTGTTTTACGCCAAAGCCTACCTCGGTGTCTGGTTCGGGCAGGGAGCGCTTTTGTCTGACCCCGACGGAATACTCGTAAACGCCAGCCCCGGGAAAACGGTAAGTCAGCGGCAACTCCGCTTCGCCAGTCAGGAAGAAGTGGACCCAGAGCTGCTGCGGGGCTTCCTCACCGAGGCCATCCAAAACCAAAAAGAGGGATTAGAACTGGCACCAGTTAAGGCTCCGGAGGCAGAGCTCCCCCCGGCACTGCTGGAAGCATTCCGGAACGATCCGGAACTTGAGCAGCTCTACTCCGGTTTCACGCCCTACAAGCAAAGGGAGTTTTGCGAATCCATCAACGACGCGAAACGGGAAGTCACCAAAGCACGACGGCTGCAAAAAGTGATCGAGCACATCCGGGAAGGGAGTGGACTAAGCGATAAATACCGGAAATGAGCCATCGTTGAGTAGTGATGCGTCAAAACTACTTCGTTCCTGAGCTGGCGTTGCATATATTGGTCGGACCTTACGTTGAGTTCTTAAAGATAAGATCATGCTAAACCTTTCATCCTTCCTCGAAGACAGTGCGAGAAGACATCCCGCTAAAGATGCCTTTATCTTCCAGGACACCCACCTCTCGTACGCGCAGGTAAACGGTGCCGCCAATCAAATTGCGAATGGCCTTATTGCTAACGGTATAGAACCGGGCGACAAGATCGCGTTGAGTTGCCTCAACGTGCCTTACTTCCCGATGGTCTACTTCGGCATCCTGAAAGCCGGAGGTATCGTGGTTCCGCTCAGCGTATTGCTGAAGCAAGACGAAGTGGCTTACCACCTCCAGGACTCTGACGCAAAAGCTTACTTCTGTTTCCTGGGGGCACCGGGCCTGCCGATGCTAGAGGAAGGGCACGCCGGTTTTGTGGCTACCGACAGTTGTAAAGACCTTTATGTCATTACGGCAAAGCCAACCGATCCATCTCCGATCCCCGACCTGAAAACATTGGGCATGCTCATGAACGGGCAATCGCCCGTCGCCGAGACCGTCGCTACCTCAGCCGAAGACACCGCAGTAATCATCTACACCTCCGGTACCACCGGTCAGCCCAAAGGAGCCGAACTTACCCACAGCAACCTTGCGCTGAACGCAATAGTCTCGGCCGATCTGTTCAAGCCGACCTCAGAGGACACTCTTTTGATTGTACTCCCTCTCTTCCACATTTTCGCGATGACCGTGATGATGAACGCGGGGGTGTACCGGGCCACCACCAACGTATTGTTGCCCCGTTTCGATGCCGAAGTCGTGCTTGAACTGATGGAGAAGCATAAAGTAACCTTCTTTGCCGGCGTCCCGACGATGTACTGGGGGCTGCTCAATTATCAGGGCGACAAGGTAGACATCGGAGGCATATCCGACACCCTGAAAATGTGCCTCTCCGGAGGAGCATCTTTACCCGTAAAAGTGCTGGAAGATTTTGAAGCACGGTTCAATGTCGAAATTCTGGAGGGCTACGGCATGTCGGAAGGCTCCCCGGTTGTAACCTTCAACCAGATTGAATCAGGCAGGAAGCCGGGCTCGATTGGCAAACCCGTCTGGGGAGTTGAGGTAAAAATTGTGGACGAAGACGGCAAGGAAGTCCCCAACGGAGAGAAAGGTGAAATCATCTACCGTGGTCATAACGTAACAAAAGGGTACTACAACAAGCCGGAAGCGAACGTGAAAACGATCAGAAACGGCTGGCTGCATTCCGGCGATGTCGGGACGAAAGACGAAGAAGGCTTCTTCTACGTAGTGGACCGTACCAAAGATATGATCATCCGTGGCGGGCTAAACGTTTACCCCCGCGAAGTGGAGGACGTTATGATGAAGCACGAAGCCGTTTCGATGGTCGCCGTAATTGGTATACCCGACGATCAGTACGGAGAAGAAGTCAAAGCCTGCGTGGTACTCAAACCAGGCCAGGAGGTTTCCTCCGAAGCCCTTCGCGAATGGACCAAGGAACGCATCGCAGCGTACAAATACCCCCGCGTGGTAGAATTCCTGACCGAATTGCCTCAGAGTGCAACGGGAAAAATTCTCAAGAAAGAGCTCCGGAAGATGTAAAACTGTCGGCAACGGTTTAGTCCTTACGTCTGCCCAGCGAGGCGTGCGCCTGCACGAAGTGTCCTTCGGCGAGTGCCGCAAGGATAGAGAGCTCGCCCGCCAGGCAAACGCCGGCGGTGATTTCTGCAAGCCGGTTAGCCTTGCCGGCACCGTAGCAACCTATTATCTCGAGACATTCGCGCTGGGTACCCAGCCGGGTACCGCCACCGACCGAACCGACGATGAGGTTAGGAAACGTACCCGCTACGTAGAGGTCTCCGTTTGTGTCTACCTCCATCCGGACGATGCCCACAGCGGCTTCGGCAACGCAAGCAGCGTCTTGTCCGCAAGCAATGAACAGTGCAGCCAGGCCGTTGGCGCAGTGCGCCTGAACCCCCAGTGTGCCGGTCTTCAAAGATCCGTAAGCCGCGGCCCGACCGAAGCGCTCCATGTTCTCCGGAGTTGACTTGAGCACCTTTCCTACCACGGAGCGGGGCAAGGTCACTTCGATGGAGACCTTACGGCCACGGACGCTTTGGAAGCTCTGGTGATTGGCCTTTTTATCTCCCGATGCATTCGATTCGATGTAGAATTCCTGTATGACTTCTCCACATGCATCGATGACATGACGACAGATTTGATCCGTGCAGATCGTCACCATGTTTTGCCCGGCAGCATCTCCGGTAAAAAACTCGAAAACGAGAGTAACACTGTTACCTTCCAGAATTGGCTTAACCTTTTTGAACCTGGCGTAGCGGGAAGTCTTCGAAGTGATATCAGCAAAATCCTCGAGGTGAGCCAGTACCCAGGCAACAAATCTGCCGGCCGCTGGCAGGTCCTCCAGCTTGAAGTAAGGAGCGCGCTGAACTCCTGTTTCTAATACCCGTACTACGGCACCACCCGCGCTGGTGATTGCTTTCATGCCTCTGGAGTAAGAAGCAACCAGCGCTCCTTCGGTGGTGGCAAGGGGCACCATCACTTCACCGCAGGCTTCCTCGCCGCTGATCAACAGCGGGCCTGCCAGCCCGACGGGGACACGGGCCATGCCGATGTAGTTCTCGATGTTCCCCCGCAGGTCTTCCCCGGTAGGGAGAGCGGTGCGCCCTTCGAGTTCAGGGAGGTCTAAGTTGTGAAGGGAAGTGTCACCTTTAAGTAAAGACAAAGCGGTAGGAGGTAATGGCATGAATAAAAGAATAATGTAAATGATGAAACGACGTTAAGGGCTACGGTGTTGAGCATATGAACCAACCATGCTCTTTAATCCTAATTCATTGCATCCTGCGTCCGCGCCCAAAAACAATTTATCTGATTGCAAGTGGTTTGGATTAAGTTTCTTAACCCCTACCTTTAGCGTTCGATACCCCCTTGATCGTGCACGTAAAAATAGCTCAAATCACGGACCTGCACCTGCTACCTATCGGCGAACTGCTGATGGGGCTGGATGTCAACGCCCGGTTAGACAAGGTGCTTGCGCACCTAATGAAGCGCGAACCTGACGCGATTTTCCTTACTGGTGACTTCTGCGCGGCTGAGCCCAAACAGGAAATATTTCATATGCTTCGAGCCCGGCTGGACCCCCTGGGCGTTCCCTATTACCTTACTCCCGGCAACCACGATGATCGGGTGATGCTGCGCAACGCTTTTTTCCTCGGAGGCCATAATCAGGACCCGATCCGGGGGCTGGTTCGGGTCAAAGACCAGGATTTCCTTTTCCTGGATTCATCTATGGGAAAAGTCGATAGTAATCAGATCGAATGGCTTGGCCGCGCCCTTCAGAACTCTCCCGACGCCAGTGTAGTTCTTCACCACCCTCCGGTTCCGATGGGAGTAACCTTTATGGACAACACCTACCCACTAAAGCAAACTAATGACCTGATTAAGCTTTTAACCACTGATCGTCGGCCACGCAAGGTTTTTTGCGGCCATTTCCACTCCGGGCGTACCGTGAGGTGGAAAAACCTGGAGGTTCATCTTTGCCCGCCAACCAGTTTCTTTATTAATCCCGACAACACCGCTTTTCAGCAGGAGATGCTCCCCCCCGCTTATCTGATGCTCGAGTGGATGGAAGATGGCTCGTTTCGGTCAACACCAAGCTACGTTGTATAAGCTTGCTATGAAAACGCCCACTTATAGATCTCCACCAGCCTGCGCTGGGGAATACCGCTGTAATAGAGTGCCACGATCAGGACAAAAACCAACTGTGTGAACACCACTCCGTACCTGAGATAGCGCCGGGAAGAGGTCGTTACGGCCCCGTTCATTACCCGAAATCCTCCTGCGGATTTTTCGATTCGTCGCGCCAGTTCATGTCCTTCCATCAACTCATGGTCTTCCCGGTAACCTCCACTCGATTGAAACTGCTCACGGCTCAAAAAAAGGGATTGGTCTCCGAAGCGAAAGACGCTGACATCATACTTGCTCATACGCCCGAACAAAGCCAGCCACCTGTTTTCATCTTCACGATCAAAACGAACCGCAAAACGGGCAGGCAAACCGATTTGGGCGGCGGCGCGCAGGTGCAGTGAAAGGTTTTGGGGTGGCGTTGTATCTGCGTGCAAAAAGTAGAACCATTGCCCGGAAGCTGCTCTTGCACCGGTATTAAGTTGCCGGGCTCTCCCCGGTGGGGAGACAACCACAATCGCTCCGAAGGAGCGGGCGATCTGCCGCGTATTATCGGAACTCCCCCCGTCGGAAATCACCACCTCAACCTCCTCGAGCGGCAAACGACGTAGCGTATCGGGCAGGTGTCGCTCCTCGTTCAGTGTCGGGATTATGACCGAACACCAACTATTCAAAGCGGTAGACAGTAGCACTGGAGTATACCTCGCCCGGCCGCAGCACCGTTGAAGGAAAGTTTGGCTGGTTGGGAGAGTCGGGGAAATGCTGCGTCTCCATGCAAATGGCACCGTAGGGCAGGACCGGCCTGCCGTTTCTTTCTTTGAACTGCCCTTCAGCGAAGTTTGCGGTAAAAACCTGAACCCCTGGTTCGGTCGTAAAAGCGCGCAGTTTACGTCCGCTTACCGGATCGGTTAGCAGCGCGAACTCCCGGAGTTCTCCCGAATGTCCGTCGATCACCCAGGTATGGTCGTAGCCGTTGGCGATCTCTATTTGCGGATGATTGGCCCGGAGGTCCTGGCCCACCGGCTTCGCGGTGGTAAAATCGAACGGTGAACCCGTTACCGGTTCGAGGTGTCCGAGGGGAATAGACGCGTCGTCGACCGGGACGTACTGCGCTGCTTTCAGTTCCAGTTCCAGCCCTTCTATCGTAGGGGCATCACTAATGTTGAAATAGGAGTGATTGGTGAGGTTAACGACGGTAGGTTTCGTCGTAACCGCCTGGTATTGGATTTTCAGTTCATTGTTGTTCGTCCAGACGAAAACGACTTCGGTACTCAGTTTGCCGGGAAAGCCCTCGTCCCCGTCTTCGCTCTCTAACGAAAAAGCAACTGAAGCTTCGTTGTCGTTGGTGGAGAACTCACTTTTCCAGATTTTTTTATCGAAAGCAACTATTCCTCCATGCAAACAATTAGGGCCATTATTGACGGGAAGTTGAAAGGTTTCTCCATCCAGTGTGAATTGCCCTTTAGCGATCCGGTTTCCGTACCGCCCTATGGTGGCTCCGAAGTAGGGTTGTTCGCCGAGGTAGCCCTGTATGTCATCGAAGCCCAAAACCATTTCTTTGCCATCGATAACAATGGAGGTTACAGTAGCGCCATAATCCGTAAGCTTTACGGTATTTCCCCGGGCGTTGGTGAGCGTAAATTGTTTGGCCTGGTGGCTCCAGGCTTTGTCGGAAATTGTAGGCATATTTTGCTTATTCGGTGCAGATTTAACGTGCAGTGGCTCGTAGGACACCTGATCACAGCGGGTGTTTACACAGGATTGAAGTCCTGATTTCTTCCGTCCGGGTTAAAGTCGTCAGGTTACCGACGTGGCGGATTTACCGCTAATGACATCTAGCGTAAAATTCCTGCGACAACGGATAAAAGGAAGAATTAAAAGTCGGAGGCTTCGGCAAACCCGCCCTGGTCCTGGATGGTCTTATAGCGTGTCCAGGCCGACTTGACCAGCGCAATGGTGAGGTCATCGAGGTAAGTATGATCAACGTATGCTGCATCGGAGAGGCTATCTTCGGGTTCGAAAGCATTGGGGATAGCGCGGGCCTGAGCGCGTCCTTCCGGAGTGGCTTCTCTTTGTGGCCCTTCAGCTGGTGCGGGGAAGAAGATATCTGCGCCCCCGAGATCGGCAGCCAGGGCCTGGAGGTGAAGCGCGAGCTTATTTTCCCCTGCGTCTCCCGTCATGATCGTGATGTCCGTGTGCGCTGCGATTTGTGCCAGTGGGGCATCTTCAAGCCCCAACTCCTCGAGGACCTGAGACCACAGCGCGCGGAAAGCGCGCAGCTTGGCCACATCGCCGTAGAAAGAGGTTCCCAGGGTAAAGGCAAACTGCAGGTGCTTATTGGCGAGAGCTACCGGGTAATTGTGTTCATTTATTTGCCGCAGGTATTCGGCGCCTTTTGCCATAGTAAGCGCAAGTTCGGTATCGGCCTCGGAAACACCGTTGTTGAAGCCTGCAGCATTGACCTGAAGAACGGAGAACTCAGGCATCCAACGCGAAACGAAAAACAGCAGGCGGATCAGCGGAGGGAAAGGTGGTTCGGACCAATCCAGCAGCGGGTCAAAATCTACCGATCCGGAGATGCTCGTCAGATCCATCCCTTCCTGACGGAGGTAGCGCACGAGGTCACGAAAGAGCTCGGCGGGGTCTTGCCCCGGGTAGCGAAGGGTACAGTGCAGTGAAACAGCCTTGAGATCAATGCCCTTCAGGACCTGCCTGATGTCTTCTATCCCGGGTTGCTGGTAGAGTCGAAAGAGAAGGGCCTCAGCCCCGCTGGCTACTTCCTCGCGGGCATAGGTATTTACTTCATCGTTTTCTCCCGTTCCGACGTAAGCCCCAAAATCCCAACTTGTGGTACGGGCACTGCCGTTCTCACCCGTCAGGCCATCCAGTGCGAGCCGGACGCCGGAAGCGAGGTTGGCATCGTATTGATCGGGTTCCATCCCCGCGATCCAGGAGGCGGTGGCGGGTGGTGCGGTGGAAGAAGCTGCGGTGGGCATGGGCTTGATTTTTATTACAGGCTAAAAGTAGGAAAAAAAGAAGTCAGATTTTGTAAGTCTGACCCCATACCGGGCCATACGCTGTAAAAGATCGTTTGTTCGTGTCTCCACTTCCGCTAACCTTCAAAACCTACCATCCTCAAATAATCGTTAAGCACCTCCCTTGCAGCCTGTCTGCCGGAAGCTTCGGGGAAAGCAGACAGAGTATCTCCAGGTAAAACAAGCAGGAGATCTCCCTTGCCAAGGAGCAATTCACGAAGTACGTTAAGTTCTTCGTTCGTTGGAGGAACGGAAAGTTCCACGTCTGATCCTTCTCCCTCCACCACAGATTGCAACTGCCATTCGGAATCGGTTTTTGCCAATTCAAAACGAATTATTGCCCGGTCCTGCAGCCAGTTGTCAATCAGGACCGGCCGGAGGTTGGCGTCAGAAATAAAGAGAGCATCGTGGCGAAAAATCGTAGCTCGCTGAGCAACTTCCTCTCCGGCATAATGCCGGGCACGAATGTTTTTGAAGTATAAATGATCCGGGTCCGACACAAAATTTTCGCCCCGTGCCGCCTTGCGGGCGGCGGTATTGCCTTCGCAGGCTGAGAATAACGTGAATATCAACAAAAGGGGAAGGTATTTTAGCATAATGGACAAGTAATATTTACTGGATTGAGTTTGGCAGTAAGGGTAACTGCCCGGATAAGTCCCTCCGTAGCAATCGAAGGTTGGCCACTCAGAAATCCTAATAAGCGTAAAGCGAAAAAGTTCGCCTGGCGAGTGGGGGCAAATCAGCGCAACCAGCAAAACCAGATGGGCGGAGCCTGAGCTTAGTCCTCACCTCATTCGACAGGCAGAACCAAAAGCCATCAGGCGATTCAGTCAACAGATTAGGACAACCCAACTCGACAGGCGAACTTTTTTGCCCACAACAGTAGCATCTTAACCAGAAGACCACAATCTCACGATGAGACGAAGACTGCCCAAGGAGAACATGAAGCAAAAAAGAATTCGACTGGCGAGTGGGGGCAAGTCATGAAGCAAAAAGAAATCGCCTGACGGATGAAGGCTTCCGGTGAGTTCTTATTCATTTCGTAGGTTTACGATGCAATAACCTTACTATGCAACGTACCCTCCCCACCCTGCTCATTTTGTTTCTTCTTTGCACCTGCGTCAGCGCCCAGTTCCATGCGCAGCGATCTCCCGGAGGGCAGAAAAGGCCCATCACGGTAAAAGACATGCAGCAGTGGAACCAAATTCGCAGTGAACAGATCAGCGCCGATGGCACTCATGTTCTTTACACCCTCGAAAAAGACCTTGGCGACCCAACTGCGGTAGTTTATGATGCCCGGGCAAAGACCGAACGTCGCTTTGAGCGCCTGCACCGCGCCAGGCTCAGTTACGACGGAAAGCACCTCATCGGCCTGCTGAAACCAGGAATGGAGGCCGTAAAGGCCATCAAACTTTCGGAAAAAAAGAAAGCGAAAGACAAACTAAAAGCCATGGACACCCTGCTGGTCTGGAACCTGGAAGATACGGAGCCGTTACTCATCCCGAATGTCTACAGCTTCAAAACCGGCGAACGCTGGAGTGGGCGCTACGCCTACACTACTGCTTCTGCACTTCCTGACAGCCTCCAGAAGGGCATAGAAAAGGACGCTCACCGTCTTGTCGTCCGGGACTTTTTCAATCAGGACAGCTTTTATCTCGAAGGAGTCAAAGCATACGAGTTTGCCCGCGACGCACCAGTGATCGTTGCTCACCAAACCGCAAAGGATAGTAGCTGGGAAGCGGGTATCCTCCGGCTATCCCCCGATGAACTCGTGTGGGACGCTCTAAGCAAAAACGAAGGCGACTACACCAACATCAGTCTCAGTAATGACGGTACACAGGTTGCCTTCCTCTCCTCTAAAAAAGAAGCCAAAGACAAGCAGAAGCCTTTCTTTCTGTATCACTGGGCTGACGACGATAAAACCGCAGAACGCATCTCCGACGACCCCGAAGCGTGGCTGGACAAGAGCTACCGCATCTCCGACGACCGCGACCTGAGCTTCAGCGAATCCGGAGAATACCTCTTCTTCGGCACCACACCCCGCCGCCCCGATCGCGACACTACCCTGCTCGACGAAGAAATCGCCGATGTAGAAATCTGGACCACCGAAGATGCCCGGATGTACACCGAAGAAAACCTCCGCCTCAGCCGTGAAGAGAAACGCACCTACCTTGCTGCTTATCGCACCCAAAAGGGTGACTTCCTGCAGCTTGGCACCCCCGATCTGCCCTACGATTACCAGGCCAACGACCGTGCCGGCCACTACGTGATGGTTTACGACGACCGCCCCTACTCCAAACAAACCATGTGGGAAGGCGGCCCCGGTGCCCGCAACACCACCATTATCGACCTCCGAACGGGTAAACGCACCTCAATGCTCGATGGCGAAATCACCCCCGCACGCTGGCTAGACGGTGGCGACTTCCTCATTTGGTACAACCCGACGGATACAACCTGGAACAGCTTCGACCCCGCTACCGCCCGGCACCACGTACTGACCACCAACGAAACCGGCACCTTCTACGACGAGATCAACGACCGGCCGATGCACCCACGCAGCTACGGCTATGAAGGCACGCTTACGGGCGGCAACAAATTTTTCGTAGCCGACCGCTACGACCTCTGGCAGCTCGACCCCACCGGCAAAACACCCGCGAAAAGGCTAACGAAAGGCCGCGAACAAAACATCCGTTATTCCCTGATAGACCTTGAGCCGGAAAACCGTTTCATCGACCCCGCTGAAGTACAACTGGCCGGTACGTTCAACCAGCTCTCCTACGAAGGTGGCTACGGCCTCCTCGATCTGCAAACGGGCACTTTCACAAGTCTCCGTAACGGCCCGAAAACTTACGGCGACTTTATGAAAGCGCGCAACAAGGATGTCTTTGTTTACAGCGAAGCGGACTTCCGGCAGTTCCCCGACCTCTGGCTCACCAGCGACCTGAAAGACAAAGGCACCCAGCTATCCACCGCCAACCCGCAGCAGGCAGATTTCTACTGGGGCACCGCTGAACGATACAACTGGGTCGACCCTCAGGGTCGCAGCCTGAGCGGTATACTGATCAAACCCGAAGGGTTTGACCCAAGCATGGAACACGCCCTGCTCGTCAACTACTACGAGCGCAGCAGCGAGGGGCTCTACCGCCACCGCACCCCGGTGCCCGGACGCAGCAGTATCAACTACAGCCACTACGCCAGCAAGGGCTACGTGATCTTCAATCCGGACGTGATATATCGTGTTGGCTACCCCGGCGAAAGCGCTTACGATTGCGTGATGAGTGGTGTACTGAGCTTGCTTAGTGAAGGCTTTATCGACAAAAAGCGCATCGGGATGCAGGGGCACAGCTGGGGAGGTTACCAGGCTGCGTACCTGGCAACGAAGACCGATCTGTTCGCCGCCATCGAGGCCGGCGCGCCGGTAGTCAATATGTTCTCTGCCTACGGCGGCATCCGCTGGGGCTCGGGTCGCAGCCGGCAGTTTCAGTATGAGCACACCCAGAGCCGCATCGGCGGCACGCCATGGAGTCACTTCCAGCGCTACTACGAAAACAGCCCGATCTTCACTACCGACAAGATCAACACCCCCCTGCTGATCCTCCACAACGACAATGACGGAGCGGTACCGTGGGAACAAGGCATCGAGTGGTTCACCGCTCTGCGCCGCCTCGGCAAACCCGCATGGATGCTCAACTATCGGGGCGAGCCGCACTGGCCGGTCAAAACCGCCAACCGCTTCGACTTCCAAACCCGGATGGCTCAGTTCTTCGACCATTACCTGATGAAAAAACCGATGCCGTCGTGGATGGCGGATGGAGTTCCTCCGATCCAGCGGGGTAAAATGCTCCGGGAGTAATACGAAGGGCGCGGCCGCAGGTGCAATGAAAGTTTCAAAAAAAGGCATCAAGGATGGAGCAAAAAAACATCTTAACAATCGTTCGCATAAGTGAACCTGCAGGAAACGGGCTATATCTGGCAAGAGACGTCTTCGATGGTTCGGAAGTCATAGTCTCCCTGAATACAAAATTGCGCATGGTCGGTTTCCCAAAACTTGAACCAGAAGACGAATGTGTGATACAGTATTCTATTCATGATCCAGCCCGCGGACAAACGATAACCCAAAGCGCCCTGAAAGGAGACCAGCGTATGTTTGGCTACTATCTGGATGTCCGCAAGCGCTACGAAGCAACATTCGGGCCTTACACGGACGACGACTACGCACTGATCAAACGCGCCACGTAGCCTTTGCCTGACGATCAGACGAACCGGACTTCCCGCAACGAGAACACCCGCTCTCCGCCTTCCGCCAGCTCCAACCGGAGCTGGCCAGCTTCGTTCACACCACGGAGTACGGCGAAGAAATTCTCTCCGCCCTCCGTGAGTTGGTAGCGGGCAGGGACGTTGAGGCGGTAGAGTTCTTGGTGGTAGCGTTCGTTCAGCTCGCGCAGGAGGTCAGGACTGATGAGCTGGTAGTTAGCAGCAAGACGCTCCAACAAAAAGGCTAATACTTCCTGCAGGTTAAAATTGTGCCCGGTCAACAGCGCAAGCGACGTAGCGGATTGCTGCAGGCTTTCCGGAAAACTATTTTCGTTCACGTTCAGGCCAATGCCAATAACCGACCAGGAGACGGAGCTCCCGCGCAGCCCGTTCTGAACCAGAATGCCGGCAATTTTTTGCTGGCCGACGTAAACATCGTTCGGCCACTTTAGCCGGACGCCGGCCGCAAGCCCCTCCGGGAGAAACTTTTTCACCGTATCCGCAACCGCCAAACCGGACAGTTGATTAAGGGCAAACAACCTGCTGACCGACAAATGGTCAGGATACGCAGCCATGCTCAGCGTCAGATTGGCACCCGGCGAGGCGAACCAGTGGTTGGTCCCCTGGCCCCTGCCGGCGGTTTGTGCATCAGAGATAAAAACGGCGCCGTTAACGATCTCTTCACCTGCGTTCAGCGCCCTGATGACCGCATTATTGGTACTTTCCAGCTCTTCGAAGTGGCGGGCAACTTTAGGTATTAGCTTAGTGTTCACAGGGAGCAATGTCGGGCGAATGTCGGAATTTGTCGATAATCCTCGCCATTTTCGATCATATTCGCAACTATAACCGTTGAAAAAGGGTACAACATTTGCTACCTTTAGTAATAAAACTATACCATTCTGAATACTTCCGTAACAAATGCTCCCGCTGCGATCTCTCCTGAGATTCAGGATCGGCTGGAGCTTATCCTGGACAGCATCCGGGACATCAAGGGTAAAAAAATTGTTCGCCTTGATCTACGCAAACTGCATGATCGTCCGGCAGACTTCTTTTTCGTCTGTGAAGGCGAGTCTACCACCCAGGTTTCCTCTATCGCCAACAACGTTCAGAAACGTTTGAAGCAGGAGCAAGGCGAATTGCCTAAAACCGCCACCGGCGGTCGTCATGCCAACTGGATCTGCCTCGATTACTTCGATGTGGTAGTACATATTTTTTACCCCGAAACCCGCGCCTTCTACGAGCTGGAAGACCTCTGGAGTGATGCCGAAGTGACGGCTTACGACGCCTGAGACCATCTTCTTACCCAGCCTATAGCAGTCGCAACGCGAAATCAGCACTAATTGACCCAACGAATTGGGCAATTGTGCGTTAGCCTTTTACCATGAGTAATAACAATAAAGACAATAAGCCCGACGGTGGACCTAAGTTCCAAAGCTACTGGATGTACGCCCTCATGTCTCTGGTGCTGCTGGTGCTCCTGATTTCCAGTCTTGGAAGCGGAACCAGCCACGAGATTGACAAAGAGCGGCTTTATAAGATGCTGAACGATGAAGGAGCAATTACTAAAATTGACCTCGTCAACGGCCGCTCGGCAGAGATTTACATAGCTGAAGACAAGAAGGGAGAAACCGGCCCTTACCAGGATGCCTCCAGCGGAGGCTTCGGGGGGGGCAGTTACGACTACATCCTACCGGTCCTCGACCCAGCTGTTTTCAGCGATTACCTGAAAGAAGCTCAGGACAACCTCGAAATACCCTTCGAAAAGCGGGTTAAAGTCAATTCAGTTCGTCGGACCAACATCCTGGCTGAAGCAATGCCTTACCTCATTTCTTTCGGTCTGATCATTTTGATCTGGGTTTTCCTCATGCGCCGTATGGGCGGAGGAGCAGGAGGGCCTGGCGGCCAGCTTTTCAACATCGGGAAATCGAAGGCTACGCTCTTCGATCAGAACAGCAAGGTGAACATCACCTTTGCCGACGTTGCTGGTCTCGACGAAGCCAAGGAAGAAGTGATGGAAGTCGTTGACTTCCTCAAAAACCCGAAGAAATACACCGCTCTTGGTGGTAAAATCCCCAAAGGTGTACTCCTGGTAGGCCCTCCCGGAACGGGTAAGACCCTCCTGGCAAAAGCGGTAGCCGGCGAAGCTGGCGTGCCTTTCTTTACAATGTCCGGATCGGACTTTGTAGAGATGTTTGTCGGAGTTGGTGCCAGCCGGGTACGTGACCTCTTCAAGCAGGCCCGCGAAAAGGCTCCTTGTATCATCTTCATCGATGAGATCGACGCCATCGGCCGCGCCCGTGGCCGCGGTGGCATGCAGGGGGGTAACGACGAACGTGAGAACACCCTCAACCAACTCCTCGTGGAGATGGATGGTTTCAGCACAGATAAAGGAGTGATCCTGATGGCAGCGACGAACCGCCCTGATGTTCTGGATAGTGCCCTGCTTCGTCCGGGACGTTTCGACCGCCAGATCGGTATCGATCGCCCTGACCTGAAAGGACGGGAGGCTATCTTCAAGGTTCACCTGAAAACCATCAAGACCGATGGTGTGACGGTAGATGCATTTACCCTCGCGGAAATGACCCCCGGCTTCGCCGGGGCGGAGATTGCCAACATCTGTAACGAAGCTGCTCTTATTGCTGCACGCCGCAATCAGGACAGTGTAACGCTCGAAGACTTCAATTATGCCCTCGACAAAGTGATCGGTGGACTCGAGAAGAAGAACAAGCTCATCAACCCCGATGAAAAGGAGATCATTGCCTACCACGAAGCCGGCCACGCTATCTGTGGTTGGTTCCTGGAGCACGCCAGCCCGCTGGTGAAGGTTACCATCGTTCCCCGTGGTGTTGCGGCGCTCGGCTACGCTCAGTATCTCCCCAAAGAGCAGTATATCACTCGTACCGAGCAAATGCTCGACATGATGTGTATGACTTTTGGTGGCCGCGC
Source organism: Neolewinella aurantiaca (assembly GCF_008014675.1). Lineage (GTDB taxonomy): Bacteria > Bacteroidota > Bacteroidia > Chitinophagales > Saprospiraceae > Neolewinella > Neolewinella aurantiaca. The sequence goes on along the minus strand of NZ_VOXD01000016.1, from coordinate 113,587 downwards.
GGCCGAACAGGTATTCTTCGGAAAAATCAGTACCGGAGCCCAAAACGATCTCGACAAAGTAACCAAGCAGGCTTACGACATGATCACCGTTTACGGTATGGATGAGGAAGTCGGCCAGGTTAGCTTCTACAGCATGGGACGCGACGCTTACCAGCGCCCTTACTCCGATGAGACATCTACCCTGATAGATAACCGGGTACGAAACATGCTCGAAATCCAGTACCAGCGTGCACAAGCCCTGCTGACCGAGAAGCGTGCCGAGGTAGAGTTACTCGCAAAGGAACTGCTCGACAAAGAGGTGCTCAGCAGCAAGGATCTCGTCCGGCTCATCGGTCCCCGCCCATCGGATGCAGATAAGCTTCCGCCGGTAGAGATGCCCGGGGTGATCGACAATAACCTTTCGCCTAACGGCAGCGGGAATTAGTTTTCCTGTTTTCAGATTGTCAGAACCGGCCGTTGGGAATTACTCCTGACGGCCGTTTTTTGTTGTGGTACATCAAAATTCAGCGCACGGACTACCTGCGCCTCAAAAGCTGATTTCAGACAGGCTCTTACTCCTATGACTTCTTAGCTGTAACGAATATCTTTACGCCATGCCTCACCACGACCAGGGCTTTCAGCCCCTCCGCCATACCGAATACACGCCCGCAGAAATGCTTGCCCGGGCTAAAGAATTTCACGAACAACACGAAGACCGCCGCACCGTACGGATGTTCAGTAATCGGCCGGTAAACCGGGAAGTCATTGAACTCATCATTAAAACGGCCTCTACTGCGCCCAGTGGCGCAAATAAGCAGCCCTGGAACTTCTGCGTCGTCACCAATCCGGACGTAAAAGCTAAGATTCGCGAAGCAGCCGAAAAAGAAGAGTACGAAAACTACCACGGCAGGATGTCTGACGACTGGCTTGAAGACCTGAAAAAATTCGGCACCGACTGGCACAAAGACTTTCTTACGACTGCCCCTTACATCATCGTTGCGTTCAAGAAAGCATACGATCTCGATGAGGAGGGGAACAAAGAAAAAAACTACTACGTCAACGAATCCGTCGGCCTGGCCTGCGGCATGCTAATCTCCGCCATCCATAACGCAGGACTGGTAACGGTGACGCATACGCCCAGCCCGATGAACTTCCTGCAAAAAGTGCTCGAGCGGCCGGATAATGAGCGGCCATTCCTTCTGCTTCCGGTCGGATACCCGGCTGAAGACGCTCAGGTACCGGTAATCTCACGGAAGGAATTAGGAGAAATGAGTGCCTGGTACGAATAGGAGCGATTGTAGAAAATTACGAAAGCGAGCTTACCGGTTGCGGCGATTATCTTAGTTTCGCGCTGCAACTATTGCACTGCATTAATAACAGCCTCCTGCCATGCCGACCAAACTCTGGGAAAAAGACTACGACCTCGATCAAAAAATTGCTGACTTCACCGTTGGGCGCGACCGCGAGCTGGACCTGGAACTGGCCCCGTTCGATATTCTGGGGTCGCTGGCGCACGTAACGATGCTGGAGGAAGTAGGCCTGATCGATGCGGGCGCGGCACGCAGGTGCAAAGAAAAGATGAAGGCGCTGTACCAGGAGGCCGTCGCCGGAAACTTCGTGATCGAGGATGGTGTCGAGGACGTCCACAGCCAGGTAGAGCTGCTACTCACTCGGGAACTGGGAGACGACGGTAAAAAAATCCACTCCGGCCGCAGCCGCAACGACCAGGTGCTGGTCGACCTGCGGCTCTACTTCCGCCACCGCATCCGGGGTATCGTGGAACGCACCGCCGAACTCAGCCGGACGCTGACGAACCTGAGCGAAGAACATAAAGACAAACTCATCCCCGGTTACACCCACCTGCAGGTCGCCATGGTATCGAGCTTCGGCCTGTGGTTCGGCGCTTACGCCGAAGCCCTGGTGGATGACCTCCGGATGTGGCAGGGCGTCTACGAAGTGACGGACCAGAACCCGCTGGGCTCCGCCGCGGGCTATGGTTCCAGCTTCCCGCTGAACCGGGACCGGACGACGGAACTGCTCGGCTTCCGGGCACCGGTCGTCAATGTAGTGGCCGCGCAGATGGGGCGCGGCAAAACGGAGCTGCTGATGGCGATGGCCATTGCTTCGCTGGCCCAGACGATCGGGAAAATGGCCATGGACGTCTGCCTGTACTCCAGCCAGAACTTCGGTTTCCTGCAACTGCCCGGGGAACTGACCACCGGCTCCAGCATCATGCCCCATAAGAAAAACCCGGACGTGTTCGAACTGCTGCGCGGACGGTGCAACCTCCTTCAGAGCCTCCCCGCCCAGATCGCCCAGCTTACAACCAACCTTCCTTCGGGCTATCACCGCGACTTCCAACTCCTGAAGGAAGCCATCTTCCCCGCCCTGGACCAGCTGGAGGACGGACTGGACATTGCTCTTTATGCCTTGCCCCGCACCAGCGTCCGCGCCCAGGAACTACCTACCGATCCACGCTATACTTACCTGTACTCCGTCGAGGCCGTCAATAACCTCGTGCTTGAAGGCGTACCCTTCCGTGACGCCTATATGCAGGTTGGGCGCGACATCGAAAACGGAACTTTTGTTCCACCGACGGATTTGAAGCATACTCACCTGGGGAGTTTGGGCAACCTGGGGAATGAGCGGATCCGCACGAAACTATCCGACGCACTCGCGGGCTTCAACTTCAGCCGGGCCGACGATGCGCTCACAACACTGGCGGGCCTTTAGCGTAGAAACGAAGGAAGCAGATACGTCAGAAACTGAATCATCCCGAGGATAAATACGCCCTCCCGTAAACAGAGGTCGTTCTTCGCCCGGAACTGACGAAAGAAATAGACACCACCCGCTGCGGCCGGCAGGATCATAAAGACCGTACGGAGGAAAAGCATCGGATCATCTACCGGCAGCGAGCCCAGCGCTTCAATTTTACCGGCTACATAAATGCCCAGCAAAACAGCTGGAGGCATATTGTAGAAATAGGGCAGGCGGATATCGAAATAGTTAATAAGGAAGGGCTTGTGGGAGAAAGATAAAAAACGCGAGTGCTTCAGGCCTTACATTTCCCCTTAAACATAGGTTTTCCCGTTTGCGGGCAAAACCGCGCAGCAAGAGGAGCCACGAGCGACAGCAAGCTAAACCGTCCGGAATTCGTAGTGGAGCAACGCCAACAAACGGAACTCCCTATTCTTAAATGCGTGTTGCCGGCGGCCTTCAAGCCGCCGGCAACACGCGTATACAAAGCTCAGGTAACCTTAATCGGTCTTTGCAAACGAAACTTTGACCTACTCCTCAATCACCTTCAACACCAGCTTACCTTTCTTCTCGCCGGTAAACAGCCGTTGAAACGTTTCGTGAAAGTTCTCGATACCTTCGTAAATGTCCTCTTTGCTCTTGAGCTTTCCTTCCATCATCCACTGCCCCATTTCCTGAGCTGCGGTCTGGTAGTCCTTGGCGTAGTCCATCACGACCATGCCCTGCATGGTGGCGCGGTTCACAAGCAGGGAGAGGTAGTTGCTGGGGCCTTTGACGTTTTCCTTATTGTTGTATTGGCTGATGGCGCCACAGATAACTACCCGGGCGTGCATCCGCAGGCGGCCAAGGGCGGCGTCGAGAATTTCGCCGCCGACATTGTCGAAGTATACGTCAATACCCTTAGGACAATGTTGTTTGATGCCGGCGGGAACGTTTTCGTTTTTGTAGTCGATACAGGCGTCGAACCCCAGTTCCTCAACAACATACCGGCACTTGTCGGGGCCGCCGGCGATGCCGACTACGGTACAGCCCTTGATCTTGGCGATCTGGCCTACAACGCTACCGACTGCTCCCGCCGCGCCGGAGACCAACACCACGTCGCCCTCCTTGATCTTACCAACTTCCAGAATACCAAAGTAAGCCGTCATCCCCGGCATGCCGAGCGTGCCGATGTAGGTAGGCATGGGAGCAAGGTTGGTGTCTACGGGGTAATAGTTTGTACCATCGGTGATGGTGTACTGCTGCACGCCGCCCCAGCCGGTAAGTACGTCTCCTTTCTTGTATTTAGGGTGCTTGTTGGCCTTAACGACGGTGCCGATGGTGCCGGCGCGCATCACCTCCCCGATTTGTACCGGGGGAATGTATGACTTGGCGTCGTTCATCCAGCCGCGCATGGCGGGGTCGAGGGAAACAAAGTGGTTTTTAATGATGACTTCGCCTTCTTTCAGTTCGGGGACTTCGGTGGTGGTCAAAGTCCAGGTTTCGGCATCAGGCATGCCGACGGGGCGTTTGGCGAGGATTTGCTGTTTGTTGGTCATGATCGTTGATTTTAGAGGCGCAAGGTAAGGCGGGGAGAGGAGAAAACGTTATTCACCAGGCGCGGCCGCAGGATGCAAAGTGATGGCGAACGCCTACCGTTTGACCACCCGCGTACTTTTTCCATTCACCGATACTAAATAAACGCCCGGGGCTAAGTCAGCAAGGTTGATGGTTTCCTGGCCTTCCGCGGCGGGGAACCGCCGCACCAACCGTCCGCTGCTCTCATAAACCTCCACGGCACCTGCGTCCGCGCCCAAAATCCATAACTGATCTTGCACCGGATTAGGGTAAACCACCAGCTCCTCACTTCCCGCAAAGCTCACCAACCGCACCTCACTTAGCGTGCTGCTCCCATCCCGGTCCACCTGCTCCAAGCGGTAAAAATTCGCACCAACGGCAGCATCAGCGTCCACGAAGGAGTAAGTTTGGGACACGGAGCTCTCCCCAACGGCAACGACCTCACCGATGGTCGCGAAGTTGATCCCGTCAGCACTTCGCTGAACCGCGAAGTGACTGGCATTGTCCTCCTCCTCGGTCACCCACTCGAGGCGGGCGGTTTGCTTGGCGACCGCCGTAGCCGTGAAACTGCTCAAAGTCACCGGCAGCCTCGCCAGGGCCGTGAGGCTAAAGTTGTCCAGCCCGCCCTCGACCAGGTGGCCGTTGCCGGTATCCCCGATGTTGAAGATGATCCGCATTTTGTCGGTCAGGGCGATTCCGAGGTCGCTAAAGGCGAAGTTGTCCGTCGTCCACGCGGCGCTGACGGCCGTGGAATTGTCGTAGGTCCTGATTACTTCCGTGGCGATGCCGTTGGTGATGGCAACGGTCATTTGATCGTCGGGGTCCGTGCTGCCGCCATCGTTGAAAAACCAGTAATCGTAGGTGAGGAGGATATCCTGGTTACTGATGTCGGCCGGATCAAATACGGGGGAGGTCAGGACGGTGTTGCCACCGTCAATGTCGTCGCTGCCCGCGCCACCACCACCGTTTCCGGTGACGTAGGCCAGGTTACCGACATCCCCCTCCGCGTCTACGCCAGGGTTGGCTGGCACTCCGCCGAAGGAGGTGCCTACGGGAACACCCCGCTCCCAGGCACCGGTGGTAGCGTCACCGCTGACCGTCCAGCCCTGGTCGACGGCAAAGCCGTCGTGGTAACCCGGCTCCAGCTGGAAACTGAGGGCCTCATTGCCCGTAACGCTCACGCTCTGACCAACATCGCGAAAACCCCAGGCTCCCGCGAAAGTCTCGTACTGGCCGGTGAACAGCAGTCCGAAATCGACCAGTCCGGCGCCGTCAGAGACGTCTTCTGTTGTACCGTCTTCGCCAGTCATCCTCACCTCTGCACCTGCGACCGTGCCCCCGTCTTCTGTAGACGTAACGTTGCCGGTAACGGCCACCTGTACTTTTCGCGTCAGCTGTACGTCCTGAATAAGTTCCGTACCGGGCGCGAAAGAGAGCTCAAACGACTCGCTGTTGTATCCCGCCAGGGAATAGGTGACCGTGAAGGTGCCGGTGGAACCGATTCCTGTCTTGTAGCGCCCCAGGGCATCGGAGCCGGCCGCTACGTTTTGTGCGCTGGCGATAGTGATGTTCACTCCGTTGAGGTTACTGCCGTTGTCCGCATCGGTAACCACTCCGCGCAGCCTCGCCGCGCGCTGGTAGTCGGCTTCGATTACGAAAAGGCCGTTGCTGATGTCGGTAGACAGTATGAGGCCGGAAGGCAGGAAAGGATAGGCACCCCAACTACCGTTGAAGCCCCCGTCGCTGCCGGTCCAGTGATCGAAGTAAGCCACTTCGACCAGGTTATCGGGTATCGATGCATCCACCACCTCGATGCCGTCAGTGTAGCTGCTAATGACGAGGTAGTCATCCTGCACGTGAACGTTGTGGGGGATCATACCGCTCCCGAGGCTGCGGGCGGGCCGGAACTCATCGATGAGCATAATATCATTGAGGTCGCTGATATCGTAGGCGGCTACCGGAGCGTTCGCGCGCTCGTCGGTGGTGAATACATAGTTGCCGCTCGCGTCGGCCCAGGCGTTGTGCGTAAAGTTGAAGGGGGTGTTAGTAGCCCCGATTTCGGTGATGTTTTGCGGGTTACTGACGTCGTAGAGGGTCAGTTCCCCGCCGTTGATTTCACTGGCGTACATAACGTCGTCTTGCACGTACACATCGTGGGCGTACACGGCGGGGGCAAAAGCTACGAAGGCCGGCACGCCCGGCGTGGTCGCCACGTCGTAAATCACCATTCCGCCGCTGTTGACGTTAGCGCCGGCGATATAAGCCAGACCGTTCGGCTCGTCGATATAAATATTGTGTGCCCGGGTCAGGTCGGCACCGCTCGTATTGGCCGTATTATAGTTCACCGAGCTTACACTGGCGGGAAGGTTCGAGAGGTCAATCGAAAGAATGCCATCCGCCCCCTGATCCGCAACTACATAAGCATGGTCGCCGTAAGTTTTGATGTCTCGCCAGATGGAAGTCGCCCCCGCTACGGATGCAACCTCCACGATATTATCCGGATCGGCGAGACTGACGATGGAGATGCGGTTCCGCAGGCCCACCAGAGCGTACTCAGTCCCATCGGGCGCCACGTAACCCCAAACATCGTTCAGGTCGTTTGCCGTTTGGGTCATCCCCGGAGGGCTGTAGTCAATCTGGTCGCGCAGCGTCGTATTGAAGCCGACCTGGGCGCTGACGCAGGTGCAAAGAAAGCTGATAAAGAGCAGGGTGGTGAGGAAGCGATTCATAAAACAGAGAACTGGAGATAAGAAGCGGAAACGGGAATACGTGCAGTACCGCAACCAACGTGAATTTACGTAGAATAGGACGAATCATCTTTTCGTCGGTCACGGTGTCTCACGAATTCCACAAATACCCTTTCCCCGCCATTTTAACTGCGCGGCTTCCTGCGGATGCCCCCGGGAGAGGAGAAACACACCGAGCAGCAGCCTGAAGACCTACCGAACAACGAAAGCCGCCTCCCCAAGGTGGAAAGGCGACTTTCATTATTCTAATAGTATCTCTTTAAAGAAGAGTAGAATATAGTAACATCTGGGAAGTACCTAACATCACAGTTCCGCAATACATCTTTCGTAGGTGCGGTCAACCGAACCTTCACACGAAACACGTTCATCAGCACAACTACCTGAACAATTGGGGTTGCCCGGAGTAATCCCCATGCTTTGCAAAACAGTTTCACCGTATAAATCCTGGCATTCCCCAAATCCTATTGAGAACTCTCCCGCACAGTTAGCCTTCGCATCGGCAAGCGCAGGTAGTGCAAAGCACAAGCAAAATATTACAATCGTTATTAAAGTTTTCATAGTCTATTCGTTTTCAGGTTTAGTAATACGCTGCTCACCAACATTCATTTTTTCTTCAACTGCGGCCACTGCGGCCTCTAATTGATCCGGTGTGAATTCGGCGATGAAATCACCGTAACGTTCGCTTACTACCGGACCGAATTCTTTGACCTTTTGATAAGCGTTACCAATAAGTTTAGCGTTTGGATACCCGGCGGCCTCGAATCTTTCTGATGCACGCTCCGGACTTTGCTCAATAAGCGCCCAGTCAGTGCCAGGCAAAGAAACGCCATGTCCAAAACGATCTGCCCGCTCAAGATTGATGAAATCATAGTGTGCGACAATAACGGATTTAAACTCGTCATCCGCCAATATCTTTTGCTCTAATAGGTCGCTGGTCAGCATCGTTTTATCACTATCTGTTGTGCAAGACACCAATAGAGAGCAAACGAATAAACAAAATTCGCATAGGTTTATCATTTAAAGAATGAAAAAAACACCACAAAAAGAATATTTGGGCGATCAACAACATAAATATAGGGCAGGAAAGGGGGGGGGAGGTGCAAATAAATCACAACTTGTTTTCTCTTATCTCCAAATATTCACAATCAATAAAGACCGTATTTACCCTCATTCCTGTGTTTCAATTAGGCCTCTACCGGTAACTCTCAATAGTATTATACCCAAACAAAAACGCCGCTTCTTCCCGAAGGAAGAAGCGGCGTTTTTTATGTCAGGCAATCACCCGATCAAACAGTTGCTCAACTCGTAGCGACTGCTGAATCAGTCGATCGTCTAGTCGCGGCGCGGGCGGTCACGACGGTCGCGTCCACCACGGCGGTCACCGCGGTCACCGCGGTCGCGGCGTGGGCGGTCCTTGGCGGCTTTACGCTCAGCTTCGAGCTCTTCATCGGTCGGGATGGTTCCGTCGGCGCGGGGCATGATGGCTTTGCGGCTAAGGCGAAGCTTACCGGTACGCTCGTCGATGTCAACGATCTTGAAGGTAACTTCATCGCCTTCGCTGAAGGCGTCTTCAACGTTGTCGATGCGGGTGTGGCTCATCTCCGATACGTGGAGCAGGCCGTCCTTACCGCCTTCGAAGCCAACAAATACACCGTAAGGCATGATCGTCTTGACCGTACCGGTGTAAACGCCACCAACTTCAGGGGTGAAGGTGATCTTCTTGATCCGCGCAACGGCGTCATCAATCGCAGCTTTGTCATTGGAAGCAATGGAGATGTGGCCCTTACCATCGATCTCATCGATGTTGATGTTGGTACCGGTCATTTCCTGCAGTTCCTGGATGATCTTACCGCCAGGTCCGATCACGGCACCGATGTAAGACTTCTCGATGATCAGCTTCACGATACGTGGAGCGTGCGGCTTGAGATCTTCAGCCGGAGCAGAAATGGTCTTCGCCATTTCGCCGAGGATGTGGAGGCGGCCTTCGCGGGCCTGATCGAGGGCTTGTTCGAGTTGCTCGTACGGAAGACCGTCGATCTTGATGTCCATCTGGCAGGCCGTGATACCTTTCTCGGTACCGGTCAGTTTGAAGTCCATATCTCCGAGGGCATCTTCGTCGCCGAGGATGTCGGAAAGGATAGCAATCTTGCCGCCTTCGGCAACCATACCCATCGCGATACCGGCTACGGGGCGCTTGAGTTGAACGCCGCCGTCCATGAGGGCCATAGAGCCCGCACAAACCGTTGCCATAGAACTGGAACCGTTAGACTCCATGATGTCGGAAACGATACGGATAGTGTGGGTCATCTCGTCGGGCAGTACCTGACGGATAGAGCGCTGAGCGAGGTTGGCGTGACCAACTTCACGACGTCCCGGACCACGCATCGGCTTGGTCTCACCTACAGAGTAAGCGGGGAAGTTGTAATGAAGGATGAAGTCAGCAAAGCTGTTTTCGTAAGCGATGTCGACCATCTGCTTATCGGTCTTCGTACCGAGGGTAAGACTGGTCAGGGCCTGAGTTTCGCCACGGTTGAAGATGGCGGATCCGTGAGCTGCCGGCAGGTAGTCGATCTCGGTCCAGATATCACGCACCTGATCGAACTTACGACCGTCGAGACGGAGGCTCTCGTTCAGCATCAGATCACGGATGGTCTTCTTCTGGATTTTGTCGTAGGCAGCCGAAAGGTCTTCTTTGTTTTCAGCGTACCATTCTTCGCCTTTTTCTTCAAGTACAGCCTCTTTGTAGTCGGCTTTTACCTGCTTGAAGGCGTCTTTACGTTGTTGCTTGTTGAGGGCGCCACGAGCAACACCCTGTACTGCTTCCTTCACTTTCCCTTCTACGTAGGTGAGGATATCTTCGGGGATCTCGTGGATCTCGACGTCGCGGGTGATGGCTTTGTCGCCTACCAGTTCGCGCAGTTCGAGCTGAGCTTTACACTGTACCTTGATGGCTTCGTGTCCAACTTTGAGGGCTTCGATGATTGCTTTTTCATCCACTTCTTTGCCTTCGCCCTCCACCATCATGATGTTGTCGGCATCGGCTGCGACGATGAGGTCGAGGTCTGCCTCGCTAAGTGCAGAACGATCAGGGTTGACAACGTACTCACCGTCGATGCGTGCCACACGGCACTCGGAGATCGGGCCAGCGAATGGGATATTGGAGACCATCAGTGCCGCAGATGCCGCAAGGCCGGCAAGGGCGTCCGGCATCACCTCGGGGTCGAGGCTGATCAGATTGATGATAACCTGTGTGTCGAACATGTAGCCCTTCGGGAAGAGCGGACGGATGGCCCGGTCAACGATACGGCTGATGAGGATTTCGTAATCGTTCAGGCGCGTCTCCCGGCGGAAGAAGTTGCCGGGGATACGACCTGCTGCAGCGAATTTCTCCTGGTAGTCAACGCTGAGGGGGAAAAACGACTGGCCCTCGCGTACGGAAGTAGAAGAGACTACGGAACAGAAAAGCATGGTCTTTCCACACTTTACGACGACGGAACCATCGGCCTGAGTGGCCAGCTTTCCGGTTTCGATGGTAACGTCGCGGCCGTTGGGCAGGGCGAAGTTTACCGTCATTGGGGTCTTATTACCCATGGTATATATATGACTTGGTTAGTTATTCAAATTAGTGAATTAGTGAACCATCCAGCCCGGGAGCTGGTTCCGCTATTACTATTCACAGCGCCGGATTTGTTTGCCCCGAACAGACAAACATGACGTCGCGAAAGGGGTACGCGGCAGCAACTCAGTAAAGCTGTAGCTCACTAACTCAACAATAAACAGCCTTGGAAGGGGGAGGGAGAAGGAACGCCTGATTGCGTTTATCGCGTGTACACGCGTCATAGTCTGCATCCCGCCGGTGGTCCGCTTTATGAACCGGCGGCAGCCACACGTTTGTGGCCTCAATCTTTTGGTCAATTTATTTCGCCGCGAAGATAAGGAATTATCGGTATAAAATTATTAACTGATTTTACACTACTGACCGAACCTACTCCCTTAACTTGACATGACGTAATTGCTAACTATACATTTTCACAATGCCCCTATCCGGCCTTCAAAGTTTCAGAATCAGTCCAGCCAAAGAACGCTCCCGGGTTTTCCGGAGCGTAATTATTGCTACACTGTTGCTCGTAGTAGTTCTTGCTGCAGCTCTGGCAACTCAGGCCGCAACCGGCCGCTCGCGCCAGGCAGTAATAAAAGCAATGAATCTGGAGCGGTCCCTTCATTCTTTGCTTTCTTCCGTTCAGGATGCCGAAACCGGACAGCGTGGCTACCTCCTCACCGGAGATGAACAATACCTTGAACCTTACATCTCTTCCCTGGAGGCCACCCCCGAAGCCCTCGCTCAACTGAGCAAATTCATTGAAGCGGGCAAAGACCAGAACCGCTTCCACCTCCTCACCCTGCTCATCCGGAGAAGATACGAAGAGCTCACCGCTACCATCGGGATGCGACGAGCCGGAGACTCCCTCGGCGCAGTGTCAATTGTAGCCCTCGACAACGGAAAGGCCATAATGGATTCTATCCGGCAGGAAATCGAAGTACTCAAGCAATCCGAACAGGCCGAAGTAGACGCCAAAATCGCCGTAGTTCAGAGCTTGTTCAACCTCGACATGGTTCTCCGGATCATCATTTTTGTGGGGATGTTTGTCATCCTCTATTTCCTTTACTCCCGCCTGCGCCCCCTCATTACTCACCTCGAAAACACCCTCGGAGAGAAAGAATCAGAGATTGCCATCCGCCGCCAGGCCGAGAAAGACAAAAACAACCTGATTGCAGACCTTAAGGACAAAAACGAAGACCTCGACCACTTCGCTTACATCGCCTCTCATGATTTGCAGGAACCGCTCAGAACGGTTACCAATTTCATTGACATCATTGAAGAGGACCACGGCGAGGTTATCGGAGAAGACGGTAAAATTTACTTTGGCTTCATTCATGAAGCGACAGACAGGATGCGGATCATGATCGAAACACTCCTGCGTTACAGTCAACTGGGCAGAGGCAGTGCTCTCACAAAGGTAGACCTGAACAACATCGTGGCCAACGTACTTCAACAGCTCGATGCCAAAATCAGCGAAACAAAGGCAAAGATAATAGTGCACGACCTGCCTGTTCTAAACGCCTATCCTATCGAGATAACCCAGGTTTTCCAGAACCTGATCAGCAACGCTCTGAAGTTTGTCAAAAAAGGAGAATCACCACATATTGAAATTTTTCAGGTTCCGAATGAAACATCTCTGCTGAAGATCGGTGTTAAGGATAAAGGCATCGGCATGAACGAAGCCGCCCTGGGTAAAATTTTCCAGATGTTCTCCAGGGTGAACGAAGCCGGCAGCTACAGCGGGCACGGAATAGGCCTTGCATTTTGTCGCAAAATCCTCGAAAGGCACGGCGGCAAAATTTCCGTCATTTCAAGCCCCGGTCAGGGCACCACATTTTACCTGACACTGCCCAAGAATTTAACCCCTCCAAAATGACAATGAAAAAAAAATTAAACCGAATTCTACTAATTGACGACTCAGCAGCCGACAACTTTATCCATCAACGACGTATAAAGAAAGCAGACGTAACGGAAGACATCGTTGTCAAGGAGAATGGCCAGGAAGGCCTTGATTATCTCAACACTGTTCTTGCTGACGAAACCTACCCTAAACCAGACCTTATTTTTCTGGATATCAATATGCCCGTCATGAACGGTTGGGAATTCCTGGATGAATACGAAAAACTGATCGAGGACCGCAAAGCACGGATGGTCCTGACGATGCTCACCACCTCTACCGCGCCGCGCGATCAGGAAAAAGCACGCAAATATCCTCACTTGGCCGATTTCACCGAAAAGCCACTCACCGAGGAGAAGCTGATGGCCATCATCAGCAAACATTTCCCCGATTACTTTTAGAGCGACCTGAGTGAATTCCTCTCAGGTTTAACTGTTTTACTTCAGCTGATTTCGCAACGAAATCATCGTACCAAGGTGCATCGCTTCGTGCATGTTGTTGAAATCCATTGCTTCGCCCACGTTTTTGAGCGTAGCGCCAAAACTGGTCGTGTACTCTTTGAAGTTGCTGAAATCCTCAACCTCAAGGTCTTTGCTTAATTGTTCCACGCCCGCGATCAGCTGCTTTGCAATCAGGTCACATTCTTCCTGGCTTGCGGGAGCTTCGGGGCGGGTGCCTTTCCGGTAACGGTCGATAAAATCGCGGCCGGAGGGTGTCTTCTGCCCCGACAAAGCGTACAGCAAAAGTTCCATCGTCGCCACTACGTGGCCGGCATTCCAGACGAGATTGTTGTTAAACCCGGGTGGAATTTCGTTCAGCTGCTCAAGGTCATGCGCCTCAAAAATGCGGAGTATGTTTTTGCGGGCGGCCAGTAAATAGGCCAGTTTATGTTCGGGTTGCTTGCTCATTCGCGCAAGATAGTCAGCACTGAAATATAATCGCCATCAAGCCGGATTAAAAGGAAACACGCGGCACCACCAGTTTCCGTTTGCCGTTAAGGTTGGCGAGTTGAAGCAGTACCCGCTGCAAAGAAATACTCCGGCCGGTCGTCATAAAAATATGGGCGGGGCCGCAGGTGCCGGGTGGGGTTTCTGAAGGCAAAGTAAAAAGGTTGTGTTGTAGCAATAAGCGTTCAACCTGACGTGCCGCTGCCGGTGACGGATCAATTATGTTTACTCCTACGCCGCAAACAGCCTGAATTTCATCCTTGATCAACGGATAATGGGTACAGCCAAGCACTATCGCATCTACCCCTTCCGCCAGCATCGGATCAAGAATTGACGCCAGCTTTGCGCTGAGAGCTACCTCCACCGCAGGCCCTTCTTCGATCAGCGGAACCAACCCTACGCAGGCGTTTTCGTAGACTTCTTTCCCCTTCAGGTGCTTATCGCGTAGCGTAAGGTAACGGGAACTGCCCAGGGTTGCGGCTGTTGCCAGCACCCCTACCCTGCCTGCTTTAGCTGCGGGCTTCACGGCCGGCTCCATCCCCACAAACGGGACCTCGGGGAATTCTTCCCGTAGGGCATCAATGGCGATGCTTGTGGCCGTATTACAGGCGACTACGATCATCTTTGCCCCTTCCGCCAGCAGGAAACCTGTGATCTTCCTGCTTCGCTCCAGAATACTCTCTGCGGACCGCGGGCCGTAGGGAGCGTAGGCATTGTCGGCAACGTACAGCAACGATTCTTCGGGCAACAGCTCTGCCATTGCTGTCGCTACGGACAGCCCGCCAATACCGGAGTCGAATATGCCGATGGGGGAGTTGGTCATGGTTCGGGAGGCAGCACCTGAATGTGCTTGCCGGGGGTACAAAGTTATACACAAAAAGGCCCGCGAACTCCGGTTAAGGAATTCGCGGGCCAGGTGGTTACCGGATGCTGCAAACCATTCAGGTTTGCAAACCTGCAACCCGGGTAATTACATACCGAGCTTGGCTTTAACAGCCGTGCTTACGTCAGAAGTTTCCTGACCGTAAAGCAGTACCTGCTGATCGAAGATGAACTGGTAGCCTCCTTCTTCGGCAACGGCTTTGATGGCGTCGTTTACCTTTTCGTAGATAGGCTCGAGCAGTTCAGTACGCTTCTTCTGCAGGTCACTTACCATGTCCTGCTCGAACTTGCCAATTTCGGCCTGGCGCTTCTCCAGCTTGGCAGACTCATCGTTCTGCTGCTTGGGAGTGAGCTCACCGGCTTGTGCTTTGGCCTGGAGGGCCTGCACGTCGGTCTGGAAACTAGTGACCATCGCCTGGCCTTTTTTCTGGAGTTGTTTCTGAAGGCCTTCGAGGTTAGACTCAGCAGCTTTCATTTCCGGCATCTCGGCGAGGATAGCCTGAGAGTTTACGTAACCGAATTTCTGGGCGGAGGCAGTGGTGGTAGCGGCGAGGAGCAGCAGGGCCACAACGGCCAATTGGAAAAACTTTTGCATTTGAATTAGTTGAGTAGTTGCCATTTTTTAGCGGGCGCAAAGGTACGAAAAACCTGCATCCGGTAAAAGACATGTTTAGAGTATGCCCCGGTTGGTTGGTTTTGGGACAAAGGGAATAACTTTAAGGGCGGGAAGCCAGAGGTCAGGAACCAGCAGCAAGGAACAGGGAGTTAGTACGCTGTCTCCTAACTCCTGACTCTTGATATCTGGTTCCTGGCTGCTGACTTCTGGTGCTTAGTTCTTGAGTGCACGCAGGATGTCGTCGGTCTTATCGTACGTATCGTTAGCGAAGATGATGCCAGCAGATCCTGCACGATCGAAGATGAAGTCGTAGCCACGCGTGGATGCGTAGTTTTCGATAGCTTCATAGACGGCATCCTGAATGGGCTTAACGAGTTCCTGACGGCGCTGGAAGAGGGCTCCTTCGGGGCCGAAGCGCTCGCGCTGCATCTTCTGAACTGACTGCTCTTTGGCAATGATTTCGTCTTCGCGCTTGGTGCGCTGGTCTTCGCTCAGCAATACCTGCTCGGCCTGGTACTTGCTGTACATGCCCTTGATGGCGTCGTACTGCTGACTGATATCCTGCTGCCACTTGGCGGCGAGTTGATCTAACTGCTCCTGGGCGTCCTGGTATTCAGTGATGCTGCCGAGAATTTTCTCCATATCAACGGAGGCAATTTTCTGAGCGGAGAGTGAGCTGCCGAAGCCTGCTATGGCAAATACGGCTATGAGGAGAAAGGTACGGATACGCATAAGTAAGCTTATTTGAGGGTTCAAAAGTAAGTTGGCCGCTTCGGACCGTCTACCTAATAGACGCTTCAGGGGAGCTGAAGTTACGCCATTGCGATAGTTTTAAGAGTTCAAAAAACAACGCAAACTACTGTAAAACAGACAACTAAACCCAAACGTGCGCCTGATCAGAATATGGTGTTTAACTTAAAATTAACGAGCGCCGTGGGCCTTTTCGGGGCATAAAGTTTGTATTTGCTCTCCTAAACCAGCTTAAACGAGAGGTCTCCCGCTCTTCAATCCTTTCCATTGCACCTGCGACCGCGCCGCTTAAAAGGGAAGCAGGTACAGAACAAAATCCGTCCAATTATGTATTCAACACCATAAACTAAATCAACACCACTATGGCACTCAAAGTAGGAGACAAAGCCCCACTGTTTACCCTTCACGCCAGCGATACCAGCGAGGTAAGCCTGAGCGACTACTCCGGAAAAAACGTTGTCGTTCTCTTTTTCCCGCTCGCCTTTACCGGCACCTGCACGGAAGAATTGTGTACCATGCGCGATGCCCTGACCGAATTTAACGGTATGAATACCGACGTAGTGGCCATCAGTGTAGACAGCCCGTTCACTCTGGCAAAATTCAAGGAATCAGAAAACCTGAACTTCCCGCTGCTAAGTGATTTCAACAAAGAAGTCAGCCGTCAGTACGGTTCCCTCTACGATACTTTTGTCTTTGCGATGGAAGGCGTATCAAAGCGCTCTGCCTTTGTTGTAGATGCCGCCGGTGTAATCCGTTACGCCGAAGTTCTTGAATCTGCCGGTGATTTGCCTAACTTTGCCGCGGTAAAGGAAACTTTGAGTACACTCTGATCGTTTTCGTCCAAAAGATTGCCAACCAGTATGTTATACGCACACGCCCCCCAGGAAGATGTCTTACTCGAAGAAGAAATTGAAGTTGGTTCCGGCGAACCAGCTGACCTGATCGTGTACAACGACGATCACAATACCTTTGATTGGGTAATGAAAAGCTTCGAGGAAATCCTCGGCCATTCCTCTCAACAGAGCGAGCAACTAGCGATGTTGATTCATTTTAAAGGCAAGGCCACCGTAAAATCTGCAGCGATGGCAGAGTTGCGGCCCAAACGTGAAGCCCTGGTAGACCGGGGCCTCTCGGCAGTAATCGAAGGAAGATAAACAGTTTTGTCGTCAGGCAGTTACTTTGTGGCCGACCAAACAATCAGGTTTGGCTCAGGCTATCTGGCTACACGACTGTTTAACTACTCTGATTACTTGATTCCCGATATGGCAATTTTTCGCCTCGACCCCCGTTTTCCCGAACTCTTCCCAGACCCTCTCCTTACCAACGGCGACGCACCCGCTTGTTTTGGTGGAGACCTGACCCCCGAATGGTTGTTTAATGCTTACCACCTGGGGTATTTCCCTTGGTTTAGCGACAACGAGCCCATCTTTTGGTGGCATCCCGATCCGAGGTTCGTGCTCTACCCCGACAAGCTCAAAGTGAGCAAAAGCATGCGACCTTACTTTAACCAGCAAAAGTTTACCGTCCGGTACGACACTCAGTTCCGGACCGTGATGAACCACTGCCGGGAAACCTACCGCCCCGGACAATGGGGAAGCTGGATCACCGATGATTTGATCAAGGGCTATGTAGGCCTGCACGAAATGGGCCTTGCGCACAGTGTGGAAGTTTACGACGGAGACGAGCTGGTGGGTGGGCTTTACGGGCTCGCCCTCGGTAAGGTCTTCTTCGGTGAAAGCATGTTTCACCTCCGGCCTAACGCCAGCAAATTTGCCTTCATCAGCCTGGTACGCAGACTGAAGAGTGAGGGCTACCGTGTGATTGATTGCCAGCAGGAAACAAGCCACCTGAAGTCGCTTGGCGGAGAACCGATCTCCCGGCCAGACTTTCTCGAACTGCTGGGCCCCATCCGGGAGGAAGCCTCGGTCAGAGGGAAATGGCAGTAAACTAATTCTCGTCTTCCAGATCGATTTCAACCTCAGGCAGAAGCCCCCGGTCTATGCTGTCGAGGTGCAATGAGTCCAGCAGCAAGCTGTCCCGCAGAAGCGTATCGAACCGGATCTCGAAGGGAAAAAGCGGACGTAAAGGGAGAGGAGACGAAAGTTCTTTGACCGGAGGGGCTCCGGGGCGACCAGGACGTGGCGGGCGGCCTTCAATCCGGCGGATTCTTTTGGCCCGGTCGAGGAGCAATGAATCGGCCCTGCGCATAGCTTCCTCCAGAACGTCTCCGTTACAATCGCGTTCAAGGTTACGGGTCAGATCAGCTATCCGCTCACGAAATTTTTCCATTACGTGGGCGTCGGAATCCAGATCGTCCGGCATACACCCTGTTCCCATAACGAATAAGACGAGCAGCAGGCTGAGGTGGTGGTACTTCAGGTTCATCGTTACTGGTTTTGGGGGATACGTGCACGCAGACGGGCCTCTTCTTCCAGCATACGTTGTACAATACTATCGGTAGCTACAGCTACGCGATCAGAAAAGTCTGCCTTACAGAGGCTGTCATAAAGCGGTCGGATGCTATCCATTGCTTCACCAACAAGGTCATCAATTCGTTCGCGCTCATCCATCGTCAGGCGGATATTGACGTTCTCTTTACTATCCGAGGAACAAGCTGCCAATGCCAGCGAAAGACTTGCCAGAAATAAGATTACTAATCGCATTCGGCAAAGGTAATACAACCCGAAACAAGCAGATAACCTACCACCGACGGTAGCTGTAACGACTATACCTAAGTGAGATTGAGGGCGCAGCCGGGTGCTATGAAACTGGCTTCATGCAGGTACCGGAAGGCGCTTTCTCAAACGTGCTTATTTTGGGTGTGTTATCTTCGCGCCATGGAACCACTACGCATAGGAATTTCAATCGGTGACGTGAACGGAGTCGGACCGGAAGTTGTCATAAAATCACTTACCAGAGAGGGTATCCTTGAGGTATTCACGCCCGTGATTTATGCTTCGGCTGCTGCTATGCGCCAGTACGAACCAGCAGATGACGCTCCTGAGTTTGCTTACGAAACGATAGACAAAGCAGAAGATGCCGAAGACGGCTTCATCAACCTCGTGGAATGTTTACCGGCCGGCCTGGAGTTCACTCCTGGCGAGGCAACCGAGTCTGGCGGCCGCGCAGCGGCCGCTTCGCTGGCCAGGGCCGTAGCCGAGCTCAAAGACGGGCAGTTAGACGCCCTGATTACAGCTCCGATCAATAAATCGGTGATGCCCGCGGATGCATTCCCCTACCCCGGCCACACCGAAATGCTGACCAAGGAACTGGGCGCCGACGAAAGCCTCATGTTTTTGGTTACTGATGATCTGCGGGTTGGAGTAGTCACCAACCACATTCCCGTTGCCGAGGTGGCCAAAGCCGTTACCAAGACGGCCATCCTTAAGAAGCTGAAAATTATGGACGAAAGCCTGCGGGCAGATTTCGGGATCAACCGGCCCGTCATCGCTGTGCTCTCCCTCAACCCACACGGCGGAGACCAGGGGCGCATCGGGAAAGAGGACATCGAAGTTGTCCGGCCAGCCGTGGAAGAAGCCAAAAAGAAGGGCATCCTTGCGATGGGCCCTTTCCCCGCCGATGGCTTTTTCGGTTCTGGCAAGCAGAACACTTACGATGCAGTTCTGGCCATGTACCACGATCAGGGATTGATTCCATTCAAAGCACTCAGCTTCGGCAAAGGTGTCAATTTTACCGCCGGGCTGCCCGGCATTCGTACCAGCCCCGACCACGGTACGGCTTATGACATTGTCGGCAAAGACGAGGCTGATCCGGCATCTTTCATTTCGGCCATGTTTGTAGCGCGCCAGGCTTTCCTTAACCGTGAGCGCCATACCGAAGACAGCGCCAACCCACTTACCAGCAGGATGCACCTTGTGTACAAACGCAAGCCCAAAGGCGGAAAAGGAGGTGGTAAACCCGGCGGAGGACCGCGCAAGGGAGGCTCACGTAAAAAGTAAGTCAGTAAAGGCAGAAACACGCCAACTTTTTCGGGCTTAGCTTCTTAGAATAAGAGCAACACATACTGAGCAGAAAGGGAGTCGTTTGACTCCTCTCTGCCTGATCAACTGTGTGATTGCCTGATCAATTTCCCTATGCGTAAGTACCGCCTACCAGTCATTATTGCCTTCTCCCTGTTCGCCGCAGCAGCAGTATATGGCTGTTTCAACCTGAAGTTTAGTTTTGATTTCAGCCAGTTCTTTCCGCGGGGAGACGACGACCTCGCCTTTTTCCTGGAATTCATCGAAGAGTTTGAGGGCGACGACAACTTTCTCCTCGTGGCACTGGACCGCGAAGAGGGCGTTTTCGACTCTACTTTTCTGGCCGAAGCCCATGATTTTGCCCTGAAAGCACGAGACGTTAAGTACATAGAAGGAGTTCAGTCGCTAACTACATTTTCCTATCCGCTGAAGACGCCCTTTGCCGTTACCACCATTCCTGCCATCCACCGAAACGACCCCAGCTTGTATGCTCAAGATAGTTTACGAATAATGCAGGATGAACGCTTCGTCAACACCCTGGTTAACGAAGCGGGAACAACCCTGGTGGTACTGCTCAAAACGGAAAGCCTCATCAACCTCACCGGCGAAGGCGAAGGTCCTTCCAGCATAGACAAGAGCCGGGAGCTGATGGACGGAGTTGAGGAACTGATGGCTACCTATAACTTTGAGGACCATCATTACCTCGGCTCTGCATTCTTCCAGAGAGAGATGGTTGACATGCAGGTCCGGGAAGTCGCTGTCTCTGCCATCGTCTCTGGTTTTCTTGTGTTTCTAATCATGTTCCTGCTCTTCCGACGCCCCCTGGGCATCATCGTTTCTTTGGTAAGTATCGGTCTTGGGCTACTTCTCTTTCTGGGTACGCTCGGACTGATGGGCAGAGAGCTCAACGCCATCGCCGCACTGTATCCGGTGCTAATGATCATTGTCGGCACATCGGACGTCATTCACATCATGTCGAAGTACATCGATGAGTTGCGGGCCGGTAAAGACAAGGAAACAGCCATCCGGATCACCATCCGGGAAATAGGGATGGCGACCCTGCTCACCTCACTGACTACCGCGGTAGGTTTTGCGACTTTGCTCACCAGCCGCATCAACCCCATCCGCGACTTTGGCATCAACGCTGCACTAGGGGTAATGATCGCCTTCGTTACTGTAATCTTTTTCACGACCGCTCTGCTCTCTTACCTGAGCGTAGATCAGATCGTCAAGATCGGCCGCCAGCAGGCGTTTTGGGACCGATTGCTGGAACGGGCGTATAAATTCACCCGTCTGAGTCCGGGAAAAATTAAGATCGGCGCAGCCATCGCAGCGGTTCTCTGTGCGGTCGGCATCAGTATGGTCACCACCAACAACCGTATCACTTCCGCCCTGCCACGAGGAAAGAAAATCACCGCAGACTTCCTCTTCTTCGAGCAGGAACTGGCAGGGTTCCGCCCCTTTGAGATGGCCGTTACCGCGAAGGATTCCGCAAAGATCACCGACTTCACCGTGATGCTGGAGATCGGGAAGATCGAAGATTACGTAAAGCAATTCGATGCAGTACGGAGTACTGCGAGTATTACTGCTGTGTACCGGAGCATCAACCAGATGTTCAACAACAACCGCCCGGACGCTTACGTACTGCCCGACGACGAACGGAAATACGCTCAGTACCAGCGCCTTGCCCGTCAGGTACCGGCAGTAAACCTGAACATCCTGATGAGCAAAGACGAAAAAAAGGCCCGCATCACCAGCCGGCTGAACGACCTGGGCGCAGACAGTACCCAGGCCTTCCTTTCCCGTACCGATGCCTGGATCAATGCGAACATCGACACCTCTTTGGTGGAGGTCCGCAGTACGGGTACTGGTGTCATCATAGATAAAAACTCGGAGTATATCCGGGAGAATCTCCTGCAGGGTTTAGGACTGGCAATCCTGATTGTTTGCGTACTGATGGGAGTCCTTTTCAAGAGTTGGAAAATGCTGCTCGTAAGCCTTGTCCCCAATGTTTTACCGTTGCTTTTTGCCGGGGCCGTTCTTGGCTTTACGGGCATTGAGCTCGAAGCTGGCGTCAGCATCGTTTTCGCTATCATCTTCGGTATTGCGGTGGATGACACCATTCACTTCCTTGCCAAATACCGGTTGGCACGGGGCAAAGGGCTCAGCGTCGAAGAAGCAATTCACCTCACCTTCCGCGAAGCAGGAAAGGCTATTGTTCTAACGTCTATTGTACTGTTTTTCGGTTTTCTGGTGATGCTATTCAGCATCCATCCGCCGAGCGTGACGATTGGCTTGCTGATCAGTCTGACCCTTGCTAGTGCCGTGGTTTCTGACCTGATGCTTATTCCGCTTATGTTGCGGTGGTTGGATAAGGATTAGGTAGTAGGTAGAGCGTAGAAGGTAGTGGGTAGTGGCTACCGCACGTTGGAGGCGTAGTAGGTAGAGCGTAGAAGGTAGTGGGTAGTGGCTGCCGAACATTGGAGGAGTCTAGTGGGTAGAGCGTAGAAGGTAGTGGGTAGTGGCTGCCGCACGTTGGAGGAGCCTAGTGGGTAAAGCGTAGAAGGTAGTGGGTAGTGGCTGCCGCACGTTGGAGGAGTCTAGTGGGTAGAGCGTAGAATGTAGCGGGTAGTGGCTGCCGCACATTGGAGGAGCCTAGAAGGTAGAGCGTAGAAGGTAGTGGGTAGTGACTGCCGCACGTTGGAGGCGTAGTAGGTAGTGGGTAGAAGGTAGTGGGTAGTGGCTCCTGCACGTTGGAGTAGTTTCGGGGCGCGGCCGCAGGTGCGGGGGGAGATTTCAGGAGAGGGGCTTCTCGTGGAGGACTCCCCCGGGATTCCGTTCGAGGCTGCCACTTCTTCCCTGCATCCGGGGTTAAAGCGGTTTGATCCCTCCGGGATCGGGGGATAGCGTGGGTCTTTGCCGTATACCGTTCCAGGCACCGGCGGCCGCGCCTGATGCTTTTCTGCGTGCGTTCCTGGCGTGCAATACCCGTTGTATTCTATGAGCTACGTTCTTTCTATTCAGGTTTTTTCTTGTCTGCCACCACGATGTACTGATATTCGAGGGTGGCGTCGTCGCTGGAAACCTCGTGAAAACCAGCCTCTTTCAGGAGGTCCTGCAGCTCCCCGATGGCAAGGCGGTCGTTCTTGGCCGGGCCGATGGGCGTCGTTTTCTTCTTCCAGTCCACGATCACGATACGGCCATCCGAGCGGAGGGCGGGGTATAGCTTTTTGAGGTAGTCTACCTTATTCTCGATGAGCATAAAGGTGTTTACGATCAGTACGATGTCGACCTCGCTTTTTTCCAGCATCGGGTCGTCGGGCTTAGCGAGGCGGGGTTCGAGGCGGGGACGAAACTCTTTGGGCAAGCTGAAATTACGCAGGGTATCGAGGTAATTGATGTACTTCTGGTCGATCTCTACCGCGATTACCCGGTCGGCGATTGGCGCCAGTTTTTCGGCAAAAAAGCCCTCACCTGCGCCGATGTCAGCGATGACGCGCTCGCGGATATCCCCCATGGCATCCATGACGGCCCCGGGGTTTTGCCAAATCATACGAGACCGTGCGTCGTCTTCCGGATCCACCTTGGCGTAAATAGACTCATCGATCGTAGGTTCCGGCTTGTCTTCGCAAGCGGCAATGAGCAGTAGAAGCGGAGCGAAAAAGAAGAGGTAACGCATTAGACAGGGTTTAACTTGGGTCGAAGATATGTAATCCGATATAGCAAAGATGAAAGAGCATGAGGTCGATTAAAGTTGCGCCCGACAAATCTCGAGCATCAGCAAATGCATCTTATTCCGCAAATCCCTACTCTCGATCGTGAAGTTATTGACCATAATAGCGAAAGCCAGCTGCGAACCATCTTTGCGGTCGGCATAACCGGCATAGGCGCGTACGGCTCCCAGGGAACCACTTTTTGCCCGCAGGCGCCCTTCGGCGACCGTCCCTTTCAGGTAGCCCCGCATGCTTCCGGTTCGTCCCGCCAGGGGGATGCTTGCCCGCCAGCGCAGTTCTCCGCGCCGGTGGCGCAGAAAGGACGTCATGAATTCCGCAGAAAAGAAGTTACGGGTTGCCAGGCCAGATCCGTCTTCGAGCCTGACTGCTCCGACCGGGAGCCCGGCGGCAGCAAGCCAGTCTTTTACCACTTTGGTGGAGGACAATTCATGGGTTTCAACTCCCCGGGCTTTACTTATTTCACGCAGGAGGACTTCGGCATAAAGATTGTTGCTGCGCAGGTTAGTTCTGTCCACAATTTCGCTGAGTGGAGGAGATATGTAGGTATCGATCACCTGGCCTTTGGCTAAATCCGTGTCGCCGATGGTACGGTTACTTTCGGCGGGAAGGCTCACGGAAACACCCGCTTCTTTCAGCTCGCGGCACAACAGTTGTGCGGTAAACAAAGCCGGATCGGGAATTGCTCCTTTGATCGTGAACCGCCCAGTCCCTACGGGGATCGTTCCGCGGATAAAATTATCGTAGCCGAAGGGTGCACCGAAGATGTACGCCTGGTCGCCACTGCCGCGCGGGCCGCTGCGCAATTCATTGGTCAGTTTCAGGCCCGGCACCTCCGGCCGGGTTCGCTGGATCGGCGGGATGTCCCCCACCCTGCCCCGCTGCAGGAAATCGAGGAAGTAGAAATTCTCGTGAATATTCAGGCCATAGGCACCGGCTCCGTAGTAGTTACCGATATCGCTCCACGGCCAGCCGCCGGCTGGCCCGTCGGTACCGAAGTAGCTACCGTCTCCGATTACGCGACCGTTCACCTTCCGGATGCCAGCGGAAGTAATTGCGGAGCGCCAGCGATCCATCATTTTGTTCAGGCCGGGGACGCCGTCGAGGTACGGGCTTCCCAGGCTGGGATCACCGCCGCCAACGATGTGGATATCGCCGTTGAGTGTGCCGTCTTCTATCGTTCCCACTACCAATAGTTTTGTCGTAAAGCGGTGGTCTTCACCCAGAACATCCATTGCCACAGCGGTAGTCAGCAGCTTTTGGGTGGAAGCGGGGATGCACGTCAGCTGACTCTGGTGACCACCAACCATCCTGCCGGTTTCGGTATCGATTACGCTGATGGAAATGACCGCACCGGCAAGGTCGGGATCCTGCGCGAAGTTCCGGATATGGTCCTGAACGGAGACCTGAGCGGCGAGGCTCAGGTTGAGGATTGAAAAAAGGAGGATTAGAAGTAATTGGGGCAAGGGACTGCAATATTTTAGGGGATGATGTTCTTTCTCTTCCGGAGAGCGGAGAGGCGGCCGGGGATTGAAACCGCAAGATACTCAAGCGGCACGAACAGTTTACCTTTACCTCATGCTCTTGCCCCTGGCCATAACCGTTCTGATTGCCACTGTACTCTGCGAAACAGCAGCCCGCAAAAAATGGCTGCCGTACTGGGTTACCCGAAAGATCCTTCATTTCGTTGCGGTCGGTGCCTGCGCTGTGGCGACGGTTGAGTTGGAACGCGAACTTTTTATCTGGATAGTTGCCGGCGCAGAGGTTATTCTGCTCGGGCTGATTCTGTCCAACCAGTTGCTGCGGGAAGAATCAGGGCGGAGGGCCTGGGGGATTGTCTGGTTTCCACTCGCTCTTCTGATTTTGCTCCTCTGGGTTCAGGACGACCGCCTGATTGCATTCTGCATGCTTATTCTGGCCGTTTGCGACCCGGCGGCAACGATTGCGGGAAAGTTGTGGGCGAAGAAGGATTACCAGCTCACGGGCGACCCGAAGTCTTTAGTGGGGAGCCTGGCCTTTCTTACGTCCTTCGGTTTGCTTGTCTGGCTTCATTTGCCCTTCGGAGCGTGGCTGGGCTGGGGAAACCTGTTGGCGCTCGGGCTGATGCTGACCGCTGCGGAAGCCCTCGGCTCACGCGGACTTGACAACCTGATCATCCCGCTATTTGCCGCCTGGTTCTTCGTTGGGATGGAGGAGATTTTTCCGGCGCAGAACTATGCTTTATACCTGGTAATCGCGGCGCTCCCCTTTTGCTGGGTATTGGTTCGCCGCAGAAGCCTGACTCCCGGAGGAGCCCTGACCGCGTCTTTGCTGGGTATTGTTGTAGTTATTGGTAGTAAGACCACACTATGGCTCCTTCCCCTTTTTCTTTTTCTGCTGAGCAGCAGTCTCATCGGTAGACTTTTTCCGGTAACAACAGTCGCCGGAGACGCTAAGCAGAAGCAGCCCCGGGACGCAACGCAGGTTCTGGCCAACGGGGCCGTGTATGGCTACCTGGCAGCCTTTGAATGGCCGAAGGACGGATTCCTTTATCTGATTCATCCCGAAACGGAAATCTGGCTCCTCGCCGCCATGGCCATCGCTACCGCCGACACCTGGTCTTCCGAAATCGGGCAGTATTTCCGGCAGCCGACGTACGACCTGGTGAAATGGCGCAAGGTGCCGGCGGGGCTGAGCGGCGGGGTGAGTATTGCCGGCACACTGGCCGGCCTGGGCGGGGCCACCTTTCTGGCAGGAGCCTGCTTCTGGATGGTCCCCTACATGAGTTTCGCGATGGTCATCAAAATCATCCTGATCGGTTTTTTCGGGATGCTGCTGGACAGTGCATTGGGATCACTCTTTCAGGCGAAGTATAAAGACGTTGCTACCGGAGCCATGAGCGACACCCCGGGAGATGGCCGGGAGCTGGTTGGGGGCACAAAATGGATGACGAACGACCTGGTTAATTTCCTGGCGATTTTACTTGTGATATGGGTGATCATGCACTCATTCAGGTTAACCTGAGCTTACGCAGGTTCGGCGACACCACTCCAGATGAAGAGGCTGTGTCCTTCATCCCTTCTCTGCACCTGCGGCCGCGCCCGCTGAACCCGCGTACTAATCCTCCAGCAAGCGGTATTCCAGCGCTACCCGCACCAATCCGGCGGTGTTCCGGGCGCCCAGTTTTGCCAGGATGTTGCGCCGGTGCGTCTCTACCGTACCAAAACTGATGAATAGTTTATCGGCAATTTCCTGGGTGGTGTACTCGTCCACGATCAGGGTCAGTACTTCTTTTTCCCGGCGGCTGAGCCGCGGGAAAGGACTTCTGTTGCGTGTTTTTTCTCCCCTGCTGGTTCCTTCGATCAACATATCGTTGATTTCTTCGCTGAAATATTTACGCCCTCTTTTCACCCGGTCGAGGGCGATCAACACTTCATCCTTGCCAGCATTCTTATGCAAATAGCCACTCGCTCCGTTCCTGATCATCAGCCGAACCAAACTCATCTCACTAACCATAGACAAGCCGACAACGGCAACGTCCGGGAATTCCTTTTTGACCATTTTGCAGAGTTCCACGCCGTTGAGCTCCGGCATATGGATGTCCATCAAAATAGTATTGATCGGCTCGCCCTGCCGCAGGGCAGCTAACAGCTGTGCACCGTTTTGGTACAGCCCCGTGAGGGTAACACCGGGCACGTTTCCCAACATCAGTTCAAGCCCCTGAAGAACTATGGCGTGGTCATCCACGATGGCAAGGTTAGTCATAATTTATCTGTTAGGGTATGGCAGCATTTGAAAAGGTTGTGGGCTTGTCCAGGGGTACGGTAAGCGTTACCGTCGTACCGTGACCGGGGCTACTGTCGTATTGAATTTCGCCGTTCAGGTAGTGAACCCGGCTTTCAATATTCTCCAGTCCGATGCCGCCCCCAGCTGATTCGCGGGTCGCATCGAACCCTATCCCGTCATCCTCTACGGTAAGCATCAGTTGGTTGGGTTGATCGATAAGCTGGAGGAACAGTTTATTCGCCTGAGCGTGCTTCATGACATTATGAGTGAGTTCCTGCAGAATGCGCAGAATCATCGCCTGTCCGTCTTCATTGAGGCGCAGATCGGGTTGTCCGACTATTTCGAGTTCGGTCTCTAAGCCACGCAGGTTGAGCTGATCCACCATATCCCGTACGGAACCGGAGAGGCCCGACAGCGCAAGCGTTTGTGGCATCATATTGTGGGCGATACGTCGTACTTCGGTACAGGCCCGGTCGAGCAACTGACTTGCCGCAACGGCGGTCGGGGCCTCGTTGGCCAGCCGTGATTTCACCGTAGCCAGCAAGCCACCCAGGCCATCGTGGAGGTCTTTAGCCACCCGTTTTCGTTCTACCTCCTGCCCTTCGATCATAGACCGCAGGCCGTTCACCTCAGCTTCCTGTTTCAGGGCTCTGACCTCAGCTTTCCGTTCCGATTCTTTACGCAGAGCTTCACTCTTCTGAAATTTCAGGCGCGAACGCAGGAGCAAAAAAGTGCCCGCTGACAGCAGAGCGAAGAGGCCAAGGCCCAGCCACAGCATCTGGGATCGTTGCCGCTGCTGACCGATGATGAGCTGCTGTCGTTCAATTTCAGCCTCCCTCAGTTGGGCCTGAAATTTTTCGGCGGCTTCGCCGTAAACATCCAATCGTTCCTGTTCAAAGACGTGCTCGATGGTATCCACATAAAAAGCAAAATGGCTGAATGCCATTTCCTGGTCCTCGAGTTGTTGGTATGTTTGGCCGAGCGACCGGTTGAAATTAGTAACCAGCGCGAGCACATTTGTTTTCTTTGCGTAGGCGAGCCCCTCTTCGAGGTGCTCCCGTGCTTCGACGTAACGGCCGTCTTTTCTTGCCATTTCCCCCAGCCCCAGTAAAGCGTTGGCCATGGTAAAGGCATCCAGCTTCAGATTTGGGGCTTCAAGTGCTTTTTTGATCAGGGATTCAGCTTTGTCCAGTTCGCCCAGATCATAAAACCCGATACCCCGGCTAATCTCGACCGCAGGCAATTCTTCGGGGTGGCCGAGCGCGACGTACAATCCCGCGGAACGATCGAGCGTCTCCAGCCCTTCCTTTACTTTATTCAACTCAATCTCCACACGCCCCAGGTTATGCAATGTTGCTGCCATCCCCAAAGAGTCATTCACTTCTTCCTTCATCTCCAGCGACAGCTTATAGGTTCTTTCGGCTGAGCGCGGACGGTTCAGGCGGCGGTACAAAACCCCCAGGTTGTTCAGGATTTTGGGGAGATCTTTAGTGTACCCGCTGCTCATTGCGAGATCATAAGCAGCCGCGTAATCTCCCACAGCATCATCAAACCGGTACTGAATGATGGCCACCACTCCTTTGTTCACCAAAATACCTACCCCGATTTTCGGAGCTACGGCAGGATCGCCAATGCGCGACAACGCCAAAGCATTGTAATAACTAAACGAATCGATATCCGAAGTGAGGTAATGCAGCGAACCTAAGGTTCGGTAGCCCAAAGCTGACCACGTGGGTAATTCGCGGCGGTCTGCTAACCGGCCCATTGTCAGCGCATAGTTCTTTGCCCGGGGCGTGTCCTCGATCATCATCAGTTTCACGAGCTCATAAAGAGCATTCAGGTCTGAAGTATCATTCCCGGGGCGGGCAACCTCGGAGAGCAGACTATCTGTTTGTGCCCGCAAACCGGAAGTGGTTGCAAACAGAACAAGGGTAACAAACGGGACGACCAGGTAATGACGCATGGTAATGGATAGATGCCTCGGCCCGTAAAACAGGGCGCTAAGAAGTCCAAAATTTACGACTTTACCGGTAAGAAAAATGCATGAAAAAAGGGGTTTCGTTTTTCTCTATGAATTCATGGATCAAAGACTTACAACTATTTTCACCAAGCACTTGCTCAACAAGAAACAAAGACGTACCTTTGCGGGCCGCAAGAAGCGAGTTTAAAAATTTTATCCGCCATGGACGCTATTTCCTTCATTCACGAGCAGGTCACCAAAGAGACCAACCTTCCAGCTTTCCGTGCTGGTGATACCGTAGTTGTAGACTACCGCATTACGGAAGGCGACAAGTCACGGATCCAGCAGTTCCGTGGCGACGTAATCCAGATTAAAGGTGAAGGCCTTACCAAGACCTTTACCGTTCGCAAGATGTCCAACGGTGTTGGTGTTGAGCGTATTTTCCCCCTCTCCTCTCCTGCTATCGATGGCCTGACCATCGTTAAGCACGGTAAGGTTCGTCGCAGCCGCCTTTTCTACCTGCGTGATCGCGTTGGTAAGAAAGCCCGCATCAAAGAGCGTCGTACTAAGTAAGGTACTCTTCCGGCATTTCGGTTTCCCCTGCCTTTTCTGTTATCAGGTGCGAGTAAGGGAACATTCGATAAGCCGGATTATGTGCAGCAGGGTGACAGCATCCTGTTTGCGCTCCCTTTACGGCCCAGCCCGATCAATCTCACCGGAGGTTGGTCGGGCTGTCTGGTTTGTGACACTCAGAAGTATTTCCACCATGTTATATCGGAGCATAGAGAAAGTACCTGATGCAGGGGCAAACGCTGATTAACGCCCCTTGCACCTGCGTTCGCGCCCTGGAAAATGCATTTTTCGGGGGACGAAAAGCCTTGCGGGCAGTAGGTGCTTCCAAAATTTAACGTTTTATCGTAATACAGGAGGGAAGAAACACGTTTATAGCGCGTTCCGAACATCAGGCATACGTTCTGCATTATAGGGACGATTCTTATTCTTAGGGAGCTACTCCTGGCCGTTGCACCGGCCAAAGTGGGCGGTTCTCTTTAACTAAACCAACGCCATATGGCTACTATTCAAAACAACCCGAATCCATCACCTTCTCCTAAATTCACCCCGACTCCGGAGCCGAAAAAGAGCCGCACGCCCCTGCTTGCTGGCATCATTGCCGTTCTCTTGCTGGCCCTTGCGGGCCTGGGTATCGGTTACGCTAACCGCGGAAGCGAGAACGCACAGCTGTCTACTGACCTTGTGGAGATGGAGCAATTCAAGGCTACTGCCGAAAAGCAGTATTACGAATCGCTCGCAGAGTTGGAAGAAATGCGGGGCAGCAATGAAGAACTGAATGCCCTGATTGATCAGCAGAAAGAAGATCTCCGCACCCAAAAAGAGAAAATTTCCAGCCTCACCCGCGACAGCCGTAACCTGGTTGCTGCCCGCCGTGAACTGGCCGAGCTCCGTTCCCAGACCGACGGCTACCTCGTTCAACTCGAGGAAATGCGCCTTGCCAATGCCGAACTGACCGAAAACAACCAGCGCCTTTCCACCGAGCGCGATATGCTCAGCAGCGACCTTCAGGTGAGCCGCCAGCAAAACGAAAGCCTCAACAGCGAACGCGCCGTACTGGTAAGCGAGCGTGAACAACTAACCAGTACCAATCAGGAACTGAACCGTAAAGTGGGCATCGCCAGCGTACTTAAGGCTAATAATATCACTATCGTTGGTCAGAAAGCTCGCAGCAACGGCAAATTTGCCGAGCGCAAAAACGCCAATTACGTTGATCGCTTGTACGTTTGCTTCAACAGCCTCGACAACGCAGTAGCGAAGATGGGCGAAGAAACATTCCAACTCCGCATTATCAATCCTGCAGGAGAGACAATCCAGATTGACGCCGAAGGAAGTGGTGTATTCACTATGGCCGACTCCGGCGAACAGATACCATACACTAAAGCCGTTAATTTTGAATTCGACGGTGCTGCTGCCAGCCACTGTACCGATTGGTCGGTAGAGAGCCAGCAATACACCGAAGGTACTTACACCGCTGAACTCTACAACAAAGGCTACTTTGTAGGCGAGGGAACGGTTACATTTAAGTAATTCAATTCCCGACAACCAAAAAAAAACGGGGTACGGACCATCTGGTTCGTACCCCGTTTTTCTTTGTTAAACCTTCTTACGCTCCCAATAATTCTGGTCTTCTGTTTCAGCGAGAAGCGTCAGGTAAGAATTGTACCGGACATCGGTAACGCGATCATCTTCCGCTTCCACCGAAGCAATAACAGCACAGCCGGGTTCATTTTTATGAAGGCATGATCCTCCAAACTTGCATTCCGGACTCATTGCGAATATTTCGCGATAATAGTATGCGATATCAATCGGTCTGAGGTAATTGAAAGTCAGATTCTTTATACCGGGCGGATCAATAATTTCACCGCCGAAGGGCAAGTCGAATAACTCGGCAAAAGTCGTGGTGTGTGTTCCCTTTCCTGTGTAGTCAGATATTTCACCTGTCCGTAAGTCCAACTCAGGCGCTATTGCGTTGACGAGAGTACTCTTCCCCACTCCACTCTGGCCACTCAGGAGGCTGCGTTTGTCTTTTAACAGGCTTTTGAATTCTGCAAGATTGGTTCCCTTTTCGGCGGAAACGAGCAGGACGCTGTAGCCGATGTCCTGATAAATCGATGCTATCGCCTCGTACGTCAGTAGATCGTCTTCGTCGAGCAAATCGGCCTTATTGAACACGATAGTGGTTGGGATACCAAAGGGTTCAGTCATCAGCAAAAAGCGATCGATAAAGCCCAATTTCACATCAGGATAGATCAAAGTCACGATGAGAACAGCCTGATCGATATTGCTCGCAAGCAGGTGCAATTCGTGTTTCTTGCGGGGGCTTTGCCGGACCACATAGTTCTTACGGTCCTCAATTTT
Source organism: Neolewinella aurantiaca (assembly GCF_008014675.1). Lineage (GTDB taxonomy): Bacteria > Bacteroidota > Bacteroidia > Chitinophagales > Saprospiraceae > Neolewinella > Neolewinella aurantiaca. Next base: position 81,487 of record NZ_VOXD01000016.1, on the reverse strand, counting down.
GCGGATAGCACCGGTCTCTTCGTCTCCTGTTCCTTCGATTACGACCGAAACCCGATCGCCTACGGCAATCGGATTGGTAAGTGCTTTGTCTTCTAAGCGGAAACGACCAGCTACGCGGCAGCGTAGCTCGAGCGCACCTTCGGGGCTTTTTTCATCGAGCCGGACATTGTACCACGAACCAGTAGATTTTGTAACAGTACCTTGCTGCATAAGGGAGAAATAAATTGAACCGAAGGTAGAGTAATAAAGCGCAAGTAAATGTTTAGTTCACCCAACATTTAAACATATCGGCAAAAAGAACAGAGCAGCTCCACTTTGAGCACCAAATTAAACCATTTTACATACTGAAAATGAGCAACTTACACACTTACGCCTTGCTTTCTTTCCACTATTTAATTTCAATGTACCTTTGTAAGAGCACCGCTAGTCCATTGATCGTATAGTGCCACGTTGTATCTTCAGCTTTCTTGTCCTCATATTTTTATGATAAACCTATAATTGTTCATTTAACCTGGTTCTACCTTGATCAGCAAGGCTAGAATCGGTTCTGTTTAAAATCATAGTTTCATGAAAATTGAGTTCCCTTCCGCAAGTTATCGGAGAATCCTATGCTTTTACTTTATGGTCCTTCTGTACTCAGGTTGATTGTGGTTCCTTCTTCTGGGATGGCCAGTAGAGCCTTAGATCAAGGTACTGACCATCAGTGTTAGCAGCAAGGCGTCCCGATCAGAGCAATTCTGGTCGGGACGCTTTCATTTTAGCCTCCGGCCGGATCTGGATGGAGCAAAGTTATTTCTCCGGAGTCCCCGGAAAACGACGTACTTTGGATGAAAAGCTAAAGTCATGGCCAAAGAGCACCAATATTACATCCAAACCGAGTGGACCGGCAACCTCGGTTCCGGCACCTTAGACTACCGTGCGTACAAGCGCGACCACATCATCTCTGCTAAAGAAAAGTCGGCGACCATTGCCGGCTCCTCCGATCCCGGTTTCCGGGGCGACTCCACCCGTTACAATCCCGAAGAACTGTTTCTCAGTTCCCTTTCAGCCTGTCATATGCTATGGTACCTTCATTTAGCTTCCGTCAACGGCATCACGGTGCTGGAGTACATCGATACCGCCGAGGGTACAATGGCCGAAGATGCTGACGGAGCGGGGCGCTTTACATCCGTAGTTCTTAAACCGCACATCGTCATTGCTCAGGCAGAGAAGGTGCTCCGCGCCAAAGAACTCCATCACGAGGCGGGCCGAAAGTGTTTCATTGCTAATTCCGTCAAAGTAGCAATCGAGTACGAAGGAGAGATCGTGGCCGGTTGAAGCGCTCAGTAAGTTCGGATATCTGCGTCTTTACGCAGGCAAAAATCGCCAGACAAACGCCAGGCGATAAGATCGCCGACCGTCAGGTCCTTGCGGGGGTTAGACCGGTCGTACTCCAGACACAATAAGCCAGGGGTGGGACATCCAGGGAAAGCGCGCTCAATAATTTTCCATGATAACCAGACTAGAATAGCCAAAGGGGCTAGCAACTGGTCCCGGATTGTTATGATTTCACCCTCACTCTCAAAATGATCGTCGTGGACGTATCCGCTATGACCAAGCTGAAAGCGTTCAACAAAGTCGAGCAGGAAGAAGTAGTTATCATCGCCCCAGTGGCCAAGGTCTTCCGCAATTTTATCGTTTAACCGGGCCGGGGGCTCGCCCTTCATCTGTGACAATTCGATTGTATCCAGATAAACGAATTTGACTTCAGAATAAGAACAGCGCATCGTAATCGTACTGGTTATCAACCAAATATACAGCAACTGGCGACCAAATCACCCTGCTTTGCTCTTCAAACCTCCCCCTGCACCCGCGATCGCGCCCAACTTGTACCACGCAAACGGTCAGGGTAAACCTTCAGTACAGCGCAAAAAAAAAGAGGCAAACAAGTTGCCTCCCAATAACCCCAAAAAACCAAATGAAAACTAAATCAATCAAACGGCAACGATATATAGTACCGCCCGACTGTAGATCCAAGGTATGATAATTTAATTTAGCCACAAGCATTTTTGAACTTTTTTTTCACCATCCAGCGAAATTTCGTTTGCTTAAAAATGACGTTAAGCCATACTATCTACTGTTTAACAAACAGGAACCGCAAGCCCGGAAGATCAGACTTTCCACCCCCTGATCCTGCATTTTAGTCATCCGGGGTACTCTATTTGATTTCCTCATAATGCTGCCCCAACCCATTTGTAATTCGCGTGTTACCTTTGCAATATGTTAGTAGCACGAATTATTTGCGGCATAATTATCGACGGCGCTTCGCGTCCGTAGGTTGCCGCTGTATTTTGCACAGCATGAAAGCTCCGACGGACCCGTTTCCGACGGAGCTTTTTTTATTTTTGCCCCTTATTATATATCCACCCGCAGATGTTTTCCACTTACAATCAGTTAGACCTTCCCGAAGTAGACAAGCAAATCCTGGAATTCTGGGAGAAAAACGATGTGTTCAAGCGCAGCATTGAGGAGCGGGACATCGAAAACTCCTTTGTCTTTTACGAAGGCCCTCCTTCAGCCAACGGCAAGCCGGGCATCCACCACGTAATGGCACGGACCATCAAGGATATCTTCTGCCGCTACCAAACCCTGACGGGCAAACGGGTAGAACGCAAGGGTGGATGGGACACCCACGGCCTGCCCATCGAACTGAAGGTGGAATCTGAACTCGGAATCACCAAGGAAGACATCGGCACGAAGATCTCCGTCGACGACTACAACAAAGCCTGTAAGGAAACCGTGATGCGCTTTAAAGGCATCTGGGACGACATCACCGTAAAAATGGGCTACTGGGTCGACCTGGAGAAGCCTTACGTAACTTACGAAAAAGAGTACATGGAGTCGGTCTGGTGGCTGCTCAAGCAGATCTACGACAAAGGCCTGATGTACAAAGGTTACACTATCCAGCCCTACTCTCCCGCAGCGGGTACGGGCCTCAGTTCGCACGAATTGAACATGCCCGGTGCTTATCAGGATGTAAGCGACACCACCGTTGTAGCGATGTTTCAAGCGCAGCGCGACGCAGATTTTGCGTGGCTCTGGAGCCTGCCAGTAATGCCTCAGACAGAAGAGGGCGCAGACGCAGGTGCAGTGATGGGTTCTGAGGACAGCAGCGATGTGCACATCATCGCCTGGACGACGACGCCCTGGACCCTGCCGAGTAACACCGCCCTCACCGTAGGCCCCGATATCGAATACGTCAAAGTGCGGACCAAGAACCAATATACCGGAGCTCCCAACGACGTCGTTTTGGCCAAGGAACTCGTTTCGAAATGGTTTGGTGGCCACAATCAACCGGTAGTGGAAGCCATGAGTGCGCCCTTCCCCGGCAGCAAGCTGGCCGGGCTGCGCTACGAGCAACTCCTTAAAGGTCCCGTACCTACCGATGGCGACGCCTTCCGCGTCATCACCGGCAACTTCGTAACCACCGATGCCGGTACCGGTATCGTGCATACCGCACCCAGTTTCGGCCAGGACGATATGGCCGTTGGCAAAGCCAACGGTATCGGCTCACTGACCCTGGTGGACAAGCAAGGTAAATTCACCGCCGACGCCGGCCAGTTTGCCGGCCGCTACGTCAAAGACTACAAAGACGACCCCGAATACAAAGACGTTAACGTCGACATCGCCATCCACCTCAAAACAGTGGGCCTCGCCTTCAACGTAGCCAAGTACAACCACAGCTATCCCCACTGCTGGCGGACCGACAAGCCCGTACTCTACTACCCCCTCGACAGCTGGTTCATCAAGGCCAGCGCCGTCAAGGAGCGCATGAGCGAGCTCAACGACACCATCAACTGGCAGCCCGAAAGCACCGGCACCGGTCGCTTCGGCAAGTGGCTCGAAAACCTGAATGACTGGAACCTCAGTCGTTCTCGCTACTGGGGCATCCCGCTGCCCATCTGGCGCAGTGATGATGGTTCGGAGGAAGTCTGCATCGGCTCCATCGCCGAGCTCGACGCTGCCATCCAGGTGGCCAACAAAGAGCTGGGCCTTAATCAGAGCGTGCCGAAAGACCTCCACCGTCCCTACATCGATGAAGTGGTTCTTTTCCAGAACGGCAAGAAGCTTGTCCGCGAGCTCGACCTGATCGATGTTTGGTTCGACTCCGGCTCCATGCCTTACGCGCAGTGGGGTTTCCCTGGCCCCCTAACCCCCAAAGGGGGAACCGGGACCCCCTCCACTACTGACGAGGAGCCTCCAGTATATCAGACGGCGAACCCCATGACCTATGCTCAGTTAAAAGAGTATGCACGGGAAATGCGCAATGAGAAAGCGACGCCTTCAGAAGAAGCTCTCTGGACCTTGTTGTCAAATAAGCAGTTCGAAGAAAATAAATTTCGTCGCCAACATATCATTGGCAACTTCATCGTTGATTTTCTTCACCTGAAGAAACGACTCATCATTGAAGTTGATGGAGCAATCCATAATTCAAAAGAAGCCGCAGAGCTTGATCAGGAGCGGACTAAGATCCTCAACAGCAAAGGGTTCAGAGTGATCCGGTTTACTAACGATGAAGTACTGCAGAACCCGGATGAGGTTCTAGCACAAATTCGTTATGCACTGAACACCCGCCCAACGTTCACTAAAGATATGCTGGACCAGGGCCTCCACTTGCGCCCGCCCTTCCTGACCCAAAGCCAGGACTCCACAGCTCCCCTTCCCCCTTTGGGGGCCAGGGGGCAGGGAGCGGCCTTCCCGGCCGACTTTATCGCCGAAGGCGTCGACCAGACCCGTGGCTGGTTCTATACCCTTCACGCCATCGGCACGATGGTCTTCGACTCTGTTGCTTACAAAAACGTAGTCTCCAACGGGCTCGTTCTTGACAAAGAGGGGAAGAAAATGTCGAAGCGCCTCGGCAATGCGGTAGATCCCTTCGTTACCATCGACAAGTACGGCGCCGACGCTACGCGCTGGTACATGATCAGCAACGCCAACCCGTGGGACAATCTAAAATTCAACGAGGAAGGCATTCAGGAAGTCCGTCGTGTCTTCTTCGGCACGCTGCACAACACCTACAACTTCTTTGCGCTTTACGCCAACATTGACGGGTACGATCCGCTGACGGCTCAGCCGGTGGCGTACAAAGACCTGCCCGAAATTGACCGTTGGATCATCAGTCGCCTCAACTCCCTGACCAGGGAAGTTTCTGAGCTCTACGCAGCTTACGACGCAACACCAGCCTGCCGTGCCATCGAAAACTTCGTCAACGCCGAGCTTTCCAACTGGTACGTGCGTCAGTGTCGCCGCCGTTTCTGGAAAGGAGAAATGAGCCAGGATAAGCGTGCAGCTTACCAGACACTGCATGGTTGCCTGTTGCAGGTAGCTCACCTTATGTCTCCCGTAGCGCCCTTCTACGCCGATCATCTTTACCGTGATTTGTTGCGCGGAGGCGCGGACGCAGGTGCACTGGAAGGACGTGAAGGAGCATTGGCCGACAGCGTTCACCTCAGCATCCTGCCTGAAGCCAACGATCGCCAGATCGACAAAGACCTGGAAACGCGGATGGCTTACGCTCAGCGCATCAGCTCGCTGACGCTTTCGCTGCGTAAGGCCGATAATCTCCGCGTGCGCCAGCCGCTACAGAAGATCCTCGTACCGGCGACCGACGCTGAGTTCCAGGCTCACGTAGAGGCTGTAGCCGACATCATCAAGTCTGAGACCAACATCAAAGAAGTTGAATTCCTGACCGACGGCGATTTCCTAAAAAAGAGCATCAAGGCCAACTTCCGCGTCCTCGGCAAGAAGGTCGGCAAGATGATGAAAGACGTTGCTGCGGCCATCACCCAGATGAGCGGAGACGACATCACACTGCTGGAGAAATCCGGAGCCTTTGTACTCACCGTCAATGACGAGGAGGTTGCCATCACGCTGGAAGACGTGATGATTGCCACTGAAGACATCCCCGGATGGAAGGTCGCCTCCGACGGCGAAGTCAGCGTTGCGCTCGACGTTACCGTTACGCCCGAACTGGCGAAGGAAGGCCTTGCCCGCGAACTCGTCAACCGCATCCAGAACATGCGCAAAGACCTCGACTTCGAGGTGACCGACCGCATCCGCGTTCGCCTGCAGGGTTCCCCCGCGGTGGAGGAAGCCGCTACGGCTTTCCGTGACTACATCTCCTCCGAAGTACTGGCGGATAGCCTGGTACTTGATGGCGATGTTGATGGCGATGCACTGGAGTTGCCGGGTGAAGAAACGGCTACGCTGGCGGTGAGCCGGGTTTAGACAGCTTCTCAACGAAAGCGGTAGACATTCTCAGGTCATGGATATACTATATAAAGTCTTCCTTTATCTTTCTTTCTCCGCCTTTGTAATGGGCGGATTCTACAACCTGAAAATGATATGGTTGAGCTGGAAAGGGTATACTTTACACCCTGACAAGTTAACCGCTGAGGAGAAAGAAGCAAGAGAAGGAATCCGAAAAATGAGATGGTGGCCGCTGTATTGGCTGCTGGGTAGCTCTTTCTTGTTTTTACTTGCCGTTCTCTTCAATAATCTGCCCTGATGAAATGCTCCTCCTCCAAGCTTCCGCACGCCCCGGCGGCGATACCTTCCACGTCGCCCAACGCCTCGCCAACGAGCTCAAAGCGGAACACCTCGACCTGCTCGATTACAAGATTCATCCCTTCAGCTACGAGCAGGAATACCCAGCGGATGACGACTTTCTGCGGCTGATCGAGACAAAGGTTTTACTCTCCGACCAGATCATCTTCGCCAGCCCGGTGTACTGGTACGCCATGTCGGGGCCGATGAAGATCTTTTTTGACCGTCTGAGTGATCTGCTCAAGAGCCGAAAAGACCTGGGCCGGCAACTACGCGGCAAGCGGATGTCGGTACTTTCCGTGAGCAACGATGAACAAATTAATGCATCCTTTTACGAGGCGTTTCGGCTTTCCGCCGAATACCTGGGCATGGAATACGGGCCGGCTTGGCACGGGTGGGTGGGAATAGACAGAAAGGCACAGATACACAAAACACAAAGCCCTACGGGTATTCCGTAGGGCTTTGGATTGCAGCATCTGCGATAATTTAACCTTACAGCGGCGAAGCCGTAAGCCTGAACTCCGGCTTAACCGCAAGATCAGTATCTGCGGGAACGGGAGTATTGGTGGTTATGGTCAGCTGAAAATCTGATGTGGCGGAGAGGAGGTGGTCCAGCAATTCAGTGTCGTTGACCTCAAGGGTGACGGATCCGCCACTCAGGTCAGAGAAGTCGTTCTCAGCCAGGGTGATGGTGCCCAGCCCGGGGGTGGTGATGGTGAGTTTGACGCGGTCTACCGCAGTAAAATCAATCGCAGCGTTGGCCGTTGCGACCCGGAAGAGAGCGCTATTGAGTTTCACCGATTTCACGCGGTCGGCGCTAATGTTCTCGTCGTTGAGTTTAGCAACAACTTCGCTCGGTATTTCCTGATCGGGGAGTACGAAGGTTCCGGCTTCGTCGGCCTCCGGCAGGGTGAAAACGATCTCAGATCCGTCTACATCAACCGTAATATCCGGAACGACATCATCCACCAGTCCGCAGGAAGACAAACCAACAGTAAACAGGGCAAAGAAGAAAGGCAAGGACTTAAAAGTCATAGTTAAAGGGTATTTTAGTTTGCCTCTTTATGGCCAGACATCCACGAACCGTTACAGCAAGAGAAAAAGAATTTGTCGGGGACGTTGAGCGTCCAGTTTACAAACGGTGCTTTGCTTTCGGACCGAATGCTCCGCCAACCTTACCTTGCATCCTGCGTCCGCGCCCAAACAGACCAATAACCACCACCTATGCTTCCAAGATTCATCGCCCTGCTATTACTGTTTTCCCTTTTCGCTTGCAACGCAGACCAGAGCAACACCAGTACTACTACCGGCAAATTCTCCGTCCCCTACGAAAAATTTGAGCTCGACAACGGATTGGACGTAGTGCTCCACGTAGACAAATCGGACCCCGTGGTAGCCGTGGCGTTAACGGCCCACGTTGGCTCCGCCCGCGAGAAAGAAGGACGCACCGGCTTTGCCCACTTATTTGAGCACCTGCTCTTCCTGGAATCGGAGAACCTGGGCAAAGGCGGGCTCGACGCCATGAGCGCCCGCATCGGTGGCTCGGGAGCCAACGGCTCCACCAACCGGGACCGGACGAACTACTTCCAAACCGTCCCCAAAGACGCCCTCGAAAAAATGATCTGGGCCGAAGCCGACAAGCTGGGCTGGTTCATCAACACCGTCACCGAACCAGTGCTGGCCAAAGAGAAACAGGTCGTCAAAAACGAAAAACGCCAGAGTTACGACAACCGCCCTTACGGCCACAACTCCTATGTGATCGACAAAGCCTTATACCCCAACGATCATCCTTACAACTGGCAGGTAATCGGCTCGTTGGAAGACCTGGACAACGCTACACTGGCCGACGTTAAAGAGTTTTTCCGCCGCTGGTACGTACCTAATAACGTAACGCTCACCATCGCCGGAGACTTTGACCCCGCGCAAGCCAGAACGTGGGTCGAGAAGTACTTCGGCGAGATCTCCGCCGGAGAAGAGGTAAAGAACATGGCCGTTCGCCGGGGCCAGCTGAGCGAAACCGTAAAGCTGTACCACGAAGATAATTTTGCACGGCTGCCGCAGCTCACCATGGTCTGGCCAACGGTAGAACAGTACTCCGAAGACGCTTATGCGCTGGACGTGCTGACCGACTTCCTGGCCTACGGTAAAGAAGCTCCCTTCAACACTGTGTTGGTTGACGAAAAAAAGCTTGCGCCCAACGTAAGGATGTTCAACTCCACTTCCGAATTGGCGGGCGAAGCCCAGCTTACTATCCGGGCCTTCCCCGGTACTTCGCTGGACTCCGTTATGGCAGGAGTGGAAGCGGCTTTTGCCCGCTTCGAGACCAACGGCATCTCAGATACAGACCTGAACCGCATCAAGGCCGGCCAGGAAACCCGGTTCTACAACGGGCTCAGCAGCGTACTCGGCAAGGGATTCCAACTCGCGCAGTACAATATGTTTGCCGGAGACCCCGGTTACGTGGAAAAAGACATCGACAACATCCTCTCCGTAAGCGCTGCTGACGTAAAACGGGTGTACGAAACCTACATCAAAGGCCGGCCGTTTGTGGCCACCAGTTTCGTGCCGAAGGGAGAAAAAGCCCTCGCGCTCTCCGGCTCAGAAAAAGCCGAAGTGGTGGAAGAAAAAATTGAAACCGGAGCCGAAGAGGAGTTCGATGCCTCTGTAGCGGCAGAGTACGAACCCACTCCGTCTACATTCGATCGCTCGTCGGAACCACCTTACGGCGAAGCACCGGAAATTACCCCGCCCACCGTTTGGCAAACTACGCTCGACAACGGCATTGGCGTGTACGGCATCGAGAACGGAGAAGTACCACTGGTAAACTTCAACCTCACCATTCCTGGCGGGCAACTGCAGGAAAGCCTGGAAAAACCCGGCGTAGCGAATATGCTGGCCGAACTGATGACCAAAGGCACCAAAAATAAAACGACCGCCGAACTGGAAGCCGCCATCCAGCAACTGGGAGCGCGCATCAATGTCTATTCTTCTACTGAAAGTTTCGTGATTTACGGTAACACGCTTGCCCGCAACTACCCGGCTACCATGGCGCTGCTCACCGAAATTCTCCTGGAGCCCCGCTGGGACGCCGAAGAGCTCGAAACCATCCGCCGAGAAACCCTGAGCGACCTCGAGCAGGAAGCAGCTTCGCCCAACGCGATTGCCAGTGCGGAATGGAACAAACTACTGTACGGCGATGACAACATCCGGGCTTACAATGAGCTCGGCACGCCAACATCGATTCCCGCCATAACGATGGACGACCTAAAGAGCTACTACAGCAACTACCTCTCTCCTTCCATCGCAAAAATGAACGTTGTGGGCGCACTAGACCAGTCTGCTGTCACCGCTCCGCTGGACAAGCTGGTGGAGGCCTGGCCGGCCAAAGAAGTAACCGTAAAGCAGTGGCCCGTTCCTGCCCCACCGGCGACGGCAAAAGTTTACTTCTACGATGTGCCAGGTGCCAAACAATCCGTCCTCCGTATTGGTAAGCCGGCCCCGACCGTCGCCGACGCCGACTACTACCCCGCCACCGTGATGAATTACATCCTGGGCGGTGGCGGCTTCGCCTCCCGCCTGACGCAGGAACTCCGCGAAAGCAAAGGCTACACCTACGGCATCCGCTCCGGGTTCTCCGGCTCGAAGGAAGTGGGAGAATTCCAGATCGGTAGCGGCGTGCGCAGCAACGTCACGCTGGAATCTGCCCAGGCCGTTAAGGAGATCCTTGAGGATTACCCGGCAACCTTCTCGGAAAAAGACCTGGAAACGACCCGCAGCTTCCTGACCAAATCCAATGCCCGCGCCTTCGAGACCGCAGGAGCCAAACTGAACATGCTCGGCAACATGAGCGAATACGGCTGGGACGCCAACTATGTGAAAGACCGCGAAGCCATCGTGCGCGGCATGAGCCAGAAGAAAATCAAGCAACTCGCCGAACAGTACCTGAAGCCAGGTGAAATGATCTGGCTGATAGTTGGCGATGCGAAAACGCAGCTTCCGCGAATGAAAGAACTGGGATACGGAGAACCGGTGAGATTGAATTAAGAGAGGAGAACTGACATCATCCCCAATACGTCTGAAACCGCTGCCTGAGGTCCCGGCCTTCGCCATAACGGTCATAGGCTTCGAAATTGGAGACTATTTCGTCCGCCGTTTCCCGGAAGGTGTCGAGCATGAGTTCTTTTTTTGCCATCTCTGCTGACCGTTCAAAGCTTTTCAGCATGGAGTTGTAGAAAGGCTCGCTCTCTACGTTGTAGAATTCCATGGCCTCCACCATCACGGCTACGCGGTAAAAATTCAGTTCAATCAGGTCTTTGGCGTGAATGGAGACCTCCCTGAAGTCTTTAATCACCTTGGCCGAGTTGCTGCGGCCCCGTTTCCCCATGCGCCTGCGTCCGGTAAAAAAGGCTTTCCGTACATCCTTTTTATACTTATCAAGCACTGCTTTGGTGCTGCCGCTCAGCTCCAGTTTGTAATATTCACGGAGCGCGGGAAAGCGCTCGTAGAGCGTTTTCAGCTCCTCACGCAGCTCGTCTTCGTCTAGTTCTTTCAGGAGGCGGAGGAAGTCTCTTTTCATGGGGTCCTTTTCAGGCGCGAACGCAGGATGCCGGGTTTTGGTTTGAAGGAGCAGGGGTGGTTTTTAAAATGGACCTCTCTTTTGCCAAGTACATGAACAGTAGCTCCGGCTTCAGCCGGAAGCTTAAAAAAAGACGCTGAGCTTCACGTCGAACCAAGCAAACCACCGGCTGAAGCCGGGGCTACGGCGGGAAACACGGCTCTAACAGTAGCTCCGGCTTCAGCCGGAAGCTTAAAAACGGACGCTGAATTTCACGTCGAACCAAGTAAACCACCGGCTGAAGCCGGGGCTACTGCGGGAAACACGGCTCTAACAGTAGCTCCGGCTTCAGCCGGAAGCTTAAAAAAAGACGCTGAGCTTCACGTCGAACCAAGCAAACCACCGGCTGAAGCCGGGGCTACTGCGGGAAACACGGCTCTAACAGTAGCTCCGGCTTCAGCCGGAAGCTCAAAAACGGACGCTGAGCTTCGCGTCGAACCAAGCAAACCACCGGCTGAAGCCGGGGCTACTACGGGAAGCACGGCTCTAACAGTAGCTCCGGCTTCAGCCGGAAGCTTAAAAAAAGACGCTGAGCTTCGCGTCGAACCAAGCAAACCACCGGCTGAAGCCGGGGCTACTGAAAACCAGGTAAAACCGGAGCCCTTTAACCACCCTTTGCACCTGCGTGCGCGCCCCGAAACATTCGGTTACCGTCATGCAGAAGACGCAAATGTTGCCCGGTCGTGATTATCTTAGGGCCATGAAGAACACGCTCTCCTTTTTGCTATTGATTTTCTCGGTAGCGACCCTACCCGCCCAGACCGAAAAAGCCCAACCCGTCTTCAAAGACGGCGAAGCCCAAATCGTTCCGGCCTTCGATGATGCCAGTAAATGGATCCGCCACGACCTGTTCGTGGAAACGACCTTCGATACCGACGGCGACGGAAAAATGGACCGCATGCACGTAGCCGTCACCCGGCCGGAACAAACAGAAACCGAAGGGTTGAAACTGCCCGTTGTCTATGAAACCAGCCCCTACTTCGCGGGCGTTGCCCGCGGTGGCAGCGAACTCTTCTGGAACGTGAAACACGAACTTGGCGAAGCAGCTCCGGCCGATCATGTCCACCCTGAAGTTCAGCGCCGGGGCGAGCGACCAATCATCTCGAACGGAAAAATCAAAACCTGGGTGCCGCGCGGTTACATCGTGGTGCATTCCAGTTCGCCCGGTACGGGCCTGAGTCAGGGCTCGCCCACCGTCGGTGGCCCCAACGAGAGCCTGGCGCCGAAGGCCGTCATCGACTGGCTCAACGGCCGCGCCAAAGCTTACACAGAACCCTACGGAACGGAAGAAGTGAAAGCTTACTGGACTACCGGCAAAGTCGGTATGACGGGGACTTCGTACAACGGCACACTGCCCCTGGCCGCAGCCACCACCGGTGTAGAAGGCCTGGAAGCAATCATTCCCATCGCCCCCAACACCAGTTACTACCATTACTACCGCTCCAACGGATTGGTGCGCAGCCCTGGCGGCTACCTGGGCGAAGACCTCGACGTGCTTTATGACTTCATCCACAGCGGAGCCGAAAACAAACGGCCCCACAACAACCGCGTTGTCCGCGATACCGAGATGAAGAACGGTATCGACCGGATTACCGGAGATTACAGTGACTTCTGGGCCGGCCGCGACTACCTCAACCAGATGGCACCGATGAAGGCGGCGCTGCTGATGAGCCACGGCTTCAACGACTGGAACGTAATGCCCGAGCACAGTTACCGCATCTACGCTAAAGCCAAGGAGATGGGCCTGCCCACCCAGATCTACTACCACCAGAACGGACACGGAGGCCCTCCCCCCATGAAGATGATGAACCGGTGGTTTACCCGCTACCTGCACGGCATCGAGAACGACGTTGAGAACGACGCCGAAGCCTGGATCGTACGGGAACGCGACGACCCGCAACAACCAACCGCCTACGACGACTACCCCAACCCGAAAGCCGCAGACGTAACGCTCTACCCTTCCGCCGGTGCTCCCGGTCACGGCGGCCTTGGCCTCGTTCAGACCCAGACGATGAAGCAAGAGACCTTCACCGACAACTACTCCTTCAAGGCCGAAGCCCTTGCCGGGGCCGAGTTCACGGAGCATCGACTGATTTACGTCTCCCCCACCCTGACGGAAGACGTTCATATTTCCGGCACCCCAAGCGTAACGGTACGAATGGCTGCCGACAAAGCCCGGGCCAACCTCTCGGTCTACCTCGTCTCCCTGCCCTGGGAGGAAGGTCGCCGCACCGTGATCACCGACAACCTGATCACCCGTGGCTGGGCCGATTTCCGCAACTATAAAAATATCCGCAAAGAAGAGGACGTGAAGCTCGGCGAATTCGTCGATGTGAATTTCGACCTGATGCCCGACGATCAGATCATCCGTACCGGCCAGCAAATCGGACTGTTGATCTTCGCCAGCGACAAGGAGTTTACGCTCTGGCCCAAGCCAGGAACCCAGGTAACGGTTGATCTTTCCGGGACATCCGTAACTCTTCCGGTAGTGGGGGGAGCGTCGGTGCTCGGACGCGCGTTTAAGGGAGACAAAGAATAAGGGGCTCCGTAGCTATAAAACGATAACGGGTACACTTGTGTACGCTATGTCGATCCGGAGGCGAGTTTCACACGATCAGAAAAAATTCTTCTGTTAGGTGTAACGCTCACTTTTCCAACTGCATCAATGATTGAAATCGTGGTGTGGTTATGGAAAGGAGTAGTTCCTTTCGTCTTAAGAACTATCAACCCTCCAGACAACATCACATTCACTAAAACATTCACCCTTTCCGGTACTTCCTGGAACCGGATTAAACCGACCCGTTTTACTATGAAAAACCTCTTATCACTCATTGCTCTCACACTCTGCCTCTGTTTTGCCGCCTCTGCGGACATGCAGGCGCAGGATTACAAATCCGCCGCTGGCCTTCGTTTGGGTTATCCCTGGGCAGCCAGCTACAAAACCTTCATCTCCGAATCCAGCGCCCTCGAGGCATACGTTGGCTACCGGGGGTACTCCGGCTTCAGCTGGATCACCATCAATGGTGCGTACCAGATCCACAAAGACATCGAATCCGTCGATGGCCTGCAGTGGTACTTTGGTGGCGGCGCCGGTGTTCAGCTCTGGAACTCAGAATTCTTTGATGGCGGCGAAACGACCTTCACCGTTTCCGGTTACCTTGGCCTTCAGTACACATTTGCTGACGCGCCGATCTCCGTCACTGCCGACTGGGTTCCGACCCTCTTCCTCGGCGATGGCTTCGGGAGCGGAGGCTTCGGCGGCGGCTACGGCAACCTTGCCGTTCGCTACGTGCTGAACAGCGGTGGCAAATAAGCGAAACACCTCATAACCCACAAAATTGCCCTGGTCTGCATCGTGCAGGTCAGGGCTTTTTTTTGCGTGCTGGAAAAGGACTGAGCAAAGGCATCAGTACACTCTCTCAGGTATTTCCGGGCGCGGCCGCGGGTGCAGACTCCGTTTAAGAATTTGTCTTTTCTCCACCAAACAACCTCTGATTTGCCGCAATGTCATAGGTACTTATACCTGTTATCACCATCAATAACAACATTTACACGATACAACTAGCCATTCATCATCCTATTTAATAATTTCACAGCCACTTAGACTACCAATTGCTGTTCCCCTTCCGGTTTCGATTCTGCAAAACGACACGCCTTAATCATGCCAGCTTTTCTTTACCAAAAGAAACGTCCTCAGGGAGCAATGCAGAATATTGAGTGGGCGTGAAGTTTACCGGAATCCTGTTCCTGCTCACTTTTGGCCCTTTTCAGATTTTATTCCCTCGACCCTATTGCGGAAACGAATTTTACCTAATCTCATACACAAGCATATTATGACGACCCAACAACTATTTACTTCCCTCAAGCGGGAGGTTGGCCGACTTGTCTGTTCAAGACGTTTCGCCCTGTGCCTTCTTCTTTACGTGATGTGTTCATCCACAGGAGGTCTTCAGGCTCAGTGTACTTTTGAAGAAGCCTTTCTCTCAGGAGAGGAACGAAGTCTTGCAGACTATGACGGTACGTGTAATTTTGTCGTAGGCGTTGGCTGTACTTACCCCGCTCCCGGAACGACCAGCCTGTCACGAGCAATCACTACAGGCCTTCCCCCGGCCACTGAGGTCACTTCTCCGATGGTCATAAACATATGTTTTTCCGGAGACATTGACGTAGAATACCTTGAAGTAGACATCTCCGGAAGGACGTTCTATATTGGGAATTTAGGCTACATCCCCGACAATATTTCTTTCAATTCCTACTGTAGAGACTTTGTGCTTTATGCATCTACTGTTGAAAGCGATCTCGCAGATAGCGATATCGATATAACTGTTGCTCCGTATCTACCTACCGGAGGGTGGACCCCAGATCCTAATTCAGATGGAAGCGATAATTACGGCTTTGAAATCGTGACCATCAACTTCGAGTACAACTTCGATGTAGACATTACACCAGCAGCCCCTACCGACGACCCAACGACCTCAGAAGATGAGAGTGTAATGGTTCGCTGTAGTGACGATGCCGACATTGATTTCGACTCCTCTTTCCCCGGCGCATCTTTCACGATCAACCCTGTTCCGGCAACGGGTTTCGATACGAATACAGGACTGCTGGACGTATCAGAAATCCCTGCGGGCCTTTATAGTATAAACGCCACCTTTACCAGCGATGACAACTTCTGTTCGGTCAGCTCAGATATTGTTCAGGTAAGCGTGCTGGCCGAAGCGGTTGCGTCCTTAAAACCTACGTTAATCAACTGCGCAGCCGAGATGGATTCCATCAATCTCTCCGTCATGTTTGACGGAGCGAACCTCGAAGGGGGCACCTTCTCTGTGGTCAGCGGCCCTGCGGCAACGATCAACGACAACTTTCTGTTGATTCCTCCCGGTGGTGGCTGCCTGGGTATTCAATACTCAGTGGTTGATGCTGCCTGCAACAACGTTACCAGAACAAGCAATACCGCCGAACTGCTCATTCTGATGGAACCGTCCCCTGAGTTCACCGTCGGAGGCTATACTTCTCCTATTTGCAACGCTGGTGGAAACGAAATCATCACTTTGTCCAACATCAGCAACGGCCCCAATCAGTCGCTGACTATTTTGAGTAGCTCCGGCACGGTAAACGGTGCTCCTGCTACAAACGCCATAGCGGTGGCATTTGGCTCAGTAAGCTTATCGGGGCCTGCCGCATCAGGCTCCAATACGTATACTATTTGCCTTACCGAAGAGAACAGCCCACCCACCAGCTGCGCCAGTGCTTTCCCCTCCGATGACGCAAGTACACCGAATACTGACGAGAGCCAGATCAGCACCTGCGCCGAGACCACCTGTAGTACCGTAGTTATATACAACGACGGAAACGGATGCGCTCCTAATGCACTGTTCGCCAACGAATGCGAGCCAGATCCCGACGCCACTGACGTCTGCGAAGTAGACGTAAAAAACAACCTCGCGCTCTCGTGTAGCTTCTTTACACTCAACGGTCCGCAACTCATCGAGGCCGAGCTTGAAAATTACCCAGGGCTCATCCAGTGTTCGGACCCTGCGATTGATTTCGACTGGCAAGGCAGCCTCCCCGGCAGCTTTGGTGACATTGCCACCGGCGGACCTACGCTCGGAGACCTGAACCCGGCAGCTGGTGTAATCTGCGATATCATCACTTTTGAAATTTGTATCCCTCTGCCTATCGTCGATGACATTTGTATCGACCCTATTCCTTTGGGCTCTTTCGAAGACGCTTGTGATCAAACCATCGGACAAATCATCTTCACCAACCTCGGTGCCCTGATCGGAGGGGACGGCGGATCGGGAATAGTTGTTGCCGATACAGACGGTGATGGTAACTTCGATTACATCGTTGAAGATTATGTCTTCCCCGCCAGCGGTTCCGCCTCTGTACCCAACAACATCGTGAGCAATACCGGAACCATAACCATCAGAAACGTAACCTCCTGGCCCTTTGACGCTGCGGATGTATGCGGAGAGGTTACTTCGGAGTCTATCAACCTTCTTGAATTGCTCCCCATCGGTGCTATTCCTCTCGTTGGTATCATCATCGAAGACCTGCTCGCAGCCGCGTCCTGTAACGTAGACCTGGTTTTTTCCGACGAAGAGACCATCGAAATTCCGGTCTACAACAACTCGGTTCCCGAGTTTGCGAACTGTCCGGAAAACGGATATGTGATCACGGAGGATGGCGTTTGCGATACCGAGGTCAGCTGGTCTGTCCCTGTTGCTTACGACGGTTGCGGAGGAGACGCCCTTCAGTATAAAGGCTTCACCGATTACCCCGAGGCAACGATGTACTACAATGGCCCGTCAACACCTACTCCGGTAGCGGTTGCCTCTTCAGGCGTTTACCAAACCGCCGGCCCCCTTCCCGGTTCTGATCTGGAGCCAGGCACCTATACTGTTGCTTACAGCGCCTATTCTTGTTCCGGAATCGTTGGAACTTGTTCCTTCGAAGTTCTGGTCACCAGCGGAGATCCCGTTCTTGCTTGTCCTGACGACGTAGCTCTTAAAGTAGACGGCGATGTCTGTACTACCGTTGTGACCGGAATCGCCCCGTTGCAGGGCCTCAACTGTGCGACGGTAATCAACTACAGCATTGCTTTTGCAGACGGAACCACAGCCGAGACCACCACACCTTACTCTCTGGCAACCCGTGGCACCCACAACGACGTAAGCGGAATAGAATTCCCCTTCGGCACCAGCACCGTGACCTACACCATGCTCGTTGACATCAACGGTGATAACATCATCGCCGACGATGGCTCCGAGACCCAAACCTGTGATTTCGACGTCCAAATCGTCGATGTCCAACGTCCCGAAGCAGTTTGTGTCGACATCGACGTACGCCTGGACAACACCGGGAACGTAACCGTTTTCGCTGAAGACCAGATGGACGACACCGCTTTCATCAATGGAGGAAGTACCGACAACTGCGGAATCGAAAGCATTCTCATTGCCAAGCCAAACGAGATGCCATCAGCATCAACCATGTTCGACTGTACGGAAACCGGCTACAACCTCGTAACCTTATCCGTGACCGACAACAGCGGTAACGTTACAACTTGTCTTTCTCAGATTAAAGTCGATGATTTCTTCGAAGGCATTTCCTTTGACCTCGATGCACCGGAAATCTGTCTGGAAGCCAACAACCCCTCTCAGCTCGACTTCTCTAACTACCTCGTAGTTACGCTTCCTGACGGAACCACACTGTCTCACGCAGAAGTAGCCAACAACACTTACCTCGGCGACGCTGTAGGTGGCTTCGGCATTACAGCTTTCGCTCCTGCCGCTGGTTCAGCTTCGGCCAACCCCGGAAGCATCTCTACCGATGGTGTTTACACCCCAGGCGACGGTACCGGCTTTGTAACGGTGTCTTATGTACTGGCCCTTCCCGGAGCCGTTATGCAAAACGGCAACGTTGCCCTCACCGGATGTGTTGAAATTGCCCACGCTACGTTCGAGCTCCGGCAACCACTCGACATGGACTCTCCGGAATGTGAGTGTATCGTTCAGAATGACCGCGTCGTTAACCTCGGAGAAGTTACCGGTGGTCTCGAGCCCTACACCATCCAGTTTTCCGGCGTTCACTTAGACGTCGACAACGACCAGATTGCTGATGACGTAAATGGCTCTTTCACCTACCAGGGCTCTTACATCGGCTCTAACGGAGCGGTAATCAACTACGACAACGAGGACTTCACCGAAGACCTCGGCAACCTGCTCGTTGACTACACACAGCCTACCTGGTCGTTTACCGTAATTGACGCCCGGGGTTGTGAAATCTTTCGTTCCGGAAGCTGTGACAACGACGACGAAAACGGCACACCAGAGATTCTCTGCGAGAACCTGGGGCCTGTTGCTCTCTTTACCGAGCCGCTCGCCTGCGAAGCTCAGTACCTGTGGGCACATACCTTGCCTACCGATAACTGCGACGTGATCCTGTACACCTACACGATCACCAACCCTGATGGTTCAGTGGCCGGCCCGTTCGACATTACCGCTCTGTTGAACCCCGACATTACTAACCCGCTGCCTGATCAGTTCAACGGCTCTTACGACTTCGAGCACGTAAGCCCTACTCAGAAAACTTCAACCGTTACTTACTACGCCGAAGACGCCGTCGGCAACTTCTCTCAGTGCAGTTTCGAGGTAACCGTAACGGACGACGATCCGCCCCGCTTCATCAACTGCCCCGAGCCGGCGGTGATTGTAGATGCCCCAGACACCTGGTGCTCTGCCTTTGCGAACTACTCACTGCCCCTGGCCGAGGACAATTGCAGCATCCCCGTTGTTACCCAGGTAGATGACACCGGACTGACCTCCGGCGACCTCTACCCCGTTGGAATTACCATCAACACTTTCGAAGCCGTTGACCCTACCGGAAACACCGTCCGGTGCGACGTGAAGATCATCGTAAATGACTTCCACACCCCACCGACCTACGACTGCCCTGATGACGTAAACGTCAGTACCGACGCAGGCGACTGCGTTGCGGTCGTCGATAACATCGCGCCTACCAATATCGAGGACAATTGCCTTCCGAACCTAACCGTGGTTTACCGCATCGACGATGCTGACGGCAACGAAGTCGCCAGTGGCTTTGACGATGCCAGTGGCAACTCCTTCGGGCTTGGCTCAAACACCGTCAGCTACTCCGTACAGGATATGCCCCTGCTGTTGATTACCGAGATAACGCACGACCTTTCCGACGCTGTAGACGGAACCCTTCCGGTGCCCGGCTTTACTACCGGCAACCCTGCGGACGGGGACTACCTGGAGATCACCAACTTCAACCGCGCTGCGCTGGACGTAAGCTGTCTGATGATCACCCGCTCCCACGCCGCAGGACTGGAAGAATATGCCGTTCCCACCTTTACGATTTTGCAGCCGGGAGGCACGCTGACCATCCATTTCGGTGATGGCACGAACTCACCTGCCGATGATTTCTTCAACGTTCCCGGAGCAGCAAACCTTGCGGCCGACGAGCCCGCCGCGTACAGCATCGGCTTATCCCGGTCTGTAATTGACGTAGCCATCATGAATGGCTTCGACATCAGCGGAACGGATGCTGGAAACTACTGGTCGGGCACGACAGGCCCCGTAAACGGCTCTGGCATTGTCCGGACAACGGTTTGGGATACGAACACCGCGGCAGACTTCGCTCCCGGCGAAGCTTGTTTGCCTACTACCATCGGAGCACTTAACCCCGGCCTTGAGCAACCAACACCCAACGGAGCAAGTACGGCGATTCAGGCGCAGCCTACTGTCCGGGTAGAATGTGACTTTACGGTTACTGTCTCCGACGATGAGGCCCCTGTTTGCGGTCTGTACGGTGAGTGGAACAGTTATTCATCCGGAGCTATCGATCTCGCCTACGGCGAGTGTGTCGAGGCAGTTTACACCGTCGGGGAAGCGTACACCGTATCTGATGTCAACCTGAATATTCAGGGATTGGCGGGCGACATGGGTAACCTGACCTTTACGCTCATCAGCCCCGAAGGCACCGAAGTTGTACTGGCAGCAGCTGTGTGCGCTGGTACCGACGCCGTAGAATTCACCTTTGACGGAGATTTCGGCCCTTCCATCAGTGCCGGGTGCGGGTTCCTCAATAACGCTGGCGAGCTGATCATGCCCGTTGGCGACATCGAAATATTCAACGGAGAAGCCGCCGCAGGAGACTGGACCCTCGAGATAGGTCACAATGCCCAGGTAAACACTGCACCTGCGTCATTCGCCTCCTCCATCCTCTTCGTGAGTTCCCGGGAAGTTTACCCGGATTACACCACTACTTTGGAAAACGACTTCCGTCTCTGTGGTGCCGAATACACCTGGAATCACGCCATCCTTTTCGACAATTGCGAAGGAGGTTCAATCCTCTGGACGATCATCGACTCAAGCGGCACAACACTGGCAAGCCAGCCAATACCGATCTTCCCCGAGAACACCGAGGTGACCTTCTTCTTCCCCGTTGGTGTCTCCACTGTGAACTACGCCCTCACCGACGGCAACGGCAACACCAGTAACTGTAGTTTCGACGTAACGGTAAACGATACCGAAGCTCCGGTGATCACCTGCCCCGCCGACGCTACGATTCAACTCAGCGGAGGTGAATGCGAGAGGGCTTATCGCCCCACCGACTATACCGCTACGGACAACTGCGCCGTTGTGGATATTTTCGGCACTCCGCCTTTCAACCAGCCACTCCCGATTGGCGACAATACAATTGAATTTACCGTAGTGGACGCTGCCGGCAACGACACTACCTGTACCTACGTGGTCACGATCCTTGAGTACATCCCCGCTAACCCGCAAATGGCCTGTCTTGATCAGATCAACATCCACTTAGACGGAGATTGTGAACAGGAAATCATTCCTGCCCTGGTGCTCGCTGGCAACGAGTACTACTGTTTCGACAACTACGTACTGACGCTGCTGCAGCAAAACGAAACCGGTTCATTCGACACCATCACGCCAAACATAGCCGGCATCGATCAGATCGGCGAAGTTGTCCGTTACCAGGTTTATGACCCACGCAACGATGTAAGTTGTTGGGGCAACATCGACGTGGGCTTCTTCGAAGCACCAGAATTTATTTGTCCGTCCGACACGACGGTAAGTTGTAATGCTGCCACCGACACCAGCCTTCTGGGCGTTCCGATACTTCAGAGCTGCGCGATCGCAGGTGCAACGATTGCTTTTGCGGATACCCTGCAGAGGAACGACGCCTGCGACGATCCCCGCGCAATCCTCCGGCGTACCTGGACCGTAACTGATGCTTACGGCAACTCTGCGAGCTGCGTTCAGACCGTCACCATCGAAGCCTTCGACCTGGCTGTAGTTCGTTTCCCGGCCAACCGCGATGGCGACGCATCACCGGCAATCTACTGCGCCGCGGCAGCGGCCGATCCAACCCTGACCGACCCGGAAAACACCGGCTTCCCATTTGTCGACGACGGTTCGGACATATTCACCACTAACTTCTGTAGTGCGAGTTACCTGTACTCCGATGAAGTGTTCAACATTTGCGCCGGCAGCTACGAAATCCTGCGAACCTGGAAGGTTCGCAATACCTGTCAGCCAGTTGTCCCGGGCGTTAACCCGATTGAAGCCGTTCAGATTATACGGGTACTCGACTTCGAGAATCCGGCTCTGGAGTGTCCCGATGATGTAACGATCAGTACCAGCAGTATCGATTGCAACGGTGCTTACCTCATCCCTGAGCCTGTCGTAGAAACCGGATGTACCAACTGGGAATACACCGTCTCTGCCAGCAACGGCGAGCTCAGCCAGCTCCACAACGGGACCTACCTGCTTTCTGGCCTCGACGAAGGGGGCTACACCATCCGCTACGAAGTAGAAGATGAGTGTGGCCGCTACAGCGAGTGCATCTTCAACCTCACGGTAGTAGATCAGGTTGGCCCAACTGCAGCCTGTGAAGATGGTCTCAACGTTTCACTTGATGGCAACGGATTAGCGATTGTCTCTACCGCAGACATCGATGGCAACAGTGAAGACCTCTGCGGCGAGGTAGAACTGGCCATTCGCCGGCTCTACGAACTCGATCCTGGCTCCTGTCAGGCAGTAACCCCGTACTACACCGACTGGGACGCATCGATCGGCCTGAACTGTTGTGACCTTCAGGATCTGGTAACCGTTGAACTGCGGGTAACCGACGAAGACGGCAACAGTTCGGTTTGCTGGACAGAAATTCTCGTGGAGGATAAGATTGCTCCAACCTGTCTTCCTCCGGAAGACGTAACCATCACCTGCGTCGAGTACAGCAACAACCTCCCGAACGATATCGCAGACGCTACCGAAGCTCAACTAAACGCCATGTTCGGCACTGCCGGAGGAGCCGACAACTGCAGTTTCGGAATCACCCAGATGATTACCGGAAGCACCAACAACTGTGGCGTGGGCCAACTCACCCGTATATTCACCGTAACCGATGGAGGCGGACTGACCAACAATGTACAGTGCACCCAGCAAATCAGTATTGTTCCGGTATTCGATTACCAGATCACCTTCCCTACCGATGAGAGTGGTACCTGCGCTGAGATACCTGACTACGATGACCTTGCGTTCACCGACTTCGGTTGCGACCTTCTCACCGTCACCACAGCGATAGACACACTCCGCACTACGGAGGCCGGCGAGGAATGCTTTAAACTCCGCATCACGTACGATGCCGTAAACTGGTGTGAATACAACTCCCTGGGAGAACCTTACCTCCTGCCCAGAGACGGGAACAACGGCCGGGATCCGGAAACTGAACTCCTGTACCTGAACGTGAAACCCGGCACCGACGTCAACATCACCTCCGATGACTTCGCCTTCCTGTCCCGTTTCACGGATCGTATCTTCAACGCCAACACTCAGCAGGCCGACAAACTCGTTGACGATGGCAACGATGTTGCCGGCACGAATGACGGTAACGGCGAAAACGACGCTTTCGCATACGCTCAGGACGACAGCCGGGGAGCCTTCCGCTACGTGCAGTTCATCAAAGTTTACGACGAAGTGGCTCCGGTCATCGTTGTTGACGAACCTGCTGAGTGCTTTAGTGGAAACGGTGACAACTGTGCCGCAGAAGTAACGCTGAGCTTCACCGCTACCGACGACTGTTCCGACGCGCAGGTAACTGCTCAGCTCGACCTCGACTTCAACGAAACGGCCGGCTTTGTGTCTACCCGCCAACTCACGCCGGCAGAACTGACGATCGACGTGACCGGCACCTACATCATCCGCCTCAATGAGGCGCCCGTGGGTGCACACGCTATTCTCATCAATGCCAACGACGGTTGTGGAAATTCCGAAAACGTCATTCTTGAGTTCTGTGTAGATCCGGTGCTGGCTCCGACCCCAATCTGTGTTCAGACCCTCACCGTTACCCTCTCCGACGACGGTAACGGAGGAGGAGCAGCAGCCATCTGGGCTTCCGACTTCATTGCCAGTCCGATTACGGACTGCTTCGGCAATGAGATCGACTCCTACAGCCTCTACTCCGAAGCGGAAGCATCCACCTTTGGCTTCATCGCGGAGGAAGACCAATTGGGAATAACCCTTACCTGTACTGAACTCGAAGAAATTGGCAGCAGTGGCTATCCTGTCCGGGTCTATGCTTTCGATGCTGCGGGAAATAACGACTACTGTACCGTCTTTGTCGAAATTCAGGAGGGCTCCACCTCTCCCTGCGAATTTGGCGAATTGCTCGGCCATCTCGCCGGAGTGATCGTTGACGGAGAGATGAACCCAATTGAAGGAGTTACGGTAAACCTCACCGGGCCAACCGGCATGAACACCGATCTGACAACTCCTGCTGAAGGAACATTCACCTTCTCCGGCCTTCCGCTTGGTCAGGACTACACCATCAGCCCCACTCATTTCGAGGACTATGGCAATGGCGTCCGCACCTCAGACATCGTCGCTGTCACCCGTCATATACTGAGCACCCAGTCGTTACCAAATGTATTCAGTATGCTTGCTGCCGACGTCGACGGCAATACAAGCATTGACGTGGGAGACATCATTTCCATTCGTCGTCTCATCCTGGGGCTGTCGGATGCTTTCCCCGCAGGTATGCCAAGCTGGATGTTTATTCCTGCGGACTATGACTTCCCTGCTGCACTCGACCCCTGGTCTGCAGAATTCCCGAATGTTAGTAATTACAACAACCTCGTCGGCACCATAGCCGACGCCGATTTCATCGGGGTGAAACTTGGAGACGTCAACCAGTCCGCACAACCAAATTCACTGGTTAGTGGTGCCCCGAGGAACCTGAACGGAACCCTGGAATTCGAGATCAACGAAGCAGAACTCCTCCGTGGTCAAACATACCTGGTGCCCGTTTATGCATCCGCCCTGGATGAGGTTGATGGCTACCAGTTCACGCTCCGGTTCAACCCGTCCGTTCTTGAGGTCACAAGCATAGAACCAGGTCTGGTAGCCGCAGGTAACTTTGGCTGGAATTTCGCTGATCAAGGTTTAATCACGACCAGCTGGAACTGGGCAAGCGGAAACGTTGCTTCAGACTGGCAGGCAGACGAAGTGCTCTTCACCCTCAACGTTCAGGCCAACGCCAACGGAAAAATCAGTGAAGGCCTCGAGATCAACAGTCGCTACACCCATGCGGAAGCGTACGAACGCGACAGTGGCAACCTGCGCAACCTCGCCTTAGTTTTCAACGAGGATGCGTTGAGCGTGGGTACCAACGAGTTACTGCAGAACGTACCCAACCCGGTACGGAATCAGACCCTGATCGGTTTCCGCCTTGCGACCGCTCATCCCGAGGTAGTTGTTTCTGTCCGTGATGCCGCTGGCCGCCTTGTGGGTGAATTCAAGCAGGAAGGTCTTGCGGGAAGTAACAGCCTTGTAATCGACAACCGTTTGCTTGGCACACCTGCCGGCGTTTACTCCTACACGGTAAAAGCCGGTGACTGGGTAGCTACAAAACGGATGATTATACTCCGGTAAGTACACTCGGTACAAACGATAAAAACGCCGTCTTCCTTCGGGTAGGCGGCGTTTTTACTTTACCGAAGGGGCATCCGGGCGCGGCCGCGGGTGCAAAGAAAAGCTTGGGGAAACAGAGACGCTCCTCAGAGATTGGCCAATGCCCGACGGTCAATTTTCCCCGTAGCGTTTTTAGGTAGTTCCGTTACCAGGAGGAAATACTTAGGCACCTTGAACCGGGCCAAACCTTCCCGACAATAACCACCAAGTGATTCTGCCGAAGGAGAATGGCCGGGCACCGGAACAACGAAAGCGCTTCCAACCTCCCCCCATTTTTCATCTTCGGTTCCGACGACGGCAACCTCCGCGATTTCCGGATGCTTCTCCAGCCAGCGTTCGATCTCGGCGGGGTAGACATTTTCACCTCCGGAGATGTACATCTCTTTCAGACGGCCAACGACAAAGAAGTAGCCATCTTCGTCCCGTTGTACGACATCTCCCGTTTTGAACCACTCGCCCTGAAAGGCAGATTGGGTCGCAGCCTCATTTTGCCAGTAGCCCGGCGTTACCATCGGGCCACGCAGGAGCAATTCTCCGGAAACGTTAGCCGGGCAATCTCTGCCGTTCTCATCTACTATTCTGGTCTCAACGTAGAAATTGGGACGACCGATAGACCCGATCTTTCGGGTAGCATCGTTTTGGTGGAGTGAGAACAGATTTGGCCCGACTTCCGTCATCCCGAAGCCTTGCCGAATGGGAATCCCCCTTCGGTGCCACTGCTCGATAACCGGTAAAGGCAAAGGCTCGCCGCCAACAATGATGTAGCGCAAGCTCGTGAGATCCGCAGTTGCAAAAGCCGGGTCGTCCGTCAGCATACGCAGCATAGTGGGCACGGCCATGAATACCGTCGACTTGCTTTTTTCAAGCCATTCCAACACCCCGCCGGCAGAGAACTTCCTCAGTAGAACGGTATGTCCGCCCCGGTGAAGCAGCGGAGTGACCAGCACATTCCAGCCTCCGGTATGAAACGGCGGCATAACGTTGAGCGTGCGGCTCTCGGAATTGATGACCAACGAAAGCGCTGTATTCACGCTGTTCCAGAACAGCATCCGGTGGGTGTACAAAGCCCCCTTCGGGAAGCCGGTCGTACCGGAAGTGTAGAGAATGAAAATTGGGTCTGTTTCTGACACTGTTGGCCATCGAGGTGTGCCCAACTGACGGCTGGTTCTTTGTGGTTCTTCGCCCTCTCCCCCGGCCGCTCTCCTTCGGAGAGGGGGTACGGCTCCGGTTGCTTCTACGGCATGGTTGAACACTTCTTCCAGTAACCAGCATTCCGGGTTAAGTCCGGACTGTTGGCAGGCAGCAGCCGCCAATGCTGAAAATTGTGCTTCTGCGATCAACAGAGCAGGTGCGGCATCCTTCAGGATATAGGCGAGTTCGTGCGCGCTGAGCCGGTAGTTGACCGGAACGAGCACGAAGCCGGCTTTCTGAGCAGCGACGAAGAGCAGAGGATAAGCCAGACTATTTTCGGCCAGAATTGCGATGCGGTCTCCGTGACCCAAACCAAGGGTTGAAAGAAAATGAACGACGAGGTTCATCCCTCCCTGGTTCAGTTCTCCGTAAGTAAGTTCTTCTCCCGTATCCCCATCCGTAAACGCGATGGCTTCTGGCGAGTACCCGGCCCAGCGGGCGGCCCAATCTGTGGCAGTCATGGTTTTTGTTTTTACATCCTGAAAGCAGCGCTGGCAAAAGCAAGTCCGCCCCCCGAGCCAATAAAGTACACCAACTCACCGGGTTTGACCAAGCCTTTCTCCCAGGCATCATTAAAAGCCATCGGGATGCAGGCCGAGCCGGTATAGCCGTAGTGATGCATTATGGTGTGCGCCTTCGCTTCGTCCGCTTCCAGCAGGTTCAGGGTTTCCCGGATGGCGTTGATGTTGATCTGAGTGATAAAGTAATGGTCTACCTGAGGAGGAGCCACGTTGGTTCGGTCCGATAGTTTCCGGGCCATATCGCTCCAGGTAAGCGGGTTCAGTTCTTTGGGAAAACGATGGACAAACTGAAGTTGGTGCTGGTGGTTAGCCATACTCTCCGGGGTATTCGGGTAGCGGGTGGCGCCGCCGTAAATGCCCATCCATTCGTTGTACTCCCCTTTAGACCGGAGCTCGCTGGCCAGGAAGCCTTCGCCTTCTTTTTCGGTGGACTCAAGTACAACGGCTCCGGCCCCATCGGCGAACAGGGTAACAGTCTTTTTATCCTCCATATTGAGGTATTTGCTCATGGCGTAAGCACCTATGATCAGGACGCGGTTGTAGGCCTCGTCGCTACGGACGTACTTGGAGCCAATGTCCAGCGCGGTGACGAAGCCCGCGCAGGCAGTGTTTATATCGAATGTACCAGCGTTGCCCGCCCCGAGGCGGGCCTGCACAACGGACGCCGTGGAAGGAGAGACAAACTCCGGTGTATCGGTTGCAACGATGATCAGGTCCAACTGGTCCGCTTTCAGGCTGGCGCGTTCGAGTGCCTGACGGGCAGCGTGCTCGGCCAGATCGGCACAACTCTCATCTGGTGCAGACCAACGCCTTTCAAATATTTCGACGTTGGTGCGCAGCCAGGTATCTACGTCTTCGCCCAGTAATTCGTTGAAATAAGCGTTGGGGATGACACGTGCGGGAGCGTAAGCGCCGCACGCACTGATTTTTGCGTTTCGCATAAATAGAGATTTTAGTCCTTTACGGGAGCAGGCCGGTTACGGAGGGCCCAGGAGATTATGGTTGAAGGAACGGCCGTTGCGAGCAGGGCAATTGCGGCCGTAACGCCGGGGTTGGCAAACGCCAGCGTTGTGTCGGGGAACCAGATGGTTCCGTAACGGTAAAGCGTAAAATGGATAAGCAGAGCCAGGACGGAGAAGGCCCAGACAAGGCCTTTATGAACATTTGTGAACAGCACACCAGCGAGTAAGGGCGGGACCGCTGCAAGCACCAGCCCGTAAACCCCCACCTGTCCGAAAATGCCCAGTAGTTGCGGTGGGTGCAACGCGACAAAAAATGCAGCAATGGCCACCAACACCAGCACCAGTTGGCTGACCCGCATGGCCAGCCGCAGTTGTTTTTCTTCGTCTCCTTCCTTCTTCCTGCGGAGCAGATTGAGCACCAGGTCGTTGGCGGTGATCGTTGAGATACCCACCAGCAAGCCATCGAGGGTCGACATAGCTGCGGCCAGCAGAACCACACTGACGATGGTGAAGAGCCAGTCGGGAAAGGTTTCTTTCAGGTAGGCCGTCATCACCAGGTCCTGGCGAAAGAGCCCGGTAGCAGGATCGGTCAGTGCTTCGGCTGGCACCGCAACGTGGGCCCAGAAGCCCACGAGCAAGAGCATCGTGAAGAGGAGGTACACCACCGAAAAGATGGCGATGTAGCGGCCGACTTCCCGGTTGGTTTTTACGTACAGCGCCTTAGTCAGGATATGCGGCTGACAAACCAGGGCACCACCAATACAAAACCCGGCGATATACGTCGAGAAAACATCTTTGAAGAACCGGCTTTCGGGGTTAACGTACCCCATTAACCCTTCCCCGGCACCTGCGATCGCGCCCCAAAAATCTTCGGTACCGGCCATGAGTACGATGCCAGACCCGATAACCAGCACCGATACACCCACCATCAGGAAGCCCTGAAACATATTGGTGTAAACGTGGGCGTAGGTGCCCCCGATCAGTACGTAGCCCGTAACGAAAACGAGCGTAATGGCCAGCGCAACCAGGTTGGAAACCTCCAGAAGTTGCTGCATCACGATCGATATCCCACCAACCAGCAACACGATGAAAGCGAAGCTCAGAAGGTTGATGACCGCGAAGTAGAGGGAAAAATTCCGGGAGTTGTACCGTTTACCGATCCAGTCAGGAATGGTCAGGGCGTGAAACGCCGAGCCAAGCTCCCGAAAACGAAACGAGAGCAACAGCAACATGAGGACGAAACCTAAATACACGCTCAGTCCCAGGTGCATGAAAGCCGCCAGTCCATCGACGTAAACGAAGCCCGGGTTGATGATGAAGGTTGCCGCCGAGGCCGTTGCGGCCGCCAGGGTAACCCCCACCTGCAAAGGAGACAGGTCTCCCTTACCAATCGCAAAGCTGCTGAACCCGTCGGTTTTTTTCAGGCCCAACCACCCGAGGTAGGAGGTACCCAGCAGGTAGAGTAAGAAAAGCGTCCAGGCAAGTACCATTTGGAGGGTTAATATTCGAAGAATCTTGAGTTTCCCAAAGCTAACCCACGGGAGAGTCAGGCGGTATGCCTACTCCCCCGGCGGGCAGACTATGGGGTTAGGGTTCCGGTTTCTACATCCGGGGCTGTGCCAATCGGAATTCCAGCGCAGCTTACTTCTTACCACTACGGATAGCCGGCAGATTGAAGCGGAGCTCGAGGGTGTAGAGCCCTTTAGTTGGCGCAGCAGCGGTGAATTCGCGCAGTTCGGTATTGAAGAGATTGTTGGCGGCGGCAGACAGGGTAACCTTTTCGCTGAAACGGTAACCGAGGCTGGCATCGAAGGTAACGAAGCCACCGAGCGGACCGTAGTTGAAGGAGTCACCCGAGCGGGCACCTTCAATGATCGGGAGGCCCCGGTAGGTGAGTTCGGGGTAGCTGCGGCTGGCGATCTGGAAACTGCTGAAGTAATCGTACTCCTGCACCCAACGGCCGAAAAGGCTGCCGAACCACTTATCGCCGGAGTAATTCAGGCCGGCTCCCATTTTGTGGGTAGGCGCATTTACCAGCAGGTCGAGGAAGTTGACCACACCGTCGTTGTTGAAATCGTTTTCCGGGTCGTCTTCGTCGGCGCTGTAGTCGAAGTAAGAATAGTTGAGGAACCCGCTGAATTCGGGTGTGAAGTAATAGGTGAGGCCAATGTCGAGGCCGTAGGTATTGATTTCACCGAAGTTGACGTAAGTAGCCACCAGGCCACCGTACACCGCGAAGGCATCCTGAACGTCGGCGATGGGCGTGTCTCCCCTCTCGGTCGTAACGCCAACTACGGTCACCGGACTGAGGAAGTCTTTGGACTTATTATAGTAGGTATTTGCGTCGATGAACAGCTTGTTCTTGATCAGCTGCCCGCGGTAGCCCAGCTCGAGGGTAGAGATTTTCTCCACACGTTGCTTTTCCACTTTGGAACCGTCGGTAAGGGTGAATCCCTCGGCGTTGCCGAGGATGAGGCCACCAAAGAGATTACCGTACAGGTTGAGAATGGTTGGCGCGGCGATGCCCTGACCGTACGTCAGGCGCCAGGTTCCCATCTTGCCGATGTTCAGCAAGCCGACTTTGGGTACGAAGTTGAAATCGTACACCTCGTGGTTATCGGCTCGTGCCGCCGCCAGGGCCCGCCAGCCACCACCGAAGTCGTAGGTAAGGTGAGCGTAGGCACCGAGCTGAGATACGGTGATGTAGTCATCAGCGTTTTCGTCCAGCAGGTAACTCCCCCGGCTGTTGGCATTGTCCAGTTGGTACTGTACCCCACCAACTACCTTCAGGTCACCAAAAGAATTATTGTACTGCGCCTCGGCGTTCACCCGGTTTGAGGCATCCTGGAAGATGGCTCCCGTCGAGTAAGAGAGCGGGCCACGGGCTACGGCGTCGGATTGGCCGGCATCGAGGAGCGAGTAGTAGGCCTTCGTCCGGTCATCAATGGAATAGGTACTGTCGGTTTTAGAGGTAGTGTAGTAAGCCTGGGCGAACCAGTGCTCGCCACTGGCCTTGAGCTGAACGTAGCCTACCTGCCAGTCTTTGATCTGGTTGCGGCCAACGTTGGTGGGCGAGAGGTAAGTACTGTTGCTCATACCGCCCGCGAGTTCAAGCTTGAGCTTATCGGACGGATCGTAGTGCAGGGCAAATTCACCGCGCATGAACTCGACATCGCGGTCCAGTTCCAGCTCTTCGTATCCTTCTTTGATACCATCGGGGATAGCGTTGCCCATATCATCAAAGGCTCCGGTCCGGTCGATGAATACCGAATCGGTGTATTCAAACTCCGTACCGGCGGTGTATTCTGCGGTTACCTTGAAGGCAAATTTGTCGTTGAGGGCCTGCGCGTGACGAATCCGCGCGCTGTAGTAAGCGTCGCCGTCGCCGGTCACTCCCGGGTTAAGGGTAATCGTGGTTCCCTGGTACTGCCGTGGGTCTTTGGTGATGGTATTGAGCAAACCATTGTGGGCATTCGGACCATAGAGCGTTGAGTTGGGCCCCAGAATCAGCTCAACCTGTTCGATGTCTTCTTTGATCGTGGTGTTCAGAGGCCCCAGTGGTAGTCCCGTAGCCACCAGCGTACTGAAACGGCCATCGGTTACCTGCAGGTTCTTGGCGTTGAAGTTGGAGTTGAAGCCCCGGATGTTGAAGGCCGGCGCAGCGAGGCCCGCGCGGAAGTAATCCACGCCTTTTTGCCGGGCGACGAGCTCCGCCGGATTACCGGCGTACTCCAGAATTTCGCGGGAGTAGATTGTTTCGATCGTAGCCGGGCTTTCGGTTATCCTTTCCGGTTTCCGTGATCCGGAAACCACAATTTCGCTGAGTTCGAAGCCCTCCTTCAGCATGAAGTCGAGGGTCGCGGCTTCGCCGGCAGCAACCGTAACGGTTGCTTTTTCTACCGAAAACCCCGTAAAACTTACCTGAACGATGTAAGTGCCCGCCGCCAGCGAAAGAGAGTATTCCCCGTCTTCGTCAGAGAAGGTACCCAGGGAGCTGTTCTCTACCCCAACCGTGGCACCGGGCAGAGGCTCACCATCTCCGGTAGCCACTCTTCCCGATAGCGTTGCCTGCTGGGCCATGGCCGCCGTGGTGAAAAGACTTAAGATTAAAACCAGTAGTGTATTATGCATGATCTCTAATTTAAAAACAGTCACATATTTGGCAAATAGTTTCATTTTCGGACACGAACCCAAATACTGGCCCATCCCTCCAAACAATATTTACTTTGCCAATGTATGCGCAGGCAGGAAAGCCAGACACTGTATTTTTCAATAATACGGGGTTGACTGAAAAGACACTATACCCCTAAAAATTCCACAAAACCTAGAAATACTGTAAATTATACACCTCTCAAAAAAGGGTTGACCGAAAATTTCGAAATCCTGTTATTTTTTTTCGATGAAAGCCCGCACCTCATTATTGAAGGCCTGTGCCTGGTCCCACTGAACGAAGTGTCCTGCTTCATTAAGAAAGACAAGTTTGGACCCTTGAATTGATTGTTGGCCAAATTCGCCAACCGCTTCAACGCTCAATTCCGGGTGCAATAATTTGTTGGGGATCAACTGGTCTTCGTAACCAAAGATCAGGAGCGTCGGCAGGTCCAGGGCAGCCAGCCGGTCGGCGACCGGCTCATCGAGCATTCCCAGTACGCAGCGGGGAATCATTTCGGAGTAATAGTGGTAAGCCTGGGAGTCTTCCCGCATCTCCAGCCGGTCTTCCACCATGAAGCGGGCATCCTCGGGCATGTCGTAAAAATTCATGGCAAAGTTGGCCTCAATCTGCGCCTCGGTGGCCGCCCTCACGATGTGCGGTTGCACATAGGTGGCAAAAAACACCCGGTTTTCGGCCGAGAAGGTTTCCAGTCCGGCGGGCGCGGCCAGCACCAGTTGCTTCAGGTACTTTGGTTGCTGCAAAGCGAGGGTGATCGCAACCTGTCCGCCCATCGAGTGGCCCACCAAAGTGACCTCCTTCAGCCCCAATGATTCAATAAACGCGGCGACCTGGTTCGCAAAAAAACTCATCCCGAAGGCGTAGTCTCCCTGGCTCGACTTCCCGTAACCGGGCAGGTCAAGGGCAATACAGCGGTAATCGTTGCTCAGGCCGGCGATCGTTTTTTGCCAGGCCTGAAGGTTAGAGCCCAGGCCGTGAAGGAAAAGGAGGGTTTCCGGCCCGGTCCCTTCGTCTACGTAAGCGAGGCGTACACTGTCGTTCACTTCAGCGTAGTGGACATTGAAGGGGTAGTTCCAGGTAGTCACGGTAGCGGGGTTTTGCGCTGTTGCACAGGAGGTTAACAGCAGAATGATCGGAAAGAGAGTCAGGTATTGTAAAAAGCGCATGATCGAAAGTTTTCAGATGGCAAATTAGGGCGCAGCCGCGGGTGCAAAGCGGATGTAGAGGGCAAAGTTTGAAAACTGGTCAACCCTTTATTTTTGAGATATAAAACCCTTATTTTCAGTAGCTTAATTTCACCTACTTCGTTTAGTCAACCTTTATTACCTTGCATTCCCCTAACTACTCCCCCACCGGAGCCGCTAGTTTTCGGACCTCACCTCATTAAAAACGAAGGTCATGCAACAACTTAAAGACAGAGTAATCATCATCACGGGCGGCGCCCGTGGTATCGGCAAAGCAACCGCGCTGAAATGTGGCGCCAAAGGCGCCACCCTCGCCATCTGGGACATCGACGAGGCCGCTGGCCACGAGCTGGTCGAAACCCTCAACTCCACCGGTTACCCGGCAAAATTCTACGCCGTCAACACCGTCACCCCGGAGGCCTGCGAAAAAGCCGCAGCCGCCGTCTTTGCCGACTTCGGCCGCATCGATGTCCTCATCAACAATGCCGGCATCACCCGCGACAGCAGCTTCAAAAAAATGACCCATCAGCAATGGCAACAGGTCATTGACGTCAACCTAACCGGTGTATTCAACTGCACCAAGGCCGTCTATACTTACATGGCCGAAGCTAAGTTCGGCCGGATCATGAACGCTTCTTCCGTCGTCGGTCTCTACGGCAATTTCGGACAAACCAACTACGCCGCCACCAAGGCCGGCCTCATCGGGATGACCAAAACCTGGGCCCGCGAATTCGGCAAGTACGGCATCACCGTCAACGCCGTAGCCCCCGGCTTCATCGCCACCGAAATGACGGAAGCGATGCCCGAAGCCGTCCTCGCCGGAATGAAAGACAAAACACCACTCCGCCGCCTCGGCCAGCCCGAAGACATCGCCAACGCCTACGCTTTCCTCGCCTCCGAAGAAGCCTCCTTCATTACCGGAACCTGCCTTAGTGTAGACGGGGGACTTATCCTCTAATTCAATTTCGGCATGCAGCAATCAGAATACAGCGCATAAATTTTACTGCACTCTGATTGCTGCACACTGGCTACTACCGGGCTTAGGTCTTTAACCAAATGTAAAACCATGCGCAACCGCCTGCATAAATTCACGGAATTCACCGGGCAACTCCTCCCGCATGAAACCGCGTACCTATTGCGGACGCAGCAACTCGAAGACCCCGAACGCCTCGCAATCCTCCGGCGGGTTGACCTCAATTGCCGCCAGGTGGAGCAGTTTACACCCTACGACCTGGAGATCGACAAACGGAAGTACCATCACCTCCAAAACTGGATCCGCCAGCGCCTCGACGACATCGACGTCGACGTACACCACGAATGGCTCCTCGAAGTCGAACGGCGGATCATGACCGATTCGATCGAAAAGGAAGACGAAAAGAAACTGTTGAAGCAGGTTCGCCACTACCAGCACCCCAGTTACTTCTTCATGAAGTTCTACGAGGTACTCCAACACTACCGTCATTTCCTGCACATCAGGCTGCGCTACCAGGACCACCGGCTGGTGAATGACTTCATCGTTGCCCACGCTGCATCCTACCGGCAGAGCAAAGAGTGTTATGATCAGCTTCATGCTGTCACCCAGGACGTCGTGGAACAATACGCCAGCCAAAGCAACGAAAGCGAGCAATGGCAGGACTTACTGGAAGGTGTTTTTCTGAACGAAGAGATGGACGGGCTGAACCGTTACCTTGCCCTCGTCCGACTCACCTTTATCGGCTTCAATTACCACAACTACGACCGGGTACTGGCACATTTCGATTATCTCGATGAATCCTTTCAGGAAGGCAACAATTATTCCCGGCGCATCCTGGCCAATTACTATGGTAATCGTCTCCTGCTCCACTCGCAACGGCGGGAGTACAATAAGGCGGTCTACTACGGCATGCTTTCCGTCCGGGCCCGAAACTACGACTACCTCTTTTACGTCAACAACCTCGCCGCAGTTTTACTGCGCCTCGGCCGGCAGCAGGAAGCACTGAACTTGCTCCAATCCGCCAAGGAGCCCGCCAAGACGACCGTCAACCCGCACAACCGGATCGGATACACCGCTTTCTACCTCGAAGCACTGATCAGAAACGGGCGCCACGCCCAGGCCGAATCTTACGGAGACAGCTACCTGAGGGCCTACCGCAAAGAAATCCTCAGGTACCGCTGGCACCTGTTCTTTACCGTCTACCTCCAGGTTTTGCTGCTGCAAAACCACAACGAGAAGGCGCTGAAGCTGTCCCGCCAGTTCAAACTGGAAGACAAAGACCGGGCGTATTCCGTTAAAGCGGGCTACTTACCCACCATTCCCATACTCCTCGACCTTGCCCGCTGGCGGGAAGGATTTACCGACGACAAGACTTTCCAGCAACGCTTTCAGGAGAACAGGAACGCTGTGCCCGGTAACGAAAAATACCAGGAGCGGTTTGCGGTTTTTTGCCAAAGTATCGGAGCCTTGTTGCCGGAGGGAGTGGTGAGGAAGTAGGTAGATTAACGACCCTTTCCTTCCAATACGCCACATTCGCGCAAATTATAAAAACCGGTCTCCGGTAGAGGCGTTGTACTCCGACCTATCCTCAAGCTAAGGGTTAAACGGGCGCAAACCAATCTCCAATCTTAAAATCTGAACCAACGCCAAATTCACGCGACTTGAAGGCGCTCATCCCGGCTGTTTACCGGAGGTGAAGGCGGCAGATCTCTCGTGAAGGCATTGTTGCCCCTACAACCCTGCCTTAGCCGAGATCTCCAGCATCCGGTCGATTGAAGCAACGCCTTGCTCGATCACCCACTCGGGCAGGTGAATTTCGGGCAGTTCGTGCTTCATGCACAGGTAGAGTTTCTCCATCGTATTACGCTTCATGTGCGGGCATTCGTTACAGGCACAGGCGTTGTTCGGCGGCGCGGGAATGAAGACCTTGTCCGGGCTCTCTTTGACCATTTGGTGGATGATGCCCGGCTCGGTAGCCACGATGAACTCCTGGTAGTCGCTCTCGCGGGTGAAGCGCAGCAGGCTGGAAGTAGAACCTACGTGGTCCGCAATATCGAGGATATGGGCTTCGCACTCAGGGTGGGCGATGAAGGCCGCATCGGGGTGCTTAATGCGCAGCTTAGTGATTTTCTCGTGGCTGAAGATTTCGTGCACCATGCAGGATCCGTTCCAGAGCACCATATCGCGACCGGTTTCCTTCACGAGCCAGCGGCCGAGGTTTACGTCTGGCGCAAAGATCAGTTTTTGCTCGGGCGGGAAGGAGTCGATGATGTGCTTGGCGTTGGTGCTGGTGCAACAAACATCGGTGAGGGTTTTCAGCTCGGCCGTACAGTTGATGTAGCTGACTACTTTATGGTCGGGGTACTTCTCCTTGAATTTACGAAAAACCGGAGCGGGACAGCTATCGGCCAGAGAGCAGCCGGCCTTCAGGTCAGGCAGCAGAACCTTTTTGGAGGGGCTCAGCATCTTGGCCGTTTCGGCCATGAAGTGCACTCCGGCGAAAACGATGATGTCGGCGTCGGTCTCGGCGGCCTGCTGGCTCAGGCCGAGGCTGTCGCCGATATAATCCGCAATGTCCTGAATTTCCGACTCCTGGTAGTAGTGCGCCAGGATGACGGCGTTCTTTTCTTTCTTAAGCTTATTGATTTCGGCAACAAGGTCGAGGGTAGGGTCTACATCGAGTTCGAGGTAGCCCATCTTATTCAGGTTCTTAGTGGCAAGGTTCAGTTCAGCGGACATAAGTTTTACTTTTGAGACGACAAGATAACGAGAAGGTTACTGATTTAGTTTACTTATTTTTTAAGCTAACCTTTTTTTGGGCGCGGACGCGGGTGCGGGCTTGGTTAAAATGATGGGATGGACCGGGAAGTGAGGGTACGATCTTTTATAT
Organism: Neolewinella aurantiaca; assembly: GCF_008014675.1. Taxonomy (GTDB): domain Bacteria; phylum Bacteroidota; class Bacteroidia; order Chitinophagales; family Saprospiraceae; genus Neolewinella; species Neolewinella aurantiaca. The sequence goes on along the minus strand of NZ_VOXD01000016.1, from coordinate 43,879 downwards.
ATGGTGACTAACAAATGTCCGGTGTCCGCTCATTTTGGCTGTATTGTTGAATATTTTCTTCCTAAATTACAAAAAAGCCCCCCTAGACACTATACAAACATGAATCTGAACGGAATACCCCCCGGCACGTACTTCCTTGAGGTAAACATCCCCGGAAACCAACATTACACCAAGAAAATAACTGTGATCAAATAAATAAGGCATGCTTAAATCCGCTGCTATTTTGTACGCGCTGCTTCTCGTTTCGGTCCTGTCGATTGACCTTGACGCACAACCAAATTTTTCTAAGACTTATCTTGTTGAAGGGGGCAACTTGTCTGTAGGGACAAATCTAAACTTAGTGGATGGTGGTTACTTGTTCACCCTGTCAGACTATCCTACATCTTCACAAGAGTATGCCCGGATTCGGTATTTGAAAGTAAATACTCAAGGTGATATTTTAGAAGAATATTTGGTGGACGACTTTGATTTTAACATATACCCAGTAAAGTCGACGGGAGACCAAGTGTTCAACGACAAAGTATATAGTTTGGTGTTTAATTTGAGACAAGGCCAGCCTCAATCATTAGGGCTGTTAGACCTAGACTTTGCTACAAGTGCAGCTACTCACAAGAGCTACACGGATGCGAGTAGCTTAGCAGGCTATTCCCTGATAAAAGGGAAAGAAGATAGCTTGATTTTATATATTGATGAGATAAGGGGAGATGATACATCCAAGTGGGTTAACTCTCTAACTTTTTACAATACTGAAACAAGGGTAGATAGTACGATTTCCTACAAGGGTGTTTACCATAGACCACAACCAGGAGAGATTAGAAGTCTACCCAACGGAGACTTACTAATGGCTTTTGGAGCAATCGACTATTCTTTATCAAACGATAGAGAGCGGGGCTTTTTACAAAAAATTAGTGCTGACGGTAGGGTGCTCTGGGAAAAAGACATCTACCCAGGCCTTAGAATAGACTTTCACCCGAAGCTTCTTCCTTTACCAAACGGAGACATAGTCTACGGCTGGACGAAGGATTCTTTCAGCACTAGTCATCCACCTGCATACTACGTTAGAGATCCCGTGGCTGTTTTCTTTCTGGACAGCTTGGGAGAATTCAAAAGTCGGACCATGTTAGGGCCTATATTCGGGAAGCTGCACAACCTAGAGTTGCTCGCGAACGGTGATGTGCTAGGGATGGGCTGGAAGGGAATGGTACTAGATGGTGCAGCGGGCAACGTTGGCTGGGTCTTTAGGCTCTCTCCTACGGGAGAAAAGATATGGGAGCGGCTCATTGCTTATCCCACCGCCGAAGTAGCTCCTCAGCTCGTGTTTTATGATGGGGTGGAAACGCCTAGTGGGGACTTATTGCTTGCGGGAGCACGTGATCTAGAAGAAGGCAAACGAGGCAGCTGGCTGCTGAAATTGAGCGCAGACGGTTGCTATGATCCGGATGATTGTACGGAAATAAAAGATACCATTTTCATCCACGAGGACGTCGTCGCTACAAACACCCCAGAACCAGCGGAAATCGGACTGGGAATTTTCCCGAACCCGGCAAGCGAATCTTTCACCGTTCGCCTGCCCGCTGCGTATGAGACATCAGGAGTTAAGACCCTGAGTGTTTTTGATGTAGGTGGTCGGGAAGTTTATCATCGGCGCTTTACGGCAGCGGAAAACGTGGTGCCCGCCAAAACCTTAGCTCCGGGTGTCTATTTGTTGATGGTTGAAACATCGCTGGGGATAGCCCGGGGAAAAATCGTCATCAGATAAGTCCAATACTTAATGGGCTGTCGGAGGTTGGCAATCATTGAACCAACTCTTCAATCTCCTCCCGCGAGACAATATGCAACCGCTCCCGCAGGAGCATCCCGACCGAGTCGGGCAGCTGCAACAGCGTTCGGTCTTCAACATTTGTACCCTTCAGGCGATCCTCAAACTGGCGGCGAAAGGGCACGAAGGAACTGAACTCTGCTTCCCGCAGTTGCTGTCGGTCGATGATTAGGTAGTCGATGTCCCACTTATTCATAAAGGCGACCGTTCCGGCCAGGTCATTGCCGGTAGTTGTCATCGCTTCGATATAGTCCTGATAGCGGGGAATCACGTAATCGTGGTAGTTCTGAAAGTAGAGGGCGTGGGCCGATTCAAAGCTGATGAACACATTACGCCGTGCAAAGACGGGCACCTGGTCGGCCATGTGAGGAGGAAGCGCAATAAGTGCACTTTCCGGCAATTGAGCGATTGCATCGAAGAGATATGCTCGGCCAGACTCCGTATGGACAGGCATCTTCGACGGGGGCTGCCGGTAATAGCCAAGGCCCAGCAGCAGCGATCCGCACAAAACCGCCAACCATGTTTTAGGATAGTAAGACCACCCTACCGCCAACAGAAAAGTAAAGAGCATAGGAATCCAAAGGCGATACGGGTAAGCCAGGTAGCGGCTTGGCAGAAAAAGCAGGGGAAACTCGTGCCGGGCAAAGTAAAATAAAACAAGGGAGCTGACGCCGAAAGCAATTAGCCAGGCACCCGGTTTTCCCAGTTTCTTATAGCGTAAACCGGTAAAGATGACCACCAACACGAGTACCGCGTTAGCAAACCAGTCTCCAAAAGGAGTTCTTGCGTCGTTGTAGAAGAAGTACGCTATCCGTCGGGAGGGAGTTGCCCGCAGCGCGCCACTGATGTCTACCCGTCCTCCGATGCCAAGTTCCGGCAGGCTCATCATTTCCTCGTTGGGCAGGTACCCGCCCAGTGTCGGGTGCGTATCTACCCGCTGGGCGTGCGCCAGCACCACCAACAGGGCGATTCCGAAACCCAGCAGATGAACGTACCAGCGATGGAACGGAGAACGAAGCTGCTTTGCTTCTTCAACCTTTCCTTGCATCCTGCGGCCGCGCCCACGTAACCACTGTACCAGTTCGCCCAGTTTCCACAAGCCAAAAATGCCACCGTTGAGCAGCAGAGCCGGCGGATAAAACAATGCCGACGCTACGGTAACCCCCGCCAGCCCCCAGGGCTGGTCGGCCCGCAAAAGGTAATACCCAAAGGCAAGCAACAGCGGCATCAAAAACGATCTTGCCAAAAAGCCGACACTGGTGTGAAGCCCCAGGTGAACCGCCAGTAAACAGCCCGCCAGAGCAATGAAAAAGTGCGTGTACCGCCGCAGCAACCCCATACCAAAGCCCACCGTAAGCAGGGATATAAGGAAGGGGCCTCCCCGCGAAATCGTGATGGGATCAAATACCCGGCCAAGCAGCCAAAGCAGGTAATAAAAACCGCGCGGCTGAATGGCTGCCGAAGCATCGGCGTAAAAAGTATCCTTCCAATTGAGCCCGTAGTAATCGACGAACAACCACAGGTAGTGCTGCACTACGTCATCGTTGAGCATATACGGCTCGGTTAACATCGGCTGGTAATAGAACCAGGTGTAAACCAGGGTAAACGCTGCAATTGCGAGTTTGAGCCAAAAAGGGAGCTTGGTGTGGTTTGGGGGGTGCATCTCCGCAAAGGTAGGGACAGAAGGCAGAAGGCAGGAAGCAGAGTACAGAAGGCAGAGTGCAATGTCAAAACATTCTGCTCTCTGCATTCTGCCCTCTGCATCCTGATTTCTGCAATCTGCCCTCTACTCCACCGGCACGTAAAGGTCTCCCTTCAGCAAGCCCCGGCTGATGACGATCTTCTGCACCTCGCTGGTTCCTTCGTAGATCTGGGTGATCTTGGCGTCGCGCATCAGGCGCTCCACGTGGTATTCTTTCACGAAGCCGTAGCCGCCGTGCACCTGAACGGCCTCGACGGTGTGCTTCATGGCGACGGAACTGGCGAAGAGTTTGGCCATTGCACCGGCCTGGTTGTAGTCTTTGCCTTCGTCTTTGAGCCAGGCAGCGCGGTATACGAGCATTTTGGCTGCTTCGATGTCGGTCGCCATATCGGCCAGCTTGAAGGCGATGGCCTGGTGGTTACTGATGGGCTTGCCGAACGCTTCGCGTTCGTGGCTGTATGCCGTAGCGAGTTCGTAAGCACCTCCGGCGATGCCAAGTGCCTGCGCTGCGATCCCGATGCGGCCACCGGCCAGGGTTTTCATCGCAAACTTGAAGCCGAAACCATCGTCGCCAATGCGGTTTTCTTTGGGCACCTTGACGTCGGTGTACATGATGGTGTGGGTATCGGAACTGCGGATGCCGAGCTTATCTTCTTTTGCTCCGATGGTTACCCCTTCCCAGTCCGCTTCCACGACGAGGCAGTTGATACCCCGGTGGCCCTTTTCGGCGTCGGTTTGCGCCATAACGAGATGGACACTGCTGCTACCACCGTTGGTGATCCAGTTCTTGGTTCCGTTCAGGAGGTAATGATCGCCCATGTCAACAGCGGTGGTCCGCTGGCTGGTTGCGTCGGAGCCCGCTTCGGGCTCGCTGAGGCAGAAAGCACCGATCCACTCGCCGGTAGCGAGCTTGCGGAGGTATTTGTCTTTTTGCATCTCGGTGCCGTAAGCTTCGAGACCATAGCACACCAAACTGTTGTTAACGGACATGATGACCGAGCAACTGTTGTCTACTTTCGAGATTTCTTCGATGGCCAACACGTAGCTGAGGGCATCCATACCACCGCCTCCGTACTCGGGGCTCACCATCATACCCATAAAACCGAGTTCGGCCATCTGGCGGACCTCGTCGGTTGGGTAAGTCATGTGCTTATCGCGTTCAATAACGCCGGGTTTGAGGACGCGCTGGGCGAAATCGCGGGCGGCTTCCTGTACGGCTAGTTGTTCTTCAGTTAGGGAAAAATTCATGGTTTTCGACTTTGTCGCGAAGTTAGCGAAAATTCGCGGGAGGGAATAATCAGAGGCTACGCAAGTGTGTATACAAATGCTCCGCCAATCCTCTGACCTGTATTAAGTTGCGGTTGTTTTGGCGTTAAAAATGGCGCGCCTGCACAATCTAAACTAATGCTATTGATGTAATTAAGTTTAATTCTTGTGGGCGCGGCCGCAGGTGCAGGGGAAGGTTTTTGGGAGCACCGGGTTACTCCTCCCACCAGGGTTGCTGCAGCCTTCGGCTGCGAACGGCCAACGCGACCTCCGGGCGCGGGCGTATCACGAAGCGGTATGTTTTGCGCCCCGCTCACATCATCACCGGAACCAGCAGCCGGAGGATGCCCGGAGCGCGATTCGGCCAGGGGCGACACGACAACCCGCCGTATCTTAGCGTTTCAGGACCCCACCGAAGATAAACACTCTCGCCCTCCGGACCAACCATTGTTGAACGCTGGTTCCTCGTGATACCCAAACGCCCCTTTCATGCAATCTTCCACCAAGCAAATACTGATCATTGAGGACGAAGCAAACGTTGCCTCTTTCATCAGGCAGGGCCTCAAAGAGTCCGGTTACAACGCCTTTGTAGCCTTTGATGGCCCAACCGGGCTTGAGTTACTCAAGCAAAAAAATATCGACCTGGTTGTCCTCGATGTTATTCTCCCCGGAATGAGTGGCCTTGAGATTGCAAGCACCATAAGAGCGATGGGCTATACTTCCTTACCCATCATCATGCTCACCGCCCTTGGCGCTACGGATAATATCGTGAAGGGGCTCGACGCTGGCGCGGATGACTATCTCGTAAAACCGTTTAAGTTTAAAGAATTGCTCGCGCGGATCCGGGCACGCACCCGCAACAAAAACAGTAAAGAGACCAACCTCAACCTTCTGTCCGTTTCCGACCTGGAGCTCGATTACGACGCCAAGCAGGTTATAAGAGCCGGGAAAGAAATAAAATTAACGGCCACCGAGTTCCGGTTGCTGCACTACCTGCTGCTCAATAAGGGGAAAGTCCTTAGCCGGATAAGTATTCTCGAAAACGTGTGGGACATCAACTTCAATATGGGCACGAACGTGGTTGATGTGTACGTCAATTACCTGAGAAATAAGATCGATAAGGAGTTCGACACCAAGCTGATCCACACCGTTGTGGGAATGGGCTACGTAATTAAAACCTAAATCCGGGCAGATGCGCTTAAGAACCAAAATCACTGCAGTATTCGTAATACTGACCAGTTTCTTTCTGACCGGAATTTTCATCCTGATCTACTACTCTTCCGAACAGTACACAGAGAGCGAATTTTACCTGAGGTTGAGCCAAAGAGCAACCATTGCCGCCCAGGCTTACCTGGAAGAGGACGAAATGAACCTCGACATCTACGAAGACGTCAGGATCAAGCACCTGCAAACACTTCCGAACGAAACAGAAGTTATTTACCCCGTAAATGCTAAAGAGAAAAAACTGCTAAGTACGCCCGATTCAAACCTGCCATACACCTTCTTCGAGACCATCTTTCAGAAGGAGTACGCCGAATTACAACTGGGAGAGTATTTCTACACCGGGCTTTTGTACCGCGACAATGAAGGCGACTTCATTGTGGTGCTCTCGGCCCGGGATTTATACGGAGTCGGCAAGTTGAACAACCTCAGATCGATTCTGATATCGGCTTTCTTCATCAGTATAATATTCATTTTCATCCTGGGCTGGTACTACGCAAAACAAGCGCTCAGTCCTATTGCCAAGATCATAAACGAAGTCAACTCAATCAGCGCGGAAAACCTGTCGTTGCGCCTGGCTACAACTACCGGAAAAGACGAACTGGCACAGCTGGCCATCACCTTCAACAACATGCTCGACCGGCTTCAGATATCGTTCGACCTGCAAAGTAACTTCATCAACAATGCATCACACGAGCTGCGCAACCCGCTTGCCGCAATACTGGGGCAAACAGAAATTGCGCTGAATAAAGACAGGAGCGACCAGGATTACCGGGCCACCCTGAAAAGTGTGGAGCGTGAAGCATCCAGATTGGACTTTTTGGTGAATGGTCTTCTCAAATTGGCAAAAGCCAACTTCGATTCTCAGGGGATGATCATCGGTGAAATTCGGGTCGACGAGCTTGTTTTGGACGTAAAAAACACCCTTGATGTATCAATCCCTGAAAACAACATAATTCTGGATTTTGAAGACCTGCCCCGACAGCAGGACACCATTTCGCTTCTGGGGAGTGAGTCTCTCATTAGCGTCGCCCTTGGGAACATTCTGGAGAACGCCTGTAAATTCTCAAATAACAAAGAAGTAAAACTGAAACTGTTTTCTGATGCTCAGAAAATATTTCTGATCATAAAAGATCGGGGGGTAGGCATCCCCGAAAATGAGCTCAAGAAGATTTATGAGCCCTTTTTCAGAGCCTCCAACGCAAGGGGAATCACCGGTTTCGGCTTCGGACTTCCCCTCGCCTACCGCATCATACAAATGCATGGGGGAGAAATACAAGTCTTTTCTAAAATAGACAAAGGCACCGTCGTGAAGATAATGCTCCCCAACAAAAGAACCCGGAAGGCAAAAGTATAGTCTCCTTTACATAATTCTTTCCGGACATCAAGCGAATTTACCGAATTCTAATTTCATTCTAATCTGGCTCTTATTCCGCTCTAATTGACCGTACCTACTTTTGTTGCAAACGCAACATAAGATGAAAAGAATACTCATCCCCACCGATTACACCCCTGAGTCTCTTCAACTTATTGAGTACGCATTCCTGAATTTCCCCGACACCCGGTTAGATATTGTTCTCCTCGCAGGCTGTAAGATGTTTGAATCTAAGTGGAGAATAATGCACTTCACTCCTCAGGATTTCATTTACCAACAAATGAACGATGAGTTCATTCAAGAAAAAAGGCATATGATCCTGGAGCACAAAGGGCAGTTGGGCCAGATTCAATTCGAATTGTTCACAGGAAGTAACTCTTTCGCTTTTCAGAACTTTCTTTTAACGCTGGATGCTGACACTGCTGTCCTACCCGACGACGGAGTTTTGATGAACCCTGACCGCAAATGGTTCGATACTACCAGCTATCTCCGCAAGAGTGTAGCAAACATCATTCAGGCCCCGGTAGAAAGGAGAAACAACCAACCTGCACGGCAGCAAACATTATTCAACAGTCTCTTCGACCTTTAAATCGGCCCATTGGGCTGAAAACTATATTTACTATGGAAAACTTCACAACGAAATATTTAAAATCCGACATAAAATCCGGCCTGGTCGTCTTTTTGGTCGCTCTTCCGCTTTGTCTCGGTATCGCTCTTGCCAGTGGTGCGCCTCTATTTTCGGGCATCATTTCAGGCGTAGTGGCGGGTATTGTTGTGGGCACGCTGAGTGGATCTCAACTTAGCGTATCTGGCCCGGCTGCGGGACTGACGGCGATTGTAGTCGCTGCAATTTCAAGCCTTGGATCTTTCGAGGCTTTTCTCCTTGCAGGAGTCCTGGCCGGAGTCATTCAGATTGTTTTGGGCTTTGCAAAAGCAGGTATTCTTTCTAACTACCTGCCTTCGAACGTAATTGAAGGAATGCTTGCCGCGATCGGTATCATCATCATCCTTTCTCAACTTCCGCATGCTGTCGGCTTCGATGAAATGCACGAGGGAGATTTCTTCTTCATTAATGCCGAAGGACAGCATCAGCTCTTTGTTACCCTGGCTGATACCATTAACTTCATCCATCCGGGAGCTCTCATTGTGGTTCTTGTCTCTCTGGCAATCCTCATTGCCTTCATGAAGGTCCCCTTCCTGCAAAAAATCAAATCGATTCCCGGGGCACTGGTAGCAGTTCTCGCCGGTATAGCAATCAACGAAGCTTTCATCGCTACCGGTTCTTCCCTTGCTATTACACCAGATCACCTCGTAAGTCTTCCTGTTCCCCAAAGCATGGATCAGTTCTGGGGGCAATTTAGTCTACCCGACTTTGCCCAGGTAGGAAGAATGGATATCTGGGTTGTCGCGCTTACCATTGCCGCAGTAGCCAGCATCGAGACGCTGCTTTGCATCGAAGCTGCCGACAAGATGGACCCGCTCAAAAGATACACCGACACCAACCGCGAGCTGAAAGCCCAGGGTGTAGGCAATATGGTTAGCTGCCTCATCGGCGGCATCCCGGTTACTTCGGTAATCGTAAGAACTTCCGCGAACGTAGCTTCTGGCGGACGCACCAAAATTGCAGCCATCTCACACGGTTTCTTCCTCATGATCGCGGTATTGAGCATTCCCTTTCTCCTCAATAAAATCCCCCTTTCATCACTCGCAGCAATTCTGCTCGTGATTGGTTTTAAGCTGGCAAGCCCTCAAAAATTCATCCACATGTGGAACAGCAGCAAGAAGTTCCAGTTTATTCCTTTCGTAGTAACCGTAGTTGCTATTGTCTTTACCGACCTTCTGGTTGGAGTAGGAATCGGACTTGCTGTTAGTGTATTCTTCATCCTTAGCGGCAACCTCAAACTTGCGTACTTCTTCCGGAAAGACCAGTACAACGAAGGTGAAATCATCAACATGGAACTGGCCCAGGAAGTATCTTTCCTCAACAAAGCAGCCATTAAGAGGACCTTCGCGAACCTGCCCGAAAACAGCCAATTGGTCATAGACGCTTCTAATACCGTCTACATAGATCACGACGTACTTCAGACCATCAAGGAATTTGTCGAAGAGGGTGCCGAAGAACGCGACATTTCAGTAAAAACTATCGGCTTCCGGAAGGAATACAACATCGAAAACTCGCAATCACACGTAACTTCAGCCGCCTCCGAAAACGGTGAAGGGTTATCGTCCGGACAGATAAAGAATGGCACCAGAATCCCTTCTAACCAGTTAAACATCACCAACTTCGAAACCACCTAACCGGACTTCCTTATATACCGGAAACGAAGTGATTTGGGACAATTAGCGCGCCGTTAGCGTGGTGGCTGGTAAGGCGCTGAAAGCCGCGCCTGGCCTGAGCCAGGTAAGGTTTTCAACAACGCTGCCAGACGCCGCGATAACAAGCGATAAAGTCCCAAACCACTTTGGTTCCGGTATAAGCAAGGATAGATCACTGATGCCTTTTGGCGCTGCGTAAAGCGAAGGAATACTTCCGTAACAACAAATACGAAAGAAAACCTCCTGCGAAACCCGGCTCCAAAAGGCATCTTTTTTTATTTCACCACCTGACGGCACCCGGCCAAGTCGCTTTCTGAGCGAGAGTAGCCCAAGCAAGCCGCAAGCTATAGCGGCAGAAGCTGGTTGGTCATCGTCACGGAATCACCTCCGCAGCCGGAGGCTGCTTCAGCCAGGAAGTAAAGACATGCCTCGGAAAAATGCGCTGTTGCAAAGCGAAGGATTCATCGTTTTCCTGAGTCAAAGAACAAACCTCCTCCGTTTCCCGGGGTTAAAGGGTAAAATCAGTTCTATGCACAAACTACTTTCAGTAGCTGCAATTCTTGTTTCCTTCCTGTACCTGGCCTGCGGCCAGTCCATCTCTCAGGCCTCGGCTCCAACGCTTCCTGAACCAGTGCGGGATACTGTAACGGAAGTATCGGTTTACGACTTTGCAGAATTAGAAAAACGCCTCTACACCAGCAGTGACTCCACTTACATCGTCAATTTCTGGGCAATGTGGTGCGCACCCTGCGTAAAGGAGTTGCCTTATTTTGAGCGTTTCCTAGCCAAACATGCTGGCGAAAAAACCGCCGCCCTGCTGGTTAGTATGGACTTCCCCAAAGACATAGACAGCAAGCTGCTGCCGTTCCTGAATACACGAAAAATTTTCCGCTCCGATGTAGTCCTGCTCGACGCACCAGATGCCAACAGCTGGATTCCCCGGGTAGACCCCGCCTGGTCGGGGGCCATCCCCGCCACCCTGATCTTCAATCGCGACACCAGCGTTTTCTTTGCCCGGCCATTTGCCGATCTGGAAGACCTGGAAGCCGCTGTAGCCTCCATTAACCAGTAGAGCGCTCAGTCATTAAATCATCATCCACCAAAATTCATCAATGAAAATCAAGCATATTTCCTTCCAACTCCTGCTTATTGCGGGCCTGGGCCTTTTCGTGGCCACCTCCTGCAAGAGCAGCGGAACCTCTAACGACAAAACAGCCATGGAGCAATCCGATCGCCCCGGACCTCCTCCCGGCAACCGCCCGGGGCCGCCCCCCGGTGATCGCCCCGGCCCGCCCCGTGGCGGAGGCGGCGGCCCCGAGCAAACCAAAACCCTCGAAGAGATCGGCGGTTACCAAATCGGAGCTACCGCTACCGACTTCAACCTCAAAGACGTAAGCGGCAAAATGGTCTCTCTGGCAGGAATGACCGATGCCAAAGGCTACGTTGTAACTTTCACCTGCAACGAATGCCCCTTCGCCAAAATGTACGAAGACCGCCTGATCGAGCTGCACAACAAGTGGGCGCCTAAAGGCTATCCTGTTGTTGCCATCAACTCCAACGGCGGTGCCGGTCAGGAAAGCATGGAGGCCATGCAGGCCCGCGCCAAAGAAAAAGACTTCCCCTTCGTATACCTCATGGACGAAGGACAGGAAATCTTCCCGCAGTACGGTGCCGTGCGTACCCCTCACGTTTTCGTTCTCGATCAGGATCTCGCCGTTCGCTACATCGGAGCCATCGACGATAACGCGCGTGACGCGAGTAGCGTAAAGACAAGCTACGTAGAAGATGTACTCAAAGCGCTAAGCAAAGGCGAAGCTCCCGGGGTAACTTACACTAAGGCGATCGGCTGCCCGATCAAGCACAGCTAACAACCCGCCATGATTGACGGCCCGCTATAATCTACCGGCAAAACACAGCGCCCTGTAAACCGTATTGGTCTGCAGGGCGCTTTTCTTTGTCTACACTGAGTGTAGACAGGCTTAAACTTACCTTCTCCTGACGGTAGCTTACGGTTGAATTACAGACCTTTGCGCCATGCAAAAACTACTAAGCAACCAACTTGGGCGCCTGCGTGTACTGGGCTTCATCGAAGGAGTTTCCTTCCTGCTCATCCTCTTCGTTACCATGCCACTGAAGTACTGGTACGACACGCCCGGCCCCAACAAGGCCATCGGCATGGTTCATGGCCTCTTGTTCATCAGCTATTGCTTTCTCGTTCTCAACGTTGGCATCGACCGGAAATGGAGCTGGCAAAAGATCGGCCTCGGCCTTTTGGCTTCTATCGTTCCCTTCGGGACATTCTGGGCCGACGTCAAGCTGTTCCGTGAATAGCTAGTGTATTAATGCCCGTGTGTACTGTGGTCTTCGGCGGGCCGCTCCACCCGTTCCAGGAAAGTATCCATATCTACACGCTCCGTTAGCCGCCCCCCCAGGGTGGCGCCTACACTCAGCACGCGCTGGTATTCTACCAGACCAAGGCCTTTTGCATAAATCTCGAACCCGGTAAACTGAGGGCTGATGTCTCCCAGCTCAGTATCCCGTTCACTCACCTCTCCGGCCAGGTCAAACACAATAGCCGGGTAGCTTTTGCCCAACACCGTGATGGAGGTATCTCCCCGCACTGTCCGGTTCAGTGAGACATAAGTAGTCGTTGTTTCGTTGGAGGGAGCCTGGAAGCGGAGCCGGTAGCCGTTGGCTGCATTGTCCGTCATACCGTTTAGGTAAAACGGGAAAGCCCGGTCGTAGAGGAGTTCTGTCGCTACGGGAACAGGTACTCCTGAGCTGTCGGTTTGTAGTAACATGAGGTCACGGATGTACACTCCGTCATTTTTTATTTCCTGCCGGGTTTGCTGGCGGGGGCTGAAATTCCCATCATACTGGGTTACGCTCAGGAAGAGCGCTGTATCCTGAGCCACCCCCAGGCAGTAGGTAAATTCCTGATCGGGGCCGGGCAGCGAACCCGTGTTTTCGTATACGTACACCAGCCCCCGTTCTGCCAATTCGCGGGCGGGGAAGTAATAATCCCGGATATCCCGCGGAGCGGGATCACAGGCAAAAAACAGAGATAATAAAAGAACTAAGGGAAATAAAGCCGGCATCTGGGCGCGGTCGCGGGTGCATAGTGAGGTCATAAGAACAAAGTTAGAAACGCCAGGCGAATTCCTTCGCACTGCCTTTCAACGTTTTTTTGCACCTGCGTTCGCGCCGTAATATCTGATAGCAAAACCGTAGCGGAGGCTTAGTCCGTCTAACTTGAGCTACCCGATGGGTGGCGTGGCAGCTGCAATCAGGTGCTCACCCCGTACATCTGAGATAATTTGCTTTGAAGTATTCTTCTCTGAGATGGTCCTGAAATACCGGACAGAAAATTTTTGTAATTTTCAGTCTAATGAAACAAGAAGCGAATACAAAGAAGAAGTACCGAAAGTACGACGCGGCCTTCAAAGCGGAGGCAATCCGTCAGATGGAACAAGGTCGTTCTGTAGCGGAATTATCTACATCTCTGGGGGGGGGGCAAAGTCTACTTCACCGCTGGAAGAAGCAGTCTAAAGGAGGATCCACGGGTCCTTCTGCAGAGACCCTACAGCTTCGCAAGGAGATGAAGCGGTTGAAAGAAGAAAATGAGATTTTAAAAAAAGCATTGAGCATTTTCAGCCGTCTCGATTAGACCGCTACCGGTTTATTGAGATGCACGGAAATGCTCACTCGATCTCCTTACTTTGTGAGTTGATGCGGGTCAGCAGGAGCAGTTACTATGACCGTTTCGAACGCGTTTCGGTCACGTCATCACAAAGCGAAATAACCCGTAAATTGATTGCGGCTTTTCACTTTCACAAACGCAGATATGGTACCCGGCGTCTGGTGTCGGAGTTGGCTGACGATGGAATTCAAGTAGGTCGTCAAACAGTTCGAACTATTCTGGCAGACCACGGATTACGGGCGATTCAGCCTAAATCATTTGTTCCCAAGACGACGAGAACTCACCCGAACTTAAGGCGTAGTCCCAATTTATTACTGGAAAGGGAGCCAGCCAGAGCACCGGATGAAATCTATGTTAGCGTTATCAAGTACAAAACAGTAACATCTAGCACATTATGAGCGCAGATTTCGGACTTCGACTAAAAACTATCAGAGAAGAGAAGGGCATGAAGCGGGACGAGGTCGCCCAAAAGATCGGTACCTCCCAAGCCATCATCGGCCGCTACGAACGTGGCTAGCGTACGCCGTCTGTCGACATCGCCAAGAATATCGCTCAGGCTTTCCCGCTGCCGCTTTCACTATCGGCCCGCCGCACAACTCTTTCGCCTTCATAATCGCCGTCCGCTTATCGCACTTTTCCATGTACAGAATGAAGTCGATGACGTCCACGCTCTGTACTTCGCAGCTCCTCGCGAAGCAGTAAGCCGTGTTCGTGTCCGGGTAGACTTTCATCGAAGCCGCTTTGTCATCGTGGAAGGGGCATTTCATCGCACCCTTTGCTCCCGCTTTCAGCCCGTAGTGAGCCAGGACGGTTTGGATCGAGAGAGTAGATTTTATGGCGGGGATGGTCATATTTGGTTGATTTCAGTTCTTTTTTCAAGTGAAGAAAAAATTGAGTCTGTAACTATCGGACACAAACATACCCTTTAAGACATTAAAGCAAAGAAAGTATTGGCTTCTTTTTTACCCTTTAGTTCCGTATTTTTGACCTGCACAAGCAAAATCAAGTATTTTCATACCCTTTCAGACATGACAACCGGTAAAATCATCGCGGAACGACGGGAACATTTAGGACTCTCCCGCAGCCAACTGGCTAAACAAACGGGCAGTTCCCACGTCATGATCGGTAAATACGAACGGGACGACGCCGTCCCTTCGCTCGAAGTGGCACGCAAAATTGCTGATGCCCTCGATGTCAGCCTGGATTACCTCGCGGGCAAAGACTCAGCCAAAAAGCTGAACAGTCAGAACCTCCAACGACTCGCGGAACTGGAACTACTGGCCGGTGATAAAAAGAAGATCCTCTACGATCTGATCGATACTTATATCCGGGATGCTAAAGTGCAGATGACTTACGCCGCAAGGTGATTTCGGCTTTCAGAATCGTTGAAAAAGGGAAACTATAGATTTTGTACTCCTGTTACTCTCAGGTTGGTATTGACCCAAGTTCACTAATATTAGATAAAAATTTGGAACTTATACTTTCACCATTCACCCATTTAGAAAACACACTCTTAGATTCAAGCCTTATAGATGGATATAAAAAATACTCAGGATCACGATTAAACAGCAAGGTTACAGAACAAGGTAAACTATCAATGAAAGAAACAATCTTTCCTTTACATGAGAAGTTATCACCTCCATGAGGCACCCTATTGAATAAAGACTCCTTTGCGAACTCTGTCCAAAGCCATACCTCAAAACCTAATGTATCGACTGGATCAGGAAAATTTAGTGAACCTAAAGTTATTACCTTCTCCTTATCTACTACAAAAGTATGCTCCCCCAGTTGACTTATAGTTTCACCACCTTCCTCTAAGAAAGCGGAAAGATCGGGTGGCAACGGAAATATAATTTTCTTCATGTTTGTTTTATTTATATCCCTGGGGGATTGAATGCATTTCCTCCCATCAATTGAATCAATCCATCAAGAGCTTCCTTTTTAGGGTTCGGCCTCGGTTTCAAAATCATGAAGTCTGGCCGCCCAGTACTAGCATTACCAACGGGAGGTGTTCCTTGGCTACCTCCCACTATTCGCATATAGTCATTTGGATTACCTGTGGTAAACGTTCCTCCCCTCTGACCACTTACTGATGCCCCGTCTACCATATCTGACAATTTAGCCCACGTCTCTCCAGCAGGAACTCTTGCTCTCTTTGCAGCTTCAGCAATTCCCGCCGCAGCTACCCCACTCTTTGCAGACAATACTGCTCCAGAGGACGGCACCGCTCCCGCTAATACTAATCCAGAAGTTGTGTTATCGAATACTCTACTTGCGGTAGAAGGCTCAACACTACTTTCCGAGTAAACAACAACAGAGCGCTCACCATCCCATTCCGTAGAGTAGGTACGATATGGGATATCCTCTGGTTTCTTACCTCCAAAAATTATTTGTGCATTTCGACTAATACTGTGAGTTAATTGCTTGCCTGCAGCAACTAAACTTGGTATTATCTCATCTGCAATTGTTGGTCCTCCGCAACAATCTTCACTACTACGCCCATCAGGGTCAGTCTTGCCGATCGGATTGTCTTCTACGTAGTTGTAAGGACTCCAAGCTGCGTAGTCACTAGCCAGCGGATCCACCCCTAAAAACTCCCGCAAAATCCCAACCAATTCTAGTTCGCCACTTCCGAGAGGAACTTGATCCGAACGAGCTTAATTTCCTCGATGGTGATGTCTTCTTCCTTCAACGTCTGGAAGGCGATGTCGGGATCATCTGTTTCAGCCTGCATGAAATAGTCTGTCGTTTCTTCGAGGCTGTATTCGTCTACTTCATCTTCGATGTAGTAATCGATGTTAAGCTTCGTTCCGGAGAGCACGATCGAGACCATTTCTTCCATCAACTCATCCATGCTCAGCTGGTTGCCGGAGGCGATGTCTTCCAACGGGATTTTACGATCTACCGCCTGGATGATATTGACTTTCTTCTTCGACTTATTGGCCACTTGCTTCACCACAAAGTCGTTCGGTCGGCTAATATCATTCTCCTCAACGTATTTCTCAATCAGCATCAGGAAGGGAGTAGCATAACGCTTCGCCTTACCAATGGAAACACCGTTGATGTTCTTCATTTCTTCCAGCGTAATCGGGTAGCGCGTAGCCATTTCGTGCAACGACGGGTCCTGGAAGATCACAAAAGGCGGCAAGTCAAGGCGCTTGGATTCTTTCTTACGCAGGTCTTTGAGCGCGAGCAGAAGCGCTTTGTCCAGTACTACAGCGCGGGCGTCATCGGCCGCATCTTTCATATCTGCAGCCAGTTCTTTTTCGAAATCGTGATCGATTGGGATTTCGAAACTGACGGGTTTCTTCAGAAAAGCATGCCCCTGCTCCGTCATCTTGATGGTGCCGTAGCTCTCGATGTCTTTACGGACCATGTTGTTGAGCAATGCCTGCCGGAAGACCGAGCTCCACATCACTTCGTCTTCTCCCTTCCCGAAACCGAAGCCGGCACGGGTAGTGAAGCGGTAGTCCTTCATTTGCTTGGTTTCCTTACCGAGTACAAACTCAATCAGGGTTTTCAGCGGATAATTTTCGTCCAGTTCAATAACGGCCTTGAGCGCAGCAACCAGCTTGTCCTTGGCTTCAATGCGCTCCTTCGGGTGGCGACAGTTATCACATTTTTCGCCACAGTTCTTCTCGTCGTACTCTTCTCCGAAGTAGTGGAGCAGGAAGCGGCGGCGGCAAGCGGTCGTTTCTGAGTACGCCATTACCTCCTGCATCAGCTGGGCCCCCATTTCGCGCTCCATCAGAGGCTTGTCGCGCAGGAATTTCTCCAGCTTCAGGATGTCTTTGTAAGCATAAAAAGCAATGCATTTGCCTCCCAGTCCGTCGCGGCCGGCACGGCCGGTCTCCTGATAATAATTTTCAATAGACTTCGGGATATCGTAGTGGATCACGAAGCGAACGTCGGGCTTATCGATCCCCATCCCGAAGGCAATGGTGGCACAGATAACGTCGGTGTCTTCCATCAGGAACTCATCCTGGGTCCGCGAACGGGTTTTAGGATCAAGGCCGGCGTGGTAAGGCAGTGCCTTCACGCCGTTTACGCGCAAAGTTTCGGCAATTTCTTCGGCCGACTTACGGCTCTGAACGTAGATGATCCCACTCTCACCGGGCATCGTTTTGACGACCTGAATGATTTGCTTGAAGGTATATTCTTTCTTTCCCTTGGGCCGGACTTCGTAGTAAAGATTGTCGCGGTTGAAGCTGGACACGAAGGTGGCGTGATTCTCCCCCATCCGCAGGTTCTTCACGATGTCCGACTGTACCTTCGGGGTAGCAGTTGCCGTAAGGGCAATAATCGGAATCTGGTGACCGATTTCATCGAGCATCTCACGAATTCTGCGGTATTCAGGGCGGAAATCGTGTCCCCATTCAGAGATACAGTGCGCCTCGTCGATGGCAACAAAAGAGATGTTCGACTCCCGAAAGAACTCAATGTTCTCTTCTTTGGTCAGCGTCTCCGGAGCTACAAACAACAACTTCGTTTGTCCGCTGGTAATGTCTTCTTTTACCTGCCGCATTTGAGTCTTGGAAAGCGACGAGTTCAGGAAGTGAGCAACAGCATCATTATCACCGTAAGACCGGATGCTGTCTACCTGGTTTTTCATCAGCGCAATGAGGGGAGAAATCACCAGTGCGCAACCGTCCATCATCAGGCCAGGCAATTGGTAACAAAGACTCTTCCCACCACCAGTGGGCATGATAACGAACGTATCGCGCCCTTCGAAAAGAGCTTCGATGATGGCTTTTTGATTACCCTTGAAGGTATCAAATCCGAAATGATCAAACAATGCTTGTTCGAGGTGACTGTTTACTGGTTTTGCGGTCATTTTATATTCGCTTTGCTCCGAATCTTATGTACGTCATGCTCACCGTATAAATTCCTATGGAAAAACGGCGTCGGATTGTTTTAAACTCAGGGCGATACCTTTGCAGTACCGCCGGATGAAAGATTTGTCAAAATATTAAATGGGCAAAGTAATAGGCGATGGAGGAAAGGCAACTAGGCCAACCCGGTTGTTAAATTAAGGGTTTAAAATGAGATTACTTCTTCTTGGACCGCAAAAATCGACTGAAATCTTCGTCAAAACAAGAGAAGATTTCTCTAACGGCGCTCAAAAATACACTTTTACGTGAAAAATACAAGCCAAATCATTCGTGTTGCCCGGAATACACTTCAAATAGAAGGGCAAACCCTGCTTTCGTTGGTGGACACCATCGGAGAAGACTTCGTGGCCTGCGTCAACAAGGTGTATAGTTCGCCCGGCAGACTGGTTGTTAGCGGAATAGGTAAAACGGCGATCGTAGCTAAAAAGATTGTGGCCACGCTCAATTCCACTGGCACACCTGCGCTTTTTTTACACGCCGCAGACGCAATTCACGGCGACATCGGGATGGTAAGGCCAGAAGACCTCGTTATGTGCCTTAGCAAAAGTGGAGAAACCGCCGAGTTGAAGATGCTGGCCCTGCTGGTTCGCCAGTCCGGCAATCCCCTCATTGCTATGGTAAGCCGCGAAGACTGTAGTCTGGCCCAGCTTGCCGACCACATTTTGCTTACCCCCGTTGCCCGCGAGGCTGACCCCAATGACCTTGCCCCTACGGCCAGCACTACGGCCCAAATGGCAATGGGAGACGCTCTGGCCACGGCCCTGCTGGCCCTGCGGGGCTTCAAGCCCAACGATTTTGCCCGTTTTCACCCCGGCGGTTCGCTGGGCAAGCAACTTTACCTCCGGGTCTCCGACCTCTACGTAAACAACCAGGTTCCGGCCGTGAACACCGACAGCCCCCTCCGGGAGATCCTGCTGGAGATGACCGGTAAACGTCTCGGTGCAACGGCAGTCCTCTTCCCCGGCTCCCGCCTCCTGGCGGGCGTCATTACCGACGGCGATTTGCGCCGCATGCTCAACGGCAACCCCGACCTCGAGGAGGTTACCGCAGCCGAAATCATGACGACCAACCCAAAAACCGTCGATCACGACACCCTGGCCATCAAGGCGCTGGAGTCGTTACGAACCCACAACATCAGCCAGCTGGTCGTAACCGGCCGGGCCGGCGAGTACCTCGGCTTTTTGCACCTGCATGACCTCATCCGGGAAGGACTGGTTTAGGGAGTTTGGGAGTCGGGAGTTTGGGAGTCTTGAGTCTTGAGTCGGGAGTCGGGAGTCACGCGGCAGCGCCTTCAGACTCCCGACTCGAGACTCCCGACTCAAAGCGTAGCGCTTCCAGACTCCCGACTCCAGACTCCAAGCGAAGCGCCTCCCGACTCGAAACTCCAAAGCGGCGCGAACGCAGGTGCGAAGAAAGGTTTTAGAGTCCGTCCCTACCGTCAATGCTTTCATCGGGACGAAGCAAAAAGCTCTCTCCTTCATACCCGACAAGGCCAAACCCTGCCTTTCAACACCCCTTGTACCTGCGGCCTCGCCTTGTGAGTCGGGAGTTTGGGAGTCGGGAGTTGGGGAGTTGGGGAGTCGGGAGTCTTGAGTCGGGAGTCACGCGGCAGCGCCTCCAGACTCGAGACTCCAGACTCCCGACTCAAAGCGTAGCGCTTCCAGACTCCAGAACCTCCACCCTACTTCAATGGTTATTATCTTTGCATCCGCAAAGCCTATGGTAAAAATAGCCGACATCGAACTCGGGGAATTCCCCCTCCTGCTCGCTCCCATGGAGGACGTGAGCGATCCTCCCTTCCGTGCCCTCTGCAAAGAGCAGGGTTGCGACCTGATGTACACTGAATTCATCAGTGTCGAGGGCCTCATCCGTGACGCCACGAAAAGTGTCGAAAAACTCGACATCTACGATTACGAACGGCCCATCGGCATTCAGATCTTCGGAGCCAACATCGAGAGCATGGTAAAAGCCGCCGATATCGTTGAGGCCGCGCAACCGGAACTGCTCGACATCAACTTCGGCTGCCCCGTTAAAAAAGTAACCTGCAAAGGTGCTGGTGCCGGCATTTTGCAGGACATCCCCAAAATGGTCAAACTCACGAAAGCCATCGTTGACCGGACCAACCTGCCCGTGACGGTTAAAACCCGCCTGGGCTGGGACGACAACACGAAATACATCGAAGAAGTAGCCGAACGCCTGCAGGATGTGGGCATCAAAGCCCTCTCTATCCACGGTCGTACCCGCAAACAGATGTATAAAGGCGAAGCCGACTGGACCCTCATCGGCGCCATCAAAGACAACCCGCGCATCACCATTCCCATCTTCGGAAACGGAGATATCGACTCGCCGCAAAAAGCCGAAGCTTACCGCAACCGCTACGGCGTGGACGGTATCATGATTGGCCGTGCCGCCATCGGCAATCCCTGGATTTTCCGGGAGATCAAGCACTACTTCGCTACCGGCGAAATACTGGCTCCGCCCAATATCGATGAGCGCGTTGATGCGGCCCGCGACCACCTCCGCCGCAGCATCGACTGGAAAGGGCCGAAACTCGGCATTCTGGAAATGCGCCGTCATTACACCAATTACTTCCGCGGCTTGCCCGGCGTGAAGGAATACCGCAAAACACTCGTTTCCGAGTACGAGCCGGAGACGCTATTCAAGGTACTCGAGGAAATGCGAAAAATCTACGCCGGGGTAGATACACTGTTGGTGTAAAACAGGCACGAGTCTCTGCCAACCGTTAAAGTGATCTAAAATCCGGAACAGCGGCACAGCTACCTCAGGGAGTAAGCGTTGCCTGTTTGGGCCCCAACCCCGGGCCAGAAACACACCCTTCGCTCGGGACGCAGACCTTTTTTGGTCGGCCGATGCCCCCACAGATACAGCCCTGATGATCAGTTTAGCCCTCCTCAGTATTGCCATTTTTCAGGGAATTGTGGTTGGCCTTATCCTCTTGTCTCCTCCTCTTTTCCGAAGCAACGCCAACCGCTACCTCGCGTTCGCAATTTTCTCGCTTTCGTTGTCTCTGTTGAATCTCTTACTGGACGACGCGCAGGCGTTTGAACGCTACCCCTTTCTTGGCGTCATTGACGTAGTGGACTCTGCCTTGCTGTTTCCGGTGTTGGTCCTGCTTTTCGTAGTTGCTAAGGTTGGTCATCCCCTGCAGAAAAGCCGGAAGCCGAAATGGCTGTTTATTCCGGTGCTTTTCCTGATTTTGACCAGTGCGTTCGATGAGTACGCAACGCGACTACATCCCACCGATCCCATCGTCAGCATAGTCAGTAACGTTGCTGGGCTGGTTGCTTTTTTAATTACTCTGGTCCTCATTCCCTTCATTCTGGTTAAAACGCACCGGATCATCCAACACGCAGCGAGTAAGCAGGTGAGAAGATGGCTCACTTGCTTGTGGATTTTTGAGATCATTTTTCTGGGTTCCTGGCTCCTGGCGATCCTGTTGAGCCCGTTCATTGAATCCGGACTGACCAACGCGATGCAGGTGCTGGCCCTTTTCTCGACGCTGCTGATTCACTGGATCGCCTATTCCGGAGTATTCAGGCTAAAACTTGCCAACGACCGGGAGAAAATAAGGGTTCTGCTTTCTTACCATAAGCCGGCCACTGCAGCACCCCCTGCCCCCTCTGTACCACTGCTCAAAAAAAGCAGCAACGCTGTGCAAAACCTAACCGTTCCGCCGCAGGAAAATAAGTACTTTCAAACGCTGAGTAACCTTTGCCTTGAGCACAAGATCCACCGGGACAGTAGCCTGGACCGGGCATCGGTAGCGAAGATGCTTGACATCAGCCCGGGTTATGTTTCTCAGATCGTCAATGCCGCTACCGACGACAACTTTGCCACTTACATAAACCGGCACCGGGTAGAAGACGTCAAGAAACTCATTCTGGACGACGACTTCGCCAATTACAGTCTCCTGGCGATTGGCCTGGAGTGCGGCTTCTCCTCCAAGTCCACCTATTACAATTCCTTCAAGAAAATCACGGGCGTTACGCCCAATGCTTACCGGAAAGCACACCGGGGATAAAGAAAATCTCAGGGTAAATCCTTCAATCGGTTTCAATTTGTACAGTTCAGAGCTATCGGGACTCTCCGGAACGGGGATGCGCCTAGGTTTGCCGTGAAACCAATTGACAACCAAAATTTCACAACTGCGTAAACCGCAGTAAAAACCCTCCATAAAATGGCAAAGTTCCTCCCCATCATCATTCTTTTCTTTACCCTTTCCTCGTGTTGTATTATCACAGATTGCCCCGACGAAGACAGCCCCCCCTCCCGGCTGTCGGATGAGATAGGCAATCAGGCTTACGTACAGATTTTGGACAATTACCTCTCTGGCTTGCCGAACAACGCTCAGGTAGCCATCGGCTTAGTGGACGACACGCATACCGAATACATCGGTGTTACACGCGAAAGCGATGTACTGCAGACGACCGACAACGCCGACAACGTATTCGAGATCGGCTCTATCACCAAAGTGTTCACCAGCATCTGCCTGTCCGACATGATTGCTTCCGGAGAAGCCTCCCTGACGGAGACCCTTCAGGGCCAATTCGATTACGATATACCTACCGGCGGAGACATAACCTTCCTGCAGTTGGCCAACCACACCTCCGGCCTCCCGGTAGTGCCTACCAATGAGGAGGAAGTTCCGCAGTTCGACCCTACCGATCCTTATGCTGTTTACACGCCGGAGAACCTGCAAAGTTACCTCCAGAACCACTTAGTTTTAAGTGCAGCCAGTGGCACCGAATATTCTTACTCAAACCTGGGTACGGGTTTACTGGGTTATGCTTTGGCTCAAAAAAGAAACACCACCTACGAAGAGTTGGTGCAGCGCACTGTCCTGAGCCCATTGGGTATGGAGCAAACCACTTCTGTTCTCGAAAACACGGATACAACTAAACTCGTGGAACCCAGAGATCAAAACGGCGACATTGTACCCCACTGGAACTTCTCGGAAATCACTACAGGAGCAGGGTCTCTGAAATCTTCGGCAGAAGATATGACCCGGTTTATCCGGAAGAACTTTGAGAATGACGCAGTGTACGATCTTCCACAGGAAACGACATTTAACCGGGACGACAACTTTGCACTCGGCTTGGGCTGGACCATTTTCGAAGAAGGAGAATTCAGTCTGCTTGTTCATGACGGCGGCACCGGTGGCTTTTCCTCCATCCTCATCCTCGACAAAAACAAGCGAACGGGGGTGATCCTCTTAGCCAACGTCGCCGATTACACTACTGTGCTTACCTCGCTGGGTAACGCTCTTTTCCTGGAAGTAAACAATTAGGCGAATACTCCGCGCCTCTGGCGTAGCGAAGTAGAGAACGCTTCCCCGACCCGAAAAGATAGTGGGTCATGGCTGAATACCGGGGGGACTATCCGGCGGCTTGCCAGTCTGGTGCTTTTACCCCGCGCAGCCGGGGTGAGTTGGCCTGGCGGCTGCCGGTGCTCCCGGGTCCTCGCAAGAGGGGAGACGTGAGAGGTGGCAAGGGGAACAAGTTAGCGGTGGTAGTGCATCTGGCGACATACTTTGGAAGCTACAGTCTCCTGAAACTCTTAAAAAACGCCTAAATTCAGGAGTCCGGTTAAAGTAATTGCTCCGGGCGGCGTCTACAGATGTGAATGACAGATAAAAACCCCAAATATGAATGGGACGAAGCCTACCGAGAATATGACACCGAGTTAGCCGCCTTTGTCCGCGATCGCATCCCCGCCGATGAAGCAGCCGACCTCCTGCAGGAAGTCTGGGCCAGCTATCTCACCGCCCTACACAACAGTTCTATCAACCAGCCCCGCGCCTGGCTCTACCGCGTTACCCGCAACCGTATCACCGATTATTACCGGCGGCGCTCGGGCCGCCCTGCTTTCCAGGACCTTACGGAAGACATAGATGCGGAAACCGACGAACAGTACAGTGAAGCCGACCCCGACGATGTCTGGGCCGACATTGAGGACGCCCTTGACCTGCTGCCGCCCAACCAGCGCGAAGTATTCGTCCGCAATGAACTCGACGGAGAAACACTCCGTGAAATAGCTGTGGATCTCGGTGTCCCGCTGAAGACCATCATTTCCCGTAAAGGCTACGCCCGGACGCGTCTACGCAGCCTTTTACAAACGACCTACGACAATTATTTCGGCTACGATTAAAGTAATCACCGCCCTACCCCGTCTACCCTACTGAACCAAATAAAACAATTAATTATGCGCAAGCAACACAGACGTGGCCCCGGAGGCCACCCCAACCACCCTCATCATCGTCCGCACCGCCACGGTGGCCCTCGCGGACATCATCACCCAGGCGGAGGCCATGGTCGCCGTATGGGCGGCCCCGGGCGCCGTCGGCCCCGCCACAACGTGCCGGTCAACATCGAAGAGACCGCCAACAGCTTTATCGCCCGCGTTTACTGCGTCGGTTTTGCTAAGGAAAACGTCAAGATCAATCTGATCGACAATATGATTTACATCAGCGGCTCCCGTCAGCCAGAAAATGAGTTCCCCGACTGGCTGCTGCAGGAATTCCCCATTAAATCGTTCGAACGTTGGTTCGAGCTCAGTGAGCACGTAGACCAGGAGGCCATCACGGCCACTTTCGAAGACGGTATTCTCGTGATTACAGCTCCGAAAACGTCGGCTGCTCAGGCTCCGGAACGGGAGATCACCATCAGCTAACCGACAGGGCTAAGCACCCGACGTCGTCCGGATATCGGGCGATAAAAGCCTGGCTTCCGGTTGGTTGCCTTGCCGAACAGCGTTCAGCGTTCGGGCTGCCCTCCGGGCAGTCTGAGTACTGAACGCTTTTTTTGTTGAGGGCACTGAAAGCGAACACAGCGGGGGGATGATGCGGTTTTAACTGCAGAACATAACCAAATCCACCACAGCCATGCCAATCATTCAGAAAAACCATTACTCTACCCTTACCGACGGAATCGCAGATCTCCGCGAAAAGGGATATGACCATGATTTCGATCAGGCTGAATTTCACCTTGAGTGCAAAAAACTTAAGAAGAACTTCAAGCCCGAAAATTTCACCATCACCCATACTTACCGTTTTGAGGGAATGACCAACCCGTCTGACAACTCCGTACTGTACGGTATTGAAGCCGACGACGGCACCAAAGGCATCCTGATCGATGCATATGGTGTGTATGCTGATGCAATCAGTCCGGAAATGATCGAGAAGTTCCGGGTAGAGTATAAATCCGTGGATGAAGAGTAAAACCGATTTCAGCCAAATAGCTGTAAAACAGAAAAGCCCGGAGCTGCGCAAGCAGTCCGGGCTTTTCTTATGAGGTCGGTAGCGGACTTGAACCGCTGTAGCAGGTTTTGCAGACCTGTGCCTAACCGCTCGGCCAACCGACCATCGGGGCGCAAAAATAGGCTCATTGAAACCGTTGAACCAAACTTTTGCCTGGCTTTTTTCACGACAGAAGGATAACGCCGTGATTAACAGACAAGTTGCGTCAAAATAAATTTATCCGAATTTCAGAATCTTTAGCCATTACCATCCTAAACCGGACAAGCAGAATCTTTTTACCGCAGAAGGTTAACGGTACCGCTACGGGTGTAAACCAGGCCTTCACGGGCCTGGTAGCGCAGGCTGTATACGAACACTCCGTTGGTCATCAGCTTACCCCGGTAAGACCCATCCCACCCTTCCAGGGGTACGTTGGACTCGAAAACGAGTGCTCCCCAACGGTCAAATACGAGAAGCTCGTAGTCTGCCTCCGCCGGGAGCGGAGAAAAGAAAGGACGAAATACATCATTGATTCCGTCTCCATTGGGGCTGAAAGCATTGGGCACGAACACCTCAGAAACGGGGGTAATGCAGTCCGTGTTAGAGCTAAACACATAGGTTTCCGCCGTAGCGGCTCCCTCCGGCCGGAACGTCGCCCGAATTTCGTAGCAGACCTCTCCTCCGGCACCTGAGTTTTCGTCCAGAAAACGCAGATCGGTAAGCCCTGTGGCCAGGGTTACCGGAGCGGAGCCGGCATCGGTGCGGAAGACATCGTAGGTAGTTTCGCCGGCCAGGCCATTGATGAGGGGCGTCCAGCTCAGTTGATGCTGCCCCGGAAAGAATTCAGTAGCGGTGAGGTAAACGGGCTCCACCGCGTTGGTGGTTATTTCGCGCATACAGTCATCGGTGAGGCGAAAGGCTACTGTTTCGCCACTTTCCAACGGGTCGGCCAGCGGTCCGGCGAGGGTTGCCTGGCCTCCGGCGGCAGTCAGGTCGGTTGGCAGGGAGCTGTCCTGTTCGAGTACGCCGTTGGTGCGGGCGATGAGGTAGACGGATTCGGTCAGTACCGGTTGAATAACGCTGGCGTCGTACTGGAAGAGCAGGTCGCCGTTGTCACTAACTTCAACACCGTAGAGATCCATCTGCCGTGCGGGTTGATTGATCACGACCGAGGTACAAAACACGGTAGAGCGGGCGCGACTGTTGTTTTCGGCGATAGCAGCTTCGAGGTAGAAACAAAGATCATCGCCGTCGTTTGCGCCGTCGTAGTCAACGGTTGGTGCTGCGGGCCCGAAGGTGCCCGCCGAGACGTAAGCGCTGCCGTTGGTAGAAACGAACAACTCGAGTGCGGTAGCGGGCAGGTAGCGGCTCAGACTCGTCAAATCCGGCATAAGTGTGATCTCACTCGTACAGCCCGATCCGCCCGTTGCGCTCAGGTTCATCGCGGAAACAATGGAGCCCTGCGGGCTGTCGTTTCCGCATGGATCAATAGCTACGAGGCGAAACTCGCGGCTGGCCGGGTCGGGGTCGGCTGCAGAAAACGGAAACCGGTAGTCTGTAACTCCGTACACGGTATCAAGTGGAATGAAGGCCGTTGGGGTAACCTCCAGGATGATGTAACCGGTTACTTCGGGTGAAGAAGAGGCCCTCCAGTCGATGATTATTTCGTTGTCTTCTACACTGACGTACCGCACCACCGGGCTGCGGGGGATGAAACTGTCCAGGGTATCACTGTTCATGGCCGTCTGGCCAGGGCAGTTATAGCGGTAGCTCATGTAGTAGTAGCGCAATTCTCCCGTTGGATTAGCGTCGGAATACATCGTTTCGGCGGGATCGTTCACTTCGGCCAGCAGACTGAAAGGGCCATCCGGAGCGGTGGCGGAATAAATCTCGGTGGCTTCGTAAGGGCCGCAGCCGACGGCTGCGTTTTCCCAATTGAGGATTACGGCGCCGGATTCGGAGCGGGTACACAGCAGGTCAGGAGCAGCAATCTGGGCGCTCAACGCGGGTGCAAGGCCGAGGATGAAATAGCAGAGTAGAAAACGCAAGGCAAGTATGTTTCTGGGAAAATGTTCGTGAGATATGGATTCAGACACTTATATGTGTGTGGGCACAAGGCCCTTTGTAACGTTTGTTTTTTGTGTTGGTTTCAGTAGAACGCAAGGATGCTTTGGTCGTTGCCCTCGGGGCCTACTTTTATCCTGCATCCGATGTTTTTGAGAACGTTCTTTGCACCAGCGGCCGCGCCCCCTGAACAGCACGGCTGACTTACTATCCTTTGTTCGCCAACTGTCCGCAGGCAGCGTCGATGTCTTTACCCCGGCTACGGCGGACGGTCACCATCACGCCCCGATCCCGGAGGTAAGTGGCAAAATCATCGATGTTGTGCTCGGCAGACTTCCGGAAGGGTGCATTGTCGATCGGGTTGTACTCGATGATGTTGACCATACTGGGCACCTGCTTACAAATCTGGTAGAGTTTCTCGGCGTCCTCCAGGGTGTCGTTGAAGTCCTGAAAGGTGATGTACTCGAAACCGATGCGCTTCTTGGTCTTTGCGTAAAAGTAGACCAGAGAGTCGACGAGTACCTCCAGGTTATTGCTTTCGTTGATGGGCATAATCTCGTTGCGCTTCACGTCGTCTGCGGCATGGAGGCTGATGGCCAGGTTGACCTTCGTATCGTCGTCGGCCAATTTTTTGATCATTTTGGCAATACCGGCAGTAGAAACCGTCAGCCGCCGTGGCGCCATATGCAAACCGGTGTGGCTGGTAATACGATCGATGCTGCCAACAACTTCTTTATAAGCCAGCAACGGCTCGCCCATTCCCATGTAGACAATGTTAGTTAGTGGCTTGCCGTACGTCTCCATGCACTGCTGGTTGACGAGGAACACCTGATCGTAAATTTCAGCCGCGGTGAGGTTGCGCAGGCGCTTCATGCGGCCGGTCGCGCAGAAAGTACAGGTAAGGCTGCAGCCCACCTGGCTGGAGACACAGACGGTGAAACGATCATCAGCCACCACGGGAATCAAAACGGATTCGATCAGGTGGCCATCGTGGAGCCGGAAGCGGCTTTTGATGGTGCCGTCATTACTGCGCTGCACCTTATCTTCGGTAACGACAAGGAGGCTGTAGCGTTCCTTCAGTTTTTCGCGCAGCTCGAGCGAAAGATTCGTCATATCGTCGAAACTGCGGGCTCCTTTTTCCCAAAGCCACTGGTAGACCTGCTTGGCCCGGAACTTTTTTTCTCCGGTCAGGATGAGCTGAGAAGTGAGTTCTTCCAGGGAGAGGGTCCGTATGTCGGTGAGCTTTGTAGCAGTATCCATAAGGCGGGGTAAATCAATAGTTTAGCGAAAGGATTTGAAGTCAAACAGTTTTCCTCCGAAGAGGGTTTCCCTTAGCGGCCGCAAAGGTACAACCGTTGCCCGACTCTGCCTACCGATCCTTCGGGGGATGTTACAAAGGAGGCCGGACCTGGCGTGACCTTCCTAAGGTCACAAAGTGCTCATCTTCGCGCTCCGACTGAGCAGCAAACGTACTTAACACAACTTTGCACCCTGATCACCGTTATCTTGCACCCAACCAAAAGAACAACGAATTGCCCCACGGCTCCCCACATGATCCCAACCCCTGGGCCCTTTACGAAGAGGCGTTGCGTTACGACAAAGTCGGAGACGTTTACACTGCCGTGAAGTTGCTGAAGAAGGCAATTCGGATCAATCCGGAGTGGACAGACCCTCACGCTGCCCTTGGTCAGATTTATCATCGCAGAAGAGAATGGAAGCCTGCGTTTCATTACTGGAAAAAGACCGTTGCCCTTGACGCCGACGACCGCGAAGCCTGGTGGCACCTTGGTCTTGCTGCGGTTGGTCTTGGCAGAATGAGGGTTGCGGCTACTGTTTGGGCTAAATTCGGCTTTGAAAAGCCGGACCTCAGCCATCCTCTGTCGCTAGAAGTAAAAGGAGCCAACAGGTATGAAATCCTGTGGATGCAACCTTTGGACGCCAGCCGGGGTCGGGTCCTCAGCATCCCCCACCCAGGGGGCAACCTTCGCTACCGCGATCTCATGCTGTACGACCGTCGTCAACAAACGGGAACAAACGTGGTCAACAATCGTCGTATTGCGGTATATGCTTCGCTCGATCGCATCAAGCGCTCGCCGTACCAGACCTTCAGCTGCCTCCTTCACACCAGCACCCCAAAGGCGATCAACCAGCTTGAAGAGCTTTGCTTTGACGCCGGTCTCGGCTTTGAGGTTTGGAGCAACTCCAGCCACGCTACCCGACTCAACAAAACAGAAGCCGGAGAAGCAGAGAAGAACAACTTCCCTGAATATTATAATGACCTGGTCCCCCGCCCCGACCACGGCACGACCCTTGTTGCTATTGCAGCTATCCACCCCGCCGAAGTAGAACGAACGCTGAATGCCTGGCAAATTATCAGCCTGGAGCAATACTCTGATTTACGGCAGTATTAGAACACCCTCGTACTCCCCCTCATAAACTGGCATATCAACCCTGTATCCAACTCACTATGCATCGTGGTTACACCCTGGCATTTTACGATTTTATAAGACGTATTAAAACAAATAAAAAACATAACAATGCAATTACGTTCGACACTAATTTAACATCCTATTTACCCCCCAATTCCTTCCAAATAAACCGACAAAAAAGAAGAGAAAAACATGTATTCAACTTGTTGCTAACACCCCTGAACCCTGTATAAACAATAAATACATAAGCATACATTTGCAACACAATCATGTTTGCACACAATATTACAAATATTGATAGAATGAGGTTTAAACACCTATTTAAATCATTTTGAACCCAAAAATAAAAAGTGTTAAATTTTAATTTTACCCCCTTGAAACCCTGATAAATAGCGGGGAATGCCTTAGCTTAGTGACGCTTAAGGTACTTATGCCAACTACTAAAGAACAGACAATCCTATAGTTTAGGATATTTCATATGTCTATTCTTCGCTTGACACACAAGTTGCATTCGTGACCACTTCAAATACACAATTCCAAACCCACCAATACATAAACTTATATCCTGATACAGGTAAGTGTTTTTTTTCAACTTTGCGTATAAAATCATTAGCCTGCTGCTGATTTTTATTCATTGATGAGCCCTTATCTTTTTATTGCCTCCGGGCCGTTTTTTTTATTCAACTCGTGAAATAAACCTTTATATGAGACACTCCATCCCGGTGTCAGGCACTTCTGTGCCCAGACGGACCTATTTCCTCTCACTCTTATTCATATTACTTTTGCCTTCCACGGCATTCAGTAATTCATCACTTGGGCCTCCTGACGACTGCCCCCCTCCGGAAACCGTGACGGGTTTAAGTTTACTTCCGCCGCCCGAGGATTGTAACAACCCGATGGCCGGAAAGTCATACGTTGTTGACCTTGTCTCTTCCGGTCTGGTAGGCGCTTTGCAATCGGGAACCACACTCGGCAATCTTGTAGATACCGACTTGAGCAATTACGCAGAGGTTGACCCTACTGCGGTCGTACTGGGCTCTTCTCTGGCCTCTGTAAAGAGGGTCAACGGCTCATTTCCTGCCGGCCGCAGAGCAGGCTTCGTTATCGAGAGCAATAATGGCCTCTTATCAGTAGATGCCCTCGGAGGCCTTGGAATACAAACCTATCAGAACGATGTACTTCAGGAAACCTTTTCTCTCTCCGGCGGATCAGTACTGAGCCTCGGCTTGCTGGGTACAGGTACCGATGGAAAGCAGAGAATTGCCTTTACCACCTCTCTACCGTACGACGAGATAGAACTTGTCCTCAATACAGCGTTATCAGTAGGCACCAGCATCCGGGTCTACTACGCATTTGATGAAGATCCTACCTGTGATGCAGACTGCAGTACGGAGATAATTCCGGCCAACGGTTTCTCTCCAAGTATTGTAGCAAGTCGTACAGGTATCGTTTCGGGGGTTTGTGTCATATGCGGCGTTTACAACACCGATCAGATTATCGATAACGACCTCACCAACGGAGCTCTGATTGACTATAGTGTTACGGTCGGTGGCGTTTTTGCAACATCTGTTGCTACCGGCACCGTTGAGAGTGCAGGTACAGATGTTGGCTTCGTTGTAAGGCAGTCAGGCGTTCTGGGTCTGCTGGACCTATCTGTTCTTAGTGGCTTCACCATTGAAACCTACTTTTTCGGACTCCCCAGGGAGCAGATTTCCGTGGGAGGAGGACTAGCCAACATAGCATTGTTGCCAAGTGGAGACGAGCTGTCTTTATCCGTTCCGACTACTCAAAGTTTCAATGAAGTCAGGTTGGTTATAAACTCTGGTCTTCTTGGCCTGCTCAGTAACATAACGGTTCAAAACGCTTTCGTTCGGTACGACACGGATGGCGATGGAGTCCCCGATTGTATTGACAAATGTGTCGGAGACGACAACGCCCTAAACATCAATGGCTTGCCACTCGCATGTAACCCGGTGTGTGATGTCGACGCGGGGCTTGACCAGAATGCATGTCCTTCTACTGATGCCGGAACGGCCCAACTTATTGCAGCCCAGGCCGGCCAGACCTGGTCCGCAGTACCGGGGAACCCGAGCCCCGCAATCATTAGCAGTACCGGGGAAATCACCGGCTTAGACGCCACAGGCACCTATTCTTTCGTTCTTTCTAACGGAACCTGTTCCGACACTGTCTCCGTGCTTTACGTAGACAGCGCCGCGAGTTCCGGATGTAACGACCCCATCACCGGTCCGGACGTAATCGTCGACAACTCAGGCGCCATCGGTGGTATATGCCTACTCTGTAACACGGGGGATGCCCAGAATGTCGTAGACGGAAACCTCCGTAACTTTCTAGAGTACAATGACCTGGTTTCACTACTTGGCTCCTCTTCACTTATATCGGTTAAAGACACGGTTAACGTCTACCCTGCGGGTAGTCGGGCAGGCTACGTGATTGCATTCCCCGGAGGGCTGTTGAACGCAAGTGTACTCTCTGGAATCGAGATCAGAACTTATCTCAACGATATTTTACAGGAAACCGGAAACACCAGTTTAGGTCTCGTTACAGCAGCAGCACTCGGTGGTGCGAACCAACAGCGAGTTGGCTTCGTCACTACTCTTCCTTACGATGAAGTAGAAATCCTCTATAACAGTACAGTAAGTGCACTGGGAAGCATCCAGGTCTACTATCCCTTTACCGAAGATGCGGCCTGCGACTTTGGCGAAGACTTTGCTTTAGACCCCTCTGTATTGTGCATCGAACCACTCATTGCCGAATCTGACTATTGCGCTACCATTAATTATGATGCAACAGGCTTTAGTGGTATTGCGTGTGTGAGTTGCAATATGTCCCCTTTATCAGCACTGGTAGACAATGACCTGACCGATGGTACGAGTCTCAACGTCGTTGCCGGCGTTGCCAACAACAGTACCCTTGCTGTTAAAAGCAATGTAATTATGCCTGCAGGGTACGAAGCTGGTTTTGCGCTCAGCGGAAATAACGGCTTACTGGGGGCTGCGGTCCTTGGAAACATATCTATTTCCACCTACCTCGGAGGACTTCCCGCTGAGTCCTTTGCCGCATCCAGTCCACTGGTAGACCTGTCTTTATTGAGCGGCAGCAGCGACGTGAGTTTTCTCGGATTCACCACTTCCCTGCCTTTTGACGAGGTCAGACTTACGGTTGGGGGGCTTGTAGAATTAGGAGTTCTTTCTAATCTTGAAATCTACTATGCCTACATCCGTGTCGATTCGGACGGAGATGGCGTCCCTGATTGTATGGACCAGTGTTGTTCCGGAGATGATCTGATGGACGACGACGGTAACGGTATTCCAAACAGTTGTGACGGAGTCCCTGTCGCAGAAGCAGACACTTACCAGGTATACGATACAGCCCCTGTAACCCTTAACGTTCTGCTCAACGATGATTTCGGTCCTGACTCACCAGACACTGCCGCGATTGAACTGATTTCCCCCCCATCGTTCGGCACTGCTGTTGTCGACGACATGGGTACCCCTCTAGATCCTACCGATGACATGATTGTGTACACTGCCTCAATGGGCATGGGGATGGACACCCTTATTTATCAGATCACTGACTTGAATGGTTCTTCGGACACCGCTCTGGTCATTATAGAATTCGACCTCAACGACGCTCCCCTCGCAGTCAACGACACCCTCAGCACCAATGAGGACACCGAACTTACCGGCGATGTAGTTGCTAATGACTCCGACGGTGACGGACCGGGCGTCTCGGTAACCCTTGTTGACGATGTGGACAACGGAAGCCTCACCCTCTATCCTGACGGAACCTTCTCCTACACTCCGGACGATGATTACAGCGGCCCCGACAGCTTCAGCTACTCGTACTGCGACGGCGGCACGCCTGATCTGTGCGATACTGCGGTAGTGATGATTACTGTAGAAGAAATAAACGACGCTCCCCTCGCGGTCAACGACACCCTCAGCACCGACGAAGACACCGAACTGACCGGCGATGTAGTTGCTAATGACTCCGACGGTGACGGACCGGGTGTGTCGGTTTCTCTGATTGACGATGTAGACAACGGAAGCCTCACCCTCGACCCTGACGGAACCTTCTCCTACACCCCGGACGATGATTACAGCGGCCCCGACAGCTTCAGCTACTCGTACTGCGACGGTGGCACACCAAATCTCTGTGACACCGCAATAGTGATGATCACCGTAGAAGAGGTAAACGACGCCCCCTTCGCAGTCAACGACACCCTCAGCACCGACGAGGAAACCGAACTTACCGGCAATGTAGTTGCTAATGACTCCGACAGTGACGGGCCGGGCGTCACGGTTGCCCTGATCGACGACGTAGACAACGGAAGCCTCACCCTCGACCCTGACGGGACCTTCTCTTACACCCCTGACATTGGCTACGACGGCCCCGACAGCTTTAGCTACTCGTACTGCGACGGCGGCACGCCTGACCTGTGTGATACTGCGGTAGTGATGATTACTGTAGAGAACGTACCAGCAGCAACCTTGAGTCTGAAAGTGATGCTTCAGGGGGCACTATTTGATCAGCCGCTACCATTGATGCGGGATGACCTGCGTGCCGGAGGGTACCTCCCGTTAACCGAGCCGTATGCCGCCTTCAACAACCCCAGGTTCCTTCATAAAGGCGCGGGAGGCGGAGAAATAACAACTCAGTCCGTTTTAGACGCAAACTCAGGCACCGCAGACGCAATCGTCGATTGGGTATTCGTTGAATTGAGGAACGTTTTGACGCCATCATTAATCCTGGAAACCAGATCGGCCCTCTTACAAAGGGACGGAGATGTGGTGAGCCCAACCGATGGTACATCACCCTTATCCTTCAGGGGATTAATCGGTGAACAGTACTACGTCGCAGTTAAGCACCGTAACCACCTTGGCGTAATGACTGCGTCCCCGGTCACCCTTGATCTTACCGGAACCTTAGTAGATTTCACAACAGCCTCTGCGGCCGACGTCTACCATCTCGTTGAGAATTTTGATGGTCACGAGCAAGTTACCGTTAACGGAGTACAAGCCCTTTGGTCTGGCAATACAAATGCCGACAACCAGATAAAGTATCAGGGGCCGGGAGCGGACGTAACCTCTATCCTGATCAACGTGATCATTGATGCCGAAAACCTTGTTCAGACTTACAATTACGACTCAGGATTTGGCTACTTCTTGTCGGACGTCAACATGGATGGCAAGTCTAAATACCAAGGGGTAAGGAATGATGGATTGTACGCCTTCATCAACCTTGTCAGTTTCTCTCTGAACGATCAGAACCTATACAATTTCAACATTTTTCTAGAGCAATTGCCCTAGATAAACCACTTAAAATGTCCAAAGAACGCCGCTTGATTAAGTGGGCGTCTTTGGACACCTATACCTTTCAACAATCAGTCAGTTTCTCATAAAATAAAACCTAAATGAAAAAGCTAATTACTTTATTGGCGGTGATATTTTTCACTTCTGCTACTGCGCTTTTTGCGCAAGAGATGGAGTTCAATGTCCGCTACAATTTCACAGAATCCCGCTATGAGGTCTACGCCTTGCCAGCAACATCCAGCCAGCCCTCTGGTTTTTTCTGGGGCCCCTCTCAAATTACCTTAGTTGTACCAGCATCAGTAAATGACGTTCAATTCCCAGTAACCAGTGTTCAGGGTGGAGCATGGCTAGACAACTCCAGGATTTATGCCCCTACTGTAACTCCGGATGTCGACTACCATGCCGTAGGTACCCTGGGAGCTGCAACTCCCCTTGTAGCCGGCGTGGAAACCCTTATTTTTCACTTCACGATCCCTGGTTCAACGTGTGTACCAGGCATACGCTTGTTCATTAATGGTTCAGATCCTGACTCCTCCGCTCCTGGTATGGGAATGGGAGATTTCTCGAACACCGTTTTTGGCGTAGGAACTGCCGGAGGCGGAGAGTATTATACAGGAAACTTCGACAACAGCGGTACAGTATGTGATACTGACGGTGACGGAACCGATGATGACATGGACGATGAGCCTATGAACCCTTGTGTAGATTACACTATCGGCAGCGAAGACCCGACCAATCCTATCTGGGGTAGTGCCGACTGTGATGGAGATGGAGTCACCAATGCGGACGAAGACGCCGACACAACCAGCCCGTATGATGCTTGTAGCCTGGTGCTAAGCAGCGTAAGCATGCATGCCACCAGCACCGGTGACTGTGACGGCGATGGTGTCACCGACGCCGACGAAATCAACGGCACTGATGACGACTACGCTACCACAGGTGACAACACCGACCCGCTTGACCCTTGTGATTACAACGAAGCGGATCAGGGCACACCAAGCGTGGCCTGGGATGCAGCGGACTGTGACGACGACGGCAACCCCAACGGCGGCGATCCCAATCCAGTAGACGTAACCGCAACGGACGACACCGGCAACGCAACACCCGGAACTCAGGCGATGATCGACATCCTCGCCAACGACGACTTCCTCCCCGATGGCGCTGCGGGCAACCTCGGCACCACCACCATCACTGAAGGAGCAGGCAGCACCGCTGCCGGAACCGTGTCCTTCGACGCAACAACCGGAGAACTACTCTACACTCCTGTCTTCTCCGAAGCAGGCATGATGGTAACTATTGTGTACGAAGTCTGCAATACCGACCCTGACCCCGACGTGTGTGCCACCGCAACCGTAACCGTTACGGTCAGCGATCAGGATACCGATGGAGACGGCGTGCTCGACTCCGACGAAATCGACGATATGACCGACCCCGAGAGCCCCTGTAGCCTCATCATCGCCAGCGTAAGCATGAACGCGACCAGCACCGGCGACTGTGACGGCGACGGCGTTTCCGATGCCGACGAAATCAACGGTACCGACGGAGACTACTCCACCCCCGGCGACAATACCGACCCCAACAGCGCCTGCTCCCTGAACCTCGGCGACGTAAGCATGAACGCCACCAGCACCGGTGACTGTGACGGCGATGGTGTTATTGACGCCGACGAAATCAACGGTTCCGACGACGACTACGCTACCACAGGTGACAACACCGACCCGCTTGACCCTTGTGATTACAACGAAGCGGATCAGGGCACACCAAGCATGGCATGGGACGCAGCAGACTGTGACGACGACGGCAACCCCAACGGCGGTGACCCCAACCCCGTAGACGTAACCGCAACGGACGACACCGGCAACGCAACACCCGGAACTCAGGCGATGATCGACATCCTCGCCAACGACGACTTCCTCCCCGATGGCGCTGCGGGTAACCTCGGCACCACCACCATTACCGAAGGAGCAGGCAGCACCGCTGCCGGAACCGTGTCCTTCGACGCAACAACCGGAGAACTACTCTACACTCCTGTCATTGCGGAGTCAGGCATGATGGTAACTATTGTGTACGAAGTCTGCAACACAGACCCTGACCCTGATGTATGTGCTACCGCAACCGTTACTGTTACGGTCAGCGACCAGGACACCGACGGCGACGGCGTACTCGACTCCGACGAAATCGACGACATGACCGACCCCGAGAGCCCATGTAGCCTCGTCATCGCCAGTGTAAGCATGAACGCTACCAGCACCGGCGACTGTGACGGCGACGGTGTCACCGACGCCGACGAAATCAACGGTACCGACGGAGACTACTCCACCCCCGGCGACAATACCGACCCTAACAGCGCCTGCTCCCTGAACCTCGGCGACGTAAGCATGAACGCCACCAGCACCAGTGACTGTGACGGTGACGGTGTCACCGACGCCGACGAAATCAACGGTTCCGACGACGACTACGCAACCACTGCGGACAACACAGATCCGCTTGATCCATGTGATTACAACGAAGCGGATCAGGGCACACCAAGCGTGGCCTGGGATGCAGCAGACTGTGACGACGACGGCAACCCCAACGGCGGTGACCCCAACCCCGTAGACGTAACCGCAACGGACGACACCGGTAACGCAACACCCGGAACTCAGGCGACGATCGACATCCTTGCCAACGACGACTTCCTACCCGACGGCGCTGCGGGCAACCTCGGAACCACCACCATCACTGAAGGAGCAGGAGGCACGGCTGCCGGAACCGTGTCCTTCGACGCAACAACCGGAGAACTACTCTACACACCAGTCATTGCTGAGTCAGGCATGCTGGTAACTATTGTGTACGAAGTCTGCAACACCGATCCTGACCCCGACGTGTGTGCTACCGCAACCGTTACTGTTACGGTCAGCGATCAGGACACCGACGGTGACGGCGTACTCGACTCCGACGAAATCGACGATATGACCGACCCCGAGAGCCCCTGTAGCCTCATCATCGCCAGCGTAAGCATGAACGCGACCAGCACCGGCGACTGTGACGGCGACGGTGTCTCCGATGCCGACGAAATCAACGGTACCGACGGAGACTACTCCACCCCCGACGACAATACCGACCCCAACAGCGCCTGCTCCCTGAACCCCGGCGACGTAAGCATGAACGCCACCAGCACCGGCGATTGTGACGGCGATGGTGTTATTGATGCCGATGAAATCAACGGTACCGACGATGACTACTCCACTCCAGGTGACAACACCGACCCGCTTGACCCTTGTGATTACAACGAAGCAGACCAGGGCACACCAAGCATGGCATGGGACGCAGCAGACTGTGACGACGACGGCAACCCCAACGGCGGCGACCCCAATCCCGTAGACGTAACCGCAACGGACGACACCGGCAACGCAACACCCGGAACTCAGGCGACGATCGACATCCTTGCCAACGACGACTTCCTCCCCGATGGCGCTGCGGGTAACCTCGGCACCACCACCATTACCGAAGGAGCAGGCAGCACCGCTGCCGGAACCGTGTCCTTCGACGCAACAACCGGAGAACTACTCTACACTCCTGTCTTCTCCGAAGCAGGCATGATGGTTACTATTGTGTACGAAGTCTGCAACACTGATCCTGACCCGGATGTATGTGCTACCGCAACCGTAACCGTTACGGTCAGCGACCAGGACACCGACGGTGACGGGGTACTCGACTCCGACGAAATTGACGACATGACCGACCCCGAGAGCCCCTGTAGCCTCATCATCGCCAGCGTAAGCATGAACGCGACCAGCACCGGCGACTGTGATGGCGATGGTGTCTCCGATGCCGACGAAATCAACGGTACCGACGGAGACTACTCCACCCCCGGCGACAATACCGACCCTAACAGCGCCTGCTCCCTGAACCTCGGCGACGTAAGCATGAACGCCACCAGCACCAGTGACTGTGACGGTGACGGTGTCACCGACGCCGACGAAATCAACGGTTCCGACGACGACTACGCAACCACAGGTGACAACACCGACCCCAACAGCGCCTGCTCCCTGAACCTCGCCGACGTAAGCATGAATGCCACCAGCACCGGCGACTGTGACGGCGATGGTGTCACCGATGCCGACGAAATCAACGGCACCGATGGCGATTACTCCACACCAGGTGACAATACAGACCCGAACCTGCCTTGCTCGCTGAATTACCTCGATGCTACGGTTCTTGCTACAGATACCGGAGATTGCGACAATGATGGAATTTCTAATGCCGACGAAATCAACGGCACCGACGGTGACCCGAATACGCCCGGAGACAATAGTGATCCGCTGAACCCATGTGACCCGAACCAAAACTCTGCAGCTTGTTTGAGCCAGCTAGAGCTGAAGGTTGCTCTGCAAGGCTCACTGTTCGATACCGGTTCCTCCCTGATGCGCGACGACCTGCGTACAGGAGGATTCCTGCCCACAACCGAGCCCTACACCGCTATGGGGGGCAAGTTCACTCACTTCGGTGACGGTGGTGGAGAAACCACGACTTCCGCTGTATTGATGGCCAATGACGGCACTCCGGATGCGATCGTTGACTGGGTATTCGTGGAACTTCGTGACGCTACAGATCCGTCAGTAATCGTAGAAACCAGATCTGCCCTACTTCAACGGGATGGAGACGTGGTTGAAGCGGCAGACGGAATAACTCCGCTCACGTTCAGCGGAATCGTTGGCACCACCTACTACGTAGCCGTAAAGCACCGCAATCACCTTGGTGTAATGACAGGCTCAGCAGTTCTCTTCTCTTCTGCAGGAGTTACCGTTGACTTTACAATTGCAACTGCAACCGAAATCTATGACCTTCCCGGAGTCATCAACTTCAATGGTTTTGAGCAAGTCACCATGAACGGTGTACAGGCTCTCTGGGCTGGTAATGCAAATGGTGACGACCAGATAAAATACCAAGGCCCAGGAACGGACAATGGTCCGATCCTGACTGGTGTTGTTTCTGATGCTGGAAACGCCGCTTATTCTTACAACTATAATAACTCCCTGGGATACAGCCTGACGGATATTAATATGGATGGTAAGACTAAATATCAGGGTATCCAGAATGATCCCAGCTACCTGTTCATCAACCTGCTGTTCAACTACACTTTGAACGCCGGAGGATTGTACAACTATGAC
Source organism: Neolewinella aurantiaca (assembly GCF_008014675.1). Lineage (GTDB taxonomy): Bacteria > Bacteroidota > Bacteroidia > Chitinophagales > Saprospiraceae > Neolewinella > Neolewinella aurantiaca. The sequence continues at coordinate 3,354 of NZ_VOXD01000016.1, read as the reverse complement.
TTTCTGACCGAGCAACTCCCCTAGCGAATAGCACAGGGACATCATGTTTCATTATCAGGATGTTAGGCACCTTAACCCAAGGTGTCTAACATCCTAATTTGACTTATTTATATTAGCTTATTTAATCTCATAACAATGAAAAAAATATTACCAGTCATCGCCATCTTGGTGATATTATCTACCTGGATACAGGCTCAGGACCTGGAATTCACGCTTAGGTATAATGCAGACGACGATCAATACGAAGTTTATACGCTACCCGCCAGTACAGCGACAACGTTTTTTTGGGGACCTTCCCAGATATCCATCGTTGCCCCGGCAGAGGTTGCTGATGCCCCATTCGCAATCACCAGTGTTGCTTCCGGTGCCTGGGAAGACAACTCTCAAATCTACGGTCCTGCCGTAAGTCCGGACAGCGATTTTCACGGGGTCGGTACACTGGGAGCTCCGGTTTCGCTTACCGCGGGAGAGGAAACCCTCCTTTTCTTTTTCCCTAACCCTGCACCAGACTGTGTTGATGGATACCGACTATTCATCAACAACAGTGATCCTACATCCGCTGATGCAGGCATGCTGGGAACAGATTTTTTCAATACCATCATCGGAGGCCCTCAGGGAGGCACAGCAGGTGAACAGTACGCTGGCAACTACGCCAATGAAGGAACTGCTTGTAATACTTGCAACCCCGACGGCCCAATGATCACCGTTACTCCGACAACCTTAACCCTCAGCAGCACAGGATTTGCTTCTACGACCATTGAGCAACTTGCCTCAGCTACTGACGAATGTGATGTAGTATCTCTGGAGGCCAGCCAACTCACCTTTGGCTGTGAAGATATCGGTGTTGTTGATGTTGAAATTACCGCAACGAACGCCAGCGGCTTTACTTCAACAGAGACTGTTGCTGTAACAGTAGAATTTGACCAGCCTAACCTCGCCTGTATTGGTGAGATCAACCTTACGCTCAACGACGAGTGTCAGGGGCTCCTGATTCCTCAAATGATTCTGGTGGGCAATGTTGCTTGTCTGGATGCTTTCGGTTTCGAAATCATTGTCCAGGACAGCGACCCTTCCAACGGCCCGATCATCGACGGCTGTGGTGAGTTCAACTACATGATTTCTTCTACGGCTTCATCCGGTACAACAACCACCGGTTTCACCGGCGACTTCTCTGAAGACAACTTTACGGTAGTTTCCGGTGCTGATGCCGACGTAACCTTCACCGCTGACGAAATCAATATGGTTTCTCCTAACGTAACTGGAGGTACAGGTCTTGACGACATCGCATCGGTTGCTTACCAGTTCTCTGAAGAAGGTACTGTTTCTTTTTCTGCAGACTACAGCCTTGACGCTGACATCATCGTTGACCTGCTGATTATCGACTTCGACGGAAACGTTGTTTTCGAAACAAGCGGAGACGAAGTTATTACCAACGCTGGCACTATTGATATTGAGGAAGCCGTAATGCCCGGCAACACACTGATGATCACCCTGCAGGGTGATGGTTTCGCTACTGGTGGTCAGCAGAGCTTCGTGACGATTCGTGACTTCAGCTTCTCCACCGGTAACCTTCTCGGTCTCGACTTCGAGACCTGCTGGGGCGTTGTTCGCGCTGAAGACAAGACACCACCCGCAGTGGTGACTACTCCGGCCAACATCGACCTGCTTTGTGTTGATCTCGACGGTAACAACCTCGCCACTCTGCCTACCAGCGTCAGCCGCTGCTACACTGTTGACGCCTCTACCGGCGCCACCGTTCCCGGCACCATGGCATCTGCGCTCCGCGCACGCCTGCTGGCTCGCACTACCGCTCCGGTTGTACCGACCTTCACTGATGGTTGTTCCGACGAAATCGAAGTATGTGTGAGCGACGCCGTTGCTTACGGCGACGATCCTGACTGTGACGACGTGGTAATCACGCGCACCTTCGTAGCTACCGAGATCGCTGTTTGTGCTTCTGCTTCCGGCGAAGAAAACCCATCGGTTACTGCTTCTTACACCATCACCTTCGACCGTCCGACGCTGGACGACCTGGACGGGGACAACATCGAAGACGTTGTTGAGATCGAGAGCTGTGGCGCTGACCCATCAGTACGTCCTGCTCCACGTGCCAGCGACTACCCATTCCTGGCGATTGGTGACCGCACCTTCAACCTCTCCACTGGTACTGCAGTTTGCAACATCGGCGTTACTTACTCCGACGGACCGAGCATCGTTACCTGCCCGAACACGTACAAATTCGTTCGTACCTACACTGTCATCGACTGGTGTGATGCGGGCGACATCCGCACCTTCACCCAGGTGGTGAAAGTGGGCGACACTACCGCTCCGACCTTCGTTGGTCCTAACGTAGAGACCGACGCTGACGGCACCCTCGTTTACGGTACCAACGCCGGTAACATCTGTGCTGCTTACCTCCGCCTTGACGACGTGAGCGTAACCGACAACTGCGACGGTGACGTTACTGTTTCTGCTGAGATCTTTCCTAACGGCGACCTCACTGCTGCTCCGATCGGTGCCTTCACCGTGGTTCCCGGCGGATCACCTGAGCTCAGCTCTGCGATCCCAGCCGGTACTCACATCCTCCGTTACACTTACTCTGACGTATGTGGTAACACCGGTGTAACCGACTACGACTTCCGCGTGGAAGACCAGACGCCTCCGGTAGCTGTCTGTGAAGACGGCCTGAACATCTCTATCGCCGGCAGCGGTGCGAACAACGGTTTCGCTGTACTGACGCCTGAGAACATCGACAATGGTTCTTACGATGACTGTTCCGGTGTGACCCTCGAGATCGCCCGTGTGAACGACAGCGACCTTCCGATCGGCCTTTACGGTCCTCAGATCACCCTGACTTGTGACGACATTGGTACCGTTCGCGTTGGCCTCAAAGTAACCGATGCGCTTGGTAACATGAACTTCTGCTGGCTGGACGTTCTCGTTGAGGACAAGCTTGCTCCTACCTGTGTTGCTCCCGGTAACACCACCATCACTTGTGTTGACTACAACGCAAGCCTGCCCAACGACATCACCGACGCATCTTTCGCTCAGCTTGACGCTCTCTTCGGCGAAGCTGCGGGTGTAGACAACTGTGGTACGACCATCACTCAGACGGTATCCGGAACGATCAACAGCTGTGGCGTAGGCCGCATCACGCGTCGTTTCACTTCTACCGACGGAGCTGGTTTCACCAACACCAACGTATGTAGCCAGATCATCGACGTGATCGGCATCCACGACTACCGCATCACTTTCCCGACCGATGAGTCCGGTGACTGTATGGAAGTACCTTCTTACGACGCTGTTGTAGCCGAGGAACTTGCTTGTGACCTGATCACTACCACCGTTGACGTT